>NZ_CP059399.1:1389985-2779970 GCF_013744875.1 Nocardia huaxiensis
GCCGCGACCAGACCTTCTTCGACACCGGCGGCGTGCACGTCTCCTTCGCCGACCCGTACTGCGCCGACCTGCGCGCCGCGGCCGCGGGCTCGGCGGTCCCGGAGCTCACCCTCGAGGACCACGGCACCATGGTGGTCGTGCAGGGCCCGCGCTTCTCCACCCGCGCCGAATCCCGCTGGTTCGCCGGGCAGGGCTGGGAGCTGGTCAATATGACCGGCCACCCCGAAGCGGTCCTCGCCCGCGAACTCGAAATGTGCTACGCCGCAATCGCCCTCGTCACCGACCTGGACGCCGGCCTGGAATCCGGTGCGGGCGTCAGCGCCGCCGACGTCTTCGCCGAATTCGAGCGCAACCTCGTCCCCTTCAAGGCCCTCGTCCGCAATGCCGTGGCCGCCGTCGAAGGCGACGACACCTGCGACCACTGCCGCGTCCACGCGGCCACCGGCGTCCAGCTGCCGTTCGAGCTGCCGTAACCCACTCTCGGAGGGCTCCCAGGGGCTTCGCCCCCGACCCCCAGGAACGCCTCGGGAACCTCCGGGCGAGCAGGGCTCGGCCCGCCGGAGTCCCGGGGCTCGCGGGTGGGCCATGGAATCGCTCTGATTCGCGGTTGTGCCTCGAATATCCCGGGGCGGGAGTTGTTTCCGGTATAGCTGTCGCACGGCCGGGGTGCTGAGCACCCCGGCCGTTGGCATTCTGTGGGCAGCGGTGACGGGGGGTCCGGAGGCGCGGCTAGGCTGGAGGGATGAGCGCGAGTGGTCCTCGGGCCGACGGTATGCGGGTGTTGCTGACCGGTGCCGCGGGGTTCGTCGGCTCTCATGTGCATCGGGCGCTGGTCGCGGCGGGGCACGAGGTGGTTGCGGCGGACGCTCTTCTCGGTGCCGTGCACGGGTTCGATCCGGTACTGCCCGAAGGGGTTTCGCTGGTCGACATCCGGGATCCCGAGGCGCTCGAGCCGCTGCTGCACGGGGTCGATGTGGTGTGCCATCTGGCGGCCGCCGTGCCGTTGCCCGACCTCGATCCCGAGGCGATGGACGAGCGGCCCGCGGGTGCTTCCGATCCGCTGGCGCGGGTCTCGCGCGCTGTACACGACAGGGGGGTCGAGCAGCATTCGACCGACGGGTCGGGGCCGATCGAACGCGCTGGGCGGCAGCCTGATCCGAGTCGAATCGGTGACGGCCAGGGGCAACCGCACGGCATCGACGACCAGGGCCGAGCCGGGGTGGATCACGGTGAGACGCCGAGTCAGGGCCACGGTGCCGGACCCTGCGTGCGCGGGTCGGCGGGGGAGCGGGCGTCGGGCATCGGAGCGCAGCCCGGTCTGACCGGAATGCGTTGGGCCGCTTGGTATGCGGCGCACAATGATGCGGGCACGGCGGCCTTGCTGGCGGCCATGGAGCAGGCGGGGGTGCGGCGGCTGGTCATGGCGTCATCGGTCGCGGTGTACGGGGAGGGGCGGTACCGGGGTGTGCGCAGTGGGCCGTTCTTTCCCGGGGTGCGGCGGCGTACGGACCTGGATCGCGGTCTGTTCGATCACCGCGCGCCCCGGACCGGAGAGGTGCTGACCTGGGAGCCGATGCGCGAAGACGCACCCCTGCGGCCTCGAAGCGCTTATGCGGCAAGCAAAGTGGCGCAGGAGCACTATGCGCTGGCCTGGGCCGCGAGCACCGGATCCGCGGCGACCGTGCTGCGCTACCACCACGTTTACGGCGAAGCCGCCGACTCCGGGCGTCTACTGCGCTCGGCGGAATCCGGTATCGTCGCACGGTTTCGAGCCGACCTGCGGGCCGAACGCGCGCCGCGAGTGTTCGAAGACGGCGGGCAGGTAAGGGATTTCGTGCATGTGCGGGATGTGGCGGCGGCGACGGTCGCGGCGGTGGCCCATCCGGTGGCCGGGTTCGTGCCGTTGAATATCGGTTCCGGGCGGCCGGTGACGCTGTGGGAGGTGGCCTCCACGATGGCGAAGGCAGTGGGCGGACCCACGCCGGTGGTGACCGGGCAGTATCGCCTCACCGACGTGCGGCATCTGGTGGCGCATCACGAGCGGGCCCGGCACATTCTGGATTTCGCCGCCCGCATCGCTCCCGCGCAGGGGCTGGCCGCTTACGCCGCTGCCGGCGGCCGAACCGAGTAGCCGGACGACATCGTCTGGCTCTGATCGGAATTCGTGCAGGTCAGAAGAACATCGCGGGGGTCGCTGCGACTCTTGCGCCGCCGGGAATGCGCAGTTCTGTGGCGCTGCCCGATTAGGCTCGCGGCCATGGGTGAACCGCTACGGCTCGAGGTGATCGTGGCCAGTACGCGCCCGGGGCGGTTCGCTCCGGTGGTCGCGGACTGGTTCCTGCGCGAAGCGCGGGAGGATCCGCATTTCGAGGTGGGGGTGATCGACCTCGCCGAGACGCCGCTCCCCGCGGATCTGAGCGAGACGCCGGAGGTGACGGCCTATCGCGAAAGAATCGCGGCCGCAGACGCTTTCGTGGCCGTCACCTCGGAGTACAACCACGGCTACCCGGCCCCGCTGAAGACCGCCCTGGACAGCGCGAAACGCGAATGGCGGGCCAAGCCCATCGGTTTCGTGAGTTACGGCGGCCTGTCCGGCGGCCTGCGCGCGGTCGAGCAGCTGCGGCAGGTGGTCGCCGAGATCCACATGGTGTCGGTGCGCGAGACCGTCAGTTTCCATGAGGCCAAACGCAAATTCGACAGGGCCGGGCAGACCCAGGACGGCGCCGCCATCGACGCCGCCGCCCGCCTGCTGCATCAACTCGCCTGGTGGGCACGCACTTTGAAAGCCGCGCGGCTCTCCGACCCGTATCCGGGCTGATTACTGGTTGGCGTACGCCCGCGCCTGTCGCGGCTGCCCGATGTAGGTGGCCTCCCGCGGAATCGACACCAGATTCAGATTCACCTGGGTTGTCCCGGTACGCAGCAGGATTCGATTCCCCGCCGCCCCCGGCTGATGAATGGACAGATCCGGCCGGGTCCCCGGCCAGCCCATCGGATCACCGGTCACATAGATGGTCGTGACACCCGCGTGCGGGGCGGGCGCGAGCACCCCGTCCACCACCGCGGCCGTGAAATCCGCGTCGGACTGGTGGGTTTCGACCGCGATGGTCAACCGCTCCGGATTCCCGATCGTGGTCACCAGGTTCTCCCATGCGTGCGGCCGATCGGTGCGGATCAGCACCCGCTCGCCCACCGCCAGCGCCCGGAATACCAGCTGCTGCGCCAGATACAGTTCACCGGCCACGTACACGCTCGAAATACCCTGGCCGACAAGGCGAATCGCCACGCCGTTGCCGCCGTCGTCGGAGCCGAGCAGCTGCCCGCAGCCCGCCACCGGCAGCTGTAGCTCGTCGATGGCCTCGATCTCGTGCTCGGCCACCGGCACGGTGTCGTCGAGCCCCGGCACCGCCAGCGGCAGATGCGCGAGCAGGCTCTCCCGATGCCGTCCGTTCATGGAGATCATGTTCTTGTGCACCCGTTTCTCGGGCAGCTCCCGCGCGGTCAACCGCCAGGCCGCGCCGACCCGCACGGTCTCGGCGGAGCGTCCCGGCCGCAGCCGCACCGCCACCGTGGTGCCGCGCGAGGCGGGCACCCACAGCTGTGCGAGCACCTCCGAGTCGAGTTGTGCGGGATCCACGGCCGCACCGATGTTCACGCTGTTGCCGAGCTCGGTGAAGCGCCACGACTGGGTCAGCTCACCCGGGTCGGTACCGGCCGTGACCTGCAGCGCAGCCTGCTTGATCTCCGGCGCGGTGAGCACGCGGGCCGCACACGCGGCATCCTCGAGCGTGCGCACGATGCGCTGGGTCGCGATGGTGACCGACCGGCACGCACCCTCCAGCCCGCCGCCGCGCCGCTCGGCGGCCTCCGGGCAGAGCTCCGGATCGAAGGCGATGGCCAGCCACACCGTGCGATGCGCGGTCGCCGGCAGCGGCCCCAGCAGCGTCTCGTAGATGGCGCCCGCCGGTGTTCCCGACCGGCTGCGATATCCGTGCGACACGATGTCGATGCCCGCCAGCAGAATGTCGTGCTGGCTCAAGCGTTTCGCCAATTCCGGCAGCGGCAGCAGATGCGACGCCTGCACGGCCGACCGGCCCAGCCGGGTCAGCCCGCCCTTCGGCGGCAGCACCTCGACCACCGCGACCACCCGGGTGCCGTCCCGGTACAGCCCGAGCGAACGCCCGTCCCCGGCACGGAAATCGATGACATCCGGCACCTCGCGCACCTGCCGGGCGCGGAACCGCCAGCGGGTGGCGACCCAATCGGCCAGCGTGCGCTTGCCCAGCGGAATCAGCACGATCAGCCCGGCCACGATCCCGGCCCCCAGCGCGGCGAGGAACGGCAGCCCGCCGAGCAGCACCGCGATCACGACGAGCACCGCGATCACCTGCGCGATCAACAGGTTCGTCAGCGATATGCGGCCGAGCAACGGGCGCGGCCCGCCGGTATCGGTCATCGTCGTCCCCCAACTACCGGTTCCGGCCCCGCTACCCCGTCTACACGCGGAAGAAGGGCGAGGCCGAGTGCGAATGAAGATCGGAACGAACTGTACTGTGTTCCGCGAACGCGTTGACTGGTCGGGGGAGTTTTCGGGATGCCTTCAAAACCCACCACGCGCTGGCAGGTGAGCGGTTACCGCTTCCTGGTGCGCCGCATGGAGCACGCTCTGGTTCGCCGGGACGTGCGGATGCTGCACGACCCGATGCGGTCCCAGACGCGCGCCTTCAGCGTCGGATTGATCCTGGCGATCATCGTGCTGGCCGGTTGCGGCGTGCTCGCGCTGCTGCGTCCGCAGGACAAGATCGGCAGCAACAAGATTCTGATCGGCAAGAACACCGGCGCGGTCTACGTGCAGATCGACGGCGTGGTGTACCCGACGCTGAATCTGGCGTCCGCGCGGCTGGCGATCGGCGAATCCGCCAAGCCCGCCACCGTGAAGGAATCCGAGCTGTCGAAGAAGCCGCGCGGCCAGCTCATCGGCATCCCGGGCGCGCCCACCTCGCTGAATTACGACTCCAGTGGCAAGGGCCGCACCTGGGCCGTCTGTGATGTCATGGCCAATGACGGCAGCCGCAGCCTGAAGACCTCGGTGCTCGCCGGTGACCTGAGCCTGGGGGAGAAGGCGTCCGCACTCCCGTCCGGCAAGGCGCTGCTGGTGCAGGGCGAGGACAATGTGCGCGGCAATCGCACCTATCTGGTCTACGACAATCAGCGCGCCGAGGTCGATACGAATGTGCGCGCCGTGGCCGACGCTCTCGGTATCCGCGACCTCACCGCGCGCCCGATGAGCAAGGGTCTGCTCAACGCGATCCCGGAGGCGCCCGCGATCAAGGTGCCGGAGATCGCGAATGCCGGTGCGGCGCCGAGCGGTTACTCGCTCGGCGACCATCGCATCGGTGATGTCGTGGAGGTGCGCACCGACGGCAGCGCCTATGTGGTGCTGGGCGACGGCCTGCAGCCGGTGTCGGAACTGACCGCGGAGATCATCCGCAACCAGTACCCCTCGACGGCGGCCGACACCACGATCTCGCAGGCGGATCGCACCCGCGCGCCGGTCTCCTCGGCCCTGCAGATCGGCACCTATCCGGTGAAAGCGCCGGCCATTGTCGACAGCAAAGACCAACCGGTCGACTGCTTCTCCTGGAAGCCCATCAATACCTCCGACACCTCCGAGGGCACCAAGCACGCCGAGCTGACCCTGCTCACCGGCCATGCCATCCCGATCCCGGACAAGGCGAAACTGGTCGCGCTGGCCCAGGCGGACGGCAATGGCCCCGAGGTCGATTCGTTCTACATCAAGCCGGGCGCGGGCGCGTACTTCCAGTCCACCGGCATGGCCGTCGACAGCACCCGCCGCGACAGCCTCTACTTCCTCTCCGACTACGGCGTCCGCTACGGCATCAAGAACCTGGAATCCGCCAAAGCCCTTGGCATGGACCCGGATTCGGTGACGCCGGAGCCCGCGCCGTGGGCCATCGTGGGCCTGCTGCCCGACGGGCCGGTGCTGAGCCGGGAGGCCGCCAAGGTCGCTCACGACGGCGTGGCCCCGGACCCGAACCCCGCCGACGAGCCCATCAAAACCGACAACTGAGAAGAGAATTCGGCCCCGCCTGCGGTAGGCCGGGCCGAATTCTCTTCAGTCGCAGGGAAAGCCGATCAGGCGTCGTCCTCGCCCAGTCCGAACTTGCGGCGCAGCGGGAACGACGCGGCCCACGCCAGACCCAGCAGGATCACGATGGCGGCGGTGCCGATCAACGCCACATTGCGGGCGGTGTGATCGGGTGCCGGAGGCGGCGCGGGGAAGGTCAGATCCACGTTCTTGCCGGTGACGGCCCGCTTGGGCGGGAGATCGGTGGTCACCTCGGCGGTGAGCGCGGCCACCGGGTCCACGGTGCCGTAACCGATGTACGGGTTCCACCCTTCGCCGGGTGCGTGCGCGGTGGCCTCGATGCGCTTGATCACCTCGCGTGCGCTCAGCTGCGGAAAGCGGGCGCGCACCAGGGCCGCGACCCCGGCGACGTAGGGCGCGGCGAAACTCGTGCCCTTGTGATCGGCCCACTGGTTCTGCTTCAGCACCTGGGTGGTGAGCCCGGTGCTGCGCGGATCCAGCGACACGATGTTCTCGCCCGGAGCCGCGACACCCACCCACGGTCCGGGAACGGTGAAGTCCGACGGCCGGCCGAACTTGTCCACGGAACCGACGGACAGCACGTAGTCGTCCCACCAGGCGGGGGCCACATACGTCGAAATATTGCTCCAGAGATCCTGATCCGGCTTCAGCGGATTGATATCGGGGTTGCCCGCCGAACAGTGGTCGCTATTGCCGGCCGAGGTGACGATGACCGCGTTCTTCTCCTCCGCCGCGTACTTGACGGCCGCGCCCAGCGACGCCATCTCGGTGCTGGAGGGTTTGCCGGTGCTGCACGCGACGAGTGAGATATTGATGACGCTCGCGCCCGCGTCGGCGGCCCGGCGCACGGCGGAGGCGAGCGCGGACACCTTGCCGTACCCCTCGGCCATATCGTCGGGGCCCTTGTTCTGGCTCGCGCCCTTGAGCTGATACAGCGCGCTGGTCTGGCGGATGGTGAGGATGCGCGCCTCCGGCGCCACACCCGAAAAGCCTTGTCCCGCAACCTGGGACGCCGCGATAATCCCGGCCACCAGGGTGCCGTGCGCATCGCAGTCCTCGGTGCCGTCGCCGCCGGCGGCCACGTAATCACCGTCGGCGATGAGGCCGGGCAGGCGCGGATGGTTCGCGACGCCGGTGTCGATCACGGCCACCAATTGCCCTGCGCCCTTGGAGAATTGCCACGCCTGATCCAGGTCGAGGGAGCGCTGCGCGGTCGGCACGGTCGGCCCGTCCCCGCCGGTCTTGGTGTCGTAACACGGTGAGTTGGCCGGATGTTCGGTCTCGCTGGGCGGTGCGGCCGGATTGCCGGAGGGGAGCAGGCCCATATCGATGGGATCCGGGCGGTCGGCGTGCGCCGTGCCCAGGCCCGAACACACCGACAGGGCCAGCACCGCGGCGGCTGCCGTCGCACGGAAACCCGTGCGCCGCAGTGCCGGAACGGTCTTGCGGGTATCGCTGGAGTGCAGTGCCATCAGGACGACCGCGTCACAGCCCGCGCACGAGCGAGTAGAGGTCGGTGACCCAGAACACCAGCGGCACAACGGCGGCCACGAACGCGTACTCCAGCAGCTCGACCGCGCGCCGCATGGGCGGGGTCGCCGCGTGGCCCGGCACGATGATGCCGAGGATGAGCGCCACGATCAGTATCACCAGGGCCACACCGAAAACCACGAGCGGCTGGTCGAGGGTGAACGCCGCACCGCCGAGCAGGATGAGCAGGATGCTCGCGCCGCCCGCGATCAGCACCACCGCCTGTTCCGCGCCCGCGTAGGTGCGGCTGCGGAACATGAGCACGGCCGCGCACACCAGCGCCAGCGACAGGCCCGGCCAGTAGATGTCACCGTCGGCGGAGTCGACCGCGGCCAGCGCACCCGCCGCGATCACCACGGTGGTGGCCGACACCAGACCGGCCAGGTACTTGCGGGCGCGCTCGGCCTTGAGGCGCAGCACCTCCATGGTCGGCAGCGCGCGGTGGTCGTCCGGATCGTCCTCGGTCGGGTCGATGGGGGTGCCGGGCGCGGGGACCGGCGGCAGCGGCAGCTTGGCCAGCAGCATGGAAAGCCGTGGCGCCAAAGACAATCCGGCCAGGCCGAGCGCGGCGGCGCCCGCCCCGATGGCGCGCGTGGGCAGATCGGTGAGCAGGCCGACCAGCGCCACCGGCACCGCGTACACGGCGAGGGTGGTGGCGCCGATGAACAGCCCCAACCCGACGCCGCACATGCGCCACGCCAGAATCGCCGTCGCACCCGCGAGCGCGAAACCGAGCAGCAGGTTCGCCCAGCCGTAGTGATCGGGCACCAGCAGCATGCCCGCCGCGAAGGCCGGCGGCAGCGCGCATGCACTCACCACGAGCGCGCTCGCGGTATCGCCGTACATCCGGCTGAGCACCATGCCCGCCACCAGCAGCAGCACCGACACGATCAACGCCACCGGCCCGCTCACCCAGCCGGGCACGGCGTCGGGGGCGGCCAGCAGGCCGAGGCAGCCGACCAGCATGGTCAGCGCCGCGAGAATGGATCCGGTCAGCCGGGCCGTCTTCGGGTTCCAGCCGCGGAAGTGGTCGGCGTCGGCGATGGCGACGTTGTACATGATGTCGTCGAACAGCGGGGTCGGCGCGGTGTGCTCGGCGCTTTCCAGCATGAGCAGTTCACCGTCGCGCACACCCTGTTCGGCGAGGCTCAGCGAATTGGAGAACGGCGGCTGGCCGATGCGCGCGAGCACCCACTCGTGCGGTTCGAAACGCTCGCCGTCATTGTCGAAGTCATTGGCGCGGCCGTGCTGGGCCACCATGTCCACGACGCTCGGAATGACCAGCGCGACCGGCACATCCAACGGGATCGCCATATCGACCTGGGTGTGCTTGGCGAGAATGGTCACTCGCGCGAGATCGGGCGCGCGGACTATGCCGCGAGCTTCGTCGATATGGTCCATTCGCGCGTGCGTCACGCTGCCCCCAACTTCGGTCCGACCCTTTGCGGCGGCGAGCGGCGGGGCATCACTGCCGCCCCGGTCCGAATCCGTGTCCGGATCGGCGATGTGCCGCCCTCGCGATGCCGCGATGTGCAGAAATGCTGCCCGCACTGTACGGCATGAAGATCATGGTCCGTACACTGAGGCCGCAGTCCAGGACTCGATGGGGGATCTTCTTCGATGAGCACTGTCCGGTTCCAGCGCCGACCACGCCGGGAGATTCCACGCTCCCCGGGCGGTGAGGTGTCCCTGCAGCCGCCCCCGGAGATCCCGCGGGCCGTACCCGCCAATCTGTTCAGCAAGCTCATGCCGGTCGTCATGGTGATCGCGCTGGTCGGCATGATGGCGCTCATGTTCACCTCGGGGACGAGCACGTTCTCGAACCCGATGAGCCTGATGTTCCCCATGATGATGGTGATGTCCATGGTCGGCATGTACGCCGGCCAGGGCGGCAAGGGTGCGAAGGCGTCCGAGGCGAACGAGGACCGCAAGGACTATCTGCGCTACCTGGACCAGGTCCGCAAGGATGTCGAGGCGACCGCCGGGCAGCAGCGCGCCGCGGTCGAATGGAGTCATCCCGAGCCCGGCCTGATCTGGATGCTGGCCGGCACCACCCGCATGTGGGAGCGCCGCCCCGGCGACAAGGACTTCTGCCACGCCCGCATCGGGCTCGGCTCACAGCGGCTGGCGACCCGGCTGGTCGCGCCGGAGACCGGTCCGGTGGAGGAGCTGGAACCGATCGCGGCGGTGTCGCTGCGCCGGTTCGTGCGCACGCATTCGACCGTGCCGGATCTGCCCACCGCCATCGCGGTGAAGGGTTTCGCGAGCGTTCAGCTCACCGGTGATCGCGCGCAGGCCCGCGATATGACGCGGGCGCTGCTGCTGCAGCTGGCCATGTTCCAGGCGCCGGATCAGGTGTTGATCGCCGTCGTGTGTGGTCCCGACACCGCACGCGAATGGGAGTGGGCGAAGTGGCTGCCGCACACCCAGCATCCGGAATCGACCGACGGTGTCGGCACCGAGCGCATGGTGTACGGGTCCATTCGTGAGGCGCATGCGGGCCTGGCTCCCCTGCTGCACAACCGAGTTCGGTACTCGCGCAACGCGCCGCCGAATCCGAACCTGGCGCAGATCGTGATCGTGGTGGACGGCGGACTGCTGGAAGCCGAGCAGGATCCCCTGCGGGAAACCGGATTCGAGAGCGTCACCGTCATCGACCTGTGCGGGTACGCGCCGCGGCTGGCGGCCTCGCGCGGCATCCAGATGCTGGTGGAAGACGGTGTGGCCTCTGGCCGCAGCCCCTCCGGGGCCATGGAGCGGTTCGCGTCCATCGACCGGCTCACCGCCAAGGAAGCCGAGCAGGCGGCGCGGCGGCTCGCGCCCTATCGCGCGGCCACGCAGAGCGCCGGCGGCGCGGTCAGCGAAGAGGCCGAGGTCATTACGAGCTGGGCGCAGATGCTGGCGCTCGGCGATATCGGCAACTTCAATCCGGCGTCGGCGTGGAAACCGCGGTACGGCCGGGAGCGCCTGCGGGTGCCGTTCGGTCTCGGCGCGGACGGGCTGCCGGTCTTCCTCGATATCAAGGAGGCCGCCGAGGCCGGTATGGGCCCGCACGGCCTGTGCATCGGCGCCACCGGTTCCGGTAAATCGGAATTCCTTCGCACGCTGGTGCTTTCGCTCATCGCCACGCATTCGCCCGACCAGTTGAACTTCGTGCTGGTGGACTTCAAGGGTGGTGCGACCTTCCTCGGTCTGGAAGGCGTCGAGCACGTGGCGGCCATCATCACCAACCTCGAGGAAGAGGCCGACCTCGTCGACCGTATGCGCGACGCCCTCGCCGGTGAGATGAACCGCCGGCAGGAAGTCCTGCGCGCCGCGGGCAATTTCGCGAATGTCGGTGAATACGAGAAGGCGCGCGCCGCCGGCGCGGACCTGGATCCGCTGCCCGCGCTGTTCGTGGTGCTCGACGAGTTCTCCGAATTGCTCTCGCAGCACCCGGATTTCGCCGAACTGTTCACCATGATCGGCCGCCTCGGCCGCTCGCTGCACGTGCACCTGCTGCTCGCCTCGCAGCGGCTGGAAGAGGGGCGGCTCAAGGGTCTCGAGAGTCACCTGTCCTACCGGATCGGTTTGAAGACGTTCTCCGCCAATGAATCCCGTCAGGTGCTCGGTGTGCCCGACGCCTACAATCTGCCCGGCACGCCCGGCGGCGGCTACCTGAAGTCGGATTCCGCCGATATCGTGCGCTTCCAGGCGGCCTACGTGTCCGGCCCGTACGTCGGCGGCGGTTCCGCCCCCGACGCCACCGCCGCCACCCAGTCCGGCGAAATCGATGTCACCGCACGGCCTTTCACCGCCGTGCACGTGGATTTCCGGGCCGCCGACCGGGTTCCGCTGCCCGCCGTGCCCGCCGCGGCCGAACCGCAGCCCGAGGGCGATCAGATCTCCAACCTGCAGATGCTGGTCTCCCGCGTCCGCGGTCAGGGCCGTCCCGCGCACGAGATCTGGCTGCCGCCGCTGGCCGAAGCGCCCACCCTCGACCAGCTCAACCCGCGTTCGGTCCTCACCGGCGACTACAGCCAACTCGCCACGCTCCGTGCGGCTTTCGGCATCGTCGACCGCCCCTACGACCAGCGCCGCGACCCGCTCATGGTGGACCTGTCCGGTTCCCGCGGTCACGTCGCCATCGTCGGCGGCCCGCAGTCCGGCAAGTCGACCGCGCTGCGGTCGCTGATCATGTCGATGTCGCTGACCCACACCGCCGAGCAGGTGCAGTTCTACTGCCTCGACTTCGGTGGCGGCACCATGACCGGTCTACAGGGCCTGCCGCACGTCGGCGCGGTCGCCAGCCGGATGGAAGAGGACACCGTCCGCCGCACCATCGCGGAAATGGTGACCATCGTCCGCCAGCGCGAACTCCGCTTCCGCCAGCTCGGCATCGAATCCATGGCCGAATTCCGCCGCCTGCGCGCCATGGACCCGCTGTCCAGCCCCGCCGCGCAGGGCGCCCACGAAGACCCCTTCGGTGACGCCTTCCTGGTGATCGACGGCTACGGCACCTTCCGCCAGGAATTCGAAGTCCTCGACCAAACGGTCATGAACCTTGCCGTACAAGGTCTTTCGTACGGTGTGCACCTGGTGATCTCGCTGAACCGCTGGGCGGAAACCCGCCCGGCCCTGCGCGATCCCATCGGCACCCGCATCGAACTGCGCCTCGGCGACCCCATGGACTCCGAACTCGGCCGCAAGTTCGCCAGCCTGGTCCCCATGGGCCGTCCCGGCCGCGGCATGACCCCCGACAAACTTCACATGCTGACGGCACTGCCCCGCATCGACGGCGACTCCAACCCGGATACGCTGGGTCAAGGTGTGGCACACGCGGTTTCGCTCATTGCCAACCAGACCCCGGGCCGTCCGGCTCCGCGCGTGCGCATGCTCCCCGAGCGCCTCCCGCGCGAGGACCTCCTCCGCCTGGCCGGCGACTGGCAGTCCCGCGTCGACCACAACTCGGGCAAGTGCATGCGCTTCCCGATCGGCATCAACGAATCCGAACTGGCCCCCGTCTACGTCGACTTCAACGCCGCCTCCCACTTCGTCGTCATCGGCGACACCGAAAGCGGCAAGACGACCCTGCTCCGCTCGCTCATCCAGTCGATCTGCGAGTCCAACACCCCCGACCAGGCCCGCATCATCATGGGCGACTACCGCCGCACCATGCTCGGCACCGTCCCCGAGGGCTACCTGGCCGGCTACGGCTCCACCGCCCCCCAATTCACTCAGAACATGGCCGATCTCGCCGCGTATGTCAGCCAACGCATGCCCGGCCAAGACGTAACCCCCCAACAGCTCCGCGAACGTTCCTGGTGGCGAGGCCCCGAGCTCTACGTGATCGTCGACGACTACGACCTCGTAGCAACCTCCAGCGGCAACCCCCTCCACGCCCTCCTGGACCACCTGGCCCACGCCCGAGACCTCGGCTTCCACCTCATCATCACCCGCCGCTCCGGCGGCGCCGGCCGAGCCCTGTACGAAGCCACCCTCGCCCGCCTGAAGGAACTCAACTCCACCGCCCTGACCCTCAGCTGCAGCCGAGACGAGGGCGTCCTCTTCGGCACCACCCGCCCATCCATCCAACCCCCGGGCCGAGGCACCCTCATGACCCGCAGCGGCGAGGAATCCATCCAACTGGGATGGATGCCACAGGCCTAGGTACGCACAGTCCAGTAGTTTTAGCAATGATCCAGCAATTCGATCGTGGAGGGGGATCATGACCGGCCCGACCGATGTAGATGACCTACGTCATCGCAACGACCAACTGCAGTACCAGATCGATTCGATGCTCGAAACCTTGTCGCGGCAGACCGAGGATCTCCGCACGGCGCAAGCTCGCGTTGCACAAATGAAGGTTCGCGGTTCGTCGCCCGACGGGTTGGTGAGCGTCGAGGTCAACTCGGTCGGCGCGGTGCTCAGCGTAAATTTCGCGCCTCACACCTTCCAGCGCACCACACCGGAGCGGCTCGGCCACCTGGTGGCTGAGGTGGTGGCCCGCGCGGCGGAATCCGCACGCGAGGAAACCCTGCGCATCATGCAGCCGGTGCTGGATGCGGGACAGTCGATGCCCGACCTACCCGACCTCGTGCCCGGTGCGCCGAGCCTGCGCGATCTCTTGTCATCCCCGTCCGCCGGAGATGCGCATCCCCAAGGCTCGCGATGAGTGCCGAACTATGGGTCGACCCCGCCCATTTGCGCTCGGTAGCACCGCAATTCGATGATCTGTCCACGCGCACCGTGGACGCGTTGACCAAGCTTCAAGCAGTGATCGCCGCCGAAGGTGAGTGCTGGGGCGCCGACGAGGTCGGCCAGAGTATCGCCAGTGGTTATGTGGCCAAAGCCGAAGCTGGTGAGAACGCGCTCGGCGGCGCCGCGGTGGTCCTGGGCGTACTCGGCCCCGCGCTGCGCTACATTGCCGATGAATACGAAACCACCGACGCCGCAAACGCATCCGGGTTCGAAGGCCTGCGCTGATGGGAATCGAACTACCTGGCAGTGTCCGATGGCTCGCGGAGAAGGTTGTCGGTGCGGACTGGCCCGACGCCGACGAGACGGCGATGAACCGTCTGGCGGACGCGTGGAAAGAAACCGCGACCACGTTGCAGGAAATCACCGGCGATGCCGAGCAGTCGATGACCTCCGCGCTCACTGGCATCGAGGGCGACGTCCACGTCGCGCTCGCCGAACGCTGGGCAACCCTCGGCACCCAGGGCGCGTTGAAGGAAATCGAGGACCTTGCACGACAGCTCGGCGAATCCCTCGCGGGCTCCGCGGAGGACGTCCGGTACGCCAAGTTGACGATCATCGCGGCGTTAGTTGCGCTGGCGGCCGAACTCGCCGCGCTCGCAGTGGCTACCGTGATGACACTTGGGGCGGCCAGCCCCGGCGTCGTCGCGGCCGAGGCCGCGACGCAGGTGACTGTGCGGATGATAATCCGGCAGCTCGTGATCAAGATCCTCAAGCGCGCAGCGACGGGTGCTGGCATCGGAGCCTCGATCTCATCCCTTACCGAGTTCGGCATTCAGGGAATCGAGAATTACACCGGTCGCCGGGACGGCGTCGACTGGGGCAACGTTTTCGAAGCGGGCGGTCAGGGTGCAGTCAAGGGCGCGGTCAAGGGCGCGATCGCCGGAGCGACCGGCCTCCCGACCCTCCGAGAGGGCGGGGTCCGCGTCCTCACAGATCCACGCAATATCATTGCCACGATCATCGGAGGTGAAGTGCAGAAAGCGACTGTAGGCGAGAAACGTGGTGCCCTGGATGGGGCGCTGATTCTCACCGGCTTGGACGACGACGTCGAACGTTTGAAAGACAATATCCCCGACTTCACACCCTTTTCGATATGACATACGCGAACCATTCCTACAGTCCGATGCCCGCCAAGTACGGAGCGGACGGCGATCCTCGCTACCCATCGCCACGAAAACTCCGGCGATCGATCGCATTCTTCGTCGATTGGATCCTGCACCTCGGGATCGTGGGCGCAATCATCGTTTTCGCACCCCACAGCGCACTCACCCTTGCCCTGGCGGTACTGGTGGTTTGGCCACTCGTATCGTTCCTGCACCGCACCGCATTCCAGGGACTCTTCCATGCCACCCTCGGAAAGTTGTTGTGCGGCTTGGTGATCATCCGTCAGCAGGATGGCGGCTGGGTGCAGTTCTCGACACTCGTCCGCTTCTGGTTCCGGGGTTTCTACATCACGGTGCTGTCGCTGATGTCCGGCGGCGGCGAAGTGGACGGCTGGGATCCGGAATTTCCGTCCGTCGTCCGGCGCCGTGACGTGAAGGCTTTGGCAGCCAACGGGTTTCGGGTTCAGTAGCCGGGGGATCTTCAGATACAACGAAAGCTCGGCCGCGATCTGATCGCGGCCGAGCTTTTCATTTCGAGAGTGCGAGTGGCCTCAGAACAGGCCCGCGAGGGCGGTGTCCTTGGCCTGCAGGTCGGCGTTGCCGGTGCTGACCAGCTGGCCGGCGCTCTCCAGGGTGGTGTTCAGCTGGGTGACGTTGTTGTTCCAGTTGGTCTGCAGCTGGGTGAAGGCCTCGGTGGCGTCACCTTCCCAGTTGTTCGCGACGAAGTCGGTGACCTTCTTGTGGAGGTCCTCGAGCTGGGTCATGATGTTGCGCGCCTGGGAGATAATCTGCTGCGCGCCGTCCTCGACGGCGCCGAAGTTCGCGGAAATTCGATTGACGTCGTTCGTTGCCATATCAGCTCCTAAGAATGTGGTCGGGAGGAATTCGATCCGGCCGAAGCCTTAGACCGGCGGAAGGTCGAGGCTGGAGACCTGCGCGCGGACCTGCTGGGCGCGCTCGTCATCCTGGGTCTCGTATTCACGGCCCGCGGTGCGGAGGCTTTCAGCGGTCTCGAGGAGCTTGTCGCTGAGCTTGTCGGCCTGGTAGTAGTAGCGCTCCATGAAGGAGTCGAACGCCGCGCGGGCGCCACCGCTCCACGTACCGGTGACCTGGTCCTCGTAGGTCTTCAGTCTGACGATCGCGTCGCTGAGCTTCTGGTGGTCGTCCGCGACCTGGCCGACGAAGGTGTTGAGCGCTTCCTTATCGACCTTTGCTTGTCCCGCCACTGTGGCTCCTCTCGATTCGTGGACGACCGGATGCCCCCGTCGATCCGCCTATGTTTGGTTGGACGTATCCGTCGGCTCGGTGGTTCCATGTTCGAGAGAAAAACTCACGTACTGCACCCCCGACCGGCGCGGCTCGATATTTCGTTTTCGAGTCCGATGGCGTCGCAGCCCCACATCGTCCCCCCGGGTCCGCTGAGCTCGCCAGTTGGCTGGTGCTGCGTCCCACACCGTACCCAACCATGATCGGCCAGCGCTACCTGTGAGTCGAATATCGCATATGTGCGCCGGCGGTGGCCGTCAGTAGCTGTTGGCGAGCAGTGCGTACTGCGCGGCGGTGCGTTGCTGCAGGTCCACCAATTGGGCACCCCACGCGAGCACGACATATCGGCGATACCGGACAGCACATGCGAACTGATTCACCGAACCGTGCGCCGGTTGGTCGGCGCATTTGACGTCGGGCACCCCGGCGGGATTCTTCGACGCATCGGATGGGGCGTCGAGAATCTCTTCCCATAGGGACTGCGCCGATCGCTCATCTCCGGCACGAGCGATGATCAGCCCATCCAGTGATCTGCCAATGCCTTTGGTGAAGGCGAAGGCGTTGCCCTTCCCGGTCTCGTAGGTGCCGGTGTAGGCGTCGACGAGTGCGAAGCGGTCCACACTCGCGGCCGAGTACAGCTGCCGCGCGGCCTCACGGTCCTTCTGCCAGTGCAGGAATCCGCGCATGGACTGACTGGCGGAGGTGCCCATCATCGGCACACCGGTCTTCAGGGGCGCCAGCGCCCGCCGCATCATGTCCATGTCGGGCTCCAGCCGCTGCATCTGTTCGGGCGACAGCGGACTCAGCGTATCCAGCAGGGGAAGTTGCGCCGCGAATGCCTTCTCGGCCCATCCCGTGAGTGCCGTGAGATCGGCCTCCATCGTCGAGGCGAAGACATTCACGATGTACTGGCCGTGCGCGATGGTGGCGCCCAGGGTAGGGGTGCCCGGCCTCCAGTGCGCGTGCGCCGCCGGATACTTCTGCAGCGCAACGGATCTATTCTCCTCCTTCGCCACATCGAAATCGGCGCTGTCGATTTCGGCAGCGGCGTTCTTGGCGGCCGTGCTGTCGAGGAACTGCAGGACGGTGACCGTGACCCGGACCCCCGGAGGCTGAACGCTGCTGTCCACCGGCACCGTGTCGCTACTGCCGGAAGCGAAACCGAAGATGGCGCCATTGCGCTGCGCGGCGTCGGAGCCTGCCTGGCTCAGCACCTTTTCCAGGTGATAGGGGTCTTTGTAGGTCGGATCATTGATATCGGTGATTTCCTGAACGCCGGTGCCGTACTTCAGGATCGGATCGATATCGAGGCCGGTTACCACGTTGTCGGACAGTCGCATGACAGCGAGTGTCCGGCCGCGGTCGATACTGTGGCCGTAATCCTGATAGGTGTCGATCGGCTCGATCGAGTACTTGCCGACGTCGAGTGTGCGTACGTCGATCTCGCCCGGGGCCGGCGTGCCGCTGATGGTGGCGCAACCCGTGACCATCAGAACGGCCGCGGTGACGATCGGCAGGCGCATGCGTTCGAACATCATTCGTGAACCTCGCTGAAGTCTTCCGGCCGGTTATTCGGCATCGGCATTGGCGAGCAGGGCATACTGCGCCGAAATTCGCTGCTGCGCATCGGTCAGCTGACTCGACCACGACTCCGCCGAGTATCGGTCGTAGGTGACGGTGCAGTGGAAGCGCGGAATGAACATGTCGGAACCGCGGAATTCGCGGCACTTGGCACCGGGAAGATTCTGCGGTGAGTCGGCACGTCGATAGAGGCGGGGGACCACCGCGCGATCGGCGGTGATGCGCTGCGCCGAGGCGGCGTCCTTGGCCCGGTAGACGAGACCCGCGTGATTGGCGACCCAGTCGACGCCGGTCTCGTCGAACAGGGTTCTGTCCTTGGCCGGATCGATCGAAAGATGTAGTCCGCCAACGCGATCGTAAAGACCGGCGGCATCGCGCTTCTTCTCGTCGTCGGGCTTCTGCAGGGAGCGCCCCAGCATGCCGTCGTGGTCGAGGGCGAGGTCGGCCAACTGATCGTAAGGCGTCGGCTGGAAGGCGCTGAGCCGGGGCTGCACGGTTTCGAGGCTCTTGATGACCAGGCTGGTCATGGCCGGCAGATCGGGCGGCACCGCGAGAATCCCCTCGTCGCGCAGGCTTTCCTTCGCGTAGTCCTTGTTGTGCGTGTAGATCACATACCGGCCGGAGGCGAGGAAGCCTTCGATCTCCGGCGACCCGGGCTTCCATTGGACGAGCGCGGCGGGAAACTTGTCGATCCGCACGCGCTCTGCGGCGTCCGTCTGCGACAGCCGCAGATCGGCAAGGGTTGTCGCCGCAGCGGCCGCCGATTGCTCGTCCTGAAACAGGAGAACCGAAACGGCCAGTGTGAGGCCGATTCCGATATCGCTGTCGGAGTACGCCGAAGAACGGAAGCCGGCGATGAATCCGTTTCCGTTGGAATCGAATCCTGTGGCCGACTTGCCCAGCCCCTTCTCGACATTGATGAACGCGAGCACCTGATAGGGATTGGCCACGCCGTGCTGGATCGTGAACCGCGGATCGATGTCCATGGGTAGCGGCACCACGCTGCTCAGCCGTTGCCCCTCGGAGAAACGGGCCCGGTCGAAGACGGATTTCTGGATTTCGCGCGGTGTGGTGTTGTAGTTGCCGACGTCGAGCTTGCTCAGATCGACGTCGGGCGCGGGCGCCGGTTCATCGGATGGTGATCCGCATCCCGTGGCTCCGATCAGAGCAGCCGTCAAACCGGCAGCCAGCATGGCCGTCGCTCGTCGCATTCTTCCCCCTCCGAGAAAACTTCGGTTACTTCACGGTCTTTCGCAGGATCGGCACCAGCTTGTCGAGCAGCACCTTCTCCGAGCCGGGGCTCCACGTGCGGACCGCGGCGACGACCGCGGGATCGTCGACCGCGATGACCGTTGCCCGGGTACCGGTGATCCGGGATCCGAGCCCCATGAGGCCGCCACCCCCGGCGTCCTCATCGCTGCGGATCACCAGAAGGTAGCTGCTTTCGGCTGCTTGTAGATCTTGCCAATTGTTCGAATCGGGACGCGGATTGGGTTCATCACCGTTGCGCGCGTAGTTGAAGTTGTAGACGAACCCCAGTTGCTCCAGGAAGTTCGTCTGTGAGGTGCCGCCCAGATAGATCGACAATTCCAGCTGCTTCGGCACGTCGATCATGGTGATGACCTTGCCGTTGAACGCGGGATTATTCTTGCGTGCGTCTTCGAGCGTGGTCGCCGAATTGCTCACTGCCGCAGCGGATGTGGTGACTGTGGCCACGTCGGTACCGGCGTCGCCCCGGGTGACCACCGCACCGATGCCGACGGCCAGCGCCGCCGCCACCGCGGCCGCGCCGATGCCCAAATAGATCCCCTTGCGGCGCTTCGGTTTTCCGGGTGGCATGGTCGGAGCGGTGCCGGACTGTGCCGTATGCGCCATTGAGTGGCCCGTGAAAGCTGTTGCGTGGGTGGCTGTCCGGCTTGTCGGGGCCTGCAGGCTCGGCGGGGCCACCTGGATCGGGTAGGTGGGGGAGGTGTTGGTTCCCGTGGGGTTGTGGCCGGGGATGAGGGCGTTCGTCGCGGCGTCGGTGAAATCGCGGCAGGTGTTGTAGCGGTCGGCGGGGTTCTTGGCCATGGCTATGGCGAAGACGTGGTCGATGGCGGGTGGGAGGTGGGGGTTGACGGCGGTGGCGCGGGGTGGGGGTTCTTGGAGGTGGCCGACCATGACTATGGCGGGCTGGGTGGAGGGGTAGGGGTTCTGGCCGGTGAGGAGGCGGTAGAAGGCGCAGGCCAGGCTGTAGATGTCGGAGCGGTGGTCGAGGGGGTCGCCGGCGAGTTGTTCGGGGGAGGCGTAGGCGACGGTCGCTACGAAGCTGCCGGTTTGGGTCAGTTCGGTGGTGTCCTCGGTGGATTTGGCTACGCCGAAGTCCGCTAGCAGGGCGCGTTCGTCGTCGCCGTCGGTGGTGAGGAGGAAGTTGGCGGGTTTGATGTCGCGGTGCAGCAGGCCGTTGCGGTGGGCGTAGTCGAGGCCCTTGCCGATTTCGGTGGTGATGCGCAGGGCGCGCAGCGGTGTCATGGCGGCGGGGTCGCGTTTGGCTTCGGCGGAGGCGTCGGTGCCGTCCACGTACTGCATGGCGATCCAGAGCTGACCGTTCTCCTCGCCGCGATTGTGGACGGCGACGATGTTCGGATGGTGCAGGGCCGCAACGACATTGGCTTCGCGTTCGAAGCGGCCGCGGAACTCGGGGTTGCGGGACAGGTCGCCGGAGAGCACCTTCAGCGCGTCCATGCGCGGCAGGGACGGGTGCTTGGCCAGGTACACCGTGCCCATGCCGCCGGCGCCCAGGACGCGGATGATGCGGTAGCCGCCGACGATGGTGCCCGGGCTCATCGTCATGCGGGGCGCTCCTGATCGGTTCGGCTGGCTGGTGCTCAGCCGGAGCTTACTGGAGCGACCCGATCTCGTCCGAGTCGATCACCTGCGGTTACCGCGCTCGGAGCCGCTACATGCTGTTGGCCAGCAGCGCGTACTGGGCCGCGATCTTCTGCCGCACATCGGATTCCGAATCGCTGCTGACCACGCCGATGAAGCGTTTGTAGGCCACGTAGCAGCGGTTCTTGTATTCGGTCTGGGTGTCGCCCTTGCTGTTCAGCTTGACGCATTTGGCGCCGGGGACGTCATTGGGGGCGGGGAGCGAGTCGTAGTGGTCGCTCTCGTCGGCGACCAGCGCGCTCAGCATGACCTGAGCGCCTCCCGCGTCGCGGGTGCGGACGACCGCCGAGTCCTCGTTGAAGGCGACGGCGTCGGCGCCGCTGTCGGTGACGGCCTTCTGGATATCGGATTCGTTGGAGGCGTTCTGAACGAGCTTGGTGGGGCCGTAGACGGCGAACAGGATGGGGTCGAGGGTGCCCTTGCCGTTCGTGGGGCGATCCTTCACCACCACACGCGAGAGCAGATTGTCCGGATCCACCTTCAGGGAGGAGAACTTGCTCTCCGGGGTGGGGGTGAACTTGTCCAGCTGCGGCACCTGGGCGTCCAGGGTCTTGCGCACCCAGCTCAGCAGGTCCTGCTCATCCGCGGACGGCCGCACGACGAGCAGCGAGATCACGAATTCCTTGTAGGCCATGAAGGTTCCGATATTCGGAACGCCCGGCCGCCAGTGGATGTAGGCGTCCGGGTACTGGCTCAGCGTGAGCTTCTTGTTGATGTCGGCGGCCACATTGAAGTCGACGTCCTCGAGTTCGCGCGCGGCGGTCTTCGCCGCCTGCGCGTCCGGGAAGCGCATCACCATGTTCATGACGCTGGTTTCGCCGGTGGCGTCGGGCTCCCGGTCGCTGCCGCCGACCACGTAGGCCGCCAGCATGCGGTTGCGGTCGAGCACCGGCGTGGAGACGTCGGCGAGCGCGGTGTCGGTGGCGTCGGCGGTGTCGGAGGTGGCGCGGCCGATGCCGCCGTGGGTGAGGGAGGAATCGATGCGGACCGTCGGCACCACGGCCTCCGACATGCGGAAGCCCTCGAGCAGTGCTGCCTTTTTGCCCGGGTCCTGGTCATAGCTGAACTGCGAGACCTCGTACTTGCCGACCTCGAGTTTGCGGACGTCGAGCTCCGCGGCGACCGGTGTGCCGTCGATCTTCATGCAGGCGGTCGCCAGCAGGGCGGTAATCGAAAGGCATGCCACGAAGAGTGGTTTGCGCGATATGCGAACCATGTCAGGTCCTCGTTCCTCCCGTACGTGCATACAAGGTAGCGGACGAATGCCGCGTCCGGAGTCCGTCGGAGAACGCCGCCGCGGCATGATCACCCGCCTCACTCATCGTCGAAGAGCAGGCCGGACGCAACGTCGGACGCCCACGTAACCTGGTGCATGTGTTGAACGTCCCGTGCCGCGCGTACTCCTGGGGCCGGTTCCGTTGATGGATCGGCAGGTCGAAGTTGTCGCGGGCAACCATGTGATCACCAGGACGGCCGGCGCTGTGATCCTGGTCGCGCATCGGGAACGGGGGAAGCTCGGCACGGACTCCCGGGCCATGGTGGCCTCGCGCGCGCTGGCCGAACTGGTCGCCGAGGCCAGCGAACACGCCCCGGACGGGCCGGGCCGGCTGGTGGCGCGGCAGGCCACGCGCTGGCTCATGCGCGACGCCGAACGCATATCGCCCGGGGAGGCCATCGAATTCGGCATTCTGTCCGCCGCCGACACCGGCGGGCTGGCCATCTTCCTGCACGGTTCGGTCACCGCGGTGCTCGCCGGGGACGAGGTCGAGTACTACCGGGGCAGTGACGCCGCGTTCACCGTGGACCGGGTCGCCGAGCCCCCGTCGCGGGCGGCGGCGCTGTTCATCGACGAGAGCCGGCGGCGCGCGCCGGAACTGCCGGAACGCGGAATCGGTTCGCTCGTAGCGGGTGTCGCGCAGGCGTCGGGCGCCATCGTCTGGTTCGAGGGTGATCCGGTGGCCGAGCGCACGCCCGTCGCGGACCCGCCGCGACCGGTGGAGCCGCCCCCGCCCACCGCCTCCTACGATCCGGAGCCCGAGCGAATTCCGCTGGACCCCAACCTGACTCCCACCAAGACCTCGGCGAGCCTGCCGTCCGGCTTCCTCGCTGATTTCGAGAACGCCACCGCCGAACCGGATCTCGACCCCGACGAGGACCCGGACGAGGACCCGGACGAGGTTCCCACCAGCGGGCTGGTGCGCCGGGAACCCAATGGCACGAGCGGATTCGACCCGCACCGCGCACCCACCGAGATGGGCGGCACCAACCCCGCGCCCAAACCCGATCCGGATCTACAGCGTCGGCTCGAACAGACCGCCAAGGCCAACGCCCTCACCGTGAAGGTGCTCGGATTCAAGTGCGCGCGAGCGCATCCCAGTGATCCGCGCGCGGCGTTCTGCACCGTGTGCGGCATGCCGGTCGATCAGACCCAGCAGGTGTCCGAGGTCATCCGCCCACCGCTGGGCATGCTCGTGCTCGACGACGGCATGACCTACATGCTGGCCTCCGACGCCGTCGTGGGCCGGGATCCGGAGAACTCGGAGGCGGCGCGAGCGGGCCTGGTGCCCTTGCGGATCGAGGACACCTCCGGCGGCATGTCCCGCGCGCACGCCGAATTCCGTTTGGTGAACTGGGATGTCACGGTGGTCGACCGCGGCTCCACCAACGGCACCCGGGTCCGGCTGCCCGGATACCGGGATTGGGTTCGGCTGCAACCGAATCAGCCGATGGCGCTCATCGCCGGAGCCGAGGTCATGCTCGGCAACCGCGTGCTGCGCTTGGAACCGGTCGCCCCGCCGCCCTTCGGGTGAAGTTCGGCCACTCGCCGACGGCACTCAGCCGTGCGCAGCGGCGGTCAAGCGTAACGTGATTCGCAGGTGTTCTGGTCGCCCAGCACGCCCGCCCGGAACGCGTCCACGCGGGCGAATCCGCTCGGCACCGTATTTCCGTCGGTATCGCTGGCCGCCAGCCCGTCGGTGAGCAGACCCGACACCGCCTCGTCCACGTCACCCGCCGACAGGCTGATATTCCCGTCCGCCGCAGAACGATTCGGGTCCGACAGCTTCGCGGTGATCACGCCCGACAGGCAGGCCGCCCGCAACCCCGTCTTGGCCCCGGTGAGCGCCTGTCCGGCGGCCCGCTGCACCGCGAGCGTGTACCGCGAGATGAACACCACGTACGCCGTGAAATCACCGGTCACCTTGACCGGCAAGCCATCCTGCTCGTCTGCGTTCGATATCCCGCGTTCCTTCAGCGCGTCGATATCCGTGCCGATGGTGTTGCTGGCCGGGCAGTACGTCACCGGAATCGTGTCCTTGCCGTTGCGGCAGTTCATCTTCGCGGTGTCGTAGCGGTATTCGGGTTCCTTGGCGATGGGCATGATGGAGGCCATCGCCTTGGCCAGTTCGTCGAGATTGGCTCTGCCGACCTCGGATTCGCCTCGACCGTCGTCGCCCTGCAGGCTCTGCGGCAGCTTGCCGCGCCGGCCCTCGATCTCGTCGATGTCGATGGCCTTGCAGCCTTCGGCTCCGTCGGTGAACCCGATCTGCACGGCCGTCACCCGCTCGAACGCCGACCCGTGCACGCTGTCCGGATCATCCGGATTGTCGTCACGAATGGCTACGGTCGCCGCCAGCACCTGGTTCAAACCGTCCGAGGTGTTGATGGTGAAGTGCTTCGCATTGCCTTCGGCCACATGACGAATGAACGCGCCCGCGAAACAGTCGGCCTGCTGCTCCTTGACCAGGGTCGGCGTCTTGCGCGTCACGATATTGGCGATGTTCTGGATGGCGTGCCCGTACTCGTGCGCGAGCACCATCACCATCGACATCTTGCCGAAGGTCTCCTCCACCGCGGGCAGCAGCACCGCGCGGTCCCAGCCGATGGAATGGTCCAGGCGGCAATACGCGGCATTGACCAACCGGTAGGTGCTCTCGTCGCAGAACTTCACATCCTGCGAACGCGGCGCCTTCGCACTCCAGGACACCAGCTTCGACGCCTTCACGAAGTCGCCCTCGAAGTTCTTCGGGTACTCGGCCTGCCAGTAGGACTCGATGTCCTCGATGGCATTCATGACCAGCCGGTCCACCTCGCCGCCGTCGCTGTTCTCGGCCTGCGCCGGATTGTCCGGCACCCCGGATCGCGGCCCGTTCGGGCCGCTCGTGGTCGGCAGCCCGGCCACCTTGAACGGATCGTCGTAGATGGACACCGCGCGACCGTCCACCGTCCGGGTGCATCCGGACAGCAGCACGACCAGCAGGGTCAGAATCGTGAGGACCGCCGCCCCCTGGCGTCTCGCCACCTTCACTCCCTCGCAGGCCAACCCGGTTCACCACCCCGAGCGGCGGGTAAATGGCCAATGAGCACAACGCCGTATCCCGGGG
This sequence comes from Nocardia huaxiensis, assembly GCF_013744875.1. Lineage (NCBI taxonomy): Bacteria > Bacillati > Actinomycetota > Actinomycetes > Mycobacteriales > Nocardiaceae > Nocardia > Nocardia huaxiensis. The sequence continues at coordinate 1,415,146 of NZ_CP059399.1, forward strand.
CTTCGCATATTATGCGGCCATGTCTTCACCGGGGGCGCAGCAGATCACCGTGCGTCATGATGGAACCGAACGGGTCTTCGACGCAAGTCAGCGGATCACCATGGGGCGCGCCCCGGAAGTGACGCTGTTCGTCGACAGCCCACTGGTGTCCCGCGTGCACGCGACCCTCGTCTACGAGGCGGGCAGCTGGATGCTCACCGACAATGGCAGCACCAACGGTGTTTTCGTCGAGGCGCGCAGAATCAACAGTCCGGTCGTCATCAACCGGCCCACACAGGTGCGGCTCGGGGATGCGATCAGCGGGCCGCTGCTGCATCTGCTGCCGCAGGCGGCGGGGGCCGGTGGTGCGCCGGGATTCCCGGGGCAGCGGCCGGGGACGCCGCAATCTTCGCAACCGCGGCATCAGCAGCCGGGGCAGCAGTTCGGGCAACCGGGACAGCAGTATCCGGGCGGGCCGGCGGGACAGCCATTCGCGCCGGGGCAGGGCGGGCAGCGGCAGGCCGGGCAGCATGCTCAGCCCGCCCAGCACGGTCAGCCGGGGCAGGGCGGTCAGCCGTATTCCGCAGGGCAGCAGGGTCAGCCGGGGCAGCCGCGTCAGCCGTTCGCGGCGGGTCAGCCGAATCCGCAAGCGCAGTCGCCCTTTTCGCAGGGGCAGCCGCCGGTGCAGGGGCATCGCGCACCCGGGCAGCAGGGGCATCCCGGTCAGGCGGGACAGCAGTGGCCGCCGAATCAGCCCTCCGGTGCGCAGCATCGCTCCGGTCTGCCGACGCAGGGCCCGCGCGCGGGCCAGCAGTCCACGCCGGGCCAGTCGCAGCTCCCCGGCCAGCAGCCGCCCGGCCAGCGTGCCCCCGGGCAGCCGTCGACGGGTCCGACTCCCGCGCAAGCACATTCGCGTGGCCCCGGTCAGTCCTCCGAGCATGTGGACACCCAGCGCCCGCCGTCGAATCCGGCGACCCCGCAGGCCGATGGCGGCGTCAATATCAACATGACCACCCGCGCGGACTTCTCCATGCTGCCGCCGGTGCGCGCCCGCGCCTCCACCGCCGCCATCGCGCGTGGTGACAAGGTCCCGCCGGGCGGCCTGCACATCGGCCGCACCAGCGACAACCAGATCGTCGTCAACGATCCGATGGCCTCGCGCCGGCACGCCCGCCTCATCGCCGACCGCCAGGGCCTGGCCATCGAGGACCTCAACTCGGCCAACGGCACCTTCGTCAACGGCCGCCGCGAAATGCGCGCGATCCTGCGCGAACGCGACACCGTCACGATCGGCAATGTCGACTTCGTGGTGCAGGAGGGCACCCTGGTGCACCGGCAGCGGCCGGTCGCCGAACAGGGCCTGCACGTGCACGGCATCGGGTTCACCGTCGAGGGCAACAAGGAACTGCTCGTCGATGTGAACATGCAGGCCGGTCGCGGTTCGCTGACCGCGCTCATCGGCCCGTCCGGTGCGGGCAAGTCGACGCTGTCGCGGCTCATCGCGGGCACCACGCAGCCATCGGCGGGCGTGGTCACCTTCGAGGGCCGCAATCTGCACGCCGAATACGACGCGCTCCGCTCCCGAATCGGCATGGTGCCGCAGGACGATGTGCTGCACCGGCAGCTGACCGTCAAGCAGGCGCTGGGCTTCGCCGCACAACTGCGTCTGCCGCCCGACACCAGCAAGGCCGACCGGCAGCGCGTGATCGACGGTGTGCTGGACGAACTTTCGCTCACCCAGCACGCCGACACCCGCGTGGACCGGCTCTCCGGCGGTCAGCGCAAGCGCGCGTCGGTGGCCATGGAGCTGCTGACCGGTCCGTCGCTGCTCATCCTCGACGAGCCCACCTCCGGTCTGGATCCGGCGCTGGACCGTCAGGTCATGACCATGCTGCGGGAGCTGGCCGACGCCGGGCGCACCGTCATCGTGGTCACGCATTCCGTTGCGTGCCTGGACATGTGCGATCAGGTGCTGCTGCTGGCGCCCGGCGGCAAGACCGCGTTCTGCGGGCATCCGGGCAGCGTCGGCGAGTTCCTGGGGACCAGCGACTGGGCGGAGATCTTCGGCCGGGTGGCCGCGGATCCGGATCGCGCGTTCGCGAACTTCCGGTCCCGGCAGTCGTTCGTGCCGCCGCCGCCCGCCGCGCAACAGTCCGAACGTGCGAAGCCGCCGAAATCTAGTGCGGTCAAACAGTTCTCGACGCTCGTGCGACGGCAGCTGCGGCTGGTGCTGGCCGACCGCGGATATCTCGCGTTCCTGCTCATCCTGCCGTTCGTGCTGGGCGGGCTGTCCCTGGTTGTGCCGGGCAGCAACGGATTCCAGATGGGGCCGCTCGAATCCCAGGGCGGCACCATCGGACCCAAGGGCGGCAGTGAGACACAGCAGCTGCTCGTGGTGCTGACGCTCGGCGCGTGCTTCATGGGCTCGACGCTGACCGTGCGTGATCTGGTGGGCGAGCGGGCCATCTACTTCCGCGAGCGAGCGGTCGGATTGCGTTCCGGCGCATACCTCATGTCGAAGATCGCGGTGTTCAGTCTCGCGGCGCTGCTGCAGTCGGCGGTCATGTGCGCGATCGTGCTGGCGGTGAAGAAGCGGCCCGAAAAGGGTTCGGTGATTCCGATCGGCAGCCTGGAGCTGTACGTCGACATCGCGGTGACCGCGGTGGTCTGCGTGGTGCTGGGACTGCTGCTGTCCACGCTGGCCAAATCCAACGAGCAGGTGATGCCGCTGCTGGTGCTGGTCATCATGGCGCAGCTGGTGATGGCGGGCGGCATGATCCAGGTCACCGACCGGGTTGTGCTGGACCAGATCTCGTGGCTGTTCCCGGCGCGCTGGGGGTACGCCGCCGCGGCCTCGACGGTCGATATCCGGGAACTGCTGGCGACCGCGCAACCGGACAAGCTCTGGCAGCACAAGGCCGGAATCTGGTACCTCGACATCGGCGTGCTCGCGGTGATCGGCATCGTGCTGGCGTTGTTCACGTGGTCGCGCCTGCGCCTGAAGAAGTCGGCGGCATGAGCGAACTCGTCGTGCGGCCGAGCGGTTCGGGCGCATCGCAGGTCCGGAGACACGCGCGAGTGGTGTGGGGGTGCGTGAAGTCGGTTCGATCGCGCGCCCTGACCGGTGAGCAGGCACACTGGTGGGCGTGACAGCTCGAGTCGGTGCAGTGCACCTCGGCTGGGATGTGGTGTCGGTGGCCGCCGGTGGCGGCGGCAAGCCGATCCGTCCCGTCCAGGTCGAAGGCACCTACACACCACCCGCCTACCTGCTGGCCGACGCGTCCGGCCGGTTGCACACCGCGGGTGTGGACAGACGTCCCGACGTCGGCATCGCCATCTCCGATGTGCGCGACATCATCGGCCACCCGCAGATCGTGGTGGCCGGCGCGACCTGGCCGGCCGAACTGGTGTTCCGGGCCCGCATGCACAACCCGCTGTCCGCCATCACCAAATATCTCGGCGTCGCGGCCGAAGTGGTCGCGCTGCCGTTCCCCGACGAATGGCCCGACGCCAAGGTCGACGAATTCGCCCGTCTGGTCGAACAACTCGGCGTGGTGGCCGAACCGCTGCCCGAATCCGTGGCGCTGTCCGGTTATGTGCGCGCGCTCGGCATCGTCCGTGCCGCGGGGCGGGGACCGGCGGTCGGCGCCACCGGCGTCTACTCCGACGGGCGCGAATGCCTGGTGGTCGCCGTGCACGGGGACGACGATCAGCCCACCGAATCGGTCAGCGTGCCCATCACCGAGGCCGCGCTGCACGAGGCCCGCGCCGCCGACAATGTGGTCATCGAGGTGATGGCCGCCGCCCGCGCCATCAATGCCGACACCTCCACGGTGCTGCTCACCGGCAATGTCTGCTTCAACGACGCGCTGCGCCTGGCCTTCCAGAACCACCTCGGCCACCGCTTCCAGGTCGCCGACCACCCCATGCACGCCGTGGTCCTCGGCGCCACGCATCTGCTGGTCTCCGACAGCGAAGGCGAAGAGCTACCGGATTCGCCCGCGCCGCAAGCGAACTCTCCTGTGCCGCAGGCTGCTTCGCCTGCGCCGCAGCCGTCTTCGTCCGCCCACGGGCAGGGGTACCCCGCGCCCGGCCTGGACCGGTCCGAGCCGAGTGCGGCCAGGCCGCCCGGTCCGGTCGTCGATCAGGGTCCTCGTCACGTCACGCCCGGCGTGGAGCCGGGTGCCGACGTCGCCGAGCCGACGCGGCGTATCACGCGCGAAGCGCCGGAGCCCGCTGCCGCGTCGAAACCGCCCACCCCGCCGCTGGGCAATCCGGCCGGTACGCCGCCGCTGGGCACGCCTGCCCCGGCTGCCGCTGCCGCCACCGGAGATCCGGTGGAATTCGAACAGACCCAACGGGTTTCACCTGACGAACTGGCGTCGACTCCCGTCGCTTCGCGTGGCGGATTGCCGCCGGGGCTCGCCGGTGTCGGTGGCCGGTTCACCCGTCCGCCGGGCACTCCGGCCGATGATCGGGCCACAACCGTCATGGGCCGCCCGGAATCCGGGCAGGAACCCGGAGGGCAGGCCGCGGCCTATGGGGCGGCCGGTACCCCGCAATCGGGCGCAGGCGCCGCGGGATACGGGCAGCAGAGCGGGCCGCAGCAGGCGGTGCCCGGCACCCACTCGGCAGGGTCGCAGGGTCCGAACACCGGTGGCTACCCGGTGCCGGGCGCGGCTCCCGGGAATCCGGCGCACGGTGCGCAATCCGGCCCGGCGACAGGTGGGTACCCGGTTCAGGGTCCCGCCGGTGGCGGCTACGGCCAGCAGTACGGTGCGCCGAGCGGTCAGCACAGCGCGGCCCCCGGTCAGCAGCAGGGCACCGCTCCCGGTCAGTACGGGCCGGGCGGTTCGGCTTCGAGCGGCTACGGCCAGGGCGGCTACGGCGCGCAAGGCTCCGGATACGGTCAGCATTCCGGAAACGCTCCTGGTCAGGCCGGTCCGATGTACGGTGGGTCGATGCCGTCTGGTGGTGCGCGTCACTCGGGTTCGCAAGTGCCGGAAGATGCCGCTGGGCAGCCGGATTCGACCTCCGAGGCCGAGGGGGACCGCAAACCCCGCAAGGGCAAGCTCTGGAACAAGATGAAGGACAACCTCTTCGGTGCCCCCATCGTGGTCGGAGCGGCAGCCCTGGCAGCGGTCGGCATGCACGCCGATCCCGAGCCCGCCCACCTATCCGGCGCCACACCGGAAATCGGAGCCCCCGACAGCATCGTCGGCCCCGAACACACGGCCGGAACCGCCGCCGCCCCCGCCGCGAGTCTGGGCGCCGCGAGCTTCGACCTCCGCTCGGCAGATCCCTTCCCGGCGCCCACGATCACCGCCTTCGGCGACTGGCCGTCCCTGGAACGCAATGCCGTGGAAGTCCGCGACTCCTGCGTCCTCACCCCACCGGCGGCCACCCCGCCGAGCCCCGGCATCGCCCCCGTCACCGCCCAGGACTGCCTGCGCCTCGGCATAGACACCCTGCGCTACACCATCCCCGGCCCGATCCGAGGCGTGGACCCCGGCCCGCCGATGCGGATCTGAGCCGCCGAATCGTGGGAGTTCCGGGGCGATCCACGCTCCGATCTTCTGGGGGTTCGGGGGCGAAGCCCCTGAGAGCCTCCCCGAGCGTGGGGGGATTTCAGCCCGGCGGTAGCCCGCTGGTATCGTGGCTCGTTGGCGTGCGGTACGGCCGGGTTCTCCCGGTTGTCGCACGAGCCCCCGGGTCTCCACCGGCCGCCGGGGATCAGCTCGACCACGCGCCTGGCTGGCAAAACCTACGACAGACAGGGAACGACTGTGCCTACGTACAGCCCGAAGGCGGGTGACGTGACCCGTAAGTGGTACGTCATCGACGCCACTGACGTAGTGCTCGGCCGTCTCGCCGTGCAGGCTGCGAACATCCTGCGTGGCAAGAACAAGCCGACCTACGCTCCGAACGTCGATGGTGGCGACTTCGTCATCATCATCAATGCCGACAAGGTCGCCGTCTCCGGCAACAAGCGGCAGGACAAGTACATCCACACCCACTCCGGGCACCCGGGCGGTCTCAAGTCCCGCTCTGTCGGTGAGATCCTGGCCACCCGCCCCGACCGTCTGGTCGAGCGCGCGGTCAAGGGCATGATCCCGAAGAACAAGCTGGGCAACCAGATCGCCGGCAAGCTGAAGGTCTACGCGGGCCCGACGCATCCGCACGCCGCTCAGCAGCCCATCCCGTTCGAGATCAAGCAGGTGGCCCAGTGACCGCTCCTGAGGAATTCAACGACGACTACGTCGTCGAGGACACCAGCGTCGAGGTTGTCGAGGAGGGCGACGGCTACGAGGCCGAGTTCGCCGAGACTTCCTTCGCCCCGGTCGTCATCGACCGTCCGGTGCAGACCGTCGGCCGCCGCAAGGAAGCCGTCGTCCGCGTCCGCCTGGTTCCGGGCTCCGGCAACTTCGTGCTGAACGGCCGCACCATCGAGGATTACTTCCCGAACAAGGTGCACCAGCAGCTGGTGAAGTCCCCGCTGGTGACCGTCGAGCGCACCGAGACCTTCGACGTGCACGCCCGCCTGGTCGGCGGCGGCCCGTCCGGTCAGGCCGGCGCCCTGCGTCTGGCTATCGCCCGCGCCCTCATCGAGGTCACCCCGGACGACCGTCCCGCCCTCAAGCGTGCCGGCTTCCTGACCCGTGACCCGCGTGCCACCGAGCGCAAGAAGTACGGCCTCAAGAAGGCCCGTAAGGCGCCTCAGTACTCGAAGCGCTGATTTATCGCCGTATGCCCTACCGTGCCCGGCCCTCCACTGGTCCGGGCACGGTACGGTCTACGCGGCAACCTGTACGAGAGCAGGCTCCCCGCAGCGGTTTTCGCGGCCGGGCGTCTGCTCTCGTGCTGTATCTACCGACCACGCAGGGGTGTTGAGGTAATGGGACGTTTGTTCGGTACCGACGGAGTCCGCGGGCTCGCGAACGAATCGCTGAGTCCGGAACTGGCGCTGCAGGTTTCGGCTGCGGCGGCGCAGGTGCTCAGTCGGGGCAAGAAGCGCGCGCTCGCGGTGGTCGGTCGTGACCCGCGCGCGAGCGGCGAGATGCTGGAGGCCGCGGTCACCGCGGGCCTGACTTCGGCCGGTGTGAACGTGCTTTCGGTCGGCGTGCTGCCCACTCCGGCCGTCGCCTACCTGACCAGCGTCTACGACGCCTGCCTCGGCGTGATGATCTCCGCCTCGCACAACCCCATGCCCGACAACGGCATCAAGATCTTCGCCGCGGGCGGCCACAAACTCGACGACACCATCGAGGATCGCATCGAGGCGCTCGTCGCCGAGGGCGCCTTCACCCGCCCCACCGGCGCGGGCATCGGCCGCATCCTCGGCCACCCCGGCCTGGGCGGGCACACCTTCCCCGGCGATGAGCACTACAGCATCGAGGGCACCCACGAACGCTATGTGGAGCACCTTGTCGAGGCCACCGGCCGTGATCTGAGCGGCCTCACCGTCGTGGTCGACTGCGCGCACGGCGCCGCCTCCGAGGTCGGCCCGGCCGCCTACCGCGAGGCGGGCGCCACCGTCATCGCCATCAATGCCGAACCGGACGGCCTCAATATCAACGACGGTTGCGGCTCGACGCATCTGGAGCAGATCCAGCGCGCGGTTCGCGAACACGGCGCCGACCTCGGCCTGGCCCACGACGGCGACGCCGACCGCTGCCTGGCCGTCGACGCCGAGGGCAATGTCATCGACGGCGACGCCATCATGGCGGTTCTCGCTGTGGCCATGCGTGATTCGGGCGAACTCGCCGGAAACACCTTGGTAGCCACGGTAATGAGCAACCTCGGCCTGCACATCGCCATGCGCGAAGCCGGAATCACCATGCGCACCACCGCCGTTGGTGACCGCTACGTCCTGGAGGACCTCCGCAACGGCGGCTACACCCTCGGCGGCGAACAGTCCGGCCACGTCGTCCTCCCCAAGTACGGCACCACCGGCGACGGTGTCCTCACCGGCCTCAAACTCATGGCCCGCATGGCCGAAACCGGCAGTTCCCTCGCGGATCTGGCCGCCATCGTCCACACCGTCCCCCAGGTCCTCATCAACGTCCCGGTCTCCGACAAGGCCGCCGTGGCCGCGGCCCCCACGGTCCAGGAGGCCGTAGCCGAAGCCGAGCAGCGACTCGGCGACACCGGCCGAATCCTGCTGCGTCCCAGCGGCACCGAACAACTCGTCCGCGTGATGGTGGAAGCCACCGACTCCGACGCCGCCCATCGCCTCGCCGAAGACCTCGCCAAACTCGTCGCCGCGGTCTGACGCCTGCCCCGTGCCGCCGGAACCGTACGGTTTGCTGTTGCTACCGTACGGTTCATGACGCCAGAGCCCTCCGGAGCAGCGACGACCTTCACGCCGTCGGTCCTGCGACTGTCGCTGATGACCCTCGTGTGCCTGGTCTTCGTCGCGATCGGGCTCGGGATCCTCAGCATTGCCGACGCACCCCTGTTCCCGAAGGTCGCCGCCGTCCTGTGCGTGGTGCTGTTCGGGCCGGGAGCATTGTTCTTCGTGGTCCGGCTGGTCCGCCGCAGCCCGGAACTGACGCTGACCGACACCGGCCTCGACCACCGCCAGCTGGGCCGGATCGGCTGGGACGAGATCGCTTCCGTCCGGCCCATGGCTCAGCGGACCTCGGCGTTCTCGAAGAACCACTACATCCAGATCAGTCTGCGTGATGCCCGGGCGTATCTGGAGCGGAGTTCCTGGTGGGTCCGCACACTGGGCAAGACCAACCAGAAACTCGGGTACGGCGCGGTCAATCTGCCTCTCAATATGCTCGGCGCACCGCAGGAAGAGATCTTCGCGGCGATGCGCCGGTATCGACCCGGCCTGATCATCGTCGAATGATCGCTACTGTCGCTCGGTCAGCTGACCGGTGTCCATGTGCCAGCGGCGGGTGGCGCGAACGGTGTCGAGCATGCGGCGGTCGTGGGTGACGAGAAGTACCGTGCCATCGAAGGATTCGACGGCCTGCTCGAGTTGTTCGATGGCGGGGAGGTCGAGGTGGTTGGTGGGTTCGTCGAGGACCAGCAGGTTGACGCCGCGGGCCTGGAGCAGGGCCAGAGCGGCCCGGGTGCGCTCGCCGGGGGACAGGGTGTCGTTGGGGCGCAGGACATGTGGGCCGCGGAGGCCGAATTTGGCCAGGAGGGTGCGCACCTCGGCCTCGGGCCAGTCGGGGACCTGAGCGCTGAAAGTGTCCGCGAGGGTGGCGGTTCCACGGAACAGGCCACGGGCCTGGTCCACCTCGCCGATGGCCACGCCGGAGCCCAGGGCCGATGATCCGGTGTCCGGCTGCGTTTTTCCGAGCAGCAGGGACAGCAGGGTCGATTTGCCGGAGCCGTTCGCGCCGGTGAGGACGATGCGGTCGCCGAAGTCGACCTGCACGGTGACGGGGCCGAGAGTGAAATCTCCGCGCGCGACAGTCGCATTCGACAGGGTCGCCACGATGGAGCCGCTGCGCGGGGCGGACGCGATGGTCATGCGCAGCTCCCACTCCTTGCGGGGCTCCTCCACCTCGTCGAGCCGCTCTATGCGCTTGAGGGTCTGCTTGATCTTCGACGCCTGCTTCTCGGTGGATTCCGCACGCGCCTTGCGGCCCAGTTTGTCGGAGTCGCCGCCCTTGGCCTTGCGGCGGGAATTGCGGACGCCGTGCTCGAGCCAGTTGCGCTGCATCAGCGCACGGGATTCCAGGCCCGCCTTGGTGTCGGCGTACTCGTCGTAGGCTTCGCGGGCGTGGCGGCGGGCGATGGCGCGCTCTTCCAGATACGACTCGTAGCCGCCGTCGTAGATGCCTACCTGCTGCTGCGCCAGGTCCAGTTCGACAATGCGATTCACGGTGCGCGCCAAGAACTCTCGATCATGGCTGATCACCATGAGAGGTTCGCGCACGCCGGTCACGAACTGCTCCAGGCGGGCCAGGCCGTCCAGGTCCAGATCGTTGGTGGGCTCGTCGAGCAGCAGAATGTCGAAGCGGGACAGCAGGACCGACGCCAAACCGGCACGCGCCGCCTGCCCGCCGGACAGCACGGTCATGAGGGTGTCGAGTCCGTGCGGCAGGCTCTCGCTCAATCCGAGATCGGCGGCCACCTCCTCGGCGCGCTGCTCCAGATCCGCGCCGCCCAGGGCCAGCCAGCGTTCCAGCGCGGGCGAATAATCGTCCTCGCCGCCGTCGGCGAGCCGTTCGGCCGCAGCGTCCATGGTCTCCTGGGCCGCCGCCACCCCGGTGCGCCGGCGCAGGAATTCCAGCACCGTCTCACCGGCGATCCGCTCGGGTTCCTGCGCCAGATACCCGACCGTCGCGTCCGGCGGGCTCAGCGTGATCTGGCCCTCCGGCGCGTTGCCGTCGGCGAGCATGCGCAGCAGCGTCGACTTCCCGGCCCCGTTCACGCCCACCAGCCCGATCACATCCCCCGGGGCGAGCACGAGATCGAGGTCGGAGAACAGCATTCGCTCGCCGTGTCCGGCAGCCAGTCCGCGCGCATGAAGTGTGGTGCTCACCGGGGCGATTCTGCCCTGCTCAGGGTGACACCCTGAGGCCGCCCCCGCCGAAGATCAGGGTCCGAATGGGTCATGGGACCGATGTGCGCGCCCCGTGATCCGAGGACAGTGGAGGTATGACAACACCGATCAACACCCGCAAGCTCACCCGCTCGACCAACGACAAGTGGATCGCGGGCGTCTGCGGCGGAATCGCACAGTACTTCGGCTGGAACGCCAATATCGTCCGCCTGCTGTTCGTGATCTCCTGCCTGCTGCCCGGCCCGCAGTTCATCCTCTACCTGGTGCTCTGGCTGGTCATTCCGAAGCAGAAGTACTGAGTTGTCCACAGCCCCTGTAGTTATCCACAATCCGTATGAAGGGGCTGCGGGGCGCATCTCGGAGTGACAGGATTCAGGGACCACCGCAGCAGGGGGTTCGGGGCGAGGTCCCTGGAAAATTTCGAGAGTTGGCAAGGAGCGCGCACATGGTCACATCGGGTGATCTGCCCGGCCTGGATCTGCCCAACCTCGACGCGCATTCGGAGCTGGGTGCGCTCGGCGCCATCGAGCTACAGCACCCGACTCAGGACATCGATGGCGATGGCACGCTCGACACCATCACCACGAATACCGATCGCGCCATGCATGTGTGGACGGATCTCGATCATGACGGGTATGCCGACCACGTCACCGTCATCGACAGCGGCGGGGACTATGCCGCTTGGGAATTCCATCACCATCCGGACGGCACCACGGAGTGGGTGCGCACCGATTCGGGCAGCCTCGGCGGATAGTCCGGGGCAGGGGATTTCGATCTAGGGGGCACAACATGAGTGGATCGAACGCGCTCTCCGTCGATATCGAAGGGCTGCGCGGGGCGGCAGCGACCCTGCGGGACGGCTCGGCCACGCTACGTCGGCAGTCGCGGCGGGTGGACGATCACGCCTTCGGTGGTAGCGGGGAGCAGGCCGGGCGCAACTACGCCCGGCAGGGCAGCGCCGTGCACAGCGGTTTCGAACACGTCGCGGACTGCCTACGGAACTGGGGCATGGCGCTGGCCGCGACCGCCGACGTATTCGATTCGGCCGCAAGCGAATACCAGCGCCTGGACAGGGAGAGAGCTGCGCGTATCTCAGGGGGATGATCGTGGGTTTCGATGTCACGGGGAAATCGATCGATGAGATCTTGGATTACGGGGCACCCGGGTTGCAGTACTGGGAACAGTTCCTGCCGCTCTACGAGAAAGCCTTCGGGCCACTCGGTGGGGGCGTGCTCACGGAGCTGCAAGCACGGTATGACGAGCAGCGCCGCACCGACCTGGCCGGACTCGACAGTGCGCGAACGGAATTGGAAGGCGCGGTAGCCGAAGCCGATATCCGGTGGGTGGCCCAGCAAGGAGTGGTGAGCCGGCTGCCTTCGATGTGGCAGGGCGGCGCGGGTGACCGGGCGCTCGGCATCGCGGACGCGCAACTGCGCCAGGCCCGGGACGTGGTGGACACCGCCCGTGCTGCCGTGACGGTGATCGGAGATGCCGCCGGGCCACTGCGGTCCGCGGCGCTCGCGAAGGCCGAACACACACTCGGCCTGCTGGAGCAGAGTGCCGACGGCACCAGGCGCATCGCCATCGGCGGCAAGACGCCGGAGGAGATCGAGGCCCTGATCGCAGACACCGAATCAGATTGGCTGACAGATACTTTCAAGCTCGACGTGGAGTGCAAACTGGACGGTTTCACGGCCGCCTGCGCGACAGCGGACGACTGCTTCGAGACCCAGTATCGATCGATCCTCACCGCACTGAACCAGACTCCGGATCAGCCCTACCCCTACCCGGACGACTCGCTCGTGCCACGCCGCTCCGATATCGTGCGGGACCCCGAGGCCTCCCGGATTCCAGCCGAAACCGGCGCTGGGGGAGCTGTTTCCCCCGCCGCTTCTTCGCCCGGAGTCGCTACCTTCGGCTCTGCTCCCGGCGCGGGTGGATCGCTCTCCGCAGCCGGGCCGCAGCCGGAAATCGACTCGGCAGGAACGACATACGGGTCCGGCCCCGTGGCGGGGAACGCACCTTCGGGAGTGACCGCACCCGCCGCTGAGACGGAGTCCGCGCAAGCGGCTGGTCGCCCCGAACCGGAAACGCCGGGCTCGCCGGCCTCTGCTCCCGTCGATTCCGCAGGAAGCACTGTGCCACAGGGTATTACGGATATCCTCGACAAACTTGGCGAGCTCATCTCCGGTGCGGTGTCCACGCTGACCTCCGGTGACCTCTCCCCGTCGGGAAACTCCCAGCCCGAGACCGATCCACAGCTCGGGACGGAACCGCAGCCGGGCGTGAACCCGCAGGACAGCCCGCCGAATACCGCAGGAAAGACCGAATTCGACATCGCCGGAAGGCATGTCACCCTCGAGCCGACCCCGGACGGCGGCCTGAGCCTCGTCGTCACCGACGAATCCGGCGAATCACGCACCTTCGCGGTGACCTTCGACGAGAACGGCAACCCGGTTGTCACCGAGGGCGAATCGGAACCCGGAGCCGAAGCGCCGCCCGCAGCCGAACCAGCGGCGAACTGCCCAGGTGAGCCGCCCACCGCCCTCGACTCGTCGCCCGCGAACCCTGAAGTGCCGGAGGCGAATCCCGAAGCCCCGTCAGAGGATGCCGACTCCCCGGCAGTGAATCCCGAATGCCCGCCGGTCGACGTCGAAGGACCGGTCGCGAATCCTGATGTACCGCCGGTGGATCCTGGTGCGCTGCCGCAGATTCCCGCGAACGACCCGCCGGGCAATCCGCAGCCGGGTGTGGTTCAGGCGCCGGAGTACTGCCCGCCCGCCGCGCCGCCGTCAGACGCGCCCGCCGACAGTGTCCCGGTCCCGCCGTCGGTGCTAGACAACGACCCGACCGTGGAAATCCCCGACAGCGGAACCGAAATCCCCGACCTCCCGGAGGGCGAGATCCGATGACCCTACTTGCGCAGCGCCTGCACCAGTTGCAGCAGCGGCAGCTTCTGCGGCTCCGCCGGCTCCTCCTCGACCGCATCCGGATCGACCACCTGGGTGTTCGGAATGAGCACTTCCGGATCCGCGAACGCCTTGTACTTCTTGTCGCCCAGCACCGCGTAGTTCAGGAATCCGACGAGCAGTGCCCGGGTGAGTCGCTCGGTCTTGGGCTCGTGCTTGCCGGCCCCGAGCGCGGCCAGCGCCCGCCGACCCTCGACCATCCCATTGTGCGAGGCCCGGTCCACCGACCGCAGCACGGCCGTGCCACCCCAGGCCGACGCGAGCGGAATCGCGTTCGAGCTGACCGAGTCGATATCCGAGGCTCCGGCCAGAATCAGCGCGGGCGCGTCGATTCCGGGCGCGAGCGCCTCCCCGGACGGCGTGGTCGGCGCGGGATACAGCGCGGCCACCGCCGCCACCTCCCGCTGCGACGCCGCGATCACCGCCGCGCCCGCGCCCATGCCGTGCCCGGCCAGCGCCAGCTTGTCCGGGTGCACGCTGATCTCACCGGTCCCCAGCCGCACCCCGGCGCAAATATCCAGGGTGGTCAGCAGATCCGTGGCCAGATTCAGATGCGAGGGAATCGGCCCGCGCTCGGTATCCGGCGCGGCGGCCACGAACCCCCATGACGCCACATGCTCCAGCAGTCGCCGGTAGTTCCCCGCCCCGGTCAACCACCCGTGCCCGAAGGCCACCGCGGGCAGGTTCGTCCCCTTGGCAGGCGTGTACACCACACCCGGCTGCCCGGCGATGCCGAGATTGCCGCGCAGCACCTGATGCGGGCCACGGGCGGTCAGGGTGCTCAGAAGCGATTTCACAGACGCCGACACGATCACAACTTAGCCGGTCCGGCCCGAAGAAACACGCCAGTGGTCGTGTGACGCCGCAACTCGCCCGGAGCGAAGCGGAGGGCAAATCAAACGCAGTAGTCTGGTCAGCCATGTGCGGAATCGTGGGGTACGTGGGGTATCGGGACGCCCTGACCGTGGTGGTGGATGCGTTGCGCCGCATGGAATATCGCGGCTACGACTCCGCTGGGGTCGCCATTCTCGACGGTGCGGGCGGGCTCGCCGTGGAGCGCAAGGCGGGGCGCTTGGCCAACTTGGAGGCCGAACTGGCCGAGACCGGAGTGGACCGCTTCGCCGGCACCACCGGCATGGGCCATACGCGCTGGGCGACGCACGGCGCGCCGACCGATCGCAATGCGCATCCGCATCGCGACGTGACGGGCCGGGTCGCGGTGGTGCACAACGGCATCATCGAGAACTTCGTGCCGCTGCGCCGCGAACTCGAGGAGGCCGGGGTCGAGCTGGGCAGCGACACCGACACCGAGGTCGCCGTGCATCTGGTCGCCCGCGCCTACGCCAAGGGCGAGACCGCCGGCGATTTCGTGGCCGCCGCCCTGTCGGTGGTGCGCCGCCTGGAGGGCGCCTTCACCCTGGTCCTCACGCACGCCGACCATCCGGGCACGATCGTCGCCGCCCGCCGCAATACCCCGCTCGTGGTGGGTGTCGGCAAGGGCGAGATGTTCATCGCCTCGGATGTCACCGCTTTCATCGAACACACCAGGGAGGCAGTGGAACTCGGCCAGGACCAGGCCGTGGTCATCACCGCCGACGGCTACACGGTCACCGATTTCGACGGCGGGACCGACGGTGTGCGCACCCGCCCCTTCACCATCGACTGGGATCTCGCCGCCGCCGAGAAGGGCGGCCACGACTACTTCATGCTCAAGGAGATCGAGGAGCAGCCGCAGGGCGTGGCCGACACCCTCATCGGCCACTTCGCCGACGGCAAGATCATCCTCGACGAGCAGCGCCTCGCCGATCAGGAACTGCGCGAATTCGACAAGGTTTTCGTGGTCGCCTGCGGCAGCTCGTACCACGCGGGCCTGCTGGCCAAGTACGCCATCGAACACTGGACCCGCCTGCCCGTGGAAGTCGAGCTGGCCAGCGAATTCCGTTACCGCGACCCGGTTCTGGACCGCTCCACCCTGGTTGTCGCCATTTCCCAGTCCGGCGAAACCGCCGACACGCTGGAGGCCGTGCGGCACGCCAAGGAGCAGAAGGCGCGAGTCCTGGCCATCTGCAATACCAATGGCGCGCAGATCCCGCGCGAATCCGACGCCGTCGTCTACACCCGCACCGGCCCGGAGATCGGCGTCGCCTCCACCAAGGCGTTCCTCGCCCAGATCACCGCCAACTACCTGGTCGGCCTGGCGCTGGCGCAGGCGCGCGGCACCAAGTACCCGGACGAGGTGGCCCGCGAATTCGCCGAGCTCGAGGACATGCCGCGCCTGGTCGCGCAGGTCCTGGAGTCCGCACCCCAGGTGCGTGAGATCGCCCGCAAGCTCGCCCATGTGCCGACCGTGCTGTTCCTCGGCCGCCACGTCGGCTACCCCGTCGCGCTCGAAGGCGCCTTGAAGCTCAAGGAATTGGCGTACATGCACGCCGAGGGCTTCGCCGCCGGCGAACTCAAGCACGGCCCCATCGCCCTCATCGAAGACGGCCTCCCCGTCTTCGTCGTCATGCCCTCCCCGAAGGGCCGCGCCGTCCTGCACTCCAAACTGCTCAGCAATATCCGCGAGATCCAGGCCCGCGGCGCCCGCACCATCGTGATCGCCGAGGAAGGCGACGACACCGTGCGCCCCTTCGCCGACCACCTCATCGAAATCCCCGCCGCCCCAACCCTCTACCAGCCCCTGCTCTCGACGGTCCCGCTCCAGATCTTCGCCGCCGAGGTGGCTCAGGCCCGCGGCTACGACGTCGACAAACCCCGCAACCTGGCCAAGTCGGTCACCGTCGAATAGCCCCGAGAACAGCTGTGGCCCCGGCGAATTCCGCCGAGGCCACAGCTCTGTCCACACCGGCCCGCTCGATACGAGGCCGAGCGACGGCCGCTCGCCACCCTCACTCGACGGTGACGGTGCCCTTCATCTCCGGATGCAACGGGCACAGATACCGATAGGTCCCCGGCGACGTGAATGCATAACTCCACTCACCCTTGTGGATGATCGGACTGTTGATCCCCATCGCGATATCCCCGATCCCCTGCACCGCATGTGGTGCCTTGTCCGAGAACTTCCAGGTGACAGTGTCTCCGGCCTTCACCGTCAGCGCCGCGGGTGAGAACTTCATGTCATTCACTTCGACTGTCACCGTGGCCGGCGTACGCGGTCCGGAAGTCTCGGCGCCCGAGGTGGTCGCCACCGCCGAAGCCGTGGTCTCCGCAGGCTTCGAACTGTCCGACCCACATCCACCGACGGCTAGCGCTCCCGCCACGACGGTCGCGAGGAGCAGGGCACGCGCAGGCGAATAGTGGCGGATTGACATGCCCGCCACCCTAAACCCCCACGATCAGCGAACTCTTCGCGGGCGGCTGATCCCGCGGCGACCAGCCAGGGTGCCTCGCGGCTGGGTGCCCGACGCCTTGCTCGCCGGATATCGGACCGAGCAGGCGTCCGTGGCTGTCAACCGTTCCGGCGAGATCGCCGAGGCGGCGCGCACGGTCATGGACCGGCACCTCGGCTCGACTGCGCCGGTGGCTGGGCGACGCCCGGCAGCTGGGCTGAGCTGGGGGCCTCGCTGCGGGCGTAATCTGCATTCGTCGCAGGTGTGCGGGACCGGCGGTCCCGCCGGATCCAGTCGCGGGAGGCGAACGATGACCACAGCGGTGCGCGGGTATTTCACGGCCGACGAGGTGCGGGCGGCGGAGGCCGAACTGTTCACCCGGGTGCCGGAGGGAATGCCCATGCGGCGGGCCGCATTCGGGCTCGCGGACGTCGTGGCGCGCGAGCTGCGGGCACGAACCGGGGGAGTGGCGGGACGGTCTGTGACCCTGCTGGTCGGATCCGGCGACAACGGCGGTGACGCCCTGTGGGCCGGATCGATGCTGCGCCGACGTGGGGTAGCGGTGCGGGCAGTTCTGTTGTCGCCGGACCGAGCCCACCGCGCGGGCCTCGCCGCGCTGCGTCGCAGCGGCGGACGAGTGGTCAACGGTGAGGTCGATACCGGTGGCCGAGCCATCGCCGGCGCGGGATTCTCGGTGCTGCTCGGTACGCCGGATCTGGTTGTGGACGGCATCGTCGGAATCTCGGGGCGTGGGCCGCTGCGCCCGCGGGCGGCGGAACTGGTTGCCGCCGTGCGGGTTCCGATCATTGCCGCAGACCTTCCCAGTGGGGTGGATCCGGATACCGGTGCGGTTACCGGGCCTGCGGTGCGGGCCGATGTCACCGTTGCCTTCGGCGCGTACAAGCCGGTGCATGCGCTCGCCGCGCCCAACTGTGGGCGAATCGAGTTGGTGCCCATCGGATTGCGGCTGCCGGAGCCGAATCTGGCTGCGCTGGAACTGGAATCGGTGGGTGCGGGGTGGCCGGTGCCGGGTGCCGTCGACGACAAGTACACGCAGGGCGTTGTCGGTGTCTGTGCCGGGAGTGCCACGTATCCGGGTGCGGCCGTGCTGTGCGCCGGGGCTGCGGTGGCGGCCACATCCGGAATGGTCCGCTACGCCGGGACCGGAGCTGAGCAGGTGCTCGCGCATTTTCCGGAAGTTATTGCCGCCCCGGACATTCCATCGACCGGTCGGGTCCAGTCCTGGGTCTTCGGGCCGGGGGCGGGCACCGATGACGACGCCCGCGACCGGCTCGCGCAGATCCTCGCCACCGAACTCCCGGTGGTGGTCGACGCGGACGGCCTCACGCTGCTCGCCTCCGATCCGAGCCTGCTCACCGCCCGCGAAGCACCCACCGTCCTCACCCCGCACGCAGGCGAATTCGCCCGCCTCACCGGCTCCGACCCCGGCCCGGACCGCGTCGCCGCCGTTCGCAAGCTGGCCGAATCCTGGCAGGTCACAGTCCTTTTGAAGGGCCGCGCCACCCTCATCGCCACGCCCGGCCGCCCGGTGCTGGTCAACGAGGCCGGGGGTTCCTGGGCCGCCACCGCCGGTTCCGGCGACGTCCTTTCCGGCATCATCGCCGCCCTCCTCGCCGCCGGTCGCGACCCCGCCTGGTCCGCCGCCGCGGCTGCCCGCGTCCACGCCCTCGCCGCCAATCTGGCCGCGCACGCCGCCACCGCCGCGGGCGCTCCGATCTCCGCGTCGCCGCTGCTGGCTCATGTCCCCGCGGCGATCGGCACCCTGCGCGAACTCGCCGCCGGGAAGTGACGCTGCTCGCATCCCCGCCCGTCGCCGCGTGTGAGCTGACGCATGCCGTGCCGGGACGGCGGCGGAGGATGGCAGGATCGATAGGGTGAGCACTCCCGAACCGCAGGTGGAAACCCTCGTCGATCTGAATGCCATCGCACACAATGTGCGGATCCTGGCCGAGCACGCCGGGGACGCCGCGGTGATGGTGGTCGTGAAGGCCGACGGGTACAACCACGGTGCGGTCGAGGTGGCCAAGGCCGCGCTGGCGGCGGGTGCGCGGGAGCTGGGCGTGACCACGGTTCCGGAGGCCGTCAAACTGCGTGCGGCCGGGATCACGGCGCCGATTCTGTGCTGGCTCAACACCTCCGACACCGATTACGCGTCCGCGGTCGAGGCGGATATCGAGATCGCCGTCTCGTCGGTGGCGCATCTGGAGGCAGTGGCCGCCGCCGCCCGGCAGGTCGGCAAGACCGCGACGGTGAGCCTCAAGGTCGACACCGGACTCAATCGCAATGGCGTCGCGCCGACCGAATACGCACAGGTTCTGGATCTGCTCGCACGTCTGGTGGCCGAGGAGACCGTGCGGTTCCGCGCCATCTTCTCCCATCTCGCGCACGCCGACCTGCCCAGCAGCCCGAGCATCGACATGCAGCGGGACCGCTTCCTCGAAGCCATCGCCACCGCCAAACAGGCGGGCCTGGAACCCGAACTGGTGCATCTGGCGAACTCCGCCGCCGCCCTCACCCGTCCGGACCTGGCCTTCGACATGGTGCGTCCCGGCATTGCGGTGTACGGACTTTCACCCGTCCCGGAGATCTCCGACTACGGTCTGCGCCCGGCCATGACCTTCCGCGCCCGCGTCGCCCTGGTGAAGCGGGTCGCCGCCGGTGAGGGCGTCTCCTACGGGCACGAGTGGATCGCCGACCGCGACACCACCGTGGCCCTCATCCCCGCCGGCTACGCCGACGGCGTACCCCGCACCCTCGGCGGCCGCTTCGACGTCTGGCTGGGCGGTGCGCGCCGCCCGAACATCGGCCGCATCTGCATGGACCAGTTCGTGGTGGATCTGGGCGAGAACGACGCCGGTGTCCGCGAGGGCGACACCGCCATCCTGTTCGGCGGTGAGCCCGGCGCCCCGCACCCGCAGGAGTGGGCCGACACGCTCGGCACCATCCACTACGAGGTGGTGTGCTCGCCGCACGGCCGGGCGGTCCGCAACCACATCGGCGGTGACCGATGAGCACCGTGTCCCAGAATCACCGCATGCTGCCCACGGTCGAGGACACCGAGGCTCTCGGTCGCGAGCTCGCCGGCCAGCTCCAGGCCGGTGACCTGGTCATTCTCGACGGCCCGCTCGGCGCCGGCAAAACCGCTCTCACCCGTGGCATCGCCGCGGGGCTGGGCGTCGAAGGCCGGGTCAGCTCACCGACTTTCATCATCGCCCGCCAGCATCGCGCCAACTCCGAACCCGGCTCCATCGCCCTCGTTCACGTCGACGCCTACCGGCTCGGCGGCGACCTCGACGAACTCGACGCCCTCGACCTCGACACCGACCTCGACCATGCCGTGGTCGTCGTCGAATGGGGTCTCGGCGTGGCCGAACACCTCGCCG
Organism: Nocardia huaxiensis; assembly: GCF_013744875.1. Lineage (NCBI taxonomy): Bacteria > Bacillati > Actinomycetota > Actinomycetes > Mycobacteriales > Nocardiaceae > Nocardia > Nocardia huaxiensis. Next base: position 1,435,355 of record NZ_CP059399.1, read on the forward strand.
ACCGTCACCTGCGCGTCCAACTGCGCCGCGAACCGGAGTCGGATGTCCGCACCGCCGAATGGGAGTGGATCGCCGCCGGCTGACACTCGGCCGCCGGCCCGCGTGTGGGGCGAGTCACGGCTCCCGGCCGCGCGCCGCAGGGTCGGCGAGGCGGGACAGCCGGAACTGTATTGTTAGGGCAATCATGCTTGTACTGGCTGTCGACACCGCGACCCCGGCCGTGACCGCGGGACTGGTGGAACTGGAACCGGCGGACGCCGGGTCAACCGCACCTCGCATCACCACGATCACCTCCAAGGTGACCGTGGACGCACGCGCACACAACGAGGTGCTGACCCCGCAGATCCTGGCCTGCCTGGCGGAATCCGGCCGGTCGCGCGCCGATATCGGTGCGGTGGTGGCCGGAATCGGGCCGGGACCGTTCACCGGATTGCGTGTCGGCATGGCCACCGCAGCCGCCTTCGGCGACGCTTTGGGCGTGTCGGTTTACGGCGTGTGCAGCCTCGACGCCATTGCCGCGGACACCGAGAGCTACCTGAAGAACCACGCCGACCCGGTGGAACTGCTGGTCGTCACCGACGCCCGCCGCCGCGAGGTCTACTGGGCCCGCTACCGCGCACTGCCCGATGCGGCGTTCGCCGAGCCCTCCGTGGTGACGCAGGCTGCCGCCTCCGGGCCCGAGGCGCACGCCGGAGGCCGCATCGAAGGCCCCGAGGTGTGCAAGCCCGCCGACCTCGATCCCGGCGCGGCCACCGTGATCGCCGGATCCGCCTCGCACGTCGACTACTTCGATCTGCCCGTGCTGCCCGTGGAGACCCCGTCCCCGGCCGGACTCGTCCGCTGCGCCGCGTCCGCGATCCTCTCCGGCGCCACCCCCGAACCCCTGGTCCCGCTCTACCTGCGCCGCCCCGACGCGGTCGAACGCAGCTATGCGCAGGTGGGCCGATGACCATTCGCATCGAACCGATGCGCCCCTCCGATGCCACCCGCTGCGCGCAACTCGAGCAGCTGCTGTTCCCCGAGGACGACCCCTGGCACGAGGTGTCGTTCCTGTCGGAACTGGCCGGGCCGCACAACCGCTACATCACCGCCCGCGACGCCGCGGACCGCATGCTCGGCTACGCAGGCATCGCCCTGCTCGGCGACCCGGAACACCCGGAAGCCGAGATCCACACCATCGGTGTGGACCCGCTCGTGCACCGCGGCGGCATCGGCACCCTGCTGCTGACCGCCCTGCTGGCCGAGGCCGGACGCCGCGGCGGACCGGTCTTCCTCGAGGTGCGCACCGACAACGCGCCCGCCATCGCGCTCTACGAGAAGCACGGCTTCCACATCATCGGCCTGCGCAAGAACTACTACCAGCCCAGCGGCGCCGACGCGTACACCATGCGCCGCCCCGCCATGGCCGGCTTCCCGCAGGACATCCCCGGAACCACCACCGGCACAACCGGATCCACCGAGTCCGCGACTGGCACAGAGGTCTTGTCATGATCGTCATGGGTATCGAGAGCTCCTGCGACGAAACCGGAGTCGGCATCGTCCGCTACCGCCCGGACGGCACCTGCGAACTCCTCGCCGACGAGGTCGCCTCCAGCGTCGACCAGCACGCTCGCTTCGGCGGCGTGGTCCCCGAGATCGCCTCCCGCGCCCACCTCGAGGCCATCGTCCCCGCCATGCGCCGGGCACTGGCGGCAGCGGACATCGACAAGCCCGACGCCCTCGCCGTCACCATCGGCCCCGGCCTCGCCGGTGCGCTGCTGGTCGGGGTGGCCGCCGCGAAAGCCTATGCGGCAGCGTGGGATATCCCGTTCTACGCACTCAACCACCTGGGCGGCCACGTCGCCGTCGACACCCTCGAACACGGCCCGATGCCTCCGGCGGTGGCGCTGCTGGTCTCCGGTGGTCACACGCATCTGCTCCAGGTCACCGATCTCGCCCAGCCCATCACCGAACTCGGCTCGACCGTCGACGACGCCGCGGGCGAAGCCTTCGACAAGGTCGCCCGCCTGCTCGGCCTCGGTTACCCCGGCGGCCCGGTGCTGGATTCCATTGCCGCCGAAGGCGATCCGTCCGCCATCGCCTTCCCGCGCGGCATGACCGGCCCCCGCGATCCGCGCTACGACTTCTCCTTCTCCGGCCTGAAGACCGCAGTGGCCCGCTACGTCGAAGCCGCCCAGCGCGAAGGCCGCGACCTCCCGATTCCGGACATCGCCGCCTCCTTCCAGGAAGCCGTCGCCGACGTCCTGACGATGAAGGCCGTCCGCGCCGCACAGGACGTAGGCGTCGACACGATCGTCCTCGGTGGCGGTGCGACCGCCAACTCCCGCATCCGCTCGCTGGCCGAAGAGCGGTGCACCGCAGCCGGAATCACCCTCCGCGTCCCCAAACCCCGCCTGTGCACCGACAACGGCGTCATGATCGCCACCCTCGGCGCGCACATCATCGCGGGCGGCGCAGCCCCGTCAGAGCTGACCGTCGCCACCGACCCAGGCCTGCCAGTCTCCACCAGCCGCCTCTGATCGCCGAAGTCGCTGGCACCCACTGAGGTTGGTGCGGCGATGTCGTCAGCGCACCCCGTCATCCCGGCGCGCTTTTGGCCGGGATCGACACGGATAGCGTGCGTTGCTCTGTGGATCCCGGCCAAAACCATGCCGGGACGACGACGGTGGGGCGACAACGCGGCTGGAAGTCTCTAATCGGTCGGGCGGACCAGCGTTGTCGTGCCGCCTGAAGATCCGGAGTTCTGGCGGGGTAGGCCGGTGCCGGGGGTGGTGGGCGCGCCGGGGTCGGTCGCGTCGGGGGCGACCGTGGTGCCCAGGAGGGGGCCGAGGATGCGGGGTAGGTCCGCGGGGAAGGGGATCTGGGATAGGCCCGGGTCGGGGCGCAGGGGTGGCTGCTGGACCGTGGTGCCGGTGGGGGATTGGATGCTGCCGGGGGTGGCGGGCTGGCCATTGCTGGTGGCCGGCGGGACGGTGCCCTGAGCGGGGCTGCGGCTGGGGACCGCGGGGGTGGTGATGCCGCCGCCGGAGGGCGGGACGGTGACCGGGGGCGGGGTGGTCATGGGCTGCTGGTTGGTGCTGGGGGAGTAGTTGGTGCCCTGCGGTTCGGGGACCAGCTCCTTGACGCCGTAGCCGATGATGAGGCCCACCACCACGATGGCTCCGGCGAGGGTGCCCGCCAGTTTGGTGAAGGTGCCGACGGGAGCGTCCGAGCCGAGGCTGATCACGGGGAACGCGGTGGTCGCCTGCGAATCGGCAACCAGGGCAGCGCCTTTCGCGATGGCGGCTTCGGGCTCGGGGACGGTGAGGACCGGCACGTCGAGCTGGCGTTCCAGGGCGGCCAGCACCATCGGGGTGTTGGCGCCGCCGCCGATCAGCGCGACGGCCTCCGGGAACTTGGGTGCGCGGGCGAACACGCCGCGCGCGAACACGGCCAGTTCGCGCACCAGATCCGAGACCAGCTCCTCGAAATCGACGCGGGTGAGCTTGATGGCCTGCCCGGCCACATGGTCGATGGTGACGGCCGGTGCGATGGACAGGTGTTCCTTCGCCGCGCGGCTGCGGTTGAGCAGCATGCCCCGGTTGGGGCGGGTGCCACGGCGGGCCATATGGCAGTCCAGCAGGTGCTGCAGGATGAGTTCGTCGATGGCGTTGCCGCTGATGGCCGTGGTGCGCTCCGAACGCAGCACGGTGTCGTCGGCGTGGTCGGCGACGGTGACGGTGGTGCCGGTGGCGCCGAGATCGAGCACGGCGACCGTGTCGTAGCGGTCCAGCAGGCCGGTGTGCCGCAGGAACGCGAGCGCCGCGGTGCTTTCCGGGATGAGTTGCACGGCTCGCCGTTGCCGCCCGATAGCGGAACGGATGATCTGGGCCTGTTCCCGGTCTCGATAGGCGACGGCGATGTCACCCGGCGCGGCGGCTTCGGTGTCCTGCTGGACGAGCGGCGTGATGTGGTGGCCGCCGTGCACGATGTCGCGGGGGATCTGGGTGGTCATCAACTCGATGGAGGAGGCCACCAGGTCGCCGAGATCGGAATGGGCCGTGTCGGCGGTGACGACACGGTAGTCGAAGTTCTGAGCTCCGTTGGGCGCGGTGGCGACAGTCGCCGAGCACACCACCTCGTTCCCGGCGGAGATGCCGAGGGATGTTCGCATGTTCACCTCCCTTCGAGCGGATGGTCCTGGTGTAACCGACCATCTCGAACGGACTGCGGAACCGACCTGTGGGTGCGGGACGATTCCGAGCTACGGATCAGGCCGGGCCCTCGTCCGATGGGGCGGCGGAACCAGCCAGCGATCACTTGCGGTCTTGCTCTCGTCTCTGCGCTGCGCGGCGAGCCGTGCAGTGGGGTGAAGCACTGTTCTTCGAAGCTCTGTGTAACTTTCGATGGCGCGCGTGATGGATCCGATGTGATGCCGTCGCGCGGCCGTCGTCAATGGTGTCACATTCCGTTATCCGAACGTTACAGATTTTCTTTTTTCTTTGGAAGCCCTCAGATTCTCCGGCCGTTCCTCTCGGCGAGTCGCACTGCGCATCGGTGTCACCGTCGCTGCCTGGACGTATGACAAGGACTGGACGGTTCGGATGGCAGAGCCCAGCCTTGAGCGCTGGCACTCCCGTGTATAGAGTGCTAGTTGGCACTGGATGTGTGCTCAGGTGCCAGCAAACGACTACTGGGCAGGAGTCCCGGCACCCGCGACGACGGGGCGACGCACAGTGGGCTGCACGACCGAAACCGTGAGCCCGGGGAACAGCCCCGGGCGCGAAGAATCCCCTGAAAGTGGAGGGCTCAACGTGGCGAGCGTGAACATCAAGCCGCTCGAGGACAAGATCCTCGTCCAGGCCAACGAGGCCGAGACGACGACCGCCTCCGGCCTGGTCATCCCCGACACGGCGAAGGAGAAGCCCCAGGAGGGCACCGTCATCGCCGTCGGCCCCGGCCGCTGGGACGAAGACGGCGAGAAGCGGATCCCGCTGGACGTCAAGGAAGGCGACGTCGTCATCTACAGCAAGTACGGCGGCACCGAGATCAAGTACGACGGCTCCGAGTACCTGATCCTCTCGGCCCGCGACCTGCTGGCTGTCGTCACCAAGTAAGGGACGCACCAACTCTCCGGGGCCTCGCAGGGGCTTCGCCCCCGAACCCCGGATCTCCGCCCCGGCGTCCGCTGGTCATACGGCCAACCGACCCGGGGCGGAGTGCGTTCTCCCCCAACTCGTTTCAGGAGTAGGTACACACACATGGCAAAGCAGATCGAGTTCGACGAGAAGGCTCGCCGGGCCATGGAGCGCGGCGTCGACAAGCTCGCCGACGCCGTCAAGGTCACCCTGGGCCCGCGCGGCCGGCACGTGGTGCTGGCCAAGGCATTCGGCGGCCCGACCGTCACCAACGACGGTGTCACCATCGCGCGCGACATCGACCTCGAGGACCCGTTCGAGAACCTGGGCGCGCAGCTGGTCAAGAGCGTCGCCACCAAGACCAACGACGTCGCGGGTGACGGCACCACCACCGCCACCGTGCTGGCGCAGGCCCTCATCAAGAACGGCCTGAAGAACATTGCCGCGGGCGCGAACCCGATGGTGCTGGGCAAGGGCATGGGCAAGGCCGCCGACGCGGTCGCCGCCGCCCTGGCCGCCGCCGCGACCCCGGTGTCCGGTGAGAAGTCCATCGCGCAGGTCGCCACCGTGTCCTCGCGTGACGAGGAGATCGGCGAGCTGGTCGGCAAGGCCCTCACCACCGTCGGCAAGGACGGCGTGGTCACCATCGAGGAGTCCTCCACGCTGCAGACCGAACTCGCGATCACCGAGGGTGTGCAGTTCGACAAGGGCTACCTGTCGCCGTACTTCGTCACCGATCCCGAGGCGCAGCAGGCCGTCCTGGAGGACGCCTACATCCTGCTGAACCGCGAGAAGATCAGCTCCCTGCCGGACCTGCTGCCGCTGCTGGAGAAGATCGCCGAGTCGGGCAAGCCGGTCGTCATCATCGCCGAGGACGTCGAGGGCGAGGCGCTGTCCACCCTCGTGGTCAACGCGATCCGCAAGACCCTCAAGGCCGTCGCCGTGAAGGCCCCGTTCTTCGGTGACCGCCGCAAGGCGTTCCTGGACGATCTGGCCATCGTCACCGGCGGCACCGTGGTCAACCCGGACCTGGGCATCACGCTGCGTGAGGCGGGCCTCGAGGTGCTGGGCAAGGCCCGTCGCGTCGTGGTCACCAAGGACGAGACCACCATCGTCGAGGGCGCTGGCACCCAGGACGCCATCGACGCGCGGGTTGCCCAGCTGCGCAAGGAGATCGAGAACACCGACTCCGACTGGGACCGCGAGAAGCTGGAAGAGCGGCTGGCCAAGCTGGCCGGCGGCGTCGCGGTGATCAAGGTCGGCGCGGCCACCGAGACCGAGCTCAAGGAGCGCAAGTACCGCGTCGAGGACGCGGTCTCCTCCGCCAAGGCCGCGGTCGCCGAGGGCATCGTCCCCGGCGGTGGCACCGCCCTGGTGCAGGCCGCCGCCAAGCTGGTCGAGCTGCGCGAGTCGCTGTCCGGCGACGAGGCGGTCGGCGTCGAGGTCGTGCGTCAGGCCCTGCTGGCCCCGCTGTTCTGGATCGCCACCAACGCCGGCGTCGACGGCGCCGTCGTGGTCTCCAAGGTCACCGAGGGCAAGGAAGGCTTCAACGCCGCCACCCTCACCTACGGCGACCTGGTCACCGAGGGCGTCATCGACCCCGTCAAGGTGACCCGCTCCGCGGTCGAGAACGCCACCTCCGTGGCCCGCATGGTCCTCACCACCGAGTCCGCCATCGTGGACAAGCCGGCCGAGGAAGCAGCCGACCACGGCCACCACGGGCACGCGCACTGAGTTGATTGTCGCGGGGGCCCAGGCCCCCGGACCCCCGGGTTGGGGCCCGCCCCACACCCCGGTCCACTGTGGGACGGGCTGCCCGGTTCTGGCCATGCGCTGAGACAGCGGGCGCGTCCCGCTGAGTGAACAAGGCCCCCGAACGGAATTCCGTTCGGGGGCCTTGACAGTTATCGGGGATCAGCGCGGTGGGGCGATGCGCGTGGGTGCGATCACCGTGGATCCCGGGGGCAGTGGCGCTACGTCGGGCGGGTTCGGTGTCGCAACTACGACTCCGGCCAGGATGAGCACCAGGGCGGCGAGTCCACCGAGCATCACGCGGACGACCGCGAAGGGGCGGATCATGCCGCAGACTCCGCGCGCCACACCCTGTCGATGTGTTTCGGCAGGTCCCGAATGTGCGATCGGGCCGGAGCGGGGAACCGGCGGGCCCGGCAGGATGGCGGCATGATGCCTCCGCGTTGCTTCGTCTGTGGGGTCGACTATCGGTCCATCGAGCAGAACCCCGAACTCGCAACAGGTTTCACGCTGATCTACTTCGGCCTGAATCGGCGGGAGGAAGCGGCGCAGGAGGAACTGAACCGGAAGGGATGGGTGGGGCATCCGGACAACGCGGTCTGGTTCTGCGATCGGCACGCCGAGTTGGGGGAGTCGCGCAAGCACCTGCATTGGCGAGCTGCCCGGGTAGCGATCAGGGCGGCGGCGACGTGGCGCAAATGAGCGAAAGATCTTGATAATCCGGGCGTTTGGCCCAATTGGGTCGGAACCAACTGGGCGGGCGCCCGGATTCGCGGAGCTGCGAAAGGCGCTCAGTCGTGAACGGGGAGACTGCGGCCGTTCGCGGGGCGGTAGTGGCTGTGGTGGATCGTGGTTGCCGGCGCCGGGTCGGTGGCAATGGCGGCGAGGAGGCGGTCGCGGAGCGCGGGTGGTGGCTCGGTGGCCACCACGGACGCTGCGAGGGCGAGAGCTTCTCGGGTTTGCTGCACTTCCTGGGTGAAGTCCGCGCGCAGTACCGGGTCGTCGGTATCCAGGATGTCCTGCACTGCGCGCTGATCTTCGTCGCCGATCGATCCGAGCGCGACAGTGTGCGCGAGATCGATCTGGCTTTCGTTCATCTCACGTCACTCCCAAACTTTTCTTGAGTCGTGTCAATCCGTCTCGTATACGAGACTTAACGGTAGGTAACCCTACGCCCAGATATGCCGCTACCTCGGCATATGTCCGCCCACCGAAGTAGGCGAGGGAGATGGCTTCCCGTTGCGTCTCGGTCAATGTTGCCAGGCCCTGCAGGACAGCCTGCTGTTCCAGCCGCCGTCCCACTTCTTCGGTCACTTCATCGAATTCGTTACCGAGTGTGCTTGTGCCATAAGCGACCTCACGCTGGGCATGTGCCTGTTCGGCGCGCACGCGATCGACCGCGCGCCGGTGCGCGAGCGTCATCAACCACGTGACCGCCGACCCCTTGGCGGGGTCGAAATTGGCTGCCGTGCGCCAGATCTGGAGATAGACCTCCTGCGTGGTCTCCTCCGCATAGCCTGGATCGTGTAGCACGCGTAGGACCAGGCCGAACACTCGCGCCGAGGTGCGGTCGTACAGCTCGGCGAATGCCTGCTGGTCGGCCTGCCCACAACGTTCGAGAAGTGCGGCGAGTTCGAGACTTTCGGCTGCGCGCGCCGTTACCGCAGAGTCCACGCTCGGTCTTCCGACCCGCTCGCCCCTCGAACTCTGGAACGAGTCGCCCTCTGCGGCCGGCGGACGCGTCGTCACAACGCTCCGTTCTGTGTCATCGGCCACGAGGGTAGCGTGCCGCTATAACCTCCTTTCCGGTGGGGGTATCGGCAAAGCGACTGTCGCGCAGTGGTTTTCCGATTTGTACCGAATCTCCGCAACGCGTCTTGTGAGACACGCCGTACGCCAGTCCATCGCAACCGGTTCCCGTCGGGCAGTGGCCGGTTGTTTGCTAGAGATTCGGCACGCCCCGCCACGCGGATGGGAAAATTTACGAACCCGGGCTCCCGGGCGTCTCAGCGTCCCCGCTGGTACACACCCGTCACGGAGGTACGGGAAGTCGATCTAGGCGACCACGCGCCGACGATTCCGGCGGGCGTGCATCTCCCGCTCGGTTTCCGACATACCGCCCCAAATGCCGTACGGCTCACTGACCTTCAGTGCGTGCGACCGGCACTGCAGCAGCACCGGGCAGGCCCGGCAGATCTCCTTGGCGCGCAACTCGCGCTGGGACCGCGCCCGGCCCCGCTCGCCATCCGGATGGAAAAAGACCGACGAGTCCTGTCCGCGGCAGGACCCGCGCATCTGCCAGTCCCAGACGTCGGCGTTGGGACCGGGGAGGTGGGTCGGCATAGGCATGGTGAACTCCTGGTGGTGCGAGCTCGTCGGCATTGTCGAGCGGTGCTGGTGGCAATCAGTGGGCCGCATCGCCTGTCGGCGATCGCACTTCGCCGCCGCCGAATTTCGATCAGCGCCGACGATGGCGATGTCGTACGTTAGGACGGACAACGAAATCGAGTCAATAGTTCGATCCGCTGCGATCGGAATAGCAGTGCATTTGAGAATTAACATTCTCGCTATTTACAAATCGGACAGTCTGTGGTGATACTGATCGGTTGCCCAGGAGCCTCGAGTCGTCGAGATCGCCGCTGTGACTTGTCAAAATTCCTGGTAGGAAAGCCTTTTCGTGGACGAATGTGTGCTATCCGAGCTATGCCCGACTGTCGATCGGCGTGATCTCAGCCATTGCGCCCGATGCGGTGAGTGCGGTAGAAGTGGCCGGATCAAGGCGTCCAGGTTAATAGCGCGAAACGCCATACGAATTTCTTACGGGCGTGCTGGGCGATAGCGAGGACAGATTTACCGAGTGGAAACACAAAGGCACTATCGAATGCTGAAAGATAGCTGCCGATCTATGCTATGGCGGCCGAAGTCGGCGCTCCCGAACCTGGTTAGAGTGCGTCGGTGCCTGTGCCCGTTGTGAACTCCGTACTCGCCGAGACAGCCTTCGGTGCCACGCCCGCCACCGCTGCTGCCGGATTGCCCGCAGCCACCTCCGCGCCCGAATCCTGGCTCCGCGCCGTCGCTCTGGCCGGTGTCGGGCACTACGCCGCCGGGCGCGCCGAACTCCGCCGCGCCGGACGCGCCACGACCGATCCGGTCCTCCGTTCGTTCATCTTCAGCACCGAAGGTTCACTGCTGCGCCAGCTCGGCTGGCACGCGCACGCCGCTGTCGCGGATGGGCGCGCCGCCGCCCTGGTGCTCCCACCCGATTCCGTGCCGGCCGATCCGCTCGCGCCGCCCGAGGAGGAAAGAGCGCGCGCCCGCGCCGTTTGCGATGCGTTGACCGGCCTCGCCGCGGACGCTCTCGGCACCGCCCGTCCAGCCCTCTCCGCCCGGCTGCTGACCCGTTGCCGAACTCATTTCGACACCCTGCTTTCCGAGGACTCGTCCGGCTGGCGTCAGCGCATCCGGCTGCACTGGGTTTCGGCCGAGACCGCGCTGTCCGCCCCCGGCGCCGGCCTCATCGCACCCCCCGCGCACCCGGCCGCCGAGCAGTCCCCCGAACCGCCCCTACGCGACCCCGCCCTCGCGCACGCCGAAGCCGCCCTCGCGCTGGCCGAGCAGTCCCCATCCGTCCGCCATCAGGTGAAATCCCGGCTTCTGGTGGCCGCCGCCGCAGCCGCGACCGGCGATCTCGACCGCTCCCGCATCCTCGCCGCCGAGGTCGCCGACCAGTGCCGCGAGCACGAGCTGCTGCCCCTGCGCTGGGCCTGCGCCATGCTGCGTTCCGGCGTCGATCCGGCTTCCGGAGGCGCCGCCGAGGCCGCCGAATGCGCCGGTTTGCTGGCCGCTCGCGGCGGGCGATTGCGTTCCGTCACCGACACTCTCGGCACCCCGTGACCACTTCCCAAAGGTGACCCCGTAAAGGGTGGCGTCGATGCGACAGCCGCTATTGTTGGACCGTTCCGCCCCTCCGCGGAAGCACCGGCCCGCCCGGCCGATGTGCCACTCGTAACGCCAGGAACAGCTCTGACGATGAACAACACGGGTGAGGAGTTGGACCCCGCAGTCGTCGCTGCCGCCGCGCAGGGCGACCGGGCTGCTCTAGCCCAGGTACTGGAGAGCATCCGCCCACTGGTGGTGCGGTATTGCCGCGCGCGCATCGGGTCGGCCGAAAGAGGCCAGCTCTCCGCGGACGACGTGGCGCAGGAGGTTTGTCTGGCCGTCATGACAGCCCTGCCGCGGTATCAGGATCAGGGCCGACCATTCATGGCCTTCGTCTACGGCATCGCCTCGCACAAAGTCGCCGACGCCCATAGAAATTCCGCCCGTAACAAGGCGGACGCCATGGCCGAAGTACCGGATGTCATATCCACCGACCAGGGGCCGGAGCAGCGAGCTCTCGAATCCGAAACCAGTCGCCAGATGAACGCATTGCTGGCGACGTTGCCGGAGAAGCATCGAGAAATCCTGATCCTCCGCCTGGTCATGGGTCTGTCAGCTGAAGAAACCGCAGTCGCCGTGGGCAGTACGGCGGGTGCTATACGAGTCGCCCAGCACCGGGCACTCGCGAAACTCAAGTCTCAAGTGGCGAGGGCAGGTGAAATGTATGGCTAGGGATGGCGAGCGCGGTCGGGGCGACTGGAAGGCGCGATCTGGATCGCACAACAGCGGTCCCTACGCCGAGGCGTCGGGTGACACCGGGCCGGTGGACATTACGGCGGTTCGTCGTGATGACGCTCTGATCGAGGCCATCTCCGGCGACGGTCCCGTGCAGACGGGCACAGCGGAGGAGTATCAGCTCGCGGCATTGCTGGCGAACTGGCGGGCGGAGATCCATGCCGAGCCGATGCCGGCCGGACCGGACCTGGATGCCGTTGTCGCAGCGGTCAATCAGGAGATCGGCGCCCGGCAGGCGCGGATCAGCAGTGCGCATTCGGGTGGGCGACTACGGCTCCTCCGTGCCGTTACCGGTGCGGCGGCCGCGATCGCACTGATCGTCGGCGGGCTGACGGCCTTCTCCTACGGCGCGGGCCCCGGCGATCCGCTGTGGGGGCTCAAGGAGGTCGTGTTCAGCGAGCAGGCCCAGAGCACCGTGGTGAAGCTGGCCGACGACGATCTGGCGCAGGCGCAGACCTACATCCAGCAGGGGCAGCCGGAGCTGGCCGCACCGTACATGGAGCGGGCCGCGAGCAATGTCGATCAGGTCAACGACAACGGCAAGCGCGATGATCTGCTGGACCGCTGGAAGGATTTGCTGGCGCAGTTGCCGCCGGCTGTCCAGGCGACGGTGACCAATCCGAGCCAGCCGGTCACCACCCCCGCTGCGACCACCGGCCCGAAGGACACCGCTGGTACGACCGTCCCGAATCAGGGTGGTGGCACCACGACCTCGGTCGATCCGCGCATCCTCGGCGATCCCACCGATCCGAACACCGACGGCACGACTCCGGGCGGAAGCACGGGCGGCGTGACCACGCTGCCGGTGACGCCGCCCGTGGTCACCACGCCGCCGGTCGAACCCTCCGATCCGGCCACTCCGCCTACCGGCGGGCCGATCTCGACCGCGCCGAACACCGGAGCGCAGACGGGGGCACCGGAAGTCACGGTGCCTCCGGGTGGCGTCGTCCCCACGGTGGACAAGCCCGTGACGATCGTGCCGACGCAGAACTCGCTTCCCACAGGCGGATTCGTGCCGCCGACCGTGCCGAATCTCGGTGGCACCCCGTGAGCCGGCGGAAACCGACCTAGACCGATCGCCCGACGGCGGTCGGCTTTCTTTGTGCAGCAACAGCATCGGGCCTGCGTTCCGGAAGGGAATGCGGGCCCGATGCTTTGAAGCTCAGTTCTCCGGACTCAGATGTCGAATCCGTCGAACCCGTCGCCGTGCAGCGCCTCGTTCATCGAAGCGTCCGCATAACCGCGGCAGTAGTCCCACGTGACGTAGGCCTCCGGGGTCGGATCGTAGGCGGGTTCGTGCGGGCGTACCGTGCCGTCCACCAGGAGTTGGAGGAGGTTGGCGCGCAACATATCCCAATCGTGGTAATGATCCTGTCGGCAGTCCTCGCAGCTGACCACGAGACCGCGGATGCCGCGGTGGGCCAGCAGTGCCTCGTACACCGCGAGGTCGGCGAGATCCTCCTCGACCGCTAGGCGCTCGTGAGGATCCAGCGGTTCCCCCGGCTCGATGGCATCGAGCGCGGCCGACGGGTCGGAGGGGTCTCCGGCGAATGGATCCGGCGGCAAGCCAGGTGGTAGATGGTCACGCACAGGTCCACGGTACGCAGAGATACCCCCTCCGCGCCAGCGCTGCGGCCCATTTGCCCTTGTTTCGCTGAAGTCTTGGCGCACGGCGCGTGTCGCGGGCGTCGCGCGGTGTGTCCAGGGGGACTGCACGGCCTCGTCGTTACCGGGAACACAGCGTCCGGGCGTGGCTGCGAGCTGGAATTGTGCGCCCGATACCATGGTTGACCAAAGGCCGGGTAGCAAATTCCGGTACTTGTCATTCCATCAGTCGTTCACCGGTTCCGGTCCGGTGGATGGTGCCGAGGTCCAGGAGGGGTCGTACCGATGAGCAGTCCCGTTACGGGCGAACGAAACGCCGGCCGCCCCCACACGGGTGGAGACGATCCGAACAAGATCGCAATGCTCGGCCTCACCTTCGACGATGTGCTGCTGCTGCCGGCCGCCTCGGATCTGATTCCGAGTTCGGTCGACACGTCCAGCCGTCTGACTCGTGACATCACGCTGCGCACCCCGCTGGTGAGCTCCGCGATGGACACCGTCACCGAGGCGCGCATGGCCATCGCCATGGCGCGCGCGGGCGGTATGGGTGTGCTGCATCGCAATCTGTCGGTGGCCGATCAGGCCGCGCAGGCCGAGACGGTGAAGCGGTCCGAGGCCGGGATGGTGACCGATCCGGTCACCTGTCGCCCGACCGACACGCTCGCCGAAGTCGACGCCATGTGCGCGCGCTACCGCATCTCCGGTCTGCCGGTGGTGGACGAGACCGGTGCGCTGGTGGGCATCATCACCAATCGCGATATGCGGTTCGAGGTCGACCAGAACCGTCCGGTCGCCGAGATCATGACCAAGGCTCCGCTGATCACCGCGCAGGAGGGCGTCACGGCCGAGGCCGCGCTCGGGCTGCTGCGCCGGCACAAGATCGAGAAGCTGCCGATCGTGGACGGCAGTGGCCGGCTGCGCGGGCTGATCACGGTCAAGGACTTCGTCAAGACCGAGCAGTACCCGAACGCCACCAAGGACCGTGACGGCCGCCTGCTGGTCGGCGCTGCCGTGGGTGTCGGCGAGGACGCCTGGGTGCGCGCCATGACCCTCGCGGATGTCGGCGTGGACGTGCTGATCGTGGATACCGCGCACGGGCATCAGGCCGGTGTGCTGCAGATGGTGTCGAAGATCAAGGCCGAGGTCGGCGACCGCGTGCAGATCGTGGGCGGCAATATCGCCACCCGTGCCGGTGCGGCCGCGCTCGTCGAGGCCGGTGCGGACGCGGTGAAGGTGGGTGTGGGCCCCGGCTCCATCTGCACCACCCGCGTGGTCGCCGGTGTCGGCGCGCCGCAGATCACCGCCATCCTCGAGGCCAATGCCGCCTGCGCGCCGCACGGCGTGCCGGTCATCGCCGACGGTGGCGTGCAGTACTCCGGTGATATCGCCAAGGCCATCGCGGCCGGCGCCTCCACCGTCATGCTGGGGTCGCTGCTGGCCGGCACCGCCGAGTCGCCGGGTGAGCTGATCCTGGTGGGCGGCAAGCAGTTCAAGAGCTACCGCGGCATGGGCTCGCTGGGCGCCATGCAGGGGCGCGGCGAGGCCAAGTCCTACTCCAAGGACCGCTACTTCCAGGACGACGTGCTGTCGGAGAAGAAGCTGGTGCCCGAGGGCATCGAGGGCCGGGTGCCGTTCCGCGGCCCGCTGGATCAGGTCATCCACCAGCTGGTGGGCGGTCTGCGCGCGGCCATGGGCTACACCGGTTCGCAGAACATTCCGCACCTGCAGCAGGCGCAGTTCACCCAGATCACGGCGGCGGGCCTGAAGGAGTCGCACCCGCACGACATCACCATGACCGTCGAGGCTCCCAACTACACCACCCGTTCGTAGCTCTGCCGAACCGGTTCGCGGGGGAAGTTGCCGCGGACCGGTTTGTCATGTGTGGCAACGGAACCCAGAGAGGAACTAGAAGCGATGCGCGACCTCGTCGAGATCGGCATGGGGCGGACCGCCCGGCGCACCTACGAACTGGACGATATCGACATCGTTCCGTCGCGGCGGACGCGTTCGTCGAAGCAGGTTTCGGTGGGCTGGCAGCTCGACGCGTACCGCTTCGAGATCCCGTTCCTGGCGCATCCGACCGACGCGCTGGTGTCGCCGCGCTTCGCCATCGAACTGGGCAAGGCCGGCGGTCTGGGTGTCATCAACGGTGAGGGGCTGTGGGCCCGGCACGCCGATGTCGACTCCAAGATCCAGCGGTTGATCGAGGTCGCGGAGAAGGAAGGCACCGAGGCCGCGGTCGCGCAGCTGCAGGAGTTGCACGCCGCGCCGATGCAGCCGGAGCTGCTGGCCGCCGCGGTCGGCGAGGTGCGCGCGGCCGGTGTCACCACCGCAGTGCGCGTGAGCCCGCAGAACGCGCGTGCGCTCACCCCGGCGCTGGTGCAGGCCGGGATCGACCTGCTGGTCGTGCACGGCACCATCATCTCCGCCGAGCATGTCGGTGACGGTGAGCCGTTGAACCTCAAGACCTTCATCGCCGAACTGGATGTGCCGGTGGTCGCGGGCGGCGTGAGCGATCACCGCACCGCGCTGCACCTCATGCGCACCGGTGCGGCCGGTGTCATCGTCGGCTACGGCTCCATGCAGGGCGCCACCACCACCGGTGAGGTGCTCGGCATCGGCGTGCCCATGGCCACCGCCATCGCCGACGCCGCCGCCGCGCGCCGCGACTACCTGGACGAGACCGGCGGCCGCTACGTGCACGTCATCGCCGACGGCGACATCCTGACCTCCGGTCACGTCGCCAAGGCCATCGCCTGCGGTGCGGACGCGGTGATGCTGGGCGTGCCGTTGACGCTGGCCACCGAGGCGCCGGGGCAGGGCTGGTACTGGCCGTCGGCCGCCGCGCATCCGTCGGTGCCGCGTGGCGCGGTGCTGCCGTTCGCCATCGACGAGGAGCGGGTGTCGCTGGACCAGGTGCTCAACGGCCCGTCCAACGATCCGTTCGGTTCGCTGAATCTGGTTGGCGGCCTGCGTCGTTCGATGGCCAAGACCGGCTACTGCGACCTCAAGGAATTCCAGAAGGTCGGCCTCAACGTTCGGGGCTGAGCATCCCGCCCCTTCGTCATCCCGGCGCGCTTTTTGGCCGGGATCCACACTGTCCGTAGATGATTCGCGGGTGTGGATCCCGGCCAAAAGCATGCCGGGATGACGATGGGGGCATGCCGGGATGGCCGGTGGGCTTGTCGCGATACGAGCGCTTGTTGTTTCGGCCCGTTGCTCGGTCAGTGGTCGGGGTTCACGGCGATTTCGCCCGTGCGCACCGGAATTTCGCCGGTGCGGAAGCGGGATGGGGTGAGGGAGCGCGAGATCGTGTGCTCGCGCAGGAATTCGCGGATAGCCGTGTTGACGGTGACGGGGTGGGTCATGTTCGCGGTCTGCCGTGCGCCTTCGATCTCCAGGTAGCGGGCGCTGGGCAGGCGGTCGGCCAGTTCGCGGGCGTGGGCGCGTGGGATGCCGCTGCGCGTGGGATGGATGACCAGTGTGGGACAGGTGATTTCGGCTAGTCGGTCGAGAATGGAGTCGCGGCCGAGCAGGCAGCCGGCGGCCACCTCGGTGGCGTGCGGGTCGCGGGCGAGCCAGCGTTTCACCCAGACGGCGCGATACCAGTCGTCTTCGCCGATGAGCCAGTGCGCGAGGTGTTCGGCGAGCGCCTGGCGCGGGCCCTTCTCGTGCCATTTGTCCAGGAAGCGACGGGCATTGGCGAGTTCCTGCCGCGTCGGGGAGTGCGCCTCGGTGCTGATGAGGATGAGCGCGGCGACGCGTTCGGGGGCCAGCAGCGCGGTGCGCAGCGCGATGTACCCGCCCTGCGAAATCCCGCCCACCACCGCCCGTTCCACGCCGAGCTGATCCAGCACGGTCAGGGCGTCGCGGGCGCAGGTCCAGTAGGTGAACGGGAGGCCCTTGTCGCGTGTGCGGCCGTGCCCGCGCGCGTCCCAGGACACGAACCGGAACTCCGGTGTCAGCGCCGCCGTCTGCGACGCGAACATCGTTCGGTCCATGAGGAATTCGTGCCCGAGCAGCACTACCGAACCGTTGCCCCCGCTGTCCTCGTAATGGATTTCGGCATCGATCGCGCGGGCGAATGGCACGGGTAGAGAATAGCCACGGCAACCGACAATTCGGCGGGCTTTTCCGGCCACCGCCACAACCTGTGCCGGGTGGCCTCCGGCGACAGGCCGAAGGGCCTCGCCGCAGCGGGCGACAGGCTCTATCGCCGTGTGCGTCCGTCCACTACGGTGTCGCCTGGGCTGTGCGCCGAACATGTGCCGCGCGAGCGGGTTTCGGACGGACCGAGCGGGCCCGCCGGTGCGTGATTCGCGCGGTGCGGCCTGGCTCCTCGCATGAGCCCGCCCGGCGGGCGCGATGCCCGCGGCCGCAGCGGAAGTGCACAGGTCACGCGTCTGCCGATGGTGGCACGCGAGGTCGGCCGGTGCAGTGGAAGCCCGGGGAATCCGCTCGGCTGGGGTGGGGCGCGTGCGGCAGGTGTTCCCCGGAGGCGCTGTGGTGTATGTCGCTCTTTAGACTGTTCAGGTGGCAGAAACCCAGCGACCAGTCCTTGTAGTCGACTTCGGTGCGCAGTATGCGCAGCTGATCGCGCGCCGGGTGCGCGAGGCCAGCGTCTACTCCGAGGTGGTCCCGCACACCATCACGGTCGAGGAGATCGCGGAGAAACAGCCGCTCGCGGTGATCCTTTCGGGTGGCCCGTCCAGCGTGTACGCCGAGGGCGCGCCGCAGTTGGACGCGCGGCTGTTCGATCTGGATCTGCCGGTCTTCGGCATCTGCTACGGCTTCCAGGCCATGGCGCAGGCACTCGGCGGCACCGTCTCGCACACCGGGACCCGCGAGTACGGCCGCACCGATCTGAGTGTGGACGGCGGTGTGCTGCACGGCGGTCTGCCGACCCGGCAGCCGGTGTGGATGAGCCACGGTGACGCGGTCACCGACGCGCCCGCCGGTTTCGAGGTCACCGCGACCTCCGCGGGCGCTCCGGTCGCCGCGTTCGAGGATCGCGCCCGCAAGCTCGCCGGCGTCCAGTACCACCCCGAGGTGCTGCATTCGCCGCACGGCCAGCAGGTGCTGAGCCGCTTCCTGCACGAGATGGCCGGCATTCCCGGGCAGTGGACGCCCGCCAATATCGCCGACGCCCTGATCAATCAGGTCAAGGAGCAAGTCGGCGACGGCCACGCGATTTGCGGTCTGTCCGGCGGTGTCGACTCCGCGGTGGCCGCGGCCCTGGTGCAGCGTGCCATCGGTGACCGTCTCACCTGTGTGTTCGTCGATCACGGTCTGCTGCGCGCGGGTGAGCGCGAGCAGGTGCAGCGCGATTTCGTCGCCTCGACCGGCGCCAAGCTGGTGACCGTGGACGCGGTCGACAAGTTCCTGGGCGAGCTGAAGGGCGTGACCGACCCCGAGGAGAAGCGCAAGATCATCGGCCGGGAGTTCATCCGCTCCTTCGAGGACGCGGTCGCTCAGGTCGTCGGTGAGCAGGGCGAGAGCAAGGTCGAATACCTGGTGCAGGGCACCCTGTACCCGGATGTCGTCGAATCCGGCGGCGGCGCGGGCACCGCCAATATCAAGTCGCACCACAATGTCGGCGGCCTCCCCGACGACCTCGAGTTCTCCCTCGTCGAACCGCTGCGCCTGCTCTTCAAGGACGAGGTCCGCGCGGTCGGCCGCGAGCTCGGCCTGCCCGAGGAAATCGTTGCGCGCCAGCCCTTCCCGGGCCCCGGCCTCGCCATCCGCATCATCGGCGAGGTCACCCACGACCGCCTCGAACTGCTCCGTCAGGCCGACGCCATCGCCCGCGAGGAGCTCACCGCCGCCGGCCTGGACAAGTCGATCTGGCAGTGCCCGGTGGTCCTGCTCGCGGACGTCCGCAGCGTCGGCGTCCAGGGCGACGGCCGCACCTACGGCCACCCCATCGTCCTGCGCCCGGTGTCCTCGGAGGACGCCATGACCGCGGACTGGACCCGCCTGCCCTACGAAGTCCTGGAACGCATTTCGACCCGCATCACCAACGAGGTGGCGGAGGTCAACCGCGTGGTCCTCGACGTGACGAGCAAGCCGCCGGGCACTATCGAATGGGAGTGAGCGCCGGCCGCTGACGCGTAAGACGAAGGGCCCCTGATCCATTCGGATCGGGGGCCCTTCGCGTCAGCCGCACGGTGACCCGTCCGCTGTCGCACCTGGAGGGGAGCGGACATGTGAAGGGCCCGGATCCGCTGGGATCCGGGCCCTTCCGTTCGGTCTCCCCGTGCCGGAGGCCGAACCGTTCTGGGGGACAGGGTTATTCGTCGTGGCGTTTGCGGGGCGAGAGGACCAGGATTACGCCGACCACGATGGCGGCGATCACCACCACCCAGCCGAGGGACAGGCCGCCGGAGACGGACCAGGAGTTGGGGCCGATGAAGGCCCAGACGCTCACCGCTACGGCCAGGACTCCGGCCAAGAGGAGCGAGAACGAGGGGCGGCGGGTCTTCTTGTCAGCCACGGGTCACCTCCACATCTCCCATTCGGACATTGATGATCAGGTTGAGGACGGGACCGGAGTCCGGGCCCGACATGCCGCTCTGGCAATTCGAATCACCCATGCGCACATTGCAGGTCGTGTTCACGCGCAGGTTCGGCGGCAGGATCACCTTGGCTTCGCCGGCGCCCACCGTGACGGTGGTGGTGCGGTCCTCGGTGAGCTTCAGCGCGCTCAGGTCGAGGGTGGCCGAACCCATGTTCACCTTGTAGGCGGGGCGCAGGTCGGCGGCGGTGGTGGCGGTCCAGGACTGGTCGCCCATGGTGGTCTCGTCCCATTCGATGGGCCCGATGAGCGAGGCCAGGATGACGAACCCGGCGAGGGGAGCCAGGAGCACCATCAGCCCGTGGCCGCGGCGCAGGAAGGCCCCGAGGACCAGGCCGATGCCGACCACCGCCAGCGCGGCGGCGGCGATGCGACCCGGGGTCATCCAGTCGGAGCCGGAGGCGGCCACCGAGCCGGCCGCCGCGGCCGCCAGCAGGGCCAGGCCGAGCACCACGGGGGTGAAGCGGGAGCGGGGTTTGCGCGGGGGAGCCTGCACCGGAAGTTGCGCTGTCGCAGTGGGATCGGGGAGATCCCAGGCGAGCGGGGCCACGCCGAGCGGATCCCAGCCGGGCGGGGTGGGGCCGAATTCGGGGGAGATCGGGGCGGGGGCGTAGCCGGTGTACGGGCGCTCCGCGACCGGAGGAATGGGATGCAGGACAGGCGATCTGCCGTCATCCCGCGGCTTCTTGAGCAGATCCGGCGCGGGGTTGCCGTCATCAGGGCCGGTGTCGTCCGAACCTTCGTCACCCGACGAGTCCTTGTGCAGGACTTCGGTTTCGGTGTTGTCGGCGGCCGGTTCCGCATCGGCCTTCCGGAGGACGACCGTCGCCGCGTCGGCATCCGGTCCCTCCGCCTTGTTCGGAACCGCCTCGACCGCAGTGGATTCCGTGCGCAGCACCGCGGTGCCGGGGCCCTGTGCATCATCGCCCTGCGTCTGCGTCTGCGCCTGCCGCCGATCCGGGTCCGGCTCATATTGGTCGGGCAGTTTCGTATACGGCCCATAGGTTTCGAACGGCGTAGTGCTCCCGGGGGCCATGGTCCCCGGATATCCGGTCCAGTAGGGCGAATTCGCGCTCGGGAACCCGCCGGCCAGCGCCGGATCATCGGCTATCCACTCCAGATATCCGACCGGCGGCCGCGGTTGCCGCTGGTGCAGCAGCCACCACCCCGCCAGCATGAGCGCGAAGCTGATCAGCCCCGATCCGCCCAGCCCGGCCCCCACCGGCCCGACCGTGGTGACCGCGATGCCCAGCGCGACGAGCAGCACCACGGTCTTCGACGACGACTGCGAACTCTGCCCCTTCCCGAACAGCGACTCGGCAGCGGACGTCTGATCCCCCGACTGCGGCAGCAACAGCCACCCCAGCAGGTACAGCACGATCCCGGCCCCACCGAACAGCGCCGACACCACGAACGCGACCCGCACCACCACCGGATCCACGTTGTACCGCCGCCCGAACCCGGCCGCCACCCCCGCGACCGGCCCGTGCTGCGGCAGTCGCACCGGCCGCGTCGCCCACAAATCATGAATCTGATCGCTGAAGCTGCCGCCCGGTTTGGCGCTGCTGGACCAGTCGCTCGCTGAATTCATGCATCCATCGTCCTGCCGCCCCGCCCCCGATCGCATCGGGGATCACCCTGAATCGCCACCTGAAACTCGAGGCGTGAGTGCGGCCCGAGACAGCCGTGAAGCCGAATTGCCGCGCAGGCGAGCAATTTCCAGCGAGTCAGTCGCAAGGCGGGTCGTAGTCCAGGTCCGGGAGGTAGCGCCGCCACAGTTCCGGCGTCCATGGGTTCCCAGTAGCGGTGCAGATGCGGTCGATCATGTGCTGTTCGTCCAGATCCCAGAACCGCAACGCGCCGTTCGAACCGTTCCCCACCACGAATCGGCCGTCTGGATGGAAGCGAGCGTCCCAGGGTTCTTTGCCGACATCCATCAGGGGTCCACCCATTCGGCGGGGATCGGCAGGATCGGTGTAATCCCACAGTTGTGGCGCGCCGTCGACGCTGGCGGTAAGCATGGTGCGGCCGTCGGGGGTGAAGTCGACCGTCCATGTGGTTGAGGTGTGGACGGCGAACGCATCGGCCAACGGCTGCGGCCGGGCTGGATCGCTGATATCCCAGCTTTGCAGTTTTTCGGCGGCCGTTATAACCATGACACGTTGGTCGGGGCTGAAGTGAGCAACGCCCTCATGATGCCGAAATGCTTCACCCAGCGCGGTGGGGTTGGCCGGGTTGCTGATATCCCACCTGGTGACGATGAGTTCACCATTACTGGCTAGATCGCGCTGCTGGGCGATCAATGTCTGGCCCGCTATGTCGATGGATACCCACGAGTAGCGGGGATCGACCGGCACAGTGGTGAGGAGTACCGGCCGCATCGGGTCCGCGAGACTCCAGATCTGCAGGGCCCCACTCTCGTCGATGCGCGCCATCGAACTCCAGTCGCCGATGGGATACGGCGGACTGGAATCCTGCGGCGGCAGCGACCAGTCGCCCCGGGACCGGATCCGGGTGGGGTCGGACAGATCCAATACCGATGTTTTGACGGTTCGAGCGGTCGACACAAGCAGGGTGCGCCCATCGGGGGCGAGCGACATCGAGTAGTAGTCCGCCGGCATCCGGTATTCGCCGACACGAGTGGGGCGTTGTCGAGTACTGATGTCCCACACGATGATCCGTCCGTCGGCCGATCCGGTCACCATCCGGTCTCCGGTGGCATCGAACTGCGGCGTCGTCAGGTAGCCGCTGTGTCCCGTCAAGACGGACGGTGGGAGCGACCAGACGACAAGCTTGCCGCTCGAGTCCCTGGCGTACAGGGTGCGCCCGTCCGGCGAAAAACCGAGGTCGCTCGCGGAGCTGGAACACAGATAGGTGCTGTTGTCGGGATATCGGCAACTCCCCGAGTCGAATACGAGCTGGTCGGTGACCAGGACCGGATCGGCGGGCTCGGTCACATTCCACAGCGCCGTGCGGGAACCGGACGAGACGACCAGGGTGGTGCCGTCCGGGCTGAACGTCAGTGCGGGAACATCGCCGTCCTCCGCTTTCAGAGGCGTGCCCAGGGGGCTCACATGTGCGCGATCGGCGACATCCCACAGTTCTACCGTGGCCCTGGAGCCGATGAACTGGCGCGAGATCTGGACTTCGTTGCTTATTGCCAGCAGGGTGCCGCTCGGATTGAAGACCATGTCACCGATGGCGGTCTGGTCCGCGACGAGGCGCTCGGTCAGTTTGATCGGTGCGGCACGATTGCGGATATCCCACAGCTGGATCGTTTTCACTGTCACATCGGTGCCCGGGCTGCTGATGATGGCCAGCAGACTACCGTCGGGGCTGGCTTCGAAGCGGCTGACGACCACCCCGGATTCATCCGGGCGGGTGTCGTCGAACAGCCGATGGGATGGTCCGCGCACCGGCACGGAGGGATTGCTCAGGTCCCACAGTGTGAATTGTGTGGTGCTCAAGACCGCCAGGTCGTTTCCGACGAACACCGGTTCGTTCATGGTCTTCGCGGACAATCCGGGTAGTCGTGCGGTTTCACGCGGTGCCGATGGATCTCGAACATCCCACAGCCTGATGTCCTCGCTGTATCCCGCTGTCACCATTCGGGATCCGTCCGCGCTGAAACCGGCCATCCGCACGCCATCGATCTGTGTGCCCAGCTGGCGAGGATGCCGAGCGTCTTGGACGTCCCACAGCCGAAGCGCGTCGTCGAAGCCGATGGCGGCGAGAACTCCGTCCGCCCGATAAGCCACGCCGGAAATGTCGGCGGGCTGCCCGAGTATCGGCTGCATGAGCGGCACATTCTGGGTTTGCAGGATTCGGGCCCGCACCTCGGAATCGTTCGGGCGCAGGCGTTCCGCTATCAGATACAGCTGCGCGGCCCGTGATTGGTCGGTGGCGGCCAACCGATCCGCCTCGGCCAGTACCGTGGTGAAATTCTTGTCGTCGCGGCGTTGCTGGGCCAGTTGGGTCTGGGTGTAAGTGGCGAAACCCAGGACCAGCAGCACCACACCGAGTGCCGCCAGCACCGCTCTGGTGCGGGAGGAGCGGCGGCGGATCCTGTTGCGCGCCAGGCCCGAAGCGGTGAGGAATTCGCGTGCCAGCGGACTGGCCGGCGGCGGATCCACATTGTCGAGGGCGTTCTGCAGGCGGGTGCCGTGGTACAGCAGGGATGAATCACGATCCTGCGCAGCCCATTCCGATGCATCGGCGTCCAGCCGCTGACGGACCAGATAGCCGACGCGGTCCTCGTCGATCCAGCCGTGCAGGCGGGGCCAGGCGCTCAGCACGATTTCGTGGGTGAGGCCGACGGTGTCCGCGTCTAGGGTGATCAGGCGGGTGCGGGAGAGCAATTCCAGTGCGGCGGCGGCGTCTTCGGGGTCCGGTGCGCGGTGGAGGAGTTCCCGGCGTGGGGCGGTGCGGCGGGTATCGCGGGAATCCTGGCCTACGGCAACGAGTCCCAGCAGGATCGCCTTGGCGGCATGCTGCTGGGCGGGAGCGAGTTCGTTCCAAGCCTGTTCGGCCGTCTCGGCGACCGAGCCGACCACGCCGCCCGCCTTGCGATATCCGGCGATGGTGAGGCGGCGGCCTTCCCGGTGCTGCCAGGTGGCGGCCATGACGTGGGAGAGCAGGGGCAGGGCGCCGGGGTCGTAGGTGCGGGAGGGGCGATCGCCGACACCGCACAGTTCGGTGACGACGAGTTCTTCCAAACCGGGCTCGAGTTCCAGCCCGGCGCTGCGGGCGGGGCCTGTGATCGCCTGGGCCAGTTCGTCTATGCGCATGGGGCCGAGCAGGAAGCTGCGGTGTTCCAAGGCTTCCTGAAGTGCGGGGTGGGCCAGGCAGTGGGCGTAGAAGTCGGCGCGGATCGCGATCACCACCGCGAGAGGGTCGACGGGGCGGGTGGCGCAGACGTGCAGGAGGTCGAGGACCTGCTCGCGTTCGGCCTCGTCGGCGCAGAGGGTGAACAGTTCTTCGAACTGGTCGATGACCAGCATGCGTCGGGGGCGGCCGGGCTCGGTCTCCGGCTCCGCCGGTGCGGGAGTTGCCGAGTCCGGTGGTGTCGCGGCATGTAGGAGGGCCGGCAGTGGATGCGGGCCGGGGGTCAGGGAGACGACCTCCCAATCCGGTAGAGCGGGAACGAGTCCGGCGGCCAGCAGCGAGGATTTTCCGGCTCCGGAGGCGCCCACCACGGCGATGATTCCGGTGGCCTCGCGAACCAGGGCGGTGAGATCGGCGGCGGCGCGGGTGCGGCCGAAGAACAGGTCGCGGTTCTCGCGTCGGTAGGAGTTCAAGCCCAGGTATGGGCAGGCCGCTTCGTCCTCTTCCTCGGGGTTCCACGTGGTGGCGGCGTGCCAGAGGCGTTGCCACTCTTTGGGTTCCGCCAGGTGGCGGGGGAGCGGGGTGTCTTGTTTGCGGGCCAGGTCGATGAGCGTCAGGACGACCGGGAGCAGGGATTCGAAGCGGGCGGGGACATTTCGGCCCGCCTTCCAGTCGCTGATGCGCTGGGCGGAGGCGCCGGTGGGGCGGTTGCCGGAGGCGGCGCGCATACGGGTTTCGGCCGCGGTGGCGACGCGGCGCAGGGTCGGATTGCCCGCCGCCGCATAGAGTTCTGTGAAGCGCTGGGCGAAAAGGCCCCGGGGCGAGCGGGACTGGCGATCGGCGGTTTCCCTCACCGACGACGGTTCGATATTCGGTTGGTCCCCCACGAGCATGAGGTCGAACTGTAGTCGTCTGGGACGCCGAATGCCGAAGTGGCGGCGCACTATTGCGCCGCCACCAGGCATCGAGGCTGCTCGCCGGTTACAGGACGAAGGGGTCGCCCATGACCCATTCGGCTGCGTCCGCCTCGGGGGAGGTGGCCTCGATGATCGTGTACGCCTGGACGGTGAGGGGGCCGGCGCAGTTGTTCACGGTCAGGCGGTAGTCGTTCTCGGTGATGTAGGCGGTGCCGCCGGCGGGGATGTCCTTGGTGCCGCGGGTCACCTGGGCGATTTCGCCGGGGGCCAGGCCCAGGGTCATGCCGATGCTCGCGCCGATCGACGGTGAGATGTCGACGCTGGCGGTCGGGGTGACCATGGTGGCTCCGGCGGAGACGCCGATGGTGGAGCCGAGATCGATGCCGGCATTGGCCGAGATGGTGAAGCTGACGTCCATATCCACGGCGCAGGCGAAGAAGTAGCCGGATTCGATGGTGCCGGTGCCATCGCCGTCGATCCGGCCGTAGGAGGTGTTGTCCAGGTACACCTCTCGGCTGGTGGGCATGAAGTTGAGCGGGGTCACCGCGCGGGCCGCGTTGTTGTAGTGGCCGACGGTGACCGACATGCCGTTGGGGGCGACAGTGGTCTTCTCGTGCGGGGCGAGCGGGCCGGCGAGCGACTGTGCGGCCAGTGGTCCCCCGAGGGCGAGTCCGACAGCGGTCATGGCGGCGGCGACGGCGGTCTTGATGTTCATGGTGGTTCCTCCCCGAACCTTGTTCCGACTGATCCGGATGCCGTGGTGGCTTCCGGGGGACCGTCTCCGGTGGGAGTCGATGTCCTGCTCAAAAGGTATGGAGCGGGGTGGGGTGCGGCCGAGCGCCTCGACCTCGAGCAGGCGGTGAAATCGCTGGTAGGGACGGGTGCGACCGGTTATCCGGTCCGGCCAGGACGGTTCGGCTCCGGCGGACGCGGCCATCCGGTCCGGCTGAGAACCTGGTCCCGCCGAAGCTGAGAATCGTCCGGCACCGAATCTGAGAGTCCGCCATCCGGCCTGGTGGCGGCCGGTTTTCCGTCCGGACCGGACAAGCCGGGCGCTCAGGGACGGAATGGGGGTCTTACCTGATGCCGACTGTCGGAGCGGCATGCCACTATCGAAGGCATGTACCCGTCCGTGCCCTCATTCGACTCCGGTCGCGGGGTGACCGCGCTGCCGCAGCCGCCGAAGTTGACGCGGCGTTCCGGCGGACGGGTCGTGGGCGGTGTGGCGGGCGGGCTCGCCGATCATCTCGGGGTCGATGTGCTGAAGGTGCGCATCGCGTTCGTGCTGCTGTCGGCGCTGTTCGGGGCGGGGACCGTCGCGTACGGGCTGCTGTGGATCTTCACGCCGGGCGGCGGGGACGCGGTGAAGCCGTCGGCGGCGGAGCGGCGGCAGGCCATCGGATTGGCTCTGCTGGGTCTGGCTTCCACGGTCGCCATGGCGTGGCTGTTCAACGGGACGGCCGCGCATGTGGTGGGTCCGATCATCGTGGTGGCCATCGGTGCGGCGCTGGTGTGGCGCGAATTCGACGCGGAGGGGCCGAAATCCGTCTTCGGGCTGCCCGCCAAACCGAATGTGGTCACCTGGGCGCGGATCGTCGGCGGTGTGACGCTGATCGTGTTCGGCCTGGGCGTGGTGGTGCTGGCGCGGATCGATCTGAGCTCGCTGGGGTCCTCGCTGCTGGCGGTGGCGGTGACCTTGATCGGCGCCGGGCTGCTCACCGTGCCGCTGTGGTTGCGCATGGTGCGGGCGCTGAATGCGGAGCGGGCGGCGGTGATTCGCAATGAGGAGCGCGAGGAGATCGCCTCGCACCTGCACGATTCCGTGCTCCAGACCCTCGCGTTGATCCAGCGGCAGGCGAACGATCCGCAAGAGGTGGTGCGGCTGGCGCGCAGTCAGGAGCGCGAGCTACGCAAGTGGCTGTTCGACGATGCCGGGCCCGCGCATTCGAGTCTGGCCGCGGCCCTGCGCACCATCGCCGGTGAGGTGGAGGATCAGCACGGGGTGAAGGTCACGCCGGTGACCGTCGGCGATGTGACCATGGATCTCAACGACAGCGGAACCGGCCTGCCGAAGGAACATTTCACCGCGCTGCTCGGCGCCACCCGCGAGGCGCTGGTGAATGCCGCCAAGCATGCGGGGGTGCCGTCCATCGATCTGTTCGCGGAGGTGGAGCCGCATCAGGTGAGCATCTTCGTGCGTGACCGCGGCAAGGGTTTCGATCCGGACGCGGTGGATTCGGATCGGCAGGGGCTGGCGAAATCCATTCACGCGCGCATCGAACGACGCGGCGGCACAGTGGAAATCAAGTCCGCGCCCGGCCGCGGCACCGAGGTGCGCATCTATCTGCCGCGCCAGGACGGGGCGGAGGACCGGCTGGTCGTGCAGCAGGATGTCACCGAACCTGCGGGGTCGGACACCGCGCAACTGTGAGACGGGTGCGGCAAGCTGTAGTCGGGGATGTCCGTGTCAGGTGAGGAGATTAGGTGAGCGTCCGGGTCTTTCTGGTCGACGATCATGCCGTGTTCCGGTCCGGGGTGCGGGCGGAGCTGAGCCGGGAAACCGATATGGAAGTGGTCGGCGAGGCGGGCGGCGTGGGGGAGGCCGTCGCCGGGATCAAGGCGACGCGACCGGATGTGGTGCTGCTCGACGTGCACATGCCCGATGGCGGCGGCGTCGCGGTGCTGCAGGGCATCGACGAGGGCCCGGTGTGCTTGGCGCTCAGCGTGTCCGACGCGGCCGAGGATGTGATCGCGGTGATTCGCGCGGGTGCGCGCGGCTATGTCACCAAGACCATTTCGGGACCCGAACTCGCGGACGGCATTCGGCGCGTCGCGTCCGGGGACGCCGTGTTCAGTCCGCGCCTGGCGGGTTTCGTGCTCGACTCCTTCACCGGCAAGTCGCAGGTTCCCGAACCTCCGCTGGACCCCGAACTCGACTCACTGACCCCGCGTGAGCTGGAAGTCCTGCGGCTGCTGGCGCGCGGCTACACCTACCGTGAGATCGCCGAAACCCTGTTCATCTCGGTGAAAACCGTGGAGACGCACTCGTCCAACGTGCTGCGTAAAACCCAGCAGTCCAATCGAAACGCCTTGACCCGCTGGGCACATCGCCGCCGCATCGACTGAAGTTCTTACAGCGCGACGAGCAGCACGATAATGATCAGCAGCCCGATGAGCAGGCCGATCGCCACCGCGATGGGCCCGGCATTGGGGCCCAGGTTCGCGAAATCGAATCCCTTCGACTTCGGTTGCGCCGCAGCCGGAGTCTGCGCGGCGGCCCGCTGCGGCCGGGGCAGGGGGCTGGAGTGCGGGCTGCGTAATCCGGCGGCGGAGTTGCGCGCCGCCCATGCCGGAATCGTCCCGTCCTCGGTGCGCACCGGCGCGCCGAGAATATAGGGCGCGGTCCCGGGACCGAATGCGGCGGTGAGGATCTCATTGCGCGCCTCGGTCATGGTGGGCCGGCGTTGCGGGGCCGGTTCCATCATGTGCAGCAGGGCGGCGGTGAGCGGCCCGGTGCGCTCCGGCGGAATGATCTGCGCCATGGCGGCCCGCTCGACGATCACATTGCTGTCCTCGTCGAAGCCGTACGGCGGCTGCCCCTCGATGGCGGTGTACAGGGTTGCGCCGAGCGAGAATACGTCGCTGGCGGCGGTCGGCCGCTGCCCGCGCGCCACCTCCGGCGGCAGGTAGGCGGGGGTGCCGGTGATGACGTCGCCGGGTTCGTCGGTGTCGCCGGCGCCGCTGGAGATGCCGAAGTCGCTGAGCTTCACCATGCCCACCTCGTCACCGCGATCGGCGACGAGGATATTGCCGGGCTTGATGTCGCGGTGCACGATGCCGGCGGCGTGCGCGGCGGCCAGCGCGTCGGCGACCTGCGCGCCGATCTGCGCGACCTCGATCGGCGAGAGCGTGTCGGTGAGCGAAAGCGCCTTGGCCACACTGCGGGACGGCAGGTACTCCATGACGAGCCAGGGTTCCCCGGCCTCGAGTTCGACGTCGTAGACGGCGATGGCGTGCTCGTGCGAGAGCTTGGCGGCGACGCGGCCCTCGTGCATGATGCGCCGTCGCACCTCGGTCGCTTCCTCCTCGCTCAGGTCGGCGAGGGAGAGCACCTGCTTGATGGCGACATCGCGGTTCAGCAGCCGGTCGTGCGCGAGCCACACCGCGCCCATGCCGCCGCCGCCGAGCTTGGACTGGAGACGGTAGCGGCCGGCGACCAGGTAATCGGGGCCGACGATGGGACGGGCGCGTTCGGTCACGTCGTGCAGGGTAGCGGAAAACCATCCTGACTGGCCTGGTTCGAAACCGGAGGTTTGCGGCCACCTTCCGGCAATCGACCGAATTGCCCTGTCGCCGAGCGGGATAGCGGGTTGTCGAAGGTTGCCGCGCCGATCTTGGTGTCTGTTGTGAATTGTCCGGACTTGTCGACTTCGCCCGGGTTTTCCGGAGCCCTGGAAATCCTGATCATGTGACGCACAGCGTGTCCGACCGTATGCCCTTGACGTGCGCCTGGGCTCGAGTTCTACTGAGCATGAATCGAACGTATATTCGATTCGGGTAGGTAGCTGAATCGGTGCTGAGTAGCCTCGGGCCGCTTCGGCGGAGTCCATCCATTGGTGGGAGAGGTGGTCGATAGATGGGTTCGGCAGCGGAAGAGAAGCAGCGAAAACTGACGGAACTGCGGCGGCGCATGGCCGCGGTGCCGGCGCGCGGTGGGGAAGCCGCGGCGCGGGTACCGGCGGCCGAAGAGTTTCACCGGGAGGCCCTGCCGGTGCCGCCCGCCCTGGCCGGCCTGCTGCCCGACGGCGGTTTGGCGAAAGGTTCGGTGGTCGCCTACAACGGCGCGCACTCCCTGCTCTCGGGTCTGCTGGCCGCGGTCACCGGCGCGGGCGGTCATGCCGCCGTGGTCGGGCTGCCGCGGCTGGGCTTGCTGGCCGCGGCCGAAATGGGTGCGCGACTGGACCGTCTGGCCGTTGTCTCGGACCCCGGCTCCGATCCCCTGGAGATAGCGTCGGTCCTGCTGGAAGGTCTCGACCTGGTGGTGCTCGGCCTGAACGGACTCTCCGTCCCGCAATCGCGCACCCGAGTTCTCGCCGCGCGGGCCCGCAGCAAGAATTCCACCCTCCTGGTCACCGGCGGGAACTGGTCAGGCCCCGCCCTGCACATCGACACCCGCGTCACGGGCTACAGCGGTCTGGGTCGCGGCTGCGGCCGCCTGCGCACGGTCCGCCTGGACGTCCGGGTCCGCGGCCGCTCCGCCCAGCCTCGCCTCGGCCACCTCGCCCTGAGCCCCCAGGACGGAAAGGTCGAGTGGGTCACCGCCGACCAGCCCGCGGCCGAGCCCCTGCGGCCCGTCCGCCATGCGGTCTCCTGATCTGGAGACATCCCCCGGGGCCGCGCTGACGGGCAGCCGGCCACCAGCAGGCGGCGACGGTCCCCGTCCTCGGCTGGCTGATGGACGGGACGCCCGCTGTCGCCCTGGCGAGCGAAGGCGCGGCTCCGCCGCGTCGTGTGATCGTTCGCCCGGCGACCACGGCACACGAATCATCCAGTGCCCCTCTGCTATCCGGCGGGCGGAGGTGCCTCTGTTCCGCTATGGACGGTGGCGCCTCCGCGGCCCGGCGGACGGATGATCTTCCGCGGTCCGGCAATCGGGGCGGGCGATGCAGGCGTAAGTAGTAGCGGCGTCGACGTCGCGCAATGTTCACCCCGACGTCGACATCGGTAGCGGCGCGAGCGGAGGCGGTTGTGGGTAACGGCACCGTGGGCGTGGACAACGGTGGCGCGGGCGAGACCGGCGCCGTGCTGCGATGGCCGCTGTGAACTGCGGCGCAAGGGTTTTCGGTGTCGGGTGGTGCGGGAGCGCCGTAGTGGTGAGGTGTGTGTGAAGGCGCGGTCGCGGGTGCTGGTGGTGTGGTGCCCGGATTGGCCCGCGGTGGCGGCGGCCATCGAGGCGGGGGTGGCGGTGACGCGGGCGGTGGCGGTGCTGGCGAACAATCGGGTGGTGGCGTGTTCGGCGGTGGCTCGGGCGGAGGGGATCCAGCGCGGGCTGCGGAAGCGGGAGGCGCAGGGGAGGTGCCCGGATCTGATTGTGGTGCAGGAGGATAAGGAGCGGGACGCACGGTTTTTCGAAGCCGTGGTGACGGCGGTGGATGCCACGGTGCCGGGGGTGGAGGTGTTGCGGCCGGGGTTGGTGGCGGTCGCGGCGCGCGGGGCGGCACGGTTCTTCGGGTCGGAAGAGGCTGCGGCGGAACAGCTTGTGGACGCGGTGGCGGCGGCCGGGGCGGAATGTCAGATCGGGATCGCCGACGAATTGTCGACGGCGGTGTTCGCGGCGCGGCGGGCCACCATTGTGCCGCCCGGGAAAGGGGCGGAATTTCTTGCGCCGCTGCCGGTTTCCGAGCTGGCGGTGGAACCGGCGCTGGCCGCTCCGGAGCGGGCGGACCTGGTGGATCTGCTGCGCCGCTTGGGATTGCGGCGGATCGGTGATTTCGCGGCGCTCACCCCGGCGGAGGTGTCCTCGCGGTTCGGGCAGGACGCCATCATCGCGCACCGATGTGCCCGCGCGCTGCCGGAGCGCCCGGCCTCCGCGCGCGTGCCCCCGGCCGAACTGGCGGTGGAGTACCGCTGCGATCCGCCGATCGACCGCGTGGACGCCGCCGCTTTCGCCGGACGCATGCTCGCCACCCGCCTGCACGCGACCCTGTCGGCGGCCTCGGTCGCCTGTACCCGCCTGGAAATCCACGCCGAAACCGAAGCGGGCGAACATTTCTCCCGAGTCTGGCGCTGCGCCGAACCCCTCACCCCGGACAGCACCGCCGACCGGATCCGCTGGCAACTCGACGGCTGGCTCACCCGCCGCGCCCTGAACCGCCGCGCGGCACAACGACCACCGGCGTCTCGAAACACCCGGCGCAGCAAGGACTTCGACACAGACCACCTGGACCCGGACCACTTCGGCGACGAGAACCCCGGCTCCCCGATCACCGTATTGCGTTTGGAGCCACTCGAGGTCGTCTCGGCCGGAGCCCTGCAACTGGGCCTCTGGGGCGGTGTCGGCGAGGAAGAGGAACGTGCCCGCCGCGTCCTGCTCCGGGTCCAGGGCCTGCTCGGCGGCGACGCCGTGCGCATGGGCGTCCTGAGCGGCGGCCGCGGCCCCGCCGAACGCGTCACCATGGTCCCGCTCGGCGACGAACCCGTCCCCGCCGCCGACCCCGCCCAGCCCTGGCCCGGCCGCCTCCCCGAACCCGCCCCCACGGTCCTGCTCCCGAACCGCCCCGACGTGCGACTCGAGGCCGCCGACGGCACCCCCGTCTGGATCGACGACCGCGGCCTGTTCACCGCCGACCCGGCCCACCTGCACTGGGGCAGCCGCAGCTGGAAACTGATCGGCTGGGCCGGTCCCTGGCTACTGGACGACGCCTGGTGGACCCCCCAATGCCGGCACGGTTTCCTCGCCCGCGCCCAGGTCCAGATCGACGAGGACGGCCGCGTCCTGCTCCTCCGCGGCCACAACCGGACCTGGCAGGTCGAGGGCCTCTACGAGTAGCCCGGGATTATGGCGATGCGCACATTCGCGGGCGGCGGGTTCGGGCGGGTCCGTACCCTGGTTGATCGTGGAGACGGTCACCCGGGTCGAGTTCGACGACGTGCTGATCGCCTATCGGGATTCGGGGGCGGCGGCCGGTCATGGTGGTCCGCCGGTGGTGCTCGTGCACGGGATGGGCGGGGACGGGCATACCTGGGATCGGTTCGCGGCGCAGTTGGTGCGGCGGGGCCGGCGGGTGATCGTTC
Organism: Nocardia huaxiensis; assembly: GCF_013744875.1. Taxonomy (NCBI): domain Bacteria; kingdom Bacillati; phylum Actinomycetota; class Actinomycetes; order Mycobacteriales; family Nocardiaceae; genus Nocardia; species Nocardia huaxiensis. Next base: position 1,468,612 of record NZ_CP059399.1, read on the forward strand.
CGGATCTGCGCGGTCACGGGCGCAGCGCGCATACCGATTCGTATCTTTTTTCCGAGTTCGGCGCGGACGTGCTGCGGTTGTGTGAGCGGCTCGGGTTGGAGTCGGTGGATCTGGTGGGGCATTCGCTGGGTGGGTATGCGGTGTCGTGGGTGGCCATGCAGCGGCCCGAGATCGTGCGGCGGCTGGTGATCGAGGAGCAGCCGTTGCCGCTGCGATCCGGCGACGAACAGGTGACATTGACCCGGCGTTTGCCGTCGGTCCCGGAGCTCTGGCACGCGACCACCAGCCTGCTGCGGCATCCGCGGGCGGTGCTGGCGTTCGATCGGTCCATGACGGGGACAGCGTTGGAACAGTTCCGCAAACCGTATCCGGAATGGTGGGAGGGGCTGGCCGAGATCACCGCGCCCACCCTGTTCCTGCGCGGCGGCCCCGGCGGCATGGTCGATCCCGGCAAACTGGATCAGATGCGGGCGACCATGTCCGACTGTTCGGTCCGCGCCTTCACCTGCGGGCACAGCATCCACCGTGATCGCTACCGCGAATTCGAGTCCGCGGTGCTGCCCTTCCTCGGGCACTGATTCCCCCGCAACCACCGGATCAAGGCCACGGATTCGAGGGTCTCATCGCAGGTATTTACAGTTGAGGGGTGTCCGGAGTCGAGCGTCCCACGCTGTTCTTTCCCGACGAGCAATCGTTCCGGGACTGGCTGGCGGCCAATCATGCGGCCGTGGACGGCATCTGGGTGAAATTCGCCAAGAAGGGCACCGGATACCTGTCGCTCGACTATGACGGCGCGCTCCGGCAGGCGCTGTGCTTCGGCTGGATCGACGGGCAGTCGCGGCGGCTGAACGAAGAGTTCTACCTCCAGGGCTTCACACCCCGGCGGCGGCGCAGCCCGTGGTCGCAGCGGAATGTGGGTCTGGTCGCGGAGCTCATCGCGCAGGGGCTCATGCATCCGGCCGGGCAGGCCGAGATCGACCGCGCCAAGGAGGACGGGCGCTGGGACAACGCCTACGGCCGGGACCTCCCGCAGGACTTCCTGGACGCGCTGGCCCGCAATCCCGAAGCGGCCGCGTTCTTCGAAACCCTTCCGGCGCAATCGCGTATCGCCGTCGGCTACCACCTGGGCAGCGCGGCCCGCCCCGAAACCCGAGAGCGACGCTTGCAACAGTTGATCCAGAAGCTCATCGACGGGCAGCCGCTGTGACCGATTTCGCGGGCCTGCTGTGTTCGGCTGCCTCCCAGGACATTCCACTACCCGGCAGTGCCACGCACATCACCGGCTGGCTGTGCGTGGAGCAGCCGGGCGCGTGGGGCCGCGATGTCATCGGCGACGAGGTGCTCGGCCCGGAGATCACCGCCGAACTGGCCGCCCGCACCAAGGCCGCGCACGTCCGCCCCACCCTCATCCGCCGCCCCGGCCGCAATGAATTCACCGGCGTCCGAACGGTTCTCCTCGCCCGCACCAGCGCCGAGGACACCTGGTGCGAACGCTTCGAGATCACCGACCTGAAGCAGCTGCTCGACCTCGACCTGCACCTGATCAACGGCCCGGCTCCGGGAATCGGTGCGCGCGTGACGGATCCGCTCACCCTGGTCTGCGCCCACGGCAAACGCGACCAGTGCTGCGCCCTGCTCGGCCGTCCCATCGCCGCCCGCCTGGCCGCCGCATACCCCGACCAGGTCTGGGAGTGCTCCCACACCGGCGGCCACCGCTTCGCCCCCGCCATGGTCCTGCTGCCGAGCGGCCTCACCTACGGCCGCGTGGACGCCGACGCCGCGCTCACCGCCGTCGCAGCCGCCCGCCGCGGCCACATCTCCCTCGACGGCCTGCGCGGCCACAGCTTCCACACCCCGGTGGAACAGGTCGCGGAACTCGCTGTCGCCCAACGCCTCATCGACGAGAACTACACGCTCCGGGACCAGCCCGAAGCCGACGCGCTACCCGGTGATACGGCCGGTCTGCCCGGCCAGGTCCGCACCGCCGACACCTGCGTGGCCCTCGGTGATCTCACCGTGGCGCCCGCCGAGGTGGATCCCGCGACCTCGCATGATCCAGCCATGTTCGCGGGCGCGGCCCTGGTGACCCATCGCGACGGCCGCCGCTGGCTGGTGACCACCCACACCGTCGCCCACGCGCCGCGCCAGGCCAGCTGTGGTGCGGGCCCCAAGCCCGCCACCGCGATCGTGGTCGGCGAAGTACGCCTGCTGCCTTGACTGTCCGATCCGCGCCGCTGCGGGTGTGGATCCCGGCCAAAAGCGCGCCGGGATGACGGGGTTGCGGCTTCACGCCTCGAACGTCAGTAATCGCCGGATTCGAGAGCCGCGAGCTTTCGTTCGAGGACCGCGCGCTCACGGGCATTGCCGCACAATTTCGCCGCCCGCTCGAATTCGGTGCGCGCCTCGATGTTTCGGCCGAGCCGAGCGAGCAGCTCGCCGCGCACACCCGGCAGCAGCTGCGATGTGGACAGGGTTCCCGCCGCCGCCAGTTCGTCGACGATCGGCAGTGCCGCCGCGGGCCCGCGGGCCATGGAAACCGCTACGGCACGGTTCAATTCGACGACCGGTGACGGCGCCAGTCGGCCCAAGGCCTCGTACAGCAGCACAATGCGCTCCCAGTCCGTCGCTTCGACAGATGCTGCGACGGCATGACATTCGGCGATCGCGGCCTGTAAACCGTAGGCGCCCAGCCCGCGTCCGACGCGTGCCGCATGCTCCAGCGCCGCCCGTCCCCGGCGAATGGCGGCGCGATCCCAGCGTCGCCGGTCCTGATCTTCCAGGAGTACGGGCTCCCCGTCCGGTCCGGTGCGGGCGGGGAATCGGGCTGCCGTGAGCTCCAATAACGCCAGCAGGCCGGATACTTCGGGTTCGTCGGGCACGAGTCGCGCCAGCACCCGCGCCAGCCGCACCGCCTCACCCGCCAGGTCGAATCGGATCAGGTCGGTGCCGGAGCTGGCCGTGGAGCCCTCGGTGAAGATCACGTAGATGACGCTGAGCACCGACCCCAGCCGCGCCGTGCGTTCTCCGGCGGGCGGCACCTCGAAGGAGACCCGCGCCGCCGCGAGGGTTTTCTTCGCCCGGGTGATCCGCGCCTGCACGGTCGCGGTCGGCGCCAGGAAGGCGCGGGCGATCTCGTCGCTGGTGAGGCCGCCGACCACGCGCAGGGTGAGCGCCACCCGCGCCTCACGCGCCAGCACGGGATGGCATGCGGTGAACATGAGCGCGAGGATGTCGTCGTCGATGCGGTCCGGATCCCACAGCAGCCCCGCGTCTTCCGATTCCTCGGGAACACCGCCCGCGGCCATGCCGCCCTCACCCAGCTCCCGGGCGAAGGCGGCATACCGTGCGTCGAGCGCGGACCGCCGCCGGAACAGGTCGATGGCCCGTCGTCGCGCGACCGTGAGCAGCCAGCCTGCCGGATGCCGCGGCACTCCGTCGCGTGGCCAGGTCACCAGCGCCTCGGCGAGTGCCTCCTGTGCGAGATCCTCGGCCAGCGCGAATTCCCCGGTATACCGCGCCAGCGCACCGACGATCCGCGCGGATTCGATGCGCCAGACGGCCGCCACGGCTTCGCGCCCGGTGGTGGGTACCGCATCGCCGGCGTCTGCCACCGCTGCCTGCTCGGCGTGCCCGGCGGCTGCCGCGTCATCGCCGACAGTTGCCTCACGGTCGGCCGCGCTCATTGCTCAGAGCTGCCCGGTGGCTTCGCGCCAGGCCCTCTCCATCTGAATCCATTTGTTGTCCTGTGGGAATTCGTCGATGGTGGGCACGCGCCGAATCTCGATCTTGAACCCTTTGCCGTCGCCGATGATGGGCATCCGCTTGGCCCACGCGACCGCCTCCTCCTGCGAGGCCACATTGAGCAGGTAGAAGCCGCCGAACAACTCCTTGGTCTCCCCGTACGGCCCGTCGGTGACCACCGGCGGCTCCGAGGAGTAGTCCACCACTACCCCTTCGGAGGCGTCGGCGAGTCCTTCGGCCGCGAGCAGCACGCCGGCGCGAATCAGTTCGTCGTTGAATTTGCCCATGGTGTTCAAGAGTTCGTCGAAGTCGACCTTCTCCATGTCCGCGTACGCCTCGTCGGTAGCACGCATGATCAGCATGTACTTCATGGTTCTCCTCCTGGGTCGACGGGTCCTGCTCTGGACCCTGCCACCCATAGGTCGAACGGGGAAGAGTCGATATCGACAGGGTTGCTGTGTGACCTGCCGGATGTAACGACCGCTTCTCGATCGACGACATTCCCACCGAATCACGGCCTGTCGGGGGGCCTGTCCGCCCACGCGACGAACAGGAATGGGGATCAGGACAATGGCTCTTCGCAATGTGCTGACGCGCGCCCGCCTCGGCTCACCCTTGGTTGCCGGTCCGGCAGCTCTGGGTGTGGTGGCGATCGTGGGCGCGACGCTCATATTGACGACCTCCGAGCAGAAGCCGCAGACCGCCGACCCGCTGCTGGTCTCGTCGGTGACCGAATGCCACGACATGGTGACCATCTCGATTGCCGGGCGCAATGACGCCCCGCAGCAGGGATCGGTGAAGATGCTCGTCGACGCGAACGGCAACGAACTGCCCGCCGCGCTGACCGACGACTATCAGAGCCGCTGGCTCGACCCGATCGCCAACGCACCCAAGGACGATGTCGCCGACGGCTCGTACTCCGCGGTCTACATCTCCTACCCGGCGAACATGAGCACCTACGAGGATGCGGTGAACACCGGCGTCACCAACACCAAAGAGGTGATGCGGCAGATCTCGCAGGCTTGCCCGGATACCCGGTTCTCGATTGTCGGCTACAGCGAGGGCGCGGATGTGGCGCGGCGTGTGGCCATGGGCATCGGCAACGACTCGGCCTCGGATGGTTACGAGGTGACCGATCCGAAGAACGTGGTCGGCGTCGTCATTCTCGCGGACGCGGGACGCGGTGCGGGCGAAGGCCCGTTCGTCGGCGCGACCGACCCCAATCACCCGGACGGTTACGGCTCCAACTATGGCGGCACGGGTGCTTCCGGTCAGGGCGCGCTGCCCGGCACCGGCGGCGACTTCGGTGCGCTGAACGGCAAGGTGGCGTCCTTCTGCTCCGACGGCGATCTGACCTGCAGTGCGCCCAAGAACATTTCGCTGCTGAACCTGGCGGCGAATGTGGGCCGGCAGATCAATGTCGACGCTCTGCAGAACGAAGGGCTCACTCCCGCAACGGGTCAGGATGTGGCGACCGTGCTCGCCAAGACCGGTTTCTCGGCCTTCGAATACATTTCGAACAACCCGGGCTGGTGGACCAGCAACGAGACATTCCTCGATGTGCTGCTGAAGGTTTCGGATCCCTCCTACAAGCCGGGGCAGCCGGCCAAGGAGGTCTCCAACGCGAGTTCCATTTCCACCAACGAGATGTCGCCGCTGGCCTACCTGCCGCAGAAGGTGTTCAACGAGATCGTGGGTCTGATCATGACCAATACCAACACGATTCCGGTGATCATGAGCGACCCGTACCAGCAGACCCTGGGTGAGGGCACCGGCCACCACTTCGACTACTGGAACGACGCGGATCCGGCCAGCGGCAAGAACCAGTCCTCGGCCGAATACGCCGCCGCCTGGCTGACCCACCTGGCCAAGCAGGCGCAGGCCGGCGAACCGGTCGACACCAAGGCGCAGCCGCAGCAGGCGGACTACGACACCGCCCGCAAGGTCGCCGAAACCCCGCGCGTCGAACGTCTTTCGGCCCCGGAGACCACCACGGTGAAGGCCACCGCCAAGACGACCGTGAAGGCCACCACCACAACCGGCGGCAAGACGACCACCACCACCGGTGGTTCGACGACGACGGCCCCGGGCACAACGACCACCGCGCCGAAGTCCGAGACCTCGACGACCACCACCACAACAGGTGGATCGACCACGGTCGCCCCGACCACCGCCCCCAAGACCGAGAACCCGGTGGCCGTGGCCCCGACGACGGTGGCTCCGACAACGGTTGCTCCGACGACCGACCCGCGTACCCAGGTCGCCGCACCCGAGGCGACGATCCCGGCGATCACCACCACACCGCCGACCACCACGACGACAACCACGACCCCCGCCAACTGACCCCGGGTAGATCGAACCCCCAGAAGCGCAATGCTTCTGGGGGTTCGGCGTATTCGGCCAGGGGTGCTCCCGCACGGGCCAGAGGGCACTCCTGCTCTCGGGGGGGCCGAGGCGTCGCCCTCGTGCTGCTGGGAGTTCGGGGGCGAAGCCCCTGAGAGCCCACCCGAGAGTGGGTCTACCAGTGCGTTCCGGGCACCAGTCGCGCCGCCCGGCGCAACACCGTGCCGGTGGCGCGCACGGCGGGCAGGGTCGGCCGCCGCCGACGCTGCGGCACAACGATTTCCAGGTCGGTGGTTGCCGGCTCGGTCACCTTCTCGCCCTTGGCGGCGGGTGAATCGCCGATGGCCCGGTAGTACCGGTGCAGCACCCGCTCCTTGATGCCGGGCGCGACGAGGTTGCCGTATTCGGCGAGAGTGCCCAGGGGAACGTCGATTCGGCGCGGCCGCTCACTGAGCGCGCGCACGATGAGCGCCGCCGCCCACTCCGCGGATTGGGTGGGCGTGCCCTGATCGCCGCTGGGCGTGATCATGGGCGTGCGCACCAGCGGCATGTGGATGGTGGTGAAAGTGATGTTGTCGGACCGCATTTCGGCCGCCGTCACCTCCGCGAACTTGTCCAGCGCCGCCTTGCTGGCCAGGTAGGCGGCGAAGCGCGGCGTCGCCACCTGCACGCCCGCGCTCGAAATGTTCACGATGTGACCGTCTTTGCGCTCACGCATCTGCGGCAGCAGCGCGAGTGTCATGCGCACCGCGCCGAAGTAGTTGACGGCCATGGTGCGTTCGAAGTCGTGCATGCGGTCGGTGGAGCGGTGCACGGCGCGGCGGATGGAGCGGCCGGCATTGTTGACCAGCATGTCCACGTGGCCGTGCTCGTCGAGAATGATGGTGATGGCGCGGTCCACGGATTCGGCGTCGGTGACATCGCACTGGTAGCCGAACGCCTTGCCGCCCTTGGCGGTGATCTCCTCGACCACCGCGTCGAGTTCGTCGCCGCGGCGGGCGAGCAGGATCACCGTGCCGCCCTTGTCGGCGACGGCCAGGGCGGCGGAGCGCCCGATGCCGGAGGACGCTCCGGTGATGACGATGTGCTTGCCGGTGAGGTCCCGGCGGGCACGTCGACGGGCCAGGTAGCCGTCGCCGTTGAGGGCGTTCTCGCTCATCGCTGCTCCTTGCGCAGATCGGGGATGCCTAGAACTTACTCCAAAGTAAGTTCCGGGGCCAGGATTTCCCTCCGCCGCATGGCCGAGGTCGAGTCAATACAAACCGTTCGGTACGAGCCCGTGTATCGTTCCACGCTATCGAATGTGTGTTCGATTCGTGTCGGTGCGAGGAGGTACGGTGGGCTGGGGCCAGGGTCCGCCCTCATGGGCGGAAATGGAGCGCGTGCTGTCCGGAAGGCCGGGCCGCGTCGAGCCCGAGCACCCCGGCGACGGCAGCGACAGCCCGGCATGGTCCCGCACCCGCGGCGAATATCGCGCGGCACCCGTCGAGCGGCCCGCCGGTCCGGTCGTGCCGTATGCCGAACTCCACGCCCACTCCGCCTACAGCTTCCTCGACGGCGCGAGCCAGCCGGAGGAGATGGTGGAGGAGGCCGTGCGACTCGGCCTCGAAGCCCTCGCCATCACCGATCACGACGGCTTCTACGGCGTCGTCCGCTTCGCCGAAGCCGCGCGCGAATGGGGAATGCCGACCATCTTCGGAGCCGAGCTGTCCCTCGGCACCGCCGCCCGCGCCGGAAAACATCTGGTGCGGCGCGGTGCGGCCCGACCCCCCGGCGGTTCCGGGACGCCGCCGGAGCGGCGCAATGGATCGCGACGCCAGGACGAGCCCGTACGCATGGCGGGACGCCGGGGAGCCGCGCCCATGGGCGGCGCGTGGCCCAGCGAACCCGATTCCGGGTGGGGCGATTCCGCCCCGCGCACCGGCGCACCGGATCCCGTCGGCCCGCATCTGCTGGTGCTGGCGCGCGGACAGGAGGGGTATCGACGGTTGTCGCGGGAGATGGCGGCGGCGCACATGGTGGCGGGCGAGAAGGGGATTCTGCGCTACGACCTGGACCGGCTCACCGAGGCGGCGGGCGGACACTGGCACATTCTCACCGGATGCCGGAAAGGGCATGTGCGGCAAGCACTTCAGCAGGGCGACGCGGCGGCGGAGGCAGCGCTGCGGGAGCTGGTGGAACGGTTCGGCAGGGACCATGTGAGTGTCGAGCTGACCCACCACGGCATTCCCGAGGACGATGAGCGCAATGCCCGGCTGGTGGCACTGGCCGATCGCCTCGGTTTGCCCGTACTCGCCACCACCGGAGCGCATTTCGCGGCCCCGCCGCAGCGGAGAAGGGCCATGGCGCTGGCGGCCATCCGGGCGCGCAGCAGCCTGGACGACATGGCGGGCTGGCTCGCTCCGACCGGCGGCGCGCACCTGCGCTCCGGGGCGGAGATGGCGCGACTGTTCGCCGCCTGCCCGGAGGCGGTGGCGAATGCCGTTGCGCTGGCCCGGGATTGCGCGTTCGATCTGCGTTTGATCGCACCGCGGCTGCCGCCGTTCGATGTGCCGGACGGGCATGACGAGAACTCGTGGCTGCGGGAACTCACCTATCAGGGCGCGGCGCGGCGTTACGGCCCGCGCGCCGGGAATCCGAAAGCCTACGACCAGCTCGAGCATGAGCTGCGGGTGATCGAGAAGCTCGGCTTTCCGGGCTACTTCCTGGTGGTGCACGACATCGTCAGCTTCTGCCGAGACAACGACATCCTCTGTCAGGGAAGGGGTTCCGCCGCCAATTCGGCGGTCTGCTACGCCATCGGCATCACCAATGTGGATCCGGTGGCAAACAAGCTGCTGTTCGAACGCTTCCTGTCGCCGGAGCGGGACGGGCCGCCCGATATCGACGTGGATATCGAATCGGATCGGCGCGAGGAGGCCATCCAGCACGTCTACGCCAAGTACGGCCGCCAGTACGCGGCGCAGGTGGCCAATGTGATCACCTATCGCGGTCGTTCCTCGGTGCGCGATGCCGCACGCGCGCTCGGTTTCTCGACCGGGCAGCAAGACGCCTGGAGCAAGCAGACGACCTCGTGGCATTTCACAGTGGGGGGCCCGAGGGACAATACCGGGGGTGGAAATGCCGGCATGGTGAGCCGCTGGACCGGCGTGACAGAGGAGAAGCACACCGACATCCCCCGCGAGGTCCTCGCGCTGGCCGGTGAATTGGAGGGCCTGCCAAGGCATCTCGGCATTCACTCCGGCGGCATGGTGATCTGCGATCGCCCCATCGCCGATGTGTGCCCGACGGAATGGGCGCGCATGCCGGGCCGCAGTGTCCTGCAATGGGACAAGGACGATTGCGCCTCAGCGGGTTTGGTGAAATTCGATCTGCTCGGCCTGGGCATGCTGTCCGCCCTGCACTACATGATCGATCTGGTGCGCGAGCACAAGGGTGAGACGGTGGAGCTGCACCAACTGGATCTGAGCGAGCAGGCCGTCTACGACATGCTGTGCCGCGCCGACTCGGTCGGCGTCTTCCAGGTGGAATCGCGCGCCCAGATGGCGACCCTGCCGCGCTTGAAACCGCGCAACTTCTACGACCTGGTGGTGGAGGTCGCACTCATTCGCCCCGGACCCATTCAGGGCGGTTCCGTGCACCCCTACATCCGTCGCCGCAATGGCAAGGAGAAGGCGGTGTACGACCATCCGGCACTGGAGAATTCGCTGGAGCGCACGCTCGGCGTGCCGCTGTTCCAGGAGCAGCTCATGCAGATGGCCGTGGACGTCGCGGGTTTCACCCCCGCCGAGGCCGATCAGCTGCGCCGCGCCATGGGTTCCAAACGCTCACCGGAGAAGATGAACCGGCTGCGCGAACGCTTCTACACCGGCATGCGGGAGCTGCACGGCATTACCGGCGAGGTGGCCGACCGCATCTACGAGAAGGTGTACGCCTTCGCGAATTTCGGCTTCCCGGAGAGTCATTCGCAGAGTTTCGCGTCCATCGTCTTCTACTCGTCCTGGTTCAAGCTGCATCATCCGGCGGCGTTCTGCGCGGGTCTGCTGCGCGCTCAGCCGATGGGTTTCTACTCGCCGCAGTCGCTGGTGGCCGATGCCCGGCGGCACGGGGTGGCGGTGCACGGGCCGGATATCAATCACTCGCTGGCCGAGGCGACCCTGGAGGCGCGCGGCACCCAGATCCGGCTGGGTCTGGCCTCCATCCGCCAGCTCGGCACCGACCTGGCCGAAAGGATCGTCGCCGCAAGGGAATCCGGTCCGTACACCTCGTTCGTGGACCTCACCGGCCGCGTGGAGCTCACCGTCCCGCAGGCCGAGGCCCTCGCCACGGCGGGCGCGCTCGGCAGTCTCGGCATCACCCGCCGCCAGGCGCTGTGGGCCGCCGGGGCCGCCGCGGCCGAACGCCACGACCGCATTCCCGGCACCGGCGCGGCCACCGCCGCACCCGCCCTGCCCGGCATGAGCGATCTGGAACTGGCTGCCGCCGACGTCTGGGCGACCGGCATCTCACCCGACAGCTACCCGACCGAATTCCTGCGCGACCGCCTCGACGCCCTGGGTGTCGTGCCCGCCTCCGGGCTGCTCGACATCCCTGACGGCACAAGGGTTCTGGTCGGCGGCGCGGTCACCCACCGGCAGCGCCCCGCTACCGCCGCGGGCGTCACCTTCCTGAATCTGGAGGACGAGACCGGCATGGTCAATGTGGTCTGCTCGGTGGGCCTGTGGGCGCGCTATCGCCGCCTGGCCCAATCCGCGCCCGCTCTGCTCATTCGCGGCAGGGTCCAGAACGCCGAGGGCGCGGTCACCGTGGTGGCCGATCACCTGCAGCGCCTGGATCTCCGGATCACCGCACGCTCCCGCGATTTCCGCTGACAGCGAACGCATGTCACGATCGCGCCCGCCATGTCGTCCTCCTGATGTCGCACATCCACGAGAGCGGAGCACAGCATGTCCATCGAACTGATCAACCCGGCCGAACTGCACGACCCGACCGGCTTCGGCTACAGCCACATTGCCCGCGTCCGCGGCGAATTGGTGTTCATTGCGGGCCAGTACGATTCCGACGAGAACGGCAACACCACCACCGGCGACTTCGCCGAACAGGTCGACCGCGCCTTCGCCAATCTCGGGAAGGCTTTGCGCACGGTGGGTCTGGACTACGCCGACGTGGCGCAGCTGCGCACCCACATCGTCGACCACAACCTGGACAAGCTCGCGATCCTCGGCAAGAAGATCGCCGAGATCTGGGGTGATCAGCCGCCGGCGCAAACCCTCTCCGGCGTAGCCGCCCTGGCCCTGCCCACCATGCTGTTCGAGGTGGACGCGGTAGCCGTGCAGTCCTGAATCAGTCGGCTATCTCGAACCGTTTGAAGCGGGAAGTGGCTCCCGCGGTGAGGGTTACGGCGGATTTCGGCACGCCGTAATGCTGGGCCAGCAGCTCACAGGCCGCCTTGTTGGCCTTGCCCTCCACCGCGGGCGCCCGCACATACAGCACCAGCGTGCCGTCGTCGCCGGTCTCCACCAGCGGCCCCTTCTTGCTACCGGGCTTGATCGTCGCCCGCACCACGCTCGCCATCAGACCGCCCCCGGAAAGCCCAACTGCCGCCAGGCTTCGTACACGGCGACAGCGGCGGCATTGGACAGGTTCATCGACCGCCGCCCCGGAATCATCGGAATCCGCACCTGCTCGGTGATCCGCGCATCCGCGAGCACTTCCTCGGGCAGCCCGGTGGGCTCGGGCCCGAACAGCAGCACATCCCCCTCGCGATAGGCGATCTCCGTGTTGTGCGTCGTCGCGGTGGCCGTGAACGCGAACACCCGCTCCGGTTGCAACGCCTTCCATGCCGCATCCAGGCTCTCGTGCACGGTCACCGAGGCAAGGTCGTGATAATCCAGCCCTGCCCGCTTGAGCTTGGGTTCGGACAGGTCGAACCCGAGCGGCTCGATCAGGTGCAAATGACATCCGGTCCCGGCCGCCAAGCGAATGGCGTTTCCCGTATTGGGCGGGATACGCGGCTCATAGAACATCAGCTGTAGCACAACAGGAAGTACCCTCTCATGAGCTTATAGTCGGTCACCGGTCTGCCGGTGAGTGTGAACGTACCCCGGCCTGTGTCGGTCATCGTGACCGACGAACATTCGATTTCCCCGATGTCGAGCAAGAGGCGGGGAATACCGATTGTTTCAGAGGATCTACAGCTTCCCCGGGTGGCGTCCTGGAAGCCAAGGACCACGGCGACTGCGACATCGGAGGGGACTACGCGGAGCCGCGGTTGGGAGCGCAGCGGTACGGAACCACCTCGCAGGCGAACCGGCTGGCGCCTGCCAGCTCAATCGAGCTCTACCTGCAAGTATGTCTCGCTGTTCGCGTTGAAGGTTGACAAGGCGAAACGCCTTGAGCCAAGCTGACTGCAGCGCCATAGCTGTGCCGCTCTCCCGCTCTATCGGGAAATCAACCTCCTACCAAGCGAATTCGTTCGCTGATTTCAGCGTCTGCGAAGTCGCTCGACCCCTCTTCTAAGGGCGGCGTACCAGAGGTAGCAAGGGGGTGCACCCGCGCTTGAACGCGGAACTGACCTGAGCGATACCAGAACTGCGGCAACCAAATCCCGCAGCTACGTGCACTCCTTCCCGGCCAAGGTGACCGCGCCGGTTTGTTCGACCCCGAGCCCAGCAGGGCCGGGGTCTTTTTCGTATCCGTTTACCTGAAGGCCCGATATCCCATGCCCGAGAAGGAAATCGACGAACCCGCCCACCTCGACAACCCGGTCTCCCGTCGCCCGCACGAAGTGGACCGGTCGTGACCTCACCCGCTCTCGATACCGCCTGGCAACCGAACTGGCTGGCCAGCTTGACCCCCGCCATTGCAGGTACCGCCCGCTCTACCCGCAACACCTCTGATCGAGCCACGCGAGTGATGACGATCAACGTGCGCAATGAGGACGAAGCGACTCGCACGTTCGCACGAATAAGGTCCGTCCAAGACATGACCTCGCGCACGAGCGCGCCGACATCGTCACTGCAAGAAGTATCCGCGCCCCTGCCACTCCATCCGCGAGACCCCGGGCCGAGGGCACAGGAGAGGATCGAACAGCTCGCCAACGATCCAGTGCCCCAACCGAAGTCGGATACCCCCGGCTCAGTGCAACCCGCAACACCGCCGCAGTCGACTCTTCCCGGCGGCCAGTCGGCGCCGACGAATCTGAACAACGCGGACAGGGTCGATCCCAGCATCGCGGTCAACTTCCCAGGCCTCATCAACCCTGATGGGACTGTCCGGACCCCCGAGCAGGGCTACACCGTCGACGTACCACCACCCCCTTTCCTGGGCACCGAGGACATCCAGCAATGGCCCGCCCCCGGGGAAAGCAAAACCCTTCCCTCCGGCGCGACCGTCACCGGCGACCAGGCCACCGGCACGGGCTCGATCGAGATCGACGGCACCACCTACCCCGGCAACGTAGTCGCCACGACAACGGTCGTCATCCTGCCGGGCCAACTGCAGCCATTCACCGCAGTCGACACCAAAATCACTGTCGCCCAGCCCCACCCCCGCCTCGGAGGCACGGGCTGGACAGCCACACTCGGCGACAACAACCAGCCGATCCGCATCGACATCGCCAACCCCACCACGGGCATGACCAGCGTCGCCATGACCAGCGCCGGACTGCGGATCACCAACACCTCCGGCATGACCATGACGGTCAACACCCAAGGCCAGCCCGATGGCCCGTTCGAGAACTACGCCACCGGCGAACGCGGCGTCGCCGAACCCCTACCCGGTGGCGGATACCGCGCCAAATTCCACAACGGCGCGGTCACCGAATACGACGCCGACGGCAACGTGCTCAGCCACACACCGGCACCCGACACCAGCTCGCCAGACGACGGATGGGTGTCGCGCCTGAACGATCTCCGCCTGGCCGCCGGTCAGAAGATCACCGACGGTATCGCCAGGGTGCTCGGCGGATTCGGGCACTCCTTCGGCCAGGGCGCCTACACCCTGGGGTCAGTCGGATACGGCGGTCCGAACACACCGCAGGGTATGGCTTTCGCGCAAGTTGCCGCCGCGGACGCCGCCAGAGACCCGAGCACAGAATGGAAGAACTGGCTCGGCAAACTCAGCATCAAAGGCACCACCAGCGCAGCAGGACACCTGCTGGTCGGCCTGTTCGCGATGACCGATATCGGCGCCGTCATCAACGCAGCCGGCGAGGTGCTCGGATTCCATCCCAACCTGCCCGACTTCGACAACACCATCGCCGAGTCGGCGTTTCAGAACGCTCAGGCCGCCAAAGCCGAGTTCGACAAAGGAAACCCGGTCGGCGGCTGGAACCACGTCGGCATGGCCACCGGGCTACTCCCCGACTTCCGTGACCCGAACTCCGTCCTGCTCTGGGGCGCGCTGTTCGGGACCCGCCTACCCGGCGGCAAGGGCGACCTCGGCACACCCGGCGCATCAGTTCCCGCACCCGTGAAGCCGGTCCCGAAACCGACCGAGGCATTCGGCCTCACGAAACCGAACAGCTCCCCTGCAACCTCGGTAATGCCGATCAAGGACGTGCTGGCCTCCCAACCGGGCCTGACCAAATTCGACCTCGGGAAAAGTACTGCACAGCAAGGCTTGGAACTGAGCCAGCTGCAACAACGCATGGCAGAAATCCGAGAAGCGGGGAAGAACGTAGTTGCGGGAGTTGAACAACACGTCCAACTACAAGCCGAGATCTCACGGCAAAACGCCATACCTGCCAGGGCGCATAGCGGCACCGGGGAAAGCTCACCGACCTTCGGTGGTGGGAGCCCTGATTCGCCGACAGGCTCTGGATCGTGGAACGCCGCTGACCGAACTTCTGGGCCTTCCGGTCACGCCGACACGTCCGCATCCAGTCGCGACACCAGCCACGGCCCCGGCGCTGCAGATCGCGATTCACGCTCACCCCTGAACCTGCCCGGAGTGCAGAAGGCATTCGAGGATCTGCCCGGCTTCCAAAGTACAGGCACTGGCGGTAAAACTATCGGGTTCGTGTTGGACGACGATGGTAACCGTATTCCATTACCATTCGAGAATCCCTATGAACCCTTGTGGAGCGGCGCGGAAGAGCCCTACAAGCAGGCTGCCGAAATGGTCAAGGGTACGCCGGCCTGGCCCTATGCGCATGGCAGCCCTGGATGGGCATACGACGTTGAAATGAAGGCAATTGTGATCGCGAGACAACTAGGAATCAAGAATCCAATTATTGTCATCAATCACAGCGGCGGGCCTTGTCCGGGATGCCTCAGGACGCTACCGTTTCTGCCAGACCCAAACGGTACGATCACTATCGTTTGGCCAGGCGGCAAGGCAACCTATAATGGTTCTGAAATACCCAAATTTTCAGAAGGGGAACGATGAAGATAGATATTGTAGCTCAGTATCTACCTGAGCACGGGATGAATCCCATCCGTCCTTCCTCCGGAGAGGATCTGGCCAAACTCGTAGACGAGATGGCAGACCTGGAGGATCCGAGCTACAGCTACCTATCAATATTTGCCAGCGGCCCAGATGGATACGATATCGCAAGTGTCGGCGTTGGAGTCCAGCCCGGTGGCACCACTTGTGGCATCAGCTTTGTAGGCCACAATGGCGCCTTCTTCAGCAAAGGATCGAACGAGGTCAACGAACCTATTGTTTACCTAAATTTCGGAAACGCAATACGCTTTCCGGACGATTCGAATATTACCAAATCGGATCTGAAGAACGCCCTAGTTCAGCTCTATGATCGCGATGGTGCGATGCCTGACAGTATAGAGTGGCAAGATTGGTATGAAATCGAACCCGAATAGAGTTCAACATCCAGCACCGTGACACTGACGCAGACCGGTCTCTCCTTGTCTGGGGACCGGGTCTGCGCTGGCACCAAGCATCAACATTCAATCGTGAGGATTCCACCCAGCACCAAGATTTCCCCAAACTCTCGGGACGCCACATGCGACTTTCCTTACGACCACGCGGGTCACGCACGGACATCGACTGCTCCTACTTGATCCCTGAACCAGGTCTCCGCGTTGAGATCTATGTCCCACCTGCGCATTGACTGGAGCTCTCGATCAGCGGGTTCGGGGTTCGAGTCCGATGGGGACGCAACGATGAAGCCATGGCCAGAAATTGCGTGGTAGCTAGGCTTCGTCGGCCGTGGCGGGTGGCACTTCCGGCAGCGGTGGCAAAGTGCGCCGTGCGTAGGTCTCTTCCGATTGGACCGTGATCACATCCATCTGTTCGACCAGCACACCGGGTATCCGGCCGTCTTCGAAGTGCTCGGGGCCGGGGACGATGACGGCATCGGCATCCAGTCGAGTGGCCTGCGCTCTCAGCCGGGCGAGCGGTGGTCGCCCGAACTTGGGGTCATAGATCACCATATCGGCGAAGTCGTACCCGAGACGCTCCGCGAGCCGCCGTATCCGACTCTGATCCCACAGCAACCCCAACCCCGAGACATCGGTGCGAACATACCCCAATGCCGTTGGCTTCCAACGCATATCCGCTCCTCGCCGTTCCTCGTCGTCCTGATCTCCAGGCATGAAGCACTCCAGATAGACCCCGCCGCCGTCGTCGTCTTCGTAGGCATCGGCCTCCAAAATGCCGCCGGGAAACTCCACAAGCCGTCTGCGCCAAGTCATCTCGACCCCTGCCTGTGTGGTGGGAGGGCGGCTCGGGGCCAGTACGACTGGCTGGCCACGAACGCCTGACCTGACGCTAAGAGTCGGGGCAAGCTGAACGCCACATGCTTGCAGCAATTTGCGAGTTCAGGTCGGTTCAGCGGTGGAACCGGGTAGACCAGAGGACCATCGGAGATAGAGGGCGCAAATTCCTGCATACTGCTGGACGAGAGGATTGATCATGTTGTTGCGATTGCTGGGCAAGAACGGTTCCCAGGGTGGCGGCTGCCCGTCGCTGTCGGTCTCCGACTGCGGTACCTACGTCGTGCAGGGATGGGTAACAGACATCCCTGGTGTGGTCGAAATACCTCACGTGCTGCTCGGATTCGCCGAGCCGGATACGTTCGTCGGCGCTCGGATGGAGGACACGGGCAGAGGAACGTTCACTTTGTCGGGCCGACCGATCACCGAGCCGGATACGTTGGCGCAGTTGGATCTAGCCGAGGACGAGACGGCTATCGAGGTTCCGAAGAACGAGAGGGCGTTTTACGGTGCTGCTCTTGCAGGGTGAGGAGTTCGACAACCTTCTTCGTGCTTGCCAGCGGGAAGCGTTTCACCTGGAGGTGCAGGACACTTACGAAACATCGGAAGAGTTCGAGCCGTTTGAGCGGTTCAAGGCAGGCGAACCTGACGACTACGCGTGGATGAAGCCGTGGACGGCTCTCATTCGTGAGGTCGCCGAGCGGGGTGTTCACGTTCGGCGTGCACGTGTGATCACGGTGCCGCATGCGCCTTATACAGACTGGGGGCTGATCGTCTCCCGTGTGAACATCGCGGCGGGAGAAGACATCCGGTACCTGCCACGGCATTTGATAGATCAGGGTCGGCTGACTGCTGACGACTGGTGGTTGTTCGATGGTGAGTCAGTAGCCTTCACGGTGTTCGAGCCCTCCGGCCAGTGGGCAGGCGGGGCTCTGACCAAAGATCGGAGAATCGTGGACTACTGCCGAGAAGTTAGAGATCGCGTGTGGTCGGCTGCCGTTCCACACGCCGATTACGTGGCGCTCGATACCAAGTGACCAGTGCCGCAAACGAACAAAGGGAAGCTCTCGGACTCAGACTCCGGGAGCTTCGCCGCGACGCAGGTCTGACTGGTCGCAAGCTGGCCGAGCTGGCGCGCTGGCACGAGTCGAAAGTCTCGCGAATCGAGTACGGCAAACAAACTCCCTCGGAGCTGGATCTCCGGGCGTGGTGCACGCACACCAACAGCGTTGATCAACTCCCGGATCTGATTGCGACGCTGCGGAACATCCAGGCTGCCTATCTGGAGTGGCGGCGGATTCTCGGCACCGGCACGCGGCGTAGACAGCGGGTCTCGGTCAAGCTGGAAGCGGAATCCAGCTCGATGCGCTGGTATGAGCCGGCAGTGGTTCCGGGGCTGCTCCAAACGCCCGAGTATGCAGAGGGCATTCTCCGGAAGGTCATTGGCTTCTACGGGATTCCGGATGATCTGGACGAAGGCGTTGCGTCCCGGATCGAACGCCAGCAGGTCTTGTATCGGGGAAACCATCGGTTCTCGTTCGTCATCGGTGAGCAAGTGTTGAGAACCACGGTTGGCGACAACTCGGTGATGCTGGGGCAGCTTGACCGCCTGCTGACGGCGATGACCTTGCCGCGGGTTCTGCTCGGGATCATTCCGGAGCGCACAGTGTACGAAGCTCCGTCCGCGAACGGGTTCATCATGTTCGACAATCGACTCGTTCATGTCGAGACACTCAGCGCCGAGCTGACAATCACCCAGCCGCGAGAGATCGTCCTGTACAGCAAAGCATTCGACCGACTAGCCGCCCAGGCTGTCCGTGGTGAGCCGGCACGTCGTCTGATCATGTCCGAACTCGACAAACGGCGATAAGCCACGAATGCGGGCATCTCATGCGGGTGACTGTGGTCGGGCTCGCTATGGCCGTTAAGCTCGGGATCGTGTCTGCCGCCCATGCCGCTCCCGAGAGTCGGAGCAGTCGTTTCGGTGCGTTCGTTCGCGACAATCTGCCGATCCTGTTGGTGGGGGCCGTGCTGGTGGTGGCGGTGGTGTTTTTGGCGTGGGATCGGTGGCGGCGGGGGACGTATGTGATCGGCGGGGCGACGTTGCTGGCGGCGGCGCTGCGCATGATGTTGCCGACCGAGCGGGCCGGGTTGCTGGCTGTGCGCAGCAAGCGGTTCGACGTGGCCTGGATGGCCGTGCTGGGCGGGGCGACCATTGCGGTGGCCGCCACCATCAGCACGCTGGGCGTCACCTAGCGCGCGGTGTCGTCACTTGGTGACGAGACGCCGTCCGAGTTCGCGGCGCAGCACCTCTTGTGAGGGGAGTCGGTCCAGTACCCGCAGGATGGCGGGGCGTAGTTCACGCTGTTCCTCGTCGGAGAGCAATTCGACGAGATCGCGGAGATCCATGTCATCGAAGGGCGCTGTCATGTATCACACTTTACGGCCGCAGCGGTTCTGCGTCTCGGAATCCGGGGGCAGGTAACCGAGGTGTCACTCGGGCGAAACCAACAGTGCGTCAGGATAATTCGTGTGAAACAGGTGCGACTCAGGCGACCGCTCGGTATCTACGGACCGAACGGCCGGCCGCGCCGCCGCGCCACGATGCGGTTGTCGCTCCGGTAACCCGGTTCAGCGCCGGGCCGCACGCGCGGTCCGGGCCAGATCCATGGTCTCCACCATCAGCTTGCCCACCGCCTCGGTCTCGGTGAGGAACCCGTCGTGCCCGTCCCGGGACCGCACGATCTCCAGCCCCTTACAGCCGGGCAGCAGATCCGCCAGCTCCTGCTGCGTGCGCAGCGGATACAGCCGATCCGAATCCACGCCGCCCACCACGCACGGCACCAGCGTCGAGGCCAGCGCGGCCTCGATGCCGCCGCGCCCGCGGCCCACGTCGTGCCGGTTCATGGCCTCGGTGAGCAGCACGTAGGTGGCCGGATCGAAGCGCGAGATGAGCTTGTCGGCCTGGTACTCCAGGTAGCTCTGCACCGCGTAACGCCCACCGTCCCAAGGGTTCTCATCCCCCTGGGCGTGGTTCTCGAAGCGATGGTCGAGCTCGCCCTCGGTGCGGTAGGTCAGGTGCGCGATGCGCCGCGCCAGGCCCATGCCGGTCATCGGGGCGCGATCACTGCCGTGATAGTTGCCGCCCTGCCAGTCCGGATCGGCCTTGATGACGGCGATCTGCGTTGTCTGCGTGCCGATCTGGTCGGCCGTGGCGCGCGCGCCGACGGCCAGCACGAGTGCCGCGCCGACCCGCTCGGGCGCGCCGACCATCCATTCGAGCACCCGCATGCCGCCCATGGACCCGCCGACCACCGCGGCCAGCCGGTCGATGCCGAGCAGGTCGAACAGCTTCTGCTCGGCGTGCACCTGATCCCGGATGGTGATCTCGGGAAACCGTGCGCCCCAAGGCTTTCCGTCTGCCGCCAGCGAGGACGGCCCGGTGCTGCCCTTGCAACCGCCGAGCACATTGGTGGCGATGACACACCATTCGCGGGTGTCGATCGCCGCACCCGGCCCGACCACGCCGTCCCACCAGCCGGCCTGCGCGTGATGCACGTCGGCGGGACCCACCACATGCGAGTCGCCGGTCAGCGCGTGCTCGATGAGCACCACGTTGTCCGCGTTCGCCGAGAGTTCGCCCCACCGCTGTACGGCCAGGGTGACGTCGGGGATGACCGACCCGTTCTCGAGCTCCACATCCCCGATAGCGATGCTGCCGAGCGTGCCGTCCGCCGGCGGAAGCAGGACTTCCGCCGCCGGCCGGGAGGTGCTCGATTCGATGCTCACGGTCAAGATGCCGCCGCCGTCAGTCCGGCGCGCAGATCCGCCAGGATGTCGTCGATGCCCTCGATACCCACGGCCAAACGCACGAGACCAGGCGTGACGCCGGAAGCGAGCTGCTCGGCGGGCGTCAGCTGCGCGTGCGTGGTGGAGGCCGGGTGGATGACGAGCGAGCGCACATCCCCGATGTTAGCGACATGGCTGTGCAGGACCAGCGCGTCCACGAACTTCTTGCCCGCGTCCACGCCGCCGGCCAGTTCGAAGGACACGATCGCGCCCACACCCTTGGGTGCCAGCTGTTTGCCGCGTGCGTGCCAGGGGGAGTCGGAAAGGCCCGCGTAGTAGACCTTCTCGACGCCGGGCTGCTGCGTCAGGAACTCCGCGACCGCCTGGGCATTGGCGACATGCCGCTCGACCCGCAGGCTCAGCGTCTCGATGCCCTGCGCGATCAGGAAGGCGTTGAACGGCGCGACGGCCGCGCCGAGGTCACGCAGCAACTGCACGCGCGCCTTCAGCGCGAATGCCGGCGCGCCGAGTTCGGCGAATACCACACCGTGGTAGCTGGGATCGGGCGTGGTGAAACCGGGGAAGCGGGAATTGCCCTCGGCGTCCTCGACCGTCCAGTCGAAGGTGCCGCCGTCCACGATCACTCCGGCCACGGCCGAACCGTGCCCGCCCAGGTACTTGGTGGCCGAGTGCACCACGATGTCGGCGCCGTGCTGCAGCGGCTGGATCAGATACGGCGTCGCGACCGTGTTGTCCACGATCAACGGCACGCCCGCCGCGTGCGCGACCTCGGCGATGCCCGGGATGTCCAGAATCGAGCTGCTCGGGTTCGCGACGGTCTCGCCGTAGAAAGCCTTGGTGTTCGGGCGCACCGCGGCCTTCCACTGCTCCAGATCGTCCGGATCCTCGACGAAGCTGACCTCGATGCCCAGTTTGGGCAGCGAGTAGTGCAGCAGGTTGTAGGTGCCGCCGTACAGGTGCGGGCTGGCCACGATGTGATCCCCGGCCTGCGCCAGGTTCAGGATCGCGTAGGTTTCCGCCGCCTGCCCGGAGGCCAGCAGCAGGGCCGCCACACCGCCTTCGAGGGCGGCGATGCGCTGTTCCACCACGTCCTGGGTCGGGTTCATGATGCGGGTGTAGATATTGCCCGGCTCGGCGAGCCCGAACAGCGCGGCGGCGTGGTCGGTGTCGCGGAAGGCATACGAGGTGGTCTGGTAGATCGGCAGTGCGCGGGCCCCGGTGGCCGCATCGGGCGCTTGCCCGGCGTGGATCTGCCTGGTCTCGAAGGACCAGTCGGCCGGATTCGTGGGCGCGGTCGAGTCACTCATGTGCTGCTCCAGGAAAACAAGGTCGCCGAATGGCGGAAGTCTGACGTTATCGGAAAGCGAATAGGCTTCGACAACAACACATTTCGGTGACCTCCTACGGTGCGCTTGCGCTCGGCCCTCGAGCGCCCGGTCCTCACCCGGAGCACCCCACCGCAGCTGGAGGGTTGCCGATCAGCTAGCCGGGGCTTGACGCTGATGCTCTTGACCTGTTGCGAGATTCTAACGGGCGGAAGGCCCGGATTCCGAAGTGGGGCCGGACACACTGGGCGCGGCGCAGGTCCGCACGAATTCGTGGTAGGCGTCGACCACGGCGTCGGCCATGCCGCGCGCCGAGGTGGTGAGGCATTCCGGGGTCTGGTCCTCGCATTCCGTGCCGACTCGCATGATGGTGTGCCAGGTGCTGACCACCAGGCGCACGGGCAGCGAGTCGACGGCCGCGCCCAGGCGTTCGGCCACGGCCGCGGTGACCTGTTCGGTCTTGTGCTCGGCGGCGTCGAGGCTGTACGCGCGCACGGCGGCGCTGCCGCGAATGATGCGCTGCATTTGCTGGAACCAGCGGAACGGCAGCGGTTCGTCGCGTTCGATGACGCCGTCGATGACGGCGAGGAAGGCGTTCATCAGCGCCTGGAGTTCATTCCCGGTGACGGGTTCGGCGCGCAAGTGGTCGGCAAGCGCGGTGCCCCATTCTGCGATGGGGGCGATGACGATGTCTTCCTTGCTCGCGAAGTAGCGATTGATCGTGCGGGGCGAGACATCGGCGGCGTCGGCGATCTGCTCGACGGTGGTGGCGTCGAAGCCGTGGGCGTCGCAGAGCTCCAGCGCCACATCGATGATGCGCGCGCGGGTCTGCTGCTTCTTGCGTTCGCGCAGCCCCGGCCTGGGGCGTTCCAGCAGATCGGCGTGCGTCGACTCGGGCATGGCCACAGTGTATCGACCAGCGGGTATTTCACGACGCCATCCGACAACTGTCGCAGTCGGACATTTTTCTCTTGACGCCATTTGTCGGGTGATGCCACGATGGTCGGGTTGTTCCAGGCATCCTGAGGAGACGGCATGACATCCGGGACGGTGACGCGCACACCCGACGAAATACCTACCGACACAAGCACTTCCAAGCGATGGTGGGCGCTGGGGGTGATCGCTCTGGCGCAGCTGATGGTGGTGCTGGACGCCACCATCGTCACGATCTCGCTGCCCTACGCCCAGGCCGATCTGAAGATCAGCGAAGGCGACAAGCAGTGGGTGCTGACCGCCTACACGCTGATCTTCGGCGGCCTGCTGCTGCTCGGCGGACGGCTCGCCGACTACCTCGGACGCCGCCGCATCTTCCTGATCGGGCTGATCGGCTTCGCCGCGGCCTCCGCGCTGGCCGGGCTCGCGCAGAACGCCGGGCAATTGTTCGCCGGGCGCGGACTGCAGGGCGCGTTCGGTGCGCTGCTGGCTCCGGCGGCGCTGTCGCTGGTGTCGGTGACGTTCACCGAGGCCAAGGAACGCGCCAAGGCGTTCGGCGTCTTCGCGGGCGTGTCCGCGGGCGGCGCGGCCATCGGGCTCATCGCGGGCGGCGCGCTCACCGAATACGCCGACTGGCGCTGGTGCCTGCTGGTGAACACGCCCGTCGCGCTGCTGGCCTTCGTGGGTGCGCTGGCCGTCGTCATCAAGGATGTGCCCGCGCCGCGCACCGGCGGCTACGACCTGCCCGGGGCGATCACCGCCACGCTCGGATTGGTATCCGTCGTCTACGGATTCAGCCGGGCGGCGGAGGCCGGCTGGGGTGCGGGCAGCACGCTGGCCCTGCTCATCGCCGGCGCCGCGCTGTTGATCGCCTTCGTGGTGATCGAGAGCCGGTCCTCGAATCCGCTACTGCCGCTGCGTATTCCGGGTGAGATCAATCGAGGCGGGTCGTTCCTGGTGGCCTTGCTGACGCCGATCGCCATGTTCGCCATGTTCCTGAACCTGACCTACTACCTGCAGGCCACGCTCGGATATTCGGCGCTGAAAGCGGGAGTCGCGTTCCTGCCCTTCCCGATCGGCATCGTGATCGCGGCCGGTGTCACCAGTGCGCTGCTGCCCAGGATCGGTCCGCGGCCGATCATGCTCACCGGTGCGGTCCTGGGCATGGCGGGGCTGCTCTACCTGGCACAACTCGAGTTCGGTGACACCTACGGGGTGAGCGTGCTGCCCGCCATGGTGCTCATCGCACTCGGCATGGGCGCGATCTTCGTGGCCATGCAGACCACCGCGCTGCACCAGGTCGACGACGAGGACTCCGGCGTGGCCAGCGCCCTGCTGAATGCCGCCCAGCAGGTCGGCGGCTCCATCGGCACGGCTCTGCTCACGACCATCTCGGTGCAGGTCGCGGAACGTTTCGCCACCGACAACGCGGGCATGGACAACCTCATGGCTCGCGCCGCCATCCACAGTTACGACGTGTCCTTCTACATCGGTGCGGGGTTCTTCCTGCTCGCGATTCCCATCATCGCCTTCATGATTCGCGACAAGCCGGCCAATCTGCTGGAAGGTCCTGTGCACGTGGGCGTCTGATCGTCCGCCCTGCCCGCGCACCGTCACCGGTGCGCGGGCGTCCGCGTGTCCGCAAGTGAACGGCAAGTCCGGGGCAATGGGCCGCGCCCATCGTGGTCCGGTGACAACGACTGCGACACCGCCGATTCCGTCTCTCCTCCGCGATCGAGTGCAACGCGGCTACCTGCTCGTGGCCGGTGGCGTGCTCTGGTCGATCGGCAATGCCCTGCACCCGCTGCGACATTCGGAGCAAGCCGAACAGGCGGCGACCTGGATCGCCGCCCACCTGACCTTCTCCATCGGGTCGGTGCTGATCGCGGCAGGGCTGCCCGCCGTATTCGCCGCGCTCCTCGACACAACCGGAACCGGTTGGGCGGCAAAGGCGCTCGTCTGGGCGAAGGCCATGCTGTTCCTGGGTTTCGCGGTGACCGTGCCGGTGGGGGCCTACCACGAGATGTTCGTCGCCCGGCAGCTCGGGCATCACGAGCAGCACGAGATCGAAGCGGCGGCCGCGCCGCTGGTGAACACGCTGGCCGCGTCCCTGCTGATCGGTCTGATCCTGCTGGCTGTCGTGTCGATCGCCCGCCCGCACGTGCTGCTGGGCAGGCTCGGGGGCGTGCTGATGCTGGCCGCCGTGATCGCCATGGGTGCGGCGCCGGGATTGCCCGGGGCGGAAGGCATCTGGATCATTCCCGGCACCATTGTGGTCGGCGCGGTGCTGGGCGTGGCGGGGTGGCGTGGCACCAGAGTCGGCCGGGGCGCGACGACGGTCGCCTGAGGGGGGACGCACGCTGGACGATCTCCGCCCCCGGATCGTTAGCGACGCCACCGTTTTTCGCGATGTACCACCCGTGGTGTCGATCGAAGTCCTCGGTGCGCTGCGGGTGCGCGTCAATGGCGACCCCGCGCCGCTGCGCGGCCCCATGCAGGGCGCGGTGCTGGCGCGCCTGGTCGTGGCCGCCGGTGAAGTGGTCTCCGCCGACCGCCTCATCGACGACCTCTGGCAGGGCGAACCGCCCCCCAAGGCCACCGCCGCTCTCCAGGCTCACATCTCCTACCTGCGCCGCGCCCTGGAACCGGACCGCCCGCCCCGAGCCCCCGCCCGCGTCCTCGTCTCCCGCACGCCCGGCTACACCCTCCACCTCCCCGTGACCGCCGTGGACGTGTGGCACTTCGAACACCTGCTGGCACAGGCCGCCGCCGAATCCGACCCGCGAACCCGCCACCGCGACCTCGGCGCGGCCCTCGCCCTCTGGCAGGGTGCCGCGTACACCCCCTACGCCGATGCGCCCTGGGCGGCCGCGGAATCCGACCGCCTCACCGATCTGCGCTGGACCGCACTGGAACACCAGGCCGCGGCCGCCCTGGATCTCGGCCGCCCCGACGAAGCCGCCACCCTCCTGCACCGCCTGGCCGACACCCACCCCGAACGCGAGGAAGCCGTCCGCCTCCTGGCCCTGGCCCGCTACCGCCAAGGCCGCCAACTGGCAGCCCTGGAAACCCTCCGCAAAGTCCGCACCCACCTCAACACCGAATACGGCGTAGACCCCAGCCCACCCCTGCGCGCCCTGGAATCCGCGATCCTCGCCCACGCACCGGAATTGGACTACACCCCACCCACCGCCCGCCCGTACGAAACAGTCGACAGTTCGGGTGGCGCCGGAACCGCCACCCCGGGCCCGACGGACCCCGCACCGGGATCGGTCTCCTCCTACGTCCGCGGTGCCGTCCGAAACTTGTCGCGGGAGTCGACGTCACCGGCACCGCTTGCGGACGAGGTCGGTGCCGGATATGTGGCGGAGCGGGCCGGGTTGCTCGCGGCGGCGGGGGAGGCTCGGGCGGGGCGGAGCCGGGTGGTGTGGGTGGAAGGGGAGGCCGGGGCCGGAAAGACCACGCTGGTAAGCGATGTCGCGAGGCTGCTCCAGGCGGAGGGGTGGGTTGTGGTGACGGGGCACTGTCCGGAGGTGGATGGTGCGCCTGCGGCCTGGGCGTGGATCGAGCTGTGCGGCGAGTTGGCGGGTGCCGGAGCTGCCGGGGCCGTGGGAAGCCGGGCTGCCGGGCTTGTGGCGAGCCACGGGGTTGCGCGAAGCGAGGCGGCCAGTGGTGTGGAAGGCATTGAGACTGTGGGGGTTTCGGGGGTAGATGCGACGCCGTTCGGGTTGGCTCGGGCGGTGGCGGACGGGTGTGGTGAGCGAGGGGTGGCGGGGCCGGTGGTGGTGGTGCTGGAGGACGCGCATCGGGCGGACAGCGCCACGTTGCAGATTTTGCGGCAGGTGGTGGCGTGGTCGGCGGGGGCGCCGGTGTTGTTCGTGGTGACATTGCGGGGGTCGGAGGCTGGGGAGGAGTTGCGGGCCACCTCGGCGGCGCTGGCGGCGGTGACCGCTGGGCGGTGGGAGTTGGGTGGGCTCGATGTGGAGGCTGTCCGGGACGTGATGGTGGCTGTGGGGTTGGCCGGAATCGATGAGGCGACAGCGGTTTTGGTGCGGGATCGCACGGGTGGGAATCCGATGTTCGTGCGGGAGCTGGCGAAACTGGCTGCGGCGGAAGGGGATCTGCTGGCAGTGCCTGCCGGAGTGCGGGATGTGTTGCAGCGCAGGATCGCCCGGCTGCCTGCGGAGGCGGCGCGGCTGCTGCGGTTCATCGCGGTGTGGGGCGGGGAGGTGGGATTCGACGAGTTGGTGGAGCTGGCCGGTGAATCCGAGGAGACGCTGGTCGATCTGGTGGATACGGCTGTGGTGGCGGGGCTGCTGCGGCTCGGGCACGGCGGGCGAATCCACTTCTGGCATGCGCTGACTCGTGACACCGTCTACGACGGCATTCCCGCCCTGCGACGTGGGCGCATGCACTGGGCGGCGCTGGGTGTGGCCGCGCGTTCGCCGCAGCCGGAGCTGGATGCGCTGGCCCATCACGCCATTGCGGGGGCGACGCCCGCGACCGCCGAACAGGCTCTCGTCCATGTGACCGCCGCGGCGCGGCACTGTGTGGAGCGGCGCGCCCACCCGGATGCTCGCGCCCTCTGGTCCGCCGCGCTCGACCTGCACCTGCTGGCCGGTCACGACCGGTCGACCGCCGAGCGCCGGCATCGCCTCGCGGTGCTGGAGACCCGCTGCGCGCTGGTGGCCGGTCTCGCCTACAGCGGCAACGACACCGCCGCCCGCACCCAGCGGCAATTCGCGCTGGACCTGGCGGAGACACTCGCGGCGGACATGCCACCGCTTGTCGACGCCGAAACCGGATGTGCTGAGCCGGATCCCGTCGCGTTCGCCTTGGCCAGCTGGCGTGCGCCGCTCATCTGGGGCACGCGGGACAAGCGGCTGACCGACACTCGGATCGTCGAGGCGCTCGGGGCGGCGCTGGCGCGTCCGCTGCCTGCTGCGACGCGGGTGCGGTTGCTGGTGGCAACGGTTTTCGAGGTGGAGGGCGACGATGATCCGCTGGCCTTCGCGGCCTCCGCGGAGGCCATTGCGCTGTCGCGGACCCTGGATGATCCTGAATTGCTTTGTGCCGCACTGAATGCGCGCGCGTTCCTGGCGCTCGGTCCGGATCTCTGGGAGGAGCGCGAGCCGTTGACCGCCGAGCTGCTCACGGTGTCCACCGAGTCGGGGCTCGTCGAGTTCCAGGCGGTCGCCCACTTCATGAGCTGTTTGATCGCCTGTGGCGCAAATGATCTGGTGGGTGCGCGGGCGGCGGTCGAGCGCGGGCTGGAGTGTGCGTCCGGTGGGCAGCTGCGGCAAATGCTGGTGGTGTTGTCGGCGTATTCCGCGGTACTGGCCTTGCTGCGCGGTGAGCTCGCGGAAGCGGAGCGGATCTACACCCGGTGCAGCGCCGAGATGGTGGCCTCCGGGACGGCCAATGGCGCGGAGTTGATGGTCGCGGCCGGCATGGCCTTGAACTGGGCGCGCGGCGACCTGTCCGGCCTGGTGGAGCCCATGGCGGCCATTCACGCGGAGGCGGCCGATGTCATGCCGTACCCCTACGCGCTGTCCCTGCTGCACGCCGGCGAACCCGAGCGCGCCCGGAAGGTGTTCCGCGCCGCGGGACCGCTCAAGCGCGATCACTACTGGTCCGTCATGACGGTGTTCCGCGCGCGGGCCGCGATCCATCTCGGCGAACCGCATGCCATCGCCGACTGCTACCGGGACATGCTCCCCAGGTCGGGCACGATGGCGGGCCTCGACACCGGTTCGGTGGTCTACGGTCCGATGGACACGATCCTGGCCGAATTGGCCCAAGCCCTGGGCGATTTCACGGCCGTGGCGGACCATCGCGCCCGAGCGGCGGAGGTCGAGCGGCGAATCCGGTTGCAGCTCGACGAACTCGACGGCTGAGCGAGGTCCGGTCTACGCCCTCATCGATCCAGGACTTCCGGTGTGAAATCCCTGGGCGGGGAGGTGATGCGGGCGTAGACCGGATTCGCGCCACCACCCGCCGGCGGTGGCACGCCATGTGGGCGGAACCCGTAAGTCAGCGCGGCGTACCCGCGATGGCTCGTTCACGTCGCCGGTAGCCGCGCCTGAACACGCGGAGCATGAGTCTCAGCATGATTCCGCCCTCGGCGGTGGCGCTCGCCCATTCCTCGGGAGTGCACATGCCGAACATGCGCGGCAGTTCGAAGCTCATCTTCGCGCCGTCGCGGGCGGCGGCTTCGACCCTGTTCCACTGCTCGGCGGTGAGATATCGGGTGATGACGGGGAAGACCGTGTTCTCCTCGTCGGCGATGTGTTCGGTGAGCAGGGCGTCGAGTTGCCGCAACCGGTCGGCGAGCCGGTCCGCGGAGCCGTGGGCCGCACGTGTGAAGGCTTGCGCGTCGCGGCGGATCTCTTCCAGCAGCGGGTCGAGCTGGGCGTGGTCGTCCTCGAGTTCGCGGAGGTCGACCGCGCCGTCGGCGGCCGTTCGCAGCAGTGGCCACAGCACCTCGTCCTCGATGCTGTGATGATGGTGGATGGAGTCACACAGCAGATGCAGGTAGACGCTGATGGCCTCCGCACGTGAGGCCGGGCAGTCCGTCTTGCCGCCGGCGATGTCGCGGGTGAGGGTGGCGAAGCGGGCGGCGTCGGCGATCATGGCCCGGTGGGCGAGCCGCATGCCCAGCAGGTTCGGCTCGGATGTCGTGGTAGGCATGGTTTCGACCGTGCCGTAGATCACTTGCACCCTACTTGCGGGTAACCGAGCGCAGGTCCCGCACAGCGGGGGCTGCCCGCGCGGTGAGGTTGATAGCAGCAGTACGCTTGTCTTGCTTGACGCCACAGCGTACGTGGACCTGGCACCACAGGCCCCGTGCCGCGCGCCATGCGTATACGTTGTCTGTTGAACAGCTGGGGTCCGCTACAAGCGGTGCTCACCGGCCGTGCAATGGGAGCACCACCTTCCTAGGAGGACACGAAGATCCATGTCCAAGATCAAGGTTGAAGGCACCGTCGTCGAACTCGACGGCGACGAGATGACCCGGATTATCTGGCAGTTCATCAAGGACAAGCTGATCATCCCGTATCTCGACGTGAACCTCGAGTACTACGACCTCGGCATCGAATACCGCGACAAGACCGACGACCAGGTCACGATCGACGCCGCCAACGCCATCAAGAAGCACGGCGTGGGCGTGAAGTGCGCGACGATCACCCCGGACGAGGCCCGTGTCGAGGAGTTCGACCTCAAGAAGATGTGGCGGTCGCCGAACGGCACCATCCGCAATATTCTGGGCGGCACCATCTTCCGCGCGCCGATCATCATCTCGAACGTTCCGCGTCTGGTTCCGGGTTGGACCAAGCCGATCATCATCGGCCGGCACGCGTTCGGCGACCAGTACCGCGCCACCGATTTCAAGGTGCATCAGGCCGGTACCGTCACCCTCACCTTCACCCCGGAGGACGGCTCCGAGCCGATCGTCCAGGAAGTGGTGAAGATGCCCGAGGACGGCGGCGTCGTCATGGGTATGTACAACTTCCAGGATTCGATCCGGGACTTCGCGCGCGCCTCGCTGAACTACGGCCTGCAGCAGAACTACCCGGTCTACATGTCCACCAAGAACACCATCCTCAAGGCCTACGATGGCATGTTCAAGGACACGTTCCAGGAGATCTACGAGACCGAGTTCAAGCAGGAGTTCGACGCTGCCGGTCTCACCTACGAGCACCGTCTGATCGACGACATGGTCGCTTCCGCGCTCAAGTGGGAGGGCGGCTACGTCTGGGCGTGCAAGAACTACGACGGCGACGTGCAGTCCGACACCGTGGCGCAGGGCTTCGGCTCGCTGGGTCTGATGACCTCCGTGCTGCTCACCCCGGACGGCCGCACCTGTGAGGCGGAGGCCGCGCACGGCACCGTGACGCGTCACTACCGTCAGCACCAGCAGGGCAAGCCCACCTCCACCAACCCGATCGCCTCGATCTTCGCGTGGACCCGTGGCCTGGCCCACCGCGGCAAGCTGGACAACACCCCCGAGGTCATCGGCTTCGCGCAGACCCTCGAGGACGTCGTCATCAAGACGGTCGAGTCCGGCCAGATGACCAAGGACCTCGCCCTGCTCGTGGGCGGCGACCAGGGCTACCTGACCACCGAGGAGTTCCTCGGCGTGCTGGACGCCAACCTGGCGCGCGAGATCCGCTAGAAATCCCCAGGGGGACAGGGCGTTAGGACGCCCACAGCTCTGCCGCCCGAGCACACGGCTCGGCAGCGAGCGCAGCGCTGACCGCACGTGAACAGCGCGCCGCGGCGAACGATGGCGGCCGGGACCACAGTCCCGGCCGGAACCATCGCCCGCCGGACACATTCCGGGCACCTGCCCTCACCGAATGGTGAGTGGGCGGGTGCCCGAACTGTTTTGCCGGGGCTGCCACCGGTGAACCCATCCGCCGAGTGTCCCCGGTCGGGGCGCGCCGCTGTCCGGATCGCCGTCGGCGGGCGGGTTGCCGAGTCGTCGGTTCGGCGTTAACGCGCGGTGTGCCGCCGCCGGATTACCAGGTGGCGTGCTCTCATGGCTTGCCCGGCATGCCGCGTGTGTGCCGACCGTAATAGCGTTGCCGCAGAGTCCGCCGATGCGATCGGCGCGGGGGCGGTGCACGAGGAGATGAGATGGGTATCGGTAAGGACCTGCGGCGTGTGGTGCGCGGGCGGGCGGTCGGGCCGGGGGAGGAAGGCTTCGATCATCTGCGACTCGCCTGGAATCGCGCTGTGGATCAAAGAGTTTCGGCGGTGGTGGAGGTCGCCGACGCCGCCGATGTGGCGGCGGTCGTGCAGTATGCGGCGCAGGCGGGTCTGGCGGTGAGCACGCAGGCCACCGGGCACGGCGCATCGGCCGCGGCGAACGACACGATTCTGCTGAAAACCCGTGGGCTGGACGGAGTCCGGGTCGATGCGCAGGCCAAGCGCGCGGTCGTCGGCGCGGGTGCGCCGTGGGCGGTCGTGCTGGAAGCAGCCGCGAAGCACGGATTGGCCGGAGCCGTAGGCAGTTCCGATGTGGTCGGCGTGGCCGGGTACACCCTCGGCGGCGGCGTCGGCTGGTTCTCGCGCAGCCAGGGTCTCGCCGCGAATTCGGTGCGCGCACTGGAAGCCGTCACCGCGGACGGCCGGCAGGTGCGGGTCACCGCCGATGCCGAACCGGACCTGTTCTGGGCGCTGCGCGGCGGCGGCGGTGGCGATTTCGCCGTGGTCACCGCCTTGGAATTCGACCTGTTCGAAGCGAATCGGCTCTACGGCGGCCGCATGCTGTGGCCCGCCACGAAGGCCGAAGCGGTGGTCGCGGCCTTCCGCCGCGCCACGGTCGAAGCCCCGGAAAGCCTGAGTCTGTGGCTGGCGGTCGTGCAGTTCCCGCCGTTCCCGCAGCTGCCGGAATTCCTGCGCGGACAGTCCATGGTGGTCGTCGACTGTGTCTCGGCCGACGGCGTCACCTCCCCGCTGCGCTGGTTCGACGAAATCCCGGGCCGTCTCCTGGACACCCGCCGCGAACTGGACGCCGCGCAACTGGGTGGCATCTGTATGGAACCCACCACCCCGACCCCCTCCCGTGCCCGCGGCGAACTCCTCACCGAGTTCTCCCCGGCGGTCAGCGAAGCCCTGCTGGCGGCGGCCATCCCCGGCGGCACCCCCGCACCGCTGGCCATGATGCAGGTCCGCCACCTGGGCGGGGCGCTCACCCGTCCCGCTGCCGATGCGGGCAGTGCGGGCGCCATCACCGAGCCGTACCTGCTGTCCCTGCTCGGCCCGGTGCTCACGCGTGAGATGGGTGCGGTGGTCGAGGCCCGTCAGCAGGCCGTGCTCGCGGCGGTGCGCCCGTACCTGTCCGGCCGCAAGCCGTACACGTATCTGGATGTGGGTGAATCCGCTTCTGCGGCTTTCGAACCCGCCGTTCTGGAGCGGCTGCGCGCGATCAAGAAGTCGTACGATCCGGCCGGTACATTGCGCGGCAGTTTCCCGATCGGGGGGGTGAACATCACGTAGGCCCCGAGTACCCGCCCCCTGCGCTCCAAGCGAATGCCGTGTCATCTGTCACGACCACCGCGCCGTGAGCGGCCGATCCGACCAGTCGTGAGCGAATTCACCCTGCTCAGGGGTGTACTGACAGTTGGCTGACATGTTGCGCTGGTTTGTGGCCGATTCCCTTTCCAGTTCTGCGCTCTCCACGACACCCTCCGACGCACCCGTCGAAGAGCGCCGGGACTGGCACGTGCCCGCGATGCTCGCGCTCGCGCTGGGCGGCTTCGGGATCGGGACCACAGAGTTCGTCACCATGGGTTTGCTGCCGGAGATTTCCCGCAGTCTCGGCATTTCGGAACCCACTGCCGGGCACGCTGTTTCGGCCTACGCGCTCGGCGTGGTCGTGGGCGCGCCGGTGATTGCCGCACTGTGCGCCCGGGTCCCGCGCAAGCGCCTGCTGATCGCTCTGATGGTGGCGTTCACCGTGGGTAACGCCGCCACGGTGTTCGCGCCCTCGTACGCCACCCTGGTGGCCGCCCGGTTCCTCGCCGGCCTCCCGCACGGCGCGTACTTCGGTGTCGCGTCCCTGGCGGCGGCAACGCTCGCGCCGGTAGGGCAACGAGCCAAGGCGGTAGCTGCGGTTATGCTGGGCTTGAGCGCCGCCAACGTTGTCGGCGTTCCCGCCGCCACCTGGCTGGGCCAGCACCTCGGCTGGCGGGACGCGTACGTGGTGGTCGCCGTCATCGGATTGGCCACGGTCGCCGCCATCGCCCGATTCGTCCCGGAGCTCACCGGGATTCGCCTCACCGACCCCCGCACCGAACTGGGTGCGCTGCGCCGTTCACAGGTCCTGCTGACCCTGCTGGTCGGCGCGATCGGCTTCGGCGGCATGTTCGCCGTCTACACCTACATCACCACCACCCTCACCGACGTGGCCGGCATGCGCTTGTGCCTGGTCCCGATCGTGTTGTCCCTCTTCGGACTCGGCATGGTCGCGGGCAACATCATCGGCGGCATCCTCGCCGACCGCGGCGTCGACCGCGCCATCTTCGCCGCCATGCTGGCCATGGTCGTCATCCTGGCCGCCTTCATCGCCATGGCCCACAACCCCTTCACCGCCGCCCTCGGCGCGTTCCTCGTGGGTGCGTCCGGTGCGGCCCTGGCCCCCGCGCTCCAGACCCGCCTCATGGATGTCGCCCACGACGCCCAAACCCTCGCCGCCGCTCTCAATCACGCCGCGCTGAACATGGCGAACGCGGCAGGCGCCTGGCTCGGCGGCCTCGTCATCGCCGCGGGCCTGGGCTACACCGCACCCGCCGCTGTCGGCACCGGCCTCGCCGTCCTCGGCGTCCTGTTGTTCACGGTGACCGTGGGCCTGGCCCGGCGCTCCGAATCCCATTGAGCGGGTGCGTCCCCGGGCGTCAGCAGCTTGATTTGCTTCTGGTCACCTTGTACTCGACGAGGATGATCGGGCAGCCGGATTTGTTCCGGCTCTTCGTGGCGTTGTCGTCGAGGGTCTGCAGCAGAATGTCCGCTCGGGTTCTGCCGATCACCGCTTCGGTGCTGAGGGTCGCGCTGAATTCGGAGCCCGCGCTTCTGAGGAAGGTGCAGGACAAGGTGGTGGTCCCGATGCGGGGCATTTCCGTGACTCCGGAGCAGTCCGGTGGAGTCGTGACGACTCCGTCGATCGTGAGGACTGTCCGATAGGACAGCGCGATGGTGTCGGCAGGGGACGGGGCTCCCGGAACGGTCTCCGCGAAGGGATTCGCCGTGCTGGTCACCGTGGAGGTGAGCGTGCAGGTCGGTGCGCAGGGGTTGCTCCAGGTGCCGTCGGAGCTCACCCAGCTTCCGCTGTCCCGGGCGACATCGAGTGCGGTGACCGTCGGCCGGAGATCG
The DNA here is from genome assembly GCF_013744875.1 of Nocardia huaxiensis. NCBI lineage: Bacteria > Bacillati > Actinomycetota > Actinomycetes > Mycobacteriales > Nocardiaceae > Nocardia > Nocardia huaxiensis. Next base: position 1,503,317 of record NZ_CP059399.1, read on the forward strand.
CGATAGAACTGCGTCACCTCCTCCGAACTCATTTGCCAGACCTGTACATCCAGGTACGGGTGGACAATTCGGTCGACGCGTCCCGCATTCACGTAGGTCGTCATCTCGCCGCTGACGAGTGGGATGGACCTGTGGCCGTCGACAGTGATCGGTGCGCCGGTTTCGACTGGTGTGTTGTCTTTCGCGTTGGGGTCCAGGAGGGAACCGAGTTTCGCGGGCGTCAGGGAAGCTGCGAAATCGATGCCCCTGAGTTTCGACGACTGGAGTAGCTGCTTTCCCTCGGCGTTGGCCGCATCGGTTTCGTTGAGTCCACCGGCGATCCAGGCGTCCGCACTGCCCTGAAGAAAGGCCATGTCGCCAATTCGCAGATATGACAGGGGTTTACCCGGCTCGAATTCGATCGTCCCCGACATGTCGCCGACATTCGTCACCCGCAGGTCGAAGGAGAGGTTCTCGTCGTTGGCCGCCGGGAATCGCCCGATGTAGTGCACTCCGGTCGCATTGATCAGAGCCAGTTGCGCTGCCTGGAGTTTCGTGCGTCCGGTCGCTTCAGGAGAACTGTGGACCGCCATCCAGACCGCGACCGACGCCACACCTGTCAGGGCCGCCGTCGACAGCACGGCCCATGGCCACCACCGCTTGCGTCGAATCGGCGCCGGCTCGTCGGTCACCGTTTCGTCGCTCGGCTCCGCCGCCGTTGCTTCGGTTGTCATTCCCCACCCTGTCGAGCACCAGATAACCCATATTCGAGCTCGTACTCTATGTTGTCTGCTTCGCAGCCGACGCGGAAGGTGGTGGGGGCGAGGGGAGTCCGGCTACCGCATGGTGGTTTCACCGGCGGGGGAGTAGAGGTATTTGCCGCGGTCGAGTTTGTGGATGTTGCTGTCGTTGCGCTGGGCCATGCGGCCGAGGGCCACCTTGACGTGGTGGCGGTAACCGGCGCCGACGGCGAGGCCGCGTTCCTGGAGGGCGGCGGCCACGCCGGAGGGGGTCCAGGTTTGGCCGGGGTTTTCGGCCAGGAGGTCGGCGACGGCCTGTGGCAGTGAGGCGGGCTGGCGAGGGGTGGAGTCCGGCGGGGGCGCGGCCTGTTCCTGGAGCTGCTCGTCGCGGGCGGTGTCGAGCCAGTCTGCGACGGTCAGCAGTTTGGCGCAGGCCGCGCGTAGCTCGGGGCCGGGTGAGCGGATGTCGCCGAGGTTGTACATGGCCTGGTAGTAGCGGCCGATTTTGGTGAGGAGTTCGGCCGCGTCCTGTTCGGTGTCGGCGACTATGGCTTCGCTGCTGCGATCGGAGTTCGACGTTCCCGCACCCACGCTGAATGTTCCCTCTCTTGTCACGGATCGGCACATTTGCGGCACATGGGAACACATGGCGGCACTCGAGAACTAGGCGGCACGCCGAGGGTTTGTGGGGAACACGCTGTTCAGTCTGGTAGGCCGACCAGTTTGGCGCTGTCGGTCCAGAGGGCTTGGGCGAGTTCCTCTTTCTGTGCCATCTCGGCCAGATCCGGCCAGGAGAGTTTCCCGCGCCGCAGCGTCGCGTAGAGGTGCCGGTCGGGCGGCGAGATGCGGCCGAGGGCCAAGTCGGCCAGGGTGTTTCCGGCTTCGGCGCGAGTGTTGAAGTTGCGGTTCACCGCGCGCACCGGGCGGCCGAGTGGGGTGCCGAGCAGTGACCAGACGGTGCGCAGCGGGCGGGAGAGGTTGCGCGCCAGGCCCGTACCGAACACCTGCCCCGGGCAGAAGGCGATGGCGGTGAGCAGCCGCGGATGCGTGTTGTACGGCTCGGACAGCGACCGCGCGGTGAGCACGGCACACAGTTTCGAGGCCGTGTAGGCGTGTTCACCCGCCTTGCGCGCTCGCGAGTCGACCTCCGGATCCTGGTCCGGGTACGCCAGCAACTGCGCGTCCGCGTGCCGGGGCGTGGCCAGGCTCGAACCGGTGGCGGGGTCGTGGGTGCCGCTGGTGGTGAGCACGACGATCGCCTGATCGGCCAGGCTCGGCAACAGCAGGCGGGCCAGCAGGTAATGCGCGAGATGGTTGACGGCGAAGGTGGTTTCGAAACCGTCGACCGTGCGGTCGGTGGCGGTGGGCCGGATGAGGCCGGCGTTGAGGACCAGGGCGTCGATCGGGGTCTCGCCGAGCAGGGTCGTGACCGTCGCCGCGAACCCGCGCACCGAGTCCAGACTGGCCAGATCCAGCGGAACCGATTCGCCGTCGGGTGTGTCCTGCGGGCCGGAGGCCGCGCCGCGGGCTCCCAGCATGAGCCGCACCCCGTCCGAGCTCCGCATGCGTTCCGCCGCTGTCGCGCCGAATCCTGAAGTGCCGCCGGTCATCACGATCACCGACATGATTGCCGCCTCGGGCCGTGGAATCGTCCTCCTTCGAATGTAGTCTCTCGACGGAGTTTCCGGCAGATCGGAGGCGGAGCCCCTGCAAAAACCCCCGCCCCGTAACGGGGGCCGGGGGCAGCGCCCCCGATACCGGGGGTCCGGGGGCGGAGCCCCTGGGAAAAGCAGAGCCCGGGGGCAGCGCCCCCGATACCGGGGGTCCGGGGGCGGAGCCCCTGGGGGGATACTGCTTACATGCAGATCTGCATGTAAGTGTAGAATCCGCGGCATGACCAGGTCCGAAGTCTCCAAGCCGCAGCGCCGCACCCAGGAGCAGCGCAGCAGCGAAATGCGGGTTCGGCTGCTCGACGCGACCATCGACTGCCTGGTCGAATACGGCTACACCGGCACCACCACGCCGCGGGTGGCCGAGCGTGCGGGCGTCACCCGGGGCGCGCAGGTGCATCATTTCGGATCCAAGACCGATCTGGTGGTGGCGGCCATCAACCATCTGGCGCAGCGCCGCACCGAGGCGGCCATCGCGGAGATGGGCAAGGTCAAGGTGAAGGCCGAGGACGATCCGGTCGGCGTGGTGCTCGACTACCTCTGGGAGCTGCACCAGGGCCCGCTGTTCATCGCGGTGGCGGAGCTGTGGATCGCCGGGCGCACCGATCCGGTGCTGGCCGCCGAGATGCAGAAGGTCGAGCCGTTCGTGAACAACGCCCTGCTGATGGCGCTGGTGCGTTTCGTTCCGGATGAGGTGCACCGCAAGGACGCTCGCGATTTCCTGTACACCGCCATGGACGTGCTGCGCGGAATCCTGGTGTCCAACTTCATCTATCCGGATCCCGAACGCGCCCACCGGCGCTGGTCGCGGGCCTCGGCACAATTGCGTGAGGTCGCCCAGGCCAAGCTGGGCGACCTCCGCATCTCCGATTGACCGCTACTTCTGTTGCGGCAGTAGGTGAATGCCCGCCTTGTCGGTGGACAGCGCCAGTGAGCTGATGTACTGGATCTCACCCTCCGGTCCCGGCACCGCGGAGGCGATCATGTCGGGCCGCTCGAACTCCATCCCGGTGACCACGCAGGGCAGCGTCTCGCCGGAGGGATTGCCGTGCTCGTCGAACAGCGGCAGTTCGATGCCGTCGTCGGTCCGCCGCAGGTAGTACTTGCCCTTGGTGAGTACGGCGGTCAGCGGCGTGGCGACGAACGAAACCACCACGGCCACAATGGGTGAGTACGGTTTCAGCAGTTCACCGAACAGCCCGAAGAAGGTCATGATCGACAGCACCGCCGACAGCCCGAAGCCGACCAGGCCGACCGGGTTGAAGTCGTAGAGCATGCCGCGCCGGAATTCGGGCACCTTGGGCGAGATCTTCAGCAGGTACTTGTTGACCGCGATATCCGTTGCGACGGTGACGATCCAGGCGATGCCGCAGTTGGCGTAGAAGCCGAGGATATTGTTCAGGAAGTCGAACATATTGGCTTCCATGAGAACCAGGGCGATCACCAGGTTCACGGCCAGGAAGATCAGCCGTCCCGGGTAGGTCTTGGTGACCCGGGTGTAGGAGTTGGTCCACGCCAGCGAGCCCGAGTAGGCATTGGTGACGTTGATCTTGATCTGCGAGATGACCACCAGCACGACCGCCAGTGTCATGGCCAGCCAGCCCGGCACCATGTCCTTGTAGATCTCCAGGAACTGGTGCACCGGCTGGTTCGCGATGCCCTGCGCCGCAGGCAGATTCGCGATCAGGTACACCGCCAGGAACAGGCCCACGACCTGCTTGGCCGCGCCGAACAGCACCCAGCCCGGTCCGGCCATGAGCATCCAGCCCCACCAGCGGCGCTTGTTCTCCGGCGTCTTGGGCGGCATGAAGCGCAGGTAGTCGATCTGCTCGGCGATCTGCGCGATGAGCGACAGGCACACGCCGGCGGCCAGCAGTGTGCCCGAAAGGCTCACGCCCGCACCGTTTTCCCCGCCGTAGGCGAAGAACGCGTCCACCGAGTCCGGGTGGCGCACCACCAGGAATCCGAACGGCAGCACCATCAGCAGCAACCACAGCGGCGTCGTCCACACCTGCAACTTGGCGAGGGTGTTCATGCCGTAGATGACCAGCGGGAAGATGATGAGCGTGGAGGCGAGATAGCCCAGCCACAGCGGGATTCCGAGGCCCAGTTCCAGGCCCTGCGCCATGATGGAACCCTCGAGCGCGAAGAAGATGAACGTGAACGATGCGAATACCACATTCGTCACGATGGACCCGTAATAACCGAATCCGCTGCCGCGCGTGATCAGGTCGAGATCGATGTTGTAGCGCGCCGCGTAGTAGGCCAGCGGGAAGCCCGTCAGCATGACCACGATCGCGAAAATACCAATCCCCAGCAGGGCGTTTCCGGTTCCGTGCGCAATGCCGATATTCGCGCCGATGGCGAAGTCGGCCAGGTACGCGATACCTCCCAGTGCGGAGACGCCGACCACGGCCGGACTCCACTTCCGGTAACTACGCGGGGCGAATCGGAGGGTGTAGTCCTCCAAAGTCTCTTTGGCGGCGGCTATTCCGTCCGAATCAGTCGAGCGGGTATCGACTTCGACCACGTGTAACTCCCGTCAAACCTCACAGCGTTCACAGCAACCGTTTGAACTTCGTATACGGATGTGCCCGTGCAATTGCCGATCGATTACGTGGCAGTTACGGCCTGCTCACCGGTGACGCAGCTCACACTGTCCAGCTATCGGCGAGCATGCTGCCCCGTTCGGCGGGTGCATGTGCGTACATGCACGCCTGGCTGTATGTAGCAAGGCAGCGGCGTCGGCCTGGTGATTTGACCAAATTCCGCCGGAATCAAGGAGACTCTCTTGCCGGGTTACATACAGCGCTGTATGTTTGTGCGCATTCGATCGATGTAAGGAGTTCGATGGCGAACAAGGTCTACGTCGTCGGTGTCGGCATGACGAAGTTCGAGAAGCCGGGCCGCCGCAAGAACGAGGACGGCAGCGACTGGGACTACCCCGACATGGCGCGGGAGTCCGGGACCAAGGCGCTCGCCGATGCCGGAATCGACTACCGCGCAGTGCAACAGGCGTACGTCGGCTATGTGTACGGCGAATCCACCTCCGGCCAGCGCGCCGTCTACGAGCTGGGCATGACCGGCATCCCGGTGGTGAACGTCAACAACAACTGCTCCACCGGATCCACTGCGCTCTACCTTGCGGCACAGGCGATTCGGGGCGGGCTCGCGGACTGCACCCTGGCGCTGGGCTTCGAGAAGATGAAGCCCGGCTCGCTGGAGGCCACCTGGGACGATCGCGAACAGCCCATGGGCAAGCACATTCTCGCGCTCGCCGAGATCTCCGAGGTGCTGTTCCCGGTGGCGCCGTGGATGTTCGGCGCGGCCGGCCGCGAGCACATGAAGCTCTACGGCACCACCGCCGAGCATTTCGCCAAGATCGGGTACAAGAACCACAAGCACTCGGTCAACAACCCGTATTCGCAGTTCCAGGACGCGTACACGCTCGACGACATCCTGGGCTCGCGCATGATCTACGACCCGCTGACCAAGCTGCAGTGCTCGCCGACCTCCGACGGTTCCGGCGCGGTCATTCTGGCCAGCGAGGCATTCGTCGACAAGCACAACCTGGCCGGGCAGGCCGTGGAGATCGTCGGTCAGGCCATGACCACCGACTTCGCCTCCACCTTCGACGGCACCGCCAAGAACCTCATCGGCTACGACATGAATGTCAAAGCCGCGCAGAGTGTTTACGAGCAGGCGGGGCTGGGCCCGGAGGACTTCCAGGTCATCGAGCTGCACGACTGCTTCTCGGCCAACGAGCTGCTCACCTACGAGGCGCTGGGCCTCTGCGGTGAGGGCGAGGCCGCCAAGCTCATCGACGAGAACCAGACCACCTACGGCGGCAAGTGGGTCGTGAACCCCTCCGGCGGCCTGATCTCCAAGGGGCATCCGCTGGGCGCAACGGGCTTGGCGCAGTGCAGTGAGCTCACCTGGCAGCTGCGCGGTACGGCCGACAAGCGTCAGGTCGACAACGTCACCGCCGCCCTCCAGCACAACATCGGCCTCGGCGGGGCCGCCGTCGTCACCGCCTACCAGCGCGCTGAGCGCTGAGATCCACCGGAACCAAAGGAGTTTCACCATGGGACACATCGAAGCCAGCAAGAACCTCGCCGCCACCCCCGACGCCCTGTGGGCGGTCGTCTCCGACCCGCAGACCTGGGACAAGTGGTTCACCATCCACGAGCGCTGGATGGAAGAGCCCCCGGCCACCCTCGCGCAGGGCTCCAAGCTGGTTGCCAAGATCGTCATGCTCGGTATGGCCAACAAGATGGAGTGGGTCGTCGAGAGCGTCGAAGCCCCCAGCCGCATGGTGCTCAGCGGCACCGGCATGGCGGGTGTGAAGGTGCAGTTCACCTTCGACATCACCCCCGAGGGCGACGGCAGCAAGTTCTCCGTATCCGGTGATTTCGAGGGCGCGCTGATCAAGGGCGCGCTCGGCAAGGCGGTGGAGAAGGATGGCCTCACTCAGCTGGACAAGACTCTCGCCGCGCTCGACACCCTCGCCACGGCCGCCTGACGGCGAAGGGACACCCGACATGTCCGGCAGCGCGGTCGAATTCGACCGGAACGGCCTCGGCGTCTGGAGCGACGAGGAGCGATTCGAAGTCACCCGGGAGCGGCTCGCCGAATACGCCGCCGCCACCAACGATCCCATCGAGGCGCACCTGAAAGGTGAAGTGGCGCCGCCGGTGTTCGCCATCGTGCCGGTGTTCGACGCCATGATGGTGCCCGTGCTCGACGTGGTGCCGATGGATATCTTCGGCCGAGTCGTGCACGGGGAGCAGGACTTCCACTTCCATCGCCCCATCCGGCCCGGCGACAGGCTGGTGTCGCGCGCCAAGGCCATCGGCTACGAGGGGAAGGACAATGGTTCGACCATCACCATTCTCATCGAATGCCGGGCCGAGGACGGAGAACTGGTCAACGAGCAGTACCTGACCGCGTTCTTCCGCAATGTGAACGCCGGTCCGCAGGTCGGCGAGGGCGCGCCCGCGCACCGCTTCGACCGGGCGCTGGCCGGAAACCCGCCGCTGGCAAAGGCTTCCGCGCATGTGGACGCCGACCAGACCTTCCGCTACGCCCCGGCTTCGGGTGACCCGGTGCCCTTGCACCTGGACGAGCAGGTCGCCAAGGATGCCGGCCTGCCCGGCATCATCGCGCACGGCCTGTGCACCATGGCGATGTCCTCGTGGGGTGTCCTCGCCGAAGTGGGCGGCTCGGATGTGCACCGGCTGAAGCGGTTCGCGGTGCGCTTCTCCAAGATGGTCTTCCCGAATGACGATCTGGAAACCCGCATCTGGAAGCAGGGCAGCGAGAACGGCTGCACCACCTACATGTTCGAGACCGCCCGCGGCGACGATCTCGTCCTCACCGACGGCCTCGCCGTGATCGCGGACTGACGCAATACTTTTCGACCTGTAAAGGAGCAAACCATGGGTGCACTGGCGGGACGGGTAGCCGTCATCACCGGCGCGGGCCGCGGAATCGGCCGGGAGCACGCGCTGCTGTTCGCGAGGGAGGGCGCGGCCGTCGTCGTGAACGATCTGGGCGGCAGCAACTCCGGTGAGGGCGCCGATGTCGGGCCCGCGCAGGAGGTCGTGGACGAGATCGTCGCCGCAGGGGGGCGCGCGGTCGCGAACACCGACAATGTCGCGGACTGGCAGGGTGCGAAGAACCTTGTCGATCAGGCGATCTCGGAGTTCGGGCGGCTCGATATCGTGGTCAACAATGCGGGCATCCTGCGCGACGCCTTCATTGCCGGCATGGACGAGGCGCAGTGGGACGCGGTGGTGGCCGTGCACCTCAAGGGGCACGCTGCCGTGCTGCGGCATGCCGCCGCCTATTGGAAGGACCAGTCCAAGGCGGGCAATCAGCCCAATGCGGCGGTCATCAATACGGCGTCGGCCTCGGGCACCACGGTCCCGAATGCCGGGCAGGCCAATTACGGTGCGGCCAAGGCCGGTATCGCCGCCCTCACCCTGGTGGCGGCCGACGAGCTGGCCCGCTACGGCGTGCGCGTGAACGCCATCGCGCCCATCGCCCGCACCCGGCTCACCCTGGCCACGCCGGGTATGGGCGCCATGATGGCGGCCGAGGCGGACGCGGTCGAAGAGGGCGGGTTCGACGCCTTCAGCCCGGCCAACATCTCCCCGCTGGTGGCCTATCTGGCCACCGAGAAGTGCCCGATCACCGGCAAGGTGTTCGCGGTGCAGGGCGGGGCCATCTCCGAGCTGGCGGGCTGGCACGACGTGAAGACCATCGAGACCGATGCCGCCTGGGACGTCGACGACATCGCCGCCCGACTGCCCTGACGATCGCATCGTCCGATCGACACCGAAAATCGCACAGCCAGAACGAGACTGGAGAACGACGATGTTCGAATGGTCCGAGACCGATGAGATGATCCGCGACGCGCTGCGCGGTTTTATCGAGAAGGAAGTCCGCCCGCACCTGGATGCGCTGGAGAGCGGCGAGATGACGCCGTACCCCATCATCCGGGAGATGTTCAGCCAGTTCGGCATCGACGCGCTCGGGGCGGACGCGGTCGGCAAGCTGCTGGCCAAGGAACGCCAGAAGGCGGAGGCGCTGGCGGCGGGGGAGCCGCTGCCGGAGAAGTCCGGAAAGCCCTCCGGCGGAAGCCCGTTCAGCGGTCAGGAATCGATGATGGCGGTGCTCATCAGCGAACTGTCCGGCGTCTGCATGGGTTTGGTCACCGCCATGGGCGTCTCCATCGGTCTCGGCGCCACCACCATCCTCTCGCGCGGCACGCTCGCGCAGAAGGAGCGGTGGATCCCCGGCATCGTGACCATGAAAAAGGTTGCGGCGTGGGCGATCACGGAACCGGACTCGGGTTCCGACGCCTTCGGCGGCATGAAGACCTACGTCAAACGCGACGGTGAGGACTACATCCTCAACGGGCAGAAGACCTTCATCACCAACGGCCCCTACGCCGATGTGATGGTGGTCTACGCCAAACTCGACGAGGGTGACGCGAGCATCGACAAGCGCGACCGCAAGGTGCTCACCTTCGTGCTCGACAAGGGCATGGAGGGCCTCACGCAGGGCAAACCCTTCAAGAAGATGGGCCTGCACGCCTCGCCCACCGGCGAGCTGTTCTTCGACAATGTGCGCGTGTCCAAGGACCGCCTGCTCGGCGAGACCGAGGAGCACCAGGGCGGCGACGGACGCGAAAGCGCCCGTTCGAGTTTCACCGCCGAACGCCTCGGGGTGGCCTTCATGGCGCTCGGCATCATCAACGAATGCCACCGGCTCTGTGTGGATTACGCCAAGAACCGCAAGCTGTGGGGTCAGGAGATCGGCCGCTTCCAGCTGGTGCAGCTCAAGCTCGCCAAGATGGAGATCGCCCGAATCAACGTGCAGAACATGGTCTTCAGCACCCTGGAACGCGGTCGCGTGGGCAAGCAGCCCAGCTTGGCCGAAGCCTCGGCCATGAAGCTGTACTGCTCGGAGGCCGCCACCGATGTGGCCATGGAGGCCGTGCAGCTGTTCGGCGGCAATGGCTACATGTCCGAGTACCGCGTCGAGCAACTGGCTCGCGACGCCAAATCCCTGATGATCTACGCGGGCTCCAACGAGATCCAGGTGACCCACGTGGCCAAGGGCTTGCTCGCCTGACGGGCGGTGTGTCACAAGTTTGCTACCCGGTGATTCTGCGATGATCCGGGCATGACATCCCTGGCCGATCTACTCCCTGAGGATGCGATCGACCTGGATGGCAGTGCGTCGGACTGGCGCGCTGCCATTCGGGTCGCGGGCGATTTGCTGGTTGCCACCGGAGTGACGACCAGCGAGTACACCGACGAGATGATCCGCAATGTCGAGGACAACGGGCCGTACATCGTCATCGCACCCGGATTCGCCTTCGCCCATGCCAGGCCGTCGCCCGCGGTGCGGCGCACCGGCATGTCATGGGTGCGTCTGCGGGAGCCGGTGACCTTCGGCAGCCCGAACGATCCGGTGGATCTGGTGGTGGCGCTGGCCGCGAAGGACTCCGGCGTGCACACCGACGCCATGGCCGAACTCGCCAAGGTGCTGCTGGAACCCGGTGCGGATCGGGTGCTGCGCGCGGTGGGGACGCCCCGGCAACTGCGCGCCCTGCTCAGCGACCCGGACGCCCCTGCCGACCGGGCCGAGCCCGCTGCGCGCACGCCCGCCGTCGCCGTGCCGGAAGCAGCGCCCGATGTGTGCGAAACAGCCACCACCGCAGTGGAATCCGGCTCCGGTCGGCGCTCAGGACCGGTCAAGATCCTCACCGTATGCGGCAACGGTGTCGGCACGAGTCTGTTTCTCAAGAGCACCCTCGAGAAGGTGCTGGCCCGCTGGCACTGGTCGCCGTACGTGAATGTGGAGGCCACCGACACCATTTCGGCCAGGGGCAAGGCCGGTGAGGCGGTCGCGGTGCTCACTTCGGGAGCCATCGCGAATGCCCTGGGCGAACTCGGGATTCCGGTGCATGTGATCGAGAACTTCACCAGCACAGCCGAAGTCGATCACGCCATGCGCGAGATCTTCGACGTTCAGGAGGGTGCGCGATGAATGTCGTCCTGAGCATCGCCAAGTTCATCGTCAATGAAATCCTCAGCCAGCCCGCGTATCTGATCGGCATCATCACCGCCGTCGGACTGATCGCGCTGCGCAAATCCACCGGGCAGGTGATCGGCGGCGCGATCAAGGCCACGCTGGGCTTCCTGCTCATCGGGGCAGGTGCGGGCCTGGTGGTGGCGTCACTGGATCCGCTCGGCGTGATGATTCAGGGCGCACTGGGTGCGCACGGCGTCATCCCCACCAATGAGGCCATTGTCGCCATCGCCCAGAAGCAGTACGGCGCGCAGGTCACCTGGCTGATGATCCTCGGGTTCGCGATCAGCCTGGCGCTGGCCCGGTTCACGCCGCTGCGGTACGTGTTCCTCACCGGTCACCACATGCTGTTCATGGCCACCCTGCTGACCATGGTGCTGGCGGTGGCGGGCATGTCCACACCGGTCGTGGTGACGCTCGGCGGCGTGCTGCTCGGCATCGTCATGGTGTCGCTGCCCGCGCTGTCGCAGGCGTGGACGCGGCGCGTCACCGGCGGAAACGATATCGCCATAGGGCATTTCGGCACCGCCGGGTACATCGCGGCCGGAGCCACCGGGCAGCTCGTCGGCAAGAAGAGCCGCAGCACCGAGGACATGGATCTACCGGAAGGTCTTCGCTTCCTGCGGGATTCGATGGTGGCGACCGCACTGTCGATGGTGCTGCTGTACCTGGTGCTGGCCGTCGTGTATCTGATCCGCGCAGGGCAGGACGTGGCATTCAAGGCTTTCGAGATTCCGGCCACCGATGTGGGGAACTACCTCATGAAGGCGGTCTCGCAGGGTCTGCAGTTCGGAATCGCCGTCGCGGTCATCCTTTTCGGTGTGCGCACCATCCTGGGCGAGCTGGTTCCGGCGTTCCAGGGCATCGGCGAACGTGTTGTGCCGGGAGCGATTCCGGCCCTCGACGCGCCGATCGTGTTCCCGTACGCGCAGAACGCCGTGCTCATCGGCTTCATCAGCAGTTTCACCGGCGGCCTGATCTCCCTCGGCCTGCTGGCCTGGATCTTCAACCCCGCCTTCGGGCTGGCGCTGGTGCTGCCCGGTCTGGTGCCGCACTTCTTCACCGGCGGTGCGGCCGGGGTCTACGGCAATGCCACCGGCGGCCGGCGCGGCGCTGTCGCGGGCGGATTCGTGAACGGTGTGCTCATCACCTTCCTGCCCGCCGTACTGCTGAAGGTGCTCGGCGCGTTCGGGGACGAGAACACCACCTTCGGTGACGCGGATTTCGGCTGGTTCGGCACCTCGATCGGCCTGGCCGCCGAGATCGGCGGGGCGGGCGCGATCCTGGTCTGCCTCGCGGTGGGCCTGGTGATCCTCGGCGCGGCGATCATCGTCCAGACCCGCGTGGTCTCGGCCGGTTGGGACCCGGGCGCCGCTCGCGACGCCGCACTCGGAATCGCCACGGAGCCGACGGGCTACCCGACCGAGCCCGCACCGGTCGTGCAGAGTTACCCGAAGATCCCACCGCCACACGGTGCGCCGCCGCCACCACCGCCGGAGTAAGAACCACGCCCGTGACGCTTTCCGCGTCGCGGGCGTATTATTGTGCGGCTCTATGGCTTCCGGGCCAATGCCGCCGCGATGAGCTCCTCCCACACCGAGATCTCCCGCGACTCCTCACCGATCCGGCTGGTGTCGTCCGGCGCGTCCGCCGACGGCCGCCACAGCGAGCACGGCACCAGCCCCGGCGCCAGCACGTCGAGATCCCCGAACAGCGACAGGATCTCCTCGTCATTGCGCCAGCGCCCGCGCCCGAACGTGGCCTGCAGCTTCTCCTCCGCCGATCGCGTCTCCTCATTGTGCCCGGAACGGAAATGCGAGATGTAGAACAGGCTTCCGGACGGCACCTGATCGACCCAGTACCGCACCACCTCGTCGGGCCCCTCGTCATTGTTGAGGTGGTGCAGGATGGCGCTGAAGATCACCGCGACCGGCTTCTCGAAATCGATGAGCCGCTGCACTTCCGGATGATTCCGAATGCCCTCCGGATCCCGCAGGTCGGCCTGGATGACCGTGGTGGCGGCGTCGGTGGCCAGCAGGGCGCGCCCGTGCGCCAGCACGATCGGATCGTTGTCGACGTACACCACGTGCGCGTCGGCCGAATACCGTTCGGCCACCTGATGCACATTGTCGGCGGTGGGCAGCCCGCTGCCGAGGTCCACGAATTGCCGTACGCCCATGGCGGATATCTCGCCGACGGCGCGAATCAGCGCCTGCCGGTTGGCGAATGCGATGGACACCGAGCCGGGCAGGTCGTTGATGAAGTAGTCGCCCACGGCCCGGTCGGCGGCGTAGTTGTCCTTGCCGCCGAGCAGATAGTCGTAGACGCGGGCGATGCTCGGTTTGCTCTGATCGACTTGCGCGGACGGTTCGCTCATCCTGCTCACCCCTGTCGGAAGGCCCGGTTGCCGGTTCAATCCTAGGAAAACGAACCGGTTCCGGCAGGGCTTCGGCGCAGGGTCTGCTCGGGCCGCGAATTCGCGGCGCGCGCAAGCAGATTCAGCGTGCGCGCACGAGAATTCAGACCGCGCGCAAACGGGTCCGGCTGGCGTAGACGTGCTCGGCGATGAGCGTGGCGATCCGGTCCGGCGCCTCCAGCATGGGCACGTGGCCCACATCGTGCACCAGAATGCGGTCCGCGGTGTCGGGCAGTTCCTGCAGGAAACGCCTGGCGTACAGCCGATTCGGAATGATCCGGTCGTTCTCGCACATGAGCAGGCGGACCGGGGTCTTCACCTCCGCCAGATCGGCGAGTCCGGGGCCGCGCAAGCCGCCCGCGAGCATGGGCAGCATGGCCGGGCAGTGCAGCGCCGACGTGATCGCCGCCTCGATACCGCGTCTGGACGCCGCGGCGGTGTTCTTGCTGAGCAGCAATGCCACCGCCTGCCGCACCGGCGCGCTGTAGATCAGGGCCTCGGGCAGCCGCTTGCCGATCTCCACCACCGGAACCAGCGACAGGAACTTGACCCCCACTCGAATCTGCAGCACCGACGGGGTTTGCCAGCCGCCTGCCGAAGCGATGGCGGTGAGTGTGCGGGCGCGCCCGCGGCGAGCCAGTTCGAAGCCGACCCAGCCGCCCAGCGAATTCCCCGCGATATGGCAGGTGCGCCAACCCAGTTCGTCGAGCTGGTTCTCCACGCGGTCGGCGAGAGCATTGATATCGAGGTACCAGCCGCTGAAATCGGGCCCGCCCCAATGTCCGGTGAAGGCGGGCGCGAACACTTCGCACTGGCCGGCCATGCGCTGCGCGACGCCCTCCCAGCAGTGCGGGGACATCATGAAACCGTGGAGCAGCAGCAGGGGATCGCCGGATCCCATGTGCAAGGCCTTCATCGGCGCGAGCGGGGCGTTGGGCGCGGTGGTGCCGGACGTCATCGTCGTCACCCCTTCCTGGACCTCGATGTCCTGAAGAAAGGTTCTATAGCCGCATTGTACGGTCGTAGCGTGGCAGCGATCATCTCAACGATCAACGTAAACGGAGTCCGTGCGGCGACCGGGAAGACGGGTAAGGGGATGCTCGAGTGGCTGCAGGTCACCGAGGCCGACATCATCTGCCTGCAGGAGACCCGCGCGACCGACGAGCAAACCAGAGCCGCGCTGGCCTCCGCGCTGGATGCCGGATGGTTCCTGGCGCACGCCGAACCCGGCGCCAAGGGGCGTGCGGGCGTGGCCATCCTGTCGCGGCGCGAACCGTCGGCCGTGCGGATCGGCCTAGGACTGGAGGTGGACGGAAACTGGGTTCCCAGTGCGGAATTCGCCGAAACCGGCCGCTACCTCGAGGCCGACTTCGACGACTTCACCGTGGCCAGCGTCTACGTCCACACCGGTGAAGCCGACACGCCCATGCAGGATCAGAAGTACCGCTTCCTCGACGAGGTCGGGGCGCGGATGACCCAGCAGACCCGCGACTTCGTCATCTGTGGCGACTGGAATATCGGCCACACCGAACTCGACATCAAGAACTGGAAGGGCAATATCAAGAACGCGGGCTTCCTCCCGCAGGAGCGCGCCTGGATCGACTCCATGATCGCCGCCGGTTACGTGGACGTGGTTCGTGAACTGCATCCCGGCGTGCCCGGCCCGTACAGCTGGTGGTCCTATCGCGGCCGCGCCTACGACACCGACGCCGGCTGGCGCATCGACTACCACCTGGCGCGCGGCGATATCGCGGGCCGGGCCAAGCAGGCGGTGGTGGAGCGCGCCGAGACCTACGCGCTGCGCTGGTCCGACCACGCGCCCGTGACGGTCCAGTACCGGTGAAAATCACTCCGCGGGTACGCGCTTGGCTCCTGCTCGGAGCCGCCGTGGCCATGCTCGTCGTCGCCGTGCTGGTTTCGCGCGGCGGCGGCGACACCGCCAAGGACACCACTTCGACGCGCGCGGCGGCCACCTCCACGGCCGCCGTCGCGACCACCGTGCCCAAACCCGGCACCCCCAACCCCGACAATCCCGGCCGCGCAGACCAATCCACCACGGCCGCCCCGTCCCGCGCTCCCGGCGTCCCCGACCGCGCCTACGCCACCCTCGCCGAAATCGACGCGGGCCGCTGGCCGGACTCCGCCGGCGCGCCCGGCACCCAGGGCGGCGAAACCTGGAACAACCGCGAACGCCGCCTCCCGTCCACCGACTCCGCGGGCAAACGCATCACCTACCAGGAATGGGACGTCAACCCGAAGAAGCGCGGCCAAACCCGCGACGCCGAGCGCATAGTCACCGGCAGCGACGGCACCGCCTGGTACACCGCCGACCACTACAAAACCTTCACGAGGATGCGCTGACATGCCGATGCCGCTCTCGCAGTTCCTCTCACCCCTCGCCAATTCCCGTGCGGCAGTGGACAAACCCGCCCCGGTGCTCGGCATGCTCCCCATCGGCGCGGCCGAATTCTCCAGCGTCCGAGGCCGCATCCCCTCCGCCTACATCTCGCGAGAACTCCGCGCCCGCAAGATGCGCACCGTCGAAGGCGTCTACGACGAGTTCGCCGCCGCCTTCCAATTCCCCTACTACTTCGGCGAAAACAAGGACGCATTCGACGAATGCCTCCGCGACCTGGACGAATTCGTAGGCCCCGCAAAGGGATACGTAGCCGTCATCCGCAACGCCGCCCTCCTCCTGGCCGACCAACCCGCCGAACGCCCCTGGTTCGCCGAAGCCATGACCGACTGCGCCACCCGCTGGTCGAAATCCGACGTCCTGTTCCGCGTCGTCCTCCAGGACGCCGCCCCGGCCGCCCTCGCGGCGACCACACTGAGCCTCGACCCCGACGAGACCTGAACCGCCACCCACCCCATCGGTAGGCTGGCCATCGGTTCGACGGTGGTGCTACGGGGCGGGGCTCCGCGAACAGGTGCGTATGTGCAAGTGAGGCAGGCCGATTCGGCTCGGGCTGCTGGCCGCGCTGCTGCCGTTATGTGCGCAGACGTTCCGCGAGGTCCTCGCCGAGCAGGACGAAAACGTCTGTGGTGTGGTCGATCAGCTCTTCGCGGGTCATGGGCAGGTCGCCTTGGAGCCAGGAGGTGAGGGTTTGGACCAGGCCGCCGACGAGGTAGGTGGCGCGGAAGGTGATGGTGGGGGAGGGGGTGGAGTCGGTGATGCCGTAGAAGTCGATGCCTTCGGCCGCAACGAGGTTGGCGAAGGCTCGGATGGTTTGCATTGTGCGGGTGCGGAGTTCGGGGGTGGCGGAGCTGACCAGGAGGGCCACGCGGGCCTTGCGGGGGTCGGCGGTGAGGACATCGATGCCGGCGGTGATGGCGGCGTGGGCCTTGGCGCGGGGGTCGGTGGGGGCGGTGTGGACGGCACTGATCAGGGCGGCGGCCAGTTCTTCGCCGAGGGTGTCGAAGAGGGCGGACAGGACGGCGTCGCGGCTGTCGAAGTTCTCGTAGTAGTAGCGCTCGTTGAGGCCGGCGCCGGTGCAGAGGGCGGCGACGGTGAGTTTGTCGATGCCCTGGGTGCCGAGGATTTCCAAGGCGGCGTCGAGGAGGGCGGTTCGGCGTTGGGCGCGGCGCTCTTCCGCTGAGACGCCGCCGTAGGTCCGCTGACCGGTCACAGCCCGATTCTGGCACGGTCGCGATTCTGGCAGTGACCCTTGCCAGAATCGTGATTCTGGAGGACTCTGATTCCAGATGCGCGTGGTTCGCGTCACAGCTGCTTCAGGAGGCAACGATGCCTGCACCGAAGGCCACAGAGCCCGGGTACTTTTCCGACGATTCGATGATCCGGCGAGTCATGAGCAAGCGGGCGGTGGGACTCACCTACGGCCAGCGGGCGCTCGTGATCGGGGCGGTGCATCCGCTGCTCTACGTCGGCACGGCCGAGAACTCCGAGCATCGGGCGACGCCGTACACGCGGCTCGCGCTCACCGGGAAGCTGTTCGAGGCGGTGTCACTGGGCAGCAAGGACGAGGCGGATCGGGCGCGGGCCTTCACGCGCAAGAAGCATGTGCGGGTCAGCGGTGCGCTGCCCGAGGATGCGGGGCAACACCACCCGGCCGGGACGCGGTACTCGGCGCTGGACCCGCATCTCATGTACATGACCATGGCGTTCACCTTCGACTCCGCCGAAGTCATGCACGACCTGCTGGTCCGGAAACTCAGCGCCACGGAACGTGAAGCGCTGTACCTGGATTACGTGCGCTGGGGTGAGCTGTTCGGCATGCCGCGCTCGGCCGCGCCCGCCACCTACGCGGACTTCCGCCGGGACTTCGACGGCTACCTCGCCTCCGACGAACTCTTCCTCACCGACGAAGCCAGACTGGTCGGCTCGTACCTCATGGGCCAGCGCGTCGCCTACCCCCTGCCCATGCCACTCCAGCAGGCCATGGGCAGCTTCTCCCTGCTCGTGCAGGGCACGCTGCCGACCCGCATCCGCGAGATGTACGAGGTGAAGTGGGGCATCCGAGAGGAGATCGCCTTCCGCGGCCTGGCCCAGGCGGTCCGCACCGCGCACCTCTCCCCGCCGCTGGTCCCCAAATTGCTGCGCGGCCCCCTGTCCGGCCCCAGCTACCCGCTGTATCGCCTGGCCACCCAGCGCGAAAAGCAGCTCGTGAACTCCGGCCGCCCCGCCATGCCCGGCGTCGACACCCGCAATTGGACGGACCGGAATTCGGCCTGACGCGGTGCCTCCCTCGGCCGGACGCGGCACGAGGGCGGCCACCGGGAACTGGGGCAGGGCGAGCATGGAAAGATCGGGGTCATGTCTAGCCCTGCCCCAGCCGAGCGCAAGCAGCGGGTCCTCTCCGGGATCCAGCCGACCAGCGATTCGTTCCACCTCGGGAACTACCTTGGCGCGGTGCAGTATTGGGCGGGTTTGCAGGACGACTACGACGCCTTCTACTTCATCCCCGACCTGCACGCCATCACCGTGCCGCAGGACCCCAAACAGCTGCGCCACCGCACCAAGGTGTCGGCCGCCCAGCTGCTGGCCGTCGGCGTCGATCCGAAGAAGTCGACGCTGTTCGTGCAGTCGCAGGTGCCCGAGCATGCCGAGCTGACCTGGGTGCTGAACTGCATCACCGGCTTCGGTGAGGCCAGCCGCATGACCCAGTTCAAGGACAAGTCGGTCAAGCAGGGCGCGGAGAACGCGACCGTCGGCCTGTTCACCTACCCGGTGCTCATGGCCGCCGACATCCTGCTCTACCGCCCGCAGCTGGTGCCGGTCGGCGAGGATCAGCGGCAGCATCTGGAGCTGACCCGAAATCTGGCGCAGCGCTTCAACACTCGCTACAAGAAGACCTTCGTGGTGCCCGAGGCGCACATTGTCACCGGCACCGCCAAGATCTACGACCTGCAGGATCCGACCTCGAAGATGAGCAAGTCGGCGGCCTCGGACGCCGGCCTGATCAACCTGCTCGACGACCCGAAGATCTCGGCCAAGAAGATCCGCTCGGCCGTCACCGACACCGAGCGCGAGATCCGCTACGACCCGGAGGCCAAGCCGGGCGTTTCCAATCTGCTGGTCATCCTGAGCTCGATCACCGGCACCCCGATCGTCACCCTGGAGCAGGACTACCAGGGCAAGGGCTACGGCGATCTCAAGGCCGACACCGCCGACGCGCTGATCGAATTTGTCACGCCTTTGCGCGCGAAGGTGGAAGAGTACATGGCCGACCAGGGCGAACTCGACCGCATCCTCGCCGCCGGCGCGGAGCGGGCGCGGGAGATCGCCGGCAAGACTCTCGCGCAGGTGTACGACCGGGTGGGCTTCCTGGCTCGCTGACCGGTGCCGCCGCGCGAGCAGCGTGGTGGAGGTGAGTGGGTGTTCGACGGGGTCCGCAAGCGCATCGAGAGCGAGATCCAGCGGCGGCATTGGCTGGATCATCTGGTGCGTGCCGCCGGGCGCTACCAGCGTCAGCGCGGTGACTACTACGCCGCGGGCATTACGTACTTCACGGTGCTGGCGCTGTTCCCGTTGCTGATGGTGGGTTTCGCGGTGGCCGGTTTCGTGCTGTCGCGAGATCCGGAGCTGCTCACCAAGATTCAGGACGAGATCATCAAGAATGTTCCCGGTGCGGCGGGGGAGCAGCTCAATCAGCTCATTCACGAGGCGGTCGAATCGCGCACCAGCGTCGGCGTGATCGGTCTGCTGACGGGTGCGTACGCCGGGCTCGGGTGGATCGCGAATCTGCGGGCCGCGCTCACCGAACAGTGGGAGCAGCGGTTCGAGCCCCGCAACTGGGTGCTCACCAAGCTGTCGGATCTGCTGGCGTTGATCGGGCTGTTCCTGGCCATCGGGGTGTCGATCGGGTTGACGGTGCTGGCCTCCAGCGGGCTCATCAGCGCGCTGCTGCGCAAGCTGGACATCGCGGAGAACGGCTGGATCACACTGGGTCTCACGCTCGTTTCGCTGGCCCTGGCGATCCTCGCGAACTGGGCGGTGCTGACCTACATCATCGCCCGCATGCCCCGGCATCCGGTGACCCTGCGCAGTGCGGCCAAGGCGGCGTTCGTCGCGGCCATCATCTTCGAAGCGTTCAAACAGCTCGCGTCGCTGATTCTGAAGTCGGTGACGAACGGCCCGGCAGGAGTGGCATTCGGGCCGATCATCGGGTTGATGGTGTTCAGCTACATCACCGCGCGGATCATTCTGTTCGCCACCGCCTGGGCGGCCACGGCGACGGAAAACGAAGTGCCGGAGGATATTCCGGCACCCGCACCGGCCATTATCGAGCCCCGGGTGATGGGCCCGGGACTCTCGGCCAGTGCGGGTGCGGCCTTGTTCGGCGCGGGAGCCTTTGCGGGAGCGCTGGTTTCGGCCTTCCGTAAACGGTGACCGTTCACCGGCGCGGGCGGCTCAACTGCCGGGCGCCAGCCAGTAGAACCAGCACCAGAATCGTGCCGCCCACCATCAGGGTGACGCGTAGCGACTTGTGCTCGCGGTCGGTGGGCGCGGCCTGATCGTCCTCGGAGTCGACGGGCGGACTGGCCAGCGCCACAGTTGAATTCGCCTGCTTCGCGGTATTGTCCGGCAGTGTTCCGACGCTCGCGCTCGACGGTAGTGCGAACCCGTAGTCGAGCAGTTTGGCCGCCTGCTCCCACGGTCGGAACGGCCGCACATCCGCCTTCAGCAGCGTTACCGCCAACCGGTGGCCATTGCGTTCGGCCGCCGCCACGAAGGTCTGCCGGGCGTCGTCGGTGAACCCGGTCTTGCCGCCGATCGCGCCCTCGTAGTTGAAGAGCAGGTGATTGTCATTGGCGATGGGGTATCCGGGCTTGTCCTCGTCGCCGGGAATCGCCGGATCCTTCGGGTAGCCCGGGAAATCCACCTGCTCGGTGTGAATGAGCTGTGCGAACAGCGGAATGGTCATGGCGTCGCGGAACAGCACCGACAGGTCGTAGGCCGAGGTGCTCTGGCCCGGCCCGTCCAGCCCGGAGGGCGTCGCGGCGCGCGTGTCGAGGGCCTGCAGGCGTTTCGCCAGATCGTTCATCTTGGCCACGGCGGCCTCGTCACCGCCGAGCTGGGCCGCGATGGCATGTGCGGCATCGTTTCCGGACGCCATGATGAGTGCCTGGAACAGTTGCAGGTTGGTGTACTTCCCACCCGGTCCGATGCCCACCCGGGTGCCGTCCACATTGGCGTCGTCCTGGGTGCCGGTGATCGTCTTGTTCTTGTCCAGGGTGCGCAGTGCCACGGCGGCCAGTAGCACCTTGATGGTGGAGGCCGGTCGGTATCGCCCGTGTGGGTCCTTGGCCGCCAGCACCTTCCCGGTATCCAGATCCGACACCATCCACGCCGTCGCCGAAATGCCCTCCGGCACGGTCGGTGCGCCGCTCGGCAGTACGAGACCGCAGCCGCCGAGCGCCTTTCCGCCGACCGGTGCGGCCGGGATCGGCAGCGCCGCGGGTGTCGTACTGCCCGGCTTCGGCACCTCGGAGTCGTCGACCGGGGGCGGCGGCGCGGTCTTCTGCGGGCAGCTGTCGGTGTTCGGCGTCGTGAACGGTGTTGTGGTGGTGGGAGGTTGCGCGAGCGCCGCACCGGGTAGCGGTGCGTACAGGATTCCCGCCAGTGCGGTGAGTACAGCCGCCGATCCGGCAGCCATGACCAGGGATGCGTGCCTGCGGATGATCATCGAGCACGAGCTTAGAGACCGCGCGTCCGCCGAGCGCGGGCCGACCCCCGATCCCGGGGCCGCGGGATCGGGGGCCGTGATGTCCGAAAGTCTTCCGCGGCGGCTTATTCCGCCGTCTTGCCGGTCACGGGGCAGCCGTGCGCCAGCGGGCCGAGCAGCTTGTTGTTGTCGTAGAAGTGCTCGAGTTCGACGATGCGCAGATCCTCGGAGACCTTGGCGATGGTGATGCCGGTCATCTCGATGGTCTCGCCGGTCGGCTGGTGGCCGTTGTACTCACCGTCGTACTTGCCCCAGTGCCGCCACTTGAAGGTGACGGTCGGCGGGCCGGAGAGGACCTCGAGGACCTCCCAGAAGAAGCCGCCCGGGAAGGCGGTGTGGAAGATGTGGTGCGAGGACTCGAAGGTCTCCTTGGCCACGTCGTAGTAGGGGTTCTCGCCGATCAGGATGTTGTAGGACCCGATGCGCGCGAACTCCTCGGCGTCCTGCCACGGGCCGCCGTTGACGCGGCCGCGGTAGTGCTCGGCCACCAGCGAGACCCACTTGGCGGGATCGTGCTTGTGCGAAACCTCCATCTCGAAGACCTTCACGAGCTCTTCGACGATGTGCTCCAGGGAATCCGGGGCGTGCTGCGTGGTGCGCTGCTGCGGCAGCACGGTGTGGCTCAGGTGGTAGTCGGGAGCACCTTCGCGCCAGTCTTCCGGTGCGGCAGCGGCGATTACGGCCTCACGCCCCTGGAGATGGAGCGGCGCTTCGGGAGTCTCGACGGGTTCTGTTGCTTCAACGGTCATTTCGCGCCTAACAAATTCAGAGCTGTTGGAACGTCCCATCTTTCGAAAGGACCGGATGACGTTAGCAGCCGACCGGTCCGCTGTCGCGGCGGCGTTGACACGACAAGTTTTGACAGAATCTCTCAAATGAGAGACGCTCTCATTATCGAGAAACTTTCACCAAGACTCCGCCGAGGGGAACCTGCCATGAAAGAACAAGGCGTACGCCGCTGGCTCGCGCTCGGCGCGCTGTCGGTGGCCATGCTGACCATCGGCCTCGACGTCACCGTGCTGACCGTCGCCCTGCCCACCCTCGCCGTCGACCTGAACGCCGACACCGCCGCGCTGCAGTGGTTCAGCAGCGCCTACACCCTCGCCCTGGCCGCGCTCATGCTCCCGGCCGGCGCGCTGGGTGACCGCTACGGGCGCAAGAAGATCCTGCTGGCCGCCCTGCTGCTGTTCGGCGCGGCCTCGCTCGCCTGCGCCTTCGCGGTGAACACCGGCCAGCTCATCGCCGCGCGCACCGTGCTCGGCGTCGCGGCGGCGGCCATGATGCCGCTGTCCATGGCGGTGCTGCCCGGACTGTTCCCCGAACCCGTGGAACGGCAACGCGCACTGACCATTTGGATCACCTCCACCGCCATCGGGCTGCCGCTCGGGCCCATCCTCGGCGGGTGGCTGCTGCAGCACTTCTGGTGGGGATCGGTGTTCCTGATCAATGTCCCCATGGTGATCATCGGCGCGACCGCGGTGGCGCTGCTGGTGCCGGAATCACGCAGCGAGAAGCTGTTCCGCGTCGACCTGCCCGGTGCGCTGCTGTCCTCGCTCGGAATGCTCGGCGTCACTTACGGATTCATCCGCTGCGGGCAGGAGGGCTGGGGTGACGGGCTCGCCTGGGGAGCCATTGCCGCCGGAGTCGCGGTGCTCGGCGTCTTCCTGCTGTGGCAGCGGCGGGCAGCGCAGCCGCTCATCGACCTCGGACTGTTCGCATCGAGCGGATTCCGCTGGGGCACCGTCTACCTCGTGCTGGTGAACTTCGCGCTGTTCGGCATGTTCTTCACCATGCCGCAGTACTTCCAGTCGGTGCTGGGCGCGGACACGCTCGGTTCCGGGCTGCGGCTGCTGCCGCTCATCGGCGGGCTCGTGGTCGGCAGCCGGATCGTGGACAAATTGCTGCCCAAGGCGGGCATGCGGATCGTGCTCACGCTCGGATTTGGTTTGCTCACAGCCGGACTCGCCGTGACGGCGCTGCTCACCGCGGACACCGGCTACGGGCTCGCGGCCGCCGCCATCACGCTGCTGGGCGTGGGGATGGGGCTGGTCATGCCGGCTTCGATGGGTCTGGCCACCGGCGATCTCTCGGCCGAACGCGCGGGGTCCGGATCGGCGCTGCTGCAGGCCCTGCGGCAGGCGGCCGGGACCATCGGGGTGGCCGTGCTCGGGACCGTGCTGTCCACGCGGTACCGGTCGAGCCTGGGGGAACTGGATCGGGAGCCGATCTCCGACGGCGTCAATGCCGGGGTCGGGGTGGCGCACCGGACCGGTGATCAGGGCCTGCTCGCCCACGTGCAAACCGCCTTCATGGACGGCATGAGCGTCATGATGTGGGTGTGCGCGGCCATCTGCCTGATCGCCGCGATCCTCGCCGCCGTGTTCACCCGCCCGCAGGCGCGGCCGTTCCGAGCGGAACCCGATGCTGCACAATCGGTTCATGTCGGCTGAGCCCACCTCGCTAACCTCCGAGAATCCCGTGCGCCGGTCCGGGTCGGCTCCGGCCGGACCGTCGCTGCGGGAGCGAAAGAAGGCTCGCACTCGGCGCACCATCCGCACCGAGGCGTTCCGTCTTTTCCGGCAGCAGGGCTACAGCCAGACCACGGTCGAGCAGATCGCGGAGGCCGCCGACGTCTCGCCGGCCACTTTCTTCCGTTACTTCCCGTCCAAGGAACAGGTCGTGCTTGCCGACGATCTGGATCCGATCATGATCGAACGCTTCGCCGAGCAGCCCGCCGAACTATCCGTGTTGGAGGCGCTGCGCCGGACCATGCTGGACACCTTCGAATCCCTGGAGAACGAACAGTTCGAGTTCGAGCGGGAGCGCGCCGCACTCGTGCGCACCGTCCCCGAACTGCGCGGCGTGCTCGCCCAGGAATTGGATCGCAATGTCGACATGATCTCGGCGATGTTCGCGCGGCGGCTGGGCCGCGACCCGGGCGACTTCGAAGTGCGGGCGCTGGCCGGCGCCCTGATCGGCGCCGCGCAGGCGGTGATCATGGAGCGCGAGGATCCGTTCGACCCGGAGATCATCACCCGGGTGCTGAACTTCCTGAGCTCCGGCATGCGGCTCTAAGCCGGTTGTGCGCCCGCCACTTCGGCGGCTGCCAGTTTCGTGACGGTGTCGTCGTCCACGGTGGCGAAGAACCCGCCCACCACGTCCTCGATCTCGTCGATGGACTTCGCGCAGTACAGCACCGGCTGATAGTGCGTGATGTCGTAGGCGCGGGTGCC
Organism: Nocardia huaxiensis; assembly: GCF_013744875.1. Classification (NCBI taxonomy): domain Bacteria; kingdom Bacillati; phylum Actinomycetota; class Actinomycetes; order Mycobacteriales; family Nocardiaceae; genus Nocardia; species Nocardia huaxiensis. The sequence continues at coordinate 1,528,145 of NZ_CP059399.1, forward strand.
CATCTCGCGAATGCTCAGCGGTCGCAGCTCCGCCTCACGGAACTCCTCGATCTCCCCGTATGAGGACAGCAATCCGGCTCCGTAGCACCGGATTTCCCCTTTCTCCCGGAGCACCCCGAACTCCATCGAGAACCAGAAGACATCGGCCAGGAACTTCAGTGCCGGTTCGGTAGTGAGCCGGGCCACCGCCGCGCCCGCCGTCGCGTAGAGGGCTGCGAAGCGGGGACTGGCCAATTGGTTGGCGTGCCCGAGGATTTCGTGCACGGCATCCGGCTCGGGAGTGTAGAGCGGCGCGGAGTGATGGCGAATGTACTGGGTGGAGTGGAAGATTCGATCTTCGAAGGAGCCGAAGAATTCGCGCAGCGGCACCAGCCCGGCGGCGGGAACGTAGCGGAAGCCGGTGAGCGGGGCCAGTCTCGACGAGACCTCGTCCAATTGCGGAATGTGATCCGACGGCAGCTCGAGCCGCCGCGCCGCCTCGATCACCTCCGCGCAGGCGTACCGTTCCCGTTTGCGTGCCAATTCGGCGGAGACGATCCGCCATACCTCTTGTTCCTCGCCGGTGTAATCGATCCGCGGCACCGGCTGTCCGGGCCGATAGGTCAGGGCCTGGGCGGCGATGGCATTGCGGCGGGCGCGATAGTCCGGATCGTGCACGCCCGGATGCTCGTCGCTCAAGTGCACCGTCACATCGCCGTCGGCGCTCTTGGTCACCGGCGAGTACAACTGAGCCTCGGTGAACATACCTCGATGCAAGCACCACCCGGGCAAACCGACAACAAACGACCGTTCAGCTAGGCAGATTGTCTAGTTGCGGGAAATCGCCCGACCGGCCGAAAACCCCGGCGTACCGGTGAAAAGCCCCTTGAGATCAAGGATTTCGTCTCGGCGACGATATCCCGGAACCCGCAGTTTCGTGATTCCTGCGGCAACATCCAGGGTAACTGCCTAGTGTGGGCAAAGTGAGTCGGCAGGACCCCCGGGTTCTCGAATCCGGTGTTTCACAGCTGCAGGTGAGTTGCCACGTCCAGGGTGACGCGGCCATGGTGCGGGTGGCGGGGGAAATCGATCTGTCGACCGCCGGTGCGTTCGACCACGGCCTGCGATTGGCATGCTCGGCCATCGGCCCGAGCGGCATGCTGGTCGTCGACCTACGCGAGGTGGAGTTCCTCGGGGCGGCGGGACTCCACGTACTGTGCCGGGCCCGGGAACGCTGCGCACGCCGCGGCGTGACCATGGCCTCGGTGGCCGCGCACGCGGCGGTCACCGCCCCGATCAGGCTGACCGGGCTGTCCGGCGTTGTGGGTCTGACGCCGCGATTCCCCGACGGCGACGGCGGCTGAACGACACAGCCTAATCACACGGTGGTGGTTGAATCATGCTGGGCGGCAAGGAAGTCGAGTGGCGCAAGACCGAACGCGACGACTGTTGCGTCCTGCGGCCACAGGGTGAGCTGAATATCGCCACCTACCGTGCCTTCAGCGACGACCTGGTCAAGTACACGGTGGACGAACCGCGCGCGGTGATCGTGGTGCTCGACGACCTGAGCATCGCCTCCGAACCGCTGCTCACCGCGTTCTCCAGCGTGTGGATGCGGGTGGGGGAGTGGCCGGGCGTGCCGATCATGCTGGTCTCGGGTCCGGCGGACCGGCGCGTGGCCCTGCACGCCAGCGCTATCCAGCGCTTCGTCCCCATCTTCGCCTCGGTCGACGCCGCCATCCTCGCCCTCGACGATCCACCGGCCCGCCGGCGCACGGTCCGCGACCTGCCGCCCACCGCGGACAGCGCGCAGCGCGCCCGCCGCTTCGTCGCCGAGGTGTGCCGGGACTGGAATGTCACCGAGGTCCGCGCCGACGCGCAGCTCATCGTCACCGAGCTGGTGGAGAACGCCTTCCTGCACAGCCGGGTGAGCACCGACATCAGCGTGCGCATGGAAATGCGCGCGAACCTGCTGACCGTCGCGGTCGCCGATCAGGATCCGCGCGAGGCCATCCTACGGGAGCCGGGGGTGGATCCGTTCCGGTACTACGGACTGCACGTGGTGGCCCGGCTGGCGCGCGCCTGGGGCTGCAATCCGCAGTGGCCGACGGGCAAGGTCGTGTGGGCGACCCTGCCCGTGGGCACGCGGCGGCACGTGCTGGGGCAGCGCGAGTTGTGAAGCGGCGCTGGGCTATTCGGCCTCGCCGAGGCCGTTGCCCTCGACGCTGCCATTGCCGTTGCCGAACGGCTCCATCACCAGGATCGCGCCCGTCGGCATGCCCGTGCGATCCCGCAGCGAGGTGCACACCACGCGCACCGTCACGGCCCGGCCGCGGCGGTTCACGCCCTCCAGCTTGATCTCCTGCCGGTAGTTCGAGTCATTGAGCGCGGGCCGCACGATCGGGCGCAGCTCGGCCACCGGCAGGCCGATATCGAGATTGAGCAGATGCTCGCCCTCGGCCTCGTCCGACCGCATGCCCCACAGGTTTTCCGCGCCGCTGTTCCACACCACGATGCGCATGGAGGTGTCCACCACCGCCACGCCCGCCGGCCACGAGCTCATCACCGCGGCGAAGAACTCGTTGACCTCGTCGAGTTCGTTGCTGCGCTCACGCAATTCGGTATTGATGGTCTGCAATTCGTCATTGGTGGACTGGAGTTCCTCGTTGGTGGTCTCCAGTTCCTCGTTGGTGGACTGGAGTTCCTCGTTCGTGGTCTCCAGTTCCTCCACCGTGGACTGGAGTTCCTCGTTGGTGGTCTCCAGTTCCTCGTTCGTGGATTGCAGTTCCTCGTACGCGGATTCGCGCTGCTGATTGGCGCGGCTCAGCTCGGACAGCAGGCGGCGGTTGGCGGTCACATCGTGGAAGACCACGGAGACGCCGATGGTGATCTCGTCCGCCAGCAGCGGGCTCACATGCACTTCCAGCGCCAGCACCTCACCGGGGCCGCGCTGCCATTCCACATCCTTGATGCGCAGCGCCCGCCGTTCGGTGCGCACCTGATCGATGTAGCCGCGCAATTCGACCGGGCGATACGACAGTTCCAGATCGCGCAGCGGACGGCCCACATCCTTGTCGCTCAGGCCGAACAGATGCTTCGCCTGCTGATTCGCCAGCGACACCACATCATTGGCGCCGAGCACCACCTGCGCCACCGGGCCGTTCGAAAAGGCCAGGCCGCGCAAAGTTTCCATCTGTTCCACATCACGCCGCTCCGCCACGTAGGAGCGGCCGAACACCGTGCCCACATCGATCCGCGTCGCCGGCACCTTCCGGAACACGCGGCGCTTGAGATCCACCGGGTCGAAGGTCCGGCTGTGCGACAACAGCATTTCCGCCTTGCCGAGGAACAGCATGCCGCGCGGGGCGAGCGCGAAATGGAACTTGTCGAGAATCTTGGTCTGCGTCTCGGCATTGAAGTACATGAGCGTATTGCGGCAGGCCAGCAGATCGATGCGGGAGATCGGCGCGTCCTGCACCAGATCATTGCGGCCGAAGATGACCGTGCGGCGCAGATCCTTCCGGAACGAGTAGCGGCCGCCGATCGGCTCGAAATAGCGCTGGATCAGCTCCTGGCCCAGCGGCTGCACTTCCTTCTCGCTGTACACCGCGTGCCGGGCGGTGCTGAGCGCTTCCTCGTCCACGTCGGTGGCGTAAATCTTCACCCGCTGCCGGAATTCGTCGACGCCCAGCACCTCGGCCAGCGCGATGGCCAGGCTGTAGGCCTCCTCGCCCGAGGCGCAGCCGGCGCACCACACGCGGATCGGCTCCTCCGGTCCGCGCTCGGCCAGGATGGTGGGCACCACGTCCTGCTGCATGAACTCCCAGGCATCCGGATCCCGGAAGAAGCCGGTCACATTGATCAGGATGGTGTTGAACAGTGCCACGAACTCATCCGAATTCGCCTGCAGCACATCGAGATACTCGACATAGTCGTCCAGGCTCAGCTGGGCCATGCGCCGATCCACCCGGCGCATCAGGCTGCTGCGTTTGTATCCGGTGAAGTCGAAACCGCGGGCTTCCTTGAGGTACTGCAGGATCTCTTCGAAGCCGTGCACGGCACTGGGCGTCCTGTCCTGTTCCACAGCCACAAATTACCGCCTGGCACCGGCCGATCAGCGCTCGACCAGCAGCTTGCGCAAAACTTCCGCCGCATGCGCGTGCTCGTGCCGCTGTTCGGAGTAGCGGGCCGCCAGGCGTTGATCACCGTGCCGCTGTGCGTCGGCGCACATCCGCTCGGCCAGCTGCTGTTTCTCCTGCAGGGCCCGCAGCGCCGTCCACAGGGCGCGCTCCACCTCCACGCTCTGCTCCGCCAACAGGGCTTGCGCGGTCCACGCGTGGCCGACCCGGCATCGATAGCGCTGGGGAGTGTCGGGCAGGGCGTACAGGACGCCATTGCAGTCAGGACAGCTCAGGCCGGACGGGTCTGTCATGGTCGCCACCCCGTTTCGCGTGATGCCCACGCCCGCGTCGAGGTGGGCTTCCAATCGGTTGATCTCCGAGAGCGGGGGCGGCTCCGGCAGATCGTCGCGCTTCAGAAACCGTTGCGCCAGTGTGGCGCCGATTTCGCGCACGGGCAGCACGTGATCCACCCGCACCTGGCTGATCGCGCTCTCCGGCATGCTCGGATACAGCGCTTCCTTCGGGTCCTGCGCCACGGTGATGCCGCCGCGCACGGCGATGAGGGCCAGGCCGGCGGTGCCGTCGTCGAGGGATCCGGACAGGACGACGCCCGCCACTCGCGGACCCCAGGCCACCGCCGCCGAACGGAACAGCGCGTCCACGCCCGGCCGGTAACCGTTCTCGGTCGGGCCGTGCGACAACACGATTCGCGAATCAGCCACCAGCAGGTGATGGTCCGGCACGGCGGTGTAGACGCGGCCCGCCTCCAACGGCATCCCGTCGACCGCCGCCACCGCGGGCAGCGGACCCACCCGCGACAGAATCGCGGGCAGCGCGCTCACCCCGTGCGGCGGCATGTGCAGAACGACCAGGACGGCGGACTGGGTATCGGCGGCCAAACCGGACACGAACTCCCGCAACGCCTCCACGCCGCCGGCCGAGGCGCCCACCACGATCAAATTCGTCGGCTCGGGCACGGGGGCCTCCTTCCGTCAGGCAGGCCCACACCTCGCCTACGGTAGATCGGGTTTCCGCCACCCGCCACCCGCAAACCCGATCGGGAGATCGGTTGTCAGCCCGGCTAGCCGAGCTTCTACCCGCGATGTCCCCCCGTCATCCCGGCATGCTTTTGGCCGGGATCCACAGAGCAACGCACGCTATCCGTGTCGATCCCGGCCAAAAGCGCGCCGGGATGACGAGGGTTGCGTTGACGACATCGCCACATGAACCTCAGTCACCGAGCGAGAGCGGGATCGCGGCGCTGCCCGCATCCACCGCCGAGGAGCTTCCGGCGTCGGTGCCCGCGCTGAGCGGCGTGATCGCGGAGCTGCCCGACGACAGCAGCCCGCCTACGCCCTTGCCGATCCCGGCGCCGAACGGCGCCGCCGCCGCACTGCCGGCTCCCACCGCGGCGCTGCCGGTGCCCAGCGGCACGGCCACCCCCGCGGAACCCGTTCCGGCGGCGGCCAATCCGGCGCTACCGGTGCCGAGAGCCGCACTGCCCGTGCCGAGAATGGCGAGCGGTGTACCGAGGCCGGCGGTCGCCGCGCTGCCCGACGCACCCACGGCCGCGCTGCCCGTCCCCAACGCCAGCGCACCCGCGCCCAGCGCATCGCCGAGTCCCGCCGCCGCCGCGCTACCGGTCCCCGCCGCCGCACTGCCGGTGCCGAGCCCGCCCGCCAACGGCCCGGCCAGCCCGCTCCCGGTCCCCAGCGCCGAACTCCCGGTCCCGAGCACCTTGCCCACCCCGGCCAGCCCGGTCCCGATGCCGAGTGAGCCCGCCACGTGGGCCGCCGGCCCGTTCGCCTGCGGCGTGCCGGGCGACCCGTCCGCCGGCTGCGGCGAATCACCCGAAGCTTCCGGCGAAATACTTTGCGCGAGTGGAATACCCGACGTTTCGGCCCCGAGAGTAGTGGCCGTCGGAAACGCGGACGGCGCGGCCACGGCGGCGGCGGACAGCAGCAGTGCGGCGGTCGCCGCTGATCGAGCGAGGAACATGTCGAGCGCCTTCCAAAGCGGAGATTTTCTGCGTTCCCAGCGGAACGAGCCTCACGCTAAGCCCCCGAAACCCCTCCCGCAGCCCAAGAATCCCGCTTCAGCAACAGCTCAGCGCATGCATAGCCAACCGCTATACGGACAAACGACCCGCAATGCTACGAACTCATTTCGCAAAAATTGCCTGGCAATTGGTGCAGAACCGCACCCATGTGAACACTGTTCCGACGCTCGCGCGATCTTGACGAAATCCATCCCAGCGAAAGGCAAACAGCTGGCGAACGCCCGTAACATGCTGCCGCACCCCGTTTCCCGGCCCTCGCGACCCGCCTGACCAGGCATGACTTCCGTCACCACGACGAAGGCCGCCCGCATCCGAAGATGCGGGCGGCCTCGTAATTCGGCTCAGGTTCCGGAATTACCGCGCGAAGAGCAGGGCGCGCTTGACTTCCTGGATGGCCTTGGTGACCTCGATGCCGCGGGGGCATGCGTCGGTGCAGTTGAAGGTGGTGCGGCAGCGCCAGACGCCCTCGACGTCGTTGAGGATGTCGAGGCGCTCGCGGGTGCCTTCGTCGCGGCTGTCGAAGATGAAGCGGTGGGCGTTCACGATCGCGGCCGGGCCGAAGTAGCTGCCGTCGCTCCAGTACACGGGGCAGGAGGTGGTGCAGCAGGCACACAGGATGCACTTGGTGGTGTCATCGAAGCGGGCGCGGTCGTGCTGGGACTGGATGCGCTCGCGGGTGGGCTCGTTGCCGTTCGTGATCAGGTACGGCTTCACCGCCTTGAAGGCGTCGAAGAACGGCTCCATGTTCACGACGAGGTCCTTCTCCACGGGCAGACCGCGGATGGGCTCGACGGTGACGGTGATTTCCTTGCCGTTCTTCGGGAGCATGTCCTTCATCAGGAGCTTGCACGCGAGACGGTTCACGCCGTTGATGCGCATCGCGTCCGAACCGCAGACGCCGTGGGCGCAGGAGCGGCGGAAGGTCAGGGTGCCGTCCAGGTAGGACTTGATGTACATCAGCACGTTCAGGAAGCGGTCGGTGGGGAGCACCGGGACCTTGAAGGAATCCCAGTGATTGCCCTTGCCGTCCTCCGGATTGAAGCGGGCGATCTTGACCGTGATGATGGTCGAGCCGTCCGGCACCGGGGCCGCCTTCTGCGGCGTTTCAGCGACTGCGGTCATCAGTACTTACGCTCCATCGGCTCGTAGCGGGTCTGCACGACCGGCTTGTAATCGAGACGGATCTCGGAGATGAGCTCCGGCGTCTGCTTGTAGGCCATGGTGTGGCGCATGAAGTTGACGTCGTCGCGATCCGGGTAGTCCTCACGGGCGTGGCCGCCACGAGATTCCTTGCGGTTCAACGCGCCCGCGACGGTGACGTCGGCCAGCTCCAGCAGGAAGCCCAGCTCGACGGCCTCCAGCAGGTCGCTGTTGTAGCGACGGCCCTTGTCCTGCACCACGATCCGGGTGTAGCGCTCCTTGAGCACCTGGATCTCCTCCAGCATGGACTTCAGCGACTCCTCGGTGCGGTACACACCGGCCTTGTCGTCCATGGAGTTCTGCAGATCGGTGCGGATGTCGGCGACCCGCTCGTTGCCGTGGTCCGAGAGCAGACCGGCCAGCCAGTCCTGCACCATCTGCGCCGGGTTCTCCGGCATCTCGACGAACTCGGCGCGCTGCGCGTACTCGGCGGCCGCGATGCCCGCGCGCCGGCCGAACACGTTGATGTCCAGCAGCGAGTTGGTGCCGAGGCGGTTCGCGCCGTGCACGGACACACACGCGCACTCGCCGGCGGCGTACAGGCCGGGCACGATGTCGGTGTTGTTGCGCAGCACCTCGCCACGGATGCGGGTCGGGATGCCGCCCATCACGTAGTGGCAGGTCGGCATGACCGGCACCGGCTCCTTCACCGGGTCCACACCCAGGTAGGTGCGGGAGAACTCGGTGATGTCGGGCAGCTTCTCCTCGAGCACGTCCTCACCGAGGTGGGTCACGTCGATGAGCACGTAGTCCTTGTTCGGACCGGCGCCGCGGCCCTCGCGGACCTCCTGGACCATGGAGCGCGCGACGATGTCACGCGGCGCGAGGTCCTTGATGGTGGGGGCGTACCGCTCCATGAAGCGCTCGCCGGAGGCGTTGCGCAGAATGCCGCCCTCGCCTCGGACCGCCTCGGAGATCAGGATGCCCAGGCCCGCCAGACCTGTCGGGTGGAACTGGTGGAACTCCATGTCCTCCAGCGGAAGTCCCTTGCGGAACACGATCGCCATGCCGTCACCGGTGAGGGTGTGGGCATTGGAGGTGGTCTTGTACATGCGACCCGAACCACCGGTGGCGAAGATGATCGACTTCGCGTGGAACACGTGCAGGTCACCGGTGGCCAGCTCGTAGGCGACCACGCCGGTGGCGATCGGGCCGTTGGGGCCCTCGGTGAGAACCAGGTCCAGCACGTAGAACTCGTTGAAGAACTCCACGTCGTGCTTGACGCAGTTCTGGTACAGCGTCTGGAGAATCATGTGCCCGGTGCGGTCGGCCGCGTAGCACGCGCGACGCACGGGCGCCTTGCCGTGGTCACGGGTGTGCCCGCCGAAGCGACGCTGGTCGATCTTGCCCTCGGGCGTCCGGTTGAACGGCAGACCCATCTTCTCCAGGTCGAGCACGGCATCGATGGCCTCCTTGGCCATGATCTCCGCCGCGTCCTGGTCGACGATGTAGTCACCACCCTTGACGGTGTCGAAGGTGTGCCACTCCCAGTTGTCCTCTTCCACGTTCGCCAGCGCGGCGCACATGCCGCCCTGCGCCGCGCCCGTGTGCGAGCGGGTCGGGTAGAGCTTGGTCAAGACGGCAGTCCGCACCCGGGGACCCGCCTCGATCGCGGCGCGCATACCCGCGCCACCGGCACCGACGATCACGACGTCGTAGCGGTGCTCCTGAATCGGTCGAGAGTCACTCATCGAGGTGGCCTGTTCCTAACTGATGTTGGGGTCGAAGGTGAAGATCACGTAGGTGCCGGTGGCCATGACCAGAATCATGGAGATCACCAGCGCGGTCTTCAGCCAGAAGCGGGTGGAGTCCTTGCGCGCGTAGTCGTCGATGACGGTCCGCAGGCCGTTGCCGCCGTGCAGCTGCGCGAGCCAGAGCATGGTCAGATCCCAGATCTGCCAGAACGGGGAGGCCCAGCGGCCGGCCACGAACGCGAAGTTCAGGCGCTGCACGCCGCCGTCGATCATCAGCATGATGAACATGTGGCCGATGACCAGGAAGACCAGCAGGATTCCGGAGAAGCGCATGAACAGCCACGCGTACTTCTCGAAGTTGTTGCCGGAGGTGCGGCGCGGCGCGCGCGGCGCGTCGAGACTGGCCGGGCGGTCGTAGCTCTTACCGAGAACAGGTGCGGTCATGTCAGTGCTCCGTCAGCAGGTAGAAGAACTGGCGGCCGATGCCGGCGCCCGCGATCAGGACCCAGAGGGTGAGCACGATCCAGAGCATCTGCTTCTGGAAACGCGGACCCTGCGACCAGAAATCGACGAGAATGACCCGGATGCCGTTGAACGCGTGGAACAGCACGCACACGACCAGGCCCATCTCCATGAGGGCGACGAGGGGGTTCTTGTAGGTCTCGATCGCACGGTCATAGGTGTCGGGGTCGACGCGCACCAGTGCGGTATCGAGGACGTGGACGAACAGGAAGAAGAAGATCGTCACGCCGGTGATTCGGTGCAGCGCCCAGGACCACATGCCGGGGTCGCCTCGGTAGAGAGTCCGCTTCGGCTTGGCCGGAGCTTCTAGCGTGGTCATAGAGTGCGGTGCCTCCAACGTCGTTGATGGACCCGGTCAGATCCGGCCGCGGAGCCGTTGGACTGTCGATAACACCTGCTCACACATGGAATCGACATCCAGTGGCAGTGCCGCAGGTCCGCTGTCGGGAACCTGAACCGATCTGATTGGGAACTCTAATCCCCGGAGTTTGGGGGAACTAATTCGGCGTGCCGCTCGTTGGCCCGAATTGTTGTGAGTTAGGTTTGCCTTTCCTGATTTTCCGGGCATGGTTCGATGGGTTCAGTGCGGGTCCCGTCACGGCCTCTGGAGGATGGTCCGATATGTCGGAAATCGACTGGAAAACCTTGCGGCACAAGGCTTCCGAAGTCATGCGAAATGCCTATGCGCCATACTCGCGATTCCCCGTGGGGGCCGCTGCTCTCACCTCCGCCGGTCGCGTTGTGAGCGGTTGCAATGTGGAAAATATCTCATACGGCCTGGGCCTCTGCGCCGAGTCTGTACTGGTCGGTAACTTGATTTCGAGTGGGGGAGGCCGGTTGCTGGCCGTCTCCGTCTGCGACTCGCGCGGCGAAATCCTCATGCCCTGCGGCCGCTGCCGGCAGGTGCTCTACGAGTTCGGCGGCGGCACACTGCTTGTCGACCACAAGGGCGCGCCCGTGAAGCTGAGCGAACTCCTCCCCGACGCCTTCGGACCCGACGACCTGGCCGCCGGACAGCAGTAAAGGCGCAGCTCAACAGGATTCGGCAGGCCGCGGTCGGCGATCTTCGATGCGCGCGACCCGGCGGCGTGCGAGGGTGGTCAGGGTGACGGTGCATTCGGCGGTGTCGGTGATCACGACCAAGCGCGACGGCGGGGAGCTGAGCGACGCCCAGATCGATTGGGTGGTCGACGCGTTCACTCGCGGCGAGGTGGCCGACGAACAGATGTCGGCCCTGGCCATGGCCATCGTGTGGCGCGGCATGACGCGCCGCGAGACCGCGCGGTGGACCGCCGCCATGCTCGCCTCCGGACAGCGGCTGGACTTCCGCGACCTGCCCCGGCCGACCGTGGACAAGCACTCCACCGGCGGCGTCGGCGACAAGATCACGCTGCCGCTCTCGCCGCTGGTTGCGGCCTGCGGGGCGGCGGTGCCGCAGCTGTCCGGCCGCGGATTGGGCCACACCGGCGGCACGCTCGACAAGCTGGAGGCGATTCCCGGCTGGCAGGCCGACATTCCGGTGCCGCGCATGCGTGAGCTGCTCGCGGATCCGGGCATCGGCGCGGTGGTGTGCGCGGCCGGCGCGGATCTGGCTCCCGCCGACAAACGGTTGTACGCCCTGCGTGATGTCACCGGAACCGTCGAATCCATCCCCCTGATCGCCAGCTCCATCATGAGCAAGAAGATCGCCGAGGGCACCGGCGCGCTGGTGCTCGACGTGAAGGTCGGGCGCGGCGCGTTCCTGAAGCAACTCGACCAGGCCCGCGAACTCGCCACGGCCATGGTCGAACTCGGCACCGACGCGGGCGTGCGCACCGTGGCCCTGCTCACCGCCATGGACACTCCGCTCGGCTGTACTGCCGGAAACGCCCTCGAAGTCGCCGAATCCCTGGATGTACTCGCGGGCGGCGGCCCCGCCGACGTGGTCGAGCTCACCCTCACCCTGGCCCGGGAAATGCTGACGCAGGCCGGAATCGACGACATCGACCCCGCCGACGCCCTCGCCGACGGCCGCGCCATGGACCACTGGCGCGCCATGGTCTCCGCTCAGGGCGGCGATCCGGACGCCGAACTCCCCAGCGCCAGGCACACCGAAACCCTGCGCGCCACCGCATCCGGCACCCTGACCCGCCTGGACGCCTACGACGTCGGCATAGCCGCCTGGCGTCTCGGCGCCGGCCGCGCCCGCCAAGGCGACCCGGTCCAACCCGGCGCGGGCATCGAAATGCACGCCAAACCAGGCGATTCCGTGCGCGCGGGCCAACCCCTGCTGACCCTGCACACCGACACCCCCGAAACCTTCCCCGCCGCCCTGGCCGCCCTGTCCGACGCCTTCACCATCGCCGACACCGAATTCACCCCGCCCCCACTGGTTCTGGGCCGCATCCAACCCTGACTCCCACTCGACGCTTGCTCATGGTCCCCATTCAGAGGGCCTGACCTGGACGCGTGCCGCGGGTGCGCGGGCGGCCTAGCCTGGGATGGATGAAGATTCGAACCAGCAGGAGGGTGGCGGGTTCGGGGGCGGCGGGGCTGGCGGGGGTCGCGATCGTCGCGGTGCTCGCGGCCGGGCCGCAGTCGGCGTATGCCGAGCCGGGCGACCATGTCCCGGTGCCGGTCACCACGAAATCGGAATCCCCCCGGCCGTACTACGCGAATTGCGTGGAGGTCCGGCAGCAGCTGGACCGGCCGCTGCTGCGCGGGCAGCCGGGCTATCGGGCGTCACTCGACCCGGACGGGAACGGTATCGCCTGCTGAGCTGGGACGCGATCCCTGACCGGTAGGTGAAGATCACGCGCGGGGCAGCAACGCGGGGGCAACGACATGCCGAACAGGTCGTAGTCGGAGTGTTAGTCGCCTGCCTGGGAGCGGGAATGCGGCTACCGTCGATACATGACTGGACCGACGCCTTTGACTCTCGCTTCGATCCGACAGGCGCCCAAGGCGGTTCTGCACGATCATCTCGACGGCGGGCTGCGGCCCGCGACCGTGCTCGAGCTGGCGCGTGACTGCGGATACGACCAACTACCGGCCGATGACGCCGAAACCCTGGGGCGGTGGTTCCGGGACGCGGCCAACAGCGGGTCGCTGGAGCGGTACCTGGAAACCTTCGCGCACACCGTCGCCGTCATGCAGACGCCCGAGGGCCTGCGCCGGGTGGCGCGCGAATGCGCGGAGGATCTCGCGGCCGACGGCGTGGTGTACGCGGAGGTCCGATTCGCTCCGGAACAGCATCTCGAGGCCGGACTCGACCTGGACGAGGTCGTGGAGCACACGCTCGCCGGATTCCGGGAGGGCGAGGCGCTGGCGGCCGCGGCCGGGACGCCGATTCGCATGACCTGTCTGCTCACCGCCATGCGGCACGCGGCACGCTCGCGGGAGATCGCGGAGTTGGCCGTGCGCTGGCGTGACAAGGGTGTCGGCGGGTTCGACATCGCCGGCGCGGAAGCCGGGTTCCCGCCCTCACGGCATCTGGACGCCTTCGAATACATGCGCGGCAACAGCGCGCACATCACGATTCACGCGGGAGAGGCGTTCGGGCTGCCGTCCATTCACGAGGCCATCGCCTTCTGCGGCTGTGACCGCCTCGGGCACGGGGTGCGGATCACCGACGACATCACCGACTCCGCCGACGGTCCGAAACTCGGCCGGGTCGCGAATTATGTTCGGGATCAGCGGATTCCGCTGGAACTGTGCCCGTCGTCGAATGTGCAGACCGGGGCGGTGCCGTCACTGGACAAGCATCCCTTCGACCTGCTGGCGCGGCTGCGGTTCCGGGTCACGGTGAACACCGACAACCGGTTGATGAGCGACACCAGCATGAGCGAGGAGATGCACAAGCTGGTGGAGACCTTCGGGTACGGATGGAGTGATCTGGAGCGGTTCACCATCAATGCGATGAAGTCGGCGTTCATTCCGTTCCCGGATCGGCTGCGCATCATCGACGAGGTGATCAAGCCGGGTTACGCGGTGCTCATCGGATAACTTCACGTGAAATAGTTCACGGAGCCCGCGGATTCGCGATTAGTTAGCGTGAGAACTATGACGACTCTGCGGATTCCGAGCCGATTCAACGGTCCACCCGGCTCGGGCAACGGCGGCTGGGTGGGCGGTCTGCTCGCCGAACAGCGCGACGACGCCGTGGTGCAGGTGATCCTCCGCAGCCCGCCGCCGCTGGAATCCCCGCTGCGCGTGGTGGGCGGGTACCTCTTCGACGGGGACACGCTGGTCGCCGAAGCCGCGGCGGGCGAGTTCACCGCTGCCGCGCCCGCGCCGGTCGAACGGTCCGTGGCGGTGACGGCAACCGTTGAACGGCAGGGTGATTCGCCGTTCCGCAAGTGCTTCGTGTGTGGTGACGAGCGCGAGGACGGGCTGGGCATCCAGGCCGGTGCGGTGGCCGACGGAGTGGTGGCCGCGCCGTGGTCGCCCGACGACACCCTCCCCATCGGCACGCCGCTGCTGTGGGCCGCCATGGATTGCCCCGGTGGCTTCACCGTCCCCGAAATCGCGACTCGCCCAGCGGTTCTCGGCTCCATGACGGCGACCGTGCACGCGCTCCCGGCTGTCGGGGAGCAGTGCGTGGTGGTCGGCGAGCTGCGTGGCGAACAGGGCCGTAAGGGCCTCACCGCCACCGCGATCTACGGCGAGGACGGCCGCCTGCTCGGGCGCTCCGAGCAGGTGTGGATCAGATTGTCCTGAACAGCGATTCCGTACAGCTCAGCCCTTCTGGAGCCGTGCCTCGAAGGCCTGCTCCAGCATCTTCCAGGCTTCCGCCTCCGCCGCGAACGGCGGGTTCGGGGCCATCCGGGTGGGGTCGGGGTTGAGCAGGTAGGAGACGTACCAGCCCAGCGGGGTGGAGACGGCGAGGGCGTTCTCTACCGCGTCGTCGTCGGCGTAATCGGCTGCGTCGGTGAACAATTCGACCGCCAGGTCGAGCTGGTCGGTGTCGACCGCCTGCGGGCCGTCGGCCAGGTCGTCGGCCAGGCCGGGCAGGACGTAGACGTTCTCGTCGTCCACCTCGACCTCGAGCGAACCGTCCACGGCGGCGGTCTGCACGTCGCCGTAGGTGACCACGCGCGCCAGGTCGTGTTCGTGGTCGTCGGCCAGGTAGCGGGCCAGGGCGCGCTCGGACGGGAACACCGTGATGCTGCCGTCGGCGCCGAGGAAGATCGGCTCGTCGTCCACGTAGCAGCGCAGCGTGTAGAACGTGCCCTCGGAGGTGATGATCTTGACGGGGTCGATGCCGACCTCGTGCCAGAACGTCTCCTCGTCGTCCTCGTCCTCGTCGTCGTCCTTGGACAGGTCGACCGGCTCGATGTCCTCGTCGATGTCGGCGGCGTCCTCCGCGTCGACCTCGTTCTCTTGTGCCGCAAGCAGTTCCGCCTCGGCGACCGACACCGCGTCGGCGTCCACCTCGGGAATGCTCACCACCGAGTCGATGGCGTCCAGGACGTCGTCCCAGTCCTTGCTGATGGCCGCGCCGATCTGATCCCAGAGTTCCTCGCCCTCACGCCCGGCGAAGGCGCTCACCCCGGCCGGGAGCGCGCCCAGCACCGGATGCGAGCCGAAGAACTTGGTGACCACGTCGAGTTCGCAGACGTCACCGATATTGCGGACCATGTCGAGGGTCTCCTCGAGCTCGGAGATCACCTCCGGGTCCGGGTCGTCGGCCGCCAGCTCCGGCACGCCCACGAGATCGAAGACGAACTGCTCCTCGGGCTCCAGTTCGGCCGCCGACAATCCGGCGATGATCTTCCACGCGGGATGATCCACCAGATCGTTCTCCGAGTTGGTGCGAATGAACGCGGCCAGCTCGGCGACGGACTCGAATCCGTACAGGTCTTCCTCGTGACCGAGGAACGCCTGCCACTCATCGTCACCGTCTCGCCAGCGCGGTGCCCACAGGGTGACGAGATCGCCTTTGGTCAGGCCGAGCGCGATCGGGACGATGTCTCCAGAAGCCATGACGGGAAGCCTATCTAGTGGCTGCCCCGGGCACTATCCGGGCCGCCCCCAACATTTCCCGTCGGCTGGATCAATGTTCCGCTCCGCGGAAGCGACTTGTTCAACTCGGCCATGACCTGCGCCCGCTGCGCGGTGGCGTCGGCGGCCGCCTGCTGGCACGCCCAGAGGATCAATTGCGAGACCTCCGAGGGCTGCTGGGCGGTCACCGATTCGGCCAGCCGCAGGCTCGTCACCGCGCCGTCGCCGTCCACCTCGACGGTGATCGAGCGGTCGGGTGAGGTGAAGGTGCCGCGCACCTGTTTGAAGCCGTACAGCGCCGCTTCCAGCGCTTCCAGGCTGTTGGCGACCCGTCCGACCAGGGCATCCATCTCCGCGCTCATATCTGCCTCATCCACGTCGCCTGGCCGGTGTCGGCCTCGTCCAGCCGATCCAGCTCGTCCACCGCGCCCTGCCGGGTGGGCAGGCCGAGCCGGTTCAGAATGTGGTCCGGCATCCCCAGCTCGGCCAGCATCTCCCGCCGCTGCGCCTTCGCCACAATGGCCGCCCGCTTGGTGAGCCGCAGGATCTCGTCGGCGAGAGCCTGTGCGCCGTAACGGTATTCACTGCGCTCGAAGGTGATCTCGACCGGCATCCCCTGATCGGTGGCGCGTACCGTCACCGTGCCGGCCCGATTGGTGTTGGCCGCCACCGTGACAGGCGGAACCTGCGGTGGCGTCATGCGGTTGGCCTGTAGAAGCCGAGGAACTGCATACCGATGTTCTCCGTTCGAATCGGACCGATTTGGACGGGATCCCCCGCCTCCACCAACAGACCGTTGCCGATCACCATGGCGACATGGCCATCCCACACGGCCAGATCGCCCGGCATCAAGTCCCCTGGACCGATTTGTGCATGGCCATGACCCTGCTCCTGTGCCAATCGCGGCAAAAACACCCCTGCCTCCGCATACGCCCACTGTGTCAGCCCACTGCAATCCAGTCCGGCACCGGGTGTGGTGCCGCCCCAGACATACGGCGTGCCGACCGCAGCGATCGCATTGCGGACCGCATCGGCCGCCTGCTGGTTGGGAGCCTCAACGGTACTGCCGTCGGGCAGAGTAAGTTTCACCCCGGTGGCCGTTGTCCGCATCTCGTCGGTGTCTCGGCCGTTCCCGGCTATCCCGCCACGCCCGTTCCCACTGGTCCCGCCACGCCCGCCGGATGAGCCGCGGTATGCGGTGCCGCCTCGGCCACCGGTGACTGCGGACGCAAGTCCTGTCGATGCCGGAATGGCCGTCATTCCGTACGAAGCCGCCGTCCCGTCATCGCCTGAACCGCCCGCCGGGCGGATCTGCCCCGCACCGCCTCCCTGTGCGCCGACGGCGGCCGAAACAACCTCAGCGCCAACACCACTCGCAGGGACCGCACCCGCGGCCTCGGGTATGGGCGGTGGCGTGGCCAACTCCTCCATTGCCGCCGTCTCCACCTCGAGTTCGGCCCGCACCCGCTCCACCACCCGCACCGCGCGCCCCAGATGCTCGATGGCTTCCGACACGATCACCTGTTTGCCCGCCGGACTCAGCCCCTCCGCCCCGAGTCCCGCCACCGTTTCCCCGAACGACCGCTCGATCTCCTTCAACTCCCGCTGCCCCTGCCCGATCACCCCCGCAGCCCGATCCACCGCCTGCGCCATGGCATTTCCCTGATCCGACAGGGTGGCAGCCGCGGTCTGTACCTCCAGTGCCATCCCCATGGCCGCATCCCCGGCCCCGCCCCGCCAGGCCGCGTACAACCCGTCGATCCCCTCCCGTCCCTCCGCGTGTACGCCGTCCACCGTGGCCGACGTCTGCCGCAAGGCATCGGCCACGCCCCCGGCCGACCCGTTCCCGAAAATCTCCGACAACTCGGCAATGGCCTGTGCCAGCCCCGCCACATCCACCGCGATCTCTTCGCTGAGTTCGGTTGTGGCGCTCATATGTTCGCCTCCGGCGTGAGGGTGCTCAGGGTGGTGGCGTTGGTGCGGTCGGTGGTGATGTAGGCGTCGGCCGAGCCATTGGTGGCGGTGCCGAGGCTGGCGAGGACGGTCGACAATGCGGCCAGGCTTCCGGTGTGGGTGGTGTGGGCTGCCGCGTAGGCCGCTAGAAAGTCGGCGCCTATGCGGCCCAGGGCGGGGGCCAGCGCGAGGGGGTCGGCGGTTGCGGCGAGGATGCTCGCGGTGGTGAGGGTGGCTGCCTGGTGGGTGGCCGCTGCGGTGTAGGCGGTCATGGCGGCTGGGTCGATCGAGATGCCGGGCATCGGAACCCCTGTCGTGCTGGTCGTGGAGTGATTACGTCCTGCAGGGGATTGGACGCGGGGGAGCGGGTTTCGGTTCCCGGGTTTCGGGGAATCTGGCCGCGCGGGACCGGGGAGAGCCGGGCTGACCTATCGTTTTCCTATGCGCACTCACATCGTGGACCATCCGCTCGCTGCCGCTTTGCTGACCACCATGAGAGATGCCCGCACCTCGAATCCGACATTCCGGGCGGCGCTGCGCGACCTCACCGGCATCCTGGTCTACGAGGCGCTGCGCGAGGCCCCCGTCGTCACCTTCCCCATCGCCACCCCCGTCGCCGCCGCCGAGGGCACCCGCCTGGCCCACCCGCCCCTGCTGGTCCCGGTCCTGCGCGCCGGCCTCGGCATGGTGGAGACCGCCGAGAACCTGGTCCCCGACGCCCGCATCGGCTTCGTCGGCCTGGCCCGCGACGAGAACACCCATCAGCCCACCCCCTACATGGAGTCCCTCCCCGACGACCTCTCCGAAACCCCGGTCATCGTCCTCGACCCCATGCTCGCCACGGGCGGCTCCATGGTCTACACCCTCGACCTGCTCGCCACCCGCAATGCCCGCGACATCACCGTCCTCTGCGTCGTCGCCGCCCCCGAAGGCATTGCCGCGCTGGAGAAGTCGGGCCACCCCATCCGCCTGGTCACCGCCTCGGTGGACCGCGGCCTCAACTCCGACGCCTTCATCGTCCCCGGCCTCGGCGACGCCGGCGACCGTCAATTCGGCCCCCGCTGACCGTCAGGACGGCCGGACGAACAGCTCCAGATGTGAGCACGCGGTGCAACGCCACGCATCGATGCCGAAGCGCCGCTTGCCCATTCGCCTGACGCCGCCGAAGGGGCCGAACTCCAGCGGCCCCGGTATCCAGCGTGCGTACCCTTTCGCGTACTCACCGGCATCCTCGATGAACCCGGGTTCCAGTCCGGTGCTCCCGCAGTGGGTGCAATGCGGCTGATTCACGGCTCGCTCCCCGCCTCGACGAATAAGAAGACCGCTTTCGAGGCTAAGCGCCTGGTCGAAAGTCCTCCGCATGGGGCGCACGTCGGACGAGTGGGACTTCTGCCGATGCGCGCTCAGAGCTTCTCGCAGAAGGCCCGCATTTCGGCGATGCGCTGGGTGGCGGCGGCCCTGGCGGCTTTCAAGTGGGCCGGGGCCGGGACCGGTTCGAAGGCTTCGAGGTAGCACTTGAGTTTGGGTTCGGTGCCGGAGGGGCGGACGACGATGCGCAGGGACGGGCCGTCGAAAATCAGTGCGTCGGTACGCATCTGCCCGCGGATCGTGGACATATCGGTGCAGGACACCGGAACTCCCGCGATCTCCGTCGGCGGGGTCTCGCGCAGTCGCGCCACCACGGCGGCGGCCTCGGTGACATCCGGCAGTCGCAAGGACACCTGATCGCCCGCGTGCACGCCGAATTCCACTGCGAAATCATCGAGTACGTCGAACAGGGTGCGACCGGCCGCCTTCAATTGCGCTACCAGATCCGCCGCGAGCACGGCCGCCGAAATCCCGTCCTTGTCACGCACGGCGGCCGGGTCCACGCAGTGACCGATGGCTTCCTCGTACGCGTAGACGAGGCCCTCACCCGCACGTGCCAGCCATTTGAAACCGGTGAGCGTCTCGGCATATCGCGCTCCCCGCGCCGGAGCCAGCTTGCTCAGCAGTCGTGACGACACGATGGTGGTGGCCACCAGCGAATCCGGCGCGGCGCTGCGCAGCACGAAATCGCCCAGCAGGACACCGGTTTCGTCGCCACGCAGCATGCGCCAGCCGTTCGGGCCGGGGACGCCCACCGCGCACCGATCCGCATCCGGATCCAGTGCGATGGCCACATCCGCCCCGACCTGCTCCGCGAGCTTCAGCAGCAGGTCCGATGCGCCCGGCTCCTCCGGGTTGGGGAAGGCGACCGTGGGAAAGTCCGGATCCGGGGCGAACTGCTCGCTGACGACGTGCACGTCGTCGAATCCGGCCGCCCGCAGGATCGATACCGCGAGCTCGCCTCCCACGCCGTGCATGGCGGTGAGGGCGATGCGAATCGGGCTGCGCTGCACGGGTTCTCGATTGCCGTCGCCGATCAGGTGGGGGAGCTCGGCTACCCGGGACGCGTAGCGGCGGACGATTGCCTCGCCCATCTCGGCGCCAGTGGTTCCGGCGGGGAGCGAAAGCCGTTCCGGGGCAGGGGATGTGGGGGTGGGGTCGGTGCGGGGGACGGGGGTGCGTACGGCGTCGATGCAGGCTTCGATTTCGGCGTCGGCCGGGGGGACGATCTGGGAGCCGCCGTCGAGGTAGAGCTTGTAGCCGTTGTCGGTGGCGGGGTTGTGGGATGCCGTGATTTGCACTCCCGCAACGGCTCCCAGGGCTTTCACCGCGTAGGCCACCACCGGGGTGGGCAGCGGGCGGGGGAGTTGCAGGACCGAGAAGCCCGCGGCGGCAAAGACTTCGGCGGTGGCCGCCGCGAAATCGGCTGAGCCGTGGCGGGCGTCGCGGCCGACGATCACCAGGCCGCCGCCGAGGCAGCGGTTGCGGAGCCAGTCGGCTATGCCGGCGGTGGCTCGGGTGACGGTGTCGATGTTCATGCCGTCGGGGCCGTCTTGCAGGGGGCCACGCAGGCCCGCCGTGCCGAAGCGCAGCATGGCCCGCCGCCTACAGGCGCTCGAGGACGCCGCGGAGGAGCTTGCCCAATCGTGGTGCGGCGGCGTGGCCTTCGGCGAGCACCTCGGCGTGCGAGAGCTGCGCGCCGGTGATGCCGGCGGCCAGGTTGGTGACCAGGGAGATGCCGAGCACGCGGGCTCCCGCCGCACGACAGGCGATGGCCTCCAGCACGGTGGACATGCCGACCAGGTCGGCGCCCAGGGTGCGGAGCATGCGGATCTCGGCGGGGGTCTCGTACTGCGGGCCGGTGAGCCCGGCGTACACGCCCTCGGTGAGCGTGTGGTCGACTTCCTTTGCGAGCTTGCGCAATTCGGGATCCCAGGCGTCGACCAGGTCCACGAAGTCCGCGCCCACCAGGGGGGTGCGGCCGGTGAGGTTCAGGTGGTCGCTGATCAATACCGGTTCGCCGACCGATAGCCCGTCGCGGATGCCGCCCGCCGCATTGGTGAGCAGAATCGTCTCCGCGCCCGCGGCCACAGCGGTGCGCACATTGTGGACGACCTGCGCGGGCTCCTTGCCCTCGTACAGATGCTGGCGTCCCATGAGCAGCAGCACCGGCCGATCGTTCACCAGCACCGAGTGGATCGTGCCCTGATGTCCCTGCGCCGTGGGCTCTCCGAACCCGGGCACCTCCGACATGGGTATCGAGGCACTGGGATCCCCGATCTCGAGGGCGGCCTCCTGCCAGCCCGACCCGAGCACCACCGCGACCCGGTGTTGCTGCACTCCAGTACGTTCGGCGATCGCCTCGGCGGCCTGCGCGGCTAGCATGTCGCCCACCCTAGTCGCCTGCGATCTCCGATGCCCGCCCGCGCCGCAGAGCTGTCCTGTTCGCACGCTTTTCGGCATGCCACCCGATCCGTGACACAAACGCTACCCGCCAGTAGGTCTGTCGGTGCACCCTCGCTACGCTGCACTCATGCCGTATTTGAACCGCGATGGGGATGTGTTCGTCCTGTACCTCGGCGTCGAGGGCCAGAACATCGACAGCGAGAACCGCTTCCACCCCGATTGGATCGACGCGGTCCACGCGCTGCTCGACGAGGTGGAGGCCAGCGAGGGTCCGGCCGCCCTGGTCGTGACCGCCAACGGCAAGTTCTTCTCCAATGGCCTCGACACCGACTGGCTGTTCAGCAATTTCGACAAGAACTGCTGGTACCTGGACCGTGTGCACTCGCTGTACAGCCGCCTGCTGACCTTCCCGCTGCCGACCATCGCGGCCGTGAACGGTCACGCCTTCGGCGCCGGCGCCATGCTGGCCACCTCCTGCGACTTCCGCATCATGCGCGCGGACCGCGGTTTCTGGTGCCTGCCCGAGGTGCACCTGGGCATGCCGTTCACCGTGGCGATGAACGCCCTGCTGACCGGCCGCCTCACCAATCAGGTGTGCGTGGAGGCCATGACCACCGGCCGTCGCTACGCCGCCGATGACGCCATCGCGGCCGGCATCGTGGACGGCAAAGCGGATGCCGACCAGTTGCTCGCGACCGCTATCGCGCGCGCCGAGATGCTGAAGGGCAACCGCAAGCCGAACCTTCCGGTCATCAAGCGCGCCCTGCACAAGGTCACCCTCGAGGGCCTCGCGGTGGAGACCACCCCCGAGAACCTGGCCTTCAGCCCGAGCTGACACCCGCTGACGCAGCGCGAAACCCGATAGGGGCCCGGCGGAATCCCGTCAGGGCCCCTATTCCTGTCTCGACGATGCCGCCGCGCGCGAGATTTCCGGCTCACCTGGTGCGACACCGCGCGCCGGGAGTGCGAGACTGTGGGGCATGCCACCATCGCGCAGCGGCGATGATCGGAGATCCTGCATACCGATCAGTCGGCACGAGACAGCCGTGCCGTCATCCGCCGCTGCCCGGAACAAGATCGAATCCCCGGCGTTCGCCGCCGCTGACCCCACCGTGCTCACCGCCGCCGATTCCGCCATCGCCGCCGGCCGCGATCAGCTCATCGCCCTCTCGCACGCCATTCACGCCGAACCCGAACTCGCCTTCGAGGAGTTCCGCAGCGTCGAGAAAACCATCGAGCCCCTGCGGGAACACGGCTTCCGCATCGACAAGGGCATCGCCGATCTGCCCACGGCTTTCTCCGCCGAATACGGCAGCGGAGACCTTGTGGTCGGTTTGTTCGCCGAGTACGACGCCCTCCCGGAAATCGGACATGCCTGCGGGCACAACATCATTGCCGCCGCCACGGTGGGTGCGGCGCTCGGTCTGGCCGCGGTGGCCGACGCGTGCGGCCTCACCGTGAAGGTCTTCGGCACCCCCGCCGAGGAGTCCGGCGGCGGCAAGGTCCTCATGCTCGACCGCGGCGTCTTCGACGATCTGGCCATGGCGCTCATGGTGCATCCCGGTCCCGAGGACATCGCGGGCGCGCGTTCCCTGGCCCTCGCGGACCTGTCCGTGACCTTCCAGGGCCGTGAGTCGCATGCCAGCGCCGCGCCGGAGTACGGGCGCAATGCACTCGATGCGGTCACGGTCGCGCAGGTTGCACTAGGTTTGCTACGCCAACATCTACTCCCCGGACAGCAACTGCACGGTATAGTCGGGTCGGGCGGCGTGGCCCCCAATATCGTGCCCGGACACGCGGAACTGCTGTATTACCTACGCGCAGGCGACTCCGCGACCCTCGACGATCTGATGCAACGAGCATCAGCCTGTTTCGAGGCTGGTGCCCTGGCGACCGGATGCACACATGACATCCGGAAGCTCGCGCCGACGTACACCGAGCTCACTCCCGACAGTGCGCTGCTGAGCGCCTATCGCGAGCAGATCCTCGAACTCGGACGCGCGCCGATCGCTCCGGAACTGGAAGCCGCACGGCCGCTGGGCAGCACGGATATGGGCAATGTCACCAACGTCATCGCCGGTATCCACCCGGTCATCGGCATCGATGCCGGGGGAGCGGTGACCCACCAGCCCGCGTTCGCGGCCGCGGCCGTGAACGCGTCGGCCGACCGCGCTGTCCTGGACGGGGCAACGGCATTGGCTCGCACCGCGATAACCATCGCAGGCGATCAATTTCATAGGGACAGGTTGTCGGAACGAGTTCTGCAACGGCAGTTTCAGCGACGACAGGAGGATATTCGGTGAGCACAACCGGCCGGTCCGCAGCTACCAGAGCGCTGGGGCACAAGGCGGGCACGTGTGTATCCATGCAGCCCGCCGGCGCGGCAATGGAGGCTATGGACATGGTTACCGGGCGTGACGCGGTCGAAGCGTGGCTTTCCGAGCACACGGACGATCTCATTTCGTGGCGCCGGCACATCCATGCGAATCCGGAGCTTTCCCGGACCGAATTCGGTACCACCGAGTTCATCGAATCCTGGCTCGTCAAGGCGGGATTGGAGCCGCGCAAACTACCGAGCGGCACCGGCCTGATCGTCGACATCGGTCCCGACACTCCCCGTATCGGCCTGCGGGCGGATATGGACGCGCTTCCGCTGCAGGAGTACACCGGCCTGCCGTTCGCCTCGACCGTTCCCGGTGTGTCGCACGCCTGCGGGCATGATGCGCACACCACGATCCTGCTCGGCACCGCGCTGGCGCTGGCCGAGATCCCGAACCTTCCGGTCGGTGTGCGGCTGGTGTTCCAGCACGCCGAAGAGGTCATGCCCGGTGGGGCCATCGACATGGTCGCCGCGGGGGCCATGGAAGACGTGTCGCGCATGTTCGCGCTGCACTGCGATCCGCGGCTGGAGGTCGGACGGGTCGGTATTCGCGTGGGGGCCATCACTTCCGCCGCCGACACCGTCGAGCTCGTGCTGGATTCGCCGGGTGGGCACACCTCGCGGCCACACCTGACCAGCGACCTGGTCTACGCCATCGGCACCGTGATCACCGGACTCCCCGGTCTGCTGTCGCGGCGCATCGATCCGCGCACCAGCACCGTCATGGTGTGGGGTGCGGTGTCGGCGGGCAAGGCGCCCAACGCGATTCCGCAGACCGGCATGCTCACCGGCACCGTCCGCACCGGCGATCACGCCACCTGGTCGCTGCTCGAGCCCATGGTGCGCGAGATCGTCGAGGGGCTGCTCGCACCGACCGGCGTGCGGTACCAGCTCAACTACAAGCGCGGCGTGCCGCCGGTGGTCAATGACGAACTGGCCGTGCGCATGTTCGAGGACGCCATCCGGCCGCTCGGACCCGACGCGCTCGCCGACACCCTGCAATCCGGTGGCGGCGAGGACTTCTCGTGGTACCTGGAGGAGGTGCCGGGCGCGATGGCGCGGCTCGGCGTGTGGTCGGGTCAGGGCGAACAGCTCGACCTGCACCAGCCCACCTTCGACATCGACGAGCGGGCACTGGTGGCAGGCGTGCGCGTCATGACCAACCTGGTCCTGAACTCGCACTGAGGAATTCACGAACCAACCGGAATCGGGGGCAGCGCCCCCGATTCCGGGCATCCGGGTACACCTCGTAACGGGGGCCGGGGGCAGCGCCCCCGATTCCGGGGGTCCGGGGGCGGAGCCCCTGGGAGATTACAGCCCGAAGGTGCCCGGTCCCACGTTCTTGGAGTTGCGGGTGCGCAGGGCGAGCACGTAATCCGCTGGTGCGCCCGCCTTTTCGGCGGCGTCGGCGATGACGCCCAGGTAGCGGGCCGACGGTAGGCCGCCCTCGTAGGCGTCGAGCACGTACAGCCAGGCGAGGACCGGGTCGGTGCCGGTGCTCTGGTTGGGGGTGACGCGCAGCCGGATCTTCTTGTGGATGCCGAAGTCCGAGCCCTCCCAGCGGTCCAGGCTGATCTCGTCGTCGTCCGGGACGTCGTAGAGGACGACGAAGACGCGTTCGGCGGGGTCCTCGACCACGGTGGCCAGCGGGCCCTCCCAGCCGATGTCGTCGCCCGCGAAGGTCAGCCGCCAACCCTCCAGCCAGCCGGTTCCGTACACGGGGGAGTGCGGGCAGCGCTTCAGCATCTGCTCGGGATCCATGTTGGATCCATAGGCGGCGTAAATCGGCACCACAAAAGCCTATCGAACAAAATCCGCAACCGTCCCCGATCCCCGTCACCGGGCGGTTCGCGCACGGGCGCGGCGTGGTAGCTAAACGCACAAAACGCCCGTAAAGATCACACCCGACGTGCTCGCAGCCGTGAGGACCTGGCCCGATAACGTTGTAGGGCGGCGGCCGGAGATCCCGAGCGCCGAGGCAGAAGCGAGGGACAATGACCCGCATTGCGATCATCGGTGGCGGTCCGGCCGGTTACGAGGCGGCGCTGGTCGCGGCACAGCACGGCGCGCCGGTCACGCTGATCGACAGTGACGGCATCGGCGGCGCATGCGTGCTGTGGGATTGCGTGCCGTCCAAGACCTTCATCGCGTCCACCGGCGTGCGCACCGACCTGCGCCGCGCCCGCGACCTGGGCATCACCGTGCACCCCTCGCAGGCGCAGGTGCGCCTGGCCGAGGTGAACTCGCGCGTGAAGGCGCTCGCGCAGGCGCAGTCCTCCGACATCAAGGCCAAGTTGCAGACGGCCGGCGTGACCGTGCTGTCCGGCTTCGGCGAGATCATCGACCAGGCGCCCGGCCTGGCCACCCACCTGGTGAAGGCCACCTGCCCGGACGGCCAGCAGATTCTCGAGGCCGAGGTGGTGCTCATCGCCACCGGCGCCAGCCCCCGGGTGCTGCCCGGCGCCGAACCCGACGGTGACCGCATCCTGAACTGGCGTCAGCTCTACGACCTCAAGGAACTGCCCGAGACACTGGTCGTGGTCGGCTCCGGTGTGACCGGCGCCGAATTCGTGTCCGCCTATACCGAGATGGGCGTGAAGGTGAAACTCGTCTCCAGCCGCGACCGCGTGCTGCCCGGCGAGGACGCCGACGCCGCGCTGGTGCTGGAGGAGGCGCTCGCCGAGCGCGGTGTGGAACTGGTCAAGCACGCGCGCGCGGACGCGGTGGAGCGCACCGCCGACGGCATCGCGGTGAAGCTGTCCGACGGCCGCGTCGTGACCGGCTCCCACGCGCTCATGACCGTCGGCTCCGTGCCCAACACCGAGAACCTGGGCCTGCAGCGCGTCGGCATCGAACTCGACAAGGGCGGATACCTGCGCGTGGACCGGGTTTCCCGCACCACCGCGCCCGGCGTGTACGCGGCCGGCGACTGCACCGGCCTGCTGCCGCTCGCGTCCGTGGCCGCCATGCAGGGCCGCATCGCCATGTACCACGCGCTCGGTGAGGGCGTGCAGCCGATCCGCCTGAAAACCGTTGCGTCCGCGGTGTTCACGCGCCCGGAGATCGCCACCGTCGGCGTCTCGCAGACGGCGATCGACAATGGTGAGGTGCCCGCGCGCACGGTCATGCTGCCGCTCAACACCAATCCGCGGGCCAAGATGTCGGGCCTGCGACGGGGTTTCGTGAAGATCTTCTGCCGTCCCGCCACCGGCGTGGTCATCGGCGGAGTTGTGGTGGCGCCCATCGCTTCCGAGCTCATTCTGCCGATCGCCCTCGCGGTGCAGAACAATCTGACCGTCAACGATCTCGCGCAGACCTTCTCGGTGTACCCGTCGCTGACCGGTTCGGTGACCGAGGCCGCACGCCAGCTCATGCGCCACGACGACCTCGATTGATAGCGAACACAACTCGTCGGCCGGGGCGGCCGGCAGATGAACAGCGAAAGTTGTGACATCTGCCGCTTGCCGCCTTGCACCACGTGTGATTCACTTCGCCACGGGATGCGATCGGGCAGGGTGATCGCGAGATTGTCGGGGGGTCAACCCTTCCGGCGGAGCCGGTGCTCAAATGACCGTCGGCGGAGCCGGTGCTCGACCTGACCGGCACTCGCGTACCGATCGCGCGCGAGGGACGAAGGAATCGAGCGAAAAGTGAAGCACCGCAAGCCGAACCGGATCAAGGCGAGCACCTCCCTGTCGTTGGCCGTCGCGGCCACGGCGGTGACGCTGTTCAGCACACCCGCCAATGCGGCACCCGCCGATCCGGGCGCGGTGCCGGCCGCCCCCGGGCAGAACGGCGGCACCGACGAGAGCACCGTCGAGCCCGGCGGGCGCAACAACACCGCGCCGAATGACAACGGGCAGAACAACAATGGCGGCCAGAACAACGGCGCGCAGAACAACAACGGCCAGCCGGGTGTGACCACGCCGGGCTCGCCCAAACCGAACGACGAGACGCCGAAGTCGAACGACGCTGCGCCCAAGCCGGACTCGGAGAGCCCGAAGGCCAACGAGAATCAGCCCGCCGGCACCGATCCCAAGAAGGTGCAGCCGGGTGTGACCGTGCCGCGGGTCGCCCCGCTGCCGGTGCCGGGCCAGAACGTGCAGACCGGCGAGCAGAATCAGCAAGCGGGACAGCAGAATCCGGCCGGCCAGCAGAATCAGCAGGCGGGCGTGCAGAATCCGCAGACGGGCACCGGTCAGCCCGGCGCCGGCAACGGCGCCCCGGCCGATCCGTCCGTGAACACCCTGACCGACGAGGTCGTGGTCGAGCAGCAGCCGCGCTGGCAGGCGCCGGTCCTGGACTCCGCCCCCACCGCGCCGGTGGTCGAGATGACCGGCCCGCACAGTGAGCTCGGTGTCAGCATCGACGGCGGCACCCTGCTGGGCGGCTGGGCCGCCAACACCCACCATTTCAGCAACCTGGACGGCTACGTCGGCACCATCGGCTACACCACGCCGGGCGGCGTCGGCGCGGCCGGCATGTCGCTGGACTACACGATCGCCAACCAGATCAAGGTGACGGCGTTCGCCACCGCCGGCACCGACGAGGACCGCAAGCTCGAGTTCATCCTCGACACCACGCTCGCCAACGCCCTCAAGGCCGACGCCGAGAACTGGATCCGTCTGCTCCCCGGTGGCGAGACCATCCTGGAGGCCGCCGGCCAGATTGGTAAGCTCCCGGCAGGTGAACTTCCTGCCCAGACGTCGGACTTCGGTGGTCTGACCGCACAGGTGGGCGGTTCGGTACAGAACTGAGGCGGTGCCGCGCCAGCGGCACCGGTTGACAGGTGAGTCTGTCGCGTGGGGCGGTCAGGGGTGACCGCCCCACGTGTGTGTGGCGAAAGGACGGGTGATGGTTTCCGGCAAGGACGAGACGGCGGATCGCCCTGACCGCGAGTCCGAGTCCCAGCCGGGGCCAGGCGCGGCCCAGCCGGAACCCGGCTTCGGTCCGGCCCTGAATGATTTCGGCCCGCCGGTGCGTGACTCCGGCGCTGCGCCCGGTGGTTTCGGGCCGCCCGTGGATGATTCCGAGTCCGATCCTGCCGGATTCGGGCCTGCCCTCAATGATTTCGGCCCCTCGCTGAACGACTTCGGTCCGGCTGTGGAGCCGGGTGCGGCCGGATGGGCACCCGCGGGCGAGCCCGCCAGCCCGGATCTGGCGTGGCGTCCCGCCGATGCGCCGCCGTCGGTGCCGGCGCCGCCGCCGCAGTATCGTGCGCCGGATTCGTGGACGCCGCCGGCCACCGGGCAGTACCCGCCGGTGGGTGGGGAATCGCCTGCCACCGGGCAGTATTCGCCGGTCGCGCCGCAACAGCCGTCGACCGGTCAGTATCCCCCCGTGGGCGGACAGTATCCGTCGGGTGCGGGTGCCGATCCCACCGTCGTGGCCAACCCGGTCGCGGGGAGCGCGCAACAGTCGGCTGCGGCCGCGTCGAATTCCGGTGCGGCGGTGCAGTCTTCGGGGGCCGGTAGCGCCGGTTCGTGGTGGCGGGATTCGGGGTCGGATGGGTTCCCGCCCACGCCGCCGCCGGAACGGGCCGAGTCGCAGGCGGATTCGCTGTCGTGGGCCGATGACCCGATCGGACGCGCGCTGGCGCCGAAAAATGTTGCGCCGCAGGGGAAGAGCCCGGAGGAAGAGAAGCCCGCGCCGCCGTGGGGGAAGATCGCGGCGGGTGTGGGTGCGGTGGTCGCGCTCGTGGTCGCGGCGGGCGTCGTGGTCGCGGTGACGTCCCGGGACGGCGGGTCGGACGACCAGGCGGCGACCTCTGTCGTGCCCGCCACGTCCACGGCCAAGCAGTCGGTCACCACCTCGTCCGCACCGGCCGAATTGAGCTGCCCCACCAAGCGGGAGGGCAATCTCACCATCGGGAACGGGCCGGGCAGTACGGCCAGTGGCGCGGACGCCATTCTCGGCTTCCAGCACGCCTACTATTCCGAGCGCAGCGGCGTCAAGGCGCTGTCGTTCGTGGCTCCGGGGTCGAATGTGCTGCCGGCCGATGTCATGCAGGGCGCGATCGACCAGCAGATTCCGCCGGGGACCACATACTGCGTGCGGATCCTGCAGGTGCAGCCGGAGCAGTTCGATGTGGATGTGACCGAGCATCGCCCGGACGGGACGACCACGGTGTACCGGCCGCACATCACCACGGTGAACCTGGAGGGCCGGAACCTCATCCAGGCCATTCAGTACCCGGAGTAGCCCTCCCGTCATCCCGGCATGCTTTTGGCCGGGATCCACCGCAATCGGCTGTGCCGTCGACTGTGGATCCCCGCCAAAAGCACGCGGGGATGACGGGGTGAACACCGCAGCTGCGGGTTGGTTCATCTCAGAGTATGGGAATGTCATTTCATATTCTGGTAGCCGTGTGACATGGTGGAATTTCGCATACCCCGGCGTTCCCTCGGAGGTGTTCCCATGTCGGCGCAAGTCCCCCCGCTGTCGCGGCGTCTCGACGGCCTGCGGAGTTCGGCCATTCGCGACCTGCTCAAGCTCACCGCGCGCGCCGACATCATCAGCCTGGCCGGAGGGCTGCCGGATGCCGAACTCATGCCGCGCGATCGCATCGCGGTAGCGGCCGAGGCGGCGCTGTCGGATCGGTCGCGGTTGCAGTACACCGAGTCGCCGGGGTGGGGTCCGCTCCGCGAGGTGCTCGCCGCGCGGGAGTCGGCGCGACTGGGCCGGACCGTGCCGGTCGACGAGGTCTTCGTGACACACGGCTCGCAGCAGGCGCTTTCGCTGCTGGCCGAGGTGCTGCTCGATCCCGGCGCACTGGTGATCGTCGAGGATCCCGCGTATGTCGGTGCGCTACAGGTGTTCCGGTCCGCGGGCGCGCGAATCCTGGCCGTGCCCTTGGATTCCGAGGGTATGCGCATCGATGTTCTGCGCGAGTTGCTGGCGAGCGGGGAACGTCCGGCCTTCGTGCACACGGTGAGCAACTTCCACAATCCCGGCGGCGTCACCATGAGCCCGCAGCGCCGTCGCGAACTGGCGGAACTCGCTGACTCGCACGGGTTCTGGGTGATCGAGGACGACCCGTACGGCGAACTCTGGTTCGACCGGCCGTCCCCGGATCCTGTGGCCGCCCACTCGCCCAATGTGATCCGGCTCTCCAGCGCCTCCAAGATCCTGGCCCCCACCCTGCGGGCCGGGTGGATGACCGCGCCCGTGCGCGTGTGCCGCGCGGTCGAGCTGCTCAAGCAGGGCGCGGATCTGTGTGGTTCGGCGCTCACCCAGCAGATCACCGCCGACCTGCTCGCCGACACCGCCTGGCTCGGCACGCACATCGACACCGTCCGCACCGCCTACGGCGAACGTGCGCACGCGCTCGTGGACGCCGTGCGCACCCGCTTCGGCGACCGCGTCACCGCCACCGACGCGGCGGGCGGCATGTTCGTGTGGGTCGACTTCACCGACGGCACCGACACCCAGGCCCTGCTGCCGCAGGCGCTGGACGCGGGCGTGGCCTACGTGCCCGGTTCCGCGTTCGCCGTCTCCACCGACTACTCGCATTCCATGCGACTGTGCTTCACCACCTCCGACGCGGGCACTCTGAGGGAAGCCGTCGACCGGCTGGCCAAGGCCCACGGGCAGGTGTAACCCCCGTTGGCAAGCCACCGGTGGGCAATGTCACGATTCGGTTTCGATTTGACGTGACCGGGTAGTCCTTGTTGCTGTGACTGTGCGGGCGGGTTGCTGTGCGCTTTCCGAGCGCACGCGGCCCGATCTGGCTGACAGTGAGGACTGATATGAGTGCGAACCTGATGATCGTGGAGGATGACGACCGCGTCCGCGCCGCCCTGCGGCTGGCGATGGAGGACGAGGGTTACGACGTCTCCGAGGCGGAGGAGGCGGAGGTCGCGCTCAGGCTGCTGCGGGACCACGGCGCGCCCGACGTCGTCATCGTCGACCTCATGCTCGGCGGCATGGACGGCTTCACCTGTATCCGGGAGATCCGCCGCGACCACGATGTGCCCATCATCGTGGTGAGCGCCCGCGACGACACCCATGATGTGGTGGCGGCGCTGGAAGCGGGTGCCGATGACTTCGTCACCAAGCCGTTCGAGGTCAAGGAGATCACCGCCCGCATGCGGGCGGTCCGCCGCCGCATGCAATTCGCCGTCGAGGCCGCCGCCGGTGAGGACGAACCCGAGCTCGCCACCACCGTGCTGGATGAGCATCCGGACGCACCCCTGGTGCTCGCGCCCGAAAGCGGCACCGTGCGCCGCGGCGACGAGCAGATCCATCTGACCATCACCGAATATCGCCTGCTGTGCGAGCTGGCCGGTTCGGCGGGACGTGTCTTCAGCCGCGCCACTCTGCTCGAAAGAGTCTGGGACCAAGGATTTTTCGGTGACGAGCGGATCGTGGACGTACATATCCGCCGCCTGCGCACGAAGATCGAACGGGATCCCTCGGATCCACGAGTGGTCGTGACGGTACGGGGCCTCGGGTACCGGCTCGACGTGCAGCGGTGACCGGCGAACGCCCGCGCCGACGCTTGCGGGTACCGCAAAGTCTGCGCGGCCGTGTGGTTTTCGCCTTCGCGGTGAGCGCCAGCCTGGTGTCCTTCCTGCTGGCGGTGATCATGTACACGGTCGGAACCGACTATGTGCGAAGTCATCCCGGCGAATCCGCCGCCCGGCTGGGGCATGTGCTGATCGCCAGCGTGCTTGCCGCCACCCTGATCGGTGCGGCCGTCGGCGTGTGGGTGAGCCGCCGCGTGCTCGAACCCCTCGGCCGGATCTCGGGCACCGCCTCGCGAATCGCCGCGGGCGAGTTGAACACTCGGCTGCCGCGCTCGGAGGACCACGATCTCTCGCCGACGGTGGATGCCTTCAACAGCATGGTCGATTCGCTGCAACGCCGGATCGAACGGGAACGCCGCCTGGTCGGCGATGTGAGCCACGAACTGCGCACACCGCTCACGACGCTCGTCACCAGTGTCGGTGTGCTGCAACGGTATGCGGACGATATGCCGGAGCGTTCCCGGCGTGCGCTGGCGCTGGTCGACGACGAGCTGGAGCATCTGGTCGGCACGCTCGACGACATGCTGGCCTTGGCGCGCGTCGAGGCGGGCGTCCATGCGGGTGATACCGAACCCCTTTCGGTAGCGGATCTGCTCAGGCATACCCTCTCCGGCCGGAAGCACGCGTCCGAACTGCTGACCGTGGTCGAGGATGTGACGATCAGCGGCCGCAAGCTGGAACTCGAACGCGCACTGGCGAATCTGCTCGACAATGCCGTCCGCCACGGCGGTGGCATCACCGGCGTCAGCGTCCGGCGCGCGGGCGATGCGGCGGTGATCGCGGTCGACGACCGCGGCCCGGGAGTCCCTGTGGCAGAACGAGAACGCATCTTCGAACGCTTCGCCACCGTGCGCGCCGGCCGTCGCACCGCGACCGGCACCGGCATCGGTCTGGCGCTGGTCGCGGAGACGGTGGCCGCACACGGCGGGCGCGTCGACTGCGCGGACCGCCCGGGCGGTGGCGCGCGCTTCGTGGTCCGCCTGCCCATCTGCCCCGACCTGGCCGAGTAATCGTCCGGAAGTAATCCGCGGCAATTCGAAACAATCCGCGCCACCGGCGTACCCGCAGGTGGCGCGGCTTTCGCGCGCGCGAAAAGTACGCTTTCATGACGATCGCCGGCATAGCCGTCATGAAACGGTAATGATCTCGACCGGGTGACCTCAAGATCGCTCGGTAAGGCTGAGATTCGTCATGAAGACGCAATTCAGCCAATTTCCCGTTTCCGAAGATGTACTCCCGGGCCCCGCACAGGTGTGGGCCACCACGACCATCGATTCGCACACCGTGCTGCGCAGCCCCCGTGTCGCCGACGGCGCCGACATCTGGCATATCGCGGCCGATTCCGGTGTGCTGGACACCAATTCGAGTTACGCGTACCTGATGTGGTGCCGTGACTTCGCTGCCACCTCGATGGTGGCCGAAATCGGGCGTACGGTAGCCGGATTCGTCATCGGCTACCGGCGGCAGGAGGCGCCCGGCACCCTGTTCGTCTGGCAGGTGGCCGTCGACCATCCCTACCGCGGGCTCGGATTGGGCGTCTCCATGCTCGACCGCCTGCTGGACGACCTGTCCCTGCAAGGTGTCTCGACCCTCGAGACCACCATCTCGCCCGACAACAAGGCGTCCATCGCCATGTTCGCCGCCCTGGCCCGCCGCCGCGGCGCGGCCCTGACCTCGCGACCCCTCTTCGAACGCCCGGACTTCCCGGATCCGCACGAGCCGGAACTTCTCTACCGCATCACCCCGACCCACCCGGAGGAATGATGACCAGCACCGATATGACGATCTTCGAGCACGTCGAGTCGAATGTGCGCGGCTACTGCCGTTCCTGGCCGACGGTGTTCGATACCGCCAGCGGCGCCTGGCTGCACGACGAGAGCGGCCGCGACTACCTCGACTTCTTCGCCGGCGCGGGCGCGCTCAACTACGGGCACAACAATCCCGTGCTCAAGCAGGCGCTCGTGGATTACATTGCGGGCGACGGGATCACGCACGGCCTGGACATGTCCACGGTCGCCAAGCGCAATCTGCTCGAGACCCTGCAGCGCACGGTTCTGCTGCCGCGCGGGCTCGACTACAAGGTGCAGTTCCCCGGACCCACCGGCGCGAACGCCGTCGAAGCCGCGCTCAAGCTGGCGCGCAAGGTGACCGGGCGCACCGCCGTGCTGAACTTCACCAATGCCTTCCACGGCATGACCCTGGGCGCGCTCGCCGTCACCGGCAATGCCGGTAAGCGTGCGGGAGCCGGTGTGCCGCTGAACCATTCGACCTCGATGCCCTACGACGGCTACCTGGGCGACACCGACGGCCTGGAGTGGATGGAGCGCGCGCTCGACGACACCTCGTCGGGTCTGGACGTCCCCGCCGCGGTCATCGTGGAAACCGTGCAGGGTGAGGGCGGGGTGAACGTGGCGCGGCCGGAATGGTTGCGGCGCTTGGCCGAACTGTGCGCCGCACGCGGCATCCTGCTCATCGTCGACGATGTGCAGATGGGCTGCGGGCGCACCGGGCCGTTCTTCTCCTTCGAGGCGGCGGGCATCACCCCCGATATCGTGACGCTGTCCAAATCCATTGGCGGCTACGGGCTTCCGATGGCGCTGGTGCTCATGAAACCCGAGCTCGACCAGTGGGCGCCCGGCGAGCACAATGGCACCTTCCGCGGCAACAATCCCGCCTTCGTCACGGCTCAGGCCGCGCTGCAGCACTATTGGTCCGACGGCGGCCTGCAGACCGCGACCTTCGTGAAGGGCGAACGCATTCAGCGCGCGCTCGGCGGCATGGCCGCCGCGCACGAGGGGCTCAGCAGCCGTGGCCGCGGGCTGGTGCACGGTCTCGCCTTCGCCGACGCCTCCCTCGCCGGCAAGGTGTGCAGTGTCGCCTTCGACCACGGCCTGCTGGTGGAGACCTCCGGCCCCGAGGACGAAGTCGTGAAACTGCTTCCCCCGCTGACCATTACCGCCGACGAACTCGACCACGGCCTCGAAATCCTGGCCACCTCCGTCGATGTCGTCTGCGCCGGAAAGGGCAACTGACCATGATCGTGCGCACCACCGCCGAAATCACCGGCACCGACCGCGATGTCGCGGGACCGGGCTGGCGCAGCAAGCGCATCGTATTGGGCGGCGACGGAGTCGGATTCTCCTTCCACGAGACCACAATCGAGGCGGGCACCACCCACGAATTCCACTACCGGAACCACATCGAAGCGGTCTGGCTGGTGGAGGGCGAGGGCACTCTCATCGACCTCGACAACCAGACCGCCTACCAGCTGGCCCCCGGCTCGATGTACCTGCTGAACGGCCACGAACGGCACCGCCTCGACGCCCGCACCCGCATGCGCATGATGTGCGTGTTCAACCCGCCCGTCACCGGCCGCGAGGTCCACGACGAGAACGGCGTCTACCCGCTGGTCGCCGTCGCCGAGCCGGTCTAGGACGTACCCGCCCGCTGCGGTAGGTCGCTCCGGGCGGGTACCCCTGCGTCGCCGTGGGTCGAGCAGTCGCTCTACGGCATATCGTATTCCGATGACCCGCCCGTCATCCCGGCGCGCTTCTTGGCCGGGATCCACACAGTAGGTACTGCACCTTCCCGTGTGGATCCCGGCCGAAAGCATGCCGGGATGACGGGGGTGGTCAAACCCAGTTGTAGGTGCGTTCGACCGCCTTGTTCCACTCGTGCATGAGGTAGTCGCGGTCGCCCTCGGACATGGTGGGATTCCAGCGCTTGTCCTCGGCCCAGTTGGCCCGGATGTCCTCCGGGCTCGCCCAGTAGCCGACCGCCAGCCCGGCCGCGTAGGCGGCGCCCAGGGCGGTGGTCTCGGTGACGACCGGGCGCACCACGGGCGCGTCCAGGATGTCGGACTGGAACTGCATGAGCAGTTCGTTCACCACCATGCCGCCGTCGACCTTGAGGGTCACCTTGGCGACATCCAGCTGCTGCGCCTCGGCATCCGCGCGCATGGCGTCGATGACCTCGCGGGTCTGGAATGCGGTGGCCTCCAGCACGGCTCGCGCGATGTGGCCCTTGTTGACGAACCGCGTCAGGCCCGCGAACACCCCGCGCGCGTCCGGCCGCCAGCGCGGGGCGAACAGGCCGGAGAAGGCGGGCACCACGTACGCGCCGCCATTGTCGGGCACGCTGCGGGCCAGCTCCTCGATGTCGTCGGCGGAATTGATGATGCCCAGATTGTCGCGCAGCCACTGCACCAGCGAGCCGGTGACGGCGATGGAACCCTCCAGCGCGTACACGGCGTCTTCCTCACCGAGCCGGTAACAGACGGTGGTCAGCAGTCCGTGCTCGCTGAAAACCGGTGTGGTGCCGGTGTTCATGAGCATGAAGTTGCCGGTGCCGTAGGTGTTCTTGGTGTCGCCCGGTGTCAGGCACGCTTGCCCGAAGGTTGCCGCCTGCTGGTCGCCGAGAATGCCCGCCACCGGTACGCCCGCCAGTGCGGTGCTGGTGATGTCCGCGTACACCTCCGAGGAACTGCGGATCGCGGGCAGCATGCCCATCGGCACCCCGAATTCCGCGCAGATCCGCGGATCCCATTGCAGCGTGCGCAGATCCATGAGCATGGTGCGGGAGGCATTGGTGACGTCGGTGATGTGCTCGCCGGTCAGATTCCACAGAATCCAGCTGTCGATGGTGCCGAAACACAGTTCGCCGTCCTCGGCGCGCTGCCGGGCGCCCGGCACCTGGTCGAGAATCCAGCGCAGTTTCGGCCCGGCGAAGTAGGTGGACAGCGGCAGGCCGGTGCGGTCGGCGTAGCGGTTGGGGCCGTGGTCACCGGCGAGTTCCTCGGTGAGCGCGGCGGTCCGGGTGTCCTGCCAGACGATGGCATTGTGGATCGGCTTGCCGGTGGCGCGCTCCCACACCACGGTGGTCTCGCGCTGATTGGTGACGCCGGCCGCGGCGATGTCGGCGGCCCCGATCCCGAGCTTGTCCAGCACCTCGCCGATCACGGCTTCGGTGTTGCGCCAAATGGTTTCGGCATCGTGCTCGACCCAGCCGGGCTGCGGGAAGATCTGCTCGTGTTCGCGCTGGGCGACTCCGGCGATCCGGCCCTGGTGGTCGAAGACGATGCACCGGCTCGAGGTCGTACCTTGATCGATGGCGGCAACATAGCGACGCATTTCAGCAGGCTACTCGACGCGGGAGTGGGTGCGGCGCTGCGACACTGGAGCCTGGGGGTCACCGCTGCCGCGGGTGGTGCGCATTCGACACCGGGGGCGGGTGGTCGCACCGTGAGCCGGGCCCGTGGTCTACGGTTGCTATCGGGTAGCTGGAGCGCTGCATGAACCGACTTGAAGGAGTCGAGCATGACCCCGAAACCGCAATCGCAGTTCCTCGGCCCCCAGCAGCGCGACGCTGCCTGGGAGCGGCTCGGAAGCGACCACTTCGACATGATCGTCATCGGCGGCGGCGTGGTCGGCGCGGGCATCGCGCTCGACGCGGCCACCCGGGGACTCGAGGTCGCCCTGGTGGAGGCGCGTGACCTGGCCGCCGGCACCTCCAGCCGTTCGTCCAAGATGTTCCACGGCGGTCTGCGCTACCTGGAGATGATGGAATTCGGGCTGGTGCGGGAGGCGCTCAAGGAGCGCGAACTCGCGCTGTCCGGGCTCGCGCCGCACCTGGTGAAGCCGCTGCGCTTCCTCTACCCGCTCTCGCGCTACGGGTGGGAGCGGCCGTACGTGGCCGCCGGGCTGTTCCTCTACGACAATATGGGCGGCGCGAAATCCGTTCCGGGACAGCATCATCTGACGAAATCGGCGGCGCTGCGGCTGGCTCCCGGACTCAAGGGGAGCGCACTCACCGGCGGCCTCACCTACTACGACACCGTGGTCGACGACGCCCGGCACACCATGACCGTGGCGCGCACGGCCGCCCACTACGGCGCGGTCATCCGCACCTCCACCCAGGTGGTCGGCTTCCTGCGGGAGGCGGACCGGGTGGTCGGCGTGAAGGTGCGCGACAGCGAGGACGGCCGCACCACCGAGGTGCGCGGCAGTGTGGTGGTCAACTCCACCGGCGTCTGGACCGACGAACTCCAGGCTCTCGCGCATGTTCGCGGTCGATTCCATGTCCGAGCATCCAAGGGCATTCATATCGTCGTCCCGCGCGACCGCATCGCCAGCGACACCTCCATCATCCTGCGCACCGAGAAGAGCGTCCTGTTCGTCATCGCGTGGGGCACCGACCACTGGATCATCGGCACCACCGACACCGACTGGAACCTCGACCTCGCGCACCCGGCCGCCACCAAATCCGATATCGACTACCTGCTCGAACACGTCAACAAAGTGCTGGTCACCCCGCTCACGCACGCCGACATCACCGGCGTCTACGCGGGCCTGCGACCCCTGCTGGCCGGTGAGAGCGATCAGACCTCCAAACTCTCCCGCGAGCACGCCGTCGCCCGCATCGCACCCGGCCTGGTCGGCATCGCCGGCGGCAAGTACACCACCTACCGCGTCATGGCCTACGACGCGGTAGACGAAGCGGCACAAGACATTCCACGCAGCGTGCCCTCCACCATCACCGAACGCGTCCCCCTGCTCGGCGCCGACGGGTACTACGCCCTCATGAACCAGATCCCGCACCTCGCCGAGAAGTACGGCATCCACCCGTACCGAATCCAGCACCTGCTCAACCGCTACGGTTCCCTCATCGACGAGGTGGTCGGCATGGCCGAAGGCAAAGCCGAACTCCTGGAACCGATTACGACCGCCCCCGGCTACCTCCAGGTCGAGGCCCTGTACGCGGCCGCCGCCGAAGGCGCGCTGCACCTCGACGACATCCTGGCCCGCCGCACCCGCATCTCCATCGAATACGCCCACCGCGGCGTCGACTGCGCCGACCAGGTGGCCCGCCTCGTAGCCCCCATCCTCGGCTGGTCCGACGCCGACATCGCCCGCGAAGTCGAAACCTACAGCGCCCGAGTAAAAGCCGAAATCGAATCCCAAACCCAACCCGACGACGCCGCCGCCGACGCCCTCCGCCAGGAAGCCCCCGAAGCGCGCCGCGAAGTCCTCGACCCGGTCCCCATCGTCCCCACCATCCAGGACTGAATCAGACGACCGGCGTCGGCTGGCAGCGCGGGCAGAAATAGATCCCGCGCTCCTCCTTCACGCCATCTCCCAGCATGCGCACCACAAGGTTGGTCCCGCACCGCGGGCACGGCCGGTGCTGCTTGCCGTAAACCAGTGCCCGCCACGGTGGTTCGTGCGCCGCGCGAGTCAAAACACGCTGTGCCTCGTCCACCAGCCCCGGTAGATCCGCGATCCGGCCGACCGGTGTAGCAGGATGCACCCGCCGCAGAAAGCACACCTCGCTCCGGTAGATGTTCCCGATCCCCGCCAGCTTCGTCTGATCCAGCAACGCCACCCCGATGGGAATCGCCGGCTCCCGCTCCAGCCTGCGCACCGCCTCCTCGGCATCCCAGTCCGCCGCCAGCAGATCCGGGCCCAACCGGTCGGTCACGGCGTGCTCGTCGCCCACGCGCAGCACCTCCACCGTTCCGAGCGAAAACCCCACGGCTTCAGCATCATCGGTCGCCAGGACGACCCGCGCCGTGAACCCCGGCTTGGTCCACCGTTGTCCGGGCGCATACACCCGCCACGACCCCTCCATCTTCAGATGCGTGTGGATGCTGACCTCGGCTGTCCGTATGAACAGATGCTTTCCGTACGTCCCGACGCTCTCCACCCGCTGGCCCCGCAGATCGAGCGTGGCGTACCGGGGAACGCGGAAATCACTACGCGTCAGCGTCTTTCCCGCCAAGGCGGGACGCAGCCGCTTGGCAGTCAAGAAGACCGCGTCACCTTCGGGCATGCCCGCCTCGCCCGCGACTCTGGTCCGGGGTCGGGCGCAGCGCCCTGTCGCCCGGGGCAATCGGCCGCAGCTCAGCGGGTGGCGGACCGGTTCGCCGCATCACGGGCGGCTCCGTAGCCGGAAACCGCGCGGCGTGGGGGCGAAGCCTGCTTCGGTGAGGAATCCGGCGAAGGTGTTGCCGTGCACGGATTCTCCATTGACCCGGTCGATCACCAGGGAGTCGACTCGGCGGTCGTGCACCAGATCGGCCAGGGCGGCGGCCGCGGCGGTGCGCACGGCCGGATCCTCGGTGAAGGTGAGCAGGGTTTTGCCGCCGCGTTCGAGGTAGAGCGCCAGCTCACCGGCGACCAGCACGACCAGCGCGCCCGCTTTGCGGCCCGGTCGATGTCCGGCCCCGTCGGCGGCGGCCTTCGGCCAAGATAGTGCCGCGCCATAGGGATTCGCGGGGTCGCAGGCCGCGAGGGCCAGGGCGGTGCCGGTCGATTCGGGCTGCCCGGTGCGATCGGTGTCGAACGAGCGCAGGCGATCCACCACATCGGTGGTGGAGAACTGCGCTCCGCCCAGGGAATCCACGAAGTAACCGCGGCGGCAGCGGCCACGATCCTCGAATTCGGTGAGCACCCGGTACATGAGCGCGAATCCGCCGGGGACGCCTTCGCTCTGCACCGAGCCTCGCGTCAGCACGCCGTAGCGTTCCAGCAGGATGTCCGCCGTGGCG
This sequence comes from Nocardia huaxiensis, assembly GCF_013744875.1. NCBI lineage: Bacteria > Bacillati > Actinomycetota > Actinomycetes > Mycobacteriales > Nocardiaceae > Nocardia > Nocardia huaxiensis. Next base: position 1,568,882 of record NZ_CP059399.1, read on the forward strand.
TGGGCGCGCAGGGTGTTGTCCACCACCCGCTCCGGCAACAGCGACCAGCGTCCGGCCACTTGCGGCGAACTCGTGCGCACGGGCATCCCCGCGCCGGGCAGATACATCCGGCCACGCGGGGCCCGGCGCGGCGTGCGGTGCGCGGTCGTCGTCCGGGTGGTCCCGGCCAGCAGTGCGCGCACCGGCGCGAAGGTATCGCCCGCCACATGCCCGGCCCACACCAACTCCCAGAGCGCGGAAACGACAGCCGCCTCGTCCTCGACCCCGGTCGATTCCGCGAGCTGCCGGAAGAAGTACGCCCCACCTGAACTCGGCACCACCTGATACGCGGGAGCCGAGGCGGGCGGGCCGAGGCGGGAGCTGCCCGTGGCACCTATACCGGGAGCAGTCGTTCCGGACGGACCCGCGGTGCGAGATTTCGCCGCACGGGAATCGGTGGCCGGGGCGCCACTGTTCGCATCGCCGGATTCCAGGTCGGTGGGTCGCACGAGATCAGCCGGTGTGCCGGTGCGTGCGGACCGCTGGTCACTCCCGGTCGGCCCCGTGCCGTTCGCACCCGAGTCGGCTGGATGCGGTTCTACCCCAGTGGTATTCGGACGGTGCGCGGGGCCGCCGATGACGGTGGCCCCCATGGCCATGAGCAGGCTGATCTGGGTTTCGGTGAGGTCCAGGTCGGTTGGCGGCGGGAGGGTGAAGGGGGCTTGGTCGGTGGGGTGGAGGGCGATCCAGCCGTCCTTGGCGGTGATGGAGCCGTGGCCGGACCAGAGGACTTCGCCGGTGGCGAGGAGTTCGTCGAGCAGGGCGGGGGAGTAGTCGCGGACCCGGGACGGGAGGATGAGGGATTCCCAGGCCGAAGCTGGGATGGGCACGCCCGCAAGCTGTTCCACCACCGCCGCCACGCCGTCGAGGCCGCGCAATTCGCGGGTGGCGACGTGCTGCCAGGCGGGCAGGAAGCGGCCGAGGGCGGCGGTGGAGACGGGCTCCACCTCCTTGCGGGCGGCGGCCAGGGAACGGCGGCGCAGGCGGCGCAGAACCTCGGTGTCGCACCATTCGGTGCCGGCTGAACCCGGCGTGAATTCGCCTTCCACCACCCGCTTTTCGAGGCTCAGACGGTGCAGGGCGGTGGCGGCCACCGCCGTGCCGAGGCCGAAGCGGTGCGCCACCTGGGTGAGGGTGAAAGGGCCGTGCGTGCGGGCGAAGCGGGCGACGAGATCGCCGAGGGGGTCGGCGACCGGTTCGATGAAGGCGGCGGGGACGCCGATGGGGAGGGGTACGCCCAGCGCGTCGCGCAGGCGGGCGGCATCCTCGATCGCCACCCACCACTGCGAGCCCGCGAAGGAAACCTCCAGGGCGCGACGGGCTTTCACCAGCTCCTGGAACCAGGGACGCGGATCGTCGGTGCAGCGTTCGCGCGCTTCCTCGGCGGTGATCGGGCCGAGCAGGCGCAGCAGGTCGGCCAGCCCCTCCAGATCGCGGGCGTGCCGTTCCGGGGTGAGTCGCTGCAGTTCCCGCTCGGTCTGCTCGAGCACCTCCGCGTCCAGCAGCTCGCGCAGTTCCACCCGGCCGAGCAGTTCGGCCAGCAGGCTGGAATCCAACGACAGTGCGGCAGCACGACGTTCGGCGAGCGGACTGTCGCCCTCGTACATGAACGTGCCGATGTAGTCGAACAGCAGCGAATTCGCGAACGGCGACGGCGCGGGCGTCTCCACCTCCACCAGTCGCAGCTGCCGCCGCGCCACCCGGCCCAGCAGATCCCGCAGCGACGGCAGGTCGTACACGTCCTGCAGGCATTCCCGCACGGTCTCCAGCAGGATCGGAAAATCCGGGAACTTCCGTGCCACATCCAGCAATTGGGCCGCCCGCTGCCGCTGCTGCCACAGTGGCGCGCGTTTCCCCGGATCGCGCCGGGGCAGCAGCAGCGCCCGCGCCGCGCACTCCCGGAACCGCGACGCGAACAGCGCCGACCCGCCCACCTGCTCGGTCACCAGATCATCGATCTCGTCCGGCTCGAACACGAACAACTCCGCCCCCGGCGGATCGTCCGTCGTATCCGGCAGCCGCACCACGATTCCGTCATCCGAAGGCGTAGGAGCCGCATCCACCCCGAACTGCTCCCGCAGCCGCGCCCCCACCGCCAGCGCCCACGGCGCATGCACCGGCATCCCGTACGGCGAATGCAACACCACCCGCCAGTCCCCGAGCTCATCCCGGAACCGCTCCACCAGCAGTGTCCGATCCGTCGGCAACTGCCCGGTCGCCTCCCGCTGCTCCTCCAGCAGCGCAACCAGATTCGCCGTCGCATTGGCATCCAGCCCGGCCGCATGTGCCACCCGATCCAAGTCGGAAACGGCCTGGCCGCTGTGCACAGAGCGACGTGCGCCGGCCTTGCCGAGTTTCGCGGTCTTGCCGCCCGCAGGTACGTCGTTGTTCGTGGGAGGCTCCCCACCCTGGGCTCGGCCGCGCGTTGCCGCGTCGTCCTGCGATGTCGCCGCGCGGTCCGTCTCGCCGGAGTGGGCGGAGGGCAGTGCGCCGCGCTCGAGGGTCTGTTCCGCATCGCGGACGAATTCGTCCAGGGCAGCGCCCAAGTGGATGGGATCGAGTCGGTCCGAGCCTTTCGCGCCTGCCCGTGGGCGGGCACTGCTGTCCGAGGTCGCACGTGCGCCGCGCGGGAGCTGCTCCACGGCCTGACCCGCCACGCGGACGAATTCGCCCAGGGCAGCGCCCAATTCGGCGGGGCGGCCGAGGGAGTCGCCGTGCCAGAAGGGGAGGCGGCCGGGGAGGCCGAAGGCGGGGGTGACCAGGACTCGGTCGAAGGTGATCTCTTCGATACGCCAGCTCGTCGCGCCGAGGGCGAAGACGTCGCCCACACGGGATTCGTAGACCATCTCCTCGTCGAGTTCGCCTACGCGGGAGGCTTTCTCGCCGACCATGAAGACCGGGAAGAGGCCGCGGTCGGGGATTGCGCCACCGGAGGTCACCGCCAGACGCTGGGCGCCGGGGCGGCCGGTGAGGGTGCCCGCGTCGCGATCCCAGACGATGCGGGGGCGCAGTTCGGCGAACTCGTCGGAGGGGTAGCGGCCGGACAGCAGGTCCAGCACCGACTCGTAGGCCGAACGGGGCAGGGCCGCATAGCTTCCCGTGCCGCGCACCGTCTCGAACCAGGCGTCGGCGTCGAGTGGTTCCAGCGCACAGGCGGCCACCGTCTGCTGGGCGAGAATATCGAGGGGATGGGCGGGGACGGCGAGCTTCTCGATCTGCCCGGCCGTCATGCGGATGGACGAGACCGCGCAGTGGATGACGTCGGTGCGATGCTTGGGGAAGATGACGCCGCGCGAGATCTCACCGACCTGATGCCCGGCGCGCCCCACCCGCTGCAGACCGCTCGCCACCGAGGGCGGCGCCTCCACCTGCACCACCAATTCGACTGCACCCATGTCGATCCCGAGCTCCAGGCTGCTGGTGGCCACCACACAGCGCAACCGCCCGCTCTTGAGATCGTCCTCGATGATCGCGCGCTGCTCCTTGCTCACCGACCCGTGGTGAGCGCGCGCCAAAAGCGTTGTCGCCCCGTGGATCACCTCGGTGGACGCGCCCAGTTGCGCGGGCGGCTTGTGCTCGGTCGCCACCGCCTCGCCGATGCGTGCCGCGTACGCCTCGTTCAACCGCGCCGTGAGCCGCTCCGACAGCCGCCGCGAATTCGCGAACACGATCGAGGACCGATGCTCCAGCACCAGATCCACGATCGCCTCGTCCACATGCGGCCAGATCGAGCCGGGCTGATCCGAATCCTCGCCGCCCGCATCGGGTTCGGTCATATCCGCGACCGGCACCCGCACCGACAGATCGAACGTCTTGGGGGCGGGCGGCGCGACGATCGTGATGGGCGCGCTACCCACCAGGAACCGCCCGACCTCCTCCGGCGGCCGCACCGTCGCCGACAAACCGATCCGCTGAACGGGCCGCTCCGTCAACGTATCCAGACGCGCCAGCGAAAGTGCCAGGTGTGCCCCCCGTTTCGACCCGGCGATAGCGTGCACCTCGTCCACGATCACCGTGTGCACACCGCTGAGCGTCTCCCGCGCCGCCGAGGTGAGCATGAGGAACAGCGATTCCGGCGTGGTGATCAGAATGTCCGGCGGCGTGCGCTGCATACTCCGCCGATCCGCCGCACTGGTATCGCCCGAACGCACGCCCACCCGGATTTCCGGCGCGTCCAGCCCCAGCCGCTTGGCCGTCTGCGTCACCCCCACCAGCGGTGCTCGCAGATTCCGCTCCACATCCACCGCCAGCGCCTTCAGCGGCGAGATATACAGCACCGAGGTCTTACGTGCCGTGCCACCGGCTCCCCGGCGGCTCTCGGCTGCCTCGCCCCCGAGCTCCGGGGCACGCTGTGCGGCATCCCCGCTGGAAGGCCGGGTGGCTCGGCCCCTGGAACTCGGCGCGGCCACCGCCTCCGGTTCGCGCGTGGCCAATTGATCGATCGCCCACAGGAAGGCCGACAGCGTCTTGCCCGACCCGGTCGGCGCGATGACCAGCGTGTGCTCACCCGCCGCAATGGCATTCCACGCCCCGAGCTGGGCGGCCGTGGGCGCGGGGAACGCGCCTTCGAACCACTGCCGAGTCGCGGGGGAGAACCGATCCATGGCCCCAGTGTGCACCGCGGCACCGACACGTCAGGGCCGCACCGCGCTGGTCCGCCGGTCGGCGCGCGGTCGCAGGCCACGGCCGCTGCGCCGGCCTGCCGGTGTCCGATTCCACCCTGAGCGAAGCACGGGCAATCGAAGTACGGCCTTGGCGGCCACGCGTACGCTTCGAACCGTGCAGAAGGTGCTCCGACTCGACTTGGTCAGTCACGGTATGACCGAGGCGATGCGCAAAGCACGATTCCCGGTGGACGAGCCGCTGACCGAGGCGGGCCGCCGCGCCGTCTCCGCATGCGGCCGGTTGCAGGCCGCCCGCGTGCTCACCGCCCCCGAACGCCGCACCGTCGAAACCGCCGCGCTCATGGGTCTGATGGGCGACGAGGACGACCGACTACGCGATCTCGACGCCGGCGCCTGGCGCGGCGGCGAGCTCATGTCGGTGCCGAAGGAGGACCTGTACCAGTGGCTCACCGACCCGTCCTATCGCGGCCACGGCGGTGAATCGGTGACGGATGTGCTCGAGCGCACCGGCGAATGGCTGGCCGATATCGCGGTGGAGGGTGAGCCGACGATCGCCATCACCCACCCGGCGGTGATCCGTGCCGCGCTGCTGGTCACCCTGGACGCACCCGCGAAGTCGTTCTGGCGCATCGACGTTCCACCGGTGAGCGTCACCCGCCTGCACTATCGCGGCGAATGGACCCTCCACTTCCGGGCTTGATATTCCCCAGGGGCTCCGCCCCCGGACCCCCGGAATCGGGGGCGCTGCCCCCGGCCCCCGTTACTGGGTGGGGTGCTGTGCGGGCGTGATCAACACTCGCACGGCATCGGTGATGAGGCGGGCCGGCAGGCTCGGATCGAGGGCACGCTGTATGCCCAGTCCCAGTCCGAGGCTCAGCACCGAGGTGGCGGCGTCCTCAGTCGACATGGGCAGTTCGATGCCGAGTGAGTCAGCCAGCGATTGCAGTTGCGCGGCGACCGTGCCGCGCATCAGCGACAGGTTCGATACCAGGGCCGCCTCCAGGATCGGATCGTCGCGGGCTACAGTCGCGAATTCGAGTTCGAGCCTGGTCCATCCGACATCGCCGAGGGTGCGTTCGGCCCAGCCCTGGAATCGTTCCAGGCGTTGCTCGAGGCTGCCCTCCTCGATCAGCTCGCTGACCTCACCGAACTTTGTTTCGTGGATGAGCCCCAGCACCTCCAGGCACAGCTCGGATTTGGTCTTGAAGTTGGAGTAGACCGCGCCCTTGGAGTACCCCGCCTCTTCGGCGACGCGTTCCAGGCTGGTCTTGGCGTAGCCGTCGGTCAGGAACAGATCGCGCGCCGTGGCGAGCAGATCCGCGCGCGTGCGGGCCTGGCTTTCGGACCGGGTGAGTCGTGCCATGCGCCGAATTCTATGCGAAAACCGGTTTCGGGATACCGCCAGTATCCGAAAACTGTTAGTGTTCGAGACTATGAGTAACAGGAACGGGTCACAGCGACGTGGCCTGGCCATCGGATGCGGCGGCACGGTCGGCATGGCGTGGATCGTCGCGGCGCTGGCCTCGGTGCGCGACGTATTGGACTGGGATCCCCGCGAAGCCGACGTCATGATCGGCACCTCCGCCGGCGCCGAGGCGCTCACCATGCTCGGCAGCGGCATCGGCGTGGACGAGCTGGTCGCCATGCAGAACGGGACCTCCACCAACCCGATCCTCACCGCCCACATGCGCAGCGAACCCGGGCGCATCCCGCCGCTGCCCAAGCCGCGCCTGCGGTCCGGCGCGCTGGGCCGCTCCGCACGGGAACTACTTGCCCGGCCCGGCAACGGCCACGCCCTGCTCACCGCGGGCAGCGGCCTGCTGCCGCAGGGCGGCGGCGACCCGGCCTGGTTGCAGCGCCTGGCCGACCGGCTGAATCCGGGCCGCAGCTGGGTCGAGCATCCGGCCACCTGGCTGGTGGCCATGGACGACGCCACCGGCGAACGCGTCGCCTTCGGTTCGCCGTCCGCGCCGGACGCGAGTCTCGGTGCGGCACTGCGGGCTTCGTGGGCCGTCCCCGGCTGGCTCCCGGCCGTGCCGATCGCGGGCCGCACCTTCATCGACGGCGGCGCGGCCTCCACCGCGTCGGTCGACCTGCTCATCCCGGCCGATCTCGACGAGGTCGTGGTGATCGCCCCGATGGCCTCCACCGGCCGCATCCCCGCCGCCAGTGCGGGCCACTTCCTGGAACGTCAGCTGCGCAATCGCATGAGCGAGAAGCTGGACGCCGAGATCGCGCTGATCCGCGCGGCGGGCACCAAGGTGCTCCGAATCGACGCCACCGCAGCGGATCTCGCGGTCATGGGCCCCAATTTCATGGACGGCCGCCGCCGTCTCGCCACCTTCGAGCACAGCCTGAAGAGCACCCGCCGGGCGCTGGAACAAGGGAGTTTCGCATGAGTGTCTTCGGAAGCGGTTATCCCGCAATCGAATTGAAGGGCGCGCGGGTGCTGATCACCGGTGCGGGCCGCGGCATCGGCGAGCAGACGGCCGTCCTGTTCGCGAGCAGGGGCGCCGAGGTCGGCATTGCCGACGTGGACACCGCCGCCGCACAGAGCGTCGCGGCGTCGCTGGGCGGCAAGGCTTTCGACCTCGACGTGCGCCATCGTGAGCAGTGGGATCGGGTGGTGGCCGAGTTCGGCCGCGTCGACATCCTGGTCAACAATGCCGGCGTCATGCCCGCGGGAGCCTTTCTGGACGAACCGGATTCGGTCGGCCGCGCCGCCATGGACATCAATGTGTGGGGCCTGATCCACGGCATGCGCGCCGTCGCGCCCGGCATGATCGACCGCGGGCACGGGCACATCGTGAACGTGGCCTCCCTGGCCGGCAAGATCCCGATCGCGGGCCTGGCCGTCTACAACGCGAGCAAGTTCGCGGCCGTGGGACTCTCCGCCGCAACACGTTTGGAGTTCGCCCCGGCGGGCGTCAGCGTCAGCTGCGTCATGCCCTCGGCCGTGCGCACCCGCCTGTCGTCGGGCCTGGCCCTCGGCAACGGCATGCCCACCGTGGACCCGGAGGATGTGGCCGCCGCCATCGTCAACACCGTGCGCACCCGCCGCGCCGAAGTGGCCGTGCCGAACTACCTGGGCCCCATCGACGTCGCCCTGGCCGCCGCCCCGGAGCCCGCGGTGCGCCTGGTGCGCAGGCTCTTCAACGGCGACCGCGCCCTGCACCCGGCCGACACCGTCACCCGCGCGGCCTACGAAAACCAGATCCGCTCCATCGCCGACGACAACACGCCGGACTGACCCCCGCGTCGAGCAGGGGCGAGCCGCGGTACCCCGACGGCCCCGGACCGGAAGGCCCGGGGCCGTCCGGTGTCCCACACCGATATCGCCTTGGCCCCTGCTGTGCGGCGCTGGTAGCGTGCGGGCTGCGATACCCGGTGCGCAGGCGGCGGATACTTCGAAATTTTGGGACGGCGTCCCTCGCGGGTTCGAATCCCGTCGTTCGCCTCGGCGAACGTGGCTGAGCGGCCGAAAGCGGAATTCCAACGGCCGCTGCCGAACTCGATCTCGGGTAACGCATCGGCCGGGCCGTGCGCCCGGCATGCGACAACGCTGTTCTGGAGGTCCGGGGGAAATGGCAGTTCGCACTGGGGCACTCGTCGCCGCGGCGGCAGTGCTGCTGGGGGAAGCGCTGTGGGTGCTGCTCGCGCACGGAGAACTCGGCTGGCCGACGGCGACCGCGGTCGTGATCATCGGCATCGCGGTCATGACGCGAAATCGCTGGAGTCCGGCCACCATCGGCGTCCGGGTGGTGATCGCCCTGCTGTTCCTCGGTTCGGTCGCCGACCGATTCGGCCTGCTCGGTGAGCCCGGCGCACCCGGCGTCTCCTGGGGCGAGTACGACGCATTCGTGGACTACACGCGAAAGTTGTTGCCCGGCTTCCTGGATTGGTCCGCGCCGACCGCCGCCCTCACGGCGACGGTGCTGGAAACCGTCCTGGGATTCGGGCTGCTCGTCAGCATCAAGATCCGCTATGTCGCCGCCGCCTCCGGCGCGCTGCTGACGGGATTCCTGATCGCCATGTGGACCTCGGTCGGCTTCGGCGACATGATGTCCTACGCCGTGCCCGTACTGGTCGCCGGTGCGGCACTGGTCGCCACAGCGCCGCGGCATGACGACGCCGTTCGGGCGGACGGCGCGGCCGAGAGCCTCCCCACCGCCCTGACCTCTTAGCCACCCGGCCCTCTAGCCGTGCGGGCCGTCGGTGTCGTACTGTCCCAGCCAGTAAGGTTGGGAGGTGGCCGATGGGACGGCGTATCAGCCGGATTCGGCACACTCTGCTGGTGGTGGCGCTGACCGGGGTGCTGGCGGCCTGCGGTGACGGCTCCGGGGGACTGCCCGATGCCGGATTGATCATGCGGGATGCGGCTATCGCCAGCCGGCATATGAAATCGGCGCACATCGTGCTGACCGCCACCGGATCCGTGCCGGGCTTTCCCTTCCAGCGCTTGGAAGCCGATGTGACGACGGGTGGCAGCGAGGTGAGCGGCGCGGCGACAACCATGCTCGGGCAGGTGATTTCGTTCGTGCAGCGGGACGGCGCGCTGTACGGCCGCGAACCCGACGGCACCCTGCGCCCCCTGCCCGCCGGGACCGCGCGCCCGCCGGGCATGCTCGGCCCCGGTGGATTCGCCCGGTTGCTCGACGATCTGCGCGACCCCCGGACCACCGAACGCGGCGAGTTCGAGGGGACCGACGCCTTCCGCATCCAGGCCGAGGTACCCGCCGAAACCATTGCGGCCCTGCTCCCGACGGCGAATACCGCGGCCACCCTGTCGACCTGGATCCGGGTGCGCGGCGTGCGCGTACCCCTGCGCACCGTCCTGGAATTCCCGGGCGGCGGCACCCTCGGCATTCAGGTCGCACGCTCCACCACACCGGCGAATACCACTACCGGACAGGCGAATCCGAAATGACGACAGCGATCCGGGTGACCGATCTGGTGGTGGAACGCGCCCGGCAGCGCGTCATCGACCAGGTGAGCTTCGAGATTCCGGCGGGCAGCGTCACCGGACTGCTCGGCCCCAGCGGCTCCGGCAAGACCACGCTGTTGCGCGCCATCGTCGGTGTGCAGCGTATTCGTTCCGGAACCATCCAGGTGCTCGGAATGCCAGCGGGCACAGCCGAATTGCGCCGTCGCGTCGGATACGTGACGCAGCAGCCATCCGTCTACGGCGACCTCACCGTGCGCCAGAACGCCCGCTACTTCGCGCTCATCCAGGGCGCGGGCGCGACCGCCGCCGACACCGCCATCCGTGACGTCGGACTCGCGGATTTCGCCAGCCGCCGGGTGGATTCGCTCTCCGGCGGGCAACGCGCCCGGGTGTCCCTGGCCTGCGCGATGCTGGCGAATCCCGATGTGCTGATCCTCGACGAACCGACCGTCGGCCTGGATCCCGTGCTGCGCCGCGATATCTGGCAGCAGTTCCACGCCCTCGCCGACTCCGGCACCACGCTACTGGTGTCCAGCCACGTCATGGACGAGGCCGACCGCTGCGAGCGGCTCCTGCTGCTGCGCGAGGGCCGCCTGCTCGCCTACGAGACGCCCGACGAACTCCGGGCCACCACCGCCGCCCCCGACCTGGAAGAGGCGTTCCTGCGGCTCATCCTGCGCCAGGCAGACCCCTCGGGCCAGAAACCGGTCCCGCCCCCGGAACCGTCGCCGAACCGAAAGAGCCTGGCCTGATGTCGATCTCACTGCTTCTCGGCACCGCGCTGCGCGTGCTCACCCAGATCCGCAACGATCGCCGCACCATCGTCATCGTGCTGGCCATCCCGTCGGCCCTGCTCACCCTGCTGCGCTTCGTCTTCGACGACCGCCTCGACATCTTCGATCAGGTGGGCCTGATGCTGCTCGGCGTCTTCCCCTTCACCTCCATGTTCCTCATCACCAGCGTCGCCATGCTGCGCGAACGCATCGGCGGCACCCTCGAGCGCCTGCTCAGCACGCCGCTGCACAAACTCGACCTGCTCTTCGGTTACGCGGTCGCCTTCGCCCTGCTGGCCACCGTGCAGGCGGCCATCGCGGTCGCCATCGCCTACGGGCTGCTGGGGTTGCGCAGTCAAGGCGGTATTCCCACGGTGCTGCTCATCGCGGTCTGCACGGCCATCCTCGGCTCCTGCACCGGTCTGTTCACCAGTGCCTTCGCGCGGACCGAATTCCAGGCCCTGCAGTTCGCCCCGCTCGTGGTGTTCCCGCAGGCCCTGCTGTGCGGCTTGATCTGGCCACGCGAGGAGATGGCCCCGGTCCTGCAATGGGTCAGCAACGCACTGCCTTTGCGTTACGCGGTGTCCGCGCTCAACGAGGTCAGCATTTTCCCCGAACCCACCACTCTGCTGTGGCGCGATCTGCTCGTGGTTCTGGTCTTCGGCGTGGTCACCCTGGTCGGTGGTGCGGCGACCCTGCGCCGCCGCACCAGCTGAGCCGCTATTCGAACTTGATCCCTTGGGCCAGTGGGAGTTCCGACGAGTAGTTGACCGTGTTGGTGGCCCGCCGCATGTACGACTTCCACGAGTCGGATCCGGATTCGCGTCCGCCGCCGGTCTGCTTCTCGCCGCCGAAGGCGCCGCCGATCTCCGCGCCGGAGGTGCCGATATTGACATTGGCTATGCCGCAATCGGATCCGTTGGCCGCCAGGAAACGTTCGGCCTCCCGCTGGTGCTGCGTGAAGATCGAGGACGAAAGGCCCTGCGGGACACCGTTGTGCAGCTCGATGGCGGCGTCCAGATCGTGGTAGGTGAGCACGTAGAGGATGGGTGCGAAGGTCTCCTCGCGGACCACGGCCGTCTGCGCCGGCATGCGCACCACGGCCGGTCGCACGTAGTAGGCGTCGTCGCCGAAACCTTCGACTCGCTCACCGCCGCAGATCAATTCGCCGCCATCGGCCAGGGCGCGCCGGATGGCGTCCTGCATGGCGCGGTAGGAGCGGCCGTTGATCAGCGGACCGACGAGAACCCCGTCGTCGAGCGGATTGCCCACGCGCAGTTGGCGATACGCGGCCGCGATGCGATCCACCAGTGGGCCGACCACGTCGACGTGCGTGATCAGCCTGCGCAGCGTGGTGCACCGCTGCCCGGCCGTGCCTGCCGCAGCGAAAACAATTGCGCGCGAAGCCAGATCGAGATCCGCCGAGGGCGTCACCACCGCGGCGTTGTTGCCGCCGAGCTCCAGCAGGCACCGGCCGAAGCGGGCGGCCACGCGCGGTGCGACGATGCCGCCCATGCGCACCGACCCGGTGGCGCTGACCAGGGCCACGCGCGGATCGTCCACCAGCTGTGCGCCGACCTCGGATCCGCCCTGAATCAGTTGGTGCACTTCGGGATCCAGTCCTACCTCGACGGCAGCGCGCCGCAGCAGGCTGTGACAGGCGTGCGCGGTCAACGGCGTCGCCTCCGACGGTTTCCACACCACCGTGTCCCCGCACACCAGCGCCAGCGCGGTATTCCACGCCCACACCGCGACCGGGAAGTTGAAGGCGGAGATCACCCCCACCACGCCGAGCGGATGCCAGGTCTCCATGAGCCGGTGCCCGGGGCGTTCCGACGGCATGGTCCTGCCGTACAGCTGCCGCGAAAGACCCACGGCGAATTCGCAGATGTCGATCATCTCCTGGACTTCGCCGCGCGCCTCCGCGCCGATCTTGCCCGCCTCCAGCGTGACCAGTTCGCCCAGTTCATCGAGGTGCAGGGCCAGGAGTTCGGCGAGTCGGCGCACCACCGCGGCCCGGCGTGGCGCGGGCACGACACGCCAGTCGCGAAAGGCGGTGGCGGCCCGCTCGATTGCGCTGTCCACGTCGCCCGCCGTGCTCGGCCGCAGTGTGCCCAGTTCCTCGCCGGTGATCGGCGTCCGCACCGACAGTTCGCCCGGTTCGGGTGATTCCGCCCCGAGGTTGCGCAGCAACTCCCCGGCGCGGGCTCGTAGTTCACGCGTGTTGCGTTCGGTCGGTGCGGAAGTCATAACAGCTCCAGGGGTAGGTTCCGAGGACGAGTTCGTTTCCCTGAGTTAGCCTTCGCTGATGGCGGATACACCGGCGAAACCTGTACTCGACGACATCGATCGACTGCTGATCCGTGAGCTGATTGCCGATGGTCGCGCCACCCTCTCGAATCTGGCCGAGAAGGCCAACCTATCGGTGTCCGCGGTGCAATCACGGGTGCGGCGACTCGAGGCGCGTGGCGTGATTCGCGGCTACACGGCGAATGTCGATCCGGAAGCCCTGGGACAGATGCTGTCGGCATTCGTCGCCATCACTCCTCTCGACCCGTCGCAGCCGGACGACGCGCCCGCACTGCTGCAGCACATTCCGGGCATCGAGGCCTGCCACTCGGTGGCGGGGGACGAGAGCTACATGCTGCTGGTGCGCGTGGCGTCCCCCCGGCATCTGGAGCAGCTCCTGCAGGAGATCCGTGCGACCGCGAACGTCAGGACTCGAAGCACCATCATTCTGCAGACATTCTATGACAAATAGGTTTGTTTCGTAATTCTTTCGATACTCACGCGCAGAACCGTAAAAATTCATTTACGCTGGGGTGGTGACCCTCGAAACCGATCGGCTCAGGGCGGTTGCCGAAACGCAGCTGGTCACCCCCGCCCGGGTGCACGAAATCCTTGCCGCGAGCATTCTTGCCGACGGCTTCGATCTTGTTCTGGACCTGCGCAAATCGCGCGGACGCCGCCTGGTGGACGCGCGCGACGGCACGGCGTACCTGGACATGTTCGGCTTCTTCGCCTCCTCGGCGCTGGGCATGAACCATCCGGCGCTGCTCGGCGACAAGCGCTTCCTCACCCACCTCACCGAGGCGGCGCTCAACAAGCCCAGCAACTCCGACGTCTACACCGTCGAAATGGCAAGGTTCGTAGACACTTTCGTGCGCGTGCTCGGCGATCCGCGACTGCCGCACCTGTTCTTCATCGACGGCGGCGGGCTCGCGGTCGAGAACGCCCTCAAGGCCGCCTTCGACTGGAAGTCCCGGCACAATGAAATGCACGGGCGCGCACCGGAACTCGGCACCAAGGTGCTGCACCTCACCGGCGCGTTCCACGGCCGCACCGGGTACACCCTCTCGCTCACCAACACCGATCCGGTGAAGACCGCGCGCTTCCCGAAATTCGACTGGCCGCGCATCGACACCCCGTTCCTCGAGCCGGGCCGCGACATCGAGGCCGCCGAACGGCACGCCCTCGACCAGGCCGCCCGCGCCTTCGCCGAAAACCCTGACGACATAGCGTGTTTCATTGCCGAACCCATTCAGGGCGAGGGCGGCGACCGGCACATGCGCCCGCAGTTCCTGCAGGCCGTGCAGCGCCTCTGTCATCAGCACGACGCCCTGTTCATCCTCGACGAGGTGCAGACCGGCGTCGGCATGACCGGAACCCTCTGGGCCTACCGGCAACTCGGCCTCGAACCCGACATCGTCGCCTTCGGCAAGAAGACCCAGGTGTGCGGCATCATGGCCGGCGGCCGCATCGACGAGGTGCCCGACAACGTCTTCCACGTCAGCTCCCGCCTCAACTCCACCTGGGGCGGCAACCTCGCCGACATGGTCCGCTCTCGCCGCATCCTCGAGGTCATCGAGCACGAGGACCTCGCGGCCCGCGCCGCCCGCCTCGGCCCCCACCTCCTGCAACGCCTCATCGAAGTGGCCGAACAGGATTCCCGCGTCACCAACCCCCGCGGCCGCGGACTCATGTGCGCCATCACCCTCGAAACCCCGCAGCTGCGCGACGAAGTCGTGACACGTCTCCGCGAGGAAGAGCAAGTCCTGCTGCTCGGCACCGGCGAGCGCGGCATCCGTTTCCGCCCCCCGCTCACCGTGACGATGGACGAACTGGACGAGGCGGTCGACGCCCTGGCTCGCGTGCTGAGCTGATCGCTCTCGTCATCCCGGCGCGCTTTTGGCCGGGATCGACACGGATAGCGGGCGTTGCTCTGTGGATCCCGGCTAAAAGCATGCCGGGATGACGGGGTGTGGTGTCGCTTGTATTGCGTTGTGCCGCAACCTGTCCGGAATGCGAGGGTTGCAGCGTCAAGCGCGGGTGCGTGTCTGCGCCACACGCGGGGAAGGGGCGGCGCGGGCACCCGTCACCGCCTAGGCTTCGTGCCATGTCAGGTCGCCGCAATGCCGGTGTGACACGGTGCTCCGCGTGACAGCGCGCCGTGCTCGCCTGGGTGTCATCGCTTGCTTCCTCGTCCTCGCCGGCTGCTCGGGCAGTAAGGCCGGAACCGTGGACTCGACGGCCGCCGCGCCGTCAACCACCGTCGCTCCCACCACCGCCGAGGCGGCGGCGAACCTGCTGCCCGGTATGCCGCCGCCGCTCTCGCCGACGGACGTGTATGCCGCGACCCGCGAGCTGAGCCCGGCTGTCGCCGGTCACCTCACGCGCGTGTACGTGCCCAACAGCGAATCGAATTCGGTCACGGTGATCGATCCGGCGACCTTCCAGGTGATCGACACCTACCCGTCGGGCGGCAAGGAGCCGCAGCATGTGGTGCCGTCCTACGACCTGCAGACGCTGTACGTGAACAACGACCTGCCCATCGGCGGCGGCAGCCTGCTGCCCATCGATCCGCGCACCGGTGCGGCGGGGCAACCGATTCCGGTGCGCGACCCGTACAACCTGTACTTCACCCCGGACGGCAGGTACGCCCTCGTCATCGCCGAGGCCGACAAGTCGATCGACATCTACGACCCGCACAGCTGGCAGAAGATCGACGCCATCGCCGTGCCGGACTGCCCCGGCGTCAACCACATGGACTTCACCGCCGACGGCCGCTTCGCGCTCACCAGTTGTGAATTCAGCGGTCGCATGGCGGTGGTCGACATCGCGGCGCTGAGCCTGGTGAAGATGATCGACCTGCCGCAGGGCCGCGGCGGCAAACCGCAGGACGTGAAGCTGTCACCCGACGGCCGCACCTTCTACGTCGCCGACATGGTCGCCGACGGCATCTATGTCTTCGACGCCAAGACCTTCGACAACACCGGCTTCCTGCCCACCGGTCACGGCGCGCACGGCCTCTACGTCACCCGCGACTCCAGGCAGATGCTCATCACCAACCGCCACGAGGGCAGCCTCTCGGTGTGGGACTTCGCCGCCAATGCGCTCGTGCACAAGTGGTTCATCCCCGGCGGCGGCTCCCCGGATATGGGCAATCTGTCCGTGGACGGCCGCGTCTTCTGGGTGGCGGGCCGCTATCACGGCGAGGTCTACGCCATCGACATCGCCGAGTGGAAGCTGCTGGCGCGCATCAAGGTCGGCAACGGCGCGCACGGCCTGACCATCTGGCCGCAGCCCGGCCGCTACTCCACCGGGCACACCGGCGTCATGCGCTGACCCGTTCGAGCCGCCTGGGGAGAGTGAGAAATCTGCCCCTATTTTCTGTAGGGGTTCACAGCAACAATGTCGGAATCGCGCGTCTACCAGGGTGTTTTTGCTGGCGTGTCGTCAATAACAGTACTCGCGAGTAGCCCAGACACGATTACAAATGACCACTGGTACTGGTTACACTCCCCGTCATGACGAGTGTCCAGCAGCAGCCTTCGCCGGGGTCGGCGGGCGCCCCAGATATCCACACCACCGCCGGCAAGCTGGCTGACCTGCGCAATCGGCTGGAAGAGGCCAAGCACCCCATGGGTGAGGCCGCCGTCGACAAGGTGCACGCCAAGGGCAAGATGACCGCGCGCGAGCGCATCCTCGCCCTGCTGGACGAGGGCTCGTTCGTCGAACTCGACGCCCTGGCCCGCCACCGCAGCGTGAACTTCGGTCTCGCCGACCAGCGTCCGCTGGGTGACGGCGTGGTGACCGGCTACGGCACCATCGACGGCCGCGACGTCTGCATCTTCTCCCAGGACGTCACCGTTTTCGGTGGCTCCCTCGGCGAGGTGTACGGCGAGAAGATCGTCAAGGTCATGGACCTGGCACTCAAGACCGGCCGCCCACTGATCGGCATCAACGAGGGCGCGGGCGCGCGCATCCAGGAGGGCGTCGTCTCCCTGGGCCTCTACGGCGAGATCTTCCACCGCAATATCCAGGCCTCCGGCGTGATCCCGCAGATCTCGCTCATCATGGGCCCGGCCGCCGGCGGCCACGTGTACTCGCCGGCGCTGACCGACTTCGTCGTCATGGTCGACCAGACCTCGCAGATGTTCGTCACCGGCCCGGACGTGATCAAGACCGTCACCGGTGAAGAGGTCACCATGGAGGAGCTGGGCGGCGCCCAGACCCACATGGTGAAGTCCGGTGTCGCCCACTACGTCGCCTCCGGCGAGCAGGACGCCCTCGACTACGTGCGCGATCTGCTGAGCTACCTGCCCAGCAACAACCGCGCCGAGGCCCCGCGCTTCCCGTCCTCGAATCCCGTTGCGGGCATCGAGGATTCGCTCACCGAGGCCGATCTGGAACTGGACACCATCGTCCCGGATTCGCCGAACCAGCCGTACGACATGCACGAGGTCATCAAGCGCCTGGTGGACGACGAGGAGTTCCTCGAGGTCCAGGCCGAGCGCGCCATGAACATCATCGTCGGCTTCGCCCGCGTGGACGGCCGCAGCGTCGGCATCGTGGCCAACCAGCCCACCCAGTTCGCGGGCTGCCTGGACATCGACGCCTCGGAGAAGGCCGCGCGCTTCGTGCGCACCTGCGACGCCTTCAATGTCCCGATCATCACCCTGGTGGACGTGCCGGGCTTCCTGCCGGGCACCGGCCAGGAATACAACGGCATCATCCGCCGCGGCGCGAAGCTGCTGTATGCCTACGGTGAGGCCACTGTGGGCAAAATCACCATCATCACCCGCAAGGCCTACGGCGGCGCCTACGACGTCATGGGTTCCAAGCACATGGGCGCCGATGTGAACCTGGCGTGGCCGACGGCGCAGATCGCCGTCATGGGCGCGTCCGGCGCGGTCGGTTTCGTGTACCGCAAGCAGCTGCAGCAGGCGGCCGCCGAGGGCAACGATGTCGACGCGCTGCGCCTCGAGCTGCAGAACGAGTACGAGGACACCCTGGTGAACCCGTACGTGGCGGCTGAGCGCGGTTATGTCGACGCGGTCATCCCGCCGTCGCACACGCGCGGTCAGATCGTCTCGGCGCTGCGGCTGCTCGAGCGCAAGATGGTGTCGCTGCCTCCGAAGAAGCACGGCAACATTCCGCTCTGAATCGACGATATGCGCGGTGTGGGGCGCACACTGACATGTGAGTCAGGTGACTCGTACCGCGCACGATCGCCCTATCCGAGCAAAGATGGTAAGAACGCGGCCCTCGCACTCAGGGGCCGCAACGAATACCGTTTGCGGATTCGGAATGCTTTTCCGGACCGCGGACCGAGCCGCGTGACCCGCGGCGAGTGGACAGGAGGACTGGCGCTGTGACGACCATGGCTGATGAAGAGGTATTGCGCGCCGCCGAACTGGATCTAGCCGTCGATGACGAACTGGCGGACGCAGTCGATACCGCCGTCGCCGCGGCCGAGACGCCCAGCGCTGGGCCGGCCATCCAGATCCTGAAGGGCAATCCGACCGACGTGGAGCTCGCCGCTCTGGTGGCGGTCTTCGCCGCCGCGTCGGCCTCGGCCTCCGCCGCACCGGCCGACAACGGCCCGGCCGACATGTGGGGCCGCCCCACCCTGTCGCACCGCGGCACCGCCCCGTTCTCGCCGTACGCCTTCCCGGCGCTCTCGCACCTGCGGGATTGATCAACTCTCGAAACTCTCAGGGGCTTCGCCCCCCGAACCCCCAGAGGCGGGGAGAGTTTCGAGCCGCTGGCCTCCCCGCCCGCAGCGGCGGGGGAGAGCTTGTGCGGCGGCGCTGGGCCATCCGGTCCGGCGAGAATCCCAACGTAGACTGACGGCTCGTGACGATCTTCGTACTCGGCTCCCAGTCCCCGGCCCGGCTCGGCGTCCTGCGTAATGCGGGGGTCGAGCCGGTTGTCGTCGTGTCGCATGTGGATGAGGACGCGGTGGCGGCGGCGCTACCCGCGGGCACCACGCCGGATCGGGTGGTGGTGGAGCTGGCGCGGGCCAAGGCGCTGGAGGTGGCCGAACAGCTGGCCGCTGATTCCGGCGCTGCCGCGTACGCGGATTCCGTTGTGGTGGGCTGTGATTCGATGCTGCTCGTGGACGGGGTGTTGCAGGGCAAGCCGCAGACCGCGGAGGTGGCGCGGGCGCGCTGGGGGCAGATGGCCGGGCGCAGTGCGGATCTGCTCACCGGGCACTGCGTGCTGCGGGTGCGCGACGGCGCGGTGGTCGCGGAATCCTCCGATTGCAGTTCCACCACAGTGCATTTCGCCAAGCCGGAGCCGGACGAGCTGGACGCCTACATCGCCACGGCCGAGCCGCTGCAGGTGGCCGGTGCGTTCACCCTGGACGGCCGCGGCGGCTGGTTCGTGGACCGCATCGACGGAGATCCGTCCAGCGTCATCGGGATCGGGCTACCGCTGGTTCGTCGCCTGCTTGCCGACGTGGGGGTCGGCATTGCGCAGCTGTGGGGCGATACGTCCCGTTGAGGGCGCCAGCCGGGGCGACACGGACTCCTCGGCCTCCACGCCGGGGACCGCGGGCGCGTGCGTCTTGAGCAGTTCCAGGCGCGCCACGCACAGTTCCGGTTCCACGAACGGGTGCAGGCGGACGTTCACCTGATCGCGTCCGCCATTGCGGTCCAGCACTTCTCGCATGAGTCCGAGGTGCACCCCGCACACGACTTCCGAATGCGTGCGCGCGAGTTCGCGCAGCGGGCAGGCGGTCATGCGGATCATGACCTGTTCGTCGGTTTCGCCATTGTGGTCGCGCTCGGGGGCGAAGCCGAGTTCCGACATCAGCGTGACCGTCAGATCTTTCGCGTCCTCGAGCGATTCGACCGGTTGGTCCACCGATTCCATTTTCGCGCCCCAGGCCCGTCCGGCCGCGATGGCGGCGTCGGAGCGACGGCGTGGATCGCTGCCCAGCTGGTCGGCGAGGACCTGTGCCAAATCCTGATAGCCGACCGATCGCTGCACGGCCGCATATCCAATGCGCGGGCGCCCTCGACCGCGCGGTGGCTGCTGGAATTGCCGCACCAGTGATTCCCGGGTGAGGACATCCAAATGGAAACGAACCGTGGTCACATGCTGTCCGGTGACAC
This sequence comes from Nocardia huaxiensis, assembly GCF_013744875.1. NCBI lineage: Bacteria > Bacillati > Actinomycetota > Actinomycetes > Mycobacteriales > Nocardiaceae > Nocardia > Nocardia huaxiensis. The sequence continues at coordinate 1,588,668 of NZ_CP059399.1, forward strand.
GGGCGAGTTCCTGCGCGTCGAGAGGCTCACTGGCGCCGCGTAGGATCGCGAGCAGTCGCCGCCGCGGCCAAGAATCGGACATAGCTCACCCCTCCTCTCGGGAGACTTTATCGGATGAAGCTGCGCTTAATTCGCCCAATCACCCGATTCGTGATCTGAAACGAGTTTCGTAACCGCACCATGCCTACGATCGGTGTTGAGATTCTTACCGCCAATACCTAACCCACCACGCGTGAAGGACCACACCGTGCCCGTCGCCCCGGATCCGCATTCCACGTTCGGCTCCTATGCACATCCTGATCGACTAGTAACCACAGAGTGGCTGTCTGCAAACATCGGCGCGCCGGGACTCAAGATCATCGAGTCCAACGAAGACATATTGCTATACGACATCGGCCATGTCCCGGGTGCGGTCAAGATCGATTGGCGTTCCGAGCTGATCGACCAGCGCACCCGCGATGTCATCGACGGTGAACGCTTCGCGGCCCTCATGCGCGCGAAGGGTGTCGAGCGTGACGACACCGTGGTCCTCTACGGCGACAAGTACAACAGCACCGCAGCCGCCACCCTATGGGTCTTCACGCTCTTCGGCCACAAAGACGTCCGCCTGCTCGACGGCGGCCGCGACGCGTGGATCTCCGAGGGCCGCGACACCGCCTTCGAAGTGCCGTACCTGGCGGTGACGGACTACCCCGTGGTCGATCGCGACGACAAGGTCGCCCGCGCGTACCGCGAGGACGTGGTCGCCCAGCTCGGCAGCCCGCTGGTCGATGTGCGCGTCTTCGAGGAGTACACCGGCGAACTCGTGCAGCTGGAGCGCGCCGACGAACAGGCCCTGCGCTCGGGCCACATTCCCACCGCGGTGAACATCCCGTGGACCTCCGCGGTCGGCGCGGACTCGCGCTTCCGGCCGCGCGCCGAGCTGGATGTCATCTACGGCGCGGTCGCCGACGGCAGCGCACCGATCGTCTACGCCCGCATCGGCGAGCGTTCGGCCCACACCTGGTTCGTGCTGACGCATCTGCTCGGCGTGGCCGGAGTGCGCAATTACGACGGCTCCTGGACCGAGTGGGCGAATCTGGTGGGCGCACCCATCGTCACCGGGGAAGACCCGGGCCCGGCGCCGGTGATAGCGTCGCGGTCGTAACGGGGACGCCGATTTCCGGCGATCCACGAGGGAACCGGGCTCCAGGATGTAGCCTCCTGGGGTCGCTTCCGGCGAGTCGGCTTGCCCCTACTGCCGGGTAGCCCTAGCCCGGTTCGGCGCTTGTTGGCAGACTGCCTACACTCGCCCAAGACGAAAGTTTTCAGAGCACAGGAGGCTCAGTGCCCAACCATGCCAACGCGCAGATCACGAAAGTCCTCGTAGCCAACCGAGGCGAGATCGCCGTGCGCGTGATCCGGGCCGCCAAGGACGCCGGCATCGCGAGTGTCGCCGTCTACGCCGAGCCGGACGCCGACGCGCCGTTCGTGAAGCTCGCCGACGAGGCCTTCGCGCTGGGCGGCCAGACCTCGGCCGAGTCGTACCTCGTGTTCGACAAGATCCTCGACGCCGCCGCCAAGGCCGGCGCGGACGCGATCCACCCGGGCTACGGCTTCCTTTCCGAGAACGCCGACTTCGCGCAGGCCGTGATCGACGCCGGTCTCATCTGGATCGGCCCCTCGCCGCAGTCCATCCGCGATCTGGGCGACAAGGTCACCGCCCGCCACATCGCCGAGCGCGCCCAGGCCCCGATGGCCGCGGGCACCAAGGACCCGGTCAAGAACGCCGACGAGGTCGTCGCGTTCGCCAAGGAGTACGGCGTCCCGGTGGCCATCAAGGCCGCCTTCGGTGGTGGCGGCCGCGGCATGAAGGTCGCGCACACCATCGAGGAGATCCCGGAGCTGTTCGAGTCCGCCACCCGTGAGGCCATCGCCGCCTTCGGTCGCGGTGAGTGCTTCGTGGAGCAGTACCTGGACAAGGCCCGCCACGTCGAGGCGCAGGTCATCGCCGACAAGCACGGCAATGTGGTCGTCGCGGGCACTCGCGACTGCTCGCTGCAGCGCCGCTTCCAGAAGCTCGTCGAGGAGGCGCCCGCGCCGTTCCTGTCCGACGAGGTGCGCTCCAAGATCCACGAGTCCGCCAAGCGCATCTGCAAGGAAGCCGGCTACTACGGCGCCGGCACCGTGGAGTACCTGGTGCAGGGCGAGACGGTGTCCTTCCTCGAGGTGAACACCCGCCTGCAGGTCGAGCACCCGGTCACCGAGGAGACCGCCGGAATCGACCTGGTGCGCCAGCAGTTCCGCATCGCCGAGGGCCACGAGCTGTCCATCAAGGAGGACCCCACCCCGCGTGGCCACTCCTTCGAGTTCCGCATCAACGGTGAGGACGCCGGCCGCGGCTTCCTGCCCGCCCCCGGCCCGGTCGTCGTCTACAAGGAGCCCGCGGGCCCCGGCGTGCGCGTCGACTCCGGTGTGGTCGAGGGCTCGGTCATCGGCGGCCAGTTCGACTCCATGCTGTCCAAGCTGATCGTCACCGGCGAGACCCGCGAGCAGGCGCTGCAGCGCGCCGCCCGCGCCCTGGCCGAGTACCAGATCGAGGGCCTGGCCACGGTCATCCCGTTCCACCGCCACATTGTCGAGAACCCCGCGTTCGTCGGCGACGGCACCAAGTTCGACGTCTACACCAAGTGGATCGAGAACGAGTGGGAGAACCCCATCGAGCCCTACACCGGTGGCGTCGCCATCGAGGAGGACGACGAGGCTCCCCGCCAGAAGGTGGTCGTCGAGGTCGGCGGCCGTCGCCTGGAAGTGTCTCTACCGGGCCAGTTCTCGGTCGGCGCCGCCGGTAACGGCGCCGCCGCCGGTGTGGTCCGCAAGAAGCCGAAGCCGCGCAAGCGCGGCGGCGGCGCGGGCGGCGCGGCCTCCGGTGACGCCGTGACCGCGCCCATGCAGGGCACCGTCGTCAAGGTCGCCGTCGAAGAGGGCCAGACCGTCGAGGCCGGTGACCTGGTCGTGGTGCTCGAGGCCATGAAGATGGAGAACCCGGTCACCGCGCACAAGGCCGGTGTCATCACGGGTCTGTCGGTGGAGGCCGGTGCGGCCATCACCCAGGGCACCGTGCTCGCCGAGATCAAGTAGCACCAGCTTCCGGAGCAGGCCGTCCCCCACGGGTGACGGCCTGCTCTGCTGTGTCGGTACAGTCTTCGGCGAACTGTACGGAACCACCTCGGGGGATAGGCAATTGGAGATCGGACGCGGCGGCAATACGGTGCTCACGAATGGGAGCGTCGCGATTCAGTTCCTCGGAACCCAGTACCGGCCAGAGCTTTTCGCACTGAGCCTGGGTGCGTCCGGCCGGGTGTGCGGCGCGGCGGACGTCGTGGCAGGCAAAGATTTCGCGAGTGCGACGCCGAATCGGTCGGTGGCCCTGCGCGGCTCGGCGATCGAAATCGACCTCGCCGGAATCGATCCCGCGATCGACCGCATCGTCATCGCGGCCGTACTGCCGCAGGGCAACTTCGCTGGGGCCCGGTTGACCACCGCGGTGCACGATGGGCCCGGCCGGACCTATTCGCTGGTCGTCGACGACCTGCGGACCGAGAACGCCATGCTGCTCGCCGAGGTGTACCGGCACAACGGCGGCTGGAAGGTGCGCAACCCCGGCCAGGGATACAACTCCGGAACCCACGGTCTGACAGCCGATTTCGGATTACCGCAGATCATTCCTGCTGCCGCGCATCAGTTTCCGGTTCCACAGCCGGCACCGGCTCCGAACCCACTGCCCGGTCCGGGAACCCCGCCCGGGACCCCACGCCAATCCCACGGCCAGAGCGTCCCCCGCTACCTCCTCAGCCTCACGATCTGGACGGCGTTGCTGCTGCTGGTTGGTTGGGGTGCGGTGAGCTGCCAGGGCGAGATCTATGGTGACGGCCCGATCAAATGCGGCACCGAGGTCATGCAGGCCGGTGACGAATGCCGCACCACCAGCGGCGGCGGCAGCACCACGAAGTCGATGGATGAGCAACGCTCGGTCAACAATCGCCTGTCCTGGGTCGGGCTGATCTTCTTCGGTGCTCTGGCCGTGCTGTTCGCGTGGGTGGTACTCCGGACGCTGTTCGCATTCCTCAGCGGCAAGCGGTGGGACGAGTTCTCGCCCGAGACGGAGCAGAACGGCTAGCGCAGTGTGCCGCGCGACAGCGGTGTCGGCATCGGCCGGCGTACGCGTTCGGGCGGGGTCCGGGCCTACGTCTGCGGGCGGACGTGCGGTGTGGGTGGGGGCGCTATGGTCGTGTTATGGCTGAACTACCGGACATTCGCATCGGTACCGCGGAGCGTGAGGACGCGATGAAGCGGCTGTCCGACCATTTCGCGGCGGGGCGGTTGAGTGTCGCGGAGTTCGATGAGCGCAGTGGGGTGGTCGCGGCGGCGGTGACGCGAGGCGATCTGGCCGAGGTGTTCACGGATCTGCCGGAACCGGTGGTGGAGAAGCCGGTTTCGCTGGTGAAGGAGCGGCGGCCGTTCCGGGTGCCGCAGCGGTTCGCGCCGCTGGTGCCGATCATTGCGGTGCTGCTGTTCTTCGTGACCCATCAGTGGCTGGTGTTCCTGCTGATTCCGGTGGCGTTCATTCTGTTGTTCGGTGGTGGCCCGGGTGGTCCGGGCGATCGTAGGCGGTCGCGGCGGGAGCGGCGGCGTGGTGAAGGTGATGAGGGCTGATGGAACCGATCGAGATCAATGCGGGCAGTTGGTATTTGCGAGCCTTGCGCGCGGACGAGCGGATCGACGACCGGCCCGCACTGGCGGACGGCGGCATCACCGATCCGGAGTATGTGACGCGGCGGAATTCGGAATGGGCCGCGGAGACGCACTTCTCGTGGGCGGTGTGCGTGCCGACGACGGCGGAGATGGTGGCCGAGATCGGCGTGACGCCCGAACCGGAGGGCACCGCACTGGTGACCGGGTGGGCGCGCGCGGGCTATGCCGAGGCCCTCGAGGACGGCTTGGTGACGGTGCGCCGGTTCACCGCCGGAGCCCTCGGATTGCAGCCGCGCGACGCACTCTGAGCCTCGCTCCACGACCGTCCGGACCGTTCGATCTGTCCGCTCCGGATAATTCATCCCACCGCTGAAACCGCCTGTCACCTGCGCATATAGCGTATCCCCGCTCGAAAATGGTTCGCTTCCGCGCCCATCCCCGGGGACCCTGGAGTCGCATCCGAAAACCGGTAGCAGGGGAGACGGTTATGTGGGGCTGGAGTAAACACAACGCAGATCGGGCGACCGCGGCATCGTTCACCGCATGGCGGTTCACCGAGCCGCAGCCGAAGTACACCGATCCCGATTTCCGCGCCGAGCACGCCGGCAGCGAGAACGGCTCGGCCGCCGACACCGGCGATCGCACCGCGGAATATGTCGCGACCGAGGGTGACCTCGTCTCGGCCGATGAGGCGTCCATGGGTTCGTCCATGGGCGCCGTCGTCGGCTCTACCCCCATCACGGCCGACGGTTCTCCGCGGGGCGCTGAAGGTCCGGGGAGGCGGCACAGCGTAGCCTGCGGGCATGGACGACAGGCCAGCCTTGGCGGCCGAGCGACTGCGCAGCAGCCTCGCCGGGACGCGATTCTTCAACGGGATCGACGTGGTGGAGTCGACGGGGTCGACGAATGCGGATCTGGTTGCGCGTGCGGCGGATCCGGACACGGATCGGTTGGTGCTGATCGCGGAGGCGCAGGAGCGCGGTCGCGGCCGCCACGACCGCAACTGGGTGAGCCCGCCCCGTGCCCAGCTCGCCATGTCCCTCCTGGTGCGCTTGCGCGGCATCGACCCCGAGGTACTGGGCTGGCTGCCGCTGCTGACCGGTATCGCGGTCGTTGACGCCGTCCGCGCCACCACCGGCGTGAAGGCAGTTCTCAAGTGGCCCAACGATGTTCTGGTCGACGGCCGGAAGCTGTCCGGCATCCTGGCCGAGCTCGCGGCGCCCGGCCCGGACCCGGCCGTCGTCATCGGCATCGGCCTGAACGTCAGCCTCACCGAGGCCGAACTCCCCGTCGCCCACGGCACCTCGCTCACTCTGGAGGGCGCCGAGGTCGATCGCACCGCCCTGGCCGCGGCCATCCTCACCGAGTTCGCCCGCCGCTTCACCGCCTGGGAAGCCTCCGGTTGGGATATCACCGACGTGACCGCGGCCTACCGCGAGCGCTGCTCCACCCTCGGTGCCCAGGTGCGTGCCGAACTCCCAGGCGGTGACGTGCTCACCGGTATCGCGACCGGAATCGATGTCAACGGCAGGCTCCTCATCGGTGATCACGCCGTCTCCGCCGGAGATGTCACGCACTTGCGCGCGGAGTACTGATCCGCCGCACGCCGGACGACCCGAGAGATCCGGTGGCGCAGTGATGCGCGGCCGGAGCGGGCCGGGCGCACAACGGAACCGGTGACCACGGGCTGAGCTGATGCGAGTGGTCGGCGCAGCGGCCAGGTCAGCGGGGGGCTTGCCGTTCCCGTTCCGCCGTCATCCCGGAGCCGGTAGGCCGTTCACCGGGGTGGAGCGACGGTGATTCGCACCGGTGTCAGGGCCTGCCGTGATTGCCATCGCGGCCTGTGCCTCCCGCGCCGCCATCGGTATCTCCGCCTCGCCCTCCCTCGGTGTTTCCGCTCGAGCCCTTCTCGGTGCCTCCGTTCGGGCCCTCACCGGCGCCGCCGCGACTCCCGCCATTGTGGTTGCCGTCGCCGCGCCCGGCCTGGTCGTCGCCCGGTTCTCGGCCGGACGGCTCGCGCGTCGGAGCCGTGATTACCTGCGGTGCAGTGGTTTCCGGCATAGAGATCACCGGCAGCGGAGGTGTCTCGGCGGGCGTGCTGGGCTCGGCGGTGGGGTCGGCGCGACGATCCTCGGCGTCGGATGCGTGCTGCGGTTGTCGATAGTCGGCCGGCTGATTCGGTTGCGGCGCACCGTGTTCGCCGCCGCCCTTGATGATCCAGGCAATGCCGTGCAGCAGCACTATGGCGGCGATGGCCAGCGTCCACCGGAGCCCTTTGTGCCGCAGGAGAGCTGACGGCAGTGGCCGTGTGGCGGTCGCCGGTGCCCGCGTCACCACGGTGGTGGCTTCGGTGTGGGCCAGGGGAGCGGCTTCGGCGCGCATCGGGGCGGCGGTGGATTCGGTGCTGCTCAGGGCGGTTCGGGCGGCGGCTGCGAATTCGCCTGCGCTGAAATATCTTTCAGCTGGGTCCTTCGACATGGCGCGGGTGATGATCGCGTCGAGTGCGGTCGGTGCTGTGTCCACGACGGTGGAGGCGGCGGGCGGCATCCTGTCCAGGTGGGCGCGCATGAGCTGGGCTGGGTTGCCGGTGCGGAACGGTCGCTGGCCCGTAAGGCATTCGTAGAGCACGCAACCGAGTGAGTAGATGTCCGAGCTTGCCGTTGCCTGGCCGTGGTATCGCTCCGGAGCCATGTAGGCGGGTGTGCCGACGAGCATGCCGGTTTGGGTGATGGTGGTCTGCCCGTCGTGCAGGGCGGTGCCGAAATCGATGAGGTAGGCGGTGTTGTCGGGTGCGACGACAATGTTCTGTGGTTTCACGTCGCGATGCACCAGACCGGCGGCGTGCGCCTCGTCGAGGGCGGTGGCGATCTGCTCGATGAGCGTGACGGCGGCGTCGGGGGACAGCGGCCCCTCCCATTCGAGCAGCGCCTCGATGTCGAGGCCGTCGACGAATTCCGACTCGATGAACAATCGCCCCTCGAGTTCACCGAAGGCGCGCACGGCCACCACGTGCGGCCCGTGCAGCAGTGCGGCGGCGTGGGCTTCGCGTTCGAAGCGCCTGCGGTATTGGGGATCGGCGGTCAGGACCGGCGCGAGGACCTTCAGCGTGACGGTGCGATCGGTGTCGGTGTCCTGGGCGCGCCACACCTGAGCCGAACCGCCACTGCCGAGTAGCTCGTCGAGGCGATACCGGCCCAGATAGCCATCTGCCACCAGATTTCCTCTCGTCTTTGCGAGGAATCACCATAACGCTCAGAGGTTGCCGGCGGCTTGGACCGGGCTCACCGTGGCGGTCTGAACGTGGGCGGCCCATTGCCATTGCCACGACCTTCGCCGCCGTTGCCGTTGGCATTCCCGTTCCCATTTCCGTTGTTCCCGTTCCCGTTTCCGGAGGGGCGTCCGGCGGGCGGCGCGCCGGGGAAGGTGGGGATGGTGAACTGGCCTGGGGTCGTGGGAGGAATCGTCGCCTCGGGCTGCGTCGTGGCCTCCGGCTGGGTGGTCGCGTTCGACGGAGCGGTGGTCGCCGGGGGAACGGATGTCTCGGGTGGCGACTCCTGCCGCGAATCGGCCGGCGGTGGTTGTGGATTCGATTCGGCGGTCGTTTCGGACCGAACGGGTTGTGTGGTCTGAATGGTGGTGGACTCCCCGCCTCCCGGTCCCACCGCCGGCGCCTGCTGGCTGGGCTGTGGCTGCGAGGGCGACTCCTGTGCGACCAATCCGGTCAGCCAGGCGGTCCCACCGGCGGCGGCCAGCAGCGCGAAGATGATCAACGCGATCGCTATCCGCCTGGGAATGACCGGCGCGATCCGGTCGCGCCCCGGCCCGCTCGAATCGGCGGGAACGAGGCCGCCCGCACCGGGTTTCGACCCATTGGCAGGCCGTTCGTCCGGCGGGATGACCGCTGTCCGCTCGGTGTCGAGCCGCGTCTGCGCCACTTCGGGCAGCGGCTCGGTCGATGCTGCTCCGGCCGCTGCTGCCGCCCCCGGTTCGACCACGACCGCACCGTGGAACAGCGCTCCCCGTGCGGCGGCGGCGAATTCGCCCGCGGTGCCCGGCCGCTGGTCCGGATCCTTGGCCATGGCCCGGCAGATGACCTCGTCGAGCGCTTCGGGCACAGCGGGATTCGCCGCGCTCGCCCGGGGCGGGTCCTTGGTCAGGTGTGCGTGCATCTGCTGCGCCGGATCGAGTGCGGTGAAAGGTCTTCGCCCGGTGAGGCATTCGTAGAGCACGCAGGCCAGCGAGTACACGTCGGAGCGCCCGTCGACCTGCCCGGTGAACCGTTCCGGCGCCATGTAGGCGGGCGTGCCGATCACCATGCCGGACAAGGTGATCGCCGATTGCCCGCTGCGGTGCGCGGTGCCGAAGTCGATGAGGTACGCGAACCTGTTGCGGGTCAGCAGAATATTGGAGGGCTTGACGTCGCGGTGGATGAGCCCGTTGCGATGCGCCTCGTCCAGCGCCGTGGCGGCCTGGGAGATGATGTCGACGGCCAGGGGCGGCGGCATGGGCCCGTTGCGTTTGAGTATCAGCCCGAGATCTGTCCCGTCGACGAATTGCATGTCGATGAACAGCCGGCCGTCTTCTTCGCCGAAGTTGTGGATGGACACCACATGTCGCCCGCGCAGCCGGGCCGCGGCGCGGGCTTCGCGCTGGAATCGTTCCCGATAGGTCGGTTCGGCCGCGAGGTCCGGTGCGAGCACCTTCAATGCGACCGTCCGGTCTGTCGTGCTGTCGTGCGCGCGCCACACCTGCCCGGTACCGCCACTACCGATGGGCGATTCCAGGCGGTATCGGCCGAACCACCTGTCCCCCATGAGAAGCCTTTCGTCGCTCTTCTCATGGGGAACTACCCGTTATGAGGGAAAGTGTTCAGGCCGGCTGGAGTTGACCCCGGGCGGCCTCGCGGGCGAGCAGCTTGTCGCGCTGCTCCTCGAACTTGAGCACATCGCCTTCGAGCTTCTCGACATAGGCGGCGAGCTGTTCCCGCGCGATCTCCCCGCGGGCTCCGAAGTCGTTGCGTTCGAAGATGTTCCAATTCTTGAGCACCGGCTGCACCACCTCTTCGAGGTGCTGGCGCAGGTCGTAGATGCCGTGCTTGGCCATCATGACGCCATTGCGCCGGAAGTTCGGCATGCCGTGCCCCGGCATGACGAAGTGCGTGAGCACCTTGGTGATGGCCTCCAGCGCCTGATCCGGCACCAGATCCAGCCCCGCCGCGCACATGGTCCGGTAGAAGATCATGTGCAGGTTCTCGTCGGCGGAGATGCGCTGCAGCATGCGGTCGGCGATGGGGTCGTTGCACACCCGCCCGGTATTGCGGTGCGAGATGCGGGTCGCCAGCTCCTGGAATGTCACATAGGCGACGTTCTCCAAGAACCCGCCCCAGTCGTCGGGGGAGGCGACGCCATTGGTCATGTGGATCATGCGCGCCTCTTCGAGGGCCACCGGGTCGACACCCCGGGTCACGACCAGGTAGTCGCGCATGACGATGCCGTGCCGGTTCTCCTCGGCGGTCCAGCGGCCGACCCAGGTGCCCCACGCGCCGTCCTGCGAGAAGTTCTCGGCGATCTCGCGGTGGTAGGAGGGCAGATTGTCCTCGGTCAGCAGATTGGTGATCATCGCGATCTTGGCGATCTCGCTCAGATTGGACTGCGAGGGGTCCCAGTCCTCCCCGCCCATGGCGGCGAAGTTACGTCCCTGATCCCATGGCACGTAATCGTGCGGGTGCCATTCCTTGGCCATCGACAGGTGGCGGTTGAGGTTCTGCTCCGCCACGGGTTCGAGTTCTCGGAGAATCTGGAGCTGGGTCAACTCTCGGGTCACACACGCCTCCTGTGTCATGCACGGGCTCTAGGGTGTTGCGCGGGACAGCTCGACGAAAGGCAATCGTGGTCGCCGATGCTACGCGGGTGCTGCACGATTGTGCTCCAGACCGCGTTTCGGCGTGAGGCATTCTGTCATCTCCGCGCGATAGGGTTTGCGCATGGGTTATCCCGAGGAGGCACTGGCGCCCGAGGAACAGTTGCTGCTGCACCGGCATCCGCATTGGAAGATGTTGTTCTGGCCCGCCGTGACTTTCATCCTGATCACCGCTTTGGCCGGATTCGGTCTCGGCGTGGCGTCGCGAAATACCGAGGGCGGCTTACGGTCCGGATTGCTCCTCGCGATTCTCGTGATCTGGCTGGTGATCGTGCTGTGGCGCAGCATCGCACCGCTGATCCGTTGGAAGTCGACGCATTTCATCATCACCGATCGCCGCGTCCTGATCCGGCACGGTGTGCTCACCCATACCGGAATCGACATTCCGATGAACCGCATCTCGAATGTGCAGTTCCGCCATGGCCTGTTCGATCGCATGCTGGGCACGGGCACCCTCATCATCGGCTCGGCGTCGGAGGACGATCTCGAATACGACGACATTCCGCATGTGCAGCAGGTGCATGCCATGCTCTATCACCAGGTCTTCGACGTGGTGCAAAACGATCGGGCCGGTGGTGGCTACTACGGAACCGAGGGTGGTTACCCGTAGGCTTGTCGCGTGACCGCCGTACTGCTGGCCGAAGACGACGAGGCCATCGCCGCGCCGCTGTCGCGAGCGCTGGGGCGTGAGGGCTATTCGGTGACCGTGGAGAGTTATGGTCCCGCCGTGCTCGAACGGGCCCTGGAGGGCGGCCACGACCTGCTGATCCTCGATCTCGGACTGCCCGGCATGGACGGTCTGGAGGTGTGCCGTCAGGTGCGGGCGCGCGGAGCCGATCTGGCGGTGCTCATGCTCACCGCACGCACCGACGAGGTGGATTTCGTGGTCGGCCTGGACGCCGGCGCGGACGACTACGTGGGCAAACCCTTCCGGCTCGCCGAACTGCTGGCCCGGGTGCGAGCCCTGTTGCGGCGCAGCGGAATCGGCGACGACGTGGTGGAGGTCGGCGGCATCCGGCTGGAACCGCAGGCGCGGCGGGTGCTGGTGAACGGCGTCGAGGTGAACCTCGCCAACAAGGAGTACGAGCTGCTCAAGGTGCTCATCGACCGCGCCGGGCAGGTGGTCTCGCGTGAGACCATCCTGCGCGAGGTGTGGGGTGACGCCGATCTGCGCGGCTCCAAGACCCTCGACATGCACATGTCCTGGTTGCGTCGCAAGATCGGCGACGAGGGCCCGGTGGCCGAGCGCCGGATCGTGACGGTGCGCGGCGTAGGCTTCCGCTTCAATACCGACTAGCGTTTCGGCACCGATCAGCGTCCCCTAGCGAAGCGAGGCCCCTCGACGATGAGACGCAGAATTCTGCTGTCCATGGTTGCCGCGCTGACGCTCACCACCCTGGTTCTCGGTGTGCCGCTGGCCTTCACGGCCTGGCAGTGGGTGGAGGACATCTCCCGCAACGAACTGCGCAACCGGCTGGACCGCATCGCGGTGGAGGTGGTGGCGCAGGAGCGCGGCGACGGGCTGGTGCACGGGGATCTGGATCTGCGGTCGGTGCGGCCGCTGGTGCCGTCCGGCGGACGGCTGACCATCGTGTATCCGACACCGCAGGACAATGCCTCGCGCATCGACGTGGGGGCGGAGGCGGTGACGGACCCGCTGGTGGAATCCCTGGCCATGGGAACCTCCGGCTCGCTGCGCCTGGAAACCCCTGCCGCGCCGATGCATTCGATGCAGCGACAGGCCCTGGGCGCGGTGGTCGGCCTGGTGCTGATCTCGCTGGGCGCGGGCATCGCGGTCGCGGTGGTCACCGCCCGCCGTGTGGCCGACCCGCTCCGTGATGTGGCCGCGCGCGCCGCCCGGCTGGCCATGGGCGACTTCCGCGCGGACCCGCGCCGCCACGGCATCACCGAGTTGGACCGCGTCTCCGACGTATTGGATTCCGCGACAGTCGAAATCGCGGGCCGTCTGCAACGCGAGCACGCCCTCGTCGCCGACGTCTCCCACCAGCTCCGCAGCCGCCTGACCGCCGTCCGCCTGCGCCTGGACGAATTGTCCACGCACACCGACCCGGAGGTCGTGCACGAGGCGGAAGAGGCCATGGCACAGGTGGATCGGCTCACCGGCGCCATCGACGAACTGGTCCGCGCCTCCCGCGACGAAGGCGCCGACGACCGCGACCCGGTCCCCGTCGTAGCCGAACTCCGCGGCGTGGTCGCCGAATGGCGTCACCCCTTCGCCGAAGCGGGCCGCAAACTCGTTCTCCTCGGCGACCCGACCCTGAAGGCCCCCGTCACGGGTTCCCGCCTCCGCGAAGCCGTTGCGGTGCTGGTCGACAACGCCCTCATGCACGGCGGCGGCACCTGCACGGTCTCCGTCCGCACCGTCACCGGCGGCCGCGACATCCGCGAACCCCTCGTCTGCGTCGAGGTGGCAGACGAGGGCGACGGCGTCCGAGACGAACTGGCCCCGCACATCTTCGACCGCGGCTTCTCCGCCGCGGGTTCCACCGGCGTCGGCCTGGCCCTGGCCCGCGCCCTCATCGAAGCCGACGGCGGCCGCCTCGAACTGCAACGCCGCCGCCCAGCGCTTTTCTCGGTCTTCCTGGGCGCACCGGGTTCAGCCCGCATCCAGAACGACATCGCCGCCGAACCTCGCTGACGGTTCTATCCATTCCCTAACCATTCGTTAGCGGCTGCTGAGAACTGGCTTCCTACCTTCGGATTCGTCAGCGAGATCGGCGAGTGATCGCCGTCCGAGAAGGACGAAACGAAGGAGAACGTATGCGCAAGTTCACGATTCGTGGTGCCAAGCGGGCTGCGCTCGCGGGCGGCCTGGTGGGTGCCGCGGGGCTGACGCTGCTGGTCGTGCCCGCCGTGGCCAATGCCGCGCCGGGTGAGGCACCGGTGGCGGAGGCCCCGGCCGTGGCCGGTGCCACGCTCGATGATGTCGCCGCGCCGCGGGAGGAGGTCATCGTCACCAAGGATCGGGACGGCAATGTGACCGTGCAGCGGCGCAATCCGGGCGACACCATCGTGGTCGGCCCCGGCGCGCCCGGTGTGCCCGCGCTGCCCGGGAACGCCGTTCCCGCCCAGCCCCTCGGCCCGGGCGCAGTCCTGCACCACGACGGCGGCCCGGACGTCGTGCCCGCGCTGCCGACGTTGCCGGCGCGCCCGTCCACCGGTAGCGCGGGCTGATCGGTCTCGCGGACGAGTCCGGCAACGCGGTAGATCGCTCGCCACTGCCCGGCGGCCCTCGCCCCCCGCGTTGATCGGGCATGAGACCCGGCTGTTCCTCCCCTCGCGGAGCAGCCGGGTCGTCGCGGATCTTGCGGTACCGCCGGGAGCAGCCGGTTCCTTGGCCGATGATGTGCGGACGCACCGCGAATTCTCAGGAGGTTCCCTTAGCCTCGACGCCGTGACGAGCCCCCGGATTTTGATTGTGGACGATGACGCCCGGGTGCTGGCGTCAGTGGCTCGGGGGCTGCGGCTGTCCGGGTTCGCGGTGGAGTCCGCGGCGGACGGGGCATCGGCATTGCAGCGCATTGCCGCCGCAGCACCGCAGGCGATGGTGCTCGACCTGAACATGCCCACCCTCGACGGAGTGCAGGTGGTCACCGCCTTGCGCGCACTGGGCAATGACATCCCCATCTGTGTGCTGTCGGCGCGTTCCGAGGTGACCGACCGCATCGAGGTGCTCGAGGCGGGTGCCGACGACTACCTCACCAAACCGTTCGACCTCGGGGAACTGGTGGCCCGCCTGCGCGCCATGCTGCGCCGCGCCCCCGCCGCCCCCTCGGCGCAGGGTTCGGACCTGATCGCGGTCGGCCCGCTGACCGTGCACCCGGCCGCCCGCCGCGCCTACGCCAACGACACCCTGCTCGACCTGACCAAGCGCGAATTCGACCTGCTCGCAGCGCTTTCCGGCGCTCCCGGTCAGGTCTTCACCCGCACCCAGCTGCTCGACCGCGTCTGGGGCTACGACTTCGAAACCCAAACCAAGGTGGTCGACGTGTTCGTGTCCTACCTGCGCCGCAAGATCGAATCCACCGGCTGCCCGCGCCTGATCCACACCGTCCGCGGCGTCGGCTTCGTCCTCCGGGAGGACGCATGACCCCGCCCACCGGCAGCTCCGCGTCCGGTGGGGCAACCCCGTCATTCTGGCGCCGGCTGCGGCGTCCGGTGTCACTGCGCACCCGTGTCGCGCTCGCCAGCGCGCTGACCGCGGCGATCGTGGTGACCGCGATGGGCGCGGTGCTCTTCGCCGTCGCCAAGCCGGATGCCGAGAAGCAGGCGGGAACGGTGGTGAGCGCGCTGGCCATCAGGCACCCCGACGGGTCGGTGGAGAACGGAACGCCCGCTGTCCCCGCGCTGCCCGGCGATCCCACCGGCCCGATCACCATCCATCGCTCACCCGACCGCTCCTCGACCACCACCGAGCAGGGCTCGCCCGGAGGCGCCACGCCCGCACCGGACTCGCACTGGCCGCCGGAAGCGGCAATGCCCGCACTGGAATTGGGCCCGGCGGACTTCGCGCGCACCCTGCCGGTGGACGCCGGGAAGACGGTGGTCGTGGCGGTGCCGCGCAGTGTGGTGGCGGAGTCGACGACGCAGCAGCGCACCCGCATCGTGGCCATCGGTGTCGCGGCGGTGGCGCTGGCCGCCGTGCTGGGCTGGTGTTTCGCGAATCGCGCGGTGGCGCCGCTGCGCCGGCTCACGGCGGCCACGGCCGGACTGGGTGATGGGCTGGTGCTGGAGAGCCGCAGCGGCCCGGGTGCGAGCGAGACGGCGGAACTCGGCGCCGCCATGAACACCATGCTGGGCCGGATCGCCGACGAGCGCCGCCACACCGGCGAAGCCTTGGTCACCGCAAGGGATTTCGCAGCGACGGCCGCGCACGAGTTGCGGACCCCGCTCACCTCTATGCGCACCGATCTACAAGTGCTGCGCAGCATGCCGCTGTCCGAGTCCGAGCGCGCGGGGATCATCGACGAGATCCTGGTCACCCAGGGCACGGTCGAAACCACCTTGGCCGCATTGGAACGCCTCGCGGTCGGCGATCTCACCACCGAATCCGATTGGGAGGACGTCGATCTGGGTGAACTCGTGGACCAGGTCGTCGACGATGCCCGGCGCGCGCACCCGCAGGTCACCATCACCGACACTGCCGTGGACCCGATTCGCTTGCGCGGCTTGACCGCCGGGCTCCGCTCGGTGATCGACAATGCGCTGACGAACGCGGTCCGCCACGGCGCGGCCACCCGCATCGACCTCGCCGCGCATCGGGACGGCGACACCGTCACCCTCACCGTCGACGACAATGGCACCGGCATCCCGGAATCCGAGCGTGCCCGGGTGTTCGACCGTTTCCACCGCGCCAGCGCCGCCCCCGGCAGTGGTCTGGGCCTGGCGCTGGTGGCGCAGCAGGCGCGACTGCACGGTGGGTTTGCCCGCATCGACGAGAGCCCGCTCGGCGGCGCTCGCCTCACGTTCACGCTGTCCGTGACCCCGGTGCGGTAGCCCAAGTTTTTGGGGGCATTCGATATGCGAGTTTCGTCCCGAAAATGACTGCGGCCCGGAACCTTCGGGGGTTCCGGGCCGCGAATTCCGTTGGCTACGAGTGGCCGAGCTGCTCCTCGTTGATGAGATCCTCGAACTCCTCCTGGAGTTCGGCCATTTCGTCGGGGAACACCCACTTGCGCAGCGCCCAGAATCGGAAGGCCATCTGCAGCAGATTGCCGATGATGAACCCGCTGATGAAGTCGGCGATGTTCTCGACGGTGAAACTCACGTCGGGCTGGCGCAGATCCAGCCAGTAGCTCGACACCCACAGCGGCAGCGCGGCCAGCCCGACGCCGATGCCGCTGATGAGGAAGAACAGCAGCGCCTCGTGGTGCTTCTCGCGTCCGCCGCGCTTGTCGAAGGTCCATTCCCGGTTGAGGATGTAGGACGCGATGACCGCGATCACACCGGACAGGATGCGCGCGACAGTCGGCTTCGGCTCCAGAATTGTCAATTTCAGGAGATAGAAAATACCGGTGTCGATCACGAATGTGGTCGCACCGACAATGGCGAACTTCAAGAGTTCGTAATGCCGGTCTGCGAGGGCCCGCAACGGCGCGGGGAGACCGTTTACCACTTTGTCGACAAATGACACGGGTCGAGTCTACGTCTCTCGATCCGGGCTCGAGCAACTCGGAGCCGGGATGAGCTCGAGCCGACGCGAGGGCGCGACTGTGCTCGAGCCAACCCGCTGGACAGTAGCCAGTCGATGCCATGACAACATTGACCAACGTGAGCGCCCGTTCCTTCGATTCTTCCGCGATGCCCACCGTCACCATGATCGGTGGCGGCCAGCTGGCGCGCATGACCCACCAGGCGGCCATTGCGCTGGGGCAGCGGCTGCGCGTGCTCGCCGAGCGCGCCGACGACCCGGCCGCCCAGGTCACGCCCGATGTGGTCTTCGGCAGCCACGACGATCTGACGGCGCTGCGCAAGGCGGCAGTCGGCTCGCACGCGGTGACCTTCGATCACGAGGGTGTGCCGACCGACCTGCTCGAGGCGCTCATCGCCGAGGGCGTGAACGTGCAGCCGCCGCCGCACGCGCTCATCTTCGCGCAGGACAAGCTCGCCATGCGTAAGAAGCTGGCCGAGCTGGGTGTCCCGATTCCGGCGTTCGTCCCGGTCGAGAGCGCCGCCGATGCCATCGCCTTCGGCGCCGAGCACGGTTTCCCCTTCGTGCTCAAGGCCGTGCGCGGCGGTTACGACGGCCGTGGCGTGTGGATGCCCGCCGATGCCGACGAGACCACCCGCATTGTGGAAGACCAACTGGCGCACGGCGTTTCTCTACTCGCCGAGGCCAAGGTGGATTTGAAGCGCGAGCTCTCCGCCATGGTGGCCCGCTCGCCGTTCGGTCAGGCCGCGACCTGGCCGGTGGTGGAGACCATCCAGCGCAACGGCCAGTGCGCGGTGGTCATCGCCCCCGCCCCCGAGCTGTCCGACGATCGGGCCAACGAGGCCGAGACCCTGGCCCTGCGCCTGGCGTCGGAACTCGGTGTCACCGGCGCGATGGCGGTGGAGCTCTTCGAAACCCGTTCCGGTGAGCTGCTGGTGAACGAGCTGGCCATGCGCCCGCACAACTCCGGCCACTGGGGCATGGACGGCGCCTGCACCGGCCAGTTCGAACAGCACCTGCGCGCGGTCCTGGACTACCCGCTCGGCAGCACCCGCCCGCTGGCTCCGGTCACCGTGATGGCGAATATTCTCGGTGCTCCCGAGGCCCCGCAGATGTCGATGGACGAGCGCCTGCACCACCTGGCCGCCCGCATCCCCGACGCCAAGGTGCACCTCTACGGCAAGGGCGAGCGCCCCGACCGCAAGATCGGCCACATCAATATCCTCGGCGACGACGTGGCCGAGACCCGCGAGAAAGCAGAGCGTGCGGCCCACTGGATGTCGCACGCGATTTGGACCGACGGATGGGATCCGCACCATGGGTGACACTGCACAGGTTGGCCTGATCATGGGCTCCGACTCGGACTGGCCCACCATGGAGGCCGCCGCGGAAGCCCTGGGCGAGTTCGGCATTCGCTTCGAGGTCGGCGTGGTCTCCGCGCACCGCACCCCGCAGCGCATGCTCGACTACGCCAAGAACGCCGCCGGTCGCGGCATCAAGGTCATCATCGCGGGTGCGGGCGGGGCGGCTCACCTGCCCGGCATGGTCGCCTCCGCCACCCCGCTGCCGGTGATCGGCGTCCCGGTCCCGCTCAAGTACCTCGACGGCATGGACTCGCTGCTCTCGATCGTGCAGATGCCCGCCGGCGTCCCGGTCGCCACCGTCTCCATCGGCGGCGCTCGCAATGCCGGTCTGCTGGCCGTCCGCATCCTGGCCGCGTCCGACCCCGAATTGCGTTCCCGCATGGAGCGTTTCCAGGCCGACCTGGAGAAACTGGTCCTCGAGAAGGACGACGCCCTCCGCAGCAAACTGCTCGGATAACGACCACCGTGAGCACGCCCGGCTACGGTGGGCGTGTGGCCCCCGAGGACTCCGCGACCGCGCGACGGCTGACCGTCGTCGACCAGGCGCTGCGGTTGTTCGCTGAAAAGGGTTACGAGGCAACGACGGTCGATGAGATCGCGGAGGCGGCGGGGATCTCCCGCCGCACCTTCTTCCGGCAGTTCCGCTCGAAGGAGGATGTGGTCTTCGCCGATCACGAATCCCAGCTGGCCCAGGCGCGCGAGTTTCTCGATGCCGCGCAGGGCGATCCGTGGGTGGCGGTGGTCGAGGCCGTCGTCGCCATCTTCGAACGGTTCACGCAGTGGCGTGAGCTGGCGGCCCGCCGCTACGGCGTGGTGCGCAAGGTGCCGACGCTGCGCGAGCGCGAGATTGTGACGGTTTTCCGGTACGAGCGGCTGTTCACCGATTTTCTGCGCGCGAGACTGCGCGGTGAAGCAGATCTTGCGCTCGTGCAGTTCACCGCGGCGGTCACCGCGACACACAACTACCTCCTGCGCCGCATGGTGCGCGGCGAGTCGGACGCGAGTCCCGCCGATCTGCGCGCGGCCCTGAGTGCCATCCCGCGTGGCACCGCGCCGAGTGCTGAAGATTCGCCCGGAAGCTCCGACGACATGGTGGTGGCGGTGTTCCCGCGGGACATGCCCGCTCGGCAGGTCGCGGATCTGCTGGCCCGCCGCCTCGATACGCTGTGAGAGCGCACGTCCGGTGATGACACTGCGTGCCACTCGGTTGTGAGGTATTACGCGCACGTGGCCGCGATATTGCGGCGTATACTCGGCTCTGAATGGCACTGAGTGCCGCATAGTTGGCGAAGCTGGGCAACCAGCGGCGATCCCCACCGACGACCCAGGAGAGACACCCCATGGCGGGCAACCCCGACTTCAATCTGTTCCAGCTCGAGGACTTCCACCACGAGCTGCGCGAGGCCATCCGTGGCCTGTCCGAGAAGGAGATCGCCCCCTACGCGAAGGACGTCGACGGCAACTCCCGTTTCCCGGAGGAGGCGCTGACCGCCCTCAACGCCGCCGGCTTCAACGCCGTGCACGTGCCCGAAGCCTACGGCGGCCAGGGCGCGGACTCGGTCGCCACCTGCATCGTCATCGAAGAGGTCGCCCGCGTCTGCGGTTCCTCCTCGCTGATCCCCGCCGTCAACAAGCTCGGCACCATGGGCCTGATCCTGCAGGGCTCCGAGGAGCTCAAGCAGAAGGTGCTGCCGGACATCGTCAACGGCCGCATGGCCTCCTACGCGCTGTCCGAGCGTGAGGCCGGCTCCGACGCCGCCTCCATGCGCACCCGCGCCAAGGCCGACGGCGACGACTGGATCATCAACGGCTCCAAGTGCTGGATCACCAACGGCGGCAAGTCCGACTGGTACACCGTCATGGCCGTCACCGACGCCGAGAAGGGCGCCAACGGCATCTCCGCGTTCATGGTGCACAAGGACGACGAGGGCTTCGTGGTCGGCCCGCTGGAGCACAAGCTGGGCATCAAGGGTTCCCCGACCGCCGAGCTGTACTTCGAGAACTGCCGCGTCTCCGGCGACCGCATGATCGGCGCGCCCGGCACCGGTTTCAAGACCGCGCTGCAGACCCTGGACCACACCCGCCCGACCATCGGCGCGCAGGCCGTCGGCCTGGCCCAGGGCGCCCTGGACGCCGCGATCGCGTACACCAAGGACCGCAAGCAGTTCGGCAAGACCATCGCGTCCTTCCAGAACACCGAGTTCATGCTGGCCGACATGGCCATGAAGATCGAGGCCGCCCGCCTCATGGTCTACACCTCGGCCGCCCGCGCCGAGCGTGGCGAGAAGAACCTGGGCTTCATCTCCGCCGCCGCCAAGTGCTTCGCCTCGGATGTGGCCATGGAGGTCACCACCAACGCGGTGCAGCTGTTCGGTGGCGCCGGCTACACCACCGACTTCCCGGTGGAGCGAATGATGCGCGACGCCAAGATCACTCAGATCTACGAGGGCACCAACCAGATCCAGCGCGTCGTCATGTCGCGTCAGATCCTGCGCTGAAACAGCTTCAGTAGCTAGCTGATTGCTCCGGTGGCTGGGGCGCCGCGGTTGGGGCGGCGTCACGGACCGCCGGAGTTTTTCTTTGTGTGTTTCCCAGGGCGAGGCCGGATTTCAGGGCTGTTCGGCCGGGCATGGTAGGGGCACCATGTATCCATGGCCGGAGTCGAAATCAACGACACGTTCGTCCGACGGACGCTGGCCGACGGACGGGTGGAAGAGGTCGCCTGGAACGAACTGGCGGAGGTTCGGATCATCACGATGGCGGACGGTTCGTTCTCGGACGAACTGTTCTTCGTGCTGATCGGGGCGACCGGTAAGGGTTGCGTCGTGCCGTATTCGGCGGCCGACCGGGCGTTCCTGACCAGGCTGCAGGCGCTACCCGGGTTCGACCGCGACAAGGTGGTCGAAGCCCGGTTGAGCATGGCCGATCGGCAGCTGCTGGTGTGGCGGCGAGCCGGAAACCGCCGCCCGCGCGCGAATTAACCGACCAGGTCGGCGTATTCGGGGTGCTGCCCGATGTACTTCTCGACGTACCAGCAGGTGGGAATGATCGAGAAGCCCTGTGCGCGTGCGTCGTTCAAGGCGAATTCGACGACCTGTGCTGCGACGCCGCGGCCCCGGAACTCGGGGAAGGTCAGCGTGTGCTGGATGTCGCGGATCTTCTTCTGCCCGTCGATCCGTTCGGCGTAGTCGGCGTAGCCCGCGAGCGTGTCGTCGAGGTAGATCTCGTAGCGGGTGGCGTCGGCATTGTGTTCCAGCCTTGCAGTCATGATCTCTGTCAACTCCGTTGCGTGGGTGGTTTGTTCCGTACCCGCTGCGCACAGCCCTTTCAAAGCACGGCTCCGGGATTGAGAATGCCATGCGGATCCAGCGCATCCTTGATCCGGCGCGTGAGGGTCATCACGTCGGGTCCGAGCTGGTCGGGCAGCCACGCCTTCTTGAGCCGGCCGACGCCGTGCTCACCGGTGATGGTGCCGCCCAGGCTGATCGCGAGGTCCATGATTTCGCCGAAGGCGAGGTGGGCGCGCTCGGACTCGTCCGGGTTATTCGGGTCGTGCACGATGAGCGGATGGGTGTTTCCGTCACCCGCGTGCGCGATGACCGAGATCAGCACGTCCCGGGTGCGGGCGATCTCGGCGATGCCGGTGACCAGATCGCCGAGCCGGGGGAGCGGGACGCCGACATCCTCGAGCAGCAGCGGCCCTTTGCGTTCCACGGCGGGGATGGCGAATCGGCGTGCGGCGCAGAAGGCTTCGCCCTCCTGTTCGTCGTCGGTGCGGAAAGCTTCGGTGGCCCCGGCCTTTTCGCAGGCGGCCAGCATGAGGTCGGCCTCGTGCCCGGCATGTTCGCCGGGAGCGTCGGAGCGGGCCACCAGCAGTCCGGCGGCCTCGCGGTCCAAGCCCATCCGCAGTTCGTCCTCGACCGCGTTGATGGCGACCGAGTCCATGAACTCGAGCATGGACGGCCGCAGCGCCCCGGTGATCGCGAGGATCGCGTCGGTGGCGGCGGTCACCGTCGGGAAGGTCGC
Organism: Nocardia huaxiensis; assembly: GCF_013744875.1. Classification (NCBI taxonomy): domain Bacteria; kingdom Bacillati; phylum Actinomycetota; class Actinomycetes; order Mycobacteriales; family Nocardiaceae; genus Nocardia; species Nocardia huaxiensis. The sequence continues at coordinate 1,610,883 of NZ_CP059399.1, forward strand.
GACCACCGTCGACTGCGGCGGTTGCGCGGGCAGCAGCCGCAGCGTCAGCTCGGTGATGATCCCCAGCGTGCCCTCGCTGCCCACGAACAGTTTGGTCAGCGACAGCCCCGCCGAATCCTTGAGCCGCGGCCCGCCCAGCCGCACCGCCGTGCCGTCCGCCAGCACCACCTCCATGCCGAGTACGTAATCGGTGGTGACCCCGTACTTCACGCAGCACAGCCCGCCGGCATTGGTGGCGGCATTGCCTCCGATGGAACAGATTTCGAACGACGACGGGTCCGGCGGATACCACAGCCCGTGTGCCGCGACGGCCCGCTTGACCTCCGCGTTCAACAGTCCCGGCTGCACCACGGCGGTCCGTGTCACCGTGTCGACGCTGATCTCGCGCATCTTCTCGGTACTCAGTAGCAGGGCCCCGTGCTGTGCCGTGGCCCCGCCCGACAGCCCGGTCCCCGCCCCGCGCGGCACGATCGGCACTCGCCGCTCGTGTGCCCACCGCACCACGGCCGAAACCTGTTCGGTGGTATTCGGCCGGACCAGTGCGAGGGCGATTCCGGCATCCGGATCGAGGGCGCGGTCCTGCCGGTATGCGCCGAGAATGTCGGGATCGGTGACCACCATGCCGTCCGGTAGCAACGCGCGCAGCGTGCCGAGATCGGGGGTGTCCGAGAGTTGGTGCGGGTCCACACTCCAGAAACTACGTCGTCTCGCCCGGATTGTCCGCGACCGGTCCGGGGTGGGGTGGCTGCCGCGCAGTACACTGCCGCCGTGTCCGATCCCAAGCTTGAAATCCAGATGCTGCACGACCGAGTCATGGTCAAGATCAACCAGGAAGCGGGCGAACGGCGCAGCAGCGGGGGGATCCTGATTCCGGCGACCGCACAGGTCGCCAAGCGCCTGTCCTGGGGTGAGGTCTGCGGCGTCGGCTCGCATGTCCGCGCGGTGAGCGTCGGCGACCAGGTGCTGTTCAGCGCCGACGACCAGTACGAGGTCGAGATCCACGGCATGGCCTATTACGTGCTGCGCGAACGCGACCTGCACGCCGTCGCCAACGAGCGCGCCGAGCACGGCACCGGGCTGTACCTGTAGCCGCGATGCCCGCACCCCTTTCGAGGGGTACGGGCCATTCCCGGGTTCGTCAGCGGGTGGTCTGCCGGGGCAGCATGCACGCCGCGGCCAGCACGGTCAGCGCGAAGACCAGCGCCGCGCCGGTGGCCACCGCCATGGCCGAGGCGAAATCCCCTACGCCGCCGGGTGTTCCGAGCGCGGTGAAGTAGATCGTCCCCAGCACGGTGGCGCCCACCGCATTGCCGAACTGCTGCGCCGTGGTGAGCACGCCCGCCGCCATTCCGGCCTGGTGCGTCGGGATTCCGGAGGACAGCACCGCCCCGAGCGCCGAGGGGATCGACAGCCCGTTGCCCGCGCCGACGATGATCATCCCCGGAATCAGTGCCGCCGCAGTGATATCGGAGCCCAGCAGGAGAATCGCGGCGAGGGTGAGGAGCAGTCCGGTGATGCTGACGCTCGCGCCGAGCACCATGACCCGGTTCCCGATCCGCTCCGCCACCCGCCGCGACAGGATCGAGCTGGTCGCGAAAGCCAGTCCGAGCGGCGCGAATACGAGCCCGGCGTGCAGCGGCGAGAGCCCGAGCCCGTTCTGTAGCAGCAGGGTCAGGCACAGCATGAACCCGGCGAAGAAGGCCAGGTATCCGCCCGAGATCACCATCCCGGCCCCGAAAACCCTGGTGCGCACCAGATCCAGATCCAGCACCGGTTCGCCGCCGCGCCGGGCGAGCGCGCGCTCGTAGCGCAGGGTGAGCAGCAGCACCGGCGCGGCCGCGGCCATGGTGGCCCAGATCCACAGCGGCCAGCCCGCGGTGCGTCCGAGTGTCACCGGCACCAGGATCATGGCCAGGGCGAGGGAGATGCCCAGTGCGCCGATCGGATCGAACTTCGGCCGCCGCGCGATCTCGTGCCGTGGCAGCCAGGCCGCCGCCAGCAGTGCGGCCGCGAGGCCGATGGGCAGGTTCACCAGGAAGATGGTGCGCCATCCCCATCCGAACAGATCGATGTGCAGCAGCACGCCGCCGAGCACCTGCCCGGATACCGCGCCGATGCCGACCGTCGCGCCGAAAGCGGCCATGGCGCGCGGTCTTTCGGCGGGCGGGAACATGGTGTTGATCAGCGCCAGCATCTGCGGGATGAGCATGGCGGCGGTGGCCCCCTGCAGTACCCGGAATCCGACGAGCGCCCAGGCGCTGGTGGCGAGTCCGCAGAGCAGGGAGGCGGCGGCGAAGGCGAGCATGCCGAGTACGAACATGCGGCGGTGCCCGTATTTGTCGCCGAGTCGTCCGCCGGTGATGAGCCCGCTGGCGTAGGCGAACCCGTACCCGCCGACGATGAGTTCGAGGGCGGCTTCCCCGGCGTGCAGGTCGTGTTGCAGGGAGGAGGCGGCGACATTGACCACGAAGTAGTCGAACATCGCCATGAACATGGCGGAGAGGATGACGGGCAGCGCGCGCCAGCGGTTGGGGTCGCCGGTGAGTGAGGGTGGGGTAGCGGGGCGTTCTTGCGTGATGGTCACGACTTCTCCCGGAATCGGCTGGGGGAGTGGGTGTTCGGCGGGTGCGCCATTGCGCCCGGGTGGAGTTCGCGAGACTCGATGATGTGTAACTAACCGGTTGGTTGAAAGTATTCCACCGGGTTCCCCCCTCTTGTCAACCAATTAGTTGGCTACCATCGATCCATGTCACCGAGGGATCCGGACGCCACGAAGGCGCGCATCTTCGAGGCCGCCACCGCCGAATTCGCCGCCTACGGCATCGCCGGCGCCCGCGTGGACCGCATCGCCCGCAATGCGAAGGCCAACAAGCAGCTCATCTACGCCTACTTCGGCGACAAGGAAACCCTGTTCCATCAGGTCCTCGAGCACGCCATGATCGAACTGGCCAATGCCGTCACCGACAACATCGAAGACCTCGACACCTGGATCGACCAGCACATCGCCTACCACCACGCGCACCCGGAGATGCTGCGCCTGCTGCTCTGGGAGGCCCTCGAACTCGGCTCCGAGCGCGCCACCGCCGGTGAACTCCGCGCCAGCCGCTATGCCTCCAAACGTCATTGGATCGCGGTCGCCCAGGACAAGGGGCTCATTCGCTCGGATATGCCCGCGGGTCAGATCCTCATGACCCTCATGTCCTTGATCAACTACCAGTTCGCCGTCCCCCAGGTGCGCGGCTACATCCTCGGCCCCGACGCCGATCCCGAGGAGTCCCGCGCCTGGACCAGGGACGCGATCCGCCGCATCCTCGCCCCCATGCCGGATTCCGGGACGTGAGATCGATCGATCCCGGCGCGTGCGGTCCACCCCGTGACGCGTAGCCGCGAATTGTCCGGGGCCGGTGGCACTATGGGTCCAATGATCAAGAACACCGCACTCGTGCTCGGCGGCGGTGGCGTCGCGGGCATCGCCTGGGCAACAGGTATCGCGGCGGGTCTCGCCGCCGCCGGAATCGATGTGAACCAGGCCGAGCTCATGATCGGCACCTCCGCCGGTTCCACCGTGGCCGCTCAGCTCGCCAGCGGCGTCCCGATCGAGGAACTGTATGCGCGCCAAGCGGATCCGGCCCGGCAGTATCCGGAGCTGACCCCGCCCGGCGTCTCCTTCACCGAACTGTGGCCGGTGCTCGCGCAGATCTACACCGACTACCCGGACCTGGAAGAACAGCGCAAGCGCATGTGCGCCCTCGCCCTCGAAGCCGAAACCGTGCTGGAGGCAACGAGATACGCGATCATCGAGGGCCGCCTGCCGGTACATGCCTGGCCCGACCGCCCACTGCGCATCGTCGCCGTGGACGCCTACACCGGTGCACCCCGCATCTTCGATCGCACCTCGGCCGTCCCCCTGGTGGACGCGGTGGCCGCCAGCTGCGCGGTCCCCGGCGTCTGGCCCCCGGTCACCATCGGCGACACCCGCTACCTCGACGGCGGCGTCCGCACCTCCGTGAACGCCGATCTGGCAGCCGGTTTCGACCGCATCCTGATCCTGGCCCCGCTGGTCGACCTCGCGCTGGAGGAGCAACTGTTCGAATTGCGCCGCACCGCTTCACGAGTCGAGCTGATCACCCCCGACGAGCCCTCCCTGGCTGCCTTCGGAGCCGACCCGCTCAACCCCGAAACGCGTACTCCCGCGGCCACGGCCGGTCGCGCCCAGGCGGATGCCCTGGCCCCCGCGATGGAATACCTGTTCGCCTGAAAACACAACGGCCCGTGCTGCTTTCGCAGCAACACGGGCCGTTGTATCGCCGGAATGTGCGGTGTCGATCAGGCGGTCTTCAGTGTGCCGCCGTCGATGACGAAGTCCGCGCCGACAATATTGCCCGCCCGCGCCGACGCCACGAATGCCACCAGCGCCGCCACCTCCGCGGCCTCGGAGATGCGGCCGGACGCGATCCCGAACTGCCCGGGCACGGCGGCCAGGAAGTCCTCGTGCGCAACACCACTCATGGACGCGAGCTTCGCGCCCAGCCCCGCCTCGCCCCGCCAGATATCGGTGCCGGTCACCCCGGGCGACACCGTATTCACCCGAACCCCCTTGGGCCCCAGCTCTTCACTGAGCCGTTTGCCGAACGACTTCAACGCCGCCTTGGCCTCGCTGTACCCGACCGGCCCGGTGCTGGGCGCGTGCGCGTTGATCGACGAGACATTGACGATCGCACCCTGCCGCTCGATCAGGCTGGGCAGCGCCGCGCGGGTAGCCGCCACAACCCCGAACAGATTGAGATCGAAGAGATCTCGCCACTGTTCCTCCGGCGTCTCCAATACCCCCGCGAACCCCAGCAGTTCGGTATCGCCCCCGCCGACATTGTTGATCAGAATATCGATCCCGCCCAGTTCCTCGAGCGCCGCATCGATCAATGTCCGTGCTCCGCCCGAACCGCTCAGGTCGACGGAAACGGCTGCGGCGGCAACCTTCTCGAGTTCCGGCGTAATGGTGCGAGCGCCCCCGACCACCCGAACACCTTCGGCGGCAAGCGTTTCGGCAATGGCAAGCCCGATGCCCCGGCTGGCTCCGGTGACCACGGCGGTCTTCCCATTCAATCCGAGATCCATGTGCACATACCTTTCTTGAACTACAGGTCAAAAACTAGGGCATGAAAAAGGCCGCGTCACTGCGGCCAGATCGGTCAGAGGGTCGAGACTGCTGTGTCGACAATGCGGTGCAGCACGGGCGCGTCCTGCGTGCGAGCCGTAACCCGAAGCCCGGCAAGGGTATTCATGAGAAACTCGGCATGCGCGCGAGGGTCGATATCCGCGCTGACATCCCCCTCCCGCTGCCCGCGTTCGATGCGCGCGGTCAAACCCGCGACCACCGGCTCCGCCGAATTCCGCACCGCCCGAGTGATCTCCGGATCCCGCCCCGCCATCTCCACCGCGGTATTCACCGCCAGGCACCCCCGTCGAACCGGTTGCGCGAGATCGGAATCCACCATCTCGAGCAGAAACCCCCGAATGGCCTCCCGGGTAGTCCCCGCCCGGCTCAGCAGGGCCTCCGCTCGCTCCGCCCCCATCCGCGAGTACCGCTCCATGGCCAGATCGAACAGCTGCCGCTTGCTCCCGAAGGTGTTGTAGAGACTGCCCTTCCCCACTCCGGTCGCCTCGGCGAGCTGCGCCGGCGACGTATTGCCGTACCCATTGGTCCAGAACACATCCATCGCACACTCCACGACCTCATCGGTCTCGAAGTTGCGCGGCCTGCCCATGCCCCGACTGTATCCGTTCTAGACCCCTGGGTCAAAAACTCCGCGCCGAGGAATGCCAACGGCCCGCATCCGAAAGGATGCGGGCCGTTGGTAAACCGTTCGCCCTACAGCGCCTTCAGTTCCTCGGTGACCGCACCGACGGACTTCTTGGCGTCGCCGAACAGCATGGAGGTGGTGTCGGCGTAGAACAGCGGGTTGTCGATGCCGGCGAAGCCGGAGTTCATCGAGCGCTTGAGCACGATGACCGACTTGGCCTTGTCGACGTTCAGCACCGGCATGCCGTAGATCGGGGACGAGGAGTCCTCGCGGGCGGCCGGGTTGGTGACGTCATTGGCGCCGATGACCAGGGCGACATCGGTACGGTCGAATTCGCCGTTGATGTCGTCCATTTCCTTCATGGCGTCGTAGGACACCTCGGCCTCGGCCAGCAGCACGTTCATGTGGCCGGGCATACGACCTGCCACAGGGTGAATCGCGTACTTGACCTCGACGCCCTTGGCTTCGAGGAGCGCGGCCATTTCCTTGACCGCGTGCTGGGCCTGGGCGACGGCCATGCCGTAGCCGGGGACCACGATGACCTGGTTGGCGTAGGCCATCTGGATGGCCGCGTCGGCCGCGGAGGTGGCCTTGGCCTGCTTCTGCTCGCCGCCCGAAGCGCCGGGAGCCGTTCCGCCACCGCCGAATCCACCGGCGACAATGGCCGGGATGGACCGGTTCATGGCCTTGGCCATGAGGTTGGTGAGGATGGTGCCGGACGCGCCGACGATCATGCCGGCCACGATCATGGCGGTGTTGTTCAGCGCCAGACCCGCCGCGGCGGCGGACAAACCGGTGAGCGCGTTGAGCAGCGAGATGACCACGGGCATGTCCGCGCCACCGATGGGCAGCACGACCATCAGGCCGAGAATGCCCGCGAGCACGAGCACCAGGATCATCCAGTACTGCGGCACACCGTCCTTGGTGGCGCCGACGCCGATGACCACGGCCGCGGCGATCGAGCCCAACAGCAGCAGCAGGTTCAGCGGCTGCTGCAGCTTGCCGATGCCGATCGGACGGCCCGGCAGGGTCTCCTGCAGCTTCAGGAACGCGATGATCGAGCCCCAGAACGACACCGAGCCGATGATGGCCGCGAACAGCGAACCGATGACGATGTGCACCGACGGCTGCTCGTGCAGCGCGGAAAAGCCGTCGCTGTCGAGGAATTCGGCCCACGCGATCAGCGCCACGGTGCCACCACCGACGCCGTTGAACGCGGCGACCAGCTGCGGCATGGCGGTCATCTTGGTGAAGCGGGCCGGCGGCACGCCGAGCGCGATGCCGACGATGAGCCCGGCCGCGATGATGATCCAGTTGCTGGTGTCACGGATGGAGATGAAGGTCGCGACGACCGCGATCACCATGCCGACCGCGGCGATCCAGTTGCCGCGCACCGCGGTCTTCGGGCCGGTCAGACCCATCAGACCGTAGATGAACATCGCGAACGCGACGATGTAGAGAATGTTGACGAGATTGTCCATAACTAGCGGCCCGCCTTCGCAGACTCATTGCTCCGCTGCGCTTCGCCCGCGGCGGGCTTCTTGGCCTTGAACATGCCGAGCATGCGGTCGGTCACCACGAAACCACCGATGACGTTCAGGGTTCCGAACACGACGGCGACGAACAGGATGATCTGCATGAGCACCGAGGGGTGCTCGACCTTGCCGAACACCACGAGCGCGCCGAGCACCACGATGCCGTGAATGGCGTTGGTGCCGGACATGAGCGGCGTGTGCAGGGTGTTGGGCACCTTGGAGATGACGGCGAAGCCGACGAACCCGGACAGCACCAGGATCGCGATATTCGCGAGAAGTTCGGTGTACATCAGGCTTCCTTCTCACGGGTGACGCAGGAATCGGCCAGCACCTGATCCTCGAAATCGGGTGCCAGCGCACCGTCTTTCAGCATCAGTTCCAGCAGGGCCGCGATGTTCTTGGAGTACAGCTCGGACGCGTGCTCCGGCATGGTGGCGGGCAGGTTGAGCGGCGAGGCGATGGTGACGCCGTGGCGCACAACGGTTTTGCCGCCCTCGGTGAGCTCGCAGTTGCCGCCGGTCTCCCCGGCCAGGTCGACGATGACGCTGCCGGGCTTCATGCCCTCGACAGCGGCGGCGGTCACCAGGCGCGGCGCGGGACGCCCGGGGACGAGCGCGGTCGTGATGACCACGTCGAAGCCCTTGATGGCATCCTCGAGCGCCTGCTGCTGGGCAGCCTTCTCCTCGTCGGTGAGCTCACGGGCGTACCCGCCCTCACCGGCGGCGTCGATGCCCAGATCCAGCCACTGCGCACCCACGGACCGCACCTGATCGGCGACCTCGGGCCGCACGTCGTAGCCGGTGGTCCGGCCGCCGAGCCGCTTGGCGGTGGCGAGGGCCTGCAGACCGGCCACACCCACACCGAGCACGAGCACGGTCGCGGGCTTCACGGTGCCGGCCGCGGTGGTCAGCATGGGGAAGAAGCGAGTCGACTCGGACGCCGCCAGCAGGACCGCCTTGTATCCGGCCACGTTCGCCTGTGAGGACAGCGCGTCCATCACCTGCGCACGGGAGATACGCGGAATCGCCTCGACGGCGAAGGCCTGCACGCCGGCCGCCTGCAGCGCGCCGATCTTGTTGTCGGCATTGCGCGGCGCGAGGAATCCGATCAGCGTCTGCCCGGAGGACAGCTTGCTGATCTCGGAGTCGTTGGGTGGCGCGACCTTCACCACGACATCGGCGCTCCACGGATCGCCGATGGTGGCGCCCGCGTCGGTATAGAGCTCATCGGGGATGAGTGCGCCCAGACCGGCACCGGACTCGACGATCACTTCCACGCCCTGCTTCAACAGGGCCGGAATGATCTTCGGCACCAATGCGACACGTCGTTCGTCCGGGTTCGTCTCACGAACCACGCCGACGCGCGCACCGCGGGGCGCAGCTGTCTGTGCGCTCTGCGTTGTGTCCACTTGTCAAACTTCCTTCTCGTGGTGAAAACGCCACCAGGTGTCCATGATGGGCCGTGTCACCGGTCCAACGGTGGGCCGAACTTACTCTGTAGTAAGTTCGAGAGAATTCTCGCAACTGTACCCGGTCCGCGGTGAGGATAGCCGAGATGCCCGTCACAGGGTGTGGCGAGAAAACGGACAATCACATGCTCAGGCAGGGGTACTACCAGCCACAAGCCCCTACGTCGACGTGCGCTACTTACTGGTAGGTGTGTGAGCAGGTCGAGCCCGGACAACCGGTGCGAGGGGTGTCGCGGATCACTCTTACGCCGTAATCTCACGAGCGTGAGTGGCTGTATTTTCTGCCGGATCGTCGCGGGCTCCGCACCCGCGACCAAGATTCACGAGGACGACATTCTCATGGCGTTCCTCGACATCCGGCCCATCACGCGGGGGCACACGCTGATCATCCCGAAGTGGCATGCCACCGACCTGGACGATCTGAATCCGGCGCTGGGGGCACAGCTTTTCGCGTTCGGGCACCGTCTGGCCAAGTCCATGCGCCGCAGCGACCTCGGTGCGGACGGGGCCAACCTGGTGCTCAATGACGGCAAGGCCGCTTTCCAGACGGTCCATCACGTGCATCTGCACGTGGTGCCCCGCCAGAAGGGCGACACCTTCACCTTCGCGAAGGGCTTCGTCACGCGCCGCCCGCACAACCGCGAAACCACCGCCGCCGCCATTCGCGCGGGCCTGGACCGGCTCGCCGCAGAGGAGAGAGAAACCACCGCATGACCGACACGGTGCCGGACCGCGCGGAAATCACCGCGGCCCTGTCCGCCCAGTGGGACGAGCTCACCCGGCTAGTGGACGGGTTGGACGAAACCGCCTGGCGCACCCCCTCGGCGCTGCCGGGGTGGACGGTGTTCGACGTGATCGCGCACGTGATCGGCGTGGAATCACTGCTGCTGGGGGAGCCGACGCCGGAGGTCGAGGTGAGCGGCGAGCACATTCGCAATGATGTGGGCGCGCTCAACGAGAAGTGGATCGCAGCGCTGCGCCCGCTGACCGGAGTGCAACTGCTGGAACGCTTCCGGGAGATCACCGGGCGGCGACTGAAGGCGCTCGCGGAGACCGGCCCGGAGGTGTGGGCCGAACCCGTGCCGACGCCGGTGGGCATGGCCCCCTACGGCCGGTTCATGCGCATCCGCCTCTTCGACTGCTGGATGCACGGCCTCGATATCGCCGACGGCCTCGGCGTGAACACCGACGAGGGCGGTCCGCGCGCGGAAAACGCGTTCCCCGAACTGCTTCCGGCGATCGGCAAGGCCGTGGTCAAGGGCGCGGGCGCGCCGGACGGTGCGAGCGTCACCATCGAGACCACGGGTCCGGTGCGGCACACCGTGCACGTCGCGGTGGCGGGCGGCCGGGCCGCGGTGGTCGAAAACCTCGATGCCCCAGCGACTGTCGCGCTCTCCCTGCCGTCGGGCCTGTTCGCCCGCCTGCGCGGCGGCCGCACCGGCGCGGACGCGCACCCCGGTGAATACGCGATCACCGGCGACACCGAACTCGGTGAGCGTCTGGTCCGCAGCCTCGCCTTCACCCTCTGAGGGCCCGATGCGGCTGTTCCTGTCCAGCTATCGTTTCGGCGCGCACTACGACCGCCTGCTCGCCCTGGTCGGCGAGCCGGGCCGGGTCGCGGTGATCGCGAACGCCTGCGACTCCTGGCCCTCGGCCCGCCCGAGCGCCGTGTCGAGTGATCTGTTCCCGTTGCGCCGCCTGGGTTTCCAGCCGGAGGAGCTGGACCTGCGCACCTACCTCGGTCGCCCCGCCGACCTGGAACGCACCCTCGCGGGCTTCCCGCTGGTGTGGGTGCGCGGCGGCAATACCTTCGTGCTGCGCGCCCAATTCGCCCGCAGCGGAGCGGATGTCGCGCTGCGCAATCTGCTCGCCGCCGACGCCCTGGTCTACGCGGGGTACAGCGCGGGCGCCTGTGTGCTGACGCCCGACCTGCACGGCCTGGAATCCATGGACGATCCGGCCGAGGTCCGTCCCGTGTGCGGTATCGAACCACGCTGGGACGGACTGGGTTTGGTGGATCACCGGATCGTCCCGCACCTGGATTCGCCGACCGACCCGCAGGGCCTGTCCCGCCGCCTCGCCCGCGACTACCGCACCGCGGGCGTCGCGCACTGGGCGCTCACCGACGAGGACGTGATCGTGGTCGAGGGCGACCGCGTGGACGTGCTGGCCCGATAGCGAAATCCCCGGTCACTCGCCCTTGTGGCGCAGCCCGTGCCCCAGCGCGACCAGCGCGGTGAGGAACGCGCCCACCGACAGAATGGCGAAGCTGGCCACATAGGCGTCGAGCGTCGGCACGTGCGTCCCGCTGATGACGTGTGCCGACAGGATCGACGCCGTCACCGCGCCCGCGATGCTGCCGCCCGCGGTCCGCACCAGAGAGTTGATGCCCGAGGCGATTCCGCTCTCGCTCATGGGAACGTGCTGTACGGCCAGCGTGCCCAGCGCCGCGTAGCCGATGCCGAATCCGGTGCCCTGCAGAATCTGCGAGATCACCATGTCGTACCCGTGCTCGTGGAAGAACGTCAGCCACGCCATGGACGCTCCGGCGAAGGCCGCGCCGATGGCGAGCGTGTAGGCGGGTCCGATCTTGGCCGCGATGCGCCCGGTGCGGAAGCTGAAGAACGTCATGAGAATCGAGCTCGGAATGCCGTACAGACCCACGGCCAGCACCGATCCCGACAGCCCGTAGCCGACCTTGTCGGCCGGCGTCTGAATGAAATTCGAGATGAGCGTGAAGGATCCGAACATGGCGAAGCCGAGCAGCGCGGAAGCCAGGTTGGCGGACAGCGATTGCGGCCCCACCAGCAGCTGCAACCGCACCAGCGGCTGAGAAACCTTGAGCTCCACCAGCACCCAGATCACGGTGAGCACGGCCGCGGCCACGAACAGCCCGATCACCGACCCGGACACCCAGCCCCAGCGCGGCCCCTCGCTGATGCCGAGCAGCAGGCAGACCAGCAGTCCGGCCAGCAGCGCCGCGCCGACGAAGTCGGGCTTGCCGCCGTGCCGTACGCCATTGTTCTTGGCGCTCACCTGAATCAGCACGGTGGCGACCACGCCGAGCCCGGCGGTGAGCCAGAAGACCGGGTGCGGATTCTGGGTGTGGTCGGCGATGACGCCGGTGACGAGCAGGCCGACGGTGCCGCCGACGCCCATGGTGCCGGACACGATGCCGATGGCGCCGACCAGCTTCTCGCGCGGGAAGGTGTCGCGAATGATGCCGATGGCCAGCGGAATCATGGCCGCCGAGGTGCCCTGCAGGGCGCGGCCGACGATGTAGACGGCGAGGTTGTCGGCGAAGGCGCAGACCATCGAGCCGGCGATGAGCAGTCCCATGGCGGTCATGACCATGGGCTTCTTGCCGTACATGTCGCCGAAGCGGGACAGCAGCGGCGTGCACACCGCGCCGGTGAGCAGTGAGGCGGTGAACAGCCAGGTCACGCCGGCGACGTCGGTGTTCAGCTGCACGATCATGCGGGGCAGCAGTGGAATCACCACTGTCTGCTGCAGCGACACCACGAGTCCGGCCGCGCACAGCGCGAGCAGGGTGAGCCCGAGGTGGGCTGGGGGCCGGTCGTCGACGCCGTTTCCGGCGGGCGTACCGACAGCAGTCGTAGTCATGCGATGGGTCCCCTAGATTACTTACCAAAATTAAGTAAATGGATTTCGTAAGATAACCACATGCCGCGCCCGGAAGCCACACCCCGCCGTGAAGTAGACGCGGCTCACATCGTCGAATTGGAGCGTGCGCTGGCCCGTGTCGCCTACCTGCTGACCCGCGTCCGCCGCCACGACCGCGCCATGGCCCAGTGCGGAATCACCATGGACCGCGCCAGCGTTCCGCTGCTGCGCCTGCTCGCCGACGCCGACGAACCCCTGCGCCTGGGCGAGCTCGCCGCCCGCCTCGATGTCGAGGCCCCGCACGTGAGCCGCCAGATCCAGCGCCTGGAGAAATCCGGCCACGTGGAACGCGTGGCCGACCCCGACGACCGCCGCGCCCAGCGCGTCCGCCCCACCGCCAAGGGCCGCGAGGCCGTCGACGCCATCCGCGACGTGCTGCGCGGCTGGATGGGAGATGCCCTGTCCGAGTGGAGTTCCGAGGACATCAAATCCCTCGCCGTCCTCAACCACCGCATGGTCGACGCCTTCCTCGACCACGCCGAGAACATCGGCGACTACGTCCCCGGCGCCCGCGACCGCCGCCGCCTCTGACCGTCAGACAGCGGATTTCGCGGGCGCGACGACCCGGGCGCCCCAGGCGCACAACAGCATTGCCGCCATCGGCAGCGCCATGGCGGTCGAGAGCGGCACCGCTTTCGTGAGCCACCCGATGATCGCGGGCCCCGCCAGCAACCCCAGATACCCGATCCCGAACACCCGCGACATATCCGTGGCGGCCGTGCTCGACCCCAGATTCCCCGCGGCCGTGAACACTTGCGGAATCCCACCGGCCAGCCCGATCCCGCACAGCGCCCATCCGGCCACGGTCAACGGCGTCCACGGCGACACCAGCACCAACGCGAAACCCGCTGCGGCCAACAGCGTTCCCCACCGCACGATCGCCACCCGCCCGAACCGCTCGCTCACCCGATCGGCCCCGAACCGCCCGAGCATCATGGTCAGCGACACCGCCGCGAATCCGAAAGCGGCCACGCCGTCGTCCACCCCCAACCGCTCACGCATCTGCAAGGCGCTCCAGTCCGCCGCGACGCCTTCGGCCATGAGGATGGCGAAGGCAATAGCGGCCAGCGCCAGCACCTTCCGGGTCCGGCCCGACTGTCCTGCGCCGGGCGCGGCCGCATCGGTGTCGGCCGGCGTCGAGTCCGTCGGATGTGGACCGGTGGCGACCTCGACGAGCGAACCGATATCTCCGCCCACGTTGGCGAACGGCTCACTGGGCGTGAGTGACTCGCTGTGCGCCGGCTGGGGGAGCAGGCGGGGCGTGCTGAACGCCACCAGGGCGAGACCGCAGACCGCGCCGAGCGGCAGGGTGAATTGGGCTGTCCAGCCCGCGCTTTGGGTGGCGGCACCGACCAGGGAGCCGACCAGGCCGCCGAGGGAGAACAGGGCGTGGAAGGCCGACATGATGGGGCGGGGGTAGGCGCGTTCGACGTGGACGGCCTGGGCGTTCATGGAGACGTCGAGAGCGCCGTTGCCGAAACCGTAGGCGCACAGGGCCACTGCGAGGGCCAGTGGGGTGGGGGCGAAGGCCAGGCCGAGGAGCGACAGCGACAGTGCTGTGGCCGCGGCGGCGGTGAGGGTGCGGCTGCCCAGGCGGTCGGCGAGGGGGCCTGCGGTCTGCATGCCGGCGATGGCCGCGACCGCCATGAGAAGCAGGAGCATGCCCAGGGTTGCGTGGGAGACGCCGGTGCGTTCGGTGACGGCCGGGATGTGGACGATCCAGAGGGCCGACAACATCCCATTGAGGCCGAACACTGCGAACAGGGCGGCTCGCGCTGACCGGACGGGAGGAGCGGGCGTCGCAGCGACCATCGGTACGACGCTACCTGCATCGGTAGCTCCTCTTCACCCCCACCCTCGGCGGCTTCGTCGACGCGTCCGATCGGGATCCGATTCCTGTGAACTTCAACCTGTTTCGTATTCCAGTGTATTCCCGGGCACCGACAAGTTACGCCTGCCGTGTGAGCGAGGGAACACCGGAAAGCGCCACGTCACGCGCATAGTCGGCGAAGTCGCGGGGTGCCCTGCCGAGCGCACGCCGCACCCCGTCGGCGGGCTGCGAGTTGCGTCCGTCCAGCACCGTGCCGAACAGGTAGTCCAGCAGGCTGATTTCGTCGGCGGGCACATGGAACGACGTCAGCGCGGCCACGAAAGCGGTGCGGGACAAGGGAATGAACGCGATCTCGCATCCGAGCGCGGCCGCGATCTCACCCACGGCCCCGGCGAAAGTCAGTGCGCGCGGCCCGGTCAGCTCGTACACCTGCCCGGCGTGCCCGGGTTCGGTCAGCGCCGCCACCGCCACCTCCGCGACATCGTCGGCGTGCACGAACGGTTCCGGCACATCCCCGTGCGGCAGCGCCACCGCACCCGCCCGGACGAAATCGGAGAAGCGGCCCTCACTGAAATTCTGCGCGAACCAGGAGCAGCGCACGACGGTCCACTCCAGCCCCGAATCCCGCACGATCCCTTCGCATTCCAGCACTTCCGGCTCGCCGCGCCCGGACAGCAGCACGACTCGCCGCACGCCCGCCGCGCGCGCCATCGAGCAGAACGCGTGGATATCGGCGGGCGCACCCGGCACCGCCAGATCCGGCTGATAGGACAGATAGACGGCGTCGATGCCGTCCAGCGCGGCGGCCCAGGTGCCGCGATCGGTCCAGTCGAAAGGTACGGCGGCCGACCGCGACCCGAGCCGCACGCGCACCTCGCGGCCGTGCAGCAACGCTGCCACCCGGCTGCCGGTCTTCCCCGTCGCACCCAGGACGAGAATCGTGTTTCGGCTGCTCACAATGTCTTTCGTCGTCATGTATCCAGTACATCCCGATCTTGTCCGGGCTTACATGGTTGAGAAGCGCACGCCCATTTGCCATCGTCTTCATATGGATGCGTTGGCGAGCCTGCTCGAAGGTCCACGCGCGCGGGCGGCGTTCGTGATGCGGTCCTGTTTCGATCCGCCCTGGTCACTGCGTATCCGCGATGAAGCGCCGCTGACTTTGGTCGCCGTGGTGCGCGGCGGCGGCTGGGTGATCCCGGATCCCAAGACCGGCAAGCCGGTTCCGCCGCGCCAGTTGCGCACCGGCGATATCGCCCTGTTCCGCGGCCCCGACCACTACACCCTCGCCGACGATCCGGGCACCGCGCCGCAGGTGATCATCCATCCCGGCCAGGTCACCACCACTCCCGAGGGCGAGGTGCTCTGCGAGACCCTGAGCCTGGGCATTCGCAGCTGGGGCACCAGTTCCGACGCCCAGACCGTCCTGGTCACCGGCACCTACGAGCAGGAGTCCGCGGCCAGCCGCCGCCTGCTGCGCGCCCTGCCGCCGGTCGCCGTGCTCAATCGCGGTGAGATCGATGCGCGGGTGCTGGATCTGCTGGTGGACGAGGCCGCCAAGGATCTGCCCGCGCAGGGCGCCATGCTGGACCGCCTGCTCGACCTGCTGTTGATCGCGACCCTGCGCGCCTGGTTCTCCCGCGAGGACGCGCCCGCCTGGTATCACGCCTACGGTGATCCGCTGGTGGGCAAGGCCCTGCGCCTGATGCAGCACAACCCCGCCCACGCCTGGACGGTCGCGTCCCTGGCCACCGAGGTCGGCGTGTCCCGCGCCGCGCTGGCCCGCCGCTTCACCGAACTGGTCGGCGAACCCCCGATGGCCTTCCTCACCGACTGGCGTCTCGCGCTCGCCGCCGACCTGCTGCACGAATCCGACGCCACCCTCGAATCCATTGCCCGCCGAGTCGGTTACGGCAGCGCGTTCGCCCTGAGTACCGCCTTCAAACGGCACTACGGCCTGAGCCCGCGCGATCACCGCAATGCCGACAACGAGCGCACGGCCTGAGACCCGGCGCACACACGTGCGCACACGTTCAATACAGTCGGCGACGTGACGCAGGATCAGGTGTACCCCGTGTTGTGGCCCATGCAGACCCGCTGGGCGGACAACGACCATTACGGTCACGTCAACAATGTGGTGTATTACAGCTACTTCGACTCGGCCGTGAACGGCTGGCTCATGCGGGCCACCGGCACCGATATCCGGGACCTGCCGGCCATCGGCGTGGTGGCGCAGACCTCCTGCACCTTCCTCGGCTCGATCAGCTTCCCGGATCACCTCAAGGTCGGCATTCGCGTCGCGCGCCTGGGCAATTCGAGCATCAGCTACGAGCTCGCCATCTTCCGCGTCGACGGCGAGGGCCTGGAGCTGGCCGCCACCGGCACCTTCACCCACGTCTACGTGGACGAGGTGACCCGCAAGCCGGTCCCGATCCCCGCCGTCATCCGCGCCGCCGCCGAACCGCTGGTGGTCGCGGGCTAGACCCGGCCCAGCAGGGTGAGCGGATCCTCCAGCAGCGCAGCCACATTCGCGAGGAACCGGGCGCCCTGCTCACCGTCGATGAGGCGGTGATCGAAGCTGAGGCCGAGTGTGGTCACCCAGCGCACGGCGAGTTCGTCGCGATGCACCCACGGCTTCTTGCGGATCGAGCCCAGGCACAGAATGGCGGCTTCGCCCGGATTCACCAGTGGCACACCGGTATCCACGCCGAAGACGCCCACATTCGTGATGGTGAAGGTGCCGCCGGTCAGATCGGCGGGCAGGGCGGTGCCGGAGCGCGCGAGCTCGGCCGCCTTCCCGATCTCCACGCACAGGTCGCGCAGGCTCAGCGACTGCGCCTCCTTGATGCTCGGCACCAGCAGTCCGCGTGCGGTGGCCACGGCGATGCCCAGGTTCACGAAATGCTTGGTGACGATCTCCTGATGCGGATCGTCCCAGTGCGAGTTGATCTCCGGAAATTCGCTGAGCGCCACCAGCGTCGCCTTCGCCACCAGAGCCAGCGGCGTGAGCGTCAGCCCGGAGAAGGTCGGCGTGGCGCGCAGATGATCCAGCAGCTCCATGGATCCGGTGAAATCCGTGGTGACGAAGGTGCTGGCCTGTGGAATGTGCTGCGCGCTGGCCACCATCGCGGCCGCCGTGCGCTTGCGGACCCCGCTGACGGGCGTGCGGGTTTCGCGTTCGGAGGAGGCGGGCCGCAGCACGTGCGCGGGCCGCATGGGCGTCACCGGGGGCGCGGTGTGGATCGGAATATGGTCGGTGGCACGGGTTTCCCGCCGTGCGATCTCGGTGGCCGGGCGCACGTCGTGCAGGTCCTCCACGGTGATCGCGCCGTCCGGGCCGGTGCCGGTCACGCTCGACAGGTCGACGCCCATCTCCCGAGCCAGCTTTCGCGCCGCCGGCGTCGCGGCGGGACGGGAACTCTGCGTGCGTGATTCGCCGTCCCCGAACGGTCCGGGCCGGACGCCGAGTGCGGGAGTCCCGTCCGCGGGGTCGGATGCGGGTCCGGCGGTGTCCGGTAGCGCGGCTTTCGCGGCGGCCATCCGCGCCCGGCGCGAGGCGGCGGGTTCACTGTCGGGCCCGTACCCCACCAGCACCGACTGTCGTTCTGCCGGTGCGTCGGCGGTGGTCTGCACCCGGATCAGCGGCGCGCCCACCGGCACGGTGTCGCCCGGTTGTGCGAGCAGTTCCACGATCGTCCCGGCGTACGGGCAGGGCAGCGCCACCTGGGCTTTGGCGGTTTCCACCTCGGCGATGACCTGATTCAATTCCACGGTGTCGCCGACTTCGACTGTCCACGACACCAATTCGGCATCGGCCAATCCCTCACCGAGGTCCGGCAATCGGAATTCCATGACCTGACGCTGATCTTCCACCGGGCTTTCCTCCATTAGGCGGCGAGCGTGCGATCGACCGCGGCGAGAATGCGGTCGGGGTCGGGCAGGTGGTGCCGTTCGAGCTTAGCTGGGGGATAAGGGATATCGAAGCCACCGACGCGCAGAACGGGTGATTCCAGGTGATAGAAGCAGCGTTCGGTGATGCGGGCCGCGATTTCTGCGCCGAGCCCGCCGAATACCGGCGCCTCGTGCACGATCACCAGTCGCCCGGTTTTGCGCACCGAGGTTTCGATGGTGTCGAAATCGATGGGCGAGAGGCTGCGCAGATCGATCACCTCCAGCGAATGTCCTTCGGCGGCGGCGATATCGGCGGCGGTGAGCGCGGTGGCCACGGTGCCGCCGTAGGCGACCAGGGTGGCATCCTCGCCGCTGGCGCAGACCTGGGCCTGGTCCAGCGGCAATCCGCCGTCGAGGTCCAGTTTGTCGAAATCCACCTCGGCCTTGTCCCAGTACCGCCGCTTGGGTTCGAAGAAGATCACCGGATCGTCGAGGGCGATGGATTGCCGGATCATGAGATACGCGTCCGCCGGATTGCTCGGCGACACCACCCGCAATCCCGCCGTGTGCGTGAAATACGATTCAGGCGATTCGGAATGGTGTTCCACCGATCCGATCCCGCCTCCGCAGGGAATGCGAATGGTGATGGGCGCGACCACTTTCCCGCGCGTCCGATAGTGGATCTTGGCGACCTGGCACACGATCTGATCGAAGGCCGGATACACGAATCCGTCGAACTGGATTTCACACACCGGCCGCAATCCGCGCAGCGCCATGCCGAAAGCCGTTCCGATGATTCCGGATTCGGCCAGCGGGGTGTCGATCACCCGATTGTTCCCGAAATCCTTCTGCAGGGTGTCGGTGACCCGGAATACGCCGCCGAGCCGGCCGATGTCCTCACCCATCAGCACGACCTTCTGATCGTCCTCGAGCGCCCTGCGCAACCCGTGGTTGATGGCGCCCGCGAATGTCGTCTTCATGACTGGGCTCCCTCCAGGTAGGCGGTGTATTCGCGGCGTTCTTCCTCGACCAGCGGATGCGGTGTGGCGTACACGTGCTCGAACAGTTCGGCCGGTTCCGGGTCGGGCATGGTGAGGGTGGCGGTGCGCAGCCGGGCGGCGACGTCGTCGGCGCGTTCGGCCACCTGTTTCTCGAAAGCGCTGTCCCACAGGTCTTCTCGTTCCAGCAGCCGTCGCAGCCGGTCGATCGGATCGCGCCCGCGCCACAGTTCGAGTTCGGCGGCGGTGCGGTAGCGGGTGGGGTCGTCGGCGGTGGTGTGCGGGCCCATCCGATAGGTGATGGCCTCGATGAACGACGGCCCGCCGCCGCTGCGTGCCCGGATCAGCGCCTGCCGGGTCACGGCCAGTACGGCGAGCGCGTCGTTGCCGTCGACCTGCACGCCCGGAATGCCGTAACCGACGGCGCGGCGCGCGATGGGCGTGGCGCTCTGGACGCGGACGGGCGCGCTGATGGCCCAGTGATTGTTCTGGCAGAAGAACACCACCGGCGCACTCCAGCTCGCGGCGAATCCCAGGGCCTCGGCGATATCGCCCTGACTGGTCGCGCCGTCGCCGAAGTAGGCGATGGTGGCGATGTCCGCGCCCTCGAGGTGGGCGGCGTAGGCGTATCCGGTGGCGTGCAGCCCCTGTGAACCGACCACGATATTCGGGTTGGTCATCTTGAATGCGTCTGCGTCCCAGCAGGAATGGGCGACGCCGCGCCAGAGCCGGGTGAACTCCTCGACCGGGATGCCGCGGCAGTAGGCGACGCCGGCTTCGCGGTAGGAGCAGAACACGTAGTCGTCGGGGTGCAGGGCGTGGGCGGAGCCGATCTGGGCGGCTTCCTGTCCGAGCAGCGGCGGCCACAGGCCCAGCTGACCCTGGCGTTGCAGGGCGGTCGCCTCGATGTCGATGCGGCGGGCGACGGTCATATCGGTGAACAGGGCGCGCAGGCGGTCGCCGTCGATATCGGCGACGAGCGGGGCGTGGACGCGGTCGAGCACGCGGCGGCCGTCGGGCTGGACGAGCTGCACCGGATAGGTGTTCTTCTCGGGCATGGGTGTCGCCTCCTCGAAGCACCGGATACACGGGCGTCGCCGGGGATTGTGTCCCGTGAGCAACGCTACGTGTCCTATATCACACAGCATCCACCGTGGGGCGAAATGCGCAAGGAGGCGCGCGGCAACTGTGCAGAGTGCCCGGTTGATCCCCTATGAGGGGTGTCATGCTGCCTCGGCTGCACAGTTGCGTGACCGGGTGCCGGAGTTATCCGGGCGATTGCTCGGCGCGGTGCAGGAAGTGGTTGGCCAGGGCGTATCCGGCGTACAGCAAATCGGTGCAGGCCGACCAGTGCGGCGAACAGACCCGCGAGACCGAGCATGGTGAGGGCCGGCGTGTCGCGTACAGCCGCAGCGGAACGCACAGGGCGAAGGCCGGCAATGTGATGGTGAACGGCTGTCATACTGCGATTCATGTCGAGTAGGGAGCCCGCCCCCGCGGCGGTGGACGCCACCGATGCCCGCCTACTGCTGGAACTGGTCGCCAACCCCCGGGCGACAGGCGTGGAATTGGCTGCGCGACTGGGCCTTTCCCGCAACACCGTGCAAGCCCGCCTGGCCCGCTGGGAAGCCAACGGCGTCCTCGCCAGCTTCGAACGCCGCGTCGAACCCCGAGCCCTCGGCTACCCCCTCGCCGCCTTCGTCGCCGTCGTGGTCGACCAGCACCAACTCGACAAGGTCGTAGACGAGCTGGCCGAAATCCCCGAGGTGACCGAAGTCTGCGGCATGACCGGCCCCACCGACCTCACCGTCCGCGTAGTGGCCCAGGACGCCGACGACCTCTACCGCCTCACCGGCCAGATCCTCAAGATCCCCGGCGTGGAACGCACCAATATGGCCCTCGTCATGCGCGAACTCGTCGGCCCCCGCATCGCCCCCCTCCTCGACCGCCTCGCCGCCACCAACGGCGCCACACCCCTCCGCTCTCTCCTGCCGCCGGAGTAACGGACAGCCATCCGCGTTCGGTCGATGAGCCGGGAAGACGGCGTGGTCGCCTGCCCTCGTCGCTAAGACTTGGTGGCGGCGGTCGCGGTGGTGCTGCGCAGCCACCAGCGCACCACCAAGCCGGCCACGAGCGCCCAGAACGCGCCACCGATACCCAGCACGGTGACCCCGGAGGCAGCGACCACGAAGGTGATCGCGGCGGCGGAGCGATGTTCGGCGGTGCTCAGAGCGGCGGTGAGGGCTCCCGCCAGGGTGGCGATGAGGGCAAGGCCCGCAACGGTTTCCAGCACGCCCCGGGGAGCCGCCGCTACCACTGTGACCAGCGCGCCCGAAGCGAGTGCCAGCACCAGGTAGACGCAGCCCGCGGTGGTCGCCGCGATCCAGCGCCGCTTGGGGTCCGGGTGCGCGGCAGGCGCGGCGGACAGTGCCGCGCTGATCGCCGCCAGATTGATGGCGTGCCCGCCCGCGGGCGCCCCGAGGATGGTGCCGAGCCCCGTCACGGTGAGCGCCGACCGCCACGGCACCTGGTACCCGAACGATTTCATGACCGCCGTCCCCGGAATGTTCTGCGCCGCCATGGTCACGATGTACAGCGGCACCGCGACGCCGATGAGCGCCTGCCAACTCCAGTGCGGCACAGTCAATTCCACGCGCGGAATCATCGCCGACACATCCAGCGACCGATGTGTGACAACGATGTCGATCCCCGCCCCCACCGCCGCCACCGCGAACGCCGCCAGCACCGCCCACCGCGCCGCGAACCGCTGCAGCACCAACCAGGTGAGAATCACCGGCACCACCACGGCCGGACTCACCGTCACCGCGCGCACGGGCGCAAGGCACAGCGGCAACAACACTCCCGCCAGCATCGCTTGCGCGATCTCCACCGGAATGGCCGCGATCAACGCCCCCAACCGCTGCCAGAATCCGGTCACCACGATCAGCACCCCCGCAATCGCGAACGCCCCCACCGCAGCAGCCCATCCGCCCGCCACCGCACCGGTCCCCGCCAGCAATGCCGCCCCGGGCGTCGACCAGGCCAGTGTGATCGGCATCCGATATCGCCGGCTCAACACCACCATCCCCACCGCCTGCGTCACCGACACCGCCAGCAATCCCGACGCCGCCTGTCCCGCCGTGGCCCCCATAGCGGTCAATCCGGCCAGCACCACAGCAAACGAACTGGTGAAACCGACCAGCGCGGTAACGATCCCGGCCCCGATCGGCTGCCCGATCCCCGCAACGGGAGCTTCTTCGACGGCGGACTCGCCGGTGGTCGTAGTGCTCATCGCGTCATCGTCCCGGTCCACTCGCCCTCGGGTCACCGTCCAATCACCCGAAACTGGACTGAATTCGGACAATCGATCGGTACAGGGTCGGCCTGCCTGCTGGGGTGGCCATCCCGTGTCTGCCGCGAACGCATGGTGCGGGTTGGCGGCGGGGGTGGGGTGGGCTGCGTAGGGTGTGGGGGATTCTGGTGTGAATGCGTTGGCTTCTGCGACGAGGAGTTGGCTTGAGCGCGGTATTGATCTCGGCGGGGGAATTGCGGGAACTGCTGGGGGAGGCGGGGTCTCGGGTCCGGTTGCTGGATGTGCGGTGGGCGCTGGGAGATCCGGACGGGCCGCAACATTATTTGGACGGGCATATTCCGGGGGCGGTGTTCGTGGATCTGGAGACGGAGTTGGCTGCGCCGGCTTCGCCCGCGCGGGGGCGGCATCCGCTGCCGGAGGTGGCGCATCTGCAGAAGTGCGCGCGGAGTTGGGGGGTGTCGAACGGGGACACCGTGGTGGTCTATGACGCCACCGGGGGGATGGCGGCGGCTCGGGCGTGGTGGTTGCTGCGCTGGGCGGGGGTGCCGGAGGTGCGCATCCTGGACGGTGGGCTGCCGGCCTGGGAACGGGACGGGGGCAAGGTGATCGCGGGCAACGAACCCGATCCCGAGGTGGGGGATGTGGTGTTGACGGGCGGGCAGCTGCCGACCGTCGACGCGGATGCGGCGGCCGGGTGGAAGGGCCTGCTGCTGGATGCTCGGGCGGGGGAGCGGTATCGCGGGGAGACGGAGCCGATCGATCCGCGGGCGGGACACATTCCGGGAGCGGTGAGCGCGCCTACGGCCGAAAACCTCACTGCGGAGGGATATTTCAAGGGCGCGGACGAATTGCGTTCGCGTTTCGAGGGATTCGGCTCCGGTCCGGTTGCCGTGTACTGCGGGTCGGGGGTGACGGCCGCGCATCAGGTGGCGGCGCTGGCCGCCGCGGGCATCGATGCGGCGCTGTACCCGGGATCGTGGTCGCAGTGGTCCAACGATCCCAAGCGGCCGGTCGCTACCGGGCCGGATCCGGCTTGACGGCGGTGAGGATGCCGGTGGCCATCCGGCCCGCACGGAATTCGATTCCGGTGAAACCGATTTCGCGCAGCGGCTCGGCATAGCGGCGGATATCCACGTCCGCCAGCGGATCGCCGCCGTTCGAGTCGCTGTGGCCGTGGCCGTGGCCGTCACCGCGGCCGTGCGGCGAAAAGCGCTCGGACACACGGGCGAGCACGTGCAGCACGGTGCCGTGCACCCCGCCGGTCGGGTGGGCGTCGACCAGGAGCAGTCGCCCGCCGGGCCGTAGCACCCGGAACATGCCCGCCAGCGCGGTGCTCCGGTCCGCCTCTGCGATGTGATGCATGGCGAAGGTCGACGTCACCACGTCGAAGCTCGCATCCGCGTACGAAAGCGACTGTGCCGCACCGAGATCGAAGCGACTGTTGGCGGGAGCGTGCTTGCGGGAGTACTCGATCATCGGCTCGGAGGGGTCGACCCCCACCACCCGGCCCTGCGCGCCGACACTGCGAGACAGCGCCCGCGCCAGCCGCCCGGGTCCGCACCCGATATCGAGGACGTGGTCACCCGCCTTCGCTCCGCTGATACCGGCGAGCTCCCGGACGAAGCTGTTCGCACGGCCGAAGAAGATGACATCGACGAGCAGGTTGTAGCGGCGCGGCCAGGTGATCAGCTCGCCGACTTCGGTGGATTTCGTGGTGGTGTACTGGCGATTTCGGTTCATGTGCCCAATCATCGAAGGGTGGGCTCGCACCGGCCAGAAGCAATCACCGCAGATCCGTTCGTTTCCGCACAGATCCACCAGATCCATCCCGAAAGTAGTGTCTTTCCCAGGGGCTCCGCCCCCGGCCCCCCGGCCCCCGTTACGGGGCGGGCCTCCGACCGTAGGGTGCGCCGTACCCGCGCTGCCCTGCACCGTGCGCTGATCGAACTCATGCAGGACCGCCACTACGACCGCATCACCGTGCAGGACATCATCGATCGCGCGGACGTGGGCCGCTCCACCTTCTACGCCCACTACCGCGACAAGGACGATCTGCTGCTGGTGAGCTGCACCGAGCATGTGCGCGCGGTGCTTTCGGAGGAGCTGTCCCGCTACCGGGGTGCGGTCCCGCTGCTGGCCCCGGTCGCCATTCTGTTCCGATTGGTCGGGGAGCACACGGAGATCTACCGCCCGCTGATCGGTCAGCGCGCCAATGCCACTGTGCTGCGCGCCGTCCGGCAGATGTACGCCGACCTGCTCGCCGACCATCTCGGGCCGCGCCTGGACCTGGATCCGAGCGACCTCGACGCCACCGTCACCTTCCTGTCCTGGGGCATTTTCGGCCTGCAGGAGGCCGTGGTCGACCCGCACCGCTCCCTCACGGCGGAACAGGCATTCGCGCAGTTCCGCGCGCTATGGGCAGGTGCCGGCCACCCGCTGTAGCGCGGCCCGATCCCCGGCGGTGATGGGCAGCCCGTACTGCCGGGCCACCGTCAAGTACTTCCCGGCGTAGAAGCAGTGTCCGGCCGCGGACGGCGGTAGCCATTCACCGGGCGTCTGATCGCCCTTGGCCTGGTTGATCTTTCCGTTCACGGCCAGCAGATTGAGATCGACGTCATTGGCGAATTGCACGCGCCGTTCCAGCGTCCATTCGGATGCGCCCATGTCCCAGGCGGCGGCCAGCGGATAGACATGATCGATCTGCACCTGACCGGCATCGGCCTTCGCAAAGGTCGTGCGGGTGCCGGTGTAGGGATCGTCGAGCGTCCCGGAGAGCACGACGCAGTTCTTGGCGCCCTGCTTGAAGCCCACGCCGGAAAGCTGCCGGGCCAGCACATTGTTGCGGGTGTCGCAGCCGTCGTGGCCGCCCGGCCCGTCGTAGTCGTCGGTCCATGCGGTCCCGAATACGCACGCCTGCCCGGATTTGCACCCGCGCTGGTAGCCGCCCGGATGCGGGCGCGCGGCAATCACCCGCACGCCCGTCAGTAGCTCCTCCAGGTGCGCACGGCTCGGACTGCCCGGTGCCGGAGTTGTCTGCTCGCCCAAGGTTTCGCACCCTGACATCAGGAGGACGAGCACCGCTCCCAGCGTCAGCGCCATGCAGTGCAATATGTGCCGCACATTTCACGTCTACCGTGCGCACCGGGGGATACCGCGATTTCCGGGGAACTCGCACCCCCGGAGTGTCGCGTTACAGCCAGGCGTGGGCCAGTAGATCGTCCGCCGCGGTTTCGGACAGTTGCGGCGGGAATCGCGTTGCCGCAATGGATTCGATGCGCAATCCATCGTGGCCGATCAGCCAGGAGCCGCCGCGCTCTTCACATTCGGCGATCTTGGCGAAGGTGGTGAGCAGGAAATTGATGGCATCGCGTGGGTCGGCGGTGCGCGCGAGGCGCTGGGATTCGCCCGGCCGGGAAAGATCCAGCCACACTCCGGACTGGCCGTCCAGGCGCATCCCCACGATTTTGGTCGTGTCGACGAAGGTGAACTTTCGTCGTTCCCACGGCGTTGTCGGCGTGAAGGACTGCTCGAGCACTTGGAGCAGAATCGTCATCTTCACGGCCTCCCTCGGTATCGAAAGTGCCACGGCTCCGGATTGAGTCGTGGTGGATTGTCAGGGTGCGCCCCGCTTCGACTGCCCATCAGGCGCAGCCGACCCCGCCGTATGCGGTGACCTGCGGTTATTCCAGTATGTGCCGTAATCGTCCAGAAATAAAGACTTGGTGGGGGACGTGATTCGCCAGATTTGCCGAGGGACTCCCGGAGAGGCGGGGGTTTCGGGGGCGAAGCCCCTGAGAACCCGCGAAGAGTCCGGGTCGATACCTGTCGGTGGCGGCTGATTGGATGGGCGGATGCTGCATGGGCTGTGGTCGCCGGGTGCTGGGTTGATGCTGTGGCACGACCCGGCCGATGACGTGACCGCCGCGGAGCTGCCCGAACCCCTGGGGTCGATCGTGCGTGCGGCGCGGTTCCGGCACAAGGCCGAGGTCCTGGTGGCCGGGCCGTACGGGGTGGAGAAAACGCAGGTGAGGGCGCATGCTCTGGCTCCGGAGGCGGCGGCGGGCGTGTTGCTGCAGGAGCTGCCACGGCATGCGGTGGCCGGGGACCTGCGCTATCTCGCGCACGTGGCGCGCGGTCTGGAACGCTGGGTGCGCGCCGGTCGGATCGTGCCGGAAGTGCGTCGCGACGATGGGGAATGGTGGGTGCGCTGGCGGCTGCTCGGCGGCCAGAAACAGCGCGCCTGGCTGGCCGAGCTCACCGTGGCCATGCCCGCGGCTCTGCGGGTGGCCGGACGGCCGGCGGAGGTGCTGGAGCACCTCACCGGTGAGCTCGCGGATCCCATTGCACGACTGCAGATTTCGCGCCGACCCGGCGAGAGCGGCCCGCATCCCCTGCTGCGCGCGCTGGTCGGGGATCAGCCCCTGGAAACCGGTTCGCATCGGGTGGCGGCGGTCCTGGAGGACTGGCGCACCAGCATCCTCGCCGACGAGCCCGAACTGGTGCTGCGACTGCTCGAACCGGAAGCCGACGATCTGGGTGAGGCCGCCCTGTGGCGGCTCGAGGTCTGCATGCGGGTCGACGGCGAAGCGCCGCAGCCCCTGCTGCTCCCGGGCGACCCGAATCTGCTGCGTATCGCCGGCGACAAACTGATCGCGGCCACCGACGCCTATCCGCGCCTGCGCGACCTGCCCGGGGACACCCGCAGCATGGACCTGTTCCTGCCCACCGAGGTGGTCATGGACCTGGTCGCGCACGGCGCGCAGGCCCTGCAGTCGGTGGGCGTGAAGCTGCTGCTGCCGCGCGCCTGGCGGATCGCCGCGCCGACCATGAAGCTGAAGGTGCAGAGTCCCGCCGCCACCGAGACCGCGGTGGGATTGAAGGGCCTGGTCTCGTTCCGCTGGGAGCTGGCGCTCGGCGATGTGGTGCTCACGCCCGCCGAGATGTCGCGCCTGGTGCAGTCGAAGTCGGATCTGGTGCAGTTGCGCGGCGAATGGGTGCAGGCCGATCACCGCATGCTGGCGGCCGCCGCCGACTACGTGTCGGGCCGCACCGACAATACCGAGACCACCATCGGCGGCCTCTTCGCCGAACTCGCGGCGAGCCCGGTGATCGGCGTACCGCTGGACGAGGTGAGCGCGACCGGTTGGGCCGCACAGCTTTTCGCCGGTGAGCGCGACGCGGAACCGGTCCCCACCCCGATCGGCCTGAAGGCGGAGCTGCGCCCCTACCAGCAGCGCGGCCTGAGCTGGCTGGCTACCATGAGTCGCCTCGGTTGCGGCGCGATCCTCGCCGACGACATGGGCCTGGGCAAGACCGTGCAGGTGCTGGCCCTGCTCGTCCACGAACGTGAAATCTTCGCCGGTGCAACCGATATCGACCAGTCCGATCGAGTCGGCCCCACTCTGCTGGTGTGCCCCATGTCGGTGGTCGGCAACTGGCAGCGGGAGGCGGAGCGGTTCGCACCGGATCTGCGGGTGCTGGTGCATCACGGGGCCGCGCGTCGGTCAGGTGCGGAATTCGATGCGGCGGTGGCGGATTCGGATCTGGTGGTGACCACGTACGCACTCCTGGCGCGGGATGTGGAGGAGCTGAAGCGCCAGCCCTGGCAGCGGGTGGTGCTGGACGAGGCGCAGCACATCAAGAACGCGGGCACCCGGCAGGCGCGGGCGGCCCGGCTGGTGCAGGCGCGACATCGCTTGGCGCTCACCGGAACTCCGGTGGAGAATCGCCTGGAGGAGCTGCGTTCGATCCTGGATTTCGCCAATCCCGCGCTGCTGGGCAAGGCTTCGGAGTTCCACGCCCGCTTCGCCGTGCCGATCGAGCGCGAGCACGACGAGAATGCCGTCACCCGCCTGCGGGCCATCACGTCTCCGTTCGTGCTGCGCCGCGTCAAGACCGATCCGAAGGTCATCTCCGACCTCCCGGAGAAGATCGAGATGACGGTGCGCGCCAACCTCACCGTCGAGCAGGCCGCGCTGTATCAGGCCGTTCTCGACGATATGACCGACAAGCTGAAGTCCGCCGAGGGCATGGAGCGCAAGGGCGCGGTGCTGGCCGCGCTCACCCGCCTCAAGCAGGTGTGCAATCACCCCGCCCACTTCCTGGGCGACGGTTCGGCCCTGCTGCGCCGCGGCCACCACCGCTCCGGCAAGCTCGGCCTGGTCGAGGACATTCTGGAATCGGTGATCGCCGACGGCGAGCGCGCGCTGCTGTTCACCCAGTTCCGCGAATTCGGTGAGCTGCTCGCCCCGTATCTGACGGAGCGCTTCGGCGTGGAAACCCCGTTCCTGCACGGCGGCGTCAGTAAGCAGCGCCGCGACGCCATGGTCACCGGCTTCCAAGAGGAGGACGGCCCGCCGCTCATGCTGCTGTCGCTCAAGGCCGGCGGCACGGGCCTGAACCTGACCGCCGCCAATCATGTGGTGCACCTGGACCGCTGGTGGAATCCGGCGGTGGAGAACCAGGCCACCGACCGCGCCTTCCGCATCGGCCAGCGCCGCGATGTGCAGGTGCGCAAACTGGTCTGCGTCGACACCATCGAGGAGCGGGTGGACGACATGCTGAGGGGCAAGAGCAAACTCGCCGACCTCACCGTCGGGGTGGGCGAGAAGTGGATCACCGAAATGAGCAATGACGAACTGCGCGAACTGTTCGCGCTGGGTTCCGAGGCGGTCGGCGAATGACCGACTTCAGGGAATTCGGCCCCCGCCGCCCGGTGCGCGGCGGCGTCCCCGCCCGCAGCAAGCGCGGTGCCGCCTTCGCCCGAACCTGGTGGGGCCGCGCATTTCTGGCGGCCATAGAGCAGGTCGCCGATGCGGGCCGACTCACCCGGGGCCGCACCTACGCCCGCTCCGGCCAGGTGGTCAGCTACCGTCTGGAGGCCGGCGCCGTGCACGCCGAGGTCCAAGGCAGCCAGCCTCGCCCGTTCATCGCCGTCCTCACCATGCGTCAGCTCCGCGACGATCGCCTCACCGAACTGGTGGACCTGGTCCGCGCCACCCCCGGCATGCTCGGACGCATGGCCTCCGGCGCGCTGCCGCAGGAACTGGGCCCCCTGCTCCTGCCCACCACCGCCTCGGAACTCGACTTCTCCTGCAGCTGCCCGGATTCCGGCTGGCCCTGCAAGCATGTGGCCGCCATCTGCTACGTCCTGGCCGAACGCTTCGACGAACGTCCCGGCGACCTGCTGATCCTGCGCGGCATCCAGCTCGACGCTCTCATCGGCAGCGTGCAGCAGGAGATCGCCACCCTCGAGACCGAGGACCTGTACGGCGAGGACGCCGACCTCCCCGCCCTCCCCAAGCCCGAATTCCGTCCGGCCCCAGAGGATCTCGACGCCACCCTGCTCCGTCAGGCGCTACGCATGACCGCCGAGGACGAGACCACCGCCCAAGCCGGACTGCGCCACCTGCGCGACCTGTACGCCGCGCTGGACGACTGAGCCGCTCAGTGCGTGGTGGCGCGGGCCGCCGCGCGCCGCGCCCCGGCGGTTTTGCCGACGCTGCCGAAGCGGTAGTCCCGCATGTCGAAATGCGCTGCCCGCCATGCCGCTTCGGCCGTGCTCATGGGTTTGAGCGGTACGTCGCCGTTCTTGTCGAAGTAGTAGCTGTTGGCCAGGGCGCAGCTGTCCTGCCAGAAGACCTGGGTGCCACGGCGGTTCAGCATTTCCTGGAAGTAGCGGTCGTTGGCTTCGTGCGTGACCTCGACCCGGGTCGAACCGCCTTTTCTCGCCTGCCGCAACAGCCTCAGAATGTGGGTGGTCTGCATCTCGATGAGGGTGAAGTAGGAGGCCCCGTTGTAGCCGTACGGCCCGATGATGGTGAAGAAGTTCGGGAAGCCCGGCACGCTCACCCCCTCGTAGGCTTGCAGGCGATGGGTGTCCCACCAGTCCTCCAGCCGGATTCCGCCGCTGCCGTGCAGGTCGAAGGTCGGCATATTGCCCGACTCCATGACCTTGAACCCGGTCGCCATGATGAGTACGTCGACCTGATGGTGTCCGGCGGCGGTGCGCAGGCCGGTGGCCGTGATTTCCTGGATCGGTTCGGTTTCGAGCAGGACGTTCTCGCGATTGAAGGTCTTCAGGTAGTCGTTGGAGAAGGACGGCCGCTTGCAGCCCAGCGCGTATTTCGGCGTGAGTTTCTCCCGCACCACGGGATCGCTGACCTGCTGCCGCAGATGCGCCAGGCCCGAGCGCTCGCCCAGCTTCACCATGGGCAGCACCTCGTAGTAGTGCGCCGCGAGCGGGAAGGTGAGCTCGACGAACGCCTGGCTCACCAGCCGGGTGAGCTGCTGCCCGCCCGGCAGCCGCATGAGCGTCCGAACCGCCTGCGGCAGTGGCGCGTCCGGCCGGGGCAGACACCAGATCGGCGTCCGCTGGAACACCACCAGCTCCGCCACCTCGGCCGCGATCTCCGGCACCACCTGCACCGCCGAAGCACCCGTGCCGATGATTCCGACCCGCTTGCCGCGCAGATCCAGCGTGTGATCCCACCGCGCGGTGTGCACGACCGTTCCTGTGAACCGTTCGGCCCCGGGGATTTCCGGCAGCTTCGGCCGGGTGAGCACGCCCGTCGCGCCGATCAGGAATCGCGCCGTGAACTCGTCTCCGGTGTCGGTGCCCAGCCGCCACAGATGCAGCTCGTCGTCGAAGTCGGCTCGGGTGATGGTGGTGCCGAACCGGATTCGCGGGCGCAGCCCGTACTTCTGCACGCAATGCTCGGCATACGCCTTCAACTCCCGGCCGGGCGCGTACACCCGCGACCAGTTGCGCTGCTTCTCGAACGAGTACTGATAGCTGAACGACGGAATATCCACGGCGATACCGGGATAGGTGTTCCAATGCCAGGTTCCGCCGACCCCGTCGGCCTCGTCGACCATGATGAAGTCGTCGAATCCCGCCTTGCGCAGGGCGATCGCGAATCCGATCCCGGAGAATCCGGCTCCGACGATCACGATCTCATGATCGACCACGGTGTTCCTCATGGCGTGTCCTCCGCATAGATGATGCAGTCCACCCGATGCTCGACACCGTCCACGGTACGGATACCGAGCGGTGCGAGGCGTGCGATCGGCCAGGTCACCAGCCGGCAGTTCGGGGCCCGCAGGGCTTCGTAGTAGTGGTTGTGCAGTCGCAGGCTCGCCGCCGTATCGGGCGTCAATTGCCGCCGATGCCACGAATCACGCACCTGTAGGCGTAGATTCGCCGCGGCGGCGCGGCGCAGCACCGCTCCGGCGAGCCATTGCAGCGCCGCGACGCCCGGCGGGTGTTCGGGGGCGGCCGGAACCGGATCGCCCGGCAGCGGCCGGGCGGTGCCGACGGGTAGCGGGCCGAGCAGGTCCGGCGGCAGCAGATCCAGCAGTCCGCGTACGCCCGGAATCGGCGGCACCGGCAGCACCCAGATCGGATCCTGTTGGAAAACGGTCACTTTCCGCGCCCGCGCGGTCACCGCGGGCAGCACCCGCGCCACCGCCGCCCCGTCCCCGACCACGGCCGCGTGCAGGTCACCGAGCACGCACTGATTCCGCCAGCGCGCACAGTGAATCTGCGGACCCCGGTATTCGTCGCGCGTTCTGCCGTTGCCGCCCCGGCGAATCGGGGCGCTCACCGGGCCACCGGCTCATAGGTCAGTTCCTTCGACCACGACGGCGGCTTGCCCAGCACCCGCACCGGGAACAGATCGATGGCCCGGCTCAGCGTCTCGTTGACCGTCCGCAGCGGCTGCAGCCGGTTGATGGTGGCGCGCCCGTGCAATCGCACGACGTGGAACAGCGGCAGCCGTTTGATCTCCGGAGCCCGCTCGCCCGCTTTCTCGTAGCGCCGCACCGCATTCCAGAGCTTCTCCTCGTCCAGCCCCATGGCCATGATGTTGGCCGACATGCGCGACAGCAGCGGCGTGTACAGCAGTGCCCCCAGCAGCAGGCT
Source organism: Nocardia huaxiensis (assembly GCF_013744875.1). Lineage (NCBI taxonomy): Bacteria > Bacillati > Actinomycetota > Actinomycetes > Mycobacteriales > Nocardiaceae > Nocardia > Nocardia huaxiensis. The sequence continues at coordinate 1,643,326 of NZ_CP059399.1, forward strand.
GGGTCGCAGCGCGAATCCCGCTGTCTCGATGGCGATCCGGCGTGCCGGTCCCGCACCGAGCTGTTCCAGCACCTGGAATCCCACCGCGAGATGCCGGGACTCGTCGCTGTTGATATTGCGGAACACCTCGTGGCACAACGGATCCCGCACCTCGTCCAGCAGGAACTTCACCAGCGCCCCGTCCAGCGCGCATTCCAGCGAGGGAATGACCGTCCCCAGCACCGGCAGCGTCAGGTTGTCGGCATTGCGGTCCAGCCATTCGATGACGAGCCGAATGTTCTTGTTGGGCACCGGCATGGCGTCACCGTCGAGCATGCCCCAGCGCCGCATGAGCGCCAGTTCGGCATTGGCGTGCTTCTGCTCCTCGGCGTGGAAGTACCGGTAGATCTCCTTGAGCGGCCCGTCGGGCGCCTTGTTCTTCAGGGCCGCGAAGCCGCGCGCGCCGACGTGTTCGATCCACACCAGATCCGCCATGAAGGCCGCGAGTTTCGGCCGCTGTGCCTCGGTGATCCGCTCGGCGCCGGGTGCGTCCCAGTCGATGTCGGCCAGTGCCCACTGTCGATCCTTGATCACGGTGAGCATGTCGGAATATGCGAACGCCATTGTTCAAACTCCTTGGTGTACAGGGGGTTACCGCACCAGCCGCTCCAGCAGTCCGGCGGCGCGGGTGTAGGGCTCGGGGAGCAGCCGCTTGGACTGCCAGATGACTTTGGCTTCGACCTGCGGCACCACATACAGCTGGCCGCGATCGACGGCGTCGAGGGTGGCGCGGGCAATCGAGGCGGGCGGGCGGCCGGTCCAGCGCAGCAGGCGGTCGCCCCAGCGCTCCATGGACTCGTCGCCGATCGAAACGCCTTCCATGATGTTGGTTTTCACCGCGGTCGGGCACAGCACGGTGACGCCGACCCCGGTTCCGGCGAGTTCGGCGGCCAGGGTTTCCGACAGCGCGAGCACGCCCGCCTTGCTGACGTTGTAGGCGGCCATGCGCGGTGCGGCGCCGAAAGCCGCCGCGGAGGCGACATTCACGATGTTCCCGCTTCCGGCGGCGCGCATGCGCGGCGCGAAGACGTGGCAGCCGTGCACGACGCCCCACAGGTTCACGTCGAGCACCTGATGCCATTCGCTCAGCGGTGCATCGCCGATCACCAGGCCGCCGCGGCCGATGCCGGCATTGTTGATCACGATGTCGGCGGTCTTGCCGAACCACTGTTCGGCGGTATCTGCCAGCGCGGCAACGTCATTCACGCGGCTGACATCGCAGACGGTCTCGAACGCCTTGCCGCCCGCGATGCTCACCAATTCGACTGTCTCACGGGCGCGTTCGCCGTCGATGTCGGAGCAGATCACCCGCCCGCCGCGGCGTCCGAGTTCGAGGGCGAAGGCGCGGCCGATGCCGCTGCCCGCGCCGGTGACCACGGCGTCCGCCTGCTGTGTGCGCCGAGTGCCGAAAGGGTTGAGTCGCATGGGAACTCCCGGAGTGGTGCCATCCGGGCAGTCAACTGGTGGCATCTGCCACCATTGGCCGCGCCTGCCACCAATTAGGCGCGTGGTGCGGTAATTTGTCAACCATGGACGTGCGTGCACCAGCGAGTCCGAACAAGCGCGGCGGCACCTGGGGTGGCCGGACGCAGGAGCAGCGCCGCGCCGAACGCCGCACCCGCCTGATCGAGGCCGCCCTGACCATTTGGCTCGAAAACGGCTGGGCCGCAGTCACCATGCGCGGCGTGTGCACCCGCGCCGGGCTCAATGACCGCTACTTCTACGAGCACTTCGCCGACCGCGACGAACTGCTGGCCGTGGTGTGGGACGAGGTCTGCTTCGAGGTCTTCGGCGAATTGTCCGCGCTGGTGGCCGAACACGTCGAACTGGCGGCCCTGGACATCCTGCACCTGGCCGTGGCCCGCGCGGTCGACCTGCAGACCGCCGGTCCGGCCCGCATCCTCTTCGGCAATCACGCCGGCAGCCGGATTCTGGAGGAGCGCCGCAAAGCCATGCTCACCGAGGCCACCGACCTGCTCATCGCCACCGCCCGCCCCTACCTGCGCCCCGGCGTCGACGAATCCGACCTGCGCATGGGTGTTCTCATGGGCATAGGCGGTTTCGTGGAACTGCTGACCGCCTGGCGGATGGGCGCGATCGAAGCCGACACGTCGCGCATCATCGACCACGTGAACGCCACCGCCGACCTGCTCGGCGCGCGCTATCTGGCCCTGCCGGAATGACGAGGGCTATTTCACCGCCCACACCATGGATTCGGGGCCGGCGAGCCGAACGGTCTGCGGGTCGCGGAAACCGGTCTCGGACAGCCACTCTCGCAGGTCGGCGGCGGTGTAGTCGAAGCCCGCGGGGGTCTCGATGAGCATGTTCAGGCTCATGAGCAGGCCGGCCAGGTTGGTGCGGCGGTCATCGTCGATGAGGGTTTCGTAGACCAGGATGGCGCCGCCGTCGGGCAGGGCCTTGTGCGCCTTGGTCAGCAGCATGCGCTTGGTGCCCAGATCCCAGTCGTGCAGGATGTGGCCGAAGACCAGCACTTCGGCGGTGGGCAGCGGGTCGGTGAAGAAGTCGCCGGGCTGGAAACAGGCCCGTTTGCCCAGCGGTGCAACGTATTCGGTGAATATCGGTTCGCATACCGGCAGGTCGAAACCGATGCCCTGCAGGTGCGGATGACTGTCGAGGACAGTGCGCAGCAGTGCGCCCTGCGCGGTGCCGATATCGGCCACGGTGAGCCAGCGCTGCCAGGGGAATTCCTGCGCGATGGCGTGCGCGCTGGGCAGCGACAGACCGGTCATGGCGCGCTGGAAAGCACGCAGCCGATCCTGATCCCGGTAGAGCGTGGCGAAGAAGTCACCGCCCGCCTTGGCCTCGTTCTGCGGCAACCCGGTGCGCAGTCCCTCGGTGAGCCCGGCCCAGAATCCGTACAGCCGGGTGGCCGCCATTTCCAGGAATCCGCCGATGTATTCGCCGCGATTGCGGTCCAGGTATTGGGCGGTGTCGGCGGCATTGGCGTAGCGGCCGTCCTCGCGTCGCAGTACCTCCATGGCCACCAGCGCGTCGAAGAAGTCCCGCGCCGCCCGCGGGTGCAGGCCCAGTTCCTCCCGCAGTTCCTCGGCCGTCAGCTGCCGCTCGCCCAGGACGGTGAACACCCCGAGCTCGACGGCGCTGAGCAGCGTCCGGGATTCCCAGAAACCCAAGCCGATCCCGAGGAGGCGGTCCATGGCGCATCACCCTAGCGACCGCGCACCCCCGGGAACGGGAGGCGCGACGCGATGACCTGCGCGAACCGTGCGGTCCGCAAGACCTTCCGCAGGTTCAGAAGTCGTCCACGCCGTACACCCGCTGGGCGGTCAGCCGGAACACCTGATCGAGCGCCGCCGCATCGGCCCCGTGGTCGGTGAGCGCGGTCGCCACCGCCATGGCCGCGTTCGGCAGGCTGGTGATCGGCTTGTCCACCGGGAAATTCGAACCCCAGATCAACCGGTCCGCCCCGAAGGCGTCCAGCGCGTGATGCAGCATCGGCGAAATCCGGTCCAGCAGTTCCGGCACCGGGGTCGGCATGCCGCGCGGCGGCACCGGATGCCCGAGGATCGGCATCATCAGCCCGCTCACCTTGGCCACCGCGTTCGGATTGGCGGCCAGCGCGCTGATGTCGTCGCGCCAGCGCAGGAAAAGCTCCCGCCGCAGGCTCGGATTGCTGCCGGTGTGCTTGCCGACCGGGCCGAAAATGCCTGCGGGCGTGGCGAGATGGTTCAGCACGATGGTGGCGTCCGGGTAGCGCGTGGCCAGGGCCGTCACATCGGGCAGCTGCTGCGAGTACACCCAGGCGTCGAAGGTGAGCTTGCGTTCCACCAGCGCCGCGAATCCATCCAGGAACTTGTGCGAGGTGAGCGCCCCTGGTGCACTGTGCTGCCGGATCCCGGAATCGGGGTGGTGCTCCACCCGCGTGCGAATGCCCCGGAACCTCCGGGAGGCCGACAGGTGCGCGTCGAGCAGATCGGCGAACCCCGGAGCTGCCGGATCGGCCGCGCCCACAATCGCTCCCAGCGCGGGCGTGTCCACCCCGAACGGCAGGCTCTCCACCCAGCGCGTCTCATTGGCCTGGGCGTGCAGCTGCCGCCCCGACCACTCCACCTCGATGTGCACGATCGCCTCGACCGGCACCTCGCCCGCGTCCGCGCGATAGTCGGCGGGCAGGTACGGCTTCACGAACGGGGCGGGATCGCCGACGAACTCACGATCCTTGCGCGGGGCGAGCCGCTTGGCCACATCGATCGGCACCGGCACGTACTTGAACAACTTTGCGAGACCACTGAATTCGCGAGGCGTGGTGAGCGGATCCCACTGGTGGATGTGCGCATCGACGACTGTCATTCCCGCAAGGTCCATGATGTCCCTTCCGTCCGGGTCGGCTTCGCCTGAATTTTTCCACGCAGGCCCGCCTCACGCATCCGAATCGGGACGGGGGGTTCGGGGGCCAAGCCCCTGAGAGCCCCCGGAGAGTTCGGGTTGTTCACACATTGCGGCGATACTGCCCGCCCACCGTGAAGAAAGTGTCGGTGATCTGCTGCAGCGTGCACACCCGTGCGGCATCCATGAGCACCTCGAACACATTGGCATCGGTGGCGGCCGCCTCGGCCAGCCGGGCCAGCGCGACCGGCGCTTCATCCCGATGCCGCTGCGTGAACTCCCGCACCCGGTGCAGCTGCGACTGCTTCTCGTCCTCGGTGCCGCGCGCCAGCTCCAGCACCCGATGTTCCTCCTCGTGCGGGCTGCGGAAGGTGTTCACGCCGATGATCGGCAGGCTCCCATCGTGTTTGCGCCGCTCGTACAGCATCGATTCGTCCTGGATGCGGCCGCGCTGATAGCCGGTCTCCATGGCCCCGAGCACGCCGCCGCGCTCACTGATCCGCTCGAATTCGCGCAGGACGGCCTCCTCCACCAGATCGGTGAGCTCGTCGATGATGAAGCTGCCCTGTAGCGGGTTCTCGTTCATGGCGAGACCCCACTCGCGATTGATGATCAGCTGAATGGCCAGCGCGCGGCGCACCGATTCCTCGGTGGGCGTGGTGACGGCCTCGTCATAGGCATTGGTGTGCAGGCTGTTGCAATTGTCGTAGACGGCGATGAGCGCCTGCAGCGTGGTGCGAATGTCGTTGAAGCTCATCTCCTGTGCGTGCAGCGACCGGCCGGAGGTCTGAATGTGGTACTTGAGCTTCTGCGACCGGTCGTTCGCGCCGTACTTGTCCCGCATGGCAATCGCCCAGATGCGCCGCGCCACCCGCCCGATCACCGAATACTCGGCATCCATGCCATTGGAGAAGAAGAAGGAGAGATTGGGCGCGAAATCGTCGATGTGCATGCCGCGCGCCAAATACGCCTCGACATAGGTGAATCCGTTGGCGAGGGTGAAGGCCAGCTGGCTGATGGGGTTCGCGCCGGCCTCGGCAATGTGATAGCCGGAGATGGAGACCGAGTAGAAATTGCGAACGCTGTTGCGTACGAACCACTCCTGGATATCGGCCATCATGCGCAGGCTGAATTCGGTGGAGAAGATGCAGGTGTTCTGGCCCTGATCCTCCTTGAGAATGTCGGCCTGCACGGTGCCGCGCACGGTGGCGAGGGTCCGCGCCCGCAGCTGCGCCGCCTCTTCGGCCGACGGTTCCCGGCCCTCGGTTTGCGAGAACTGTTCCAGCGCTTGATCGATGGCGGCATTGAGGTAGTAGGCGAGAATCGTCGGCGCGGGACCGTTGATGGTCATCGACACCGAGGTGCTGGGCGCATCCAGGTCGAACCCGTCGTAGAGCGCCTTCATATCGTCCAGCGTGGCAATGGAAACGCCGGACGTGCCGACCTTGCCGTAGATGTCAGGGCGCTCCGCCGGATCGTGCCCGTACAGCGTCACCGAATCGAACGCCGTCGAAAGTCGTTTGGCATCAGAGTGTTCCGACAGCACCTTGAATCGGCGGTTCGTGCGGAAGGCGTCACCTTCACCGGCGAACATGCGCGCCGGGTCCTCGTTGTCGCGCTTGAAGGCGAACACTCCCGCCGTGTACGGGAATCGTCCCGGCAGGTTCTCCGACCGCAGGAATCGCAGCAGCTCACCGTGATCGGTGTAGCGGGGGAGCGCCACGCGGGGAATCGAACTGCCGGACAAGGTTTCCCGGCGCAGCGTCGTCCGCAGCTCCCGGTCCCGAACCTTCACCACCTGCTCATCACCCTGATACGACGCGGCCACCGCAGGCCATTCCCGCAGCAGGGCAGCATTTTCCGGCGACAATTCCGTCCGAGCCCCGGCGAGCAATTCCGCCACCGCCGCAGCGCCCGCAGTCCCCCCAGCGCCCGTCGCCCCCGCAGTGCCCGTCGCCCCCGTCATCCCGGCATGCTTTTGGCCGGGATCCACCAGTTCAGCATGCACCTGCTCCAACCGCTGCACCCGCTGCGCCGCCGCGATCTGTCGTCCGGTCTCCGCGTGATACCCCCGCACCGCCTCCGCGATCTCCGCCAGATACCGCACCCGCGCGGGCGGAATGATCTGCGCGAACCGTGTCGAGGCCCGCGTCTCCACTTTCGGCAGCACCCCCGGCTCCACCGGCAGCCCGTGCCCGGCCAGCAGCTCGCTCAGATGTTGGTACAGCGCCGTGACCCCGTCATCGTTGAAAGTCGCCGCGCTGGTGCCGAATACCGGCATATCCTCCGGCGCGGCATGGAACTCCTCCCGATTCCGCACCAGCTGCCGCGACACGTCCCGCAGCGCGTCCTCCGCCCCGCGCCGCTCGAACTTGTTGATGGCCACCACATCCGCGTAATCCAGCATGTCGATCTTCTCCAGCTGAGAAGCCGCGCCGAATTCCGGCGTCATGACATACATGGCCACGTCCACATGCTCGGTGACCGCAGCGTCCCCCTGCCCGATGCCCGGCGTCTCCAGAACGACCAGGTCGTATCCCGCTGCCTTGCAGGCGATCACCATGGCATCGATATTGCGCGGCACCTCCCGCTCACCCCGGGTGGCCAGCGACCGGAAGAACACCCGATCCCCGTCGAGGGAGTTCATCCGAATCCGGTCACCCAGCAGCGCGCCACCGCCACGTCGCCGCGTCGGATCCACCGCCAGCACCGCCACCCGCAGCTTGTCCTGCTGATCGGTGCGCAGCCGACGCACGAGTTCATCTGTGAGCGAGGACTTTCCGGACCCACCGGTGCCCGTGATACCGAGCACCGGAACCCGCCGCCCCGCCGCGGCCGCCTCGAACGCGGCCCGGTCCTCCGCCGAAACCGTGTCCTGCTGAAGGCAGGTCAGCGTCCGCGCCAGCGCAGCCCGATCCCCGCTCAATACGGCGTCGACCGAAGCGGGCGTCCCCGACAGATCCACATCGCACTCCGCGATGAGCTGATTGATCATCCCCGGCAACCCGAGCCGCTGCCCGTCCTCCGGCGAAAAGATCGTCACTCCCGACTCCGCCAGCCGTGCGATCTCCTCCGCGATGATGACCCCGCCACCCCCGCCGAAAATCTTCACGTGCCCCGCCCCGGCCTCCCGCAGCGCCTTGGCCAGGTACTCGAAGTACTCGATATGCCCGCCCTGATACGAACTGACCGCCACCCCCTGCACATCCTCGGTGACAGCCGCGTCCACGACTTCACTCACCGCCCGGTTGTGCCCGAGATGAATCACCTCGGCTCCCTGCGACTGCAAGATCCGCCGCATGATGTTGATCGCCGCATCGTGCCCGTCGAACAGCGCCGCAGCGGTCACGAATCGCACCGGATGGCCCGGAACATGCAGGTCGGCCATAACTTCCTCCGCAGGGAAGATTCCGTAGGTGTCCAGATAGTAGGACGTCAAAACAACTCTAGAGTGATTCGCCCCACAGTGCCAGCGAACGCGCATGTCTTCCCCGCCGCCGCCCACCGCATACACCGGGCGCAGCTGTCGGAGGGGATTGGCAGGATCGCTGGGAACGCATGCACCGCAGCGTGATCCACCCGGACCCGTCGGCGGGAGGCCGAACCGGGCTCGAATCCTCGGAGGGGACCATGACGTCAGCCGGAAAGAACACCACCGCGTCTGCCGACTACCAGGCCGCCGCACCGGCGGAGTTGCCGCGATATCTGCAGTCGCCGCCCTGGGAGTGGACTCGCGAGCCGGTGGTGATGGCCGCGCGCACCGCCGAACGGCCGGGCTTTCTCGCCTGGCAGCCGGGCGAGAAGGAGCGTGCCTCGAAGCTGCCGGTGAAACTGCTCTGGGATGGGGAGGGGGATCGCGACGAGTTCATCGCCGCCGGGCTGGCCTACGATCACGCGCGGGACGGCGGCTACCACGCGGCGTATCTGGTGGCGGGCGCCGAGGCGACGGTCCGGCCCTACCTGGAGCGGGGGCGGGCGTGGGGGACGGCCGACGAGTTTCTGCGCATACTGGCTCGATTCGACAGTGCCGCAGTCGATTTCGTTCTCCGGTCGGATCGCGGGTATTCCGGTGTGACGGCGGCGCTGCTGCCGGTCGGCGGCAGCGAGGTCACGCGGCGCATGGCGGAATTGCTGGCCGGGCCCTACGACCTGCGCTGGGACAGCACCTGCCGGCGCTGGTTCGAACGCCATATCGACAGCGCCGCACCGGATCTGGTGGCCGCCGCACTGTCCGCGCCGCAATCGGACCGGTCCGCGGTGGGAATTCCGGGACGCGGGAAGCCGCGGGGTGAGGTCGCCACGTCGGCGCTGGACCGAGGCACGGCGGAGGTGGCGCTGCGTCGCTTGGCCGAGCAGGGTTTGCGCGCGGCGCTGCTGGCCGCTGCGGAGCCCTACGGTCCGGAGGGCGTGGCCGCCATCGCGGCTGCCGCCGACCCGCTGCTCGAGTTGCCGGACAAGATTCCCGCCCTGCCGGACTGGCTGACGCCGAACCGGCTGCCGCCGATCATTCTGCGCGACAGTGGAAACCGGCTGCCGGTCGAGGCGGTGACGGTGTTCTGCACCATGCTGGCCATGAGCGGCCCGGCGCACACCTATGCGGGGGTGCGGGAGATCGCCGCGCTCGGCACGCCGGAATCGTTGGCGGACTTCGTCTTCGAGCTGTTCGAGACCTAGAACAAGGCGGGCTTTCCGCATGCGGGTCGCTGGGTGATGCACGCGGGGGCCGTGCTCGGCGACGCCCGGTTCTTCGACTGGATCAGTCGCATGATCGAGACCTGGAACAGCTGCGGGAATCACCTGGTGGCCCATGCGGCGCTGGAGGCGTACGCGGCGAATGGCTCCGATCCGGCACTCGCACAACTGTTTCGACTGTCGCGAGCCGCCAGGTCGCAGAAGCTCGCGAAGCGTGCGCAGGATGCGGTGACCATGGCGGCGCGGTGGCGTGGGCTCACGCCGGAGGATCTCGCCGATCTGATCGTGCCGAGTCATGGTTTCGCGCTGGATGGCACGCGGCAGCTCGACTACGGTCCGCGCGGTTTCGTCGTCACACTGGACGAGCAATTGAAGCCGATCGTCTTCGACGCGGTGCGCGCGGATTCCGGCCGGTGGTCGCAGGGTCCGCGACGGCGTTCGCTGCCCAAGCCGGGTGTCAAGGACGACGCGGTGATGGCGGGCGCGGCGCACCGGGAATTCACCGTGCTCCGCAAGGAGGTGAAATCGACTGCGGCCGAGCAGCTCACACGCTTCGAGGCCGCGATGGTGCGGCAGCGGCGGTGGACCGCGGAGCGTTTCCGCAGCCGGATCGTCGATCACCCGGTGCTGTGGCAGCTCGCGCGTCGCCTGGTCTGGGTCGCGTGCGACGCGGACGGCAAGGCGGACAGCGCTTTCCGGATCGCCGAGGATCGCAGCCTCGCCGCTGTCGACGATCGTCCGTTCACGCTCGACGACACCGCCACGGTAGGCATCGCGCATCCGATTCAGCTCGGTGACACCCTGCCCGCATGGGCCGAGCTGTTCGCCGATTACCAGATCTTGCAACCGTTTCCGCAGCTCGAGCGGTCCGTGCATCGTCTCTCCGAGGCCGAGCGGCCCGTCGAAGCGCTCACCCGTTTCGCGGGCCGTACCCTCGCCACCGGCCGCATCCTCGGCGCGAACAAGGCCGGGTGGCTGCGACAGGACATCCAATCCGGAGCCCAGTGGAATCTGATCTTCCGGCCGCTGGGGGAGGGGCACACCCTCGTGCTGGATTTCGAACCCGGCATCCGACTGTTCAACGAGCTCGCGGACCCCGTCCAGCGCATCGCGCAGTTCCGCTTGGCGGTCACCGGTTCGTCGGCCCAGTGGTGGGGGCAGGGGGTCCCGTTCGGCGAGCTGGACGAGATCACAGCCTCGGAGGCCCTGCTGGCCTTCCTGGCGCTGGATCCCCGCGAGCCCTGATCAGAGCCGCTATCGCCACCCTGTGAGTTATCCCACAGCCAATACTTGGACGTCCAACTATAGGATCGCCACGTACAGCGCCGAGGTGCGCGCAGGCTTCGAGACAGGACTGGCATGGTTCGCGAACTCACCCACTTCATCGGCGGGCAGCACGTGCCCGGAACCTCCGGCAACTTCGCGGACGTCTACGACCCGAGCAGCGGGCAGGTGCAGGCGCGGGTGCCGCTGGCGAGCAAGGCCGAGGTCGAGGCCGTCATCGCCAATGCCGCCGAAGCACAGCAGGTGTGGGCCGCGTTCAACCCGCAGAAGCGGGCGCGCGTGCTCATGAAGTTCCTGACCCTGGTGCAGGACGAGATGGATTCCCTGGCGGCGCTGCTGTCCTCGGAGCACGGCAAGACCATTGCCGACGCCAAGGGTGACATCCAGCGCGGGCTCGAGGTCATCGAATTCGCCGTCGGCATTCCGCACCTGCTCAAGGGCGAGTACACCGAGAGCGCCGGCACCGGCATCGACGTGTACTCCATGCGTCAGCCGCTCGGCGTCGTCGCGGGCATCACGCCGTTCAACTTCCCGGCCATGATCCCGCTGTGGAAGGCCGGTCCGGCGCTCGCCTGCGGAAACGCCTTCGTGCTCAAGCCTTCCGAGCGCGACCCCTCGGTGCCGCTGCGCCTGGCCGAACTGTTCCTCGAGGCCGGACTGCCGGCCGGTGTGTTCAATGTGGTCAACGGTGACAAGGAAGCCGTCGACACCATCCTGCACGACGAGCGCATCAAGGCCGTCGGCTTCGTGGGCTCCACCCCGATCGCGCAGTACATCTACGAGACCGCCACCGCGAACGGCAAGCGCGCCCAGGCTTTCGGCGGCGCGAAGAACCACGCCATCGTCATGCCGGACGCCGACCTCGACGATGTGGCCGATCAGCTCATCGGCGCCGGTTACGGTTCCGCCGGTGAGCGCTGCATGGCCATCTCGGTCGCCGTCCCGGTGGGCGAGGAGACCGCGGATCGCCTGCGCGAGAAGCTGATCGAGCGCGTCAACAAGCTGAATGTCGGCCGCTCCGACGACCCGGGCGCCGACTTCGGCCCGCTGGTCGGCCGCGACGGCGTGGACCGCGTGAACAACTACGTGCAGATCGGCGTGGACGAAGGCGCCGAGATCGTCATCGACGGCCGCGGCCTGGTCGTCGAGGGCGCGGAAGACGGATTCTTCGCGGGCGCAACACTGTTCGACCGCGTCACCCCCGACATGCGCATCTACAAGGAAGAGATCTTCGGCCCCGTGCTCGCCATCGTGCGCGCCAAGGACTACGAAGAGGCGCTGCGCCTGCCCAACGAGCACGAATACGGCAATGGCGTCGCCATTTTCACGCGCGACGGTGACACCGCCCGCGACTTCGCCGCCCGCGTGCAGGTCGGCATGGTCGGCATCAACGTCCCGATCCCGGTGCCGATCGCGTACCACACCTTCGGCGGCTGGAAGCGTTCCGGCTTCGGCGATCTCAACCAGCACGGCCCGGACTCCATCCGCTTCTATACCAAGACCAAGACGGTGACGCAGCGCTGGCCCGCGGGGCAGAAGGAGTCCAACGCCTTCGTCATCCCGACCATGGACTGACGTGATGTTCGTATTGGACGAGGACGAGAAGGCGATCGTCGATACCGCCCGCTCCTTCGCCGACGAGCTGCTCGCACCCAATGCCCTGGAATGGGATGAGCAGAAGCACTTTCCGGTGGATGTGCTGCGCAAGGCGGGTGAGCTCGGGCTGGGCGGCATCTATGTCCGCGAGGACGTCGGCGGCTCGGAACTGCGGCGACTGGATGCCGTGCGCATCTTCGAGCAGCTGTCCACCGGCTGCCCGGCCGTCGCCGCCTACATCTCCATCCACAATATGGCGACGTGGATGATCGACAGCTACGGCACCGAGCAGCAACGCAATCGGTGGCTGCCGGGCCTCACGTCGATGGATCTGCTGGCCAGCTACGCGCTCACCGAACCGAGCGTCGGCTCCGACGCCGCGGCCTTGAGCACCAAGGCCGTTCGCGACGGCGACGACTACTTGCTCACGGGCGTCAAACAATTCATCTCCGGCGCGGGCAGCTCGGATGTGTACGTGCTCATGGCACGCACCAGTGACAATGGGGCGCGCGGGATTTCGGCGTTCATCGTGCCCGCCGACACCCCGGGCCTGTCGTTCGGCGCGAACGAGAAGAAAATGGGCTGGAACGCCCAGCCCACCCGGCAGGTCATTCTCGACAATGCCCGGGTGCCCGCCGAGAACCTGCTCGGCGGCGAGGGCAACGGCTTCCGCATCGCCATGAACGGCCTCAACGGCGGACGGCTGAACATCGCCGCCTGCTCGCTGGGCGGGGCGCAGGTCGCGCTCGACAAGACCGTGGCCTACCTGGCGCAGCGCAAGGCGTTCGGGGCGCGGCTGCTGGACAATCCGGCGCTGCAATTCGATCTCGCCGACATGCGCACCTCGCTGGAAGCCTCCCGCACCCTGCTGTGGCGGGCCGCCGCCGCCCTCGACGCCGACGCCCCCGACAAGGTGGAACTGTGCGCCATGGCCAAGCGGTTCACCACCGATGCCGGGTTCGAGGTCGCCAACAAGGCACTCCAGCTGCACGGCGGCTACGGCTATCTGGCTGAATACGGGGTCGAGAAGATCGTCCGCGACCTGCGGGTGCATCAGATTCTCGAAGGAACGAACGAGATCATGCGGGTCGTGGTGGCCCGCTCGGTGGTAGGAGCGGCATGAGCGACGTGCAGGAACCCGAGGTTCTCATCGAGAAGCGCGACGGGCTGGGGCTGATCACGCTCAACCGGCCACGCGCCATCAATGCGCTGAATCACCCGATGGCACTGGTCATTCTGGACGCGCTGCGGGCGTGGGCCGCCGACGACGAGGTGCGCACCGTGGTGCTCACCGGCGCGGGAGAGCGCGGGCTGTGCGCGGGCGGCGATATCGTGGCCATCCACAATGACGCGAAGAACGCTGTAGCGCAGGCTGATACAGCGGCAGCGGATTCTCCGTCCGGCAAGTTCTGGCGCGACGAGTACATCCTCAACGCGCTCATCGGCCGCTACCCCAAGCCGTACGTGGCGGTCATGGACGGCATCGTCATGGGCGGCGGCGTGGGCCTGTCCGGGCACGCCCGCCACCGCATCGTGACCGAGCGCTCCATGGTCGGCATGCCGGAGACCGGCATCGGCTTCATCCCGGACGTGGGCGGCACCTGGCTGCTGGCGCACGCGCCCGGCGAACTCGGCACCCACGTCGCGCTCACCACCGCGCGCATGAGCGCCGGTGACGCCATCGCCGCCGGCTTCGCCGATCATTTCGTGCCGTCCGAGCACATTCCGGCGCTGCTGGAAGCCTTGCGCGACAATGACGCCGACACCGCCATCGCCAAATTCGCGCAGCCCGCACCGGTTTCGGAGCTGGTGGTGCAGAAGCGCTGGATCGACGCCTGCTACAGCGCGGACACCGTCGAGGAGATCGTGAATCGTCTCGAGACCGACGGCGCTCCCGAGGCCGCCAAGGCCGCGCAGGATGTGCTGTCGAAGTCGCCGGTGGCACTGAAGGTAACGCTGCGCTCGCTGCGCGGTGCGCGGGCGGCGGCGAACCTGGAGGAGGTGCTGAACCAGGAGTACCGGGTGTCGGTCGCCTCGCTCGGCACCCACGACCTGGTGGAGGGCATTCGCGCCCAGGTCATCGACAAGGACCGCAATCCGCAGTGGTCGCCCGCCACCCTGGCCGAGGTCACCGGCGCGGATGTGGACGCCTACTTCGCCGGGCTCGGCGACAAGGAACTGGGGCTGACCGCCCCCGAGGAGCAGTAGTGAGCAGCGAAAACACTTCGGCGACAACCAAGGTCGCCTTCCTCGGTCTCGGCCACATGGGTGGGCCGATGGCTGCCAACCTGGTGCGGGCCGGATACGAGGTCCTCGCCTTCGACCCCGTGCCCGCGGCGCAGGACCAGGCTCGCAAGGACGGCGCGACCGTCGTCGAGACCGCCGGATCCGCTGTGGCGGAGGCGGATACGGTCATCACCATGCTGCCCAACGGGCGCATCGTGCTCGACCTGTACGGCGAGGTGCTGTCCGCGGCCAAGCCGGGCACGCTGTTCGTGGACTGCTCCACCATCGACGTCGCCGACGCCCAGGAAGCCGCGAAAGTCGCTGCGGCAGCCGGACATCGGACCCTCGACGCCCCGGTTTCCGGTGGCGTGGCGGGCGCTGCGGCGGGCACCCTCACCTTCATGGTGGGCGGTGCGGCCGAGGATTTCGCCGAGGCGCTGCCGTTGCTGGAGGTCATGGGCGGCAAGGTGGTTCACTGCGGTCCGGCCGGTGTCGGCCAGGCCGCCAAGATCTGCAACAACATGCTGCTCGGCATCTCTATGATCGGCCTGTCCGAGGCCATCGTGCTCGGCGAGAAGCTGGGGCTGACCCACGACAAGTTCTTCGACGTGGTGTCCACCGCGTCCGGGCAGTCGTGGGCGCTCACCTCGTACTGCCCGGTCCCCGGCCCGGTGCCGACCAGCCCGGCCAACAATGACTACAACCCGGGCTTCGCCACCGCGCTCATGACCAAGGACCTGGGCCTGGCCGCGAACGCGCTGCGCGGCAACAATGTCGACGGACAGATCGGTCTGCTCGCCGCAGAGATCTACAACCGCTTCAACCAGGACGAAGCGGGCAAGGACTTCTCGGCTATCGTGACCGACATCCGCAAGCGATCTGAAGGGGAGACGGCGTGACCGACTTCGAGACCATTCTGCTGGAGCGCAAGGGGCGCGTCGCGCTCATCACGCTCAACCGGCCGAAGGCCCTGAACGCGCTGAATTCGCAGGTCCTGGCCGACATCTCGGCCGCACTCGACGAGCTCGAGAACGACAACGAGATCGGCGCGGTGGTCCTCACCGGCTCCGAGCGGGCCTTCGCGGCCGGCGCGGACATCAAGGAGATGCAGAGCAAGTCCTACATGGACATGTTCCTCACCGACCACTTCGCCGGCTGGGATCGCCTCGTCGCCTTCCGCAAGCCCATCATCGCCGCGGTCGCCGGCTACGCCCTCGGCGGCGGCTGCGAACTCGCCATGATGTGCGACCTGCTCATCGCCGCCGACACCGCCAAGTTCGGGCAGCCCGAGATCAAGCTCGGCGTCATCCCCGGCATGGGCGGCTCGCAGCGCCTCACCCGCGCCGTCGGCAAGGCCAAGGCCATGGATCTCATTCTCACCGGCCGCAATATGGACGCCGAGGAAGCCGAGCGCGCCGGGCTGGTCTCCCGCATCGTGCCCGCCGACCAGCTGGTCGACACCGCCCTCGAGGTGGCCGAGACCATCGCCGGCATGGGCCTGCCGTCGGTCATGATCGCCAAGGAAGCCGTCGACCGCGCCTTCGAGACCACCCTCACCGAGGGCCTGCGCTTCGAACGCCGCGTCTTCCACTCGCTGTTCGCCACCGAGGACCAGAAGGAAGGCATGAACGCCTTCGTCGAGAAGCGTCCGGCGAAGTTCACCAACCGGTAAGCCCGGACGCTCTCGGCTACCCCCGAACCCCCTCGGGCCGAGGTGCGCCGCCTGGACCGAGCACAACGTCCCCCGCTCAGACGAGCGGGGGACGTTGTCGTACAAGGGGTTCGGCGGTCGCCCCGCCCTCGTGCCGGGGTCGATCGCGCGTGTCAGGGTTTGGTGTCGTCGGCGTCGGGTGACTTCGGGGGATCCTTGGGCTCGATCTCGATCTGTACCGAGCCCATGCGCAGCGCGCGGAGCACCAGTACGAAGACACCGACGATCAACAGGAGGAACAGCAGGGCGAACAGAATCTCCGAAATCGCGGTACCTTTCCCTATCCGTGTTTCGGCGGGCCGACCACTTCGACCGTTGGTGAATTGCCGTCCTTGTGGTCATTGGTGCGGTCGAGCGCCAGTGCGCCGACGATGGTACCGCCGAGCGTAGCCGTCACCGCTACCGCGGCGACCAGCTTCTTCCGGGAGACCGGTTCGGGGAGACGGGTGGTCGGCGCGGTGGGATTCAGCCGGACACTCCGGACCCGACGCGCCGAGGGGCGCTCGGCGGCGAGCAGCACCGCGCCGCGCGTCGACACGAATTCGGGTTCCGGGTCGTAGATGAGCGGCAGATCCAGCTGCCTGTCCAGTTCGTCCCGAATCGACTTGTTGCGGGGGCACCCGCCGAGCAGGGCCATGGCCCCGGGCGGCACGCCGGTCTCGTCGATCATGTGCCGGACGAACGATGCCGAGTGATGAATGCCCGCCGCCACCAGGTCCGCGAAGTCGCTGCGCGTGATGACCGCGCGCTGCCCGGAGATCGGATCGCACACCGCCAGCACACGGTCGGTGGCCAGCAGTTCCTTGTGCTGACGGGTCGCGGACAGGTCGAGCGTCACCCCGCCGCGCACCAGCTGCCAGCGTAGGAGCGCGTCGTGGCCGTCACCGCCGAGCACCGTGCTGCGTTTGGTGGCCAGAATCGCGTCGGTGCGGCAGTCGATCTGGGTCAGCGTCAGACCCGAGGCGCCCAGGTCGTACAGGAGAACGGACCCTTCGGTGGGTAATCGCCCGGTGAAGCGCAGATACCGCAGCTGGGCCACCGGTTCGTCGATGACGGTCAGGCGATTGCGGCCGGCGGTGGTGCGAATGGCCTCGGCATGCGACTGGCAGCGACAGGTCACGGCAATGCCGGTAATGAACTCGTCCCGCTTGGCGGCCGATTTCCGCATGAGCCGGATGGCTTCGAAAACCGCCTCCTCCATGCTCCCACCGGGCCGGCGGTACACCTTGCAGCGGTCGATCGGGGTCAGATGCGGCTGGTCGGAATGGGTGAGCATGGCGCGTGCACCAGCAGCGCCCGCCGACACCCCGAGGACCAGCACCATGGCCTCCATGGTGAACCTTTTGCGGTCCGATTCCAAGACTATGACGCAGGAAATTGGCTGCTCGGATGCTGGACGGTTACTGACCGGCCCATCTGGTGGGCGAGCCACCACTGTCGAAGTCGCCCGCGGATTGCCGGAACTCTGCCAGCAATTCCAGCAACAACTGCAAACGTTCCGGCGGTAGACCGGTCTCGGCGAACACTCGCCGGTTCAGCTGTTCGGTGGCCGTGGCCACCAATTCCCTTCCGGCATCCGTGATTTCGATCAGCGTAGCGCGCCGGTCGCTCGGATGCGGCACGCGCTTCACCAGCTTCGCCGCCTCCAGCCGATCCACCGTGTTCGTCACGCTTGTCGGATGCACCTGCAATCGCGCACTGGCCACCGCCATGGGTAGCGCGCCCGTTTTGCTGAAGCTCAGTAGCTGGAGTAGCTCGTACCGCGAAAACGTGAGTCCCGACGGCTTCAACGCCTCGTCCACCCGAGCCATCACGATTTGCTGAGCCCGCACCAGCGAGGTAACTGCGGCCATCCCGTCGGCCACGTCTCCCCACCCGTGCTCGCCCCACTGACGATGCGCCTCCTCGATCGGATCGAGCGGGAGCGGACGTGGCCGAGACATGCCCCCGATCATCGCACGCCCCACCCGATCCCCGGACACACCGAGCCTGTGCGCATAGAAATCACGGTGATTTCAACTGTGGCCGGGACCGGCCGCCGGGCGCACCATGGGTACACGACAACATGCGGGTGTGTCCGAGTGGTTCAGGAGAAGGTCTGCAAAGCCTTATACGTGGGTTCGATTCCCACCACTCGCTCTGAGGAACGACAGTCCCCGTGGCTCCGGCCGCGGGGACTGTCGTGTCCGGGGTTACTTGCCGTCCGCGGAGCAGACCTTCCACACGCCGTCCTCCTTGCGGAAATGCTGTGCGGCGGTGGTGGATTTACCGTCGGAGCCCGGCACGGCCAGGGTGCCGGTCAGGCCCGCGGTGGCGCGGTCGCCGGTGACGACTATGTCGGTGACCGTGGTGATCTTGATGGTGAACTTGCCCTTGTCGACGGCGGTCTTCTGATCCGCTGGCAGACTGTCGAATTCGTCGCGGTCGGGCCGGCAGGCCTTGGCCACCGCGACCGAGGGGCCGTCCTTGGCGAGGGTGTCGTAGAACTCGCGCGCCGCGGCCTCGATGCGCTGATTGTCGCTACCGGAATCCTTGCCCGCGGTGGCGGTTCCGCAAGCGGTCATGATCACTGCCAGTCCGCCCAGGCAGAGTGCGAGCGGGAGACGGCGTGCCGAGGTCATCGAGGTCCTGTCGATCGAGCCACCACTGAACGTCCGCAGACTACGGCAAAACCATTGCGATTCGGTGGGGTAGCCGGACCCGAAGATTCCGAGGCTGTAGGTTGGTTAGCCAAACCTCAGCGTCGAATTCGGCGGCTCGAAAGGACGGTCATGGCGGCACGATGGAAGCTCCTATCCGGCGTGGTCGCGGCGATCACGATGCTCGGTGTCACGGCTTGCTCGAACTCCTCCACGGACGAGAACGAGATCCTGGTCTACAACGCCCAGCACGAGTCGCTGGCCAAGGAGTGGGCGGACGCGTTCACCAAGCAGACCGGCATCAAGGTCACGCTGCGGCAGGGCGGTGACACCGACCTCGGCAATCAGCTCGTCGCCGAGGGGGCCAACTCGCCCGCCGATCTGTTCCTGACCGAGAACTCACCGGCCATGGCGCTGGTCGAGAACGCCGGGCTGTTCGCCGACGTGGACGCGAACACCCTCGCGCAGGTACCCGAGCAGTACCGGCCATCCACCGGCAAGTGGACCGGAGTCGCCGCGCGCTCAACGGTTTTCGTCTACAACACGGGGAAGCTGCCGGCAGACCAACTGCCGAAGTCGCTGCTCGATCTGCAGCAGCCGCAGTGGAAGGGCCGCTGGAGCGCCGGGGTCTCGGGCGCCGACTTCCAGGCCATCGTGGCCGCGCTGCTGGAGCTGAAGGGCGAGGACGCCACCCGGGCCTGGCTGAAGGGCATGAAGGACAACGCCATTGTCTCGCAGAACAATGTGACCACCATGAAGGGCGTCAACGCCGGGCAGTTCGACGGCGGCGTCATCTACCACTACTACTGGTACCGGGATCAGGCCAAGACCAAGGAGAACAGCGGCAATACCGCGCTGCACTACTTCAAGAACCAGGACCCGGGCGCGTTCGTCTCGGTATCCGGTGGCGGCGTGCTGAAGTCCAGCAAGAAGCAGGAGAACGCGCAGAAGTTCCTGAACTTCATCGTCTCCCAGCAGGGCCAGGAGGTGCTGCGCGACGGCACCTCGATGGAGTACCCGGTCGCCGCGGGCGTGGCCGCCAATCCGGCGCTGCCCCCGCTGGGCACCCTGGGCGCGCCCAAGGTCGATCCCAGCAAGCTCGACGCCAAGAAGGTCACCCAGCTCATGACCGAAGCCGGCCTGCTCTAGCCGTGGCCGTCCGTACCGCTGTAGCCACCCGGGCCGGAGGAGCCGGGCCGGTCGTCACGTCGGTCGCGCTGCTCATGGTGGCGGCGACCTTCGTGCCGCTGGGCTACATCGTGTACATGCTGTTCTCCACCGGACTGCACGAGACGGCGGAGCTGATCTTCCGGCCGCGCGTCGGCGAACTGCTGCGCAATACCGTGAGCCTGGTGGTGATCACGGTGCCGATCTGCGTGGTGCTCGGCATCGGGCTGGCCTGGATCGTGGAGCGCACGGACGTGCCCGGCGCCGCGTGGTGGGGGCCGATATTCGCTGCGCCGCTGGCGGTTCCGGCGTTCGTGAACAGCTACGGGTGGGTGAGCGTGATCCCGTCGCTGCACGGGCTGTGGGCGGGCGTGCTCATTGCCACCGTGTCGTACTTTCCGCTGGTCTATCTGCCCGCCGCCGCCACCCTGCGGCGGCTGGATCCGGCCGTGGAGGAATCGGCGCGGGCGCTGGGGTCGGGTCCGGTGCCGGTGTTCCTGCGAATCGTGTTGCCGCAGTTGCGATTGGCCATACTCGGCGGGGGACTGCTGATCTCGCTGCATCTGCTCGCCGAATACGGCGCGTTCGCCATGATCCGGTTCTCCACCTTCACCACAGCCATTTTCGAGACGTATCAGTCGAGTTTCGCTGGGCCCGCGGGTAGTTCGCTCGCCAGCGTCCTGGTGGTGTGCTGCCTGGTGCTGCTCGCCGGGGAGGCGGGCGCGCGCGGGAACGCCCGCTACGCGCGCATCGGCAGCGGTGTGCCGCGCGCTGCCGCCCGAGTTCGCCTGGGAGTGCGGGCGATTCCGGTCTTCCTGCTGTTGACGGCTGCGCTGGCGGCCTGCCTCGGGGTGCCGCTGTGGACCATCGTGCGCTGGCTGCGGCTCGGCGGCTCGGCCATCTGGGATATGGCCGATATCGGCGAAGCCCTCGGCCAGACACTGGGTTTGGCCGCCACCGCCGCCGTGATCACCACGCTGTGCGCCTTCCCGGTGGCCTGGGTCGCGGTGCGCTCCACCTCCCGGTACGCGCGCATCATCGAGGGCTGCAACTACATCACCAGCTCGCTGCCCGGCATCGTCATCGCGCTGGCCATGGTGACGGTGACCGTGCGCTGGCTGCCCGCGCTCTATCAGACGGCGTTCATGGTGCTGGCCGCCTACACGCTCATGTTCCTGCCGCGGGCGCTGGTCAATGTGCGGGCCGGGCTCGCACAGGTGCCGGTGGGCCTGGAGGAGGTGTCACGCGCGCTCGGGAAGTCCGGGGCCGCGACGTTCTTCCGGGTCACGCTGCGCTTGACCGCGCCCGCCGCGGCCTCGGCGGCGGCCATGGTGTTCGTGGCCGTCGCCACCGAACTCACCGCCACGCTGCTGCTCGCGCCCAATGGGACGCGCACGCTCGCCATGCGGTTCTGGTCGCTGTCCAGCGAATTGGATTACGCGGCGGCCGCACCCTACGCGCTGATCATGATCATTGCGGCGGTGCCGGTCACGTATCTGCTGTTCACCCAATCCAGGAAGGCGGCGGGAGTATGAGTCGTCTTGTCGTAGACGCTGTTTCGAAGCGATTCGGGAGCGCGCAGGTGCTCGACGGCATCAGCCTCGACGTGCCCGACGGCAGCTCCACCGCCGTGGTCGGGTCCTCCGGCTGCGGGAAGACCACGCTGCTGCGGGTGATCGCCGGATTCGAGAACCCGGATGCGGGAACAGTTTCGGTGGGTGCGGAAACAGTTGTCCGCCAGGGATTCTCGCAACCACCGCACCGGCGCAATATCGGCTACGTGGCCCAGGACGGCGCGCTGTTCCCGCACCTGACCGTCGGCCAGAACATCGCCTACGGTTTGAACGGCGGTCTGGCCGGACGCCGCCGCCATCGGCAGCGCGTGGCCGAACTCCTGGACATGGTCTCCCTGCCTTCCGACTACGCCGACCGTCGCCCGCATCAGCTCTCCGGCGGCCAGCAGCAGCGGGTGGCCCTGGCCCGCGCCCTCGCCCGCAAACCCGACCTCATGCTGCTCGACGAGCCCTTCAGCGCCCTCGACACCGGCTTGCGCGCCGCCACCCGGCAAGCCGTCGCCGACACCCTGCGCGCCGCCGGCATGACCAGCATCCTCGTCACCCACGACCAGGAGGAAGCCCTCTCCTTCGCCGACCAGGTGGCCGTCATGCGCACCGGCCGCTTCACTCAGGTCGGCACCCCCGAACAGGTCTACGCCACCCCCGCCGACCTGTTCACCGCCGGATTCCTCGGCGACACAGTGCTTCTCGACGCCACCGTGCACAACGGCACCGCCGAAACAGCGTTGGGCCGCGTCCCGGTCCAGCCGAACGGCCCCGAGGGCGCGGCCACCGCCATGCTCCGTCCGGAACAGCTTGTGGCCCACGTGGTCTCGAACGGCGACTCGGGACGCGCCACAGTGCGGGCGGTCGAATTCCGCGGCGCGGACGTCATGCTCAGCCTGCAACTGGACGGCCGCGCCGACCCCATTCAGGTGCGCCGCGTCAGCGTCGCCGCCCCCGCCGTGGGCGATCGCGTCGACCTCGAAATACTCGGCGCCGCAGTCGCGTTCACCGACGAGCAGTGCGCCGTCACCGCACGGAAGGGCACGAGCGCCACGTCCGCCCTGGCTACCGCCTCCTGATCTCCAGTACCCCGGTTGTGCCGCCTGACCTGCGGATGTCACACCTCTGCGGGCTGTGTCGTCATCTCGGTACAGCCCACTGAACAACACCGGACGAAAAGAGCAGATCATGGAACCGCGCTTCAACCTCTACGCCAACGACGTCGCCGCCAAGTTCAACAAGCGCCTCGTCACCGCCGCTCGCGTCATCGACGAGTCCACCCTGCCCAAGGCCACCCAGGAACTGGTGAAGATCCGGTCCTCGCAGATCAACGGCTGCGGCATGTGCCTGGACATGCACACCAAGGATGCCGCGCACGCCGGGGAGACCCCGGTGCGGCTGGCCATGATCGCCGCCTGGCGTGAGTCCACCGTCTTCACCGACGCGGAGCGCGCCGCCCTCGCCCTCACCGAGGAAGGCACCCGGCTGGCCGACGGGCGCGGCGGCATCACCGAGGACACCTGGGCGCAGGTGCGCAAGCACTACGACGAGGACCAGATCGGCGCGCTGATTTCGCTGGTCGCCACCATCAATGCCTGGAACCGGCTGAATGTCATCGCCGGCCTGGCCGGTGGGGAGTACGTGCCCGGTCAGTGGTGAAGGACTGACACCCGTGTGGCGGCCACCTATATTGACGCGAGGACCGAACCGTCCAGCTTGTTCCGAATAGGAGATCCGGTGCGCCGCACACTGTTCCTCACATCCGCTCTCATCGCCGCCGCCTGCGCCGCGGGTCCGATGGCCGCCGCGCAACCGGCGGCCGGTGACTCCGCGCTGCGGGTCCAGGCGGTGTGGGGGCCGGAACAGTTCCCCATCGCGGGCGTGATCGTCGACATCGCTTCCTGCGCAGGCGGACCCACGCTCGCCACCGTCACCACCGGGGACGACGGCACCGCCACCTTCACCGGCGGCGCGGGCTGCTATCGCGTGGCGGCCACTCCCATGAGCGGCTGCTCGGTCGACGGCGACCACGCCCAGCAGGTCACCACCATGCCCGGCGTCACGCCGACCGCCACCTTCCGATTCCGCTGCGCCTGATCCGCCCGGAACACCCGGATTCAGGTCTACCGTGAAGAGATGGCGGACAAGGACCCGGCACTCGATCTGATGGAGCGGGCGGTCGCCCAGATGGCCGACGTCATCGCCGCGATCCGCCCCGATCAGGCGGAACTGCCCACCCCGTGCGAGAACTGGCCGGTGCGCCGCGTGCTCGGCCACCTGCTCGGCCAGATCCTGCCCAACTTCACCGTCGCGGCCCGCGGCGCAACCCCCGACTGGCAGGCGTCCGAGGAAGAATTCGGCCCCGACTGGGCCGCCGAATTCCGCACCCGCGCAGCCGAACTGCTCGCCGCCTGGCACAGCGCCGACCTCGACGGCGAAGCCCCGGTCCCCGGTGGCGGCACCGCCCCGCTGCGCGCCCGCACCGACCAGCAGATCACCGAATTCGCCATGCACGCCTGGGATCTCACCCGCGCCACCGGCCAGGACCGCGAGCTCGACCCGGAACTCGCCGAACACGGCCTGGCCTGGTCGAAGCGAATTCTCGAGCCCGAATTCCGAGGCACGGGAAAGGCTTTCGGCCTGGAGATCCCCGTCCCCGACGACGCCTCCGCCTACGACCGACTGGCGGGCTGGTTCGGCCGCGACCCGCACTGGAAGCCCGGCCTGACCGGCTGACGCCGTACCGGTCGCCCGGTGCTGGTGAATTGCGCTGGTACACAGTGCTTCTCCACGCAGCTATACCCGTCATTCCGGCGTGCTTCGGCTGGAATCCACTGGGTGGATCCCGGCCAAGAGCACGCCGGGATGACGTGGTGGGCTGATGCCGCGATGACGTGGCGGGCTGAGGTCGGCCAGGTTGGGGTTTGGCGCGTCGGTTCGGTTGCGAGGTCTGCGGGACGAATGTGGTCAGGATCACGCGTGCCGATGATGCTCGACAGGTCGCTGTTACCCTCGTATTCAGATAGCTGTTGCTCTGCTGTAGCGCGATAGGCGTCGCATCACCGAGGGTTAGGTGGCGAGATGGACGCGAGGTTCGCGTTGGCGCATTCGACAAATGAGGCTGCCTGGCCGGAACTGCGCAGGTACGCCGGGCGCATCGAGGCTGTCGCGGCCTTTCTGGGCGCGGTGGTCGCCGGGTTGTTGCTGCTCGCGCCGCTCGACCTCGGGCGCACCGCGAGCGGGCCGATCCTGCAATTGGATCTGCTGGTTGTGAACATGCCCCGCGCCGCGGCGGCGGGCGCGGTGTTCGCGGTGGTCAGTGCCGGACTGTCGGTGGCGCTGGGGCGCCGGGCCGCGTGGATCGCCTCGCTCGGCAGCGCGGCCGTCCTGCTCGTCGGCCATCTCTTCGACCGGGCCGAAGCCACCGCGGGCACGCTGACCACGGTCAATTACATCGACGCGATCTTCAGCGGCATCCTTCTCGGTGCGCTCGCCATCGCGGTGCTCGGCCGCCCGCCCGCCATGACCGCCTATCTGATCGGGGCGCTGGCCAGCGTTCTGGTCGGCGACCTCACCGCGCTGCCCGCACCCGGCAGCGCGAACCGGCCATTCATCGAATGGGCCTCCAGCGACACCCCACCCGTCTGGTTCGTGGCGCTCGCCGTCATCGCACTCATCGCGGCGACCGCGGCCCAGGTGCAGGAACCCGCGCCCGAGGACGACAACACCGATCTGCCCATCGGCCCGATCGTCGCCGCGCTGCTGCTCGTGACCACCACGGCGGTGACCACCGAATGGTTCGTCCGCCATGCCGAGAACACCGTGAATCTCGGTGTGGCCGTGGGCGTGACGATCGCCGGTGCGCTGCTCGCCGCGTTCCTGCTGCCCGGCCGGGACGGGGCGCTGGTACTGCTGGCGGTCCCGCTGACCGCTGCCGGCAGCGCCATCATCGCGGTGCCGCGCCCGGACTGGACCGCTCCGCTCCCGCTCATCGCGGTCGCCGCGGGCTACTACCTCGGCCGCCGGTTGCCGGTGCCCTGGCTCGGGCTCGCGGGCTGCGCGGCGCTGTCGGTGTTCGCCGCGCTCACCGCGCCGCTCGGGCATCGCCACGAACTCGTCCCGATCATCGGGATCACCGTGCTCGGACTGCTCTACGGTTTCTGCTTCGCCGCCGCGCTCCCGTCGGAGGCCATCGGCGTGGTGGTGGCTCTCAGCGTTCTGCTGGTGCCGGGTCTGGTCATCGCACTGCGCGGCCACAGCCTGGGCCGGGTCGCGTATTCGGCGCACTGGTACCGCGATCCGAACGGACTGGTCACCGCCGGCGCCGGATGGCTGGCCCTGGCCGTCACGGTGGGTTGCGCCGCGGCGCTGTCCATCCTGTACAGATTCCGGACCACTACGGCGGCAACGTTTTTCGCCACCGTTTCAGCGAATCGCCGTCACCTGTCGAAGCGTTCGTTCACCCACTCCAGCGCATCGGAGTAGGACGCGTCCAGCACCCCGCGATGGTCCACGCCCGGATAGCCGCGGTACTGCACCGGCTGCCCGGACACGCGCTGCCGCGCCACCATGGCCTCGGTGGCCGGCGCGGGCACCGTGGTGTCGGCGCGGCCCTGTAGAACCAGCAGCGGGGGAGTGAAAGACAATGTGCTGGGGTCGTTTTCGTTCAGCACCCGGACCAGGGCCGAGGAATCTCCGGTGGGGGAGAAGATCTCGGCGGCCGGAATTCCACCCCATTCCTCGGGCCGCCGCAACTGCCCGATGCAGCCGGTGTCGGCCAGCGGCAGCAGCGCCTCGGTGTCCGGGGTGAGGAAGCGGCTCGGCTCGATTGCCGCCACCGTCTGCGCGCCCCGGATGATCAGCGGCAGAAAGGAAGTCGCGCCCCCGGTGACCGGGCCGAGCGCGGCCGACGCCCCCAGTGCGGTGGCCACCCGGGCCGCCTGCAACCCGACGCCCTGATGCGAGGCCGGGGCCATGGCGACCGCGCCGAGCAATCGCAGCTCCGGCGCCCACTGCTGGGCCTGCGCGGCGGTGAACACGGCCGCCTGCCCGCCCTGCGAATGCCCCACCGCCACCCAGCGGGTCCCGATGTTCGGATCGATTTCCCTTGCGGCCCTTGCCATATCGGTGACCGCGCGCTGCTCGGCCGGGCCGATCAGATACCCGTGCGGCCCCGGCGTCCCGAGCCCCTGATAGTCGGTCTGCGCCACCGCGTACCCGGCGGCCACCCAGCGGGCCTGCACGGTGCGCACGAGCGCGGTGTAGTCGTGCGCCGGGAACGCCTCCGACGTATCCAGTGACGGCGCACAGATATCCGCGACCCCGGTGGTCCCGTGCGCCCAGGAGATCAACGGCCAGCCGCCCTCGGGCGGGGTGCCCTCCGGCACGGCCAGGGTGCCCGACACGGGTACCGTGCGCCCCTGCATGTCCACCGAGCGGTACAGGACCAGATAGTTCTCCGCCCCGGGCAGTCCCGGCTCGCCGATGATCGGCCGCAGCTGGATCACCGAGCCGTGCGTCCCGGCCACGCGATCCGCATCCGGCAGATAGAAGGCGGTGGGGGCGTTCTCTCCCGAAATCGGTAGCGCCCCAGCGTTTCCGGTCGCGGCGATCGATCCGGCGAGCACGGCGGCCAGAGTCGTCGACACGATTCCGGCACTCGTGCGTCGGGCATCGCGTCGCGTCTGCGACCGTGCCCTCGCGGTTTCGATCTCCGGCATGACCAGAACATACCGGTCCGTCTGACTATTGAGCGGCAAGGCAACGCGCCCCGATCCGTGCCGTGTATGCCCTCTACGGTGTCGGCCCTGTCGATTGACATCGGATATCACCGCTGGTAGCAGCCCCTCGAATGAGCAAGGCCCCGACCGTGATTCACGGCCGGGGCCCAGACTCGAACAGCGCTACAGCATCGAACTGATACCGCTGAGCAGGACGGGAAGGATGGCACCGAGGATTCCGGGCACACTACTCATGAGACCGACCTTTCCATCGTGGGTGACCAGCGAAAATCAGTCTAGGTCCAGACAAGAGAAGGCCCCGATCGCGAATCGCGGATCGGGGCCTTCTCTTCGGTGCCCTCGGCAGGATTCGAACCTGCGGCCTTCTGCTCCGGAGGCAGACGCTCTATCCCCTGAGCTACGAGGGCGGGATAGACCCTCTCGGTGTTCCCCGAGCGGGCTGGGAAAGCGTATCGCATGGACTGCGCTGCGCCAAAAACATTTCCGGACCGGGTGTTTTGCGGCACCCGGTCCGGTCGTGCTCAGTTCATCGGAAGCGGGGACGCGCCGCGTTCGGTGAGCATGGTGGTCATCAGCTGGGACTCGCCCGCTTGGGTTTTGGCCATGCTGGAGGCCAGGGCGCGCACCGCTTCGGTGTCGGCGTGCTCGGTGGCGTACTCGATCATCGGCATGCCGCCCTGATGGTGGCGCAGCATCAGCTGGAGGAAGAGCGTGTCCAGGGCCGGGCCGGTGGCCTTGCCCAGATTCGCCAGCTCCTCGTTGGAGGCCATGCCGGGCATGGCCTGCACCGGGCCGGTGTGGCCGGTGGTGGACCCGCCGCCGTGATGGCCGGAGCCGGACGCGGTCGTCATCCAGCCCATGTAGCCGCCCGTCGCGAGTTGCGGCTCGTCCCACATCTGCAGCCAGCCCTGCATACGCCCGGCCTGGCTCTGCTGGGTGGTGAGAATGTCGTAGGCCAGCCGCTTCACCGCGGGATCGGTGGAACCGCTGAAGGCCACCGCCGACATCTCCACCGCCTGCTGGTGGTGCACGGACATGTCCTGGCAGAAGCCGATGTCCACCGGATTCGGGGTGGCATCCGCCTTGCTGTCCAAGGGGATTCGCACCAGCACGCCCAGGGCGACACCCAGCAGCAGCACGCCGATCACGCCGAGGATCAGCAGTGCGGTGCGCTGACCGCCGCGCGTGGGCGCGCCGGAGTCGGCGGGCTCGTTGCCGCCGGGTTCACCGCTCGCGTCGTCGGGCACCAGCGGCGCCATCACTGGCCCGCGGCCGGGGCGTCGGTGCCCGGAAGCGGGATCTCGGTCTGCCCGTCGGCCGGAACCGGCACGGTCGGGAAGAGATCGGTGGGCAGGCCGCTGCCGTCGAGGCCACCCAGACCGCTGCCGCCCAGGGTGCCGCCCGGCATCCCGCCGCCCGGCAGACCGCCGGTGCCGCCCAGTTCGGAGGTGTCCGGGGTCAGGCCCTTACCGTCCATCGGCACCGCGTCCGGTCCGGGCGCGCTCGGGTCGAAGGCCGGCGGGTTGTTCACGTCGAAGGTCGGATTGGCGCAGCTGGCACCGACTTCCGGGTACGTGTTCGGGTTCAGGCGCAGATCCTTGATGAAACGGTCCACGCGCGAGTCGTCGGCCTTCTCCACCTTGAGCTGATGACCCCACGCCTGCAGGGAGATCGGCTTGTCCAGGTTCGGGTACGGCGACATGAGCATGTAGGGCTGGCCTTCGACCTTCTTCTTCAGCGTGTCGACGGAGGCCGCGTCCAGCTTGTCCGGGTTGTAGGTGATCCAGACCGCGCCGTGCTCGAGCGAATGCACGGCGTTCTCGGTGCGAATCGCCTTGGCGTACACCACGCCGGTGCACGCCGCCCACGAGGAGTCGTGCGGGCCGCCGAACGCGGGAGCCTGGTCGTAGGCCACGCGCTGGGTCGAGGCCACGTGCAGGCCCGCGTCGTAGGACTTCTGCACCGTGCCGTCGATATAGGCGGCGGGGTTCTTCAGCTCGTCCTGCGCGCGGTACTTGGGCACGATGTAGGCGGCGATGGCGCCGATCAGGGCCACGATGACGACGCCCGCGCCGATCGTCATCCAGGGGATGTTCTTCTTGGTGGGCAGTTTGCCGCCTCCACCGCCCTTGCGCAGGGACGGTGAGGATTTGCCCGCGGCCTTGATGGCCTTGGCCGACTTGGCACTGGTCCTGCTCGGCATCGCTTGTTGTGCTCTTTTCGACGTGTCGGACAATCAAACGATGCGGGGAGCATCGTTTGCTGGGCGCCTGCCCGGTAGGTGCCCGCTCGCGGCGGTTACCTGCTCAGACCATAGGATAGTGACTCGTGACTCCAGCTGACCTTGCAGATCTCCTTCGCACGACCGCGGCGAAGGTACTTGTCGAACGTGGATCCGACCCTGCGGTCCTGCCCGACGAGGTCAAGGTGGAGCGCCCCCGCAACCCTGAGCACGGTGACTATGCCACGAATTTGGCGATGCAGGTAGGTAAGCGGGCTGGAATCGCACCCCGCGAATTCGCCGAACTGCTCGCCGCCGCGCTGGGCGAGGCCGAGGGTGTGGACGTCGCCGAGGTCGCGGGTCCCGGCTTCCTGAACATTCGCCTCGCCAAGGCCGCGCAGGGCGCGATCATTCGGAAGATCCTGGACGCCGGGGACAAGTTCGGCACCGCGGACGCGCTCGGTGGTCAGAAGATCAACCTGGAGTTCGTGTCCGCCAACCCGACCGGGCCGATTCACCTGGGCGGCACCCGCTGGGCCTCCGTCGGCGACGCGCTCGGCCGCATCCTGGCCGCGCAGGGCGCGAACGTCACCCGCGAGTACTACTTCAACGACCACGGCGCGCAGATCGACCGCTTCGCCAACTCGCTGGTCGCCTCCGCGCTCGGACAGCCGACCCCCGAGGACGGCTACGCGGGCGAATACATCGTGGAGATCGCCGGGAAGATCGTCGCCGAGAACCCGGAGTGGACCAACCTCTCCGAGACCGAACGCCACGAACTGTTCCGCCGCGAAGGCGTCGAGCAGATGTTCGCGCACATCAAGCAGACACTGCACGACTTCGGCGTCGACTTCGACGTGTACTTCAACGAGAGCTCGCTGTTCGCCTCCGGCGCGGTCGAGCAGGCCCTCGACGCGCTCAAGGCGTCCGGCAACCTGTACGAGAAGGACGGCGCGTGGTGGATCGCCTCCACCGAATACGGTGACGACAAGGACCGCGTCGTCATCAAGAGCGACGGCAAGTCCGCCTACATCGGCGGTGACATCGCCTACTTCCAGAACAAGCGCTCACGCGGCTTCGACCTGTGCATCTACATGCTGGGCGCGGACCACCACGGCTACATCGGCCGGCTCAAGGCCGCCGCGGCCGCGTTCGGCGACAACCCGGACACCGTCGAGGTGCTCATCGGCCAGATGGTGAACCTGGTCAAGGACGGCAAGCCGGTCCGCATGAGCAAGCGCGCCGGAACCGTTGTGACACTGGACGATCTGGTGAGCGAGATCGGCGTCGACGCCGCCCGCTACTCGCTGGTGCGCTCCTCGGTGAACTCCAGCATCGACATCGATCTGGGCCTGTGGACCACGCAGGGCAATGAGAACCCGGTCTACTACGTGCAATACGCGCACTCGCGCACCAACTCCATCATCGGCAATGCCGCCGCCTTCGAATTCGATGCGGTGGCACCCGATTTCAGCCTGCTGGCCTCCGACCGCGAGGGTGAGCTCATCCGCACCCTCGGCGAATACCCGCGCGTGGTCGCCACCGCCGCGGAAATGCGGGAACCGCACCGAGTAGTGCGCTACCTGGAAGAGCTCGCCGGCGCCTACCACCCCTTCCAGTCCGACAACGACATGCGGGTGCTGCCCCTGGGCGACGAGCCCGTCAGCCCCCTCAATGCGGCCCGCCTCGAATTGGTCAAGGCCACCAAGCAAGTTCTCGCCAACGGCCTCGGCCTGCTAGGCGTCTCAGCCCCGGAGCGTATGTAAATGAGTGCACACCCCGCCGGTCCCCGCCACGCGGACATCCCGCCCGCTCCGAATCTGCCGGAGCGGCCGGCCGATTCGAAGCAGATGATCGAGCTGCCCGCGAATGTCTGGCCCCGCAACGCCTCTCGTGACGAGGACGGCGTGGTGCGCCTCGCCGGTGTGCCCGTGCACGAGCTGGCCGCCGAATTCGGCACCCCGCTGTTCGTGGTGGACGAGGACGACTTCCGCTCCCGCTGCCGCGACATGGTCGCCGCCTTCGGTGAGGGTGCGCGAGTCCACTACGCCTCCAAGGCGTTCCTGTGCGGCGAGATCGCGCGCTGGATCCGGGACGAGGGCCTGCACCTGGATGTGTGCTCCGGCGGCGAAATGGCCGTCGCACTGCACGCCGGCTTCCCGGCCGAGCGAATCGCGTTGCACGGCAACAACAAATCGGTGCCCGAGCTGGAGTACGCCGTCGAGGCGGGCGTCGGCCACATCGTGCTGGACTCGCTGATCGAGATCGAGCGCCTGGAAGCCGTCGCCAAGACCGCCGGCAAGGTGGTCGACGTGCTGGTGCGCGTCACCGTCGGCGTGGAAGCCCATACGCACGAATACATTTCGACTGCGCACGAGGACCAGAAGTTCGGCTTCTCGATCGCCAGCGGCGATGCCATGCAGGCCATCGCCCGCGTCTTCGAATCCGACAACCTGCGACTTGTCGGCCTGCACAGCCACATCGGCTCGCAGATCTTCGAGATCGACGGCTTCGAGATCTCCACCCGCCGCATGCTGGGCGTGCTGCGCGAGGTCGCCGACAAGTTCGGCCCCGAACGCGCGGCGCAGGTGAATGTGCTGGATCTCGGTGGCGGCCTGGGTATTTCGTACCTGCCGCACGACGATCCGCCGGCCCTGGGCGACTTCGCCGCCAACCTGCGCCGCATCGTGGCCGAGGAGGCCGAGCGCGCGGGCCTGCCCATGCCGATCATCGCCGTCGAGCCCGGTCGCGCCATTGCCGGACCCGGCACTGTAACGCTGTACGAAGTCGGCACCATCAAAGATGTGGTGCTGGATGCGGGGTTGCGCCGCCGCTACGTCAGCATCGACGGTGGCATGAGCGACAATATCCGGCCCGCGCTGTATCAGGCCGAGTACGACGTCCGGCTGGTGTCGCGCTCCAGCGACGCCGACCCGGTGGTCGCTCGTGTGGTCGGAAAGCATTGCGAGAGTGGGGATATCGTCATTCGCGACACCTGGATCCCGGCCGATGTCGGCCCCGGGGACCTGGTTGCGGTGGCGGCGACCGGCGCGTACTGCTACTCGATGTCCAGCCGTTACAACCTGCTCACCCGGCCGGCCGTGGTCGCGGTGCGAGATGGTAAGGCGCGCTTGATTCTTCGCCGCGAAACGGTGGAGGACCTACTGAGCTTGGAGGTGAAAGCATGACCGAGGTAGCGAACAACGCTGCGAAGAACGGCGTGTGGGGATCGGATCACCCGATCGGCATCGCGGTCCTCGGCATGGGCACGGTCGGCACCGAAGTGGTTCGCATCATTCGCGATCACGCCGACGACCTGTGCAACCGCGTCGGCGCCCCGGTGGTGCTGCGCGGGGTGACCGTCCGCGACCTGAACAAGGACCGCGGCATCCCGGCCGACCTGCTCACCACCGACGCCGAGGCCCTCATCGCCCGCGACGACGTGGACATCGTCGTCGAGGTCATGGGCGGTATCGACCCGGCCCGCAAGCTGATCAAGACCGCGCTGGAGAACGGCAAGTCCGTCGTCACCGCCAACAAGGCGCTGCTGGCCGAGTACACCGGTGAACTGGCCGCCGCGGCCGAGGGCTCGCGCGCGGACCTCTACTTCGAGGCCGCCGTCGCCGGCGCCATCCCGGTGATCCGCCCGCTGATCCAGTCGCTGTCCGGCGACCGGGTCAACCGTGTGGTCGGAATCGTCAACGGCACAACGAATTTCATCCTCTCCGCGATGGCCGAGACCGGAGCCGACTACGACGACGTGCTCGCCGAGGCGACCCGCCTGGGCTACGCCGAGGCCGACCCGACCGCCGATGTCGAGGGCTTCGACGCCGCCGCCAAGGCCGCGATCCTCGCGTCCGTGGCGTTCCACACCCGCGTCACCGCCGCCGACGTGTACCGCGAGGGCATCTCCAAGATCACCTCCGAGGATCTGGAGACCGCCGCCGCCGTCGGCTGCACCGTGAAACTGCTGGCCATGGCCGAGCGCGTCAGCGACGAGAACGGCAAGGACCAGGTGTCGGTGCGCGTCTACCCGGCGCTCATCCCGCGCAAGCACCCCCTGGCCTCGGTCAACGGCGCGTTCAATGCCGTGGTCGTGGAGGCCGAGAACGCCGGCCGCCTGATGTTCTACGGTCAGGGCGCCGGCGGCGCTCCCACCGCGTCGGCGGTCATGGGCGATGTCGTCATGGCGGCGCGCAACAAGTTCTTCGGTGGCCGCGCTCCGGGCGAATCGGTCTATGCTGAGTTGCCGATCGCGTCGATCGGCGACACTCCCACTCGCTATCACGTGAACCTGCAGGTCGCCGACCGCACCGGTGTTCTCGAGGCGGTGGCCGGCGAATTCGCCAAGCACGGTGTCAGCATCTCGACGGTCCGCCAGGAAGGACACGACGAGGGCGCCCGACTGGTCGTGGTGACCCACCACGCGCAGGAATCGGCGCTGGCGGATACCGTTGCCGCGTTGGCCGAACTGGACTCCGTCACGTCCGTGACCAGTGTTCTGAGATTGGAAGGCACCGAGGAATGAGTACGACTGCGCGGGCTGCTGGTGTGCATACCCCGTGGCCCGGTCTGATTGACGCGTATCGGGATCGTCTGTCGATTCCGGCGGACTGGGAAGCGGTCACGCTGTTCGAGGGCGGTACGCCGCTGGTGCCCGCGCACCACCTCTCCGAGCTGACCGGCTGTGAGGTGTACCTCAAGGTCGAGGGCGCGAACCCCACCGGTTCGTTCAAGGACCGCGGCATGACCATGGCCATGACCGACGCCAAGTACGCCGGCAAGAAGGCGGTGCTGTGCGCCTCCACCGGCAACACCTCCGCCTCGGCCGCCGCCTACGCCACCCGCGCGGGCCTGCACTGCGCGGTGCTGATCCCGCAGGGCAAGATCGCCATGGGCAAGCTGGCCCAGGCGGTCATGCTGGGCGCGAAGATCATTCAGGTCGAGGGCAACTTCGACGACTGCCTCGAGCTGGCCCGCAAGGTCACCGCCGACTTCCCCGAGGTCGGCCTGGTGAACTCGGTCAACCCGGCGCGCATCGAGGGCCAGAAGACCGCGGCCTTCGAAATCGTCGACGCCCTGGGCAAGGCGCCCGATGTGCACGCACTGCCGGTCGGCAACGCGGGCAATATCACCGCCTACTGGAAGGGCTACAGCGAGTACTACGCCGACGGCGTCACCACCTCGCGTCCGCGCATGCTGGGCGTGCAGGCAGCCGGTGCCGCGCCGCTGGTCAACGGTGCTCCGGTGAGCGATCCGGAGACCATCGCCACCGCCATCCGGATCGGCGCGCCCGCGTCCTGGAACGGTGCGATGAACGCCAAGGAAGAGTCGGGCGGCGCGTTCCGCGCGGCCACCGACGACGAGATCCTCGCCGCGTACCGCCTGGTCGCGGCCAAGGAAGGCGTGTTCGTCGAGCCCGCGTCGGCCGCCTCGGTCGCCGGTCTGCTGGCCGCCCGCAAGGAAGGCTGGCTGGAGCCGGGCCTGACGGTCGTCTGCACCGTGACCGGCAACGGTCTCAAGGACCCGGACAACGCGCTCAAGGGCATGCCGGACGTGAAGCCCATCGCGGTGGATCCGGTGGCCGTGGCCCACGAACTCGAGCTGGCCTGAATTGAATTCGCACGAAGGTCAGTTGATGACCAGGACACTGCCCGCCGGAATCACCGTCAATGTGCGGGTTCCGGCGTCCAGTGCCAACCTCGGTCCCGGTTTCGATTCTCTCGGAATCGCTTTGGGGCTGTACGACGAGATCACGGTGTCCACCACGGACTCCGGGCTCACCATCCGGGTCGAGGGTGAGGGCGCGGACGACGTGCCCTGGGGCCCTTCGCATCTGGTGGTGCGGGCCATCGAACGCGGCCTGCAGGCCGCGGGCGTGTGGGCCGACGGCCTGGACGTGGTGTGCCACAACGTGATTCCGCATTCGCGGGGCATGGGTTCCTCGGCTTCGGCCGTTGTCGGCGGACTTGCCGCCGGCCGCGGTCTGGCCGCGAAGTTCGACGCGGAACTGGCCTACGGCAATGACGTGCTGGTGCAGCTGGCTTCGGAGTTCGAAGGCCACCCCGACAACGCCTCGGCGAGCATTCTGGGCGGAATTGTGGTGTCCTGGACGGAAACCGACCAGCCTGCCAATGGAAACGGGGCCGCTGACCACCACACCCGCACCTACCGCGCAGTGCGTCTGGAGCCGCATCCCTCGCTGCGCCCCATTGTTCTGATCCCCGAAGAGCGTTCGTCCACCGCGCACACCCGGGGACTGCTGCCGGACATGGTTCCGCACGGTGACGCCGCGTTCAATGCCTCCCGCGCCGCGCTCGCGGTAGTGGCCTTGACGCAACGTCCCGACCTCCTGATGCCCGCCACGGCCGACCGGCTACATCAGGGCTACCGGGCTTCGGCGTTGCCGCTCACCACCAAGTGGATCGAACGGCTGCGCACCGCCGGAATCCCGGCCACCGTGTCCGGCGCCGGCCCCACCGTTTTGGCGTGGCTGACCGGCGAATTCCCTGCGGAACTGCGGGAACTCGCGATCTCGGACGGGCTGCGCGTGCTCGAACCGGGCATCGCCGACGGCGTCCTGGTGGACTGAGAAGACGCGCCAAGACGGATTGACAGCGTGGCTGCCTTGCCGATGTACAGGGCGAGAGCTATCCTGAGCGAGTCCGTACATCGTGCGCGTCAGACGCCGGTGCTTCATCAGGGCAAATCGCTCCAGAGGCTCCTCGCTCAGGCTCGAGGCTTGAGGCTCGAAACTTGGGGGTAGCCAGTCAACTGGAATGATCTCTCCCACCTTTTTGAATCGGTGGCGAAGCCCACGCGGTGGATGAGCCGCAGGCACCGCGGGGCAGGCGCGATACGGCATCCGAGTCCGGTGGACGACCGGATTGCAGGAGGAACCCTCGAACAGGCACAAGGCAGTCGAGGGAAGGAAAGGATTTCCGTGACAGATACGGACCTGCTCGCGACACCCGGTGTGGAGAATTCCGTCTCCGCGGGTATTCGCGAAAGTGACTCCGGACAGATTTCGAAGATGAGCGAACAAACTGACGTCGCACGATCGGGGCTGACTGGAATGTTGTTGCCGCAGTTGCGTGCGCTTGCGGGAGAGCTCGGTATCCGAGGCACTTCCGGGATGCGTAAGGGTGATCTCATCGCCGCCATCAAGGAGAATCAATCCGGCGGAGCGAAGGCCACCGCGGCGGGTAAGCCCGCCACCGGAAAGACCAAGAACAAGGCTGAGGCGCCGGCCGGTGGGGAGTCCGCGCCGGCCGAGGCCGCCGCCGCTCCGAAGGCGGAAACCGCTCCCGCCAAGGCGGATTCGGCTCCGGCCAAGGGTGATTCGGCCAAGGCCGAGAGCGCTCCCGCCAAGGCCGAGCAGCCGGCGCGCGAGGAATCGCGGGAGTCCAAGCGGGACGAGGCCGAAGGCCGCGACGGCGGCGACGAGGGCCGCGACGGTGGACAGCGCGGCCGGGGCCGCCAGCGCCGGGGCCGCGAGCAGCGCGCCAACGCGAACGCCAACTCCGACACCGCCACCGCCGAAACCACGGCGGGCGAAGCGAAGCCGGAGCAGGAGGGCGGCGAGCGCCGCCGCGACCGCAACCAGGGCGACCGCAATCAGGGCGACCGCCAGGGCGGCGACCGCGGCCAGCAGAACGGCCGGAACCAGCAGGGCAACCAGAACGGCACCCCGCGCGGCGAAAACCGCGACCGGGCCCGCGATGACGACGACGAAGAGGGCGGCCGCGGCCGCCGCGGCCGTCGCTTCCGCGAGCGCCGCCGTGGGCGCGACCGCGACGGCGGCGCCGCCACCGGCGACACCCGCGAGATGGAGATCCGCGAGGACGACGTCCTGCAGCCCGTCGCCGGCATCCTGGATGTCCTCGACAACTACGCGTTCGTCCGCACCTCCGGCTACCTGGCCGGCCCGAACGACGTGTACGTGTCGATGAACCTGGTGCGCAAGAACGGCCTGCGCCGCGGTGACGCCATCACCGGTGCGGTCCGCGCTCCGCGTGAAGGCGACCAGAGCAACCAGCGCCAGAAGTTCGATCCGCTGGTGCGGCTGGACACGGTCAACGGCTCGGATGTCGAAAACGCAAAGCGCCGACCGGAATTCAGCAAGCTCACCCCGCTGTACCCGAACCAGCGCCTGCGGCTGGAGACCCAGCCCAACAAGCTGACCACGCGCATCATCGACCTGATCATGCCGATCGGCAAGGGCCAGCGCGCGCTGATCGTGTCCCCGCCCAAGGCGGGTAAGACCACGATCATGCAGGACATCGCCAACGCGATCTCGGTCAACAACCCCGAGTGCTACCTGATGGTGGTGCTGGTGGACGAGCGTCCCGAGGAAGTGACCGATATGCAGCGCTCCGTGCGCGGCGAGGTCATCGCCTCCACGTTCGACCGGCCGCCGAGCGATCACACCTCGGTCGCCGAGCTCGCCATCGAGCGGGCCAAGCGTCTGGTGGAGCAGGGTCAGGACGTCGTCGTGCTGCTCGACTCGATCACCCGATTGGGCCGCGCGTACAACAACTCGTCCCCGGCGTCGGGCCGAATCCTTTCCGGTGGTGTGGATTCCACCGCGCTGTACCCGCCCAAGCGGTTCCTCGGCGCGGCCCGCAATATCGAGAACGGTGGCTCGCTCACCATTATCGCGACCGCCATGGTCGAGACCGGTTCCACCGGTGACACGGTCATCTTCGAGGAGTTCAAGGGCACGGGTAACGCCGAGCTCAAGCTCGATCGCAAGATCGCCGAGCGCCGCGTGTTCCCGGCGGTGGACGTCAACCCGTCCGGCACCCGCCGCGACGATCTACTGATGTCGCCCGACGAGGCGGCCGTACTGCACAAGCTGCGGCGCGTGCTGTCCGGCCTGGACTCGCATCAGGCCATCGACCTGCTCGTCGACCGGTTGAAGAAGACCAAGAGCAATGTCGAGTTCCTCATGACGGTCTCCAAGACCGCCCCGGGCGCGATCGACGAATAAGCCTGGCGCAGTAGGTAATACGTGACGACAGCCCCGCTTCGGCGGGGCTGTCGCCGTTTCGTCGTCCGGTCGGGCGTCGGGCTGAAGAACAGCAGGCCGATCAGCATGGCGCCGGCGATCATGAAACCCAGGATGGTCGCGGTCACGGCGCCCGCCCCAACAGTGGGCGCCGTGACCGCTGTGTAGGTGAGGGTGCCGTCCCCGGGCGGTGGGGCAGGGGTCGGGTTCAGGGGCCCCACCGCATTCGCGGACTCCCCGGGAGCGGCCAACCAGCCCACGACCACCAGTAGTGCCAGGGTGCCCAGGATCCACCCCGCGAAGAATTCCGCGCGCCGCCGACGTCCCCTCCCGGCCACGGCGTGCGCGGTGGGGAGTAGCTCCCCTTCCATCGCGTCCTTCCTGGTCACAGCCTGTCCTTCCGATCGTCGTGGGACTCTCACCTGGACACGAACTCTATGAACAACGGTGTTCGCATTCCTGAGTAGCGAACTACTCGACTTCCAGCCTCGCTCGGGAGCCGGAAATATGCGTGCCCGTATTTTCTTGGGGGAGGAGGGTACGAATCGGGCCGCAGGTGCTACCCACACCCCCGCGCGGGGGCCGGAATAAATACCGGGTGGTCAGGCGTCTATAGTGGTCGGTTGGCAAGCATGCCTCTAGTCGGTTCCGGTTCACGTCTCACAATCGTCAGGCGACCCGGGGCCATTCGAAAGGACACCCATGAAGGCAGGAATTCACCCCACGTACGTGGACACCACGGTCGTGTGTGGCTGCGGCAACACCTTCCAGACCAAGAGCACCAAGGAGTCGGGCCAGATCACGGTCGAGGTCTGCTCCCAGTGCCACCCGTTCTACACGGGCAAGCAGAAGATTCTGGACACCGGTGGCCGCGTGGCTCGCTTCGAGGCCCGCTACGGCAAGCGCCCCGCCAAGGCTGCCAAGTAGCTGTCCCGCCGACGCCCGTCCTGCACTCCGCAGGCCGGGCGTCGGTGCGTTTCCGGACCTACTTGCACGGAGCCGAAGCAGCTCACACATACTTTCCGGGTGTGCTTACCCGGCACACCCGACAGGAGGACACCCGCGATGGCCGACAAGAACACGGCCCCGAACGCGATCGACGACATCCTGGCCGAATACGCCGGGCTGGAACTCCAGCTGTCCGATCCGGCCCTGCACAACGACCCGGGCGCGGCCCGGCGCGTGGGCAAGCGGTTCGCCGAACTCGGGCCCATCATGTCTACCTACAACAAGCTGAAGTCCACGCGTGACGATCTCGCCGCCGCGGAAGAACTCGCGGCCGACGATTCGTCGTTCGCGGCGGAGCTACCCGGGCTGCGTGCGCAGGTCGAGGAACTCGACAAGGCGCTGACCGACCTGCTCGCCCCGCGCGACCCGCACGACGGCGACGACGTGGTGCTGGAAGTGAAATCCGGTGAAGGCGGCGAGGAGTCGGCGCTGTTCGCCTCCGACCTGGCCCGCATGTACATCCGGTACGCGGAACGGCATGGGTGGAAGGTCGAGGTCCTCGGCGTCACCTACTCCGATCTGGACGGGTACAAGGAAGCCTCCTTCTCCATCAAGAGCAAGGAACCCTCCCGCGACGGCGTGTGGTCCAAGCTCAAATTCGAGGGCGGCGTGCACCGCGTGCAGCGCGTGCCGGTCACGGAATCCCAAGGGCGCATTCACACTTCGGCCGCCGGCGTACTCGTGTACCCGGAACCGGACGAGGTCGCCGAAGTGGAGATCGACGAGAAGGATCTGCGCATCGACGTCTACCGCTCCTCGGGTAAGGGCGGCCAGGGCGTCAACACCACCGACTCCGCCGTGCGCATCACCCACCTGCCCACGGGCCTGGTGGTGACCTGCCAGAACGAGCGGTCGCAGTTGCAGAACAAGATTCGCGCCAAGCAGGTGCTGGCCGCGCGTTTGCAGGCGCTGGCCGAGGAGCAGGCCGAGCAGGACGCGGCCGCCGGTCGCGCCACCCAGATCCGCACCGTGGACCGCTCCGAACGCATCCGCACCTACAACTTCCCGGAGAACCGGATCGCGGACCACCGCATCGGATTCAAGGCGCACAACCTGGACTCGGTCCTCGACGGCAACCTCGACGACCTGTTCACCGCGCTCGGCGAAGCCGACCGCGCCGCGCGCCTGGCCGCGGAATAATCGCACCGTCCGTGGGGCCGCACAGCATGGAGGCCCCACGGCACGCGCGAGAAACCCGGCTCGCCGTCGAACCGCTCAGGTGGCGGCAAATCCTCCGAGGTGCTTGGCTTTTCGTGGGAACATGATGACCCCATCCGAGCTGGAAGATCACGAATCGAAGGCTCGCTCCGGGTCCTTCAACCAATCATCGGCAGTGTCCCGGCCGAGTCGTGGAGAGGCGGAAAGACCACCATGAGTCGCACACCACTGCGGCCCGCGATCCGCGAAGCGATCGAAATCCTCGCCGCCGCAGGCATCCACAGCCCCAACGCCGACGCCGAACTCCTCGCCGCCCACGTCCTCGGCGTCGACCGCATGCGCCTCGCCCTGACGCCGACCCTCGACCCGGACCAGCTCGAGGAATACCGCAAACTCGTCTCCCGCAGAGCGGAACGCATTCCGCTGCAACACCTTACGGGCACGGCCGCCATGGGGGACATCGACTTGGCGGTAGGCCCAGGCGTTTTCATCCCGCGCCCGGAAACCGAACTCCTCTTCGCCTGGGCGCTGGCCCAATTGGAAACCATCCCGCACGACCACCAGCCCATCGTGGTCGACCTCTGCACCGGCTCCGGAGCTCTGGCCCTCGCCATAGCCCACGCCCGCCCGGACGCCCAGGTCCACGCCGTCGAGCTGGACCCCGAGGCCCTCCGCTGGGCCAAACGGAATGCGCTCCAGCTCGCGGACGAAGGCGACACACCTATCGACCTGCACTCCGGCGACGCCACCGACCCGACACTGTTGACCCACCTCGACGGCAAAGTCGACATCGTCGTCTCCAATCCGCCCTATATCCCCGAAGCCGCGATCCTGGATCCTGAAGTGGCAGACCATGATCCGCACCGCGCGCTCTTCGGCGGTCCCGACGGGCTCTCCGTCATACGACCGATGATCTCGACCATTGCCCGGCTGCTCCGGCCGGGCGGTGCGACTGCAGTCGAGCACGATGACAGCAATGGGTCCGGTGCGGCTGCGCTGTTCGGTGCCCACGGGGGGTTCGTCGATGTGCTCGAGCATCCCGACCTCGCGGGGAAACCCCGGTTCGTCTCGGCGCTGCGCGCCTCGGACTCGCACTGAGCGGGGATTGTTCTCGGGGCCTACGTAGCTGGGTCGGTCACGGTCGTCGCTGTCCGAGCGGGGTTCGGGAGGACAAGCCAAGACAAAGCAATGGGGTCACCTCGCCTGCCGTACCTGGCTTTCGCTCCCCCTTTGGGAGCCGTCGCCTCACCTACCTGACGTGGGGCCTGGCCCTAGTTACCTTTTCAAGACAAAACCCCAAAAGACAAGGGCACCAGGACCGGAACCCCAAAGCAAAGAGCTTCAAAAGTGAAACGTCAACCCGGGAAACCTGGCCTTTCATGATCAACGGGACCTGGTGGCGGCGACACGCCGTGAAACCCCGCCACCAGGTCCCACTGACCACTGAGTCTCCTTCCAGGCGGGGACGCTGGCGGGAATTCGCCCGATTCTCATGATCAGGGAGCTCTGGTGGCGGGAATTTGTCCGATTCCCCGCCCTGGGAGCTCCCTCAGAGTGAAACGTCAACCCGGGAAATCCTCACCCCACACCCCAAATCGATACCTCACAGCCGCGATCTGTGTTGTGGGGTGGTGAGTTGGGGTGTGGGGTGGGGGTTTTGGCTTTTGTCTTTGTTCTCGAGGAGGTGACAACGGCCGGAACGACGCTGGGGGGTGAGGTGACGGCTCCCAGCTGGGGACACCACGTCGGGTACGGCAGGCGAGGTGACCCCACTGCTCGGTCTTGGCTTGTCCTCCCGAACGCAGCTGGAAGTGGAGCGGGCGCGACCGAACCCGGCTACGTAGGCCCCGAGTACTCCAACGGGTCACGGGGGTTCGGGGGCGGAGCCCCTGAGAGCTATGAAGAGTCCATCCGTGCCAAGATGTTGCGCGTGAGTACCGTCTACGACTGTGCCGATCCGGATTCGCGTGCTGCTGGCCTGACCGCCGCGCGGAGTGCACTGAAATCTGGGCGGCTGGCTGTCATTCCGACCGACACGCTCTACGGCATCGCCGCCGATGCCTTCGACAGCCAGGCTGTCGCCGCACTGCTGGCCGCCAAGCGCCGCGGCCGGGATATGCCGGTGCCGGTGCTGGTGGGGTCCTGGAACACCATCGACGGACTGGTGTTCTCGGTGCGCCCGCAGGCTCGGGAACTGATTCGGGCGTTCTGGCCCGGTGCGCTGAGTCTTGTTGTGCAGCAGGCTCCTTCGCTGGCCTGGGATCTGGGCGATGCGCGAGGGACGGTCATGTTGCGGATGCCGTTGCATCCTGTCGCGCTGGAATTGCTGCGTGAGGTCGGGCCGCTGGCGGTGTCGAGTGCGAATGTGTCGGGGCAGCCGCCCGCCGCGAAGGTCGAAGAGGCCAAGGCGCAGCTGGGGGATCTGGTCGGGGTTTATCTGGATGGGGGACCAGCCGATCATGGGCTGGCTTCGACCATTGTGGATCTGACGTCGGATGTGCCGCGGATTCTGCGGGAGGGCGCGATTCCGACGGAGAAGATCGCGGAGGTGCTCGGGGTGACGCCCGGGGAGTTGCTGGCGCAGGACGCGCGGTGACGGCCTCGTAGATGCTGCTGAGTCAGGGCGTATTCAGCCACGGGGCGGTTGTTCCGCTGCGAGAGCTGCTGCTGGTGCTGCTGGTTGCCACCATCATCGCTTTTTTGAGTACCGGCGGTGTGCGGGTGATGGCGATTGCCGTCGGCGCTGTCGCCGTGCCGCGTGAGCGGGACGTGCATGTGAAGCCGACGCCACGGCTGGGCGGGCTCGGGATCTATCTGGGGGTGCTGGCGGCGGTGCTGTTCGCGCACCAATTGCCCGCGCTGCGACGGGGTTTCGAATACCCCAAGGATATTCCGGCGGTGATGGCGGCCGCGACGCTCATCGTGCTGGTGGGCATCATCGACGACCGGTGGGGGCTGGACTGGCTGACCAAGCTGGTCGGGCAGGTGACCGCCGCCGGTGTCATGGCGGTCATGGGGTTGAGTTGGGTGGCCATCTACAACCCGTTCACGAATACGACGGTGGTGCTGGATCCACTGCAGGGCGGTCTGGTGACCGTCGGGATCACGGTCGTCATGGTGAACGCCTTCAACTTCATCGACGGGCTCGACGGCCTGGCCGCGGGGATGGGCTTCATCACCGCCGTCGCCGTGTTCGTGTTCACCG
Source organism: Nocardia huaxiensis (assembly GCF_013744875.1). Classification (NCBI taxonomy): domain Bacteria; kingdom Bacillati; phylum Actinomycetota; class Actinomycetes; order Mycobacteriales; family Nocardiaceae; genus Nocardia; species Nocardia huaxiensis. Next base: position 1,686,950 of record NZ_CP059399.1, read on the forward strand.
TCGGCCTGCTGTACGAGGTGGGCGGTTCCACCGACACGTTCCCGCCGGCGATGCTGGCCGCGGCGCTGGCCGGTGGCTGTCTCGGATTTCTGCCGCACAATTTTCAGCCCGCCCGAATTTTCATGGGCGATACCGGGTCGATGCTGATCGGATTGATGCTGGCAGCGGTATCCACGGGCGCCTCCGGAAGAATTCCGCTGCAGGGTTATGGCCCGCGCGACATCGTGGGTCTGCTGTCACCGCTGTTGCTGGTGGGAGCGGTGATGTTCATTCCGGTGCTCGATATCGTGATGGCGATTGTCCGGCGCTGGCGCGCGGGTGTGAGTTTTTCCACTCCGGACAAAATGCATCTGCATCACCGCCTCTTGCAGATCGGGCATTCCGTGCGACGCGTGGTGTTGTTGATCTACTTGTGGGTGAGCGTCCTCGCATTCGGCGCGGTCGGCAGCTCGCTCATGGATCGCACGGCGGTGGTGCTGTTGTTCGCCGCCGGATTGGTTTTCGCGTTGATCGTCACAGCGGTGCCGTCGTGGCGGGAGCTGCTGGTGCGCCCCGGGCGCAAACCGCCGCGCGGTCCGAATGCGACCGCCCGGTAGAGTGACCTGACGTGAGCACGCCTTCCGATCCCCATCCCGATGCCCCACTGCGGGCAGCGCTGCGCTACGGCCTCATGGGTTTGGCTGTGCTGGTAGTGATTTCGGCGATTCTGTCGTCCGTTTTCGCGGGGCTCCCCGGTCTGTGGGGCGCTCTTCTCGGAGCCGCCATCGGTGGCGGTTTCATCCTGACGACCGCGGCCTCGGTGCTGTTCAGCGCCAAGCTCGAATCCGGTTTGCAGGGCGTTGTGCTGCTGGGTAGCTGGGTCGGAAAACTGCTGGTCGCGGTGGTTGTCGTCGCGATTCTCCAGCGGTTCGATTTCTACAGCCCCAAGGCGCTGTTCCTCACCGTCGTCGGAGCGCTGCTGGTGGTGCTCGGAGCGGAGACGTACGGCCTTCTGCGGCAACGTGTTCCGTACGTGCAGGTGGATCGGGAGCTATAGCGGCGACACAGTTCACCTGCTGTTTCCGGCACCCCCTACACGCTGTCGTAGATAACTTGATAAAGTCTTTACTTGTAGGCAACCGAACCACCAGGGGGGTCATCCTGAGACCCGCCTGAGAGCAGGTTATGCTTACAGCCGTACCGGACCCATGTGGGTCATGGTTCTGCACCGTCGACGATGTCGCCGACGCGCGTACAGACGCCCGGGCGCAAGCCCGAACAGCTGCTGACGAACTTCGAGCCGACCTGAGTCGACCCACCAGATCGTCAATGTCCGATCGAACCGCAGGAGAAAACTATCTTCTGCGGCCCGAACACGGGAGAGAACGCTGAGCGTCACCACTTTGGCGGGCGAGTTCCACGCGCCGTCGCTTAACGACTTCTTCCCTCCAGCTGTGCTGTTCGAGGGGACGCCTTTCGAGCTCGACCGTTTGATGCTCATTCGCATCCTCATGGCGGCCGTTCTCGTCATCGTGATGCTGCTGGCATTCCGCAGCCCGAAACTCGTCCCGAGGGGTCTGCAGAACGTCGCCGAATCCGGTCTGGTGTTCGTCAAGGAGCAGATCTGCGACGAGGTGCTCGGCAAGGAATCCGGTAAGAAGTTCTTCCCGCTCATCGCGTCGATCTTCTTCACCGTGCTGTTCTTGAACATCTCCGGTGTCATTCCGGGCCTGAACATTTCCTCGAATGCCCGAATCGGCATGCCGCTGGTGCTGGCCCTGGTCGCCTACATCGTCTTCAACTACGTGGGCATCAAGAAATACGGCTTCCTGAAATACATGCGCTCGAGCATCGTGGTGCCGAATGTGCCGCCCGCTCTGCACGTGCTGCTGATCCCGATCGAGTTCCTCTCGACCTTCGTGTTGCGCCCGTTCACGCTGACCGTCCGACTCATGGCGAACATGCTGGCAGGCCACATCATGTTGGTGCTGTTCTTCAGTGCCACCCAGTTCTTCCTGTTCGACGCCGACAACTGGATGAAGGTGTTCTCGCCGTTCTCGCTGCTCGCGGGCCTCGGCTTCACACTCTTCGAACTTCTGGTGGTGTTCCTGCAGGCGTACGTGTTCGCGCTGCTGACCGCTGTCTACATCGGTCTCGCGCAGCACGCCGACTCTCACTGACCGACAACACCAACATCTCCACAAACCTGCTACACACGCCGTCGGCGGGTGGGCGACAGAAAGGGAAAATAAACAGATGAGCACCCTCTCGTACCTGGCCCAGGAAGCTGCTGAGCAGAAGTTCAAGGGTCTCGGCGCGGTCGGCTACGGCCTCGCGGCGATCGGCCCGGGTGTCGGCGTCGGCATCGTCGTCGGCAAGGCCATCGAGGGCATCGCCCGTCAGCCCGAGCTGCAGGGCCAGATCCGGACCACCATGTTCCTGGGTATCGCGTTCACCGAGGCCCTGGCGCTGATCGGTCTCGTCGCCGGCTTCATTTTCTGATTCCGGCCCACAGACTAGGAATCAACGATGAACAGCACCTACTTGCTCGCGGCTGAGGGGGCCGAAGAAGTAAACCCCCTCATCCCCGAGACCTATGACATTGTCTGGTCTGCTGTCGTCTTCATCGTTATCGCCTTTGTCTTCGCCAAGTTCGTCATCCCGCGCCTGACCAAGGTGCTGGATGAGCGTTCCGAGAAGATCGAGGGCGGTATCGCCAAGGCGGAGGCCGTTCAGGCCGAGGCGCAGGCCACACTGCAGCAGTACCAGGAGCAGCTGGCCGAGGCTCGCCTCGAGGCTGCCCGCATCCGCGAGGAGGCCCGCACTCAGGGTCAGACCATCCTCGCCCAGATGCGTTCCGAGGCGCAGGCCGAGGCCGATCGCATCGTCGCCGCGGGTCACTCGCAGCTGGAGGCTCAGCGCCAGCAGATCGTGACCGAGCTGCGGTCCGAACTGGGCCGTACCGCGGTCGACCTGGCCGAGAAGATCATCGGTCAGTCGGTGGCCGACGAGGCCAAGCAGGCGGCGTCGATCGACAAGTTCCTCGCGGAGCTGGATCAGAACGCCGGCATCGGGGTCGGAAGGTAACGAACCGAAAGTGGGAAGCATGTACGCAGCGAGCCGCGAGGCGAGCTCCCGTGCGCGGGAAGCTCTTCGGGCCGCTCTGACCGGAAGCGACACCGTCGCGGCCACGACGGGCTCCGAACTGTTCGCCGTTGTCGCCGTCCTCGACGACCAGCGTTCGCTGCGTGTGGCGCTCGCGGATAAGTCGGTGTCGAGTTCGGCCCGCGCCGAGCTGGCCGAACGCCTCTTCGGGGGCAAGGTCAGCGGAGCCACCCTGACGGTTCTGACCACCGCGGTGGCTCAGGACTGGTCCCGTGCCCGCGATCTGGTCGACACCCTGGTGCTGCTCGGCCGCGAAGCGCTGCTGCGCGCCGCGGACGAGCGTGGCCGCCTGAACACCGTCGAGGACGAGCTGTTCCGGCTGGCCCGCATCATCGACGACAACTCGGATCTGGAGCAGGCGCTGCAGGATCACGGCCGTCCGGCCGAGGCCCGGCGTGGCCTGGTGCAGCGTCTGCTCGCGGGCAAGGTCGAGGACATCACCCTGCAGCTGGTCGAGCAGGCCGTGCTGCGCCACAAGGGCGATTCCGGGCAGGCGATCGACGAGCTGTCCGACCTGGCAGCGGGCCTGCGCGATCAGATCGTGGCGCACGTGCGCGCCGCGGTGGCCCTGACGCCGCAGCAGCGGGAGCAGTTGGCTTCCTCGCTGCAGCGCATCTACGACAAGCCGATCACGGTGCACGTGCAGGAAGACCCCAGCCTTCTGGCCGGCGTCGTCGTGCGCGTGGGCGACGACCTGATCGACGGCAGTGCCGTCGGACGGCTGCAGCGCTTGCGCCAGTCTCTCGCTTAAGAGAGAGACCAGCCCGCAGTTTCCAATTGCCGGCCCGCCGGCGAGCGCACTTACACACCGACTTACGACCACAGCGAGAGCAGGAAGAACATGGCGGAGCTGACGATCTCCCCCGATGAGATCCGTAGCGCGATCGAGAGCTACACCCAGAGCTACACCCCCGAGACCTCCATCGAAGAGGTCGGTGTCGTCACCGACACCGGCGACGGCATCGCCCACATCAGCGGCCTGCCCTCGGCGATGGCCAACGAGCTGCTGGAATTCCCCGGCGGCGTGCTCGGCGTGGCGCTGAACCTGGAGGACACCGAGATCGGTGCCGTCATCCTGGGTGAGTTCGACACCATCGAGGAGGGCCAGCAGGTCCGCCGCACCGGCGACGTGCTCTCGGTCCCCGTCGGTGACAAGTTCCTGGGTCGCGTCATCGACCCGCTGGGCGCCCCCATCGACGGCCTGGGCGAGATCGAGGCCGACGAGCGTCGCGTCCTCGAGCTGCAGGCCGCGACCGTGCTGGAGCGCCAGCCGGTCGGTGAGCCCATGGCCACCGGCATCACCGCCATCGACGCCCTGACCGCCATCGGCCGCGGCCAGCGTCAGCTCGTCATCGGCGACCGCAAGACCGGCAAGACCGCGGTCTGCGTCGACGCCATCATCAACCAGAAGGCCAACTGGGCCACCGGCGATCCGTCGAAGCAGGTGCGCTGCATCTACGTCGCGATCGGCCAGAAGGGTTCCACCATCGCGGGCGTCAAGGCCGCGCTGGAGGCCCACGGTGCGATGGAGTACACGACGATCGTCGCCGCGCCGGCTTCCGACTCCGCCGGCTTCAAGTGGCTTGCGCCGTACACCGGTTCGGCCCTCGGCCAGCACTGGATGTACCAGGGCAAGCACGTCCTGATCGTGTTCGACGACCTGTCCAAGCAGGCCGAGGCCTACCGCGCCATCTCGCTGCTGCTGCGCCGCCCGCCGGGCCGCGAGGCGTACCCGGGTGACGTCTTCTACCTGCACTCGCGTCTGCTGGAGCGTTGCGCGAAGCTGTCCGACGAGCTGGGCGCGGGTTCGATGACCGGTCTGCCGATCATCGAGACCAAGGCCAACGACGTCTCGGCGTTCATCCCGACCAACGTCATCTCCATCACCGACGGCCAGGTGTTCCTGGAGTCGGACCTCTTCAACAAGGGTGTCCGTCCGGCCATCAACGTCGGTATCTCCGTCTCCCGTGTCGGTGGCGCGGCGCAGACCAAGGCCATGAAGAAGGTCTCGGGCTCGCTGCGTCTGGAGCTGGCCTCCTTCCGTGAGCTGGAGGCGTTCTCCGCCTTCGCCTCCGACCTGGACGCCGCCTCGCTGGCTCAGCTGGAGCGTGGCGCGCGCTGGGTCGAGCTGCTCAAGCAGGACCAGTACGCCCCGGTCGCCGTCGAGGACCAGGTCGTCTCGCTGTTCCTGGTCGACGGTGGCTACTACGACTCCGTGCCGGTCGCCGACATCCGTCGCTTCAACTCCGAGCTGCTGGAGAACCTGCACGCCACCGTGCAGTCCTCCTTCGACGCCCTGCAGGGCGGCGCGAAGGCGCTCGAGGGTGACGCGGCCGAGGCCATCAAGACCGCGACCGACAAGTTCAAGCAGGGCTTCCTGGCTTCGGACGGCTCGCGCGTCGTGAACGAGGCCGAGGCCGGCCAGCTCGATCACGAAGAGGTCGAGTCGCTGTCCGTCACTCGCAAGCACGTCGAGAAGTAAGACGGGCGAATCCGATGCGACTGACTGACACGAGGAATGAAGGGAGTGTGAACCGCTAATGGCAAGCGTGCGCGAACTGCGCTCCCGAATTCGTTCCGTCAACTCGACGAAGAAGATCACCAAAGCGCAGGAGCTGATCGCGAGCTCGCGAATCAGCAAGGCGCAGGCCCGGGTCGCGGCTGCCAAGCCGTACGCGGAGGAGATCACCAAGGTGCTCGCCGAATTGGCAAGCGCCAGTGGCAATCTCACGCATCCGCTGCTCACCGAGCGGGCCAACCCGCGGCGCGCGGCGATCCTGGTCATCACCTCCGACCGCGGCATGTGCGGCGGTTACAACTCGAACGTGCTCAAGCGCGCCGAGGAACTGGTGACCACGCTGCGCTCCGAGGGCAAAGAGCCGGTGCTGTACGTGATGGGCTCGAAGGGCTTGACCTACTACACCTTCCGCAAGCGTCAGCTGAACGGATCGTGGACCGGGTTCTCCCAGTCGCCCAACTACGTGGACGCGTCCGCTGCGTGCAACCACCTGGTCGAGGCGTTCATGGCGGGCGCCGACGGCGAGGTTCCCACCCCCAACGGGGCGGGCACCATGGCCGGTGTCGATGAACTGCACATCGTCTACACGCGTTTCGTGTCGATGCTGACGCAGGTGCCGGAGGTTCGCCGGCTGGCCCCCATCCAGGTCAGCTACGTGGACGAGAACTACGACATGGGCGAGGACGCCTTCTCCGATTCGGAGACCGCGGATGTCCACGCGCAGTACGAGTTCGAGCCGGATGCGGATCGCCTGCTGGGCGCGCTGCTGCCGAAGTACATCAACACCCGCATCTACTCGTCGCTGCTCGACGCAGCGGCGTCGGAGTCGGCTGCGCGCCGCACCGCTATGAAGGCGGCCACCGATAACGCTACGGAGCTGGTGAATTCACTGACCCGTACCGCGAACTCGTTGCGCCAGGCCGGAATCACGCAGGAAATCACGGAAATCGTCGGTGGCGCCAATGCGCTCGCGGCGAGCTCGGACCGCGACTAAGCCGTAGGAAGAGAAGCAATGACCGCAGCTGTCACTAACGAAACCCGGGTTGGCGCCGGCACAGGCCGCGTCTCCCGCGTCATCGGACCCGTCGTGGACGTCGAGTTCCCGCGCGGTTCGATCCCTGAGCTCTACAACGCCCTCAACGTGGACATCGCGTTGAAGTCCGTTGCCAAGACGCTGACCCTCGAGGTCGCACAGCACCTGGGCGACAACATCGTTCGCACCATCTCCATGCAGCCGACCGACGGTCTGGTGCGTGGCGTCGAGGTGCGCGACACCGGCAAGCCGATCTCGGTGCCCGTCGGTGACATCGTCAAGGGCCACGTGTTCAACGCCCTCGGCGACTGCCTCGACACCCCGGGTCTGGGCCGCGACGGCGAGCAGTGGGGCATCCACCGCCAGCCGCCCGCCTTCGACCAGCTCGAGGGCAAGACCGAGATCCTGGAGACGGGCGTCAAGGTCATCGACCTGCTCACCCCGTACGTGAAGGGTGGCAAGATCGGTCTGTTCGGTGGCGCCGGCGTCGGCAAGACCGTTCTGATCCAGGAGATGATCACCCGTATCGCGCGTGAGTTCTCCGGTACGTCCGTGTTCGCGGGCGTCGGTGAGCGCACCCGTGAGGGCACCGACCTCCACCTGGAAATGGAAGAGATGGGCGTCCTCCAGGACACCGCCCTCGTCTTCGGCCAGATGGACGAGCCGCCGGGCACCCGTATGCGCGTCGCCCTCTCGGCCCTGACCATGGCCGAGTACTTCCGTGACGTGCAGAACCAGGACGTGCTGCTCTTCATCGACAACATCTTCCGGTTCACCCAGGCCGGTTCCGAGGTCTCGACCCTGCTGGGTCGTATGCCTTCGGCCGTGGGTTACCAGCCCACGCTGGCGGACGAGATGGGTCAGCTCCAGGAGCGCATCACCTCGACCCGTGGCCGCTCGATCACCTCGATGCAGGCGATCTACGTGCCCGCCGACGACTACACCGACCCGGCGCCGGCCACCACCTTCGCCCACCTCGATGCGACGACCGAGCTCTCCCGCCCGATCTCGCAGAAGGGCATCTACCCGGCCGTCGACCCGCTGACCTCGACCTCTCGTATCCTCGAGGCGTCCATCGTCGGCGATCGGCACTTCGCGGTGGCCAACGAGGTCAAGCGAATCCTGCAGAAGTACAAGGAACTCCAGGACATCATCGCCATCCTCGGCATGGACGAGCTCTCCGAAGAGGACAAGGTCCTCGTCGGTCGCGCCCGTCGTCTGGAGAAGTTCCTCGGCCAGAACTTCATCGTGGCCGAGAAGTTCACCGGTCAGCCGGGTTCCGTCGTGCCGCTGGAGCAGACCATCGACGACTTCGATCGCGTCTGCAAGGGCGAGTTCGACCACCTGCCGGAGCAGGCGTTCAACTCCTGCGGTGGCCTGGACGACGTCGAGGCTGCTGCCAAGAAGATCGCCGGGAAGTAGTCCAACATGGCAGATATGTCTGTTGACCTGGTAGCCGTGGAACGGCTGCTGTGGTCGGGCCGCGCGAGCTTTGTCGCGGCCCAGACCACCGAGGGCGAGATCGGCATCCTGGCCGGTCACGAGCCGCTGCTCGGGCAGCTGGTCGAGGCCGGCACGGTGACCATCGTGGCCGACAGCGGCGAGCGCATCGTCGCGGCCGTGCACGGCGGTTTCTTCTCCGTCACCGGCACCTCGGTGCGGGTGCTGGCCGAATCCGCTGATTTCGCAGCCGATATCGACGAGGCGGCCGCCAAGGCCGTGCTCGCCGACGAGGCCGCGAGCGCCGGTGCGAAGACCAAGGCCGAGGGCCAGCTTCGCGCTCTGCAGAAGGCCGCCGAAGCGTGATCTGAGTTTTCACTCGGCAAATAGGCAGCGCCCCCGGGAATTCCCGGGGGCGCTGCTTTTTTCATTGTCGATCGTGTGGTTAGATTCATTCGCCGATCCGTGATGTGTGATCCGGATCATCTGGCTAAACCTCGGCTATTTCAAGCACTTCCAGCTTTACCTTCCATGAGCGGGCAAAGGCGAGGGGCGAATGAGCAGGTTTCGGTCGATTGTCATAACGCTGGCCGGTGCGGTCGCACTGGGTTTCTTGTCGCCGGGCGCCGCATCGGCGGATACCTGGGTTCCGTTGCCGGACGGGCATATCGAAGGTCCGGGCGTGCGGATCACGAGTACCGGTGAGCGCGCGATCATTTCACCGTCGCTGGCGTCCAACGGCGCCGGGCGTTCGGCCTGGCTGACCGGGAACGTGGTCGCCGACGTGGAAACCCCCGACGGCACCGTGGGCCCCAACAACGGGCCGAAAGGCTTCCCCGGCACCAATAATTCGGGCACGCACGGTTCGTCCAACCTCACCGTCGGATACGTGGTCGGCTGCCAGGTCTCGCTGGGCGCGCTGAGCGCCAATACGAGTGTCACCGTCCTCATGACCCCGGGCGTCTCGGCGGGATTCAGTTTCCCGCTGTCGCCGGGCGAGGTGAAATGGCTCGCGATCAACAACATCGAATTGATCAAGAGCGGCGCCTACACCATCCAGTACCAGGACGTCCCCATGGACATTCAGGGCTGCGCCGGATATGCGCAGGCCAGGCAGTTCGCGGTGGTGGAGATCATTGGCGCGGACTACAAGAAGGTCACCCTCTACGGGCAGCCGTTCAGCATCGGCTGACATTCCGAATTCCTACGCGAAGGGGATCGCATGACTCGCATTTTTCCCGTGGGCGGCAGGCTTTTCGGGACAGCGCTCGCGGTAGCCGTGCTGGCCTGTGGATTCGCCGCCCCGGGCCCGGCCGCCGCCGACACCTTCATTCCGCTGCCGGGTGGCGTGCTCACCAAGGAACTGCCGGACGGCACCATGATCACGCTGCGCATCGCCGACGAGTCGGCGAAGATCAGCGGATCCATGGGTGCGACACCGCTGCACCGCAATGTGTGGGTCACCGGTGTCGGCAGCATCGACCTGGAGGGCCCGAGCGCCGCCACCTCGACCATCAAGATCTCGCCGGGATATGTGGTCGGCTGCCAGGTGGACATCAGCTCGCTCGGCCTGAACGAGAACGCCGGCGAATCCAACACCCTGAGCCAGACCGCGCCGTACATCACGCCGTCACTGAGCGAGTCCTTCGGCGGCGGAATCACTCTCGGACCCGGACAGGCCGCCGCCCGGCTCATGCTGGATCTGGAGAAGCCCGACGACTACGGCATGGAATCGCACAAGCGGTACAACAAGGTGCCCGGTCCGCACGCCAGCGTGACCTGGATCGATGAGACCTTCGAGGTGAACGGCTGCGGTGGATACGCGCAGGCGCGCTCCTTCATCCTGGCCGAGGTCGACACCACGACCTTCATCGGAAACCTGGCGCTGTGGGGCCAACCCTTCAGCATGGGCTGAACATGAGTCCGCTTGTGCGGAATAGGCATTCCTCACATTCGGGTGATGCTCGGGCCCCGCGTTTCTACGATCGCTAGTATCGATCTCCAAGCGCGGGGAACCGGAAGTTCGGAAAGGACGGGTCGGCATTGCAGACCGGGATGGTGGTTCTGATCATTCTGGTGCTGTTGCTTGTCGCCTTGGCCCTGGCTTCCATCTATCGCCTGGTCATGCTGCGCCGCGGCGGCACCGCCGCACTGCTGCGGGTGCTGCCCGCGCGGGGGCACGGCGGCGGCTGGCGGCACGGCCTGATCCGCTACGACGAGGACACCCTCGTCTTCTACAAACTCTCCAGCCTGAAGCTCGGCCCGGATTCGACCATGCGCCGCTTGGCCATCGAGGTCGGCAACCGCCGCTCCCCGCAGGACGACGAGTACGACATCATGACCGACGAGTCCATCGTCACCCTCTCCGACGGCCACGGCAGCTATGAGGTCGCGCTCGACCGCGGCGCGCTCGCAGCCCTGCTGAGCTGGGTGGAGTCGCGTCCCTCCGAGCGAATTCGCCGTCGCCCGAACTACTGACGGCTCCCGGGCGCACCAGGGGTTACGGTGAATCCGTGAGTGTGCACCTGACGCGGATCTACACGCGAACCGGCGACGACGGGACCACCGGCCTCAGCGACTTCTCGCGCGTGGCCAAGACCGACCCGCGGCTCATCGCCTACGCCGACTGTGACGAGACCAATGCCGCGCTCGGCGTGGCCATCGCGCTCGGTGCCCCCGACGACCGCATCCTGTCCGTGCTGCGGCAGATCCAGAACGACCTGTTCGATGCCGGCGCGGACCTGTCGACGCCCGTGGTCGCGGAGCCCAAATACCCGCCGCTGCGCATCACCGAGCCCTACATCGAGCGCCTCGAGCAGTGGTGCGACGAGTTCAATGAGCCTCTGGCGCCGTTGAATTCGTTCATCCTGCCCGGCGGCACACCCCTGGCCGCCCTGCTGCACACCGCGCGCACCGTCGCCCGCCGAGCCGAACGATCGGCCTGGGCCGCCGTCGCGGCACACCCGGACGACACGAATGTTCTGCCCGCGAAATATCTCAACCGGCTGTCCGACCTGCTGTTCATCCTGAGCCGAGTCGCCAACCCCGACGGCGACATCCTCTGGCGGCCGGGCGGAGAAGCCACGGGCACGGAACAGGACCACTAGGCTGACCCCCGTGAGTGAACGGTTTCTGGTGACCGGGGGCAGCAGGCTCGTCGGTGAGGTCGCGGTGGGCGGCGCGAAGAACAGCGTCCTCAAGCTGATGGCCGCCGCGCTGCTGGCCGAGGGTACGACCACGATCACGAACTGCCCGGACATCCTGGATGTGCCGCTGATGGCAGACGTGCTGCGGGGTCTCGGCTGCGATGTCACCGTCGACCACGAGACGGTCGTCATCGTGACGCCCACCGAACCCAAGTATCACGCCGACTTCCCGGCGGTCACCCAGTTCCGCGCCTCGGTGTGCGTGCTGGGCCCGCTCATGGCGCGGTGCAAGCGGGCGGTCGTCGCGCTGCCGGGCGGTGACGCCATCGGTTCACGTCCCCTCGACATGCACCAGCAGGGCCTGCGACTGCTCGGCGCGACCAGCGAGATCGAACACGGCTGCCTGGTGGCGCGTGCGGAAGAGCTGCAGGGCGCGCGGATTCGCCTCGACTTCCCGTCGGTGGGCGCGACCGAGAACATCCTCATGGCCGCGGTGCTCGCCGAGGGCGAGACCGTCATCGACAATGCCGCGCGCGAACCGGAGATCGTGGATCTCTGCAACATGCTCGCGCGCATGGGCGCCAAGATCTCCGGCGCCGGCACCTCGGTGCTGACCATCGAGGGCGTGGAGAAGCTGTCGCCCACCACGCACCGCGTGATCGGTGACCGCATCGTCGCCGCCACCTGGGGCATCGCCGCCGCCATGACGCAGGGCGACGTGCGGGTGACGGGCATCAACCCCAAGCACCTGTCCCTCGTGCTGGACAAGCTGCGGTCGGCGGGCGCGCGAATCTCGTTCGAGCCGGACGGTTTCCGCGTGGTGCAGTCGGATCGTCCTCGCGCCGTGAACTTCTCGACCCTGCCGTTCCCGGGTTTCCCGACCGACCTGCAGCCGATGGCCATCGGCCTGGCCGCCATCGCGGACGGCACCTCGATGATCACCGAGAACATTTTCGAGGCGCGCTTCCGCTTCGTCGAAGAGATGATCCGGCTGGGCGCGGACGCGCGCACCGACGGGCATCACGCTGTGGTGCGCGGGATTCCGCGACTGTCGAGCGCGCCGGTGTGGTCGTCGGACATTCGCGCCGGCGCCGGTCTGGTGCTCGCGGGTCTGGTCGCCGACGGGGTGACCGAAGTGCACGATGTCTTCCACATCGACCGGGGTTACCCGTCTTTCGTGGAGAACCTGCGGTCGCTAGGCGCAGAGATCGAACGTGTGGGAACCGCAGACTGAACACTCGATGACGGAGGGTGTTTCACGAAAACCCCTCCTGAACAGGCGATTTGACATGCGAACAACCAACACGTAACTTATTCCAGGTCAGAGCGACACGGACTCCCACCGGGGAGAACGAGAGCGCCTGATGATCACACTAGCTCCCTTCCAACCGGCGGATTTGGTTCCGCTGTGCGGCGCGGGCTAAGCTTCAAAAGTTGCCTAGCTGATCGAACGGGCTCACCGCCCGGGAGATGGCTTGTGCGTGTGTTCTTTGAGAACTCAATAGTGTGTCGATGAATGTCAGTGCCAATAATTTATTGGTTCCGATCTTCACCCCCCGTGTGAGGGTCGGACATTTAGTCAGCTTAATTTCCGAGCTGGCGTTTATTTTGCTGGGTTTTCGGACTCACGTTTACTTCTGATTGCCTCCTTCGGGAGGGAATTGAGAGTCTTCAACGGAGAGTTTGATCCTGGCTCAGGACGAACGCTGGCGGCGTGCTTAACACATGCAAGTCGAGCGGTAAGGCCCTTCGGGGTACACGAGCGGCGAACGGGTGAGTAACACGTGGGTGATCTGCCTCGCACTCTGGGATAAGCCTGGGAAACTGGGTCTAATACCGGATATGAGCAGCCTCTGCATGGGGGTTGTTGGAAAGGTTTACTGGTGCGAGATGGGCCCGCGGCCTATCAGCTTGTTGGTGGGGTAATGGCCTACCAAGGCGACGACGGGTAGCCGGCCTGAGAGGGCGACCGGCCACACTGGGACTGAGACACGGCCCAGACTCCTACGGGAGGCAGCAGTGGGGAATATTGCACAATGGGCGAAAGCCTGATGCAGCGACGCCGCGTGAGGGATGACGGCCTTCGGGTTGTAAACCTCTTTCGACAGGGACGAAGCGCAAGTGACGGTACCTGTAGAAGAAGCACCGGCCAACTACGTGCCAGCAGCCGCGGTAATACGTAGGGTGCGAGCGTTGTCCGGAATTACTGGGCGTAAAGAGCTTGTAGGCGGTCTGTCACGTCGATTGTGAAAACTCGCGGCTCAACCGCGAGCCTGCAGTCGATACGGGCAGACTAGAGTACTTCAGGGGAGACTGGAATTCCTGGTGTAGCGGTGAAATGCGCAGATATCAGGAGGAACACCGGTGGCGAAGGCGGGTCTCTGGGAAGTAACTGACGCTGAGAAGCGAAAGCGTGGGTAGCGAACAGGATTAGATACCCTGGTAGTCCACGCCGTAAACGGTGGGTACTAGGTGTGGGTTTCCTTCCACGGGATCCGTGCCGTAGCTAACGCATTAAGTACCCCGCCTGGGGAGTACGGCCGCAAGGCTAAAACTCAAAGGAATTGACGGGGGCCCGCACAAGCGGCGGAGCATGTGGATTAATTCGATGCAACGCGAAGAACCTTACCTGGGTTTGACATACACCGGAAAGCCATAGAGATATGGCCCCCCTTGTGGTCGGTGTACAGGTGGTGCATGGCTGTCGTCAGCTCGTGTCGTGAGATGTTGGGTTAAGTCCCGCAACGAGCGCAACCCTTATCTTATGTTGCCAGCGCGTAATGGCGGGGACTCGTGAGAGACTGCCGGGGTCAACTCGGAGGAAGGTGGGGACGACGTCAAGTCATCATGCCCCTTATGTCCAGGGCTTCACACATGCTACAATGGCCGGTACAGAGGGCTGCGATACCGTGAGGTGGAGCGAATCCCTTAAAGCCGGTCTCAGTTCGGATCGGGGTCTGCAACTCGACCCCGTGAAGTTGGAGTCGCTAGTAATCGCAGATCAGCAACGCTGCGGTGAATACGTTCCCGGGCCTTGTACACACCGCCCGTCACGTCATGAAAGTCGGTAACACCCGAAGCCAGTGGCCTAACCCTTGTGGAGGGAGCTGTCGAAGGTGGGATTGGCGATTGGGACGAAGTCGTAACAAGGTAGCCGTACCGGAAGGTGCGGCTGGATCACCTCCTTTCTAAGGAGCATCTAGCGCATGTCACCTCGAACAGTCGAGAGAGACTGCGCCAGAGCCGTTTCGGACTCACACGTAGTCCGGCGGAGCTCATGGGTGGAACACTGACAACTTTCATCGCACCAAGTTCGGAGCCAAGTCTTCGAGCGCGGTGAATATACCGACACACTATTGGGTCCTGAAAGAATACGCGTTTCGCGTTTCTTTCCAGGCAAGATAACGATCCGCTCGGATCTCCTCGAAACCGCCGGCCTCGCCGGTCAGGTCCTGGAAAACCGATTCGATGCGGGTGTGTTGTTTGAGAACTGCACAGTGGACGCGAGCATCTTTGTTAGTAAGTGTGTAAGAGCGTACGGTGGATGCCTTGGCACCAGGAGCCGATGAAGGACGTAGGAGGCTGCGATAAGCCTCGGGGAGCTGTCAACCGAGCTGAGATCCGAGGATTTCCGAATGGGGAAACCCAGCACGAGTGATGTCGTGTTACCCGCGCCTGAATATATAGGGCGTGTGGAGGGAACGTGGGGAAGTGAAACATCTCAGTACCCACAGGAAGAGAAAACAACAGTGATTCCGTGAGTAGTGGCGAGCGAAAGCGGAAGAGGCTAAACCAGGAGCGCGTGATAGCCGGCAGGCGTTTCGTTCTTGGGGTTGTGGGACCTATCTTCCTAGTTCTGCCGAACTAGGCAACAGTAAGAAACCAGAGCGTTAGTCGAATTGGTCTGGGACGGCCAACCGTAGAGGGTGAGAGTCCTGTAGACGAAAACGATCTGGCTGTTGTGATGGGCACCCGAGTAGCAGCGGGCCCGTGAAATCTGCTGTGAATCTGTCGGGACCACCCGATAAGCCTGAATACTACCTGGTGACCGATAGCGGACTAGTACCGTGAGGGAAAGGTGAAAAGTACCCCGGGAGGGGAGTGAAATAGTACCTGAAACCGTGCGCTTACAATCCGTCAGAGCCCTCATTGTGGGGTGATGGCGTGCCTTTTGAAGAATGAGCCTGCGAGTCATCGGTGTGTGGCGAGGTTAACCCGTGTGGGGGAGCCGTAGCGAAAGCGAGTCCGAATAGGGCGAGTGAGTCGCACACTATGGACCCGAAGCGGAGTGATCTACCCATGGCCAGGGTGAAGCGACGGTAAGACGTCGTGGAGGCCCGAACCCACTTAGGTTGAAAACTGAGGGGATGAGCTGTGGGTAGGGGTGAAAGGCCAATCAAACTCCGTGATAGCTGGTTCTCCCCGAAATGCATTTAGGTGCAGCGTCGCGTGTTTCTCACCGGAGGTAGAGCTACTGGATGGCCTAGGGGGCCCACAAGCTTACCGAAGTCAGCCAAACTCCGAATGCCGGTGAGTGAGAGCGCGGCAGTGAGACTGTGGGGGATAAGCTTCATAGTCGAGAGGGAAACAGCCCAGATCGCCGGCTAAGGCCCCTAAGCGTGTACTAAGTGGAAAAGGATGTGGGGTCGCGAAGACAACCAGGAGGTTGGCTTAGAAGCAGCCACCCTTGAAAGAGTGCGTAATAGCTCACTGGTCAAGTGATCCTGCGCCGACAATGTAGCGGGGCTCAAGTACACCGCCGAAGCCGCGGCATTCACACATTATCCCGCCTTCGGGCCAGGAGTGTGGATGGGTAGGGGAGCGTCGTGTAGCCAGGGAAGCGGCGGAGTGATCCAGCCGTGGAGGCTGCGCGAGTGAGAATGCAGGCATGAGTAGCGAAAGACGAGTGAGAAACTCGTCCGCCGAATGACCAAGGGTTCCTGGGCCAGGTTAATCCGCCCAGGGTGAGTCGGGACCTAAGGCGAGGCCGACAGGCGTAGTCGATGGACAACGGGTTGATATTCCCGTACCCGTGTATCCGCGCCCAATGGCGAATCAGTTGTGCTAAGTATCCAAAAGCGGATGGACCTCCTTCGGGAGGCCGGAAGTGGCTGCATACGACCCTGGCTGTAGTAGTCAAGCGATGGGGTGACGCAGGAAGGTAGCTGGGCCAGGTGATGGAATACCTGGTGTAAGCCTGTAGGGCGTGGTGTAGGCAAATCCGCACCGCATACAGCCTGAGAGGTGATGCGTAGCCGATTGAGGCGAATTCAGTGATCCTATGCTGCCGAGAAAAGCCTCTAGTGAGTTGATACACGGCCCGTACCCCAAACCGACACAGGTGGTCAGGTAGAGAATACCAAGGCGATCGAGATAACTGTGGTTAAGGAACTCGGCAAAATGCCCCCGTAACTTCGGGAGAAGGGGGACCTTGCTTGGTGACATCCCTTGCGGATCGAGCTGAGTGAGGTCGCAGAGACCAGAGAGAAGCGACTGTTTACTAAAAACACAGGTCCGTGCGAAGTCGTAAGACGATGTATACGGACTGACGCCTGCCCGGTGCCGGAAGGTTAAGAGGACCGGTTAGCGCTTCGGCGCGAAGCTGAGAATTTAAGCCCCGGTAAACGGCGGTGGTAACTATAACCATCCTAAGGTAGCGAAATTCCTTGTCGGGTAAGTTCCGACCTGCACGAATGGCGTAACGACTTCTCTGCTGTCTCAACCACAGACTCGGCGAAATTGCAGTACGAGTAAAGATGCTCGTTACGCGCGGCAGGACGAAAAGACCCCGGGACCTTCACTATAGCTTGGTATTGGTGTTCGGTACGGTTTGTGTAGGATAGGTGGGAGACTGTGAAGCAGACACGCCAGTGTTTGTGGAGTCGTCGTTGAAATACCACTCTGATCGTATTGGACCTCTAACCTCGGACCCTGATCGGGTTCAGGGACAGTGCCTGGTGGGTAGTTTAACTGGGGCGGTTGCCTCCCAAAATGTAACGGAGGCGCCCAAAGGTTCCCTCAGCCTGGTTGGCAATCAGGTGTCGAGTGCAAGTGCACAAGGGAGCTTGACTGTGAGACCGACAGGTCGAGCAGGGACGAAAGTCGGGACTAGTGATCCGGCACCGGCAAGTGGAAGCGGTGTCGCTCAACGGATAAAAGGTACCCCGGGGATAACAGGCTGATCTTCCCCAAGAGTCCATATCGACGGGATGGTTTGGCACCTCGATGTCGGCTCGTCGCATCCTGGGGCTGGAGTAGGTCCCAAGGGTTGGGCTGTTCGCCCATTAAAGCGGCACGCGAGCTGGGTTTAGAACGTCGTGAGACAGTTCGGTCTCTATCCGCCGCGCGCGTCAGAAACTTGAGGAAGGCTGTCCCTAGTACGAGAGGACCGGGACGGACGAACCTCTGGTGTGCCAGTTGTTCCGCCAGGAGCACGGCTGGTTTGCTACGTTCGGAAGGGATAACCGCTGAAAGCATCTAAGCGGGAAGCCTGTTCCAAGATGAGGTTTCTCACCACCTTGAGTGGGTAAGGCCCCCGACAGACCATCGGGTTGATAGGCCGGAACTGGAAGCCAGGTAACTGGTGCAGGTGACCGGTACTAATAGGCCGAGGACTTACCAACAAAGAAGCTACGCGTCCACTGTGCGGTATCTGAAACAACACACGCATGCTCGCAGCCCGGAAGGGCGCGCAAGCGTGACAGTTTCATAGAGTTACGGCGGCTATAGCGGTGGGGAAACGCCCGGTCCCATTCCGAACCCGGAAGCTAAGGCCACCTGCGCCGATGGTACTGCACTCGACAGGGTGTGGGAGAGTAGGACACCGCCGGAACATCATTCGCGAAACCCCCTGACCTCGGTCAGGGGGTTTCTGCGTTTCCGGGTCAATTCTCTACAGCGTTTTCGGCAGCCCGAAGGGTTCGAATCGCTCGAATCCGTGGAATGCCACGACACTTGCAATGCCGCCGGCCGTCACGGTCAGTACCTGTATCGAATGCGCTTCTCCGTTCAGGTAGAGCGCGAACGCCGGCTGGCCGTTGGCTCTCGTCGGGATCATTCGCGCCCCGCCATTTCGAGACGGGCACTGGGTGGTGATCAACCGAATGATGCTGTCCCGTCCGGTGAATCGGCCCGGAATCGGCGGCATTTCCCAGACCGCCTCTGCGCGCAGCAGGTTCGTGAGGGTGTCGGTATCCGAGGATTCGAAGGCTGCGGCCCAGCTGTCGAGTACTGCTCTTGTCGCCGGGTCGTCCGGTTCGGCTATCGGTTCGTCTCCCGTGCGCAGGTTCGCGAGGGTGGCGTGTGCGCGCTGCAGTGTGCTGTTGACCGCGGCCGGGGTGACGTCGAGCAGTTCGGCGACCTCTGTCGCCTTCCAGCGCAGCACATCTCGCAGCAGCAGTACTGCGCGCTGCCGCGGCGGCAGGTGCTGCCAGAGGGCGATCAGCGCCAGTCGCATGTCGTGCCGGGCAATCAGGATGGCGGCCGGATCGCTGTCCTCGGGTTCGACGAGAACATCCGGCATGGGCTGTAGTTCTCGCCGGCTGCTGTGTTCGAGGGCGTTGAGGCAGGCATTGGTGGCGATGCGGTACAGCCAGGTGCGCATCGAGGCGCGTTCCTGGAAGTCGGGGTAGCCGCGCCAGGCGCGCAGCATGGTTTCCTGCACCAGGTCCTCGGCGTCGTCGACGGAGCCGAGCATGCGATAGCAGTGTGCGAGCAGTTCCCTCCGGTAGGGCGCGGTACGTGCCGTGAAGTCTTCGGTCTCGAGCATCCGGGCTCCCTTCGGCCGGGCATGGTTCACCCCTCCCTGTACTGACCGTGTGCGCGTCCGGAAGTCATCGGTGTGTGGTCGATGAGTTTTCTCGTCCCGCCGGTCGGTATGTGCGCAGGCTCGATCGGAAGGAATCTCGTGGATACATCGACAGTTTCGCGGGCGGCGCAGCGCTGGGTGCTGGCGCTCGGAGCCGTCGCCTCGATGATGGCGGCGCTGGACACGCTGGTCGTCGCGACCGCGCTCGGCACGATCCGGGAGGATCTGGGTGCCTCGCTGGCGACCCTGGAATGGACGGTGAACGGCTACAACCTGAGTTTCGCGGTGCTGCTGATCACGGCGGTGGTGCTGGGTGACCGCTTCGGCCGGCGACGCATGTTCGCGGTCGGGCTGGGTGTTTTCGTGGCGGGTTCGGCGGCGTGCGCGACGGCCGGGTCGGTGGGTGTGCTCATTGCCGCGCGAGTGGTGCAGGGCGTCGGTGCGGCATTGATCATGAGTTTGGCGTTGACGCTGGTGAGTGTGGCGTTCCCGGCGGAGCGCCGCGGCTGGGCGATCGGGGTTCTGGAGGGTGTCACCGGTTTGGCGGTCGCGTGTGGGCCGGTGATCGGCGGGGCCATTGCGGAGGGTCTGTCGTGGCAGTGGATCTTCTGGGTGAACGTCCCCCTGGGGCTGCTCGCGATTCCCTTGGTGCTGACCAGGATTCCGGAGAGCCACGGCACGGACACCACGCTGGACGGTGGGGGACTGTTGCTGGTCACCGGTGGCGCGCTGGGTGTGGTGTGGGGTCTGGTGCGCGGCAATATCGCGGGCTGGTCGTCGCCGGAGGTCGTGCTGACGCTCGGCGGTGGCTTCGGCCTGATCATCGCGTTCGCCTTTTGGGAATCGCGCACTCGCACACCGATGTTCCCGGTGCGGATGTTCACCTCGCGTGGTTTCGCGGCGGGCAATACCGCGATCTTCCTGACTTTCGCGGCATTGTTCGGCGCGGTGTTCTTCTACGCGCAGTTCATGCAGCTGGTCTTCCACTACAGGCCGCTCGGAGCGGGTCTGTGCCTGTTGCCGTGGACGTTGACGCTGTTCTGCTGTGCGCCGATCGCGGGAGCGCTGGCGGATCGGGTCGGGGAGCGCCCGATCATGGCGGTGGGTCTGCTGTTGCAGGCGGTGGGCATGGGCTGGGTCGCGGTGATCGCGGACCCGGGAATGTCTTACGGCGCTGTGGTTCTGCCGCTGGTGTTGTCGGGAGTCGGGGTGTCCATGGCGATTCCGACGGCGCAGAGCGCGGTGGTCGGCGATGTCGAGTACGGGGCCATCGGGAAGGCGGCCGGGGCCAACAGCATGATGCGTGAGCTGGGCGGGGTCTTCGGAATCGCGGTCGTGGTCGCGGTTTTCGCGGGTTTCGGCGGCTATGGTTCGGCGGCGTATTTCGTAGCGGGCTTCGTCCCGGCGGTGGCGGCGGGTGCGGCGTTGTCCTTGCTCGGTGCGCTGGTCGCTCTGGCCTTGCCGGGCCGGACGGCGGCCGCGCGGAGGCCGGTCGAGGCCGAGCTCACGCCGGTACTCGAGTAGTCGTACGGTACTGCGGCGCAGTCGAATCCACGACGCTGACCTCATGAGAAAGTACTGGGGGTTGTTCTGGGCCGCTGCCGCACTCGTGATCGTGCTCGTGGTGCTCGCACTGTGGGCCGATCTCGAGGCGCAGGCCGTGATCGGTGTGGGTCTGGGTTTCGTCGCCCTGTTCTGGTTGATCGTCATCCTCACGGTGCCCTGGAACCTGTATTTCGCGGCGCGTCAGGCCGCGCATCGGCTGAGTGCGGTGCAGGTGCGGGAGATTCCGGTGTCGCCGGCGAGTGTGGCCGAGGTGGGGTCGCTGACCAAGCGGCTGCTGGCCATGGCGGTCGGATCGCATCTGGTCACCGCGGCGATCGCGCTGGTTGTCTCGCTGGCTTTCGGGTATGTCCTGGGCTACTACATTGCGGGGTTCTTCCTCGGCAGTATCGTATTCCGGCCTGCGGCAGCGTATTTCGCGTACCTGCGGGCGCGGATCGCGTCCATCTCGCAGGACGTCGCCTATCCGCCGGATGATGTGGTGGAGCTGCGGGCGCGGGTGCGGGCCGTCTCGGATCGACTGGAGGCGCTGGAGTCGGCGTTGGCGTCCTGGCAGGAGTCGGATGCCCGGCAGATCGATGATCTTCGGGATGATCTGCGCCGCCAGGATCAGCGGGCTCGTGACGAGCAGCGGTCCGCGCGGGAGGCGATCGTCGCGGTGGATCAGCGGATGGCGGTCATGGTGACCAGGTTCGATGCCGCCCTCGACGAGGTGAACGATCAGCGTGAGATCATCGCCGGGTTGCGGGCCTTCGCCCGGCTCATGCGCGACGATCGTTGAGTTCGTTTCGCGGCCAGGAATATTCGAGTGATTCTGTCGGTGGGGGCTGTTAACGTCTTTCGTGGCGGGGCTGTTGGGGCCCCGCCGCATGATCTTGGAACCAGGAAGGGAGCCGGTGATGCGTGAACGCGCCGCTGTACCTGCTCGCTCTCGCTTCGAGGTGATCCTGGTGTCCCTGCCGGTCCGGTGCCGGCTGCGCGGCCGGTACTGAGACCGGACTATCTCTGCCGCTGTGCCTTTCGGGCACTGTGGTTCGGGCTGCCCTGGAGGCGGCCCTGTGTCCGGTGAATCGCGCTGTCTTGTCTCGATTCGGATCGAAGGACCGAAGACTGTGCGTACCAATACTTCTCGACAAGCTATGACCGCTGTCCGCAATCTGGGCATTCTCGCGCATGTGGATGCCGGGAAGACGACCGTCACGGAGCGAATGCTGTTCCTGGCGGGTGAGATTCACAAGCGGGGCGAGGTGCACGACGGCACCACCGTCACCGATTTCGATCCGCAGGAGCGGGAGCGCGGGATCACCATCTCCGCCGCGGCGGTCGCGTGCGAGTGGAATGGGCACCGGCTCACGGTGATCGACACTCCCGGGCACGTGGATTTCTCCGACGAGGTGGAACGCTCGCTGCGCGTGCTGGACGGCGCGGTGGCCGTATTCGACGCGGTGGCGGGCGTAGAGCCGCAGAGCGAGTCGGTGTGGCGGCGGGCGGATCGCTACGGCGTGCCGCGGATCGCGTTCGTGAACAAGATGGACCGGGCCGGAGCGGATTTCGATGCGGCGGTGGCCTCCATCCGGGCGCGATTGCATCCGGCCGCGCTGGCGGTGCACCTGCCGATCGGCGCGGAGGCGGGCTTCGCCGGCGTGGTGGATCTGGTGCGCATGCGCGCGCTGGTCTGGGAGTCGGGGACGGTCACCGTGAGCCCGATCCCGGCTGAGCTCGAGCAGATCGCCCGCGAGCGTCGCCGCCTGATGGAAGAGGCTGTGGCGGAACGGCATTCGGCCGCGTTGGAGGAGTTCTACGCGCGGCCGGGACTGTCGGACGTCACGTTGGCGGCGGCGCTGCGCGAGCTGACCCTGTCCGGGGAGATCGTGACGGTGCTCTGTGGTGCGGCCTACCGGGACATCGGTGTGGAGACCTTGCTGGACGCGGTGGTCGAGTACCTGCCCTCGCCGCTGGATCGCCCGCCGGTGCGGTTCGAATGGCTGTGTGGTGAGCCCAGCGAACCCGTGCTCACTCCCGATCCCTCGGACCCGTTGGTGGCCTTGGTTTTCAAGGTGCAGGGCACGGGCTCCGGCCGGCGCACGTTCGTCCGGATCTATGCGGGCACGCTGCGCAAGGGGGAGTCCGTCCTCGACGTCGGCGCGGGCCGCACCGAGCGGATCGCCCGGATCGTCCGGGTACAGGCGGACCGGCACACCGAGGTGGAGCAGGCCGTGGCCGGTGACATCGTGGCGCTCATCGGGCCGAAGTCGGCGCGGGCCGGTGCGACGCTGTGTGCGCCGGACGCTCCGGTGCTGTTGGAGCCGCCGGTTGCCGCCGAACCGGTGGTTTCGGTTGCGGTGGAGGCTCGAACGTCCGCCGACACCGAACGCCTGGCCGTCGCGCTGGCTCGCCTGGTGGAGGAGGATCCGTCGCTGGTCGTCCGCACCGACCCGGAGTCCGGGCAGACGCTGCTGTCCGGCCTGGGCGAACTGCATCTCGAGGTGGCGGTGGAGAAGATCCGCCGGGACCGTGGGATCGCGGTCTCGGTCGGTCGTCCGCAGGTGGCGTACCGGGAGACGGTGCTGCGCGGGGTGTCGGGGCTACGGTACCGGCACGTCAAGCAGTCCGGTGGCCCGGGCCAGTTCGCGGAGGTCGTGCTCGATGTCGAACCACTCGATGCCGCAATGGATTTCGAGTTCGGTTCGACCGTCGTCGGTGGCCGGGTGCCGCCCGAGTACGTGCGGGCGGTGGCGGCTGGTTGCCGGGATGCCCTGGCGGCCGGGCCGCTCGCCGGTCATCCGGTGATCGGGGTGCGGGTGACCCTCGTCGACGGCGCGACCCATCCGGTCGATTCGTCGGAGCGGGCCTTCCGGATGGCGGGCCGGCTCGCGTTGCGGGATGCCTTGCGGGCGTGTGAGATCGGCGTGCTCGAGCCGACGGCCGAGGTCACGGTCACCGCGCCGGAGGAGGATCTGGGCGCGGTGCTCGGTGATCTCGCGGCCCGCCGCGCCCGGATCGCGGACTCCCTGCCCCGGGGTACCGAGGTGATCGTCACAGCGATCGCCCCGCTGGCCGAAATGTTCGGCTACGCAACGCGTTTGCGCAGCCGGACGCACGGACGCGGTACCTTCACCGCCCGCCCGCTCGGCTACGAGCGGGCACCGGCTCGCTGAGGCCCCGGCCGTCGGTGCCGGGTGCGCTGGACCGATTTGGCGCACCCGGTCATCCGGCACAACAACCCCGTCGTCCCGGCCGAAAACGTGCCGGGATGACGGGGGCGTTCGTCCGGGCTCGGGTTGTTCGGGCGGTGCTCAGTCCTTTACGAGAATTGCTCTGGTGTAAAGGAAGTCGAAGCCGCGGCGTTGCACGTTCTGTTGTGACTTGGAGGCGGGCTGGGTGGTCACCACGGCGATGTCGCAGCCCGCTGCTGCCGCTTCGGTGAGGCGGGCGGAGAGCAGGGCGGTTTGAATGCCGTGGCGGCGGTGCTCGGGAAGGGTTGCGGCACCGGTGAGTTGGGCTACGCCCTGTGAGATGCGCATGCTGGCCGCGCCCGCGACTTCGCCGTTGCGGATGGCGAGATAGCGGGTCACCCCCGCGGCGGAGGTGAGGTCGCGGACGGCGCGCGCGATGACGTCGCGCGGGAATTCCTCGTGGGAGGCGATGCCCTGGGTGTCGGGGGTGGCGAAGCCTTCGGCGACGGTGTCGATCCAGAGATCGAATTCGTCGTCGCCGCTGGGGCGGATGTCGACGCCGGTGGGGGTGATGCGCTCGGGTGCGGTTTTCAGCGGCAGGCCGAGGACGTTCTCGAAGTTGATGAGCCGGTATCCGCGCGCGGTGAGGAGTTCACCGAGGGCGGGGTCGGCGATGTGGGCGAGTTCTATCTGGACTGGGGCATCGCAGGCGGCGTAGCGCCGTTCGATCTCGTCGAGTTCTGCTTCGGTGGGGATGCCCGCGAATCCGAGTCCTGCCACTTTGTTGAGGGGTGAGTCCGGTTCGGTGAAAGAGGCGACGCCACCGGCGAGGGGGATGGTGAATCCACTCGAGGTCCGGGCGCGGGCGGCCGTGCTGCTGGTGGCGATGAGTTCGACCTCGACGCTCTCGACGCGCGCGCCGAGTGCGAGATCGCAGAACAAGGATTCCTTCTCACCCGTCATGCGTCGAGCGTAACGAGGATCGTAGGGTCGAAGGGTGGCTGAAGATCATCCGACCGGTCGTTCCGGCGGCCTCGTCGTCGGGTTCGACCTGGACATGACATTGATCGATTCGCGGCCTGGGATTGCCGCGGTCTGGGATGCGGTGGCGGCCGAGACCGGCGTGCCGATCGATTCCGCCCTCGTGGTGTCGCGCCTGGGTCCGCCGCTGGCGACGGAGGCCGCCGCGTGGTTCCCGCCGGACCGGGTGGACGAGGTGGTGGCGTTGTATCGGCGGCTCTATCCGGGCCTGGCCATCGAGCCGACCAGTCATTTGCCCGGCGTGGTCGATGCGATTGCCGCCGTGCACAAGGCGGGCGGCAAGGTGCTGGTCATCACGGCCAAGAACGGCCCGCACGCGCAATTGCACGTCGACCATCTCGGACTCGAGGTGGACGATCTGGTCGGTGGAGTGTGGGCCGAGGAGAAAGGCGCCGTGCTGCGTGAACACGGTGCTTCCATCTACGTGGGCGATCACCTGGGCGATGTGCGCGGTGCGAAATTCGCCGGCGCGACAGCCGTCGCGGTGACCACCGGACCGTATGCGGCGGAAGAGCTTTCGGCCGAGGGTGCGGATGTGGTGTTGCAGGAGCTCACCGAATTTCCGGCTTGGCTCGAAAACCATCTCGCCACAGCCTGACTCACTGCTGCGTTACGAGCGCCTCCGTCATTCTCTTTGCACCGCCGCACTGTCCGAACTCGGGGACGATGTACAGCGTTGCTGGACACCGGAAATGGTGTTCGTGCAGCAACACCGACATCCATGACCCGGTGCGGTCGGCGGCGTCGTACTCGTGGCTGTATCGGGTCCCCGCAGACCCTCGGTGAGCCGAGGGGTTCCCGCAGGTCACGGGCATATCTAGGGGAGTATCGAAAAAGTTCTAGATTTTTCCTCGAAAAGCTTCCGTGGGGTGCGTACCGGTCTGTAACGTGCCGAGGGCAAACCATCAGTGACTTCACTGATACACCTTGTGAGATCGGAGCACCACCATGGTCGACTTTGCCTCGGATGTCCTCGTGCAGACCATCCTGAAGCTGCTGTCGACTGGTTCGTCGAGCCTGTCGGCGAAGTAGTCACGCGATTGCCATCTTTCGGCTACTGCGCGGAAGCCGAAGTGGACCCGAAGGGCCCGACCCTGATGAAGGGGGTCGGGTCCTTTCGCATGTGCGGGTCACGCCAGGTCGGAAATTAAGTACTAAAAAATTCCTCCAAAAGTATTCCGTCCAGTTCGTCCGCTCTGTATCGTGTTGAACGGCAAACGATCAGTGACCTTCGGGTTAATGCGACATCGGGCGCCCGTCTCCCCCCAGACGAGCGTTCCGAACCCGGGGCGGTTCCCCTGCCAAAACCCGCCGCCCCGGGTGCGTTGCAATGATTCCAGGCACTGAGCCAACTTTCGGCAAACGCGCGGTATGCCGGAGGTGCAAACGAAGGGCCCGATCCATGACGAGGGGATCGGGCCCTTCGGTATTGTCTGGCGCAATGTCTCAGGAAACGAACGCGGGAAGAATGTACGCCGGGCAGCCCGTAGAAGACCGGCAGCGGCAGCGTCGTGCGCGTTTTCTGGAGTCCGGGCTGACGGTGTTCGCACGCGACGGATACGCCAACAGCTCCGTCGGCGCCATCTGCAAGGACGCCGGACTCTCCTCACGGCAGTTCTACGAAGAGTTCACCGGGCGCGAATCACTGCTCCTCGAACTCTACGAACAGATCGACCGTGAATCGCGGGATGCCGTGTCGGCCACCATCGCCGAACGCTCCGACGCCGCAGCCATCGACATCATCGACGCCGCCGTACGCGCCTACATCGAGTCCATCGGACGAGATCCGCGCAAGGCGCGCGTCGCCCTCGTGGAAGTCGTCGGCGCCGGGCCGAAGGTGGAGAAGTTCCGCCTGGAGCTGCGCCGCGCCTGGGGCGCACTACTCGCCAGCGCCGCGGAGGATGCCGCCATGCACGGCGAAATCCCGCCCGGCGACTACGAGATGCGGGTCCTGGCCATCATCGGCGCCGTCAACTACGTCGTGGACGCCTGGAGCGGGTCCGAACCGCGGCCGCCGCTGGACGATGTCATCAGCGTGCTGCGCCGCATCATCATGGGCGCGGTCAGCGCCTGAAATCAGCTGTCCTCCAACAGTCAGAGAATCTTCGTGCCCGCTCGCTGATGCGAGCGGGCACGAATAGTTGTGGGGGGCGAGGTTCGCGGCGCACGCGGCAGTAATGGGCGACAGCGCGTGGCGACGGTGCGCGCGTGGCGGTCAGGGGCGGCGGGGCACGCGTGCGGCGGCGGGTGGAGTCCGGCCGGGCGGGGTAGCGTGCGGCGCATGGAGACTGTGCCGATTCAGATGCCGGACGGCGCCACGGTGCCGGTGCGGTTGATTCCGGCCACGGGGGCGCATCGGCATCCGATCACGCCGGACGCGCCTCGGCCGGTCGTGGTGATCATGCCGGGGCTGGGGGTGCCGGGGGAGTTCTACTCGCTGTTCGGGAAGCCTCTCGCCGCACGCGGATTCGATGTGGCGCTGCTGGAGATGCGCGGCAATGGCGACAGCCGGCCCAAGCCGAGCCCCAAGAGTGCATACGGGTACCAGGAATTGGTGTCGGTGGATTTTCCGGCCATGTTCGAGGTGGTGCGGGAACGGTTTCCGCAGAGCACGCCGTACGTGTTGGGCCACAGTATGGGTGGGCAGCTCGGGGTCATGTACGCCTCGCGTATCCGGGGGCGGCTCGGCGGGCTCATACTCGTCGCGTCCGGCACCCCCTATCACGGCGGCTATCGCGGTTTGGCCGCACCGGCGTTCCTGTTCGGCAGCGCCGCAATCTCGTTGACCGCCAATCTCGCCGGATTCTGGCCGGGCGACAAGATCACGGCCGGTGGTTTCGGGCGGCAGTCGAAGGTGCTCATTTCCGATTGGGCGCGTCTGGCTCGCACCGGCCGGTTCGAACCCGCCGGAGCGGATATCGACTACGAGGAGCGCATCGCGCGGCTGAAACTGCCGGTCCTGTCGATCACCCTCGCCGGTGACGACCTGACCCCGCCCGGTTCGGCGCAGCACCTGCTCGACAAGCTGCCGAACGCCAAGATCACCACGTGGCACAACCCGCAGCGGCTCGGCCACAACGGTTGGATCAGCGACCCCGATTCCACCCTCGACTACGTCGAAAAGTGGCTCCGGGATCGCTGATTCGGGCTACGGCGTGGTGCGGTCGATCAGGGTTTGCGTGAAGAATTCGTAGATCAGCGCGGCCTGGAAGGCGGACTGTTTGTTGTCGGCTGCGCCGCCGTGGCCGCCTTCGATGTTCTCGTGGTACCAGACCGGGTGGCCCTGGGACTCCAGGAGCGCGGCCATCTTGCGGGCGTGGCCGGGGTGCACGCGGTCGTCGCGGGTGGACGTGGTGAGCAGGATGGGCGGGTATTGCGCTGTGGCGCTGGTGTTCTGGTACGGGGAGTACTTGGAGATGTAGTCCCACTCCTCCGGCTTGTCGGGGTCGCCGTACTCGGCGACCCAGGAAGCGCCCGCGAGCAGCAGGTGGTAGCGCTTCATGTCCAGCAGCGGCACCTGGCAGACGATCGCGCCGAACAGTTCCGGATAGCGGGTGAGCATGACGCCCATGAGCAGGCCGCCATTGCTGCCGCCGACCGCGCCGAGCTGATCCGCGGTGGTGATGCCGCGCGCGACCAGGTCCCGGGCGATGGCGGAGAAGTCCTCGTACACCTTGTGGCGGTTGGCCTTCTGCACGGCGGTGTGCCACTCGGGTCCGTATTCGCCGCCGCCGCGAATATTGGTCATGACCCAGGTGCCGCCCTGCTCCAGCCAGCCCATGCCGGACGCGCCGCTGTAGGCGGGCGTGCGGGACACCTCGAAACCGCCGTAGCCGGACATGATGGTGGGGCCGGGGGTGCCCTTGCGGTCGCGGTGGCGAATCACGAAGTAGGGCACCATGGTGCCGTCGTCGGAGCGGGCGAAGAACTGCTCGGTTTCCACGCCGGCGGCGTCGAAGAACTCCGGCTCCTGCTTGAGCAGCTCCGTCGCACCGCCCACCGAGCTGGACAGCAGTGTGGTGGGAGAGGTGAAACCGCTTGTGGTGAGCATGAATTCGTCACCGCCCTCGAGCGGATCCAGGTTCATGACGCTGGTGCTCGCCATGCGCGGGGCGTCGGCGAGGGGTTCGCGGGTCCAGCCGTCCGAGCCGGGGGTGAGCACGTGCAGGCCGGTCTGCACATCCTCGAGGGTGATGAGCAGCAGGTGGTTCTCGGTCCAGCCGTAGCCGTGCAGGGCGGTGTGCTCGTCCGGGGTGAACAGCACCTCGAAATCGCGTGCGCCGGTGAGGAATTCCTCGAAGTTCGCGGCCAGCAGCGCGCCCGCCGGATAGGTGTGGCCGTTCACCCCCCACGGGGACTTCAGGCGCACCAGCAGCCAGTCCTTGTACCAGGATTCGGAGGCGTCGGAGGGCACGTCGATCAGCCGCAGCGTGCCGTCCGCCTCCAGCAGGAACACCTCCTCATTGAAGAAGTCGGTGGCGCGGCCCACGAAATGCCGCTCGTAGCCGGGGGTTCGGTCGTAACCGGCCGACACCGCCACATCCGACAGCTCACCCTCGAACACGGTCTCCGCGTCGGTGAGCGGGGTTCCGCGCTTCCAGCGCTTGGCGATTCGCGGGTAGCCGGAATCGGTGAGCGAGCCGTCACCGAAATCCGTTCCGACATAGACGGTGTCGATATCGATCCAGCGAATCTCCGACTTGGCCTCCGGAAGATGGAAGCCGCCATCTGCTGGTTCGACGAAAGCCTTTGCCTCGATGTCGAATTCGCGCACCACCTTGGCGTCCGCGCCGCCGCGGGACAGTGAGATCAGTGCCCGCCGCTGCTCCGGCCGCAGCACCGCCGCGCCGCCCCACACCCAGTTCTCGTCCTCGGCGGCGGCCAGCGCGTCCACATCGATCAGCACCTCCCACGCCGGTTCGTCCTTGGCGTATTCGGCGAATGTGGTGCGCCGCCACAGGCCCTTGGGGTGTTCGGCGTCGCGCCAGAAGTTGTAGAGCCAGCGGCCGCGCCGGCCCGGATAGGCGATGCGGGTGTCGGTGTCGAGCATGGCGAGAATGCGTGATTCCAGGTCACCGAAGCGGTCGGAGGCGGCGAAACGCTCCACGACCACGTCATTGTGTGCGCGCGCCCAATCCAGGGCGCGGTCGCTGGTGACCTCTTCGAGCCAGAGGTAGGGATCCGTCACGCTCTCGTCAACGACGCTCATGCCCACATTGTTGCCGAACCTGTGCCGGGCGGGGGTGGCCGGTCGCGCCGCGCCGATGACCGGCCGTGCCCGCTCGCTTCCCGGGGCGTTCACGCGGCTCAGCCGAGGCGCACCAGCATCTTGCCGGTGTTCGCGCCCGACAGCACACCCAGGAAGGCGGCCGGAGCCTGAGCCAAGCCCTCGTACACGGTTTCGCGGGTGCGCAGCGCGCCGTCGGCCAGCCAGCCCGCCGCCTGGCCGAGGTACTCGCCGAAGGACCCGAGGTAGCTGGTGACGAGCATGCCGCGCAGGGTGACCTCCTTCGTTGCGGCCAGATACAGATCCGGTCCCGCCGCGGCGGTCCTGCCGTTGTATCCGCTGATCGCGCCGACGAGCGCGATACGCCCGCCCTGCCGGATCTGCTCGACGGCGACCCGCAGGTGGTCGCTGCCGACGCCGTCGAAACGGTGTTGTCGAGCGGGTCCACGGCATAGAGGGTAGTCAGGGGCGGTATCCGCACTGGTCAGTAGGATTGTCGAGTCGATGCCGCATCGCATGAGGAGGTTGTCGGTTGGCGCAGTCGGGTCGCCCCCGGATCTGGGAACAGCACTGCTGTTTGCCGCTGCTGCCGACCGCTGATATTCGTGAGCTGGCGCGTTATCCGGTCGGGTCCTACATGTCGGTCAATGTCGGGTACTCGCACGAATCCACTGCGGACTCGCTCGCGCTGCTGCACCGGTTCCGCCGGGATGCGTTGGCGGACGGTCGTTTTCACCTGGTGGAAAGGTATTCCGATATCGAGGTGGAGGGGCGCATCGCGTTGGCCTTCGATCTCGAGGACTCCGGCCCGCTCGGCGGCAACCTCGACAACGTCAAGATGTTCTACGACCTCGGCGTGCGCTCTCTGCTGCCGACCTACAACCATGCCAATCCGGCGGGTTGCGGGTGTCTGGACATCGACGACACCGGTCTCACCGGGTACGGGCGTGATCTGGTGCGGGAGTTGAATGCGGTGGGCATGTTCGCCGACGGCACGCACTGCTCCCCGCGCACGGGGCTGGACATCGCGGCCGTCACCAGCGTGCCGATGATCTACAGCCACTCGAATTTCGCTGCGCTGTGGGAACATCCGCGCAATATCAGCGACGATCAGGCGCGCGCGTGTGCCGAGACCGGCGGCGTCATCGGCATCAATGGGGTGGGAATCTTCTTGGGCCGCAACGGTGTAGATGAGCGCGCCGGACGCCTAGAGGCCATGGCCGATCACATTGTCTACGGGGCCGAGCTGGTGGGCATCGAGCACATCGGCGTCGGCTCGGACTTCTCCTTCGACGGCGATCAGTTCAATGCGGAGATCGCCGAGAATCCGGACACCTTCTCCGAGGATTACACGAAGTGGGGCCCACTGCAGTGGACCCCGCCCGAGGATCTGTTCGGCGACAATGAGATTCCTACCCTGGACGAGGTGCTCGCCCGGCGCGGATTCTCCGAGGCCGAGCGCGCCGCCGTCCTGCGCGGAAATTTCGCCCGCGTGGCCCGCGAGGTCTGGCGGGACTGAACCGGATCAATATTCGCGCGGCCCCGGGCCGGGCTGACCTGGCCACTGCTGTCCCTGCGGGAACGCGGGCGGGCCGCCCCAGCCGCCGGCCGCGCTCGCGGCCCGGCGCTTGCTGCCGCTGCGTTTCACGGCCACGGTGACCAGCACGCCGATGCCGAGGAAGAGCCCGATCAGGCCGAGGGCGAGCGCGCCCAGCACCGCGCCGACTATGCCGCCGCCCAGTCCGCTGCCGATGGCGACGGTCATGGTGGACGATCCCTCCGTGGTCACCTCATATGACCCGGATTGCTTTGCGGTGAAGGAGAATTCGGCTTCTCCGTCGTGCCCGCCGAAGGAGTAGGTGACCTTCGACGTGTAGGGCTCCAGGGTGACCTCGCTGCCGTCCGGGGCGGTGACGAGCACACTGCCGGAACCGCCGTCGGGTCCTTCGAGGTAGATGGTGTAGTCACCGGAGTCGAGCTGGACCGTGCTGGAGCCGGGCACGCTGACGCGCTGGAAGTCGTCGACCTTGTTGGCCAGGCCGACGAAGGCCGAGATGGCCAGCACCGCGCCGCCCACCACGCCGACGACGATGAGCAGCGCGCCCACCGCGAACCACCAGCCGGACGGGGTGATTCGCGGGGGCTGCTGAGCGGGCGGGATGCTGCCCGGCGGTTGTTGCACCATCGAATCCTCGACTCTCGGTGAGCAGTGCGTTCTTCGATGAGCGTAGGTCTGCGGGTGTGCGACCGCCGGGCAATTCGGGCGATCGAGACCGATCAGCCTCCGGTGACGATCTCCAGGCCGGCCTCCGACCAGTCCTGGATGCCGTCGCGGTACTTGCGGACATTGGTGTAGCCGAGCGCCTCGAGCTTGCTCGCCACGACCTGGCTGTTGCCGCAGGCGGCGTTCGAGCAGTAGGTCACGATCGCCGCCGACCGGTCCGGAAGCAGTTGCGCCGCTTTGGTTTCCACATCGTCCTCGACGAGTTCGAGGGCGCCGGGCAGGTGGGCCTTGGCGTAGTACTGGCCGCCGAGGGTGTCGAGCACGGTGACGGTGCCGGCGGCGATCTCCTTCGCCAGTTCTTCGCGGGTGATGAGTGCGGTCATGGGTTCCTCGCAATCTCCAGAACACACGAATTTGTGTGCGTGTGCACGCTACTACTTATGTGCGCGCGCACGCAACCCGCTAAGCTGGGGCCGTGCCGTCGAAGAAGTCCCCGAGTCGTCCCGCCGCCGGAGCGTGGTCCGCGCTGCTGCGGGTACATGCCACCCTCGTCCCGGAGCTCGACGCGGAATTGCGCAGAACCGTTGGGCTGCCGCTGAACTGGTACGACGTGCTGCTCGAACTCGACGGCGTGGACCGGCTGCGCATGAGCGATCTGGGGGAGCGGGTGGTGCTCAGCCGCACCCGGGTGAGCCGGCTCGTCACCGAACTCGAGGCGCACGGGCTGGTGCGCCGCGACGCCAATCCGGATGACGGGCGATCCGCGTTCGTCGCCATCACCGCGCAGGGGCGCGAACGGTTCCGGGAAGCCGCGCCGCGCTATATCGACGGCATCGAACGCCGTCTGGGCGCACGCCTGGAACCGGAAGAACTCGACGCGCTCGCCACCGCGCTGCACAAGCTGCTCGGCCCCACGGACCTCGGCACGGACCTGCGCCGCCGCTAGACTCGATCCGGTTGTTCCACCCTGCTCAGCTCCATCGGAATCGAGAGGGAAATCGGATGACTCAACTCGATCGCACCGTCCAGAAGTTCGTGGACGCGGTGAACTCCCACGATGTGGACGCCTTCTTCGAGACGCTCACCGCCGACGCCAGCATGTCCGACGACGGGGCGGAACGAAATCTCGCCCAGTGGACCGACTCGGAAATCTTCGCCACCAACGGGCACATGAAGGTCGAGTCCGTGGGCAGTCCCACCGAATTCGTCGCCGACTACTCCAATGATCGCTGGGGGTCCATGCGCACCGCCTGGCGGTTCACCGTGCGGGACGGTCTGATCAGCCGATTCGAGACCGGTCAGGCCTGATCTCACCGAGCGGGGGGATGGCTGCGTGCGTGATCCGAAACGGGGCTAGTCTCGAAGCCGTGACTTCCCACTACGATGTCGTCGTTCTCGGCGCTGGTCCCGGCGGTTACGTCGCCGCGATCCGTGCCGCTCAACTCGGCCTGCGAACAGCGATCGTCGAGCAGAAATACTGGGGTGGCGTGTGCCTGAACGTCGGGTGCATTCCGTCCAAGGCGCTGCTGCGTAACGCGGAATTGGCCCATATTTTCACCAAGGAAGCCAAGACGTTCGGTATTTCCGGGCAGGCGAGCTTCGACTTCGGTGCGGCGTTCGACCGCAGCCGCAAGGTGGCGGACGGCCGCGTCAAGGGCGTCCACTTCCTGATGAAGAAGAACAAGATCGACGAGTTCGACGGCAAGGGCACCTTCACCGGTCCCAAGTCGCTGTCGGTCGAGCTGACCAAGGGCGGCAGCGAGAACATCACGTTCGACAACGTGATCATCGCGACCGGCACCGTCACCAAGCTGCTGCCGGGCACCTCGCTGTCGGCCAATGTGGTGACCTACGAGGAGCAGATCCTCACCCGTGACCTGCCGGGCTCGATCCTCATCGTCGGCGCGGGCGCGATCGGCATGGAGTTCGGTTACGTGCTCAAGAACTACGGTGTGGACGTCCGCATCGTCGAGTTCCTGGATCGCGCGCTGCCGAACGAGGACGCCGATGTCTCCAAGGAGATCACCAAGGCGTACAAGAAGCTCGGCATCACCATCACCACCGGTGCGGCCGTGCAGTCCATCGACGACGACGGCTCCAAGGTCACCGTCGCCATCAAGGACAACAAGTCCGGCGCCATCGAGACGGTCACCGTCGACAAGGTGCTGCAGGCCGTCGGTTTCGCGCCGCGCGTGGAGGGCTACGGCCTGGAGAACACGGGCGTGCAGCTGACCGATCGCGGTGCCATCGCCATCGACGACTACATGAAGACCAATGTCGACGGCATCTACGCCATCGGTGACGTCACCGCCAAGCTGCAGCTCGCGCACGTGGCCGAGGCCATGGGCGTCGTCGCCGCGGAGACCATCGCCGGTGCGGAGACCCTCGCCCTGGGCGACTACCGCATGATGCCGCGCGCCACCTTCTGTCAGCCGCAGGTCGCCTCCTTCGGCCTCACCGAGGAGCAGGCCCGCGCCGAAGGCTACGACGTGAAGGTCGCCACCTTCCCGTTCACCGCCAACGGCAAGGCCCACGGCCTCGGCGACCCGAACGGCTTCGTCAAGCTCATCTCCGACGCCAAGTACGGCGAACTCATCGGCGGCCACCTCATCGGCCCCGACGTCTCGGAGCTGCTGCCCGAGCTGACCCTCGCCCAGAAGTGGGACCTCACGGTCAACGAGCTGGCCCGCAACGTCCACACCCACCCGACCCTGTCGGAAGCCTTGCAGGAAGCGATCCACGGCCTCGCCGGCCACATGATCAACTTCTGATAGCCTGGCCCCACGGACGGCCCGACACCGGCGAAACCGCCTGGTGCCGGGCCGTTTTCGGGCTATCTGGGGGAGTTCATCATGCCGGAAACCGATACTCCGACACCTGCACGGCGGCGACGCGGGCTGTGGCTGGTGGCGGGCATCGTGCTCGCGGTGGCGGCCGCGGCCGCCGCCGTGAACTTCGCGCGCGGGAAGTATGACGATCCCGTCGATTCGACCACCGGAGGCGGAGCGTCGGCCGTGACCGAAAACGGCGGCCGCACAACGATTCCGGTCGGCTATCGCGGGCCGGGGAACTGGGGCCTCATCCTGGATCCGGCCGCGCACACGCTGTACGTCCTGGACACGGTTTTCGAGGGCCGCAAAGCCAAGGGCGCAGTGGTGTCGATCGTGGATCTGACCGCGAACAAGGTTGCCGGAACCATTGCGCTGCCCGATCTTCCACGTGATATCGCACTGGATCCCGGCAC
Source organism: Nocardia huaxiensis (assembly GCF_013744875.1). Taxonomy (NCBI): domain Bacteria; kingdom Bacillati; phylum Actinomycetota; class Actinomycetes; order Mycobacteriales; family Nocardiaceae; genus Nocardia; species Nocardia huaxiensis. Next base: position 1,722,513 of record NZ_CP059399.1, read on the forward strand.
CCGCACCCTCTACGCGGTCACTGGCGAATACGACAATCCCGATGCGGGAGCCGTCATCGTCGTGGACGTCGCGGCCAGGAAGATCACCGCCACCATTCCTACCGGCCAGAATGCGTGGAAGGTCGCCGTCGACGAAAAGAGCCACACCGCCTACATTCTCAACTGCGTCCGCAACTGCATCGATGACCCGAGCGCCGATCGACCGAGCACGCTGTCGGTGCTCCCGTCGGGCGCAACCACGGTGAACCCGCCGATCCCGTTCGGTGACTTCGCCACCGACTTCGCCCTGGACACGGACACCAACCGCGCTTACATCGTGAACGGTCATGCGCGGGTCGACGTATTCGATCTGGCCACGAGCGCCGTCGCCGCCTCGATTCCGCTGCCGTTGCCGAACTCCTACGCCTCCGAGATCCGCTTCGACCGCGCGACCAGAACCGCCTTCACGAGCAGCTGGCGATGGCCGGAGCTCACCTTGGTCGACGTCGACGCGACGACCAGCAGACAGCTCGACCGTGGTGGGGTGAACCATGAACAGTATTGCACTCCTTACGATTTCGACAATCACGCACTGGACGGCGCGGCGCACACCCTCTACATCTCCTGTGATGGGAAGGGGACGGTCACCGCATTCGATACCGAGACAGGCGCGGTGACGGACACAGTGCAGGTCGCCGATGCCTCCAGCCTCGCGGTGGACCCGAACAACCACACCCTCTACGTCTACGGCAACGGCGTGGTCACCGTCGTTCCTCGGGGAGGGGCGAAGTGAAAGCCACTGGTCTCGGGCCGGTTTCGCGGTTCCTGCTGAGTGCGCTGGCGGGCTGCCTGGCCACGCTGCTGATCGGGTCGGTCCTTTACTTCGTGGATGACGTCACCGTGAAAGTGATCGATCACCAGCGGATCTCGCGCCCCGCCGAATCCACCGTCACCTATGACGTGAACACTGTCGGGATCATCGAGTATCGGAGCGGGCTGTTCCGGCGGCACGTGAGTTACAAAGTATATGTGGGTTGTCAGCCAATGGATTTCGGTCATCTCTTCGAGATCGACAATGGTGACGTCCCGCCGGTGATCAGTGCGGCGATCTGGGAGCCCGATGGGGTGCGGGTGCGTCTCGATCCCCTGCATGAGCTGTATTTTCCGATTGAGAAGGAACACCAATTTTGTTGGCGCTGAGTGGTTCGCGAGTGCGGCCGGCAGTGGGGTTGGCTCTCGCGGTGGTTGCGGGCGTGAGCACGGCGTGTGGAAGTGCGGACGGTGAATCCGCAACCGGGACCGGTGTTTCGGCCACGACCGGGGGCGCGGGTGGCAGCGTCGGCCGCACCACGATTTCGATCGGGGACGCGGAGCGGGGCAGCGGACTGATGGTGCTGGATTCTCGAACACGGACCCTGTACGCCGTGGACAGTGTTCCCGCGCAGACGGGCACCGGGGGCAGGGAGAATGCCGTGCTCTCGATTGTGGATCTCGCTACCGAGACGGTCATCGCGTCCATTCCGCTTCCGGCTGTGCCGCGTGACATCGCGGTGGATTCGGCTGCGCACACCCTCTACGCCGTATCCAGTCCCGGCGGTTACGAACAGCTGGAATCGGGGACCGTCACCGTTGTCGACACCAACGCCAAGACCATCACCGCCACTATTCCCACGGGGAAGAACTCCTGGCAGGTCGAGGTCGACGAGAACACCCATACCGCTTACGTTTTGAATTGTGTGCGGAACTGCCTCGCCATGGATGTGTCGTCGGAGGAGCCCAGCACGCTGACAGTGATAGCTCCGGGTGACGTCGCGGCAGGCACTCCGGTACCGTTCGGCGACTATGCCAGCGGGTTCGTGCTGGATGCCGACCGGCAGCGTGCCTATGTCGCGACCGCTGCCAAGAGAATCGATGTGATCGATCTGGCCACCCTGGCCAAGGTTGCGGAAACACCGGTTCCGCACTGGGCTTCGGACATCTCCTTCGATCGCGCGGGTCGGACGTTGTTCACCGGATACTGGCGATGGAAAGAGCTCGATCTGATCGAGGTCGACACCTCGGCCGTCCGGTCCATCGATCGGCCAGGCTGCACTGATCCCTCGATGGTGCAGACCATGGACAGTTCGGCACACACCCTCTACGCCACGTGTCCTGCCGCCGACACGGTTGCCGTGATCGACACGAGGACCGGAGCGGTGACCGGCACCGTGAATATCCGCAGTCCCGAGGCGGTCGCCGTGGACCCGGATACGCACACCCTGTACGTATACGGCGCGGGTGAGGTCTCCGTCATCTCCCGTTGAACCGGCGGTGCAGGGCGTACACGCGATCGGTCAGTTCCGGGAACGGGCCTGCCACAGCGATATTCGGGGCAATCTGCTGGATCGGCAGCGGATTCACTGGTCCCGGGGCGACGCCGAACTCTGTGAGCCAGGCGGTGAGCTGGATGGTCGAGGCGGCATAGACGATGGGGCCGAGGCCGACCCAGGCGTGTGCGGCCGAGCACATGGGGCAGTGTTCGCCGGAGGTGTAGACCGTGGCCTTCGCGCGGTCTTCGGGGGCGAGATGCGCTGCGGCCCAGCGGGCCAACTCGAACTCGGGATGGCGGGTGTGGTCGCCGCCCGCCACGCGATTGCGATCCTCCGCGAGTACCGTTCCGTCCGCTGCCACCAGGATGGACCCGAACGGCTCGTCGCCCGCATCCAGTGCCTCGCTTGCCAATTCGATGCAGCGCTCCAGGTACCGCAGGTCGGTTGTGTCGGTCACGGGTCCTCCTTCGGCGATCTCGAGGGGGTTCGGAGGCGAAGCCCCTGAGAAGCCCCGAAGAGTTGGGTCAGTCCCGGTGGTAGGACTCTTGGGCGGCGCGGATCTTGCCGATATTGGATTCGAGCACGTCGATGAGGTCGTGCAGGTGGTAGGCGACCTGGGCGCCGAGGTCGGTGAGGGTGTATTCGACGTGCGGGGGGATGGAGGTCTGGACTTCGCGGTGGATCATGCCGTCGCGTTCCAGGGCCTGCAGGGTTTGGGAGAGCATGCGTTCGCTGATGCCGTCGACGCGGCGGCGCAGGGCGCTGAAGCGGTAGGGGCCTTCGCGGAGGGCGACCAGGGCGAGGACGCCCCAGCGGCTCGCGACATTGCCGAGGACCGGGCGGGACAGGCAGTTGCGGGCGAAGACGTCGGCCTCGAGGGTGGGGTCGGCACTGTCGGCGGCGAGGGCCTCGGGGTCGTCGGCCGGGTCGGGGCCCGGGACTTCGAGGGAGGAGTGCCGCGTGCTCATGACTTCCAGGGTATCCGTCCTTGTTGCAGTGGTGCGGGAATGGATGGTACTAACTAATAGTTAGTACATACCGAAGATGCAGTTCATTCCCTTACCTACCTGGAGGAAGTCATGACCGTCGCGGTTACCGGAGCCAGCGGACAGTTCGGCCGTCTCGCCGTCGAGGCGCTGTTGCGGGAGGGGGCCGACGTGGTGGCGGTCGTGCGTGACCCCGCCAAGGTGGCCGATCTCGCGGAGCGGGGCGTGCAGGTGCGGCAGGCGAGCTACGACGATCCGGAGGCCCTGGATCGCGCCTTCGCGGGTGTCGATCGGGTGCTGCTGGTGTCCGGCACCGAGTTCGGTCAGCGGGTTGCCCAGCACACCAATGTGATTCGGGCGGCCGAGCGCGCGGGCGTCGAGCTCCTCGCTTACACCAGCATCCCGAATGCCGAGCGCAATGAGCTCATCCTGGCCCAGGAGCACCGCGGCACCGAGGCGGTACTGGCCGAGTCGTCCGTCCCGAATGTGCTGCTGCGCAACAGCTGGTACTGGGAGAACTACCTCGGCGGCCTGCCGCACGCCGTCGAATCCGGCGTGCTGCACGGCGCGGCCGGAACCGGTCGGGTGGCGGGCGCGGCACGCGCCGACTACGCCGAGGCCGCCGCCAAGGTGCTGACCACCGACGGCCACGCCGGGCAGGTGTACGAACTGGGCGGTGACGAGCGCCTCACCTATGCCGAACTGGCGCAGGCCGTTTCGGAGGCCGCCGGCAAGCCGGTCCGCTACGAGAACCTGCCGCAGGCCGACTATGCCGCCGCCCTGGAGCAGGCCGGTCTGCCGTCCGGCTATGCGCAGGCCCTGGCCGACGCCGACAACGGCATCGCCGGCGGCATCCTCGACGTGACCAGCGGTCACCTGCAGAAGCTGCTGGGCCGTCCCGCGACCCCGGCCGTGGAGGTGTTCCGCGCAGCGCTCAACTGACCTGCGCGGAACCGGCGTCGCCGGCTGCCGCCGGTTCGTGTCCGGCCGGATGCGAAGCAGCGGCGGCCACGCGCGGACACGGTTCATCGCGACCGCATCTCGTCCGGGAGCTGCCCGGCGCTCCAGCGGGCATATGTCCGTTGTGGTTCGACGGTGATCACATCCACCACCCGAACCAGCTCCTCGGGGATCCTGCCCCCGAAGTGGGCGATACCGGGCACCACCACCGCCTCCGCGCCGACCCGCAGCACGACGTTGATCAGCCTGCGAATGGGATCGTCGGTGTTCTCGTTGAATACAACGGTTTTCGCGACGGTGTAGCCGAGACGTGCTGCCAAGCTCCGGTTTTGATGCTCGTCCCATTCCTTGCGCTGCCCGGAGACGTCCGCGCGCAGATAGCCGATGGCGGTACAGATTCCGAGCATCGTCAGCACCTCCGACCGGCGATGACGTAGGTTGGCCGCTCCTCGGCCGCCAACCTGGCCGTGATCTCGGCGACGCTGCGCCCGCGATGGTGACGCGCGGGCGTCGGCGAGTGGTTGGATACGGACAGTGCGATGACGATCACCAGTGCGGCGAGTGTGATCGCGAGGATGATTTCCACGTCGAGCGCCTCCAACTCCCCTGGAATGGGTGGAATGCATCCGACGCGGCTGTGGATCGAGACGCCGGGTTTACGAATGAGGTTCGGCCGCCAACGGATGCCCCTAGACAGTGGCCCGTGCCACAATGGCAGAGGGGCACAAACTGTGCCCCTACTGCAGGGGCACCCCTGGTTGGCTCGGAGACATCATGGTTCTCGATGACAACGAATTCGGACAACGGCTCCAGCGCCTTCGCACGCAGCGAGGCATGACCCGTCCTGTACTGGGGGATCTGGCCGGCCGTTCGGCAGGTTGGGTCAAGGGGCTCGAAACGGGCAGGCTCAAAATGCCTCGTGTGCCGATGCTCATCCGGCTTGCGGAGATCCTCGAGGTGCGCGATCTGACGCAGCTGACCGGCCCGCAGCCATTGCAGCGTTCGGCGTACGGCAAGGCAGTGCATCCGGCGCTGCCGAAAATCACTGAGGCGCTTGCGTCGTACCCGACCGAGCCGAGTAACGAAGACGCCGACCTGTCGCCGCGGGCTATCGCAGCGCGTACGCAACAAGCCTGGGCGTTGTGGCATGGCGCGGCTCGCCAGCGTTCGGCCATCGCGACCGTCTTGCCGGATCTGTTGCGCGACACGCGCGTTGCGGTTCGGCAGCTGGACGGTACGGATCGCCGGAAGGCGCTCGTCATGCTGGCGCAGGTATATCACCTCACGCAGTTGTATTTGTCGTTCCAGCCGCCCGCCGCGCTCGTGCTGCTATCCGGTGATCGCGCGATGACCGCCGCGCAGGATGCTGACAACCCGTACGCGATGGCTGCCGCCGCGTGGTACGTGAACCACGTCTACCGCGACGCAGGCGAAGAACACGAGGCTCGCGTCGAACTGGCCCGGCAGATATCCGGACTTCTCAGCCCCGACAAGGGCGGCGACGACCTTGCGTTCTGGGGCGTGCTGCGGCTGGCCATGGCGCTGTCATACGCGAAGGTCGGTCGAGAGGGTGACGCACTGCGATACTGGGATGAGGCCGACCGAGCCGTTAAAGCGCTGGGCGACAACTACGTTCACCCGTGGCTCATGTTCGGCCGCTCCATGGTCGACGCTTACATGATCACCATTCAGGCCGACCTCATGCACAGTGGGTATGCGATCCGCCAGGCCGCGAAGGTCGACCTGAGCAAGATGCCCTCGGCCACACGACGCAGCTTCCACATGGCCGAAACCGCGCGAGCTCACTTCATGCGCGATGAAGCGCTGGCAACGGTGGCCATGCTGACCAAGGCGAATGGCGAATCGCCCGACACGCTCGGTTTCTCGCTGTTCGCGCAAACGGCGGTGCCCGACTTGGTCGAGAACGGCGGCGCAACGGTGCGGGCCGAAGCCGAGCGGCTCGCGTCGGCACTCGGTCTCGACGGGTGACCTCGGCCCCGACCATCTGACCGTGATGCGTTGTGCCGCTATCGTTTCCGTGGGCGGCCGAGAGCAACATGAGAACGCGGCGCGTGCCCTTTCGCCTATCAGGGTGCCGCAATGGTTGTCGCAATAGGGCTGCAGGAGCGGCGAGGGCGCATTAATCGCGGGATTGCTCGGCGGCGCGGGTGCGCAGGAGTGATTGCTCGGTGGTGTTGGCGGTGAGGTCGGCGGCGCGCTGGAAGGCGTCGCGGGCTTCGTCGTAGCGGTGCAGGCGGGACAGGAGGTCGCCTCGTACCGCGTGCAGCAGGTGGTAATTCGTGAGTTCGCCGGTGGCGGTTACGGCGTCGGCGAGGTCGAGGCCGGCGGCGGGGCCGTGCACCATGGCGACGGCTACGGCGCGGTTCAGGTCCACGATCGGGGACGGGAAGCGTTGGGCCAGTACGGCGTACAGGCCGGCTATGCGGCGCCAGTCGGTGTCGGCGGCGGTCGGGGCCATGGCGTGTGCGGCGGCGATGGCGGCTTGCAGGGTGTAGCGGCCGGGTGGATGACCCTGGGCGCGGGCCACCGAGTGTGCTCGCGCCAGCGCGGCGTAGCCGCGGCGGATGTAGAGGCGGTTCCAGCGGGTGCGGTCCTGATCTGGCAGCAGGACAAGGGAATTGCCGGTGTCGGTGCGGGCGGAAAGGCGGGACGCCTGTAATTCCAGCAGCGCAGCGAGGCCGTGCGCTTCGGCCTGATCCGGGAGCAGCGCTGCCAGAATGCGCGCCAATCGCAGTGCGTCTTCGCATAGTTCGTCGCGCGCCCACCGGTCGCCGGAGGTCGCGGAATACCCCTCGTTGAAAATCAGGTAGATGACCTCCAGCACCGAGTCCAGGCGTTCGGTCAATTCCGGGCCGTGCGGCACCTCGTAGGGGATCCGCTTGGCGGCGATGGTGCGTTTGGCACGGACGATGCGTTGCGCCACCGTCGATTCCGCGACGAGGTAGGCGCGGGCGATCTCGGGGGTGGTCAGGCCGCCCACCATGCGCAGGGTGAGTGCCGCCCGTGCGGCGGGACTCAGTACGGGGTGGCACGCGGTGAAGATCATGCGCAGGAGATCGTCTTCGATCTCGTCCGCGCCCGTCTCCACCGTCGCCGTCTCGTCGTCGATCAGCAGTTGGTGTCCGAGCAGCGGCAGTTTGCGGGCGAAGGTGGCGTCGCGCCGAATCCGGTCCACCGCACGGTGTTTGGCGGTGAGCATGAGCCAGCCGCCCGGATTGGGCGGGACGCCGTCGCGTGGCCACTGTTCCAGCGCGGCGACGTGCGCGTCCTGCGCCAGTTCCTCGGCCGCGCCGATATCGCCGGTGAGCCGGGTCAATCCGGCGACCAGCCGCGGCCACTCGATGCGCCAGGCCGCTTCGACGGCCCGGCGTGCCGAATCCTCGTGTGACCGCGGCGGATTCACGTCCGGATCAGTCCTGGTGGTCGAGTTGCCGGAGCTCGAGTTCCACATCCCAGGACGGATCGTGCAGGCGCAGGAAGCGGCTCGACCATTCCGTGGCCTCCTCGGTGGATCGGGTCTGCAGCAGCAGGTATCCGCCGATGATCTCCTTGGTCTCGGTGAACGGCCCGTCGACGACGGCCGCTGAACCGTCGGGTCGCTGCCGGAGGCGGGTGGCCTCCTCGATGGGGCGCAGGCCGTTGGTGTCGAGCAGGACGCCGGCCTTGGTCATCTCCTCGAGCAGGGCGGTGATCTCCGAGACCATGTCCGCGTCGGGGCCGCCCTCGGGAATCGTGGTGGGGTCGAGGCGGATCAGCACCATGTGTCGCATCGGTCTTCCTTTCGGTCGAATTCGCGGGCCGCTGTCCGGCCCTCGACTACTCCTCGATCGGGTGGACCGGGAATCGACACGACCGCCGGAGAATTTTTCCGGCGGTCGTCGTTCTCATGTCAGACCCACTGTACGAGCTGGATGATCACGCCGTTGGGGTCGACGGTCTGGAAGTAGCGCTCACCCCAGGGCTCGGTTTCGATGGGGGTCACGATCGGCGCTCCTTCCTGCTGGACGCGTTCGTATTCGGTGTCGATGTCCTCGACGACGAAGACCACGAGCAAGCCCTGGCCGGCGGGGCCCGCGATGCGTTCGGGTTTGAAGGTGGGCAGGCCCGTGCGCAGGTAGATGACGTTGAATCCGGCGTCCTCGCGGGCCAGGGAGACGAAGCCGTCGGCTGACATCTGCTCGGCGAAGCCGAAGTGGTCGATGAGGAACTTCGCCGAGGCGGCCGGGTCGGCGACGTTGAGGGACAGGGCGGAAGCGGTGATTTTCATGGGTCCTCCTGCGGTGCCGGATATCTCTATACGTTGTACGCTATACTTTGTACGGAAATTCCCGATCGGTTGCATCGTGACGGTCGTCACGCCCGGAGCGCGGTTGCCGGGTAGCCTTGTGTCGGTGCGGTGGGTGCGTTTCCAGGGGGGTGGCATCCAGCATTGGCTGGAGCTGTCCGATGAGGGAGCGGTGCTGCGCCGCATCGAATTCGACAGCGCCGCACCGGATCCGCTGCCCGAACAGCTGAAGCCGCAGCACAGCGACTATCCCGGCGCCGCGGCCGTCGCCGCCTCGACCGCCGAATTCATCAGTGTGCGTTCCCGATTCGGGGATAGCGGAGCCTGGGTCTACGAGGCATTACGCGGAATCCCCGCGGCCGAGTCCGAACCACCCGCCGATGCCGACGACGTCACGGGCGACGAATTCGAGCGCGCCTGGAACCACGCGGTGGTGCAGCGCAACTTCACGCCCTGCGACGGCGGCCCGCTACCGGAGGGCTCACGGGTGACGGGCACCGTGGAAGCCCTGCCCTGGGGTCCCGGGCAGACCGGGATCCTCGTCGATATCGGCATCCCGATCCCCGGGTTCGTGGACCGCGCCCACCTGCCCGCCGACCCCGCGGAGTGGCCGTCCATCGGCGTGCGCGGCACCTTCGAGGTGCTGCAGATCCGCTTCAGCCAGTGGGAAGACACCGCCCGGCTGCAGATCCGATTGCGGCCGACCGGAATTCTCGGGCGGCGATGACTTCGCAGGAGCAGAATTTCAGCTATGCCGCGATCCACCCCGGCAATCGTTGCCACTGAGCTCTTCACGCGGTCGGCGCAGCCGGTGATCCCGGCGGGCGACCGGCTGGTGTTGCGGCCGTGGCTGCGCCGCGACGCCCCCGAGGTGTACGCCGCGTTCCAGGACCCGGCCATCCGGCGCTGGCATGTGCGCACCGCCGACACCGAGGACGAGGTCGACGAGTGGGTGCAGGCGTGGGCGCACACCTGGAGTCGCGGGGTGGACGCCAATTGGGCTGTGGCCGACAGTCGTTCGGGCCGGATCGTGGGCCGGGTGTCGCTGCAGCACATGGTGCCGACGCAGGGGCTGGCGGCGGTGGCCTACTGGGTGGTGCCGGCGGCGCGCGGCCGGGGTGTCGCGCCGCGTGCGGTCAACGCGCTCACCGAGTGGGCGTTCCAGCAGGCCGGATTCCATCGGCTGGAGCTACGCCACTCGGTGCACAATCCGCAATCGTGCCGGGTGGCAATCAAATCCGGGTTCCTGCTGGAGGCCGTGAACCGCAGCGCCGGGCTGCACGAGGACGGCTGGCACGATATGCACCTGCATGCCCGGGTCGCGGGTGACGAGGACGAGAACCTGGAGTTCGCGTCCGCGCCGACGCTGCCCTTCCGGCGGGAATTCCGCGGCTGACGGGTGCCGCTCAGTGGTCGAGCTGGATGCGCAGTGCGGTGATGGTGCTGGCGAGGCCCTCGTATTGGTTGACCAGCAGCACGATTTCGATGAGTTTGGGCTGACTGTAGTGGGCGGCCAGCGCCTGCCAGGTGGTGTCGGACAGGTCGCGGGTGGTGACGAGCTCGTCCACGGCGGTGAGGAGAGCCTGTTCCTTGGGCGTCCAGCCGGGGGCGGACGGGCCGACGCGCACCCGGTCCAGGATCTCTGGCGTGACGCCCGCGCGTTTGCCGAGCCGGATGTGATGGTCCATCTCGTATTCGCAGCTGCGCAGGTGGGCGACGCGCAGGATGGCGAGCTCGGTTTCGTAGCGGCGCAGGGTGCCGCCGGGCATGAGCCGTCCGGAGAAGTGCAGCCAGCCGCGGAACAGGCCCCTGGCCTGTCCCAGAGTGCTGAACAGATGTGCGTCGTCCGTGCCTGCGGCCCGCGAAAGGACCTGCCAGACAATCCAGTTCACCGGGCCGAGTTCGCGCAGGCGACCGGGTGTTATGCGTGGCTCCATCGACACCATGGGGCCACGCTAACAGCCCGTCTCAGTCACTGCCAGCCCCTACTGTCAGAGACAGTCGGCCGGGTCAATCGCGCAGGGCGCGCGCCATTCTGGTGAGGCGCAGGGCGTGTTCGGCGCGGGCGAGCACGTGATCGCGGGAGGTGGTGATGTGCGCGACCAGGGCGTCGAGCGCCTTGTCGGGATCACCGGCGAGCAGGTGTTCGGCAATGGCTATGTGCTCGTCGGTCATGCTCGCGACACGGTCGGTGGTGGGCAGGTCCAGGGCGCGCAGCGGCCGCACCCGGGCGTGCACGGTGTCGAGGGCGTCGGCCAGCGCGGCATTGCCGGAGGCGGCCAGCAGCGCGGTGTGGAAGCGCTCGTCGGCGGCGATGAGGGCGGCGCCCGGTTCGGGCGGATGGTCGCGCAGGTCCCGCCAGGTCGCGAGTTCACGCCGGACCGGTTCCGGATCGTGTGCGTGCCGCCGCTGTATTCCCCTCGCTTCCAGCAGGATTCGGAGCTCGTACAGATCGGCGAGCTCCTCCACTCGCGGCCGGTAGGGGTAGAAGCCGTCGGGATGCCGTTCGACGAGGCCGTCGGCGAGCAGGCGCGCCAGGGCCTCGCGGACGGGAGTGCGTGACACGCCGTAGGTTTCGGCGAGACGCTCCTCGCCGAGCCGTTCGGTGGGCACCAGCACCCCCGCCGCGAGATCCCCTCGGAGTGACCGATACACCCGTTCCGACAACGGGATACGCCCCCTGCGCGCCATATCGGTTCGCCCGGTCAGATGGCCATGGCCAGCCGGACATCGGATTCGGCGCCCGCACCGCCCGCCCCGGCGGAGGTGATCCGGCCCGAGCGCAGCACGTAGTACTGCTGGGCGGCCTGCAGCGCGAAACCGATGTGCTGTTCGACCAGCAGCACGCTCAAACCACCGCGCGCGGTGAGTTCGATGATGGTGCGCTCGATCTCGGCGACCACCGACGGCTGGATGCCCTCGGTCGGTTCGTCGAGAATGAGCAGCTTCGGTTCGGTGATGAGCGCGCGGGCAATGGCCAGCTGCTGGCGCTGGCCGCCGGAGAGCAGGCCCGCCTTGCGGGACAGCAGGTCTCGCAGCGCCGGGAAGAGGTCGAGCGCCTCGGCGATCAACTCCTTGCCGCGTTTGCGCCCATCCGCTACCACCTGCAGGTTCTCCAAGGTGGACAGCTGCTGGAAGGACTGCTGACCCTGCGGGACATACGCGATGCCGTGCTTGACCCGTTTGGATGGCGAGTGCTTGGTGATATCGCTGCCGTCGAAGGTGATCCGGCCGGATTTGGCGGGCAGCAGTCCCACGGCCGCGCGCAGCAGCGAGGTCTTGCCCGCGCCGTTGTGGCCCATGATGGCGGCCACCCCGTCGTCCGGAACCGTGAGGGAGACACCGTGAATGACCTCGGTGCGTCCGTAACCCGTGTGCAGATCGGTGATTTCAAGCATCGGCGGGCTCCTTCAGGTCCGTGCCGCTCGCGACTTCCTCGGTGCTCGGGGGCAATTCGCCCGCTGCCGCGGTGCCGAGGTACACCTCCTGCACCTTCGGGTCGGCCTGCACCTGTTCGACCGTGCCCTCGCTGAGCACCCGGCCGCCGGCGAGCACGGTGACCGAGTTCGCGAAGGCGCGCATGAAGTCCATATCGTGTTCGACCACGACCACCACCCGCTTGTCGCCGATGCGCCGCAACAGGTTTCCGGTTTCTTCGCGTTCCTCGGCGCTCATGCCGGCGACGGGTTCGTCGAGCAGCAGCACCGAGGCGTTCTGCACCAGCAGCATGCCGATCTCCAGCCACTGCTTCTGACCGTGCGCGAGGATCCCCGCGGGCTTGTCGCGCAGGGCGGTCAGGCCGATGGTCTCGAGGGCTTCCTCGATGGCGGGCAGCACCGACTTGCGTTTGCGTAGCAGGGTGAGTGCGGACCGTCCGGCGCCGGCGGCGATATCCAGGTTCTGCAGGACCGTCAGCTGCTCGAAAACACTCGCGGTCTGGAAGGTCCGGCCGACTCCCAGCCGGGCGATCTGGTGCACCTTCTTGCCGATCAGCTCACTGCCGGACTTCTGGGCCGAGCCGGTGGCCGGGACCAGTCCGGTGATCGCATCGATCAGCGTGGTCTTGCCCGCGCCGTTGGGTCCGATCAGGAAGCGCAGATCCCCTTGCAGCACAGTGAGATCCACGTCGGCGACGGCCTTGAATCCGTCGAAACTCACCGAGAGGCCGCGGATTTCGAGATATTCCTCGCTCATCGTGCTTCCACTTTCTCCGGTTCGATCACTTCGGCCGCGGCTTCCGTCACCGGCGTCGGGGTCACGGTCTTCGCGGGCCGGGCGCGCTCCAGCACTTGCTTTGCCAGCGGCCCGAATCCGGCCAGCCCGGCGGGAATGAAGCCGACCACGACGATGAACAGCGCGCCCTGGAAGTACACCCACCCGGACGGGAAGGTCTCCGAGAAGCTGGTCTGCGCCCACGCCACCCCGACCGCGCCCAGAACCGGGCCCAGCAGTGTGGTGCGCCCGCCGATGGCGACCCCGATCAGGAAGGCGATGGACGGCACCACCCCGATGTCCGCGGGCGAGATGATCCCCACGATCGGCGTGAACAGCGCTCCCGCGATTCCGGCGAAGAAGGCCGCCACCACATAGGCGACGATCTTGATATTGGCCGGGTCGTATCCGAGGAAGCGCACCCGCTCCTCCTGATCACGCACGGCGACAAGGAGTTCGCCGTACCGGCTGTGCATGAGCTGCCGTGCGATGGCCACCACCGCGAGCAGCGCGCCCGCCGCGAAGAAGAACAGCATGCGCCGGTTCACCGGATCATCCAGGCGGTAGCCGAAGAAGGTCTTGAAGTCGCTGAGCCCGGTGAAGCCGCCGATGCTCTGCTGCCCGGTGAGCAGGATCGCCAGCGCCGCCGCCAGCGCCTGGCTCAGGATGGCGAAGTACGCGCCCTTGACCCGGCGCTTGAACACGCCGAAACCGAGGACCAGCGCCAGCAGGCCGGGCAGGAGCAGAATGCCGAGGACCGCCACCAGCGGAGACTCGAAAGGCTGCCAGTAGGACGGCAATTCGTCGATTCCCGAGATGACCATGAATTCCGGGACATCGTCACCGGCCTTGGCGGCGTCGGCCATCTGCATGTGCATGGCCATGATGTAGGCGCCGAGCCCGAAGAACACGCCCTGTCCGAGGGTGAGCATGCCGCCGCGCCCCCAGGCCAGGCCGATGCCGACGGCCACGATGGCGAAACACAGGAACTTGGCCAGCAGGCTGAGCCGGAAATCGCTGAGCACCGCGGGTGCGATGCCGAACAGCAGGACGGCGGCAATCGCGAAGCCGCCCAGGGCTTTCAAGGAGGAATTGGCGTTCAAACGCTGGATGATGCTCATGCCAGACTCCGGGTGCGGACGGTGAACAGGCCCTGCGGGCGTACCTGCAGGAAGATCACGATCACCACGAAGACGATCACCTTGGCGACCGATGCGGTGGTCGAATACTCGACGAACGAATTCAGCAGGCCCATCCCGAAGGCCGCGATGACCGTGCCCTTGATCTGACCCAGTCCGCCGATGACGACGACAAGGAAGGCGTCGACCAGATAGCTCTGCCCGATGGTCGGGCTGGTGGAACCGATCAGGGTGAGCGCCACCCCGGCCACGGCGGCCAGGCCGGAGCCGATGAAGAAGGTGCTCAGATCGGTGAAACGCGAAGAGATGCCGGAGGTTTCGGCCAGGCTGCGGTTCTGCACCACGGCCCGGATGCGCCGGCCCATGGGTGTGGCCTTGAGCGCCACGGCCAGCGCCGCCACCGCGGCCACGGCCAGCACCATGATGAAGATGCGGGTCTTGGGCACGACGGTCCCGGCGATCTCCAGGCCGCCGGTCAGCCACTGCGGAATGTCGACCTGCTTGGCCTGCGCGTCGAAGATGTCGCGGGTGGCCTGCTGCAGCACCAGGCCGACGCCGAAGGTGACCAGCAGGGTGTCCAGCGGCCGGTCGTACATCCAGCGGATGAGCCCGGCCTCGAGTGCCGCGCCCAGCAGCCCGCCGACGACGAATCCGGCGAACAGCGAGATGATCAGGGCCGCGCCGGTGGACGAAACCAGCTGCTGGACCACGAAGGTGGTGTAGCAACCGGCCATGATGAATTCGCCGTGCGCCATATTGACCACGCCCATCTGGCCGAAGGTCAGCGCCAGGCCGAGCGCGGCGAGCAGCAGGATCGAGCCGAGGCTCAAACCCGTGAAGAGCTGTCCGACAGCGACTTCCATTGTGAATACCTCTGTCTAGATGTGTGCCGTATGGCCGGTGCGGACAGCGTCCGCACCGGCCACCCCTCAACGGCAGTGCCGACTACTTCAGGCCCGCCGCCCACTCGTAGGACTTCAGGTACGGGTCCGGCGTCACGGCCTTGCCGGAATCCCACACGGTGTAGATCAGGCCGTCGGAACGGATTTCGCCGATGCGCGCGGTCTTGGTGATGTGGTGGTTGGCGCCGTCGATGGTGACGGTGCCCTCGGGCGCCTCGAAGCTGACGCCGTCGGCCGCGGCCTGAATGTCGGCCACCGCGAAGGACTTCGCCTTCTCGACGGTGTTCTTCCACAGGAAGACCGAGGCGTAGGCGGCTTCCATCGGATCGGAGGTCGGCTTCTCCTGACCGAAGGCGGCCTTGTAGTCGGCGACGAACTTCTTGTTCACCGGGGTGTCGACGGTCTGGTAGTAGTTCCAGGCGGTCAGCTGGCCGACGATGTTCTGCACGCCGATGCCCGCGACCTCCTCCTCGGCGATGGAGACCGAAACCACCGGCATGTCAGCGGCTTTCAGGCCCGCGTTGGCGTACTCGCGGAAGAAGGCGACATTGGAATCGCCGTTGAGCGTGTTGAAGACCGCGCCCGCCTTGGAGTTGCGGACCTTGTTGACGATTGTGGAGAAATCCGTGGAGCCCAGCGGCGCCAGATCCTCACCCTTGATCTCGATGCCGTTGGCCTTGGCGTAGGCCTTGATCTCGCGATTGGCGGTCTGCGGGAAGACGTAGTCCGAGCCGACCAGGTAGAGGGAGGTGATGCCCTTCTGCTTGAGGTAGTCCAGCGCGGGCACGATCTGCTGGTTGGTGGTCGCGCCGGTGTAGAAGATGTTCTTGGAATCCTCCAGGCCCTCGTACTGCACCGGGTAGTAGAGCAGCGAGTTCAGATTCTCGAACTTGGGCTTCATGGCCTTGCGTGAGGACGAGGTCCAGCCGCCGAAAACCGCTGCGACACAGTCGGAGCTGATGAGCTTCTCGGCCTTCTCGGCGAACGTCTTCGGATCCGACGCGCCGTCCTCGAGGACGAGCTCGATCTTCTTGCCGAGGACACCGCCCGCCGCATTGATCTGATCCACCGCCAGCTTGGTGGAATTGGCGACCGTCACCTCGGAGATGGCCATGGTCCCGGTGAGCGAGTGCAGGGAACCGACCTTGATGGTGTCCTTCGAGGTGTCCACGCAGGACTTGGCATTGGACACGGGATCGCTGTCGCGGGAACCGCACCCGGACACCAGTGCGACGGACAGGGCCAGCGTGGCCGGGATGGTGATCGCCTTGATCAGACGCCGAGTGCGATCTCGGCCGGGGGAATCTTGCATGGGGCGGACCCTTCTCACGAGCTTCTGCGACGTCTGCTGCGCCGCTTGCGAATACCGCCGCGTATACAGCCGCTGTATTCGTGGTGAGAAAGGTAAACGGGAAGTGTTGCGGCGGAATGTCTCTCGATGACACTCCGATTTCTCGAGTTACGCGGAGGTGAATTTCCGCGCACCGCAACACTTCCCGCTCGGTGAGCTCCTAGTGGCAGGACCACCGGTTGCAGGTGAGCTCCAGGATGTTCGGCTCGTCCGAAGCCGGGATGGCGGCGCCGATGCCCGCGCCGATCAGACCGCCGATGATCATGCCGACCGGCATGGTGATCAGGGCGAGCACGCCGTAACCGAGGATGCCGATCATGCCGACGAGACCGCCGATGGCGGAACCGATCTTGGAACCGGTCTCGATATTGAGCTGCCGCTGCGAGAGCCAGCGCGCGACCGGCGTGGCGGTGAGCCGGGTGCCGTTGTCGGTGACGGTGGGCTGCAGATCGAGCTGCCCCTCCTCGGTGGTGACGGTGAGAGCCACATTGGAGATCTCGGTGCCCGCCGCGTTCGTGATGCTCAGCCGGCCGTCGCGGATGGCGAAGGTGCCGCCCTCGAGGGTCATGCTGAAGGTGCCGGAACCCTCCTGCCGCGAAATGTCATAGGCGACACCGTGGTCCACGCCCTTGTCCGGAGCCGCTGCGGTGTCCTCGACCGACACGTCGGCGTAGGCGGTTCCCCCCGCAATTCCCGTGGCGGCAATGGTCATGATGGCCGTCGCGGCGAACTTCCTGATGTTCAATTCATGCCTTTTCTCGTGAATCCCCGACCCGGGCGCTGTCACCGCGCCCCTGGGTCAGGACATTAACACCCGGAACCGACAGAATTGAAATACGACTATTGAATGACATAGGGGGAGATGGAACTTCGGTGTTCGCTGATGTCGAGCGACTTGCCCAGCGGCGGGAATGCGCGCTGCGGGCAGCTGGATCGCTCACAGACGCGGCAGCCCGCGCCGATCGGAGTTGCCTTGGGCTCGTTGAGATCCAGGCCGTCGGCATAGACCACGCGACCGGCATGCCGCAATTCGCAGCCGAGGCCGATGGCGAATACCTTGCTGGGTTCGCCGTAGCGCGTCGCGCGACGTTCCACGGTGCGGGCGACCCAGAGGTATTTGCGGCCGTCGGGCATCTGGGCGATCTGCGTCATGATCTTCGCGGGGTAGGCGAAGGTCTCGTAGACGTTCCAGAGCGGGCAGGTGCCGCCGCTGGAGGAGAAGTGGAAACCGGTGGCGGACTGGCGTTTCGACATATTGCCGGCCCGGTCCACCCGCACGAAGGAGAACGGGACCCCGCGCAGTTTGGGGCGCTGCAGCGTCGAAAGCCGGTGGCAGATGGTCTCGTAGCTCTGCGTGAAGAAGGCGGACAGGCGCTCGATGTCGTAGCGGAAGTCCTCGGCCACCTCGTGGAAATGCGTGTACGGCAGGACGGTCGCCGCGGCGAAATAGTTGGCCAGGCCCAGTTTGGCCAATATCCGCGACTCCTGGCTGGAGAAATTGCCTTCCTCCACAAGCTTTTCGATGAGGTCGCCGCATTCCAGGTAGGCCAGTTCGGCGGCGAGTTTGAACACGCGTTGCCCGCCCGACAGATGCGGGGCGATTTCCAGGCGGCGGGCGTCGGGGTCGTAGCGGTGCAGCACGCCGTCGCCGAGATCGATGCGTTCCACGATCTGCACGCCGTGCGCGGTGGTGAGGCGGCGGGCGATCTCGCGTTTCAGGTCGCCGCCGTGGAATCGCATGCGGTTGGCGAGTTCCTCGGCCGCGGTATCCAATTCGTGAATGTAATTCTGCCGCTGGTAGAAGTAGTCGCGGACTTCCTCGTGCGGTTTGGAGATGGCGCCCGAACCGCTGCCGTCGGCGAAACGGTCCTCGGTGGCGGCGGCCAGCTGCGCGGTCGTATTGCGATAGCGGCGATGCATGTTCACCATGGCGCGCGCCAAACCCGGGTGCGCGGAGACCATTTCGGCGATCTCCTGGGCGTCGGCCTCGATGCCGAGCTCCTGGTCCATCACGACCTCTTGGAGTTCGGCGATGAGCCGGGTGTCGTCCTGTGAGGAGAAGAAGCCGGCGTCGACGCCGAACACCTCGCTGATGCGCAGCAGAACCGGTACGGTGAGCGGGCGGACATCATGCTCTATCTGATTCAGATAGCTCGCCGAAATCTCCAGCGACTTCGCGAGAGAGACCTGGCTCATCCCGCGTTCGGTACGCAGCTGCCGTAGCCGCGCGCCGACGTAAGTCTTGGCCATGTGCCCAGTTTATGGCCGGTTTCGCAAACCTGCCAATTGAGAATTAACAACCGTGCTGAGCAATCTGTCACACCCGGGGGTTACGGTCGGTTGGTGCTGCTGTCGCAAGTCGTGCAGGCGTCGCAGACCGTGCGTGCGACCACCTCACGAAAGACCAAGATCAAAGCCTTCGCCGAGCTGCTGGAGTCTGCCGGGCCGGACGAGCTCGCGCCGGTTGTGGCGTGGGTTTCCGGGGAGCTGACGCAGGGGCGGATCGGGACCGGGTGGCGGACGCTGACCGCCATGGAGGTGCCCGCGGCCGGTGGGCCGACGCTGAGCGTGGCTGCGGTGGATTCGGTCTTCAGCGAGCTGGCGGCCGTCAATGGGTCCGGGTCGACTGCTCGCCGCAAGGAACTGCTCACCGGGCTGTTCGCCGCCGCGACCAAAGACGAGCACGATTTCCTGATTCGCCTGCTGACCGGCGAGATGCGGCAGGGAGCCCTGACGGCCATCGTGGCCGAGGCGGTGGCCATGGCTTTCGACGTGCCGGTCGCGGCGGTGCGGCGGGCGCACATGCTGTCCGGGCGACTACCCGCGACGGCGCTGGCGGCGCAGACCGGGGGAGCGGCTGCGCTGGCGGCGTTCCGGCTGGAGGTGGGGCGGCCGATCCAGCCGATGCTCGCCTCGCCGGGAGCCACACTCGATACGTCGCTCGCCGAGTTCGGCGGCGAGGTGAGTGTCGAGATCAAGATGGACGGTGCGCGAATCCAGGTGCACCGCAAGGGCGATCAGGTCTGGGTGTTCACCCGGACGCTGCGCGACATCACGAGCACCGTGCCCGAACTGGTGGAGCTGGTGCGCGGGTTGGACTGCACGAGTGTGGTTCTGGACGGGGAGACGCTGGCCCTGGAGGATTCCGGCCGCCCCCGGCCGTTCCAGGAGACCATGAGCCGCTTCGCCGCCGATCCGGCCGTGGCCGAGGCGAATTCGACCCGGGAGCTGCTGCTGCACCCGTACTTCTTCGACTGTCTGCACCTGGATGGTGCGGATCTGTTGGACGCGCAGCTGCGCGACCGCCGGGACGCGCTCACCAAAGTGGCGGGGAGCCTGAGCATTCCGGCCCTCATCGCCCCCGATGAGGAGGCCGCCGCCGAATACTTCGACGGTGCGCTGGCCGCCGGGCACGAGGGCATCATGATCAAATCCCTGGCCGCCCCGTACGCGGCGGGCCGGCGGGGCCGGGCCTGGCAGAAGGTGAAGCCCACCCACACCCTCGATCTGGTGGTGCTCGGCGCGGAGTGGGGGTACGGCCGCCGCACCGGGTACCTGTCCAACCTGCACCTGGGCGCGCGCGACCCCGAGGGCGGTGAACCGATCATGGTCGGCAAGACCTTCAAGGGCCTCACCGATGCGCTGTTGCAGTGGCAGACGGCCGAATTCCCGCGGCACGAGCGCGAACGCGACGCCACCACCGTCTACCTGTTCCCGGAACTGGTGGTGGAGATCGCCCTCGACGGCGTGCAGACCAGCCCGCGCTATCCGGGCGGGGTGGCCCTGCGATTCGCTCGCGTGCTGCGCTACCGCCCCGACAAGGAGCCGGCCGACGCCGACACCATCGACACGATTCGCGCGCTGCTACCCGGCGCGCCGAGCTGAGGCGAGCAGTTCGGCAATGGCCGGATCCTCCTGCGAGATCTCGTCCAGCGCCGCGCTGAGCGTGTTCTCGTAGGTGGCGCGGGCCTCCCGATACCGGGCGCGCCCGGCGTCGGTGATGACGGTGTAGACGCCGCGCTTATCGTCCGGGCACAGATCCCGGTAGGTGAACTCGGCCGCATTGAGCCGCCCGACGAGCCGGGTCACCGAACTCTGGTTGAGTCCGAGCTTGTCGGCCAGCTCCTGCATGCGCAGCTCGCTCTCGGGGGCCTGATCGAGGTGATTCAGCGCACGATATTCCGACAGTCCGAGCCCGTGCCGACGCTGCATGACGGTCGCCAATCGGCTCTCGACGTGCGCGTGCAGCTGCAGCATCCGGTTCCAAAGCCGGTTGTCCGCGGACGTTTTCGTTGCCATCGATCTTCTCCTCCAGGGGCTTGACACGAGTTTACATGTACATGCATGCTCTTGTTCGCGGTTCAAGAACTTGCACATACATACAACTACTCGGTCGAGGAGAATCCCATGCCCTGGGTCTTCCTGCTCATCGCCTCCGTCTTCGAGGTCGTCTTCGCCCTGGCCACCAATGCCACCCACGGTTTCACCGTGCTGGGTCCGTCGCTGTTGACCGCCGCCGCCGCGGCAGGCGGCATCTTCTTCCTGAGCCTGGCGCTGAAATCGCTGGATGTCGGTGTCGGCTACACCATCTGGACCGGCATCGGCTCGGTGGGAACGGTGGTGTTCGGCTCGGTGGTGTTCCACGAGGAGTTCACCCCCGCCAAAGCCGTGGCCTTCGTCCTCATCATCGGCGGCGTCCTGGGGCTCAAGCTCGCCGACAAGCTGAGCGCGCCCGCCGCCGTGCACGCCTGAATCCTTCCTTCTCCCATCTGTTTTCGAGGAGTTCGTCATGTCCTGGGTCTACCTGCTGATCGCCGTCGTCTTCGAGGTCGCCTTCGCGCTGGGCACCAATGCCACCAAGGGCTTCACCCGGCTGTGGCCGTCGGTCTTCACCCTGCTCGCCGCCGCGGGCGGCATCTTCACCCTCAGCCTGGCCCTGCGGACCCTGGATGTCGGTGTGGGATACACGATTTGGACCGGTCTCGGCTCGATCGGCACCGTGGTCCTGGGCGCGCTGATCTACAAAGAGAAGATCACCGTCCCGAAGCTGCTGTCCTTCGCGTCGATCATCGCCGGGGCGATCGTGCTGCGCGTCGCGGCCGGAGTCTGAGCGGCAGTGTGGTCCCCGGCGTCACCGGGCTCCCAGCTGATTCACAGGAATGCTCGAGCGGGCTCCTAGCTTGGGAGCGAAAGCTTACGGGCGTCGGGGATCGGCCGAGCGGTTGTCAGGTGATCGCACGGGGATACTGCTGCCGCAGTCACTGCGGGTTTCGCGTGCGGTGCCGCACGGTGATCGCCGACGGTGGATTATGCGGATGGTCCATCTGTGCTGTGCCGGCGGCGCGCCCGATCCCCTTGCCGGGCGGGCCGCCGGCCGTACTACTTTCCCGGGAATTCAGTAGTCGTAGTCCTGGTCCTGGCTACCGGTGAGATTGGGTAGGCGGCGGCGGCCCGCGGCCAGATCACCCGCCAGATGTTCATAGGCGACGGCCAATTCGGTGAGCCGCTGAGCGGCCTCGTGAATGGCGGCGTCGGGGGAGGCGACCAGCGTCAGATAGGCCAGGGCGGAGAACTGGGCCAGCCGGTCGACCACGGTGCCGACGGTTTCGGTGTGCAGGTGGGCTTCCCTGGGCGCCTTGGGCAGCTCGGTGGCCACCCAGCGGTCGATATCGTGCACCAGCTGGGCACGATCGTGATCGATGGGACCGGTGGACCCCGCCACGGCCGACAGTCGCCGCTCGTGCAGATCCGCGAGTAGGCCGGCGCAGCGCAGCACCGGATGGTCGGCGGGAGGCAGGCCGCGGCACGCCTGCAGGAGTAGCTGTTTGTTGGGAAGCGGATGCACCAGGCCATGGTGCTACGCGAATATCTCCGATTGGCAACGAAATTCAATCGGAATGCGGGTCGCTGACCAACTGTGGCACGAGTTGTCAGTACGGGGGCGGAATTCGTGGAAACCGATCGACCGACCTAGTCGGCAATGTCCGTATTCAATCGCATTGTCACCCAATCCATGACGGCCTGGTTGGACGGCATGTCCTTGTGCGCCACCACGCCCGGACGCAAGTCCTGGACGAACAGATTGGTGACTCCGGGCTCGTCGATGAACGAGGCCGCGCCCGCCGGAGTGACGACCGAATCGTCATAGGTGGCGAGCACCGAATAGCGCACACCCGGCTGCGCGATCGGGCCCGCACCGAGCGTGCGCATGAAGGCCGAGCCGCGTTGCAGATCGACGCATGCCGGGCAGAACGACGGGAGCATCGTCGAATTCACCAGACCGCCCAGGGCGGGAACCTGATTCGCCAGTTCGACCGTGCCGAGCAGATCGGTGCCGTGCGTGGCGACCGCCAGCAGGATCGCCGACCGCACCTTGCTCGCCCCGCCGAGATTCTTGGCGTAGTACTCGGCAATGGTGCCGCCCTGGGAGTGGCCGACGATATCGACCCGTGCGGCGCCGGTGACCGCGAGCACGCGATCGACATAGTCCGCGATCGTCGCCGCCGACTGTTCGATCGGAGCCACCCCGCCGCCCACCGGAATCACCGACGGATACGCCCCGTAGCTCGGCGCGAACACGCAGTACCCGGCCGCTGTGAGCCTGGGGGCCAGCGCATTCCAGGCCGAGGCGTCATCCATCGTCCCGTGCAGCAGGACCACCGGATACGGATGGTTCGGCGCGGGGGTGCAGGCGGCCGGTTCGCCCAGCGCCGGCACCGGATCCGCGGCGGCCGGTGCGAGGGCCGGCAGGGACAGGGCGACGACCGCGGCGGCGACGGTGAGCAGGCGAATCATGCGGAAGGAACCCCCAGTATCCGAACGTGTTCCGTGAACTCCGGATAGGTGAGCAGGCCACCGGTGCCGGACCACAGCTGCTGCGCCATGATAGGCAGCCGGGTGCGGATCGGGCCGACCATCTGCTCCTCGGTCATGGCCGTCGGATCATCGCACCAGACATGGAGTTTCGAACCGGTGAGCGCCGAACGCTGCTCCGCGCGCAGCCGCACGCCGTTCACGAACAGCCCGGGATCCCAGGCGTACAGCGCCTCCGGCGGAGCGTTGAGTGGGGCGGCATAACCGCCGCTGGCCCAATATGTCGGTGTGAAACCGGAATTCATGATGGGGTGGCCCGCGTCGACAATGCTCTGCGGACCGTTCTGGTTGCCGATCCAGGGCAGTAGTCCGTCACCGGAGGTCCAGTACTCGACGAGAATCGACGCATCGACCGGAACCGCCGAGTCGTGCGGGATTCCGTCGTTCCACATGCGCGCGGTTTTCCCGTACGAGCGGACTATTCCATTGGCCCAGTTGAAGAAGGATGCGACCATATCGACGGACAGCTGCGGGTAGCGGGAGAAATCGCGGACGTACTCGTCGCCGCCGATGTGGAAGTACTCGCCGGGGAACAGCGGAACGAATTCCCGCAGCAGATCCTCGATCAGCTGCCGGGATTCCCGGAGTGAGATGTCGATCTTGCCTTCGGCGCTCCCGGCGAGCAGCGTGTCGGAGACGACGTCGGCCGGGCCGGTGGAGGCCGGTCGCAGCTTCAGATCCTGATGCGGCGCGAGGATCGCGTTCATATGGGCCGGGAAACCGATCTCCGGCACCACCTCGATGCCGTATTCACCCGCGTACGAGACGATCTCGGCGATCTCGGCGCGGCTGTAGTGCTGTGGTGCGGTGATCTCGGGATGGCTGAGGCTCGCCAGCCGGAAGCCGCCGGTGTCGGACAGGTGCAGGTGCAGCAGGTTCATCCGGTAGTACGCCATCTCACGGATGCGCTGCTTGATGAAGCCGACGCTCATGAACTCGCGACCCACATCGAGCATGAGCCCGCGCTCGGCGTAGTCCGGGTGGTCGGTGACCGTGCCCGCGGGCAGCGTCGTGGTCTGCGAGAACCATTGCAGCAGAGTCTGAGTCGCGTGCACCGCGCCGGCATGCGTCCGGGCGGTGGCCGTCACGGTGTCGCCGATGTCGATGCGATACGACTCCGGTTCCGCCGGTCCGGAATCGTCGATGCGCACCACCACGTCACCCGTGTGCGCCGCACCCGAGGCCACATCGGCCGCCCGGCCCGCGCGGCGCAGGTCTCCGGCGAAGCGCGCCGCCACCACCGCGCCGCCGCCGCCGTCGACGATCCGCACCCCTCCGGGCAGATCGAAACGGCCCGCGGCGGGCTCCCAGCCGCGCACACCCGGCACCGAAACCGGCAGTGCGGGAGCCGGATCGGCATGCACGGCGGGACCGGGAACGAGCAGCGGCGCGAGCAGGAGCGCCGGCATCAGCAGGGGTAGCGCGAGGGTGCGCAGCGCTCGGGTCACGCCGCGTTCACCGGGATATCCACGGTCGACGGCGCGGCGAAGGTGACCATGCTGCCCAGCGGAGTCGAGCTCACGAACGGGATCGGATCCTGCGAGGTGACGGTGAGCGTGAGCCGGTGTCCCGGTGCGAGATTCCAATGTGTCGCCGCGAGTTCCCAGGCGATCTCATTGGGTGCGCCCGCCGTCAGCCCGTGCCGGGTGACCGGCGCGTAGGTCACGACCGTGCCCGTCCCGTCCGGGCCCTCGTCGTAGAGGATGCCGATCAGGGTGAGATCCGAAGTCTGCGGCAGCACGGTGAGTTTCAGCGCGGTCGTGCCCGAGACCACGCCGCCGCCGGCGAACGGAGCGGTGCGCCAGACGCCGGCCAGATTGCGGTCCACCCCGCCGAGTGGAATGGCGGGAGCGAGACCCAGCTGGGCCACCGTGCCGCTCACGTAGGGCACCGCCGCCACCGCGATGGTGGGACCGGAAAACAGTGGCTGCGACCAGGATTCGGCCGGGTCGGCGCCCATCACGCCGGCCGCCGGGGCCGACAGCGGGAAGGTGCGCGCGGCGGCCATGGCCGCGGCCGCGGAGGGGAAACCGGTGTACGGCGCGCCGATTCCGCCGTTGGCGGGGGCCAGCTGGACCGGCGCCTCGCGGTCGATGCCATTGTCCGCACCGTTGACGTAGTGGTCGAGCCAGCGAATCCCGGCGTCCCACACCGCGTTCGGCAATCCGGCCACCTGCCCCGCGCCGCCGCCGGTGGAATGGTCGCCCGCCTGCATGTACAGCATCTTCGGCCCGGTCAGCTCGTCGAACATGGTGAAGGCCGGTCCGGAGGGCAGCAGCGAATCCTGCCAGTCGTGCGCCAGGAACACCGCGGTGCCATTGGCGTTCAGCTTGGGAATGGCCTCGGCCAGCAGATGTTCGTTGGGCACGCCCTGCAGAGCGTAGGCGTCATTGCCCAGGATCATCGGGAGGCCACGCTCGATCAGTTCGGTGCTGAAGCGATTGGTCTGCACACCGGCCAGAGCGAGGGCGATGGGACCGCCGGTCTTGGGAGTTCCATTGGGCGCGAGCGCCTCCCCGATATCGGTGGGCGGGGAATCGGCGACGATGGCCTTGATCCGCGGATCGTGCGCGGCCGCGATCAGCGACATGCCGGCCCCGTACGAGCCGCCCGCGATGGCGATGCGGTCCGGATCCACATTCAGATTCGCGATGGCCCAGTCGATGACGGCCGACGCGTCCTCGGCGTCCTTGTGGCCGAGGAGGTCGACCTCGCCTTCGGACAGGTACATGCCGCGCGCGGTGTATTCGATGGAGATGAAATTCTCGCCGGTGGAGAGCCGGTAGGCCGAGCCGATGCTGCCCATGGCCGGCATGCCCCAGCCCGACGGCTGCAGGACCAGCGGGTTCTTGTGCGTGGCGATATCCGCGGGCGCGGTGATGATGGCATTGAGGCGGACGCCGTCGGCGCCCGGAATCCAGAGCGTGGTGGCCTGACCGCCGGGAATCGGCACCGCGCCGGCCGGGGCCTGCGCGAGCGCGGCGGCGGAGGCGATGAGGGCGGCACTGGCCAGCGTGCAGCACAGGCGGCGGCCGAAGCGCGCGCGGGCCTT
The DNA here is from genome assembly GCF_013744875.1 of Nocardia huaxiensis. Classification (NCBI taxonomy): domain Bacteria; kingdom Bacillati; phylum Actinomycetota; class Actinomycetes; order Mycobacteriales; family Nocardiaceae; genus Nocardia; species Nocardia huaxiensis. The sequence goes on from NZ_CP059399.1 coordinate 1,748,582, forward strand.
CACAGCAGGACTCCGAGCAGTCGGCCGAGGTTGTGCAGCAGTGAGGTCGGAGCCATCTGCAGATAGCCCAGGAGGGTGCCGAGCAGATCGGGTTCGGGGAGCTGGTTCATGGAGTCCCTGCCAGGTGGTCGAGCGGTGCGCGGACGAGGGGCACCTGCGGATTTCTTACTGAGAAGTAGGGTAACTGCTCATATATGATTCGTCTACGGTCCAAACGATCAGTAATGATCAAATGTCGGAGACATGGCGAAGCTCCGCCGGGTAGCGGCGGAGCTCAGACCAGATCGACCCGCACGCCCGCGGCACGCAGTGCGGCCACCGCATCGGGATCGGCATCGGAATCGGTGATCAGCAGATCCACCTGATCGATCGGGCAGATGCGGGCCAGCGCGCTGCGGCCGAGTTTGTCGGAAGTCGCGACCACCACGACTTGCGTTGCGCGGCGCACCATTTCGGCATTCACCCCGGCCTCGCCCAGATGCTTGCACTGTGCGCCGCCCTCGGCCGAGATGGCGTTGACGCCGAGCACGAGCGTGTCCAGGCGCAGTTCCGCCAGCGAGCGCTCGGCCAGCGGGCCGTACAGCTCATAGGACTCGCGCCGGGCGGTGCCGCCCAGGCAGACCGTGCGCAGGTGCGGGCGCAGCACCAGCTCGGAGGCGATATTGAGGGCATTGGTGACGATGGTGAGCTGCTCGTCGCCGGACCCGGACAGATCGGTGCGGCCGGCCAGCGCCCGCGCCACCGCGGTGGTGGTGGTGCCGCCGTTCATGCCGACCACACAGTGCGGCTCGATGGATTCCGCGGCGTGCTCGGCGATCCGGTGCTTGGCCTCGTCGGCGTGCCGGTACCGCGCGGGCAGTTCGTAGGCGACCGAGGTGGCCACGATGCCGCCGTGCGTGCGGGTGGCGAGCTGCTGTTCGGCCAGGGCGGTGAAGTCGCGGCGGATGGTGGCGGGGGAGACCTCGAGGACCGCCGACGCCTCCTCCACCGACAGTCGCCCGGAGTGCGCCAGCAACTCCAGCAGCCGATTCCAGCGTTGCGGTCGATCAGCCGCTGCGGTCACTTCAGCCTTCCGGTCGAGGGGTCATTTCACGCTTCCGGCCGTGAGACCGGCGACCAGTCGCTTCTCGATGAGCGCGAAGAGAATGACGACGGGCACGATGCCGACGGTAGAGACCGCGAAGACATATTGCCAAGACGTGTCGTACTGGCCGATGAACTTCGTCAATGCCACCGATAGTGGCTGGTTCTCCGGCGTGGTGAGAATGACCAGGCTGGCGGCGAATTCGTTCCAGCAGGCCACCACCGTGAAGATGGTCGCGGTGACGATGCCCGGCCACACCAGCGGCAGGCTCACCCGCAGCAGGGTCTGGGTGCGGGACAGGCCGTCCAGCGCCGCCGCCTCCTCGATCTCGATCGGCACCGCGGCGAAGAACGAGTGCATGATCCACACCGCGAACGACAGATTGAACGCCGAGTTCACCAGGATCATGGCCAGCCAGGTGTCGGTGATGCCGAGCGTGAAGAACTCCCGGATCAGGCCCGTCACCAGCACGGTCGGCTGCAGCATCTGGGTGATGAGCACCAGCGCCAGGAACGCCGCCTTGCCCGGAAAGCGTTTGCGCGCGGTGTAATACGCGGCCGGGATGGCTACCGCGAGCACCAGCAGCGTGGCGAACGAGGCGATGATGATCGTGCTCACCAGGTTGAACGGCAGCGGGGTCTCCGGGGTGTCCCACATGGTGGTGTAGTTGTCCGGATGCCACTGCTCGGGCAGGTAGGTGGGCGGGATGCGCAGGATCTCGGGCCGGGATTTCAGCGAACCCAGCACCATGACCAGATAGGGCAGCAGGAAGAACGCGGCCAGCACCACGCCCACGGCGGTGAGCTCCCAGCGGCGTCGTTTCGGCGGCGGCGCAGTGGTTTCCGCCGCGACCTCGGGATCTCCGGCGGGTCGGGTCAGCACGGTCGTCATGTGTCCACCTGTTCGGTCGGGCGGACCACCTTCACGTAGACGGCGATGATCACGACAATGAGCGCGAAGTTCAGCACGCTCATGGCCGCGGCCGTGTCGACCTGCTGGTTCTGCTGAATCAGCTTGAAGGTCAAGGTGGTCGTGGTGTCGGCGGCGAAACCGGAGATGCCGCCGGTGATCACCTTCAGGATCGGCAGCGAGTTGAACACATTGATGATGTTCACGATGGTCGCCACCGCGATGGCCGGGCGCAGCTGCGGCAGGGTGAGATGCCGGTAGCGCTGCCAGGCGTTCGCGCCGTCCACCCGGCCCGCCTCCTCGACCTCGGCCGGAATCGATTGCAGCCCGGCCAGAATCGTGTAGGTGGTGAAGGGGATGGAGACGAACACCGCCACGCCGATGGCCACGGCGAAGGCCGGGCCCGGCTGCTTGGTGAAACCGTAGCCGCGATCCAGCACGCCGATATCGACCAGGAAGCGGTTGGCGATGCCGATATCCGGGTCGAGCATGTAGTAGATGATCGTGGTGGTCATGACCACCGAGGCCGCCCACGGCACCAGCACGGCCAGCCGGACCGCGGTGCGGCCGGGGAAGTCCTTGTTCAGGAATTGCGCCAGCGCCAGTGACAGCACCAGTGTGAGCGCGACGACGGCCACCACCCAGACCACCGTGTGCCACAGCACCGAGCCGAGCTCCGGAATGTCGAACAGCGCACGGTAGTTCGCCGTCCCGGCCGAGCCGCGATCCTGCCCGTACGGGCTCAGATCCCGGGTGCTGGTCCACAGCATGTACCCGGCCGGGAAGGCGACGATACCGGCGATCAGCACGAGCACCGGGCCGATCCACGGCAGGGCGCGCAGCCCTGCCGTGGCGGAATGGGTTCTGCCCCTGCTCAATTCGCTGCCTGCTGGATCTTGGCGAGGACCGACGCCGGATCCTGGCCCTGGGTGACGGTGCCGATCTGCTGACGGATCGCGCCCTGGGCCGCGCCCCACTTCGGATTGTTGCTCGGGTAGAAGCGGGCGTTCGGCAGGGTGGGGCCGAAGATCTTGGTCACCTGGTCGTCGGCCAGCGTGCTCAGACCCGACTTGGTGATCGGGATGAAGTGCTCGGATCCCACGAAGTTCGCGTAGACGGCGGGCGAGTAGAAGTAGTCGAGGAACTTCTTGATGGTGGCCTGCTTGCCGCCGTCCTTCTTGAACGCCATCAGGTGATCGGCGACGCCCAGCGTGACCGGCGCGCCGGATTCGGTGGGTGAGGGAGCGGTGGCGAACTTCAGACCCGGGTTCTTCTCGCTGATCATGCCGAGCACCGGGGGCAGGCCCTCGATCATGCCGATCTTGCCCTGGATGAAGGAGTTGATCACGTCCTTGCGATTGGTGGCGCCCGGATTCGGTTGTGTCACACCGGCGTCCGCGAGCGCCTTCATGGCGGTGACGCCCTTCAGGTTGGCGGCGGTGTCGACGGTGACGGCGGTGCCGTCGGTCCAGGCGCCGCCCGCGCCGAAGGTCCAGATGGACGTTTCGCCCTGGGCCTCTTCGCTGCCCAGCGGCAGGCCGTACCCGGAGACGCCGCCGCCCAGGGCCTGGATCTTCTTGGCCGCGTCGGTCAGCTCGGTCCAGGTCTTGGGCGGGGTGGCCACGCCGGCGCGCTCGAACAGCTCGGTGTTGTAGAAGAGCGTGCGGGTGGAGGCGAACAGGGGCAGCGCCCACTGGGTGCCGTCGATGGTGGCGTTCTTGGCGAAACCCGGATCGATATCGGCCAGAACGGAATCCGAGACCACGTCCTTGGCCGGATAGAGAATCCCGTCGGCGGCGAAGGTGGAGTAGGCGTCGATGTTCAGGATGTCCGGCGTGGTGGACGTGGATTGCAGTTTGGTGCGCACGACATCGTTGATCGAGTCCCAGGACTCCACCTGAAGGCGTACCTTCAGGTCGGGATTGTCCTTCTCGAACCCGGCGATGATGCCCTCCCACAGCGCCTTCGTCCCGGTGGGGCCGTCGCTGTAGGCGGGCACCAGCAGGGCGATGGAATTGGGGTCCTTGTCGTCGGCGTCGTTGGAGCCGAACCCGCACGAAGTGGTCGCGAGCACCGCCGCGGTGGTCAGCGCGACCCCCGTCAGGACGCGTCGAAGTGGTGTTTTCACGAATGAACCTTTCACATCTCACCCGCCCGGACCATCGCCGGCTGGCCGGACCGATCGGCATTTGATTCGAATCTAGCGCATGCGTGATCGTTTGTGACCGGTTCGGTTGTAAAGTTGACATGAACGATCACGGGGCGCACTCTGTTCTCGTGCTGACCTCTCCCGATCGAAGCCCCGCATCCCACCTCGCCACCGAAGTCGCCGCCCAGCCCGACCTGTGGGCACACGCCGAAACCCTCGCGGCCACGCACCGTGGGCTGTTGCCCGCGCCGGGAGAGCGCGTCGCCGTGATCGGTTGCGGCACATCACTGTTCATGGCGCGCGCGGTCGCCGCGCTGCGTGAGCGAGCCGGGCACGGGCTCACCGACGCCTGGCCCGCCAGCGCGGTGCCCGCCGGCCGGGACTACGACCGCTACCTGGTGATCTGCCGCTCCGGCACCACCACCGAGGTGCTCGACGCCCTGCGCGCCCTGCCTGCGGGAACGGCGCGCACGGTGATCAGTTCGAGCCCGGGCACGCCCGCACTGGAATTGGGCTCGCCCCTGCTCATCTCCGAGGCCGACGAGCAGTCGGTGGTGCAGACCCGGTTCGCCACAACCACTCTCGCCATCCTGCGCTGGCATCTCGGGGAGGATCTGACGCCCGTCATCGAGCAGGCCCGCGCGGTGCTCGCCGAGGACGCGGCCACCGCCCTCGACGCGGTCCGCTACGCCGACCAGATCAGCTTCGTCGGCATGGGTTTCGCCGCCGCCCTGGCCGACGAGGCCGCGCTCAAACTGCGGGAATCCTGCCAGTCCTGGACCGAGTCCTACCTGGCCACCGAATACCGCCACGGGCCCATCAGCATTGCCGCGCCCGGTCGCGTCGTCTGGGGGTTCGGCCCGCTGCCGGCCGGCTTCGCCGCCGAGATCGCCGCCACCGGCGCACACCTGGAACACCGCGGCACAGACCCCCTGGCCGACCTGGTCCGCGTCCATCGCCTGTGCGTGCGGCGCGCCGCCGACCTGGGTCTGGACCCGGATCACCCACGCAGCCTGAGCCGATCGGTAATCCTCGGTTCATGAGCGCGAATACGGTGAACACACCCTCGGCCGGCAAACTCCGCGCGGTCGGCAGGTCCGCGAGCGCGATCGGTCCCGTCCTGGACGCGCACGACCTGGTCCTCGGCGTCGACGTCGGCGGCACCACCATCAAGGCCGAGATCACCGACGCGGAGGGCGCGGTGCTCGCCGCTGGGACCGTCGAAACTCCACGGGGCGAAGCCGCTTTCGAGGCCATGCTGACCCTCGGCGACCAGCTGCTCGCGCGGCTGTCGGACGATGAGCGCGACCGCGTGCGTCGAGCGGCTGTACTCCTGCCCGGAGTCGTGGACGCCGACAAGGGAATCGCCGTATTCAGCGCGAACGTCGGCTGGCGTGATGTGGAGGTCGGTCCCCGCTTCACCGACCGCTGGAGCATGCCCGTCCTCATCGAGCACGATGTCGCCGCGGCCGGTTGGGCCGAATGGCGCTTCGGCGGCGGCCGCGGCCGGGACACCGTCTGCGTGATCATCATCGGCACCGGGATCAGCGGAACCCTGTCCGTGGCAGGCAAATTGGTTCGCGGCGCAACCGGCCAGGCCGGCGAGTACGGCCACATCGCCCTCCGCCGCACCCACGGCATCCCCTGCCCCTGCGGCAATGTCGGCTGCGTCGAGACCGTTGCCTCCGCCCCCGCCATCACCCGCGCCTACGCCCGCCGCACCGGTCGCGAATGCGGCAGTGCCGCAGAAATTTTCGACCGACTATCCACCGATGACGACGCCCAGGTGGTGGTGGACGATGCCGTAGCGGCGCTCGCCGACGGCCTGCTGGGCGTAGTTCACGCCGTCTGTCCCGAGGCCATAGTTCTCGGCGGCGGCCTCGCGGGCGCGGGTGACGCCCTCGCCGAACGCCTGCACGACGCCCTCACCGACCGCCTCCGCGTCATCCCCGCCCCCGAGGTGGTCATCGGCGACTTCGGCGCCCGCGCCGGCCTCGTCGGCGCCGCCCTCTACGCCCGCCACGGCGCCCTGACATGAGCTTCCGGAAATGCGCCGGCGCTGTCCGTGCCGCTCGCCCGGGAGTCGTGTATCGAGCCGGGCCGCCGGTTCGGGCACAGACGAGGGTGGCCACGAAGCCGGGGCTCGCGGTTGGTAGCGGTCGACACGGCCTTGCGCGCAGGCCATAGGACGTTGACATGAACGGTGGCATATCCGGGGAGGATGCTGATGAGGCGAGGCGAGGTGCTCCGATGACAGAACACATTCGAGGGCGGATCGTCACCGGCCACGAGATCTCGGACGACGGAGTCGTGACGGTTAACGGAGCGCGCGTCACGAGCGTGCTCGGGTTCGCCGAATGGCTGGCGCTACATCCTGAGTCGCGGATTCCCGGCCACGCGGGAACCGTACTGCCGGGGCTTGTCGACATCCACAATCACGGCGGCGCGGGGCATCGGTTCGATACCGTCGATCCGCGGGAGGCATTGGGGGCCGCCGCGTTTCACCGGTCGCGGGGAACGACAACCGTCCTGGCGGGGATTGTCACCGCCGCACCGGACGATATGGTCGCACAGGCCGGGATGCTGGGGGAGCTGGCGGCTGCGGGGGAGATCGGCGGGATTCACGCCGAAGGGCCGTTTCTCTCCGGTACGCGATGCGGGGCGCAGGATCCCCGCTTTCTCATCGAGCCGGACCAGAAACTGGCGCGGCGGCTGGTGGATGCGGCCGGCGGGCACCTGCGGGTGATGACCATGGCTCCGGAACTGCCGGGGTTCGACAAGGTTGCGGCAATGCTGGCCGAGCAGGGGGTGACCGTTTCGCTGGGGCACAGTGACGCGAGTTTCGCTGTGTTCCGGGAAGCCTTGCGGCCCAACGGGTTCGGTTCGTCGGTGACGCATCTCGCGAACGGCATGCCGCCGCTGCACCATCGCGGCGCAGGTCCGGTTGCGGCGGCGCTCGCGGCTGCCGCACGGGGCACTGCGACCGTGGAGTTGATCGGGGACGGCGTGCATGTCGATTCCGGTTTCGGGGCAATGGTTTTCGCGGCCGCGCCGGGGCAGGTCGCACTGATCACCGATGCCATGCAGGCGGCGGGGATGTCGGATGGGGTTTACCGGCTCGGACCGCAGGAGGTGCGGGTGAGCGCGGGCGTGGCCCGGGTGGCCAGCGGATCCATCGCGGGTGGGACGGCGCATCTGTTGCAGTGCGTCGCCTGGGCCGTGCGGGAATGCGGTGTGCCACTGGTCGATGCGGTACGGGCCGCTACCGAGACACCGGCCCGGGCTGCCGGGTTGGCTGATGTGGGGGATCTGCGTGCCGGGGGGTACGCGGATCTCCTCGTCGTCGACGACGAGCTGGCATTGCGGAGGGTGATGTATCGGGGAAGGTGGCTGCCGTGATCCTCACCGTGACATTGAATCCCGCCTATGACGTGACCTATCGCGTGCAGCGGATGGAACGCGGTGCGGCGCAGCGGGTGCAGACGGTGGAGCAGCGCGCGGGCGGGAAGGGCGTCAATGTGGCGCGCGTGCTCACCGGTGCCGGAATATATGCCGTGGCATCGGGTTTGGCCGACCTGGAGTTCGCCGAGTTCGCGGCCGGGTCGGTACCGGTCGATTTCGTGAACGGCCTGCCGTGGGTGCGGCGCACCCTGGTGGTGCACGAAGCCGACGGAACCGTGACCGGGTTGTGGGAGCCCGGTGCGGCAGTGCGGGATTCGAGCGTGATCGAGCTGCTCATGACTCGCATCCGCGTGCTGCTGCCGCAACTGCGGGGCATGGTGGTGTCGGGCTCGCTGCCGCAGGGGGTGCGTCCGAGCCTGCCCGCCGAACTCGCGCGCATGGCGGTGGGGGCGGGCGTGCCGGTCATCTGCGATGTGGACGGTGCGGCCCTGCGCTACGCGGTCCGCGTCCCCGGTGTGGTGCTCATGCCCAATGCCGAAGAGCTGCGCGAACTCACGGGATTCGCGACGCATGGTCCGGTGGAGGTGGTGCGTGCGGTGCGGCCCTTGCTGGCGGACGGCGTCCGGGCGGTGGTGGCCACTCGCGGTGCGGAGGGCATGGTGGCGGTGACCGCCTCCGGCGCCTGGCGCGCGCACCTCACCGAATCGATTACCGGAAATCCCACCGGCGCGGGTGATGCTGCTGCCGCCGCGGTCATCGCCCACCTCGCGGGCGCGAGTTTCGGTGCTCATGACCTCCCGAATTCCCTTGCGGTGCAGTCGCTGCCGGCGAACGGTGCGGTGTCGCAGGCGCTCGTGCCGGAGTCGCGGGCGCAGCGTGCGGTGCCGCAGTGGCCGGAATTGCTGGCCGAGGCGGTGGCGACGTCGGCGGCCGCGGTGGCGGCGCCGGTCGCGGGGGAGGTGGACCTATCGTTGCGCGCACGCCTGTTGCCCACAGTTCGGGTGGAGCCGGTGTGTGCGCCTGACCCACAGGAATTCTCATGTCCCTGATCCCTGTTCCGAAACTCATCGCGTCGGCCGCGCCCGGCGGATTGGGTGCCTTCAACGTGGTGGCGCTCGAGCATGCCGAGGCCATTGCCGCCGCGGCGGAAAGTGTTGGCAGACCGGCGATTCTGCAGATTTCGGAGAACACCGCGAAGTATCACGGCGGGGTGAAACCGCTGGCGCGGGCGTGTCTGGCCATTGCGGAGGATAGTGCGGCGGAGCTGGCGGTGCATCTGGATCATGCGACCGCGGTGGAATTGATTCGGGATGCGGTCGAGGCGGGGGTCACCTCCGTCATGTACGACGGGGCGCATCTCGACTACGGCGAGAATGTGGCGCGCACGGCCGAGATCGCGCGGTGGTGTCATGAGCGCGAGGTGTTCGTGGAGGCCGAGTTGGGGGAGGTCGGGGGGAAGGACGGGGCGCATGCGCCGGGGGTGCGGACCGATCCGGGGGAGGCTGCCGCATTCGTGGCTGCCACCGGAGTGGATGCGCTGGCGGTGGCGGTGGGGTCGTCGCATGCCATGCATACCAGGGATGCCGCGCTGGACGATGAGCTGATCGCGAAGCTGGCCGCGGCGTTGCCCGTTCCGCTGGTGTTGCACGGGTCCTCGGGTGTGCCGGATGACGGGCTGCGCTCGGCCATCAGGCATGGGATGGTCAAGATCAATATTGGTACGCGGTTGAATATCGCGCTCACGGACGCGGTGCGGGTGGCACTCGCCGAACAGCCTTCGGTCTCCGATCCGCGCAAGTATCTGGGGCCGGGGCGGCTGAACATTCAGCGCGACGTCGAGGTTGCTCTGCGTGTGCTGGATGTCCGATCGAAGTGAGTAGCGCGGATTTCACTGTGTTGCCGGACACTGTCGGTGAGAATGCTTCTGAGAGGCAATGACATTCGGTGCTCTACCCTTGTGCAGGGGTTGCGTCCGGTGCCCCGGCATGGAGAGTTGTACTGGTGATTCTCACGGTGACCATGAACCCCGCCTACGACATGACCTATCGCGTAGAGCATTTCGAGCGGGGGCGTGCGCATCGGGTGCGGTCCGTGGACCAGCGGCTGGGTGGCCGCGGCATCAATGTGACGCGGGTCTTGAACCAGCTCGGCAAGTACGCGCGCGCCACCGGGTTCGCCGATCACCAGTTCGCGGCGGCCGCCGAACTGGAGATGTCCGTCGACTTCGTGCACGCCCTGCCCTGGGTGCGGCGCACGGTCGTGATCAGCGAATCCGCCGACGGCACCGCCACCGCGCTGTGGGAACCCGGGCCGCGCGTCTCCGAACCGCACGCGGTCGATCAGCTGCGGGTGCGGGTCACCGGCATGCTGTCGGATGTGAGCGGCCTGGTGATCGCGGGTTCGCTGCCCGGCGGCGTCGATCCCGGGCTGCCCGCGGAACTGGCGCGCCTGGCCATCGCCGCCGGGGTGCCCACCATCTGCGATTTCGATGGGCCCGCCCTGGAACTGGCGGCGAGCGTGCCCGGCATCATCCTCACCCCGAATACCGAGGAGCTGGAACGGCTCACCGGCCGTCCCGCCACCACCGTCGCGGAGATCCTGACAGCCGTGGACCCGATCATCGCCGACGGCGCGGGCGCGGTGGTGGTCACCCGCGGGGGCGCGGGCATGGTCGCGGTCACCGCCGATCGCGCCTGGTCGGCGGGCCTGCCGCAACCTCTCGCGGGCAATCCCACGGGCGCGGGCGACGCGGCCGTGGCCGCCATCATCGCGGGTCTGGCCGGGGGCGTCACCCCGGACTGGCCGGCTCTGCTCACCGACGCGGTCGCCACGTCGGCCGCCGCCGTGGTCATTCCCGTCGCGGGCGAGATCGACCGGGTGCTGCGTGATCGATTGCAGCCGACGGTCCGCGTGCGCGAACTGGAAGCGGTCGCGGCCCGGCCGTAGTCGTCCGGCGGGTGTGGATCCCGGCCAAAAGCATGCCGGGATGACGGTCGGTGGTCATGCCGGGCTGAAAGGCGGCGTGGGAGACCGGAAACGACCGGTCGGCGGGATATGGTCGGCGAGTGTCCGACCTTCGTATGCCGCCCGATCCCGGGCCGGGCGTAGGCGACATGTACCGGATGCCGCGGGCCGTGCGCGCGGCACAGATCATTGCCGTCGGTCAGGCCGTGCTGGGAATCCTGTGCACGGCGTCGTCCGGCTGGTTGCTGGGCACCAAGGCCGCCATCGCCACCGGAGTTCCCTTCCTTGCCGCATGGTTGCTCGGACTGGTGGCGCTGACCTTCAACTCCGAGGGCCAGTCGGTGCGGATCGGCGGAATCCTGCTCGCCGCCATGAACATGCTGTGGACCGTCCCCTCCATCACCGACGGCCGCCCGCCCGGCCCGATCGGGCCGATTGTCTCGCTCGTGGTGATCGTGCTGCTGTTCCGCCGCGAGGCCCGGGACTGGTTCGAACCACCGGGCTGGTAACCGAAAACGACTGCCGCTGGTAACAATTGCGAAATCCGGTCCGCCGATTCGCAATATCACGGCAATTCCCGGCGCTTACCGTGACCGTATGAGTTCGGAAGCGGCCGCTGGAACGGGCATCCACATCAGCGGATTGAGCAAGACGTTCCGGGCCGGGCGGCGCACCGTCCAGGCGCTGGACGCGGTGGACCTGCACACGGAACAGGGCGCCTTCCTGTCGCTGCTCGGACCTTCCGGCTGCGGCAAGTCCACCATCCTGCGCATTCTCGCGGACCTGGACACGCCCAGCGCCGGAACCGCGCGCATCAATGGTGAGAGCCCGGCCGAACTGCGCAGGCGGCACGAATTCGGGATCGCCTTCCAGGATTCGGCGCTGTTGCCCTGGCGCAGTGTGGAATCCAATATCAAGCTGCCGCTACAGGTGGCCGGGCTGCCCGTCGACCCGGAACAGATCGCCGAGCTGATCCGCCTGGTCGGCCTGGAAGGTTTCGAGAAGGCCAAGCCGGTGCAGCTGTCCGGCGGTATGCGGCAACGGGTTTCGATCGCCCGCGCCCTGGTGGTGAAACCCAAGGTGCTGCTGCTCGACGAACCCTTCGGCGCGCTCGACGATATGACCCGGCAGCGGCTCAATCTGGAACTGCTGCGCATCTGGACCGAAAAGCCCGCCACCACCCTCATGGTCACGCACGGCATCGCCGAAGCGGTCTTCCTCTCCGATGTCGTGGCCGTCATGAGTCCCCGGCCCGGCCGCATCGTGCAGCTCGTCGACATCGACCTGCCGCGCCCGCGCACCCCGGAGATGATGCGCAGCCCGGACTTTCACAAACTCTGCGACTACCTGTCGGAACTGCTGTTCGGGCGCACCGGGCACGGCGGCGTCACCGCGGAGGAGGGGGTGAGCGCGGAATGAACCGGATCGGAAAACTCGGTGGGCTCGCGGGCCTCGCGGCCCTGCTGGCGATATGGCAGGCGCTGGCCGCCGCGCACGTCGCGGGCGGGACCATTCCCGGTCCGTGGCTGGTGCTGAACACCATGTACCACGACGGTTGGGCACTGTACGGGCCCAACTTCCGGATCACGGCACAGTGTGCGCTGCAAGGGTTTCTGTGGGGCAACGGCCTGGCCATCGCGCTCGCCGTGCTGGTGGTGCTGATCCCGCCGATCGAGATGCTGGTGACGCAGCTGGCCATCCTCAGCTACTGCACGCCGCTGCTGGCACTCGGGCCGATCATCCTGGTGGTCTTCGGCGGCCGCACCCCGACGGTGTTCCTGGCCGCCATGTACTGCTTCTTCACCACCATGGTCGGCACCGTGTCCGGACTGCGGTCGGCCGATCGCACCAGCCTCGATCTGGTGCGCGCCTACGGTGGCGGGCGGTGGCAGCGGCTGCGGCGCGTGCAGTTGATCTCAGCGCTGCCGAATACCCTGGCGGCGTTGAAGATCGCGGCCCCGTCGGCCGTGCTCGGGGCGATCATCGGCGAGTATCTGGGCGGCGTGGACAGCGGGATCGGTGTCGCCCTCACGGCCGCGCAGACCGCCTACAACATTCCGCGCACCTGGGGGATGGCCATTGCCGCCGCGGCGCTTGCGGGACTGGGTTACGCGGTCGTGGCGCTGGTGGCGCGGGTGGCCGTGCCGTGGACCCGGGCGGAGGCGCGATGAAAACCCGGAACGCGCTGCGGCCCATCGGGAAATTCCTGCTGCCGGTGCTGGTTTCGCTGATCCTGCTGGTGCTGCTGTGGCAGGGATTCCTGCAGCTGTACCCCCAGGTGGGACCGGTCGGCAAGACGCCCGGCGAGGTGTGGAAGTACCTGATGATCGGATCGACCGCCGAGTCCGCGCAGCAGCTGATCTTCGGCCAGCTGCGAATCACGCTGCGGGACGCCATGATCGGCTTCGCGGCGGGCTTGGGTGCGGCGCTGCTGGTCGCCGCGGCCTTCGTCGGCGTGCCCGCCATCGCGCAGGCGTTCATGCCGGTGGCCATGCTGCTGCGGTCGGTGCCGCTGGTGGCGCTCACGCCCATCATCGTGCTGATCTTCGGGCGCGGGCTGCTCGGCGTGACGGTCATGGCGGCCATCGTGGTGTTCTTCCCGGCACTGGTCATGATCATGACCGGGCTGCGGTCCGCACCCGCGCAGGCCATGGAACTGGTTGCCGCGTACGGCGGTTCGCGGTGGCAGGCCATGCGGCTGGTGGCGATTCCGGCCGCGCTGCCCGCGGTGTTCGCCGCCGCGCGAATCTCGGTGCCGGGCGCCCTGATCGGTGCGCTGCTGGGCGAATGGCTCGGCAGCGGAACCGGTCTGGGCGCAGGGCTGATCCAGGCCATCCCCCGCTTCGAGTACGAGCAGCTCTGGGCCTCCATCGCCATTGTCACGCTGGTGTCGGTGCTGGCGTACGCGATCGTCGGCGTGCTGGAGGGACTGGTGCTCGCGCGCTTCTCGCCGCAGGCCGAACGTGAGTGAATACTCGAATTAACGCAGCGCATACAAATACCTCTCCGAAAGCAAAAAAATCGAAATCGAAAGCCCCTACATTCGCCGCATGAGTCGTTTGTTCGGGCCGGATCCGGCCGCACCGCTGTCCCTGGATCGGCGATCCTTCCTCCGCTACGCCGGGCTGACCGCAGCCGCCGTCGGCAGCGCCGGACTGGTCGCCGCCTGCGGCAATGATTCTTCCGGGCCGGGCAATGGCACCACGCCGGACGGATCCAGGTACGGCACCGTCGCGGTGCAGCTGTCCTGGCTGAAGAACATCGAATTCGCCGGTGAGTACTTCGCCGACAGCCGGGGTTATTACAAGGAGGCCGGATTCGGGTCGGTGAACCTGATCGCCGGCGGTGCGGCCAGCACCTCCGTGGAATCGGGTATCGGCACGGGGAAGATCTGGATCGGCATGTCCGCGCCGCAGACCACCGCACCCGCCGTTCTGAAGGGGCTGCCGCTCAAGATCGTCGGCGCGACCTATCAGAAGAATCCCTTCTGCATCGTGAGCTCGGCGGCCAAGCCGATCAGAACGCCGCAGGAGATGAAGGGCCGCAAGATCGGAGTGCAGGACACCAACCAGCTGATTTTCGACGCGCTGCTCGCCGCCAATGGCATGACGCGATCGGAGCTGACCGTCGTACCCGCGCAATTCGATCCGACCCCGCTGGCCAACGGTGAGGTCGACGGCTGGGTCAGCTACTTCACGAACGAGCCGATCATTCTGGGCGCCAAGGGATTCACGAACTTCAGCTTCTTGTTCGCCGATTACGGCCTGCCGCTGGTCGCCGAAACCCTCACCGTGCACCAGCGCACCATCGATTCCGAACGCGACAAGTTGAAGGCCTGGCTGAAGGCCGACATCCGGGGCTGGCAGGATGCCATCGCCGACCCGGCGGAATCGGCGCGGCTGGCGGTCGAGGTGTACGGCAAGGACCAGCAGCTGAATCTCGGGGAACAGAAGCAGGAGGCCCTCGCCCAGAACGGGCTGCTGGAGTCGCCGGAGACCAAGGCCAACGGCCTGTTCACCATGAGCGACAAGCTGATTGCCGACAATATCGCCGCACTGGGCAAGGCCGGGATCGATATCGCCGCGGACAAACTCTTCGATATGTCCGTGCTGAAGGAGCTCTACGCCGAGGATCCGAGCCTGATCAAATAACTCGCTCAGGCCGGAATGCGGTGCGGGGAGCGGGGTTCCGCCGACGTGCCGTTGCGGACCGACAGCAGTTCGGCGGCGATCGACACCGCCGTCTCGGCCGGGGTGGACGCGCCCAGGTCGAGACCGGCGGGGGAGCGCAGCCGGTCCAGGGTGGCGGCGTCGAAACCGCCCGCCTCCAGGGCTTCCAGCCGATGCGTGTGCGCGGTGTGCGAACCCATGGCGGCCAGATAGCCCAGCTCGGGTAGTCGCAAAGCGATGGTGAGCAGCGGGATCTCGAACTTGGCGTCGTGCGAGAGCACCACCAGCGCTGTGCTGGAATCGATTTCGCCCGCTGACACCAGCGTGTTCAGGTAGCGGTGCGGCCAGTCCACCACCACCTCACAGCCCGGATAGGCGTCCTCGGTGGCGAAGGTGGGGCGGGCGTCGACGATCGTCACCCGGTAGCCGAGCAGCCGGCCCTGAATGGCCAGTGCGGACGCGAAAGCATTGGCGCCCACCAGGATCAGATGCGGCGGGCGCGCGAACGAGGAGACGAACACATCCGAATCGGGCAGCGACACCAGCTCGGTGCCGTGCCGGCGATCGGTGACCAGATGCTGGCCGATCACATCCGGATCCGCATGCCACACCACCGTGAACACGGTGACCTGCCGCTGCGCCAGAATGTCGGCGGCCACATCCGGGAACTCGGGAAAATGCCTGCGCGAGAACGGTTCCGCGAACACGTCGAGGGTGCCGTGGCAGTCGGTGCCGGCGTCCAGGCCGCTACCGGGGCCGAAGCGGTGCAGGCCGCGCTGGCCGGTGCGCGCCGCCTCCAGCGCCACCTGATAGGCGGCCGCCTCCGCGCATCCCGCCGACAGCGAGCCGAAGGCCCGGCCGTCTGCGTCCACCACCATCGCCGTCCCGATCGGCAGCGGCGAGGACCCGGTGGTCCGCACCAGAGTGACCAATCCGCCCGTGCGCCCGCTGTGCCACAACCGCATCAGATCGTCGACGATATTCCGCATCACTAGCTCCCGATTACCGTGTGCCGCCGCCGGGGTAGTCCCAGTCGATCCCAGTCGCGAGGTCGTCACACGTGACGCACACCATATCCGCTCGTTGCCGTAAATAAGTGCCCGCCCCTGAATTTCCCTCCGCCGCAGCTACAACGCCTGCCCAGTGCTCGCGGCCGAGCACCACGGGGTGGCCGGGGAGACCTGCGAACACCGCTCGCGCGAGCCTGCTCTCGCTGTCGCGCGCAGCCGCGACCACCCGGGCCACGACATCGCCCCGGACGTCCGGAGTGTCCACCGGCATGATCGCCACCAGGTCGGCCGGGCCGGTATTCCCGGTCGAAGTTATCCCCATGTCAATAATCCCTGTGGATTCTTTCCGCGCCGCAGCAGTCCGCACGGCAAGGGCGGAAACCGCCGCCAGACCGGCGCGGATCGATGCGCTGAGCCCGGTTTCCCAGTCGGCTGCCCACACCGGACGGGTGCCCTCGGGCAGAACGATGCGGGGTGTTTGCGCGACCAGCCAGCGCGGCTCCGAGGTCTGGTTTCCCGGCGGTAGCGGGTGCGCCGGACCGGTCGCGCCGAGCACCACGAAGATTCGGTCGCAGCCGCCGTCGCGCAGCGCGGCGACCGCCGTGTCCAGCCAGGAGCCGTTCTCCGCCAGCACCTTCGGCATGCCGTAGCGGGTTCCGGCACCGGCCGCCAGCAGGATGCCGTCGCAGCGTTCGCGGGTCATGCGCCGACCGTAGTGGTCCGAGGCGGTTTTCGCAGGATGGCGGGCTGCGCCCCGAGGATCTGCGGCACGTCGACTGGCGGGTCCGGTTGCCGTGCCCGATGCTGGAAGGCGATGACGGATACCGAGATCGGGCTGAACGAATTCGCCGCGCTGCCGGAACCCGCGGCGATCCGGGCATTGCTGGCCTGCTGCTCGTCCCCGGCCTGGGCGGCCGGAGTGGCGGCGCGACGGCCGTACCGCGATCTGGCGGGATTGCTCGAGACGGCCGACGCCGTACTGAACGAGGTGAGCGAGGCCGAGATCGATCTCGCGCTGGCCGGGCATCCGCGCATCGGCGACCGGCCCGACAGCGCGAACTCCGCCCGCGAACAGGCGGGCATGGCGACCGCGGACGCGGCCGTGCGCGCCGCCATCGCGGCGGGAAACCGTTCCTACGAACAGCGTTTCGGGCACGTGTACCTGGTGTGCGCCACCGGGAAGACGCCCGCCGAACTGCTGGCGATCCTGGAATCCCGGCTCGGAAACGTTCCCGCCGACGAAAGACGCATCGTGCGAGCGGAATTGGCGAAGATCAATCGAATCCGATTGCGGCGCATGATCGGCGAAGGGCAGGAACCGTGAGCACCCTCAGCACGCATGTCCTGGACGCGGTGCGCGGCACCCCCGCCGCCGGCATCGGCGTGACCCTGCTCGACGCCGGCGGTACGGAATCTGCCTCGGGCACAACCGATGCCGATGGACGTATCGCCGCCCTCGGCGGCGAGCTCACCCCCGGCACGTACCGGCTGCGCTTCGACACCGGCCCGTACTTCGCCGCCCGGCACGTCGACACCTTCTACCCCGAGGTCACCATCGCCTTCACCGTGACCGACGCCCGCCACTACCACGTCCCACTCCTGCTGTCCCCCTTCGCCTTCTCCACCTATCGAGGAAGCTGACACCATGGCCGCCGACACGATCCAGGTCATCGAGGGCTGCGCCGTCGCGACGGTCGACGCCGCCGGCACCGAACACCGCGACGGCCATGTGATCCTGCACGGCAACAGAATTCACGCTGTGGGCGCGGGTCCCGCCCCCGAAACCCCCGGCGCGACCCGCATCGACGGCCGCGGCTGCCTGCTCACCCCCGGACTGGTGAACACCCACCACCACCTCTACCAGTGGATCACCCGCGGCCTGGCCCCCGACGCCACCCTCTTCGAATGGCTCACCACCCTCTACCCCATCTGGGCCGGCATCGACGAGGACGCCACCCGCGTGGCCGCCACAGGAGCCCTCGCCGCCCTGGCCCGAACCGGTTGCACCACAACCACCGACCACCACTACGTCTTCCCCCGGCACGCCGGTGACCTGCTCGCCGCCGAAATCGACGCCGCCCGCACGGTCGGCCTCCGCTTCCACCCCACCCGCGGCTCCATGGACCTCGGCCGCAGCGCCGGCGGCCTGCCACCCGACGCGGTCGTCGAATCCCTCGACGACATCCTGAAAGCCAGCGCCGACGCGGTCTCCCGCTGGCACGACCCGTCCTTCGACTCCATGCTCCGCATCGCCCTCGCCCCCTGCTCCCCGTTCTCGGTCACCACCGACCTCCTCCGCGAATCCGCGGTCCTGGCAAGGGAACTCGGCGTCCGCCTGCACACCCACGTCGCCGAAACCCGCGACGAGGAGCGGTACTGCCGAGAGACCCACGGCTGCACCCCCGCCGAATACATGGAACGCCTCGACTGGGTCGGCCCCGACGTCTGGTGGGCCCACGCCATCCACCTCGACGACACCGCCATCACCACCATGGCTCGCACCGGCACCGGCGCGGCCCACTGCCCCACCTCCAACGCCCGCATAGGCACCGGCATCGCCCGCATCCCCGCCCTGCTCGCCGCAGGCGTCCCCGTCGGCCTCGGCGTCGACGGCGCGGCCAGCAACGAATCCGGTTCCCTCATAGAAGAACCCCGCAACGCCCTCTTCTTCGCCCGCCAAACCGCAGGCCCCCAATCCATGACCACCCGCACCGCCCTCGAGTTGGCCACCATGGGCGGAGCCCGCATCCTCGGCCGTGCCGACGAGATCGGATCACTGGAGCCGGGCAAGCTGGCCGACCTCGCGCTCTGGAACCTCACCGGCCCCGCCTACGCGGGTATCGACGACCCGGTCACAGCGCTCATCCTGGGCGCCGCCCCACCACTGGCCGCCCTGATCGTGAACGGCCGAATGGTGGTGCGCGACGGGGAAGTTCGCACCGTCGACGAAGCCGAAGTAGGCCGTCGGGTCGCCCGTGCCCAGGCCCGCCTCGTCGCTGCGGCGAGGTAGCCGCACGCCCGTTCGGAGACCCCTCGCTCGGTGAGCGGGTTTCCCGGGGCTCCTCTAAACTCCACGCCAGGCGGACCCTGTCCGACACGCCGACGCGGCCGTAACCCGGAACTGCGAATCGCGAAACATGATATGCGAAGTATCGCAGCCGTTTTGTGGCAAAATCCGACCCCGGCCCGCTCATCGGTTACGGGAGACGATATGACGTCACCGTGGAGGAAGGAGTTCCGCTGAACCCGATGAGCGGTGTGTCATCCGCCGACACCGCATGGTCCGGACTGCGTGCCACGGGCTATGCCGTCGTTCCGATGATCGACCAACTCACTCGTCGCGAATTCGCGTTGTTGGCCGATGTCTACGATAACGAATTGTCGCTGGACGACTGGCTTCCCGAGAAGAATCGCACCCGGCTCCGGTCCTACCAGCGGTTCTCGCTGTTCATCGAGAAATCCGGAGAGCTGCGTTTCGAACGGGACGAGGCGCCTGGGCCGTATATCCAAGATATGTCGGTCAATCGGCTGCAAGGCGGAATCGCGCGCGTCTTCAAGCTGATTCCCCCGGCGCATCCGGTCACCGCTGTCACCGAGAAACTCGCAAACTCGGTGGCGAGAATGCTGCTGGCCGCGGATGTATTGAACGAGACGCGGACCCCGGAGGTCGAGGTGGATATCCATTTCATCCGGATTGTCGCTCCCGGCGAACCCGCGCCCGAGGGCATCCACCGCGACGGGTTGCTCGGCGGTTCGGTCCATCTGGTCAGACGCGAGAACATCCTCGGTGGCGTGTCCGAGGTCTACCGGCCGGACGATGAGCCGACCCTGCTGGAAAGATTCGGATTGGACGAGCCGTTGCAGTCGTTCGTCTTCGACGACGCCAGGGTGCTGCACTTCACCCATCGGATCGAGCGCGACGGGAGCGACTCCGAAGGCTACCGCGACGTACTGCTGATCGGATTCCGCGATCGTGACTGACCAGGTCGCCCACTTCCTCTCGATATCCGAGAGCCTGCTCGCCGAATCGGAACTCATCGAGATCGCCACCGATCTGACCGCGATACCGTCCTATACGGGCGACGAGACCGCACTCGCCCTGCACGTCCGGGATGTCTTGCGGAACAACGGGATCGAAGCGAACGAGCAGTGGGTGGCAGCGGCCGCACAGCCCGGTGGCCCGGACCGCTACCAGACCATCGGACGCATCGGCGGGGCAGGCAAGCCCGCGCTGCTGTTCAACGGGCACCTGGACATGGATCCGGTGGACGATCGCCCGGACCGCTTCACGGCCCGGCGTCACGGGGACAAGCTCTACGGCGCGGGGCTGCACAATATGAAGAGCGGCCTCGCGGCGATGATCGGAGCGGCGATCATGGTGCAGCGCAGCGGAATTCGACTGGCCCGCCCGCTTCGCCTGGAATTCGTCGCCGGCGAACTGCAGGGCGGGGTGGGCACCAAGCGTGCGCTGTCCGAGGCGCTGGGCAAGGGCTTGCTCGCCGACGCCGCCGTCGTTCCCGAGCCGTATTCGGTGCGGCACATCCTGACTCGCACCGCCGGAGTGCACAAGTTCGCCCTCGTGGTGCGCGGGAAGACCGCGCACACCAGCCGTCATCGCGAGGGCGTGGACGCGATCGCCGTCCTGCGCGCACTGATGGACCTGCTCGATCGAACCGATCTCGGCCTGGGCGACCCGAAATATCCGGAGTTGCCGCGTCTTCAACTGTCCAGCCTGGTCGCCGGCCGCGGGGACCGGCACGATCCGTCGGGCGTCAGCTACAGCGCCGACAAGGCCACCGCGATCTACGATCTGCGCTATCCGCCACCGTACGAACCCGAGCTCGTCGTGGAGGTGCTGGAGGCGTTCGTGCGCACGGCGGCACGGTTGTTTCCCGAAGCCCGGATCTCGGTCGACCAGCCGCCCGATCCGGTGTTCCGGGTCGGCGGGGCCGAGATGCCGCCCATGGACGTGTCGCCCGATTCCGAACTGGTGAAGGATATTTCGGCCCTGCTGCCGCAGGTGTCCTCGTTTTCGGTCAAGGAAACCGGGCTGGTGCTGCCGTACTCCTACTGCGGCAACGACACCACCCACCTGTCCAGGGCCGGAATCCAATGCTGCCTGTTCGGTCCCCGCGGGGAGGGCCCGGATACCGAGGACCACGTTCTCGTCAGCGAAATGCTGGCTTGCGCACGGACTCTCGCGGCACTGGCCGTCCTGCGCTGCGGCGGGCCGCGATTCAGCAACCCAGCTGCCGGATCCGCTCCTCGACCCGCGCGCGCAGCGGTAGCCGCAGCCGCACAGTGATCGCCTGCGCCCGCCGCAACATGGCGCACGCGTCCGCGACGTTGCCCTGCTCGGCTGCCACCCGCGCCATATTGTGCAGTGCATCGGCCTCGCCCTGCGGGTTTCCCACGCGCCGGGCAATGGACAGTGAAGCCTTGTAGTAGTGGCAGGCCCGCTCATGGTCGGCCGCACTGCGTTCCAGATGGCCGAGCCCGCGCAACGCGTCCATATTCCCCAGTGGATCGTTCACCGCGATGGCCAGCCGCCCGGCCTGTTCGAGGTATTCCCGCGCCTCCCGCGAATTCCCCAGCGTGCGAAGGATATTGCCCAGCCCCCACAGGGCCCAGCCCTCGCCGTACCGGTCATGGATGCGCTGTGCGATGGCCAGCGCCTCCTCGTAGTACGTGCGCGCCGATTGCACCTCGCCGATCAATCGTTCCGAATGGCCGAGTCCGCGCAGCGCGTCCCCTTCGAGCTTGCGGTAGTTGATGCCACGGGCGATGCGCAGCGCGTTCACATAGTGGCGTCGCGCCGCCTCGTGATCGCCGCTCAGCCGCAGACATTCCGCCAGTCCCCATTGACCGGTGCCGATGCGCTCCGGGTCGTCCAGATCCTCGGCGACATCGAGCATGGCCTCCGAGCAGTCGCGGGCCTGCCGATAGTCGCTGACCATCCGGTGCGCCAGGCTCAGGCCGTCGAGGGCGTCGCATTCCGCGGGCTGATAGCCGATCGCGCGGGCGGTATCCAGCGCCTTGGTGAAGTTCTTCCGCGCCGTGGTGTGCTCGCCGGTGATCCACGCCAATTTGCCTCGCTCACACAGGACTTCGGCGAGGCATTGGCGATCGGGCAGGGACTGGGCCAGGGTGCGCGCCTGCCCGAAGAGGGCGGCGGCCCCCTCGTGCCGGCCGCTCAGCCGATCCACCCGGCCCAGCCCCACCAGCGCCCACGCCTCGGCCTGCCGGTCGCCGAGTTCCCGGGCGACCGTCGCCGAGCGCTCGTACAGGCGGTAGGCCGCCGACCAGCGTCCGCGCCCGCACAGGTGGGAGGCGACCAGGCGAGCCAGTTCCGCGGTTTGCGCACTCGCGCCGGCGTTTTCGACGCAGCCGACCAGGAGTTCGCGTTCCCGCGTCAGCCACGCCCTGGCCTGCGCACCGTCGGCCGGGCCGGTGGCGCGGACCGGCGAATCGGCCGGACTGGGCAGACTCGCCCGGCGGGCGACCGCGAGCGCGAAGACGACCAGGCGATCCATGGCGGAGGGAAGGCCGTCACCGGGGTCGGCGAGCAGGCTGGCGTAGAGCTTGGTCATATCGTGCATGCGATAGTGCGAGCCGCCCGGCAGTGGATCGAGCAGGCAGGCTTCGAAAAGCCTGCGTATCAAGGTCTTCGCGCGGCCGAGAGGCACATCGGCCATAGCGGCGAGCGGCTCCGCGCTGATCTCCGGACCGGGGAACGAACCCAGCAGCCGGACCGTGCGCTGTAGTTCCGGGTCGCGCAGCCGCTGGTACCACCGTTCGAAGGTGGTGCGCACCGACTCCTCGCCGGCCGCGAAACGATCCAGAATCGATTCGGCCAGTTCGCGATTGGCGGTGTCGTCGACCGGGGTGCGGCGCAATTCCGCGGTCAAGGCCGTCAGGTCGGCGGCGCTCTCGGCCAGCATGCTGGGATCGTGGTGGGCGAGCTGACTTCCGAACAGTTTGAGCGCCAGCGGAAGACGGCCCGCCGCTTCGACTATCCGGCCGACCGCCGTGCGGTCGTACTGGCCCACCCGCAGATTGGCGAACTTCGCCAGCAGCTCCTCCGCCTCGCCCGGATCCATCACATCCAGATGCATCGGCTGGGCGCCGACCAGCTCGACCAGCCTGCCGCGGCTGGTGACCAGCACGAACGATCCCGCGGAGTCCGGTAGCAGGTCCCGCACCTGCGCAGTGTTCGCCGCATTGTCGAACACGATCAACATGCGACGGCTGCGCATGGCCTCACGCCACTGCGCCGCCCGCCGGTCCGGCTCGGCCTCGATGGTCTCCCGCGGAACATCGATCTCCAGCAGCAGGCGCTCCAAAAGATCTGCGCTACTGCGTGGTTCACGCTTCGGTGTGAAGCCGAACAGATCCACCCAGATCGCGCCGTCCGGATACTGGCGCGCGAATTCCGTCACCGCGTAACGCGCCAGCGCCGTCTTTCCCACACCGGGAACGCCGTCCAGGACGTGCACGGGACCGCCATTGCGGTGAATATGCTGACGCACCCGCGTCTGCAGTTCGGCGCGTGCCTGCAGCCGTCCGGTGAAATGCGGTACCTCGGGCGGCAATTCGCCTTCGAAGACGGCCGAGCGATCCGTCGTCCGCTGCGCGACGGTTTCCCTGAACTCCGCCTTCACCTCCTCGGACTGATGTTCCAGGTCGGCGAGATCCAGGAGTTGATCCCAGGTGGTGCCATAGATGTTCGCCAGCGTGCGCAGGGATTCGAGGCCCGGCCGCGCGCCCTTCTCCGGGCGGATGGAGCCGTCCGGAGCGAAGGGCCACCGCTCGTACTCCGAGATTCGGCTGGCTCGCATACCGTCGCGGTCGCTGAGGGCATTGAACTCGTCTGCCACGGACTGCTGGCTGAGCTCCCGGGACAGCCGCCAGGCCACGCGCGGGCGATGGCCGCGCTGACGCAGTTCGGCGGCGAGCTGTTCGTCCAACTGTCTGCCGGTGATACCCAGGTGGTGCAGTTTGTCGCGTAGGCCGCGCCGCTCCTCCTTGTCGGCCGGGCTGCAGGGACACCCATCGCAGGTCTTACGTTTCGGCACCGGGTACCTCCCGTTCGCGAGGTGGCCGATCCCCCGGGCCGCGTGGCGATCCGCGTCCCGGGGGCGGCGGTCGATCGGCCAGTTCGCACCAATTTACTTGGTGACAGCGAGGATTCGGCACGGTCCGGGGTTCACGAGCGCGCAGAATCCACCCTGGAGCTTGTGAAGTTTTTCGGATCTCGGAAGTGTTCTCGCAGGTAGGAACCTTCGGTGTGGCGTAGAAACTGCCCCGTCCGCTGGTCTCGAAGCGGACAGGGCGGCAGGTCGACCATGGAGTCATGACAGGCGGACCCGTCTGAGGGGTCGGGTCCACCGCACGCGAAGGGACCGGATCATGGCAATCAAGGAGACCGACTGGCTGTTGACCAGTGATGTCGCGGACGAGGCAGCGTTCCGGGTGGATGTGCCGGAACCGGAATGGGGCCGGTGGGTGCTGTCCTATCTGCCGACGTCCATGCGCGTCAGCAAGGAGCAGGCCATTGCCGGGCTGGTGCTCGCCGAGATGATTCTCATCGGATTGCTCAGGGCCGGAGGGGAATTCGACGGTGAGATGGCGGCTCTGCATGCCGATGCGCTGGGGCTGACCGTCACCGATGTCATGTGCCTGCTGGCACTGCGCGAGCAGGGGCGGGGCGCGGACGAGGGGGACGCCGGGGGATCGTGGCGGCGGCCGGAAGGCCGGTTCGCGTCGGCCACGGTCACCCGGCGTCAGCGTCCCCGCGTCGGCGAGGGGAGGCGATGATGATCGGGCGCTGGCTGGTTCGGTGCCTCGGGATATTCGGGGCGGTAATGGTTTTCGCGGTGATGGTCATGCTCGCGGTGGCCGGCGGATGCGGGAGCCGGGTCGGTACCGAACCCGGGCGGCCGGGGGTGTCGCCGTCGGCCGTGGCGGGGGAGTGCGCGCCGTTTTGCGGGGTCGGGGGTGATGGTCACGGGATGGGGGTTGTTTCCTGACCAAGAGTAACGAAGTTGAAACAGGTGGGGGTGTTTCCGCAATCTCTGCGCAACTCGGTGCTCATAAGGTGGATACGAGGCCGGTGGCGTGTGGGCGCGGGCGGCCCCGCAGGTGAGAGCGGGTGAGACGGATGGATCTGGATACGGTCCGCGAAGTGGTGGTGGCACGGGATCGCGAGGATCTGGCCGGACTCGGGCCCGGGACCGTCGTACTGGCCGGCGGGACCTGGCTGTACTCCGAACCGCAGGACGGGGTGGAGCGGCTCGTCGATATCACCGGGCTGGGGTGGACACCGGTCGCCATGGATGCGGGCGGTCTGGAAATCGCCGCCACCTGCACACTCGCCCAGCTCGCGGACAGCCGGTATCCGGCGCGGTGGACGGGCACGGCGCTGTTCGGGCAGGCCTGCGGGGCGCTGCTCGCCTCGCACAAGATCCGGCGGACCGCCACCGTGGGCGGCAACGTCTGCCTGGCGCTGCCGGCCGGGGCGGTGCTGGCCGCGCTGACGGCCCTGGGTGGGTACGCGCTGGTGTGGGGGCCGCGGATGGACCGGTGGATACCGCTGTCGCAGTTCGTTTTCGGGCCGGGGAACACCCGGCTCAATACCGGGGACATGCTGCGGGCGATTCGGATACCCGAGCCGAATCTGCGGGCCCGCACCGCATTTCGCAAGATCGCGCTCGCGCCGCTGGGGCGGTCGGGGGCGGTGGTGATGGGGCGGCGCAATCTCGACGGGAGCTGTCATCTCACGCTCAGTGCCGCCACGCGGCGTCCGGTCGTGCTGGAGTTCGACGAGGTTCCGGGCGGTAGCGAACTCACGGCAACTATCGACGCGGTGAATCCGCGACTCTGGTACGACGATCCGCACGGTAGCCCGGACTGGCGGCACCACGTCAGCACCCTGCTCGCGGCCGAGGTCGCGGCCGAACTGGCGGGAGGCGACGCATGAGATTCCAGGTGGACGGCAAGCCGGTCGACAGCGCCGCACGACCCGGGCAGTGCCTGCGCACGCTCCTGCGTGAAACCGGGCATCTCGCCCCGAAGAAAGGCTGTGATGCCGGGGACTGCGGGGCCTGCACCGTGCTGGTGGACGGCGCGGCCGTGCACTCCTGCGTCTACCCCGCGCATCGCGCCGACGGACGGGCCATCACCACCGCCGCCGGGCTCGCCGGGGCCGGACCCAACGCCGTGCAGCGGAAGTTCGCCGAACACGCCGGCTTCCAATGTGGTTTCTGCACCGCGGGAATGGTCGTAACCGCCACCGACCTCGCCGCCCGCGGCGAACTCGATCCCGCCACCCTGCCCGAAACCCTCAAGGGCAACCTGTGCCGGTGCACCGGCTACCGCGCCATCGCCGATGCCCTCACCGCCGCCGCGGAGACCGCGGTGCCGCGACTGTGCAACCAGCCCAACGATTTCCGCAGCCCGGCCACCTCACCGCTGCCCGCACTCCCGTGCCACAGCACCTCCTGCGGGACCAGCGATCGCGTCCAGATCGCGCCCGGAGCGCCCGAACCGGGCGCGCCCGGCGTCACCGGTACCGGCGCGGGCGCGCCCGCCGGAGCCCGGATCGTCACCGGCGCGGAACCGTTCACCATGGACTTCCCGCCCGTGAGTGAAGTCCGGGACTCGGGGTACCCGCCCGATGTGTCTCCGGATGTACCCCCGAAGAACCCCTTGCATCTGGAGGTGCTGCGCAGCCCGCACGCCCATGCGCGGGTCGTGGCCGTCGAGACCACGGCCGCCGCGGCCATCCCCGGCGTGCGGGCTGTGTTGACGTTCACGGACAGCCCGGAGATCCGGTATTCGACCGCACGGCACGAGATTCGGGAGGACGATCCCGACGACACCCGGGTACTCGACCGGGTGGTGCGATTCCGAGGGCAGCGGGTGGCGGCGGTGGTCGCCGACACGCTCGCCGCCGCGCGGGCCGGATGCCGGGCGCTGCGCGTCGAATACGAAGTGCTGCCAGCGGTTTTCGAGCCGGAGCAGGCGCTGCGGGAGGGCGCGCCGCTCCTGCACGCCGGCAAAACCGCGCCCCGGATCGCCGATCCGGATCACAATGTCGTCGCCGAAATCCACGGCGGCGCCGGCGATGTGACCGCCGCACTGGCCTCGGCAACCCATGTGGTGCACGGGGTGTGGGAGACCCAGCGAGTACAGCACGTACACCTCGAGACCCACGCCAGCGTCGGCTGGCTGGACGAGGACGGGCGGCTGGTGGTGCGCACCAGCACACAGGTGCCGTTCCTGGTGCGCGACGAACTGAGCCGGGTCTTCGGACTGCCGCGCGAGCGAGTGCGGGTGTTCGCCGCACGGGTCGGCGGCGGATTCGGCGGCAAACAGGAGATGTTCACCGAGGATCTGGTGGCCCTGGCGGTCCTGCGCACCGGTAGGCCGGTGCAGTACGAACTGACCCGCACCGACGAATTCCTCACCACCTGCCGCCATCCCATGCGGGTGGAGGTCACCGCCGGAGCCGACGCCGACGGAGGTCTCACCGCGCTCGCCGTGCAGGTCCTCGCAGACGCGGGCGCGTACGGAAACCACAGTGCCGGAGTGCTTTTCCACGGCCTCACCGAGTCCGTGGCGCTCTACCGCTGTGCCGCCAAACGGGTCGACGGCCGGTCGGTGTACACCAACAATGTGCCCTCGGGCGCGTTCCGCGGTTACGGGCTGGGGCAGGTCCAGTTCGCGATCGAATCGGCGCTGGACGAACTGGCCCGCCGCGCCGGCCTGGACCCCTTCGAATTCCGCCGCCGCAATGTGGTCCGCCCCGGCGACGATCTCATCGGCGGATTCTGCCACCCCGAACCCGATCTCGGCATTGTCAGCTACGGCCTCGACCAGTGTCTCGACCTGGCTGAACAGGCCCTGCGGCGCGGCAACGGGGTCGCCGCGCCCGGCCCGGACTGGCTGGTCGGCGAGGGTATGGCCCCGTCCATGATCGCCACCGTCCCGCCGCGCGGTCACCGCTCCACCGCGCACGCTGCCCTGCTCGCCGACGGCACCTGCGAAATCCGGGTCGGCACAGCCGAATTCGGCAACGGGACCACCACCGTGCTGGCGCAGCTGGCCGCCACCGCCCTCGGCACGAATATCGAGCACATACGCATACGGCATGCTGACACCGACGTAACCGACTACGACACAGGCACTTTCGGATCCACCGGCATCACCGTCGCGGGCCGCGCCACCCACGCCGCCTGCGAAGCCCTGCGCCGGCGCATCCTGCGGCGCGCGGTCGCACTCACCGGCCTGCCCACCGAACTGCACACCGTCGAATCCGGCGGCGTCCGCATCCTGGATCGCTTCCTCACCGCCGCCGACCTGGTCGCCGACGGCCCGCTGCGTGCCACCGCCACCCATGACGGCACGCCGCGCTCGGTCGCGTTCAATGTGCACGCCGTGCGCGTGGCGGTCCACCCTGGCACAGGGGAGGTCCGGATTCTGCAATCGATTCAGGCCGCCGACGCCGGCACCGTCCTCAACCCGGTGCAATTGCGCGGCCAGGTGGAAGGCGGCGTGGCACAGGCCGTCGGCACCGCCCTCTACGAGGAGATTCGCACCGACAGTGGTGAGACGACCACGAAAACCCTACGGCACTACCATATTCCGCAGTTCGCCGACATTCCCCGCACCGAGGTCCACTTCGCCGCGACCACCGACCCGCTGGGCCCGCTGGGCGCGAAATCCATGAGCGAGTCCCCGTACAACCCGGTGGCGCCCGCCCTCGCGAATGCCATTCGTGACGCCATAGGTGTTCGGCCGCACCGGCTTCCGATGACGGCGGACCGAATCTGGAACCTGCTGCGCGCCGGTTCCCCGGCGCCGGATCAGCCGAACAGCCCGCGCACGAACGGGATCGAATCCGCCAGTGAGGCGTTCACCGTCCCGCTGTGATCGGCCGGATAGGTGTGCAGGGTGACCGGTTGGGCGTTCGCCTGCAGTTTCGCCGCCCACAGCAGGGTCGCGGGGGTCAGCACATCGGTGTCGGTCAGGCCCTGGCCCAGGAAAAGCGGTCGGTCGTAACCGGATTCGGGCAAGCCCATGTAGCGGGTGAGCAGGCCCGGCAGGTCCGGAATCTGCGCCAGGGGGCGGCTGAACATGCTGCCCAGCGTCACGCCGGCCGCCGACAGTTCGTTGCCGAACGGTTCCAGGCACGAGGAATTGGCGCGATCGACCCAGTTCCGGCCCGAATCGTTCAGGTAGGAGTCGATATTCAGTTCCGGGTAGGTGGTGCGCAGGCCATTGAGGATGTAGAGCACGTAGGCCGTGGTGTGCGCGCCGAGCTTGATCGGCGGGACGCCCGGTCCCAGCGGCAGCAGCGCGTCCTCGATGTAGGCGGGCACGCCGGTGCCCACCGCGCCCCGGTAATCCAGTTCCGGACCGCCGAATTCGGTGGCGTAGCGCGCGGTCAGCACCGCCGCGCCGCCGCCCTGCGACTGGCCGACCACGACCCACCTGTTGGACAGCGAGTCGTACTGCCGGGTCGCGGCCTGCACCGAATCCACCACATTGTGGGCTTCGACCACGCCGTTCAGATACGGATGGTCGCCGGGCGTTCCCAGGCCCGCGTAGTCGGCGGCCACGATGGCGTAGCCCTGCTGCAACCAGGTGCCCAGGTAGGCCCAGTCGCGTTCGCGCGCTCCGGGTCCGGCGATGGAGTAGGCGCACTCGTCGCCCATGCCGATGGTGCCGTGTGCCCAGGCGATGACGGGCCAGCCGCCGGCGGGTGCGTCACCCGACGGGAAGTACACGGCGGCACTGGCGGTGGCGGGCTCGTCGCGGGCCGTGGAGGTGCGGTAGAGGAACCGTTCGGCACGCGCTGCGCCCGGGGGAGTGGCCACCGCGGCGAGCGGTTCCACGGCGGTGACCGTGCCGGTCGGGTCCGGTGCGGCGGTGGCCGGGGCGAGCCCGGCCGGGGTCAGTACCGCTGTGGCGGCGAGGGCCGCACCGGCTATCCAGCGTTTCCGCATCAGGTCTCCTCGACTGCTCGCGTAGACCGGGGCTGAACTGGCCATACGCTGAATCACGTGGGCACAGCCTAGAACTCGGCTGTCCGGTTTGTCTGGGGACCCCGGTGGCTCGCGCCACATCGATCAAGATCACAATGGGTTGTGAAGGTGCTCACAGTCGGATGGTTCCCGGCGCGTCGCGTGTCGGTGGGCCGGATCACGCAAACAGTACGGGCGTTATGCAAAACTGCACGTCAGCGCTACCGGTGAGTAGATTCCGCCGCTGCAATTCGCAAGCAAATTTCGCAGACTTAGCAAAAGGTAGGCGAAAGCTAGCGGCGATTCACACTTGCAACAGGTAGACGCACATTTTTTCCTGTGCCATCGTGTGGAAGTACACCCCGCGGGCCTAACAAGTCTGCGAATTGCCGCTCCAGCAGTGGTCGAACAACGCGAGTGGATCGACCGGCGGGGCAACCGAGACCGAACGAAGAAGTGGAGTCAGAGATGTCGAACGTCGGCACCCCGAAGACCGCTGCGGAACTCCAGCAGGATTGGGACACCAACCCCCGCTGGAAGGGCATCACCCGCAACTACACGGCCGATCAGGTCGTGAAGCTGCAGGGCACCGTTGTCGAGGAGCACACCCTCGCCCGTCGTGGTGCCGAGATCCTCTGGGACCTCGTCAACAACGAGGACTACATCAACTCCCTGGGCGCCCTCACCGGCAACCAGGCCGTGCAGCAGGTCCGCGCCGGCCTGAAGGCCATCTACCTGTCCGGTTGGCAGGTCGCCGGTGACGCCAACCTGTCCGGCCACACCTACCCGGACCAGTCGCTGTACCCGGCCAACTCGGTTCCGGCCGTGGTGCGTCGCATCAACAACGCGCTGCTGCGCGCCGACGAGATCGCCAAGGTCGAGGGTGACACCTCGGTCGCCAACTGGCTGGCCCCGATCGTCGCCGACGCCGAGGCCGGCTTCGGTGGCGCGCTGAACGCCTACGAGCTGCAGAAGGCCATGATCGCCGCCGGCGCCGCCGGCGTGCACTGGGAGGACCAGCTGGCCTCCGAGAAGAAGTGTGGCCACCTGGGCGGCAAGGTGCTGATCCCCACCCAGCAGCACATCCGCACCCTGACCTCCGCGCGTCTGGCCGCCGACGTCGCCGACGTGCCGTCGGTCATCATCGCCCGCACCGACGCCGAGGCCGCCACCCTCATCACCTCCGATGTGGACGAGCGCGACCGCGAGTTCCTCGACGGCACCCGCACCCCCGAGGGCTTCTTCGGTGTCAAGAACGGCATCGAGCCCTGCATCGCGCGTGCCAAGGCCTACGCCCCCTACGCCGACCTCATCTGGATGGAGACCGGCGTGCCGGACCTCGAGGTCGCGCGCAAGTTCGCCGAGTCGGTTCGCAGCGAGTTCCCGGACCAGCTGCTGGCCTACAACTGCTCGCCGTCCTTCAACTGGAAGGCGCACCTGGACGACGCCACCATCGCGAAGTTCCAGCGCGAGCTGGGCGCCATGGGCTTCAAGTTCCAGTTCATCACCCTGGCCGGCTTCCACTCGCTGAACTACGGCATGTTCGACCTGGCCTACGGCTACGCCCGCGAGGGCATGACCGCCTTCGTCGACCTGCAGGAGCGCGAGTTCAAGGCCGCCGCCGAGCGTGGCTTCACCGCCATCAAGCACCAGCGTGAGGTCGGCGCCGGCTACTTCGACACCATCGCCACCACGGTCGACCCCAACACCAGCACCGCTGCGCTGAAGGGCTCCACCGAAGAGGGCCAGTTCCACTGAGAACCCACCAGCGGCTCGAATTGATTTGAGCCGCAACAGGTTCTGAGAACAGCCCCGGGGCGGCCGTCGCATCACACCGTAAGCCGCCCCGGGACCTGCCCTTCCCGTCGACAGCCCCGGCGGGGAGGGCATTTTTCTAATAACTTCAAACGCAAGACCTTACGAAGGCGCAGGGTCTCCATACGACGCCTTCAACCACGAGCCTTGACGGCCAACAACAGCAGGAGCGGGACGTGAGCAACGAAAAGATTCAGCGCGTCGGCATCATCGGTGCCGGACAGATGGGTGCGGGTATCGCCGAAGTCTGTGCTCGGGCGCATGTCGATGTCCTCGTTTTCGAACAGACCCGTGAGTTGGCCGCTGCCGGGCGTGCCCGCATTCTGCGGTCGCTGGACCGCGGGGTGTCCAGTGGCAAGATCACCGAGCGGGAGCGCGAGCAGGCCGCCTGGCGGCTGCGCTTCACCTCGGATCTGGGCGATTTCGCCGACCGTCAGCTCGTGGTCGAGGCCGTGCTCGAGAACGAAGAGGTGAAGACCTCCATCTTCGCCGAGCTCGACAAGGTCGTGACCGACCCGAACGCGGTGCTGGCCTCCAACACCTCCTCCATCCCGATCATGAAGATCGCCGTGGCCACCAACAACCCCGAGCGGGTCGTGGGCATGCACTTCTTCAACCCGGTTCCGGTGCTGCCGCTGGTCGAGCTGATCACCACGCTCAAGACCTCGGACTCGGTCACCAAGCGCGCCGAGCAGTTCGCCTCCGACATCCTCGGCAAGCAGGTCGTGCGCTCCGCCGACCGCTCCGGCTTCGTCGTCAACGCGCTGCTGGTGCCGTACCTGCTCTCCGCGATCCGCATGGTCGAATCCGGTTTCGCCACCAAGGAAGACGTCGACAAGGCCATGGTGCTGGGCTGTGCCCACCCGATGGGCCCGCTCGCCCTGACCGACCTGGTCGGCCTCGACACCGTGAAGTCCATCGCCGACTCCATGTACTCCGAGTTCAAGGAGCCGCTGTACAGCGCTCCGCCGCTGCTCATGCGTATGGTCGAAGCGGGTTTGCTGGGCAAGAAGACCGGCGCGGGCTTTTACCAGTACGACCGCAAGTAATCGGCACGCGGGTACAGGTTTGCTGGACCCCCGCGACGCATAAGCTGGCAAACAGAAGGGCCGGTGACACCGGCCGGCCCACTCCGGGCTGAGCAACGCCCGGTACACAGGGCGCAAACTGTGCGGCGTCCACCTCTGGTGGGCGCCGCACAGGCAACTAAAGGAGGAGTGGCGCGCTCATGGCCAACGTCACCGACGGCTTCGGATCGAGCATCCTGGGCTACCCACGCATCGGTCAGCATCGGGAACTCAAGCGGGCGCTGGAGTCCTACTGGCACGGCACACTCTCGCGCGACGAATTGGTCGCCGTCGGCCGGGAGATTCAAGAGAGCCAGTATCTGGAGCTGGCCGCCACCGGGCTCACCCAGGTGCCCGGCAACACCTTCTCCTACTACGACCACATTCTCGACAACGCGCTGCTGTTCGGCGCGGTCCCCAAGCGGTTCGAGGCCGAACGAGAAGCCTTGCACCCCTTGGACTTCTACTTCCTGATGGCGCGCGGCCGGCCCGACCTGCCGCCGCTGGAGCTGGTGCGCCTGCTGAACACGCCGTACCACTACCGGCAGCCCGAACTCGATCTCGACACCGAATTCTCGCTGCACCCCGAGGCACTGCTCGAGGAGTTCGACCGCGCCAAGGCCGCCGGCATCGAACTGCGCCCCGTGGTGCTCGGCCCGCTGTCGCTGCTGCTGCTGTCCAAGACCGGACACGTCCCGGGCGAAACCGAATTCGACAAGCTGGTGCTGCTCGACAAGCTGCTACCGGTGTACGAGGAACTGTTCGAGATCCTCGCCAAGCGCGG
The DNA here is from genome assembly GCF_013744875.1 of Nocardia huaxiensis. Classification (NCBI taxonomy): domain Bacteria; kingdom Bacillati; phylum Actinomycetota; class Actinomycetes; order Mycobacteriales; family Nocardiaceae; genus Nocardia; species Nocardia huaxiensis. The sequence continues at coordinate 1,781,962 of NZ_CP059399.1, forward strand.
AGCCACCTGCGTGCAGTTGGACGAACCCTGCTTCACCAGCGACCGGTCGCCGTCCACCATGGAGCTGTTCGAGAAGACCTACCAGCGCTTCGGCAAGGCCCCGCTGCGCCCGCGCATCCTGGTCACCGGCCAGTACGGCGACTTCGGTGAGGCCATCGAGATCCTGGCGCGCACCAAGATCGAGGCCATCGGACTCGACCTGGCCAGCTACCGGATCGTGCCCGAGGAACTCGCCAAGATTCCGGGCATCTCGCGCAAACGCCTGTACGCGGGCGTGATCAGCGGCACCAATGTGTGGCGCGCCGACCGCTACGTGACGCTGGAGTACCTCAACGCGCTGTCCAAGGTGTGCCCGGACATGGTGGTGTCCACCGGCGCGACCCTGCTGCACGTGCCCTACGACCTGCTCGTCGAATACGACATCGAAGACAATGTCGCCGACCGGCTCGCCTTCGCCAAACAGAAGGTGCTGGAGGTGGTTTCGCTCGCGAAGGCCCTTACCGAAGGCCCCTCCGAGAAGTGGCGCAAGAAGCCGACTTCCGTGCACTTCAAGCAGAAGCACGCGGTGCGGCAACGCGTTTACAACGTGACCCCGCAGATGCGGGAGCGCGAACCCTACGAGACGCGAAAACTGGCGCAGCAGAACAAACTTCAGCTGCCGCTGGTGCCCGCCACCACCCTGGGTTCCTTCCCGCAGACCAATGCCGCCCGGCAGGCGCGCTACGAACTCGGCCAGGGGCGGCTGTCCTACGACGACTACCGCAAGGTCATCGAGGCCGAGATCGAGTCGACCATCCGCCTGCAGGAGGACATCGGCCTCGATGTGTTCGTGCACGGCGAGCACGAGCGCAACGACATGATCCAGTACTTCGCCGAACTGCTCGACGGGTTCGCGACCACCCACTTCGGCTGGGTGCAGGTGTACGGATCCCGGTGCGTGCGACCGCCGATCCTGTACGGCGACGTGGCGCGCCCGGAGCCCATGTCGGTGTCCTGGACCGCCTACGCGCAGTCGCTCACCGACAAGCCGGTCAAGGGCATGGTCACCGGGCCGGTCACCATGATCGCGCGCTCGTTCGTGCGCCAGGACCAGCCGCTGTTCGAGACCGCCGACCAGGTGGCGCTGGCCATCCGGGACGAGGTCGTGGACCTGGAGAAGGCGGGCATCGCCATCATCCAGGTGGACGAGCCGTCCATTCGTGAGCTGCTGCCGCTGCGCGCCAAGGGGCGCGCGGAATACCTGCGCTGGGCCGTCGGGGCGTTCAAGCTGGCCACGGCCGGGGTGCGGCCGGAGACGCAGATCCACACGCACATCGGCTATTCCAGCCGCAGCGACGTGGTCGCCGCCATCGACGAGCTCGATGCCGACGTCACCGCGATCGTCGCGACCCGGTCCATCGAATGGGTGCTCGAGGCGCTCACCGAGGACTGCGCCGAAGGCCACGGCCTCACCCACGGCGTCGGCCCGGGTGTGTACGAGAGCCGGTCGGCCCGCATCCCGGATATCGACGAACTGGACGAGTTGCTCACCGCTGCGGCGAAAGCCGTTACCCCGCAACGGCTCTGGGCCAACCCGGACGGCGGTCTGAAGACCCGCCACCACTGGCAGCTGGATCCGTCGCTGCGCAATCTGGTCGCGGCAGCGCGGCGCGTGCGCCGGCGGGCCGAAGCCCAGGAGGCGGGCGAGTAATTCGCTGAACCATCGACAGTGCGGCGGCACCGGACGGGATCCGGTGCCGCCGCACTGTTTCGTCGCACCGACGCATACCTCTCAGTCTTCTGGGCAGACGGTTACAGAGAATGCGAGTTACAGAGAAAGTTCGACCGATGAGCCCAGACATCACGGTGACCGCGGACGGCGGCGAGGGCGGCGGGGCCGCACTGGATCAGGTCGCGGTGCTGACCGGTTCGGCCATTCTGATCGCGGCCGGCGTACTGGCCGTGGGATACCTGCATCGCACCCGGCGGATCAGCTGGCTCGGCAACCTCGCCGACGGACTCGGCCGCTGGTCCAACCGGCCCGGATGGGTGGCGCTGCCGCTGACTGTCTTCATCACCACCATCCTCACCGCCATGCTCGGCTTCATCTGGGACGTCAGCCTGCACATCGGACAGGGCAGAGATGAAGGGCCGCTGGCGAATCCGGCGCACTACTTCATCATGATCGGGCTGTTCTTCCTGTTCGTCGCGGGCATGCTGGCCGTGCTGCTGCCGCTGGACGAGAAGCCGGGACCCGCCGCCGTACGGCTCACCCGGAACTGGCACGCACCGGTCGGCGGGCTGCTCATGGCGGCCGCCGGACTCTACGCGCTGCTCGGCTTCCCGCTCGACGATATCTGGCACCGGCTGTTCGGGCAGGACGTGACGCTCTGGGGGCCAACACATCTCATGCTGATCGGCGGAGCCGGACTGTCGCTGGTCGCGGTGCTGCTGCTGGAACTCGAGGGCCGCGCCGACCGACCCGACCCGGACCGCACGGACGGGGTGTGGCTGTGGCTCGCCCGATCCTTCGCCTTCGGCGGCCTGCTGATCGGGCTCTCGGTCTTCCAGGTCGAATTCGATTTCGGGGTACCGCAATTCCGGCTCGTCTTCCAGCCCATGCTCATGGTGGTCGCGGGCGCGGTGGCGCTGATCGCGGCGCGCTACACCCTCGGCAGGGGTGGCGCGCTGGTCGCGGCGGTCTTCGCGGTCGTGGTGCGCGGGGTCATCGCGGTGCTGGTCGGCCCCGTACTCGGGGCTCCGGACAATGTGTTCCCGCTGTACCTGGGCATGGCGGTGGTCGTCGAACTGCTGGGTCTGCTGCCGCTGCTCGGCAAACCGCTGTGGTGGGGTGCGCTCACCGGACTCGCGGTCGCCACCGTCGGGCTGTGGCTCGAAAACCTGTGGGTGGCAGCCATGTTCGTCGATACCTGGCCCACCGGAATGTGGCCGGAGGCGCTCGCCATGGCGGTGCCGGTGGGTGTGGCGGGCGGCGCGGTGGCGGTGCTGCTCGGCATGGTGCTGCGGGGTGAGGCCATGCCCGGTCCGGCGCTGCGCCGCGGAATCGTCATCGGTGCGGTGCTGATCGTGGCCGCCGCCACCGCCAATGGCCTGCGCATGCAGGTGCCCGAAAATGCCACGGCCACAGTGCGATTGACCGATGTGGCGGGCACCGGCGACGGCCGGATGGTGACCGCCGACGTCACGGTCGCGCCGGTCGACGCCATCGGATCGGATCCGGAGTGGGTGCAGATTCTGGCCTGGCAGGGCGGCACCGGATCGGCCAATCCCGGACGCGGTCTGGTCGTCGATCACCTGCGCGAGCTCGAGCCCGGCCACTACGCCAGTACCGCACCGGTTCCGGTATCGGGCACCTGGAAGACCGTGCTGCGCGTGCACGATGGCCGCACGCTCACCGCGATCCCGGTCTATCTGCCCGACGATCCGGCCATCGGCGCGCACGCCGTCCCCGCCCTCGGCGAATTCACCCGCCCCTTCGCCGCGGAAGTCACTGTGCTGCAACGGGAGCGAACCTTCGATCATCCCGCCTGGCTCTACACCGGCGCCTGCCTGATCGTCCTCCTCTGCTCACTGCTGCTGATCGGGGCGCTGTCCTGGGGCGCGGCGCGCCTGGCCCACGCGACGGCCGCGGCTACTGCGCATCCACGGCGAGCATCCCGAACCGGCTGACCTGCGCGTGATGCGCCCCGTCGGCGCTGGTGATCACGACTTCGGTCGGATTGGTGAGGGCGATGCAGCAGAAGTTGTCCCGATCCTGCTGCACGCTGACCGACAGCAGGCGACGCCTGTTGACCTGCTGCCACTCCTCCATGCTCTCGTACAGTCCGCGCATGGTCGGTTCTTCGAAGTAGACGAGGTTGTGCTTATTGGTTTCCGGCATGACCAATCATGGGCCGGATGCCGTCACGATTGCTTCACGAATCGCGGGATAGCTTGGGGTCCACAATATTTCGAGCCGATTCGACAGTAGGGGAACCATGAACGACAAGGGCGACCGCACCGAGGAGCCACAGCCGAACAAGGAGCACCACGAGTCGGCCGACGAGAAGGGCGATCAGGTGCACGGCCCGCAGCCGTGGAAGTCCACCCGGTAGTGGCGAACAACGCAGCCGGACCTGACCGGCCCCGGGCGTGGGGCCGGTTAGCCTGTGGGCGAATTCCGTTCGCAGACAGGAGTACCACCGTGGGACTGTTCGACAACCTGAAGGATGCCGCGGGCAAGGCCGCCGACCTGGCGGCGCAGCATGCGGACAAGCTGGATCCCCTGGTGGACAAGGCGGGCGACCTGGTGGACCAGCGCACCGAGGGCAAGTACGCCCAGCACGTGGACAAGGTCCAGGACGCAGCCAAGAAGGCGCTGCACGAGCAGGCCGAGAAGTAGGGCACAGGGCAGGCGGGGGCAGTAGGCGGGTTACTCCTCATCGAGCACCGACGGCCCCATCGCCGCCGGATCCCCTACTGCCGCAGCGCCTTTCGTGGCTTCATCGCCACGCTTTCGGAAAGCTCGCTCACCGGTTGTGGCCGCCGTTGTTGTTGTAGCCGTGGTCGCGCTGGTACCAGTCCTTGTAGTGGCTCCAGCAGTAGTCCCAGTTGTAGCCCCTGCTGTTCTTGTCGCAGTAGTAGTGGTACCAGTAGTTGTCGTCGCGATCGGTGGCGGCGGGGCCCGCGCCCGCCGGGAGGGCGGAGGCCACGCCCGCACCCACGGGGAGGGTGAACAGGGCCGCGGCCAGGACGGTGACGAAACGCTTGGCGGTCATGCGATGAGCTCCTAGTGCTTGCTTCGGGGGTGTTTCCCTTGCAAGCAATAGTGCTGATCAGCGCGACTTTTCTCTGTCATCCGGTTGGCGCTGGGAGTGTGCCGGCGCCGACACAACGTCATAGCGGCGGATGTAGGCGCCGATGAACGCCTGGGCGGTAGCCGTCACCGGAATGGCGAGCAGCGCACCGGTCGCGCCGAACAGCGCCGCCCCGGCTATCACCGCGCCGAAGGCCACCGCCGGATGCATGTCCAAGGTGGTGGCCGTGATTCGCGGTTGCAGCACGTAGTTCTCGAACTGCTGGTAGAGCACGATGAAACCGAGAATCCACAGCGCGGTGCGCGGACTCTGCGCCAGCGCCACGATCACCGGCAGCGCACCGGCCAGATAGGTGCCCACCGTCGGAATGAACTGCGAGACGACGCCCACCCACAGCGCCAGCGCGAACGCCTGCGGCATGTCCAGGAACCGCATGGCCAGGTAGTGCGCGATGGTCGAGCACAGGGCAAGCAGTGCACGCGAATACAGGTAGCCGCCGGTCTTGTCGACCGCGATGTCCCAGGCCCGCAGCACATGCTTCTGCTTGGCCGGCGGCAGCACCGAACACACCGCATTGCGGAATCGGGGCCCGTCGGCGGCGAAGTAGAAGGTGAACAGCAGCACGCCGAGACCCTGGAACAGCACGCCCAGCGCGGTCGTGCCGATGCCCCAGACGTCCCCGGCCAGACCCAGCACGTAGTCCTCCAGCGACGAGCTCATCTCGGTCGCCTTCTTGGTGATGTCGCTGCCCGAAAGATCGGTGTTGAACGTCGAATTGATCCAGTTCACCGCGTCTTCGGCGTACTGCGGCGCATTGTTGATGATGGCCGTCACCTGATCGACGATCAGCTCACCCATGGTCCACACGAACGCGACCAGCACCACCAGCAGCAGCAGGAACACCACGCCCGTCGCCGGTCCGCGCTTCCAGCCGCGCGCCGCCAGCCAGTTCACCGCCGGTTCGATGGCGAAGGCCAGGAACAGCGACACCACCAGAACCGTCAGCAGCCCTTGCAGTTTCGTGATCGCCCAGAACGCGGTGAAGATGCCCGCGACCGTGACCGCCGCGAGCAGGTAGGCCCGCGGCAGCCACGGCGGAATCAGATTCGAGACGGGGACCGGTGTCGGTTCGTCTGCGTCGGGTGCTGGATCTTCCTCGGCCACAGGGCCAACGTAGTCCGGCCCCGGCGATCCGTCCCGGAACGGCGTGTCACATGGTGGCGGCGTCGATGACGAAGCGGTAGCGCACGTCGCTGGCGACCACCCGGTCGTAGGCCGCGTCGATCTGATCGGCCGAGATGACCTCGATCTCCGCGCCGATGCCGTGCTCGGCGCAGAAGTTCAGCATCTCCTGGGTCTCGGCGATGCCGCCGATCATCGAGCCGGACAGCGAGCGGCGGTAGCCGGCCAGGGTGAACGGCTTTGCCGCGAGCGGGTTTTCGGGCAGGCCGAGAATGACCAGGGTGCCGTTGAGGCGCAGCAGCTTCAAGTAGTTGTCGATCGGCAGATCCGCCGACACGGTATTGAGGATCAGGTCGAAATGGCTGCGCAGATCCTTGAAGGTCTGGCGCTCGCTGGTGGCGTAGTAGTGCTTCGCGCCGAATTTCTCGCCGTCGGCCTGCTTGCTCAGTGAGTGACTGAGCACGGTGACCTCCGCGCCCATGGCGGCGGCGATCTTCACGCCGATGTGCCCGAGCCCGCCCATGCCGATGATCGCGACCCGCTTGCCCGGACCGGCGTTCCAGTGCCGCAGCGGCGAGAACAGGGTGACCCCCGCGCACAGCAGCGGCGCGGCCACATCCAGGCCGATGCCCTCCGGGATGGAGACCACGAAGTTCTCGGTCACCACGATCTGCGTGGAGTAGCCGCCGAGGGTGTATCCGCCGGGCTGGAGTTCCTCGGAGACCCGCGTGTTGTAGGTCATGGTCGAACCGGGGACGCAGTAGTTCTCGTCGCCCGCCATACACGCCTCGCACTTCCCGCAGGAATCGACCATGCAGCCCACGCCGACCCGATCGCCCACCTGATGCTTGGTGACGGCGGAGCCGACCGCCGCCACCAGGCCCGCGATCTCGTGGCCGGGCACGCACGGATAGCTGGTGCCGCCCCACTCGTCGCGGGCGGTGTGGATGTCGGAGTGGCAGATGCCGGCGAACTTCACGTCGATCAGCACATCGTGCGGTCCGAGTTCGCGGCGCTCGATGGCGAGCTTCTCGAAGGACCCGTCGGGCGCGGATACGGCATAGGCGGCAGCAGTGCTCATGGTCTATGCCTACTCGCGCATGGGTCGGATCTCCAAGGGTCCGTCCGAAATCTCACGCTCGGCGCGGCGTGTGAGAAACCCGGCAGACCCTCGGCATGCTGGGACGATGGCGATTCTGCTGGCATTGGTGTCGATGTGCTCGACGCTCATCGGCGGGCTGGTCGCGGTGCGCATCGGCGACCGCAAGCGGCTGGTGCTCGGGCTGGCGGCCGGGGTCATGCTGGGGGTGGTGGCGTTCGACCTCATGCCCGAGGCGCTCGAGGCGGATACGCGGGTGGCGCTCGGGGTGCCGGTGCCGCTGCTGGCCGCGGTGGTCGGGTTCTTCACCGTGCACATCATGGAGAAATCGGTGGCGCTGCACAGCGGGCACGAGGACGAATTCGGTTCGCACCACCACGATTTCGCGACCGTCGGGATTCTGGCGGCGTCCGGGCTGGTGTTCCACAGCTTCCTGGACGGGCTCAGCCTGGGGTTCGGATTCCAGGCCGGTACGACAGTCGGGGTGGCGGTGGCCATCGCGGTCATCTCGCACGACTTCGCCGACGGCTTCAATACCTTCACCATCACCACGCTGTACGGGAACGAGAAGAAACGCGGGCTGATCCTGCTCGCGGCCGATGCCGCCGCACCGGTAGTGGGGGCGATCGTGGGCACGCTGGTCAAGGTGCCCACCGAACTGGTTGGCATGTACCTCGGGTATTTCGCGGGGTTCCTGCTCTATCTGGCCACCGCCGACATCCTGCCCGAAGCGCACGCCGGGAAGCCGTCGAAATGGCCGCTGCTGTGCACGCTCGCCGGTGTGGGATTCATGTTGGCCGTGGCCGCTTTGAGTCACTGACGGCCAATGCCACCGAGCCACTGGTGAATTGCGGCGACGCAGAACGGGTATTGCCGCGAAGAACACCGAACGGGCACGCTGTCCTGGTACACCAGAAGGTACAGCCGTCCAGATGCCGGTGGGGCGAACGAGAGTCGGAGGCGTTCATGCGCGACGAGACCCTTCTTCGCACCCCTCCGCAAGGCCCACGCCGAGAAGGCCGGGGCGGACGCCTGCTCGCCCTGTTCTTCGCCGCCGTCCTCGGCGCCACCGCATTCCTCGGCTACCACGGTGATCTCGCCCGCTGGACCCTGCGCGAGGACTACACCACCGCCATTCTCATCACCCCGCCGCTACCCCCGCTCGACACCGAACTGGTTGCGGGCGTGGTGGAACCGGCCCTGGTGAACGTGAATTCGACGGTCCGCCCGTTCGGGCTCGGCGCGGCCGGATCCGGCATCGTGCTCACCGCCGAAGGACAGGTGCTCACCAGCCATCACGTCATCAAAGGCGCGGAGACCGTGTCGGTTTCCGATATCGGCACCGGCGCGACCTATCCGGCCCGGGTGCTCGGCTACGACTCCGGCTCGGATATCGCGCTGCTCGAACTCACCGGCGCGGACGGGCTGCCCGCGGCCCGCATCGGCACCTCGGCCGTGCTGCGGCTCGGCGACGAAGTGCTCGCCATCGGCAATGCGGGCGGCACCGGATCACCCACCGCGGTCGGCGGGCCCATCACCGGGCTGGACAACAGCATCGTCGCGCGCAATTCGTCGGATCTGAGCCGGAAACAGTTGCGCGGCATGATCGAAGTGTCGGCCGCCGTCGCGGCCGGGCAGTCCGGGGGAGCGCTGGTCGACCGCTACGGCGCGGTCATCGGCGTGGTCACCGCCGCCTCCGGGGACCTGCAGAAGACCCTGGGCCGCGGACCCAACGGCTACGCGGTGCCCATCGACACGGCCATGCACATTGTCGAGCAGATCCGTTCCGGCACACCGACGGACACCGTGCACATCGGCCCGACCGCGGTCCTCGGCGTCATGACCGTCGACTCGCAGCGGCCCGCCGGGGCGCGCATCGAATTGACCGTGCAGGGCCAGCCCGCACAGGCGGCGGGGCTGGCCGAGGGCGAGGTCATCACGGCCGTGGACGGCCGTGCCATCGAGAGCGGGCAGGCGCTCAAGGCGGCGCTCAATACCTACAAACCCGACGATGTGGTGCGGCTCAACGTCACCGAACCGGGTGGGGCGCAGCGGACGGTGAGCGTGACGCTCACCGTCGGCCCGCCCAATTAGCTTCCCGGAGCTAGAGTTTCGAACTCCAGTAATCCTGGAACTGGATGTACACGATCAGGATGACCACGGCGTAGTAGACGGCGACCATGGTCCACCGCCACTCCACCACCACCTGCACGAACCCGCGCGACCTACCCCACAGCAGGCCGGTCACCAGCGCCAGCAGCGGCGGCACGACCGCCCACACCACCATGCACCACGGGCACAGCGCGTGAATCGTGAAGACCGCGTGGTAGATCAGCCAGCAGACCGCCACCGTGCCCAGCAGCAGCCCGAACCACAGCCCGCCCCACACCCAGCGCGGGAAACCGATGCCGACCACCGCCAGCACCCCGAGCGTGACCACCACGCTGAACCCGACCACACCGATGATCGGATTCGGGAAACCGAAGAACGCGGCCTCCGACGAATCCATCACCGTCGTACACGAGACCACCGAATCGATGCTGCACAGCGGCTTGTAACCGGAATCGGTGAGGCTCTTGAACTTTTCGACGAGCAGCGTCACGGACGCTCCCCAGCCGAGCAGCCCGAGCAGCAGCACGGGCCACGCGGACCGGGGTGGAGCCGAGATCATCCCTTCGCCGCGCTCTCGATCACCGCGGTCATGCCGTCCTTGGTCATCGGCGGCTGGATCTGCTGGCCGTTGACGTACACGGTCGGCGTGGACTTGATGCCGGTCGCGAAGACGGACTTGGTGTGGTCCATGACCCAGGAGGTGTACTTGCCCTCCTTGATGTCCTTCTCGACAGCGGGATCGGTGTACCCGGCGGACTTGGTGATCTCCAGCAGCTTGTCCTCGGTCATGCCGTCACTGCCCTCGGCCGGCTGGGCCGCGAACATCTTGGTCACCCAGTCCTGGAACTTGCTGCGGTCGGCGGTGGCCACCACATAGGCGGCCGCGGCGGCGCGCTGCGAGTACAGATTGCCGTTCGACACCTGGTTCAGGAAGCTGATGATGTTGTATTCGACTGCGGCGGAACCGCTCTGGACGGCCTTGGTGAGGGCGTCCGAATTGGCCTGCTCGAACATCTCGCACGCCGGGCACTGCAGGTCGGCGACCAGCTGCACGGTCACCTTCTTCGAACCCTCCGGCGGGTTGGCACTCGCATTCTCGATGCGAATGGCGCCGCTGTCGGTGAGGTTCGGCGGGACCGCCGCGGCGGCCTCGGAATTCCAGTTGGCGTCGATGGCCTGGCCGTCCTTGTCGGACTTCTTGTTCATCACCCCGACGCCGATGGCCACCACCAGGCCGATGAGAACCGCGGCCACGCCCACCTGGATCAAGATCTTGCGGTTGCGATCGGCCTGGTCCGCCTTCGCCAGCGGATTCTTGCGATCACCCGGTTTGCTGCTCACCTGCGCGCTCACCACGCCTTTCGTCGTCACGAATCTCGGGCCCATCTTCGCCCGACAACCTGAGAACTCCTTGTGATGGTGCACCATGACGCGGCGCACGCCGAAGGGACATTTGTCAGTTTTGCCAGCTGGCAGGCCGAAATCCACCGCGGTGAGCGGCGTGTATCACGCCTTCGCCAGGCGCTTTTTCTGCTCGTCGATATCGAACTGCGCGGCGGGCCAGTCCAGTTTGAGATTCTGCAGAGCCTCGATGAGCAGTTCGGTGACGGCCAGCCGGGAGTACCACTTGTGGTCGGCGGGCAGTACGTGCCAGGGGGCGTAATCGGTGTCGGTGCGATCCAGCACCGCCTGATAGGCCTCTTGATACGCGGGCCAGAAGGCGCGCTCGTCGATATCGGCCGGATTGAACTTCCAGTACTTGTCGGCGCGCTCCAGCCGCTGCATGAGGCGCTTCTTCTGCTCCTCCAGCGAGACGAACATGGCCACCTTCACCACGGTCGTGCCCTCGTCGACCAGCTTGCGCTCGAACTTGTTGATCTCGTCGTAGCGCTTGCCCCACACCTCCGGCGGCACCAGCTCGTGCACCCGCACCACCAGCACGTCCTCGTAGTGCGAGCGGTCGAAGACGCCGATCTGACCGCCCTTGGGCAGCTGCTTGCGAATCCGCCACAGAAAGTGATGCTTCTTCTCCTCGGCCGTCGGCACCCCGAAGGCCGCGTGATCCACGCCCTGCGGGTCCACCGAGCCGATCACGTGCCGCACGATGCCGCCCTTGCCCGCGGTGTCCATGCCCTGCAACACCAGCAGCACACTGCGGGTGTCACCGGAACGGCCGTTGGCGTACAGCTTCTCCTGCAGATCCGACAGCACCGCCTGGCGTTCCAGCAGCAGTTCCGCACCGGCGCGCTTGTCGCCCTTGAAACCGGGAGTCGCCGAGGTATCGAGCTCGGCGACCCGCACACCCGCGGCGCGCAGGGCCTTCGAAGCCGGTTTCGACCAGGTAATCGCCTTCGCCATTCGTCGGGTTTAGCACGGTCCGCACGGGCGTGGTTGCGGACTCGCCGAATCAGACACGCGCAAGACGCATGAGGTGGTCGGCGAGTTCGGCATCGGTGACCGGGGTCAGGGTGAGATCGGCGGCCGTGGTGAGCAGATAGCGGCCGTCCCCGGAGAAATCCAGCCAGGTGCGGTGCCGGGTGGGCGGCGCCAGCGGATTCGCGGGTTCGACTGTGACCGTGATGAATCCGCGCCCGTCCACCGGCTGGCGGAGTTTGCTGCGGAAGCGGCCGGCGCCGTCGGCCTCACCGGCCCGCTCGTGCAGCACCGCGGCATGCGGTTCCCGCATGGTCTCCGACCGGCCCGCCGGCGCTGAACCGATGATCTCCACGAGTTCGCGGCCCAGACTCTCCGCCGGGCGCACCAGCACGGTGACGGCATCGGGCTGGGCGATGAGAATGCCCGCCCGCTGCTGGGCCACCGCCGCGAAGGCGAGAATCCGGCGCGGCTCCGGACCGGCGGTCTGCTCGCCGTACAGGGTTATGGTGGTGGTGTCGCTGCGCGCGCACAGAATCAGTGCGGCCGCCAGATCCGGATCGGTGCGGCGCAGGTAGCGATGCCGCAGCCGCGGGGAATCGCAGTCGGTCTCCGGGGACAGGGGAAGTCCGTCGAGCGGGTACGGCCGGCGTTCCATATCGGTCTCACGCGCCCAGACCAACGCGAACTCATCCGGGGTCAGAATCCATTTCACAGCGTCCGACCCCCAGTGGAATCGGGGCCTGCCGATCCTGACCCGATGTCCTGTGCGGACATATCGGGTGTCCCCCCTTTCTTCGGTTCGACCCTCCGTCCCGATCGCGACCCTACCGGAGAGAATCTGCGGGCGCGCCCCCTCGCAGACCACCCCCCATCCCCCACCCACAAAAATCCTGCAGAAAGCCGAGGGAGCTCTCATGGCGGGGAATCGGACAGATTCCCGCCACCAGAGCTCCCTGATCTCGAACGACCGCCGGGGTCAGGCGGGCGCGACCTCGATGGTGATGTCGGCGGCGCGCAGGCGCTCGGTGAGGGCGTCGCCCATGGCCGAGGCCGGAGTGAGGATGCCCGCGAGGTCGGGCAGCTTGTCGAAGGCCAGCGCCAGGCCGGACTGGCCGAGCATGACCGCGGTGGCCTGGTAGCCGGGGTCGCCCTGACCGGCGAAGGTGCAGACGTACTTCGCGCCGGAGGTGGTGTTGGCGAAGGTGCGCATGGTGAACCAGCCACTGCGACGGGACTTTTCGCTCGGGCCGGTCCCGGGCTTGGGGACCACGCGGTCGAGCAGCTTGCGGCCCACCGCGACCCGGGAGAGCACCGCGCCCGCGGCCATGGTCGCCACGATGCCGCCCGCGATGCCCGCCGCCACCAGCGGTGCGGCCGTGGAAGATCCGACGCTCATGACCTCGCGGTAGCGGAAGTTCTTGCCGTACGGCCAGCCGAGCAGGCCGTTGGAGCGGCGCACGACCTTGGTGTTGTGCGCGGCCATGACGAAGGTGGCCACCCAGCCGTCCAGACTCGGATCGATCGCCGACGCCCGGGACAGCGCCTGATCGGTCTGACGACCGACATCCGGGTCCATGGACTTGTCGGGGCTGAGCGAATACGGGTGCGCCATGATCGAACCCTTGGACGGGTCGGCGGCGATGGCCTCCATCATGGCGCGGCCGGAATCGACCGTGCCGCCGGAGACGCCGCCCTTGAGCCAGGCCACCAGGGTGGTGTCGGTGAGCTCGCCGGTGTTGTCCTCGACGCTGCGCTGGTAGAGCTGATAGACGCTCAGATCCGACGGAATCGAGTCGTAGCCACAGGAATTCACGATCTTCGCGCCGGTCTCGACGGCCCGGTCGCCGAAGCGGTCGATGCACTCGCGGATGAACAGCGGCTCACCGGTGAGATCGGCGTAGTGCGTGCCGTGCTCGGCGCAGGCCTGCGCCAGCGGCAAACCGTAGCGCAGGTACGGGCCGACGGTGGTCACCACGACCCTGGTCCGCGCGGCCAGCGCGTCCAGGCTGGCCTGATCTGTCGAATCGGCCTGCACCAGCGGCCAATTCGCGGCCTTCGCGCCCAGTTCGGCGCGCACGGCCGCCAGCTTCTCCGGTGATCGTCCGGCCAGCGCGATGCGCGCCCCGGCGGGCGCGGCCTCGGTCAGGTACAGCGCGGTCAGCTTGCCGACGAAACCGGTCGCACCGAATAGCACGAGATCGAATTCCCGCTCTGCCATTGTCTTCTCCTACGCTTTGGCGGCGCGCTTGCGCGTCTTCTTCGGGGCCGCCGTGGTGGTCGTGGGCTTGGGAGCCGGGCGGCTCGCCAGCCATTCGTGATGGGCGCGGCCGAGTTCGGTGACCGGGTCGTCCCCGTACAGCCATTCCCGCGCGATGCGATGCCAATTCCCGGTCGCCTCCAACTGCCCGAGCATGCCGAAGGTGAGGAAGTCGGCGCGCCGCGAGAACAGGTGCTCCGGCGGCAGATTCTGTTCCTTCATGCCCGCGAACTCACTGGCCCGCGGATCCACCGCGAGCACGAAAGCGCCCGAAGCCAATTCGGGAGTGATCGTCAGATCCTGATCCAGCAGCGCCCATTCACACGCCGCCAGCACGTATTCCAGGCACTCCTCCGGCGTGATCGCATCCGGGGATTCGATGACCCCGCGCTCCACCATCAGATCGCGCAGGTCCTCCGCGCGCTCCTCGGCGGCGGCCCGGATGCACACGGCCTCGAACTGCACATGCTCGGGATCCATCCGGTTGTAGAGCCCGAAGTCCAGGAACGCGACCTTGCCGTCCTTGCCCAGCAACAGGTTTCCCGGATGCGGATCGCCACAGAACTCGTTGAAGGTGAACAGCGAACCCACATAGAACCGGTAGATGATCTCGCCGATCCGATCCCGTTCCGGGGCGGGCAGTTTCCGGATCTCCTCGAAACCGGTGCCCGCGAAGTACTCGCTCACCAGCACGCGGGTGGTGGACAGCTCCGGCATGGTGTCGGGCACCACGATGAACGGATGCCCCTTGTAGATCGCGGCGATCTGCTTCTGGGTGTTCGCCTCGGCCACATAGTCGAGTTCGCTCTCCAGATTCAGCCGCAGCTCGTCCAGCACGGCCGGTGTCACCCACGGCATGGCCGACTGCAGGATGCGCCGGAACATGGCCAGGTTCTTCAGGTCCGCGCGCACGGCCGCGTCGATGCCGGGGTACTGCACCTTCACCACGACCTCGCGGCCGTCGTGCAGGGTCGCCTTGTAGACCTGCCCGATGGAGGCGGCGGCGATCGGCTCCGGATCGAACTCGGCGAACACATCCTCGAGCGACTTGCCGAAGTCCTCTTCGATGACCGCCTTCATGACCTCGAACGACACGCTCGGCGCACTGTCGCGCAGCACGGCCAGCCGACGCTGGAAACGCTCGCGATGCTCCGGCGGAACCAGATCCAGATCCAGCACCGACAGCATCTGCCCGAGCTTCATGGCGACGCCCTTCATGGTGCCCAGCACCATGACCATCTGCTCGGTGGCCCGGATCATGGACTCCTCGGCCATGCGCTCACGCACCGCCTCGGACCTGCCGCGCATCGATCGCCGAGTCTTCTGCGCGCGTATGGCATTTCCGGCGACCGCCATACCCAGCTTGGTCCCCCGCGCAAGCCTGGAAGTGGGCAGCTCTTTAGCCATCAGTGACCCTCCATTGGACCCGGCGCCCCCGTTGGTGCCGCGATGTGGCGAGAACTTTCGTGCCTACCGGTGCCCGCCAGGCTTCAGCCTAACCACAACCCGATCTTCCGGCCCAGTGGCCGAATCGGTCAGACCTTGTTCTCCGGATCGGGCAGCACATGCTGCTGGGAGGTGAACCAGTGCCGGTCGCCGCCGTTGCGCATCATGCCCTCGATGGCCGACCACGCCATCATGGTCAGGTAGTCGAGCATTTCCTCGGTGGACATGGTGCGGTTGGTGATCCACCAGTCCGTCGCCAGCTGCACGCCGCCGACCAGAACGTAGGCCCACAGCATGGCGCCTTCGGTCTTGACGCCGCGGTCGTAGGCCTTGTCCACGATGACCGCCGACACCACCTGCGCGAACAGCTTCTCGAAATCCGCGAGGGTGGAGGTGTCGGTGGACGAGCCGTTGCCCATGATGAACCGGTAGACGTCGGTGTCGGCGTCGACGGTGTGCACATAGGCGGCGAGAGTGTTGCGCACCAGCGTGTATTCGTCGAGATCGTCGCTGATGGCCGCGTAGATGCGGGGCATGAGCGTGGTCTCGATGAACCGCTCCATGGTGGCCCGGGTGAGATCCTGCTTATCCGAGAAGTACCGGTAGAGAACGGTTTTGGAGACACCGATCTCGGCGGCGATCTCGTCCATGCCCGCGTCGCCGCCGCGTTTGCGGATGGCGGCGAGGGTGCCGTCGACGAGTTCCTCGCGGCGATCGATCTTGTGCTGCTGCCAGCGACGTTTACGGCCGTCCACGCGGCCGCCAGTCCGGGCGGAAGCCGCGTCGACGGCCGCGCTTACGGTGCTCTTGGTGGACAGCGTGGGCTCCCTCGGTCGCGCGCGATGCTGGGTCGGTATCTGCGTGTATTCAGCTTAAGCCTCGCATGCGACCGCGTGTCGTAGTTCGAGACGGGCCCGGTAGCCGGGTGTAGTCGGTCACAAGCGCAAGAATGGAACATATGGAGCAACCTGCCGGCAGTGCCGGGGTACTCGAAGCGAAGCAACCGACGGCCGTCAAGACCACACCTCCGGGCGGCGCGTTTTCCGACCTCCTCGACGAAGAGGGCAAGAAGCGCGATCTGGTGCGGATGAAGATCATCGCCACCGGATTCCTCGCGGTGGCGACCCTCGTCTACCTGTTCTGCGCCTGGTACGAATCGCGCGGCAGCGGCGGGGAGTGGGTCGGCTATGTGAAGGCCGCGTCCGAGGCGGGCATGGTCGGCGCGCTGGCCGACTGGTTCGCGGTGACCGCGCTGTTCCGGCATCCGCTGGGGCTGCCGATTCCGCACACGGCCATCATCCGCAAGAAGAAGGACCAATTGGGCGCGGGCCTCGGCGATTTCGTGCGCACCAATTTCCTGTCCCCGGATGTGGTCGCGGCCAAGGTGAATTCGGCCCAGATCTCGTTCCGGCTCGGCCGCTGGATGGCCGATCCCGTGCACGCCGAGCGCGTGTCGGACGAGAGCGCCACCATTCTGCGGGCCGTGGTCGGGGTGCTGCGCGACGAGGACGTCGAGCAGATCATCGATCAGACCATCGTCAAGCGCATCGCCGAACCGGAGTGGGGCCCGCCCATCGGCAAGGTGCTCAACGAGCTGATCAAGGACAACCGGCAGGCCCCGCTGCTGGATCTGCTGGCCGAGCGCGCGCACCAGTGGGCGCTGGACAGTCAGGACACCATCGATCGGATCGTGAACCGGGATGCCCCGGGCTGGGCGCCGAAGTTCGTGAATACCCTGCTGGCCGAAAGAATTTATCGCGAGCTGGTGGAATTCACGTGGAAGGTC
Source organism: Nocardia huaxiensis (assembly GCF_013744875.1). Classification (NCBI taxonomy): domain Bacteria; kingdom Bacillati; phylum Actinomycetota; class Actinomycetes; order Mycobacteriales; family Nocardiaceae; genus Nocardia; species Nocardia huaxiensis. The sequence continues at coordinate 1,799,016 of NZ_CP059399.1, forward strand.
CGCACGCAACCGGATCACGAAGTACGTTTGGCGGCGAATCGTTTCCTCGAGGAATTCGCGCACGATCTGCAATTCGACGACGCCATGATCAAAAAGGCGGAGCGGGTGAAGGCCGAGCTCATGGGCCGCGAGGAGATCACCGGCATGGCGCACGCCACCTGGCGGGCGGCCAAGCGGATGATCCTGGAGTCGGCCGACGACCCCGGCTCGACGCTGCGCCGCAAGGTGTCGGAGAACGTGCAGCAGTTGGGCGAGCGGCTCTCGACAGATCCGGAGATGCGCGACAAGGTGGACGGGTGGCTCGAGCGCGGGGTCCGGTATCTCGTCGCCAACTACGGCGCCGAGTTCGCGACCCTGGTCAGCGACACGGTTGCTCGCTGGGATGCGGACGAGGCCAGTCGCAAGATCGAATTAGCGGCGGGTCGCGATCTGCAATTCATTCGCATCAATGGCACGGTGGTCGGATCCCTGGCGGGCCTGGCGATCTACGCCATTTCACATTTGCTGTTCTGAGGCTGAACAATTGACCAGAAAGGCTCGCCGGTAAGGCCGCCGGACGTTTGCCCGATGGGTGCTAACAGGGTGCTTGCAAGAGCTAGCACCCTTATCTAGAATTGACCGCACAACCGCCGGAAGGTGAGTGATGAAGCACGACACCGAGGTTCCCGAACCGAACGAAGGCGCCAACGCGGAGACGTCCGCCGACGCCGGAGATCGGGCGGGCCGCGTAGCCAACGCGGCACACGACATCGGGGGCTTCATTCGCGCACAACGCGAGGCCGCCCAGGTCTCGCTACGTCAACTCGCCCAGCTGGCGGGGGTGAGCAATCCGTACTTGAGTCAAATCGAGCGCGGGCTGCGGAACCCGTCCGCCGAGGTACTCGCCCAGATCGCGAAGGGTCTGCGGGTCTCCTCGGAGGTCTTGTACATGCGGGCGGGGTACCTCGAACAACGGCCGCATGGTCCCGTCCGGGACGCACTGCTCGCCGACGCCGGCCTCACCGAGCGTCAGAAGCAAGTGCTCCTCGACATCTACGAATCGTTTCGCCGAGAGAACGCGGCAAGCGAGAACGAAGGGGACGCAACGAACCTTGCAGGGGGCGTTCCCGGGGGGAATTGGGACAACGAGGTTCCGCCGAGCACAACCGAAGTTCCGCTACGCCAGGAGAGCGAACAGCAATGACCGAACCGAAGATCACCACCGCAACCGTGACCAAGCCGATCTACGCCACCGTCGGCGCCGGCGATGCCATCTACACCGCCGTCCTCGACGCCGTCTCGCAGATCCGTGAGCGCGCCGCCGCGTCCGACGTGACCGGCCGGGTCGAAGAGGCCCGTGAGCGCCTCGCCAACCTGCCGGCCGATGTGCAGGAGCAGGTCGAGGTGCTGCGTCAGCGGGTCGCCGCACTGCCGTCCGAACTCCCCGAGGACCTGGCCGAGCTGCGTGAGAAGGCCACCCCCGAAGAGCTGCGCCGGCTGGTCGACCAGTACTACCACCAGCTGCTCGACCTGTACGCTGACCTGGCCGCCCGCGGCGAGGAGACCGTCGAGAAGCTGCGCGCCAACCCGACTTTCGAGGGTCGCTACGAGCAGGTCGAGTCGGTCGTGAACGACCTGGTCGCGCAGACCCAGGACGTCATCGGCAAGGTGTCCGACCAGGTCGCGCCGCTGCTGGGCCGGGTCAAGGAAGACGCCGTCGCGGTCGAGGAGACCGTCGAGGCCGAGGTCGTCGGCGTGACCACCGAGTCCGAGCCGGCCGCGCCCGCGCCCGCCGCCAAGAAGGCCGCCCCGGCCAAGAAGGCGCCCGCCAAGAAGGCTCCGGCCAAGAAGGCCGCTCCGGCCGCCAAGAAGTAAGCGGCGCACCGCAGTTCGCGCTGACTCGCGGCCCTCGCACATTTCGGTGTGCGAGGGCCGCTGTCGTTCCGCCGCGGTGGCGTCCGGGCAATTAAACTCGGTCGGGTGAACACCGGAATCGCGAGCACAATCCTTCTGCTGCTACAGCTGGCGGCGGCCGGCATGACGGTGTTCGCACTCGTTCATGCCATCCGGCAGCGGCCCGACGCCTTCACCGCGGTCGACAAGCTGACCAAGCCCGCCTGGATAGCGATTCTCGCCGTGGCGCTGCTGTTCCTCTGGATCGGCATGGTGCCCTACAACCTGCTCAGCCTCGTCGCCATCGTGGCGACGGGCGTCTACTTGGCCGATGTGCGGCCCAAGGTCGACGAGATTCAGCGGGGCCCTCGCTGGTAAATCCCAACTCTTTGGGAGATTCTCAGGGGCTTCGCCCCCGAACCCCCAAAGGCGCTCGGGCGTCGCTCTGGAGCCCCGAAAGGGTGCTGGTTTTCGCCCCGGGCCGCCACGATTTTCGGCTGCCGCCCCTGTTCAAGGGGCGGCAGCCGAATTTTTTTGTGCTTGCTCTAGCTAGCACCCCGTGACGCGGGTTACTGTATCCATCAGTAACACAAAGGAGTGTCCTATGGCAGTGCTGCCTACCCGAGCGGACCTCACCCAGCGGGTCCGTGACCTGGTGCGAGAGCATCGGGCCGACCTGCGTACGCGGAGCTACGGCAATGCGGATCTGAACCCGCCCGCCGGGCCGTATGAGGTCATACCGGTCACCGCGAACGATGGTGCGTGCTTGCGGGTGCACGCATACGGTCCCGCCGATGGTGATGTGATCGTGCTGGTGCACGGCTGGACGTGCTGCCTCGAATACTGGAATCCGCAGATCAACGAGTTCGCGGGGGAGTACCGCGTCATCGCCTACGACGTGCGCGGGCACGGCGAGAGCGAAGAGGGCACCGCCGAACTCACCACCGATCAGCTCGCCGATGACTTGCAAGCGGTGCTGGAAGCCGCGCTGAAGCCGGGGCAGAAGGCCGTGCTGGTGGGACACAGCCTGGGCGGCATGACGATTCAGGGCTGGGCCGGTCGCTATCCCGAGCAGGTGGGGGAGCGGCTCGCGGCGGTGCTGCTCACCAATACCGCGCCGGGACAGCTGATCGCCGAGACCACGGTGGTGCCGTTCTTCAATCGCGGAATCGTGAAGCTGCCGTTCGTGGTCGGTCTGCTGGGGCTGAGCGCGCCCATCGTGTTCCCGCCCGTCGCGCCCGTTCAGTGGGTGTTCCGCCGCCAGATCATGAGCCTGAATTCCGTTGGGGACATTGCCGATTACGGTTTGAACATCGTGCGGTCCTGCCCGGCGGCGGTGCGCGGACGGTTCGGGACGCTGCTGTCGTATCTGGATGTGGGTCGCGGGGCCGCGAATCTGACCGTGCCGACCACCGTGCTCGCGGGCTCGCTGGACGACATGACGCCGCCGGTGCATTCCGAGCGGATTGTCGAAATGCTCACCGAGGCAGGGTCTCTGGATGCCTATCGAGTCTTGCCAACCGGGCATCTGGGCAATGTCGAGGCGTACCGGGAGTTCAACGAGGAGCTCGCGCGAGTTGCCAAGGCGGCGTTCGGAATCGCGCGGGCGGTGGGGGCCTGACAGGGGTGGGGTGGTCCCACCCCTTGGGGTCCTTATCCCGGGCATACGAACAGCCCAGGATGTGTTGTAGATAACAGCAGTTCGTTCGACCCGGCGGATTTTCATGCGAATGGCGTTGCGCCGGAACGGGTATCCCGGATAGGCGGGGCCGCACGCGGCAGGATCGAAATTTCTTGCCGCTTGCTCTAGCTAGCACCGCTGCTAACGCGGTAGTGTGCCCTGGAACACAAAGGAGTGCTCATGCTGGTGAAGCTGCCTGAGGCGGGCGCCGACGCGCTGACCGCCCCCTTCCGCGCCGCACTGCGGTCCCGCGCCTACAAGACCGAGGCGTTCAACACCCCGAGCCTGTCGCCCGAGGTCATCCCCGTCGCCACCGCCGACGGTGCTCGCCTCCGCGTCCACGCCTACGGCCCGGCCGACCGGGACGTGATCGTCATGATCCACGGCTGGTCCTGCGCCATCGAATACTGGAACCCTCAGATCAACGCCTTCGCCGGCGAATACCGCGTGGTCGCCTACGACCAGCGCGGCCACGGCGAGAGCACCATCGGCACCCGCGGTTTCAGTGCCGAACAGCTGGCCGACGATCTGTCCGACGTGCTCGACGCCGCACTGCGGCCCGGCCAGCGCGCCATCCTGGTCGGCCACTCCATGGGCGGCATGACCATCCAGGCGTGGGCGCAGTACTACCCCGAGCAGGTCACCCAGCGCGCCTCGGCGGTGCTGCTGGCCACCACGGCCGCGCGCCAGATTCCGGGCCGCGCCACCGTGCTGCCGTTCTTCAATGATGTTGTCCCGGCCCCGAATTGGCTGGCCAAGGTGATGTTCGGCACCCCGCTGCCGCTGCCCGGCGGCCGTGCGGTGAACCTGATCGCCAAGGCGCGGCTGGCGAACCCGCAGGCCACCGCCGACGCGGTCGACTTCGGTGTCTCCATCGTCCGCTCCTGCCGTCCGTCGGCGCGCGCGGCCGTGGCGCGGGGACTGCTGAAGCTCGACCTGCACGGTGCGGCAGCCAATCTCGCGGTGCCGACCAGCGTCATCGCGGGCGCGCACGACCGGCTGCTGCCGGAGATCCACTCCCGCGAGATCGCCGACGTGCTCGCCGAGGCGGGCTACCTGGACCGCTACACCATCCTGCCCACCGGGCACCTGGTGAATATCGAAGCGGCCCACGCCTTCAACACCGAACTGCACCGCGTCATCCGCATGAGCCGCCGGGGCCTGACCCGCACCGCGGCCGTCGCGGGCTGACAACCGACCACCCGAAGGGCGAAAGGGGCTGCGGCCCTGCGTAACCCCCCTGCATGCAGGGCTACGCGCCCTTACGCAGATGCCCCGCCGAGGCGAAAGCCTCGGCGGGGCATTGCGTTTCGTGGACTAGTTGAAGACGACCGTGCGGCGGCCGTGCACCAGCACGCGGCCCTCGAGGTGCCAGCGCAGGCCGCGGGCGAGCACCACGCGTTCGATGTCGCGACCCTGACGCACCATGTCGCGCACGGTGTCCGCGTGGTCGATGCGGCTGACATCCTGTTCGATGATCGGCCCGGCGTCGAGTTCGGCGGTGACGTAGTGGCAGGTCGCGCCGATCAGCTTCACGCCGCGCGCGAAAGCCTGGTGGTAGGGGCGCGCGCCGACGAAGGACGGCAGGAAGCTGTGGTGGATATTGATGGCCTTGCCCGCCCAGTGCTCGCACAGCTCCTTCGGCAGCACCTGCATGAAGCGGGCCAGCACCACGGCGTGCGGATCGTGCGCGTCGACGAGTTCGCGGACCAGTTCGAAGGCGGGGCCGCGCTCGGCCGGATCCTTCGGGAAGTTCACGTGGTGGAACTTCACGCCGTGCGCCTCGGTGATCTCGGCCAGATCGGGGTGGTTGCCGATGACGGCCTCGATGGTGGCGGGCAGTTCCCCGCTGGCGGCGCGCCCGAGCAGGTCGTGCAGGCAGTGACCGTCCTTGCTGACCAGCAGCACCGCGCGGCGGCGTTCCCCGGAGTCGAGCAGCTGCCATTCGGTTTCCGGGCCCAGCTCGGCCGCGACGGCGGTGAAGCGGTCGCGCAGCTCGTCGAGCGGGAAGGGGACGGTCGCGGCCTTGATGGCCTGCCGGGTGAAGAACCAGCCGGTCTCCAGATCGGAGTGGTAGCCCGCCTCCACGATCGACCCGCCGAAATCGGCGATGAACGAGGTGATGCGGGCAATGATGCCGGGACGGTCCGGGCAGCCCAGGGTAAGGATGTAACGACGGTCGTCAGGGCTACCGGGGGTGGAACTCATGAGGTAATCCTCCCAGCAGCGCGGGGAACCTCGTCCGGGAGGGGTGCTACCCGGTTGCCGCCACCCTTCTGTCCCAGCACCCGCTCTCGCCCTCCGGGCAAACCGGTAAGCCCGGGGCGTGGGGGCGGGCCCCCACCCGGGGGTCCGGGGGCCTGGGGCCCCCGCTACAAATCATAGAAAGCGTCTGCGTAGCGGAATTCGCCTTTGATTTCTGCGTCGTACGCGGCGAGTGGCCGGACCTGGAAGTGGGAGGTCCAGTCGGGTTGGTCGGGGACTATGCCGAGCCGGATGCCGGGCACGAAGCCGAAGCGTGGGTAGTAGTCGAGGTGGCCGAGCAGGCCGATGAGGGGTTCGTCGAGGGCGTCGGCCGCGCCGAGCACCGCGTGCATGAGGGCCCCGCCGACGCCGCTGCCCTGATGGTCCGCGCGGACGCCGATGGGTCCGAGCGCGAGGACGGGGAAGGGCCCGATGCCGGCGCGGGTGAGGCAGACGTGGCCGACGATGTCGTCGTGCACCTCGGCCACCATGGTGAGCGTGGGCATCCAGGCGGAGCTGTCGCGCAGTTGCCGCACCAGCGCCACTTCGACGGGTTCGACGGCGGTGTGGGCCGCGTCGTCGGCGCGGCCGTTGGCATTGGCGTATTGGGCGGCGAAGGCACTGCGGTGCACCGCGTCGATCGCGGCGGCATCGCCGGTACGTTCACGACGGATCAGCACACCATCGAGTGTCCCTGACGGTGGTGGCGGCTCGCAACGAAATTCGCCACCGATATGCCAAACTCGGTGCTCATGGCTGAGATTTCCCGGCGTGACGTCGCGGCGATGATCGATCACACCCTGCTGGCGCCCGAAGCGACCGCTTCGGATGTCGACGCGCTGATCGACGAGGCACGCGAGCTAGGCGTGTTCGCGATATGCGTCTCGCCGTCCATGCTTCCGGTTCGAGCGACCGGTCTGGTGGTCGCCACGGTCGCGGGTTTCCCCTCCGGCAAACATCATTCGCTGGTGAAGGGGGCGGAGGCGCGGCTGGCCGTGGATCAGGGTGCGGCAGAGGTGGATATGGTCATCGATGTGGGGGCCGCGCGCGCCGGGGACTACAACGCGGTGCTGAGCGACATAGTCACCGTGCGGGAGGCGATCGGGGATCGCGGATTGCTGAAGGTGATCATCGAATCGGCGGCGCTGAGCGATGAGCAGATCGTGGCGGTGTGCCAGGTCGCGGAGAAAGCCGGAGCCGATTTCGTGAAGACCTCCACGGGATTTCACCCCGCGGGAGGTGCGAGCGCGCACGCGGTGCGGTTGATGGCCGAGACCGTCGGCGGCCGGCTGGGCGTGAAGGCCAGCGGTGGCATCCGCGATGCCGAGGCCGCGCGGGCGATGATCGAGGCGGGCGCCACTCGCCTGGGTCTGTCGCGCTCTCGCGAAGTGCTGCAAGGCTTTCCGCTCTGAGGGAGAACCCCATCGTCATCCCGGCCAAAAGCATGCCGGGATGACGGAGCTCAGCAGCGGAAGTCCGTGTTGGACTGCGAACCGTCCGGTGCTTCGAGGGTGGACGGGCCGCCCTTCAGCGTCACGCGCAGGCCGTCGTTGGTGACCTCGACCTTGGTGGGCTTCAATCCCATCGGGTAGCTCTGCAGGCTCTCGGTCATGAGGTCGACGATGCCCGAGACCAGGTCGGTGGGCAGGCCGATGCCGAGCAGGGAGGCCGACTTGGTCTCCACGTCGACCTTGTCGCCGACGACCTGGGGGACCACCTGCAGCTGGGCGATGCCCATCAGGACACCGAAGTTCAGCGTGCCGGCCGCCGGGTCGGAGGTGGAGCTGGAGACCAGCCCGCCCAGGGTCTGCACGATGCCCTCGTTGCTCCAGGTGACCTCGGCTTCGGAGCTGCCGATGGTGCCGCCCTGCTTGCCGCCGTCCTTCACTTCGATGTCGTTGAAGGTGGCGTGCACGACCATGCCGACGGCGGGGCCGAACTTGGTGTCGTCGCTGTCGATGGTCACCTTGCCGACCTTGTTGTCGATCATGGTGAGCAGCATGGGTTTCGCGCCGAAGGAGACGTCGATCTTGGAGCCCATCTGCTTCTCGAAGCTGCTCGCGATGCAGTTCTGCACCTTGTTGCGGGCGTACGCCTCGCCGCCGGCCAGGCCGCCCACGATCACCAGCGCCGCCACGATGGCAACGATCAACGCGGTCCGGCGCTTTCGCGGCGCCCGCGGTGAACCTCCCTCTCCGTCAACGGAACTGCCCGGCGGCGGACCGGCGGGCGGCTGGCCCGCACCCGAAACCGATTGCGCCCCGGCGGCATACGCGGCGGCTTCACCGGCATCGAGGACCTCGGTGCGCCGCGGCGTGTTCGGCGGCGTCGCCCCGAGGACTTCGGTGGCCTGCGGGTCGGTCCCGCCCTGTGGCGTGCCGAGGACTTCGGTGGGGTGCGACGCGTCCGGCTTGCCTAGCACCGCGGTGGGTTGTTCGCCGGTCTCCTGCCACCATTCGTTCACGTTCGCGGCGTTCTGACCTGCGTCTTTACCGCTGCCGATGACTTCGGTGGCCGGATCGGGCGGCGAGGGCGAGTGCGCACCCGGGTCCTGGGCACGGTTGGTCGCGTCGTCCGGGGTGGGCTTCGAGCTCATGCGGCCGATTCTTCCCGAGGTTTCTGAGTGAGCTCTGTGCTTCCGATGAGGTGTCGCAGTACTCGCCGCGGAATGTGACGTAACCCACAGCGTGTCGGCGTAGCCTGAGTGCCATGGCTGGGAAGTCCGCGGCGGAGCCCGATCCGGAACGGGCTTGGCAGGCGTTGCAGGAGTTGGCCGGTCGGCACGCCGGGTATTTCACGACCCGGATGGTGCTGCGCACCGGATGTGAGGGCCGGATCCGGGACGGGTTGCGGGACGGGACCGTACTGCGGGCGGGTGTGGGGCTGCTGCGCCTGGGTGACTGGCCGGACGGACCACTCGATGAATACGCCATGTGGTCGGCGTGGTTCGACGGCGCGGCGGCGGTGTCCCATCACAGTGCGGCCGAATTACACGGCTTGGGGCGACTACGCCCGCGATTCGTGCACATGTCGGCCCGGGTGGGCCGGTTTCCGCTCTCGCCCCGGCTGGTGGTGCTGCGGCGCGCCTTCGCCCGGGTGGATGTGGAGTCGGCGGGCACGTTCCTGGTGACCACGCCGCTGCGCACGGTGCTGGACCTGGCCGAGGCCGGGATCAGTCAGACCGCGCTGGACGAGGTGGTGGCCGACGCGGTGGCCATCCACCGCTGCGCGCGTTCCGAAATCCGTTCCGCGAGTGCGTCTTTGCCGCCGCCTACGGCCGCCCGACTGCATCGCGCCCTGACCCGCGTCTGAACCGGGCGCGGGCGCGCGGCTCTGACCCAGCTGCGCTGGTCGTCTCGTATGCGCCGTCCATCCGGGTTGATCTGCGGCTGATCTCGGCGGTTTTCGAGTTTTGCCGGGCGGGTATTCATGGCATTGTCACTAACCATGGGGACGGTCGGTTTTGGCATGTGGGATCTGGCTTTTCCGCCCGGCCCGCCCGACCGCATCGCGGATATGGTCACGGCGGCCGTAGTCGCCGATGCCGTACGCCCGTACGACGCGGATCTGGCGCAGTCGGTCGAGACCAGCCGCGACTGGCGGCGCACCTATCACCGGGCCTTCCGCGGCATGACCGCCCTGGCGGTGAGCTCGCCGACCATCTCCACCGGCATCGCGACGCAGGGCCTGCACTCGGTGCGCACCATGCTGCGATTCGCCACCCTGCGCACCGTCACCACCCTCGACGAGGTCGACGTGGACGCGGCCGCCGCGGGCGCCGAACTCGACACCGAGAAGATCGACGGCGCCGGTACACCGGTGCGCCGCTTGGAGATTCCCTTCCATGGCCGCGTCCTGGCCGAGGACGAACTGCGCCGCCAACTCGACGACTGGCGGCAGTGCGGCATCCTCGAACCCGGTTTCGTCACGGCCGTGCACAGCGTCGTCGACAATCCGGAATGGTTGCGGCTCCCCGGTTTTCGCATGACCGTTCTCGGCGCGACCGCTGATCTGGGTCCGCTGCAACCCCTGCTGTCCTGGGGCGCGGAAGTGCTCGCCGTGGACCGGCCGGGCCGCAAGCGCTGGATCAGGCTGCGGGAGGTGGCCCGAGCGGGCGCGGGCACGCTGCGCTTCCCGGTCACGTCCTCCGGTCCGGGCGTGGACATCGTGAAAGCCTTTCCGGCGCTGACCCACTGGATCGTCGCGCACACCGACGCGCGCCCGGTGCTCGGCATGTACGCGACCGCGCCCGGCGCGGCGGGCGTGCGCCTCGCTGCCGCCACCGACGTGCTGGCGGATCATCTGCTGCGCCGCGACCCGGCGGCCGCCCTGGCCTGCCTGGGCGCTTCGACCGATTGCTACGGCGTCCCCGCCGCGGTGGTCGCCGCCGCCCGGGAACGCCTGTCGCCGAACGGATTCCGAGGAGCCACCCGGAACCTCCTGCACCGCCTCGCCCCCAGGTCGCTGTACAGCCCGAACTACACCGATCCGGTCGTGGACGCCGCGGGCGAATCCTGGGGCCTGTTCGACAATCTCCCGTTCCTGTCCGGCCCGGATTACGCACTGGCGCAACGCCTGCCCCGCTGGCGCGCGGTGCTCGCCCAGGCCGCCGCCCACCCGGTCTCCTACACGGTCATCCCGCCGACCTGGACCGACCTGCGACACGAAACCCCCTGGCGCCCAGCGGCCTACCGCGCCGCCACGCATTTCGGCATCGAAGTCTTCGAACCCGAGGTGATCCGCCTGCTCCTCGCGGCCAAACTGGTCGGGGACCTGTTCGCGCCGCCCGCCCCCACCCCCAACCCCGAATCACTCTTCGCCGACGGCGCGGCCCACGGCGGCCTGTGGCGTCAGCCCTTCGCCCCGCGTTCCCTGGTGGCCCCCGCCACCCTCACCGGCTATGTCGACGGCATCCGAGATTTCGGCGAACGGCACCTGCGCTCGCACTGAGCCGGTTCAGTCCAGCGGCGCGACGGCCGACCAGGGGACGGTGAGGATGTTGTCGCGGAGGCGGCGGCGGTAGTGGCGGAGGGGGAAACCCTGCTGGCGCAACAGATCTGCGGCGGCGCGCCAGCGGACGCGGGGGCCGTAGGGGGCCAGGGGTGCGGCGTGGGACCAGGCGCGGTCGGCGGCGGTGAGCAGGGTGTGGATGGGTTCGCCGGGGATGTTGCGGTGGATCAGGGCTTTGGGTAGTCGTTCGGCGATGTCGGAGGGGCGGTCGACGGTGAAGGGATCCCAGGCGAGGGTCAGGGAGAGGGGGCCGGTGGAATCCAGGATGACGTAGGCGACGCGGCGGCCGAGTTCGTCGCAGGTGCCGTCGACGAGGAGGCCGTGGGGTTGCAGGCCGGAGGTGATGGTCGACCAGGCTTCGGGGACAGCGGATTCCGGGTACTGGCGCAGCACGTTGAAGGCGCGCACCAGGACCGGGCGCAGGCCCGCGAGTTCGAAACCGCCGCGGGCGAATTCGACGCCGTCGCGGCCGGGGACCACGCGGGCGGGGTCGATTTCGAGGCCGACCACGCGGACGTCGGGGCGGACGGTGCGCAGGCGGCCGGCGAATTCGAGGGTGGTGACGGGGCTGGCGCCGTAGCCGAGATCCACCACGAGCGGGTCGGGGGTGGCGCGCAGGCGGGTGATCACGTCGTCGTCGTGGACGAGGCGGCGGTCGCTGCGGCGCAGGCGGTTGATGCCGGTGGTGCCGCGGGTGATGGTGCCGATGGGCGGCACCACCGTGCCGCGTCGGGTCAGCCGACGGGGTTCTGCTGGTCCAGCCAAGTTTTCGTCACCTCGGCCTCGGCCCGGAACAGGTCGATGAGGTTCACCAGCATGACCTGTTCGAGCTTGCGCCCGAAGAAGGGGATGCGCACCTCGGCCTGCGAGGAGGTGCGCAGGGTGCATCCGGTCTCGGTGGGGAACAGGCGCATGGTGCCGCCGAGAGTGCCTGGGCCGCCGGGGATTTCGGCGGTGTACTCGCCGGTGACCTCGGGGCCGAAGGGGCTGTAGACCTCGCGGCGGGTGATCACCATGTCCTTGTGCATGACGGCCTGCGCCATCTCGGGCAGGGTGTCGCGCGGGAGCACGTGCCGCAGCACCACCCGGATGCCGGAGTCGCCGGCGTCCAGGCTGAGGATGTCGTTGGGTGAGTACTTCCGCATCTCCTCGATCCGCGCGTCCCAGTGGTCGCGGTTCATGAGGGCCGCGTACACCTCTTTGGTGGTGTGCAGCGGATAGCGCGCGGAGTAGTCCAGTCGACGAGGCACGATCGCTCAGGTTACTGCGGGATTGCTCCCGTCAGTGCGAACTCAGCCAATTGTCGGTGAACTCGGCTTCGCGCTCGAGCAGTTCGGTGAGGTGCTGCTGGATGGCGGCCTCGATCTTCTTGCCGAACAGCGGGATCTTCACGTCGATGGAGGCGTCGACGACGAAGGTGGAGCCGTTGCCGGTGTCGGTGACCGTGAGGGTGCCGTTGACGTTCGCGGGCGCGCCGTCCACGTGGGCTTCCACGGTGCCGCCCTGGCCGTGCCAGGTCTCGGTGCGTGGAATGACCAGGCCCTCGGGCTTGATCGCGGTGATCTGCGCGGGCAGCTCGGAGGCCGGGATGGTCTGGGTCATGTCGACGCGCACATTGTCACCGTCGATGCTGATCGCGTCGATGCGGGCATTGGGGCCGCCGACCGCCTCGATGCGGTCCTTCCAGTACTGCTCGTTGGCGAAGGCCGCGCGCACGGCGGCCATGGAGTGAGTCGAGTGCGCAGTGAAGGCCAGAGGTGTCGCCATGGTCCGACACGCTACCGTCTGTGCCTGTGCGTACTTCTCGGGTGGTGGCGTTCGAACACGTGCGGGACCTGCTGGCAGGGACCGGGGCTCGGCTGCGGGACGCGGTGCCGCTGGCCGGGCTGACGACCCTGCGGGTGGGCGGCCCGGCCATCGTGGCCGAATGCACGACCACGGAGTCGCTGGTGGCGACCGTGCGGGCGCTGGACGCGGCCGGGATTCCGGTGCTGCTGGTGGCGGGCGGATCCAATCTGCTCATCGCCGACGAGGGTTTCCCGGGCGTGGTGGTGCGCATTGCCACGCGGGACGTGGAGATCTGGGAGGGCCGGGTCGTCGCCGAGGCCGGCGCCGACTGGGATGCGGTGGTGGCCGCGACGGTGGCCGAGGGTTTCGGCGGGCTCGAATGCCTTTCCGGCATCCCGGGTTCCGCGGGGGCGACGCCGGTCCAGAATGTCGGCGCGTACGGCGTCGAGGTGGCCCAGTTGCTGCGTCAGGTGCGGCTGCTGGATCGCAAGACCGGGGAGATCCGCTGGGTGCCGCCCGGTGAACTGGGTTTCGGCTACCGCACCTCGGTGCTCAAGCATTCGGCTGACGCGGTCGTGCTGGCCGTCGAATTCGCCCTGCGCACGGACGGTTCCAGTGAACCGCTGCGCTACCGGGAACTGGCCGCCGCGCTCGGCGCCGAGGAGGGGGAATCCCGTCCCGCCGCCGAGGTGCGCAAGGAAGTCCTGCGGTTGCGCGCCGGCAAGGGCATGGTCCTCGATCCGGCCGATCACGACACCTGGAGTGCGGGCTCGTTTTTCACCAATCCGGTCGTTTCGGACAGTCAGGTGGCGGCGGTGCGGGAGGCGATCGCCACACATGTCGGCGCGGATGTGAACGTGCCCACCTGGCCCGTCGAGGGCGGCGTGAAGTTCTCCGCGGGCTGGCTCATCGAGCGCGCCGGCTTCGGCAAGGGCTTCCCCGGCGAGGACGCGGCGGCCCGGCTGTCCACCAAACACACACTGGCACTGACCAATCGGGGCAATGCCGGGGCCGCGGATCTGGTCGGCCTGGCCCGCACCGTGCGCGCCGGAGTGGCCGAGCGGTTCGGCATCCACCTCGAACCCGAACCGGTGACCGTGGGCGTGTCGCTCTAGAACGTGGCCGGGGCCACTTCCGCGCCGACCTGGGCACTCCGTTCGCGGTAGTAGGGTCGAGGAAGTGAGCAATCGAGGAATGTCCCGGCGGCTGGCCATCCGTACCGCGCTGGTGGGGACGGTCGCCGTGGCGGCCGCATGCGGCACCGACAAGGGCGGCGCTCCCGACAAGCAGTCCGGCCCCGTCGCCGAGGTGAGCTTCGAACCCGCGGACGCGGCCGACAATGTCGACCCGACCGCCCCCGTCGCGGTGACCGTCAAGGCCGGGCGCATCGACCAGGTGGCCCTGACCAATCCGAACGGCAAGCAGGTCAGCGGCGATTTCAATGCCGACCACAGCAAGTTCACGGTCAATGAGCCGCTCGGCTACGGCATCACCTACAGCTGGTCCGGCACCGCCGTCGGCACCGACAACAAGCCGGTGCCGATCGAGGGCAAGTTCACCACCGTCAGCCCGAAGTCGACCAATCCGGCGACGATCAATATCGGCGACAACCAGGAGGTCGGCATTGCCGCGCCGATCATCCTGCAGTTCAAGAGCCACATCGACGACAAGGCCGCGGTCGAGCGCGCGCTGACCGTCACCACCACGCCGAACACCGAGGGCGCATGGGCCTGGCTGCCCGACAATATGGGCGGTTCCAGAGTGCACTGGAGACCTCGGGAGTACTGGCAGCCCGGCACCACCGTCAAGGTCGGCGCCAAGCTCTACGGCGTGAACATGGGCGAGGGCTCCTACGGCGACTCCGATCTCACCGTCGATTTCACCATCGGCCGATCGCAGATCGTGCAGGCGTCCGCGCCGTCGCATCGCATCCAGGTGGTGCGCGAGGGGCAGACCGTCTTCGACTTCCCGTGCAGCTACGGAGAGGGCAACGAGGACCGCAATGTCACCCGTTCCGGCATCCATGTGGTGACCGAGAAGTACGAGGACTTCCTGATGTCGAATCCGCCGTACTACACGAATGTGCGGGAACGCTGGGCGGTGCGCATCTCCAACAATGGCGAGTTCATTCACGCCAATCCGGAATCGGCTGCCGCGCAGGGCAATACGAATGTCACCAACGGCTGCATCAATCTCAGCAACGCCGATGCCGCGCAGTACTTCCCGACCGCGCTCTACGGTGATCCGGTCGAGGTGACCGGCACCCGCATCCCGCTCTCGGCCGCGGACGGCGACATCTACGACTGGACCATCGACTGGCCGACCTGGCTCAGCATGTCGGCGTTGCAAGGCGAACCGAAGTCGGTCGTCTCCGCCACCCCGATCGCGCCGCAGGCGCCCGGCGGCAGTCGGTAACTGATTGTCGCGGGCCCCAGGCCCCCGGACCCCCGGGTGAGGGCCCGCCCCCACACCCCCGGCTGGTGGCCCGGGTCCCTGATGGGTAGCCGGATTTCGGACAAATGCCCACCGGAATGATCGGGAACTCGGACTTCACCCGACCATGGACCGGTGATCGGGTTATCGTTTCCCGCGAGTGGACTAGTGGTGGAGAGGTCGGTTGGTGGTTGCGGGTTGGTCGGTTTCGGCGGCGACGGGGGACACACGTCCGCTCAGCCCTTCGGAACGCTGGTTCTGGCTCATCGACAACATTTCGCCCTCGAATTGCAGTGGGCGGGTGCGCATTCACGGGCGGGTGACATTACGGCAGCTGGAGCGGGCGGCCGACGCGCTGCTCGCCGAGTACCCGCTGTTGCGGGCCTGTGTGCAGGACATGCACGGCAGCAATCCGATCGTCGCGCCGTCCGAGTATCCGGAGATGCCGGTATTCCGGTTGCCCGCCAGGGAATCCGGGGCGTGGCTGCGGGCGCTCAACTCCGAGATGGCCACCCCGTTCGAGGTCGGTGAGGGTCTGGCGCGCGTGGTGGATGTGGTGAGCCGCGAGGACACCTCGGGCGAATACCACGACATCATCCTGACGTTGTCGCACGTGATCGCGGACGGGCAGTCGCTCATGGCGGTGCTGCGCAAGTTCGTCGAGTACGCGGCGGCCGAGCCGGGCGAGGACATGCCCGCCGCGAAGCGGGCCCCGGCCCCGCCCGCGGACGATCTCATTCCGCAAGGCGCGCGCGGGTATTGGCGCTACGCGTACACCACACTGTCGGATCGCCTGGCCGCGTGGATGCAGAAGCCGCGCCGGCTCGGTGAGATGTCGGTGGTGCCGCTGGAGGAACGCCGCACCAGGGTCGTGCACCGCGTCTTCGACGGCGCCCGTCTGCGGGCGCTGGCCGAGGACTGCCGGTCCGCCGAGGTGGCGGTGCCGGACGCGCTGGCCGGTGCGGTGGCGCTGGCCATCGGCGACACCGTGAATCCCGGTGCGGCCGGGGTGGCCGGGATCGGCGTGCCGGTCGACGTCCGGGAGGAACTGGAACCGGCTCCGGACGCCGATGAGATCGGGCTCTACACACCGGTTCTCGCGAGTTTCGTGAAGTTCGGCCCCGTCGAGTCGCTGTGGAAGGCGGCCCGGTCGGTGCGGCAGCAGCGGGAGCGCGGCGTGAAGCAGCGCCGCCATCTGGCCACCGCCTCCGGCATGCGGCACGGAACGCCGCGGACCATCGAAACCGCGCGCAAGGCGATCGAATCCGCGGATCGGCGGATGCCGTGGAATGTGGCGGTCACCGACCTCGGGCGAGTGGACTTCCCGGTGGCGGCCGGCTCCTGGCAGATCTCGGATCTCACCTTCGGCGCGTCGAATTCGTGTGTGGGCGGGCTGACGGTGGCCGTGGTGACCGCGCACGACGAGATGGCGCTCGGCTTCTGTTACGTCGACGGCGTGCTGTCGGCGGCCGAGGCGGAGGCGTTCGCCGATCGCGTGCTGGCCCGGTTGCAGGAGCGCACGGCCACCTGGGGGTGATTCACCTGTCGCGCTGATTCCGGTTGCGGCTCAGCGCAATCGGTAGGCGATGGCGCTGGCCGACGGTCCGGCTCCGGCCGCCACGAACAGCGCCAGATCGGCCTGGTCGAGTCGCCCGTTGTCGCGGGCGGCGAGGTAGGCGGCGGGCAGCGCCGAGGTGTGGCCGTCGCCCTCGGTGTCGTCGGAGCACACCGAGTCGGCGGGCAGACCCAGTCGCGCGGCGAGCAGGTACGGGAAATCCGGCGTGGATCGATTGCACAGCAGGATGATTCGCGCCGGGTCCGCATCGGCCACGTCGAGGGCTTCGCTCGCGGCGGTCTCGGCGTGATGCAGCAGTTCGGCCACGGTCTCGGGGGAGCGGTCCACAATGACGCCGGCGCGCACCGTGATTCCATTGTCCGGTAGCCGGACGTTCCCGGTGCCGCGGCCGTCGGTGGCGCTCACGTGCAGTGCGCCGAATCCGGCCGGGCCACTCGTCTTCTCCAGCACCAGCGCCGCCCCGACCGGTTTGATCGGGAATCCGGGTTGCGGCGCGGGCGATTTCGCCGGATGCGCGTCCCCGGACACGACGACCACCCGGTGCACGGTCGGCGCCTCCAGCAGCGCCTGGCTCACCTGGACCGCGTTGAGCACGCCGGAGGCCCCGTTCATGAGGTCGAAGGCCAGGCAGGGCGGCGCGTCGCCGCGGGCAGTTCCGATGCCGGCCTGCTGCTGGATGAGTGCGGACATGGCGGGCTCCACCATGTTCCAGTCCCGGTAGACGCCGGTGTTGATGAGCGCGTCGATCTGATCCGGGGTGCTGCCCGCTTCGGCGACGGCTCGCCGGGTGGCGGCCGCCGCCTGCTCGATGGAACTGCCTCCGCCGGTTTCCACGGCGACGGCCGAAATGACGATTCCCATATGCCTCACCCGCAGTTCTCCAGGGTCACGCTATCCGCTGTGCTTTCGGCGCGCCGGGCAATACCGGGAAATGCGAGGTCGGCGTGTCAGGCGGCGCCGAGTACGACGGCGGAATTGTTGCCGCCCATGCCGAGTGAGACCTTGATGGTGAGCCCGCCCTCGAAAGGCGTTGTGCCGTCGAGCAGATTCGGATGCGCCGGGGCGACGATGGGCGCGGAGGGAATCACGCCGCGTTCGTAGCCGAGTGCGGCCGCCGCGATCTCCACCCCGGCCGAGGCCGCCTGGCAGTGTCCCGCAAGCGGTTTGATGGCGTACAGGTGCGGTCGCCCGTCGAAAATGTGCTCGTGCACCGACAATTCGGCTTCGGTGCACTGGTCGGTGCCGGGGCCGTGGGTGTTGTAGTAGCGCACTTCGTCGGCGGTGACGCCGGAGAAGGTGAGCGCGCGGCGCACGCATTCCAGAATGCGTTCGTGGCCGGGATCCAC
Organism: Nocardia huaxiensis; assembly: GCF_013744875.1. Taxonomy (NCBI): domain Bacteria; kingdom Bacillati; phylum Actinomycetota; class Actinomycetes; order Mycobacteriales; family Nocardiaceae; genus Nocardia; species Nocardia huaxiensis. The sequence continues at coordinate 1,816,966 of NZ_CP059399.1, forward strand.
CGAGATGACGTGGTGGGCGTCATTGGTCATGGCGCCGCCGAGGATTCCGGCATAAGGGTTTTCGGCGTCGCGGGAGACGACGAAGGCCACCGAGGCCTCGCCGAAGCTGAAGCCGCGGCTGCCCTCCTGGAAGGGCCGGGAGGCGTCGAGCGGGTCGGCGTCGACGACGGCCGCGCCCATCCGTTCGAAGTGGTCGATCTGTTCGGGCGCGCAGGACAGGTCGGTGGTCACACAGACGACGTCGTCGGCGAAGCCGCTGTCCAGCCACATCTTGGCGGTGATGAGGGCGGCATTGCCGGAGCTGCACGCGGAGGTGACGTTCATGGCGGGGCCGTGGAAGCCGTTCTCCTGCATGATCATCGAGATCGGGGTGGAGGGCAGCAGCGGCAGGTAGTCGCGGGTGCGGCGGGTCCAGCGTCCGGTGCGGTGCCAGTCGCCCCAGTCGTAGGCGTCGCCGAGCACGATGGCGTGGATGAGGCCGACGGTGCGGCCGGGCTGCCAGCCGCGGTCGCGGGCGTCGGCGACGGCTTCGCGGGTGGCCGAGAGCAGGGCGCGCAGGAATTTGCTTCCGGTCAGGTCGGGGTCGCCGCCCTCGGGAATCAGTGCGGCCCACCAGTCCTGGTCCTGATCGGGGCCGTAGCCGGAATGTAGCCTGGCCGCGGGCTTGCCGCTGAGCAGCCCGTTCCAGAGTGCCTCCCGACCCCAGCCGTACCCGGTGACGGCGCCGATGCCGGTGATCACCGCTCTATTGCGAATTGCGTTTTGCGACATCGTTCTCCAAGAACAGCTGGCCGTACTGGACGGTCTAAGAAGTCATTGTGAACGATCATAGGAACGACCTCGCCGGGTCGCAGCGCACGCGGCGGATCAATGCTGCCGGAAATTCGCGCTGCGACCCTCGCAACGGGGACTCGCAGCTCAGCTGCGACGTGCGAAACGACCCGGATCGGCCTGGTCGCGCGGCTTCACGATGATGGTGTCGAGATTGACGTGCGGCGGCCGCGACGCCACGAAACCGATGATCTCCGCGATGTCCTGGGCCACCAGCGGATCGATCCCGTCGTACACCTTCGCGGCGCGCTCGGCATCACCGTCGAAACGCACCAGCGAGAACTCGGTTTCGACCGCGCCCGGCGCGATCTCGGTGAGCCGCACCGGTTTACCGAGCAGCTCCCCGCGCAGCGTGCGGTGCAGGACGGCCTGCGCGTGCTTGGCCGAGGTGTAGCCGGAACCATTGTCGTAGGCGTGGAAGGCGGCCACCGAGGTGACGGTGACGATCAGCCCGTCCCCGGAGTCGATCAGCTTGGGCAGCAGCTCCTTGGTGACCCGCAGCGTGCCGAGCACATTGGTCTCCCACATCCACCGCCAGTCGTCCAGGTCGGCCTCGGCCACGGTCGCCAATCCCTTTGCTCCACCCGCATTGTTGACCAGCACATCCACCCGCGGCACCGCCGCGGTGAACGCCCGCACCGACTCCTCGTCGGTCACGTCCAGCGGCAGCGCCGTCCCGCCGATCTCCGCCGCCAGCTTCTCCAGCCGCTCGACCCGCCGCGCCCCGACGTACACGTGATACCCCTGCTTGGCCAGTTCCCGGGCAGTGGCCTCCCCGATTCCCGAACTGGCTCCGGTCACGACAGCGGTACGTGTGCTCATGTCCCAGAGCCTAGAACGTGTGAAACGCTGCCCATTAGCCTGGCGGCTATGGCTATTCGTGAGGTTGTCAGTGCGGATGGGACCGGCATCGTCTACCGGGTCAGTGGCCCGGAGGGGGCGCGACCGTTGGTTTTGCTGCACGGGTGGGCCGGAAACCTGCGCAACTGGGGTCGGGCCGAGGAGTTGCTGGCCGAAAAATTCCGGGTGATCGCTGTGGATCTGCGCGGGCACGGCTACTCGGGTGCGCCCGAGACCGGGTATGACGATCCGAAGAACTGGGCCGCCGATGTGGCCGCCGTGCTGGCGGGAGAGGACATCACCTCCGGCGCGGTACTGCTGGGCTGGTCCTACGGCGGCATCGTGCAGACCGACTACATCGCCACCTACGGCAGCGCGGCCGTGTCGGGCCTCGTTTACACCGGATCTCTGGCGGGCATCGGTCCCGGCGTCCCGGGTGCGGGCACCGGGCCGGCCATGCAGAAGGCCATCCCGGATGTGTTCGAGGAGAGCGCGGGCAAGGCCATGCGCGGGTTCGGCGCCTTCGGCAATGCCAATACCGGTCCCGGCCGTGACAAGGGCGGTGACGCGCAGCGGCTGTTCGGCGGCAGCATCGGCACGCTGCCGCGGGTGCGCAAGGCGCTGTTCTACCGGACCGTCGACAACACCGAGACGCTGCGGGCCCTGGATATCCCGGTTTTCGTGATGCACGGCACCGAGGACCCGGTGGTGCCGGTCGAGAACGGCCGCTACATCGCCGAGACCGTGCCGAATGCGCGCACCTCGTACTGGGAGGGCTCGCTGCACGGGCTGTTCATCGAGGATCCGGAGCGCTTCGTCGCCGAGGTCGTGGACTTCGCCGAAAACCTCGGCTGAACCGGGCGGGCGGTTCGGGAACCGCCCGTATTCCCGTTCGAATCATGTTGTGACCAAGCCCACTTGGTGGGGGAACTCATGATGGTCAGGTACCACCGCGCGTGCACACTGGACTGGTGGTGAGTCAACGCAGCGACCTACGGCCCGATCGGATTGCCGTGTTGTCGGTGCATACCTCCCCCCTGGCGCAACCGGGCACCGGCGACGCCGGTGGCATGAACGTCTACGTGCTGCAGACGGCCATCGAGCTGGCGCGGCGCGGCACCCAGGTGGAGATCTTCACCCGCGCCACCTCCTCCGCCGACGAACCCGTCGTGGAAGCCGCGCCCGGCGTGCTGGTGCGGCACGTGGTGGCCGGACCGTTCGAGGGTCTCGACAAGACCGATCTGCCCACCCAGCTGTGCCCGTTCGCGGCCGAGGTGCTGCGCACCGAGGCCCGCCATCCGGTCGGGCACTACGACCTCATCCACTCGCACTACTGGCTGTCCGGACAGGTCGGCTGGCTGGCGCGGGATCGCTGGCGGGTGCCCATGGTGCACACCGCGCACACCCTCGCCGCGGTGAAGAACGCGCACCTGGCCGAGGGTGACACCCCGGAACCGGCCGCCCGTGAGATCGGCGAGAAGCAGATCGTCGCCGAGGCGGATCGCCTCATCGCCAATACCGGCGAGGAGGCTCGCGAACTCGTGCAGCTGTACGGCGCGGACCCCGATCACATCGATGTGGTGCTGCCCGGCGCGGACCTGACCCGCTACCGGCCCGGCGACCGCACCGCCGCCCGGCTCGAACTCGGCCTGCCGCTGGATGAGCGCATTGTCGCCTTCGTCGGCCGCATCCAGCCGCTCAAGGCCCCCGATGTGCTGGTGCGCGCCGCCGCCGAGGTGCTCGCCGAGGAGCCGGACAAGCCGCTGCGCGTGCTCATCGTCGGCGGACCCTCCGGCTCCGGGCTCGAAAGGCCCGACGCCCTCATCGAATTGGCGGCCGAACTCGGCATCGCCGACCGCGTCACCTTCCTGCCGCCGCAGCCGCCGCACAAACTCGTGCAGGTGTACCGCGCCGCCGACCTGGTGGCGGTGCCCAGCTACAACGAATCCTTCGGACTGGTCGCCATCGAGGCGCAGGCCAGCGGCACGCCGGTGCTGGCCGCCGATGTGGGCGGGCTGGGAACGGCTGTGCGCGACGGGGTTTCGGGCCTGCTGGTGCCCGGCCACCGCACCCCCGACTGGGCTGCCGCGCTGCGCTCGCTCATCGACAATCCGGCGCTGCTGCGCGAAATGGGCACGGCCGCCGTCGAACACGCCTCGAACTTCTCCTGGGCGCACACCGCCGACGGCATGCTGGACAGTTACGCCGCCGCCCTGGCCGGGTTCCGTGGCGCCCGCACCCGGCGGAGTAGCGTGCTCACCGACAGCAATCAGGCCAGATCGCGCGCGCTCTGGCGGCGCCGGATGGGAGTGGCACGACTGTGAGTAACCCGGATATGCCCACGTCGACCATGAACGAAACGGCTCTGGCCACGGCCGAATTGATCGATGCGACGCTGCGCGACCGCGAGATCGAATACAGCCGTGAGCGTCCCGACATGTTCGTGGTGGTGCTGCCGGGCGAGCGCAAGCTCAAGACGAATGTCATCGTCACGGTCGGCAATCACGGCGTGCGCATGGAATCGTTCGTGTGCCGCAAGCCGGACGAGAACTTCGAGGGCGTCTACAAATTCATGCTGCGCCGCAATCGCCGGCTGTACGGCGTGGCCTACACCCTCGACAATCTCGGCGACATCTACCTTGTCGGCCGCATGGCCGCGCACTGCGTCACCCCGGACGAACTCGATCGCTGGTTCGGGCAGATCCTCGAGGCCGTGGACGCCGATTTCAATGTGCTGCTGGAAACCGGATTCGCCGAATCCATTCGGAAGGAATGGAAATGGCGGGTCTCACGCGGAGAGTCGCTGAAGAATCTGCGCGCGTTCGAACACCTCGTAGACTCCGCAGATCAGCCCTGAGCCCGGCATGACCGTGCTGGCACTGGATATCGGCGCGACCAAATTCGCTGCCGGAACCGTGGATTCGAATGGCGTCGTCACGAATGTGCGCCGCATCGCCGCCCCGCGCACGGGGGTGTGGGACGCCTGCCGCGAACTAATGCTGACCGTCGCGGACGGGGCCGAGGTGACCGCGGTCGGCATCGGCTCGGCGGGGCCGGTGGACGTGCGCACCGGGACGACGGGGCCGATCAATATCCCCGAATGGGCGCACGGGTTCGAACTCGTGGACGCGGTGGGAAAACTGTTCCCGCAGGCCGATATTCGCTTCGCCATCGACGGCGTCTGCCTGGCTCTGGCCGAACAGCGCTGGGGTGCGGCGCGCGGCATCCCGAGCGTGCTGGCCATGACGGTGTCCTCCGGCATCGGCGGCGGCATCATCTCCGAGGGCCGAGTCGTGGTGGGCCGCACCGGAAATGCCGGGCACATCGGCCACATCATCGTCCCCGGCAATGAAGAACCCTGTGCCTGTGGCGGTTCCGGCTGTGTGGAGGCGGTGGCCAGCGGTCCGTCCTCGGTGCGCTGGGCGCGCCGGCAGGGCTGGACCGGTGACACCGGCGTGGAACTCGCCGCGGCCGCGCAGGCGGGCGACGAGATCGCGGTGGCCGCCCTGCACCGGGCCGGTACCGCGCTCGGCCATGCCATAGCGTCTGCGGCGGCACTGCTCGACACCCATTTCGTGGTGATCGGCGGCGGCTTCGCGCAATCCGGTGAACCGCTGTGGCAGCCGTTGCGTGAGACGGTCGCCCGGCACGCCCGCCTCGCCTTCCTGCGCGAGCTCCGCGTGCTGCCCTCGGAACTGACTGATCAGGCCACCATCATGGGCGCGGGCCTGCTCGTGGGAGGATGACCCCATGACGTACACCCTCGTTTTGCTCCGCCACGGTGAGAGCGAATGGAATGCCCTCAACCTGTTCACCGGCTGGGTGGACGTGCGACTGACCGACAAGGGTGTCGCCGAAGGCAAGCGTGCCGGTGAATTGCTGGCCGAGCAGGGCATTCTGCCGGATATCGTCTACACCTCGCTGCTGCGCCGGGCGATCTCCACCGCGAACAATGCCCTCGATGCCTGCGACCGGCACTGGATTCCGGTCGTGCGGGACTGGCGTCTGAACGAGCGCCACTACGGTGCGCTGCAGGGCAAGAACAAGGCGGAGATCAAGGACGAGTACGGCGACGAGCAGTTCATGCTGTGGCGCCGCAGCTACGACACCCCGCCGCCGCCGATCGCCGACGGCGACGAGTACAGCCAGGAGGGCGACCCGCGCTACGCCGGCATCGACGTGCCGAAGACGGAGTGCCTCAAGGACGTCGTGGCCCGCATGGTGCCGTACTGGGAGGACACCATCTCCCAGGACGTTCGCGCTGGTAAGACCGTTCTCGTTGCCGCGCACGGCAATTCGCTGCGGGCGCTGGTGAAGCACCTGGAGAACATCTCCGACGAGGACATCGCCGGGCTGAACATCCCCACCGGCATTCCGCTGAAGTACGAGCTGGACGAGAACCTGCGTCCGCTCGGCCCGGGCGTGTACCTGGACCCGGAGGCCGCGGCCGCCGGCGCCGCCGCCGTCGCGAATCAGGGCGGCAAGTAACTCGTAACACCAAACGCGCTGTGGCCGAATTATTCGGCTACAGCGCGTTTTTCGTATTCCTGAGAGATTTGCCTGTCATTATGAAATGACAATGGCTGTGATCTGCATCTCACTACGGTTCCGTAAGGTATTTCTGCGCAATCCTATTCGAATTTGCCGAACAATTGCCCCTTAAAAGCAGTATCTGTAACCGGGGTTTGCAACTTACTGCGGAGTAGATATGCTCTGGACGTTCGACCATTTTCGAGAGGTGGATCACGTTCGATGAGGAACGCTCTACGGGCCACACTGGCCGCCGGCGTCGCCGCGCTGCTCGTGCCCTTGACCGGCATCACAGCCGACGCGGGTCCCACCGCGGGCACCCCTGACGGCGGGGCCGCGGGCGCGGCCTGGACCGCCACCCAGGACGGGGCCCAGCAATACCCGAATGTCTTCATCGAATGGGACGTGCCCATCACGATGAGCGACGGCACCGTCCTCAAGGGCAATGTGTACCACCCGGCCGATGCCGCCGGACGGCCCATCACCGAGCCGACTCCGACCGTCATCAACCTCACCCCGTACACGAAACTTGTTTCGAACGTGGCGGATTCGGCCTTCGCGATCCCCGGCCTGGGCGACGCGCTGCTGAATCTGTTCCAGAGCATCAACCTCACGGGCACCCCGATCTCCGGTTTCGGCGAACTGCTGAACGCGGCGGGCAACGGCGAACTCCGCAACTTCTCCGTCGACCGCCAGCTCATCAAGTCCGGCTACACGCAGGTCGTCGTGGACGTGCGCGGCACCGGCTTCTCGCAGGGCCAGTGGGACATGCTGCGCCAGCGCGAGCAGCAGGACACCGTCGAGGTCATCGACTGGGCGTCCAAGCAGGGCTGGTCCAACGGCCGCATCGGCATGAACGGCCTGTCCTACAGCGCCATCAACCAGGTGCAGGCCGCCGAGAAGCGGCCGCCCGCGCTGCAGGCCATCTTCCCGGTGGTGCCCGGCAGCGACCTGGTCGACGATGTGCTCGCGCCCGGCGGCGGCTTCGGCTTCAACTTCATCCCGCTGTGGCTGGCCGCCATCAACGGCACCAAGCTGCTGCCGGATCTGACCGCCATCGCGCAGGGCAGGTTCGACTTCACGTGGTTGCAGGATCGCGTCGCCGACCCGTTCACCTACATGGACGTGCTCATGGCCGCCTACACCACCACCGATATGGCCAATGCCGATCCGCGGCTGAAGGATCTGTTCAACGAACTGTCCGCGGCGCGGCAGGGCTGGCTGGGCGATCCGAGCCGGATCCAGGTGCCGACCTTCGTCGTCGGCGGCTGGCACGACCTGTTCACCTACTCGGAATCGCAGATCTACAACGAGATTCCGCTGCCCGCCGGGCAGAAGCAGCTGCTCATGGGCAACACGTACCACATCACCTCGGGCGCCGACGTGAACAAGCCCGGCGCCCCGCCGCGGCTGGACGTGCTGCAGCGCGCCTGGTTCGACAAGTGGCTCAAGGGCATCGACAACGGCATCGACGGCTACGGTCCGGTGACCCTCAAGCAGCAGGGCGGCGGCTGGGCCACCATGAACGGATTCGGTGACTCCGCACCGGTTTCCGAGGCCGCCGAACACCGGCGCATGTACCTGTCGGCGCAGCGCAGCGGCACCGCCAACAGCGTCTACGACGGCTCGCTCACCGGCGACGCCAATGGCGACGACGCGCGGCTGACGGTCTCGCCCGGCCTGACCACACTGTGCTCCAATGACGCGGCCCAGGGCACGGCGGGCTTCCTGAACCTGATCGACCTGTGCGCCAAGGACTCTCGCGTCGCCGAGACCAATGCGCTCACCTTCACCAGTGCCCCGGTGCTGGAGGCGACCACCATCTCGGGTCCGATCGCGGTGCACCTCGAGACCGTTCAGGACGCCGAGGACGGCTACTGGACCGTCACCGTGAACGACGTTGCGCCCGACGGCACGTCGACCGTGCTGTCCTCGGGTCAGCTGCTGGCCTCGCTGCGGGCCATCGACGAGTCCGAGAGCAGTCGCTCCGCCAACGGCGACTACACCGACCCGCGCTCCTACACCTCCACCGAGCGGGCGCTGCCCGTGGTGCCGGGTGAGGTCACCACGCTCGACATCGCCGTCAGCGCAACGGAAGCCGTGCTGCAGCCGGGCCACCGCCTGCGGGTGGACGTCTTCGCGGGCAACTTCCCGAAGGGCCTGCCCATCCTCCCCATGCTCCTCGACACGGGTCTGAAGCCGCAGCACGTGCAACTGGATCCGAACCGTCCGAGCTTCGTGAATATCCCGGTCCGCGGAAACTCCGGTTGGTGATTCCGCCCCATCGGGAATGAAATCCCCGGATGTGCCCAATGTCGTGCACATCCGGGGTTTCTCTTTTGTGCACTTTCATGAATTCCGGCCGGAACTGTCCCAGACTGTTCCGGGCTGTCCTAGGTTCGGAATGTTCTCTGTCCGAGATAGGAAAGTGGTTGGAGCACAATGCGTCTCCTGTTGAGATCTCTCGTTGCCGTCACGGCGGCGATCGCGCTCACCCAGTTCGTCGCTCCGGCATCGACCGCCGCGGAATCGACCGGGCCTGACGGCGGCGCGGCCGGCGCACAATGGACCGCGGCGGAAGACGGTCCACAGACCTATCCCAACGTGTACATCGAATGGGACGTGCCGATCACCATGAGTGACGGCACGGTATTGAAGGCCAATGTCTACCACCCGGCCGATGCCGCGGGGCGGCCCATCGCCGACCCCACGCCGACCATCGTGAACTTCACGCCGTACACCAAACTCGGCTCGATGATCGCGGATTCGATGCTCTCGATTCCCGGACTGTCGGACATGGTCGTGCAGCTGTTCCGGAACATCGACCTCACCGGAACGCCGATCTCCGGGCTCACCGATCTCACCAAGGCGCTCGGCGGCGGATTGCTGCGCACCTTCACCGTGGACCGGCAGCTCATCAAGTCCGGGTACACGCAGGTCGTCGTCGACGTGCGCGGAACCGGCTTCTCCCAAGGGATCTGGGACGTGCTCGGCCCCCGCGAACAGCTCGACACCGTGGAAACCATCGACTGGGCGTCCCGCCAGTCCTGGTCCACCGGCGATATCGGCCTGACCGGCATCTCCTACTCCGGCCTCAACCAGTTGCAGGCCGCCGCGAAGAACCCGCCGGCCCTGCAGGCCATCTTCCCGGTTGTGCCCAGCCGCAACCCTTTCCGCGATCTGGTAGCGCCCGGCGGCGCTGTCGGCGTCACCTTCATGCCCATGTGGCTGGCCGCGGTGAACGGCGGAAAACTCGTGCCCGATATGACCGCCCTGCTCCAGGGCCGCTTCGACATGGCCTGGCTCGCAAGCCGTCTGGCCGACCCGTTCACCTTCGTCGACGCCCTGCTGGAGATCTTCCTGCAACCGGACATCGACCAGCTCAGCCCGAAGGTACGCCAGCTCCTCGACTCCGGCGGCGACCTGCGCCGGTCCTGGGAGACCGATCCCGCCCAGATCACCGTGCCCACCTTCATCACCGGCGGCTGGCACGACGTCTTCGTCGCCTCCCAGGCCGACGTCTACCGCCGCCTCGCCGTGCCGCCCGGCCAGAAGCAGATCCTGATCGGCGACGGCTACCACATCTCCAACGGCAACGAATCCGGCCGCCCCGGTCAGCCCCCGCGCATGGACGTCCTGCAGCGCGCCTGGTTCGACAAGTGGCTCAAGGGCATCGACAACGGCATCGACACCTACGGCCCCGTCACCATGAAGGAGCAGGGCGGCGCGTGGATCACGGCCTCCGGCTTCCCCGACGAGGACGCCATCGAGCACCAGCGCATGTATCTGTCGCCCGTCTCCAGCGGCACCGGCGGGCACAGCGTCCACGATGGCTCCCTGTTCACCGCCCCCAGCGAGTGGCCCGAAACCCTCACCGTCGCACCGGGTCTCACCGGTCTGTGCTCCCGTGACGCCGCCCAGGAAACCATCGGCATAGTTTCGGTCATCGACGCCTGCGGCAAGGACTCCCGCATCTGGGAATCCAACGGCCTCACCTTCACCAGCGCCCCGGTCGGCTCGGCGACCACCATCTCCGGCCCAATAGCCGTGCACCTCAACACCGTTCACGACACCGCCGACGGCTACTGGGTCGCCACGGTCAACGACGTGGCCCCCGACGGCACCTCGGTCACCCTGTCCTCCGGCCAGCTCGTCGCCTCCCTGCGCGCGATCGACGAATCCCGCAGCACTCGTTCCCCCAACGGCGACTACACCGACCCCGTCCCCGACCTGTCCCTGGACACCCGGCAGCGCACCGAGCCGGGAGTCCCTGTCACCCTGGACATCTCGATCGCCGGCGTGGACGCCGTCCTCCAACCGGGCCACCGCCTCCGCGTGGACGTCTACGCCGGCAACTTCCCCAAGGGCCTCCCACCCCTGGCCATCCTCCTGGACAGCGGCCTCCGCCCCCAGCACCTGCTCCTCGACCCCGCCGAACCCAGCTACGTGAACATCCCGCTGCGCGGGAATCCCGGCTGGTGAACCGGCGGTATTGATCCGGCGGCTATCCAATCCTTATCGACGGCCGCGACCATGGTCTGCCTGGTTCGGGAGATGTGTGGTGGAGATCGAGCTGTGAGCAGTGACGAGGATGCGACGTTCGCGGGTTACCACCTCGAGCGTCGCATCGGCAGTGGCGGCATGGGCACCGTGTACGTGGCACGGCACCCACGCCTGCCACGCCTGGACGCGGTGAAGATTATGGCGGACCGGCACAGTGGTGATGCCGGGTTCCGCGCCCGATTCCTGAGGGAGGCCGAATTCGCCACGCGGGTACAGCATCCGAATCTGGTGCCCGTCTACGACCGCGGCGAATACGACGGCCGATTGTGGATCTCGATGCCGTATGTGAACGGTGTCGACCTGGCACGGGTGATCGACCGCCATCCCGCGGGGCTCGGCGTCGACCGCGCCGTGCGGATCCTCACCGAGACGGCGGCGGGACTCGACGAGGTCCATCGATCCGGACTGTTGCACCGCGATGTGAAACCAGCCAATATCCTGCTGGCCGAACAGGCCGACGGCACCGACCGGGTCCACGTATCCGATTTCGGAATTGCGCGCCCCACAGACGATTCCACCACCCTCACCGGTTCTGGCGGGCCGACCGGAACGCTGGCGTACGCGGCCCCGGAGCAGATCAGCGGGGGACCGATCGATCGACGCGCGGACGTATACGCGCTGGGCTGCACGCTTTTTCAGATGCTGACCGGCAGTGTGCCCTTCCCGGACGGAGGTCCGGCCGCGGTCATGTACGCCCACCTGTACCAGCCGCCGCCGCGCCCGTCCGCGCGTAATGCCTTGGTGCCGAGCTGTTTCGATTCCGTGATCGCCACCGCGCTGGCCAAGAGCCCCGCGGATCGGTACCCGAGTTGCGGTGCGCTCGCGGCGGCCGCGCACCGCGCCGCGACGGGTGCGGACGTGTCGCCTCGGGCAGGGCGGGCTCGGCGTGGGCGCCGGATGGTTCTCGCCGGGGCCATTGCCGCAGCGCTCGCCGTCACCGTGGCGGCGACGGTGTACGCGATACGCACCGAGACGCCGGGCGGCGTGGACGCCGGACGAATCCCCCGAACCGACATCGCCGAACCGGCGCACTGGGGCAAGTACGGATATATCGCCGAGACCTTTCCGGCCCTGTTGCCGCCCAGCCCGATCAGTGCCGGATACCAGAACATCACGGCGTGCTCGCCGGAGGACGACACCGACCGTGAGCTCGCACTCGACGACGAAGTCGCCGTCGGAACCCTGTTCTGCCTGGGCGATCTCGATCCGGTGCACTCGGTGGAGGTGACCTGCCGCGCCGACCGGCAGCCCATCGAACCCGAACGATCTTTCGCCACCGTGGAGGGTGACGCTGTGTGGACCAGGCCCTCCGGCTCGGGGCATCTGTTCTGGGGCACCCACCTCTACACCCACTCCGGAACCTATCTCGACGGAAAGGTGTGGGGGGAACTCGACGTCTACTTCGACGACGCGAATCGCAACTTCTGCCGGATCCATGTGGTGGGTATCGGGCCGACCGGAGCCGCGCTGCGGGATCGGTGGTGGAACGATGCGCCGATCTGACCCATCCGGTCGCGGCGTTCGTCGTCGCGATGCCGTGATATCCAGGGCGGCAGTCATATTCGCGGTCGCTGTGGCAGCGCTGGCCGCCACGGGCTGCACTGTTGCCGGACATCCCGGGCCGGTGCGTGTGGACGCCATCGCATTGGACACGGGCGCCTACGGCACGGACCCGCTCGCGGCGCCGACCGGCAGCGAACGCTACGGGCGGTTGCTGGAATCGGTCCGGATGGGCGAGGCGATGCTGGACCCGGTCGACGCGGATTCGGCGCTGACCCATTCGACCGGCGGTTTCACCCTCACGGTGGTGCCCACCCCGGCGAAGGCGACCGCCATGCTCTCCTCGGCAGTACGAGAAGTGCTGGAGCGCAATGGATTGCTGGCGGGTGCGGCGGTCGGCGGCAGCGACAAGGAGTGCGGAAGGCGGGGGCCGGTCGCCGGAGAGTCGCGCGTGCTGACCGTGCTGGCGCTGCGCTTCCCCGACACCGATTCCGCGGCACGCGCCGCCCGCGAGATCGACTCCGCCGACGCTGCCGTGAGTGCCGAGAACGTTGCCGTGACGATACCGGACTACCCTGCCGCACAGGCACATTGGCGGCCGCAGGTGCCCACGCTCGCCGCGACCCTCGCGCACGGGCCGTTCGTCGTCAGCGTCCTCGCCGGGCACACCGCCACCGATCTCACCGTTTTGACCGCCCTGGCGCGTACGGCATTCGGACTACAGCTGCCCCTGCTGGACGCCTTCGACCCCACCCCGCGCGACCGGATCGCGACACTGCCACTGGATCCCGAGGGCATGTTGCGGCTCATGGTGCCGGAAGCCCCGGCGCGCTGGCCGTATCCCGGCGCGACATCGCTGACCGGGCGGCAGGAAGCGGGCTGGTACAACGCCACCCACGCCACGGGCATGACGTGGGGACCGCGCGCCACCGGACTGATCACCGGTCGCAGACAGGACGGGCCCGAGCGTCTGGCCTTCAACGGCTACAACATGCTGACCCGATTCCCGGACGCGGTAGCGGCCCGCAGGAATCACGCGGCGGGCCTCGACCGCGGTCTGCGGGAGGTTCCGGCTCCCACCGGACTGCCCGATACGCGCTGCCTCGAGGAAATCCAGCCCACCGGCCTGGGAAACAACAGGTACGAGTGCTGGGTCCTGTACGGCCGCTACCGGGCCGTCGTCATCGGCCGTGACCTGGCCAATGTGCGGCAGCGCACTACGGCCCAGTACGCCCTGCTCGTGAACGGTTATGACCTGTGATATCCGGAAGCCTCACCCCCGGAACGATATTCGCCGGATATCGAATCGAGCGCGTGCTGGGCAGTGGCGGCATGGGCGCGGTGTATCTGGCGGCGCATCCCCGGCTGCCGCGCCGCGACGCGCTGAAGGTGCTGCCCGCCCGGCACGGCGACGATCCCGGATTCCGGGCCCGATTCCTCCGTGAGGCCGAACTGGCGACCCGCCTGGACCATCCGAATATCGTCGCCGTGCGCGACCGGGGCGTCGAAGACGGTTGCCTCTGGATCACCATGCAATTCGTCGACGGCATGGACGCCGCCGAGCTGCTGGGCGGACACCCGAACGGGCTGCCCGTTCCCACGGCGCTGCACATCGTCGCCGAAACCGCCTGCGGCCTGGACGAAGCCCACCGCGCCGGGTTGCTGCACCGCGATGTCAAACCCGGCAATATTCTGCTCGAGCCGCAATCCGCCGGTCCGGATCGCGTCTATGTCACCGACTTCGGGATCGCCCGGGCCACGCGGGAGGACACCAGGCTCACCGAGACCGGGACGGTGCTGGCGACGCTCGCCTACGCCGCCCCCGAGCAGATCGCGGCCTCTGCCACCCTCGACCACCGGGTGGATGTGTACGCCCTCGGCGCCACGCTCTACGAATTGCTCACCGGCCGTAAGCCTTTCCCCCGCCCGACAGCCGCCGCCGTCATGCACGCGCACTTGTGCGAGCCCGCACCGCGCGTGACCGAACACGCACCCCACCTCCCGTCCGCCATCGACGAGGTGATCGGCCGGGCGATGGCGAAGCGGCCCGAGGATCGCTATCCGACCTGCGGTGACCTCGTCGCGGCCGTGCGGGCGGCGATGCACGGGCAGGTCTTGCCGCCGTTGCCCGCGATGCGGCCGTCCGGCCGGAACCGGCGGGCGGGGTGGCGTATCGGTATCGCCGGGACCGTCGTGGCCATGGCCGCCGGAGCGGGTGTCGTTGCGCTGCAGAACTACTCGGAGGACGAGACCGGTGCGGCCCAGGGCATGCCGAATGCCACGACCACACCGGCATCGCCGGCGCCGAGCCCGGGTGGTGGCGGGATCGGCTGGGGCGGATATCAATTCGTGGTCGACGCACTGCCATCGCTCTTGCCGGCGACCCCGATGACCAGCGGTCACCAGGGCATCCGCTGCATCCCGGTCGACGCGGACCTGCGTCAGATCGCGATCTCCGCCGCCACCGGCTCGGAAGTCCGTCTGCACTGCAGGGGAAACAAGGATCCGCTGGACTGGATGCTCTTGAGCTGCAATGCGAATCGGTACCCCCGGTCCATGCCGCAGTACGCCGATGTCACGGTGCAGGGTGACGAGCGGTGGGAGCGCTCGTCCGGTCGCGGCCGGGTGGTGTGGGGCACCGCCCCGAGCCCCGCCGGCACCTCGGGCGTTCTGGACGTTCTATTCGATGATCCCGCACGGAACTTCTGTCTGTTGAACGTCTACGGCGGCACCGAGGGGCAGATCCTCGCTGACCGATGGTGGCGCGATGCGCCGCTCTGACCCGCCGCGGGTCGGCTCGCTGTTCGCCGGTTATCTCATCGAACGCGAATTGCACGGCGACCGAACAGGTTCGGTCTACATCGCCCGCCATCCGAGACTGCCCCGGCTGGACGTGCTCGAGGTGCTGTCGGACGCACACAGCGCCGACCCCGGGTATCGCGCACGGTTCATTCGCGAAACCGAATCCACCGCTCGCCTCAACCATCCGAATATCCGCGCCGTCCACGATCGCGGGATCGAGGACGGACGGCTGTGGATCACCATGCAGTTCGTCGACGGCACCGATGCCGGACAGCTGTGCGCGCACGCACCGCTGCCGCTCGCCCGCGCCCTGCACATCGTGGACCAGGCCGCTCGTGGGCTCGACGAGGCCCACCGGGCGGGCATCGTGCACCGCGGATTGCGGCCGGGCGCCATCCTCGTCGAGGCCAGGACCGGTCGACCGGACCGAATCCTGGTCACGGACTTCGGTATCGGACGATCCATGGGCGATCGGTCCGATCCGGCCGGCCTCACTTCGGCGCCGACCGGCCTCGCCTGCACGGCCCCTGAGCAATTGGCGTCCGCGGAGGTGGACCACCGCGCCGATATCTACGCGCTCGGCTGTGTCCTCTACCAATTGCTCACGGGCGCACCGCCGTTCCCGCGCCCGACCCCGGTCGCGGTTGTCAACGCACACCTGCACACGCCGCCGCCCCGGGCGACCACCGCCAATCCCGAACTCCCACCCGCCATCGACGCCGTGATCGCTCGAGCCATGGCGAAGAATCCGGAGGATCGATACCTCAGCTGCGGTGAGCTGGCGGCCGCCGCTACGGTCGCGCTCGGCGGTCTAGACGTGGATGGCCTTGTGCCACAAGATCTGCCGGACCTGTCGACATCGGCAACCCACCCGGGCATTGCCCTGGCGGAGGATCGCGCACCCCGCAGGAGCCGACCTCGGCTGGGGGTCGTGCTCGGTGCCGGGGTCGTGATTGCCGTGCTGGCCGCGTCGGCCCTCATCGCGTTCGACGATGACGCACCCGGCACCGTGGCTCAGCCCGCCACTTCTCCCGCGGTCGCACCCACGACCGCGGGCAAATCGTGGGCAGCTACACCTACATCGTGCAAGCCTTTCCGGATCTGCTGCCCGCGACGCAGAACGACTCCGGCTATCAGGGACTGCGCTGCGCGGCCGTCGACGTGAAGGGAACACCCGCCGACCTGACCGCACCCGCGACCGGAGACAATCGACTGTCCTGCACCGGAAACCGGGATCCGCTGAACCTGCTCGTCGTGGCCTGCAATGCCGATCGCACGCCCCGGGATCCCTTCTCGATGTTCCCGAACACGACCGTCGCCGGTGACGACCTCTGGGAACGATCAGGCCGCAAGGGCCGGATCGTCTGGGGTGAACGACCCGGCCCCGCCGGAACCACCTTCGGTTCGATCGCGGTCGTATTCACCGGGGCCGAGCGCGAGTTCTGCCAATTCGTTGTCGAGGGTGCTGCTTCGGGTCAGGAACTCATGGACCGATGGTGGCGGGACGCGCCGATCTGAATCTCACTCCCCGTCGGGTACGGCGAAGGCATTCTCCAGGGGCGGGAACACGGCGCGGGCGTCGTGACCCGCGAACCAGAGGCCGACCACGAAGGCCGACGTGGCCTCGAGGTAGCGCGCCTGGGCGAGGCCGCCCGCCCGAATCGGCTGCAGCTTCAGGTCTTCGGCCAGGGTCGCGACCCGGTCCACGGCGGCCGGGTCGTCGCCGCAGAGCGGGACCGCCAGGGGGCGGCCGTCGAAGTCGCGGTCTGCCGACTCCCACACTTCGGCCGCGCACAGATTGAAGGCCTTCACCACCTGGGAACCGGGGGCCATGGTGGAGATGCGTTCGGCGACAGCGGGTTCGGTGAGGGTGAAGCCGGTGCTGCCCGGCGCGAAGCTGTCGGGGGAGTAGGCGTTGGTGCAGTCGATGACCGTGCGGCCGGTGAGGTGCGCACCCAGCTCGCGCAGGACTTCGGTGAGGGCGAGGACCGGAAGGGCGAGCAGCACAACCTCACCGAATGCCGCTGCCTCCGCGATGGAGACCGCCCGCACTTCCGCTCCTAGCGCAGCAGGTCGCCCGGCGGCTCCGGTGATGTGTGCGGCTGCGCCGGCCGCCTGCTCCGGATCGCGCGCCCCGATGGCGATGTCGTGGCCTGCTGCCGCCCAGCCGGTGCCGAGGGCGCGGGCCATACTCCCGGCTCCGATGATTCCGATTCGCATGATGAACTCCTTGGTCGCAGTGACGGATTCGACGCTAGGAATTCCGATGGGCACCTGCGGGTGCGTAATGGCGCTGGCAGGGTGGAGGGGTGACGGTTGAAGCGGGGCCGGTGGAGTTCGCGCCGTATGGGGAGTACGAGTCGGATTGTCCGGCGCGGCTGGCGGTGGATCTGTTCTCGAATTCGTGGCTGATGGTGATCGCGTACACGCTGCGGGACGGGCCCATGCGGCCGGTGGAGTTGCGGCGGACCATCGGGGGGATCAGTCAGAAGATGTTGACGCAGACGCTGCGGCGGATGGAGCGGATGGGGTTGCTGGAACATCGCCGGTTCGCGGAGGCGCCGCCCCGGGTGGAATACGGACTGACCTCGGCGGGGCGGGATCTGCTGGTCCCGATCTTCGCGCTGGGGGAGTGGGCGGATCGGCACGGGGACAGCGTGCGGGCCGCGCTGTACGGGGAGCCGGAGGAGTGAGGGGCAGCCGGCCGCGGTGGTTGCCGCGCAGAAGCTGGCGCGCTGCCGGTTTGTGGCCGAACAATGCGTAAACAGCGGGCCAACGGGCGGGGAAGCCGCTGTGACCTGCGCGAAACTTAATGCACCCGGGGTTTGACAGCGGGTCGGCGACCGTACGATTCAAAGTGTGAGCGTTCCACAGGCCGTGCTGTTGGCAGTCCTGGCGGCCGTCGTAGGACTGGCTGTCGGCGGATTGCTCATTCCGTATGTCAATGCCAGGCAGGAGCGGTTGCGGGCCGCCGCCGACTCCGGGCTGACCATGTCGCAGGTGCTCGATCTCATCGTGCTGGCCTCCGAGAGCGGCATCGCCGTGGTGGACCAGTACCGCGATGTCGTGCTGGTGAACCCGCGGGCCGAAGAGCTGGGCATCGTGCACGATCGGTTGCTGGACGAACGCGCGTGGGCGGCCGTCGAACAGGTGCTGGCCACCGGCGTCGACGTCGAGTTCGAGCTGACCGCCAAGATCCCGCTGCCCGGCCGGGCGCGGCTGGCGGTTCGCGGGGTCGCCCGGCCGCTGTCGCAGGAGAACCCGAATTTCGTGGTGCTCTTCGCCGACGACGACTCCGAGCAGGCCCGCATGGAGGCCACCCGGCGCGACTTCGTGGCCAATGTCAGCCACGAACTCAAGACTCCGGTCGGCGCCATGAGCCTGTTGGCCGAGGCGTTGCTGGAATCCGCGGACGACCCGGATTCGGTGCGGCACTTCGGTGAGCGCCTGCACGGCGAAGCCCGCCGCATGGGCAAGATGGTCACCGAGCTGATCGCGCTGTCGCGACTGCAGGGCGCGGAGAAGCTGCCCGAACTCGAGGCCGTCGACGTGGACAGCGTCGTCACCCAGGCCCTGGAGCGCTCCCGCAATGTGGCCGAGGCCGCCGGCATCACCGTCAGCACCGACTCCGCCAGCGGACTCGAGGTGCTCGGCGATCAGACCCTGCTGGTGACCGCGCTGTCGAACCTGGTCGAGAACGCCATCGCGTATTCGTCCAAGGGGTCGCATGTCTCGGTGAGCCGGTCGCTGCGCGGCGGGTACGTGAACATCGCCGTCACCGACCGCGGCATCGGCATCGCCAAGGAAGACCAGGAACGCGTCTTCGAGAGATTCTTCCGGGCCGACAAGGCGCGCTCGCGCGCCACCGGCGGTACCGGGCTCGGGCTGGCTATCGTCAAGCACGTGGCCGCCAACCACAACGGTGAGATC
The DNA here is from genome assembly GCF_013744875.1 of Nocardia huaxiensis. Lineage (NCBI taxonomy): Bacteria > Bacillati > Actinomycetota > Actinomycetes > Mycobacteriales > Nocardiaceae > Nocardia > Nocardia huaxiensis. The sequence continues at coordinate 1,835,962 of NZ_CP059399.1, forward strand.
ACCCTGTGGAGCAAGATGGGCACCGGGTCCACGTTCACGCTGCGCATCCCGGCCCACCCCGCCGACCTCAACGGTGCGGCGGACAAGAGGCTTTCCGCCGGTACTGCGGCGGCGAAGAAGGAAACCGGCCCGCGCCCCCTCGGGCGGGCCAGAACCAATGGTGTGGAGGCAACCCGATGACGAGTGTGCTGATCGTCGAGGACGAGGAGTCGCTGGCCGATCCGCTCGCGTTCCTGCTGCGCAAGGAGGGGTTCGAGGTCACCGTGGTCGGTGACGGGCCTTCGGCGCTGGCGGAATTCGATCGCTCCGGCGCGGACATCGTGCTGCTCGACCTCATGCTGCCCGGCATGAGCGGCACCGACGTGTGCAAACAGCTGCGCGCCCGCGGCAGCGTCCCGGTCATCATGGTGACGGCGCGCGACAGCGAGATCGACAAGGTGGTCGGCCTGGAACTGGGCGCCGACGACTACGTCACCAAGCCGTACTCCTCGCGCGAGCTCATCGCGCGCATCCGCGCGGTGCTGCGCCGCGGCGCGGGCGACGAGCCCGACAGCAATGGCGAGACCAGCGTGCTGGAGGCCGGGCCCGTCCGCATGGATGTGGACCGGCACACGGTGCAGGTGAACGGCAAGGTGGTCACGTTGCCGCTCAAGGAGTTCGACCTGCTCGAGTACCTGCTGCGCAACTCCGGTCGCGTGCTCACCCGCGGGCAGCTCATCGACCGCGTCTGGGGCGCCGACTACGTGGGCGACACCAAGACCCTGGACGTGCACGTCAAGCGCCTGCGCTCCAAGATCGAAGCCGACCCGGCCAAGCCGGAGCACCTGGTGACGGTCCGCGGCCTGGGCTACAAGCTCGAGGCCTGAGAAGCCGGAAATCGATCGAGCCCGCTGCGTCCGACGCAGCGGGCTCGATCGGTCTGGCCTGCCGAATTCACAATGTGTGCAAGTGATTTCGTAGGGGAAGGGCGCTACGCGTTGGGGTCGGTCTCGCCGGTGTAGACCCACGCCTTGCCGAGGGCGGGCAGCTCGGTCTGGTTGAGCTTGATCCAGCCCAGGGAGTCGTTCTGCATGCAGTCGTAGTAGGCGACGTCCGCGCCGTTGCCGCGGCAGGCGATGGTGCGGCCGGTGCCGTAGGGGCTGACGATGATGAGCTTGCCCTGATCCTTGGCCTGCAGCACGTTCAGGTCGTTGTACGGCACGAACTGAGCGGTCACATCCGAGAACTTGGCCGGGTCGGCCGGGTCGGCGCCGGCCAGCGGAGCGAGAGCGAGAACGGCGCCGGCGGCCACGGCGGCGACCGCGAAGGTTTTCTTGATCATGGCCCGGGTTTCTAACACGCTCCGGTGAACCCGCAATAGCGCAGGGGTGTCGGGCGTACTTCCGGTTACTCACCGGGCGAGGTCAGCGGCCGGGAAGTCACGCGAAACCGCCTTTTGCGCAGAATGATTCGAATACCGCATGACCGGATTCGAATTCACCTGCTGTACATCTCGATTCGCGTCACTGTCCCGGCCGCGGTCTCACCTGCTGCTACCGCTGAACAGTCCGCGCAGCAGACCGCTGCCGCTGCTGCTGCCGGACCCGCTGCCCGATCCGCTGCTGCCGGAACCGCCGGTGCTCGGGCTGGTGGTGGCCGGGGCGGTCGTCTCCGGCGTGGTGGTGGGCACGGTCGTCGGCGGTGTCGTGGTGGGCGGGGTGGTCGGGTTCGTGGTCGGCGGGTTCGAATCGTCGGTCACGGTCACCACGATCGACTTGGTGCTGTCGCCCTGCGCGGCGGTGAGGATGTGCTGCCCGGCGGAACGCGGCGTCCAGTCCAGGCTGGCGTGCCCGACCGGCCACGGGACCTTGCCCACCGGCGTGAGGCTTTCCCCGTTGTCGCTCCAGTAGACGAGCAGCCCGACCGACGCGCCGCTGAGATCGGCGCTGAGCGTGTAGGTCTGGCCGACCTTGTAGTCGGCGGCGCCGGTGACGGTGACGGCGTCGACGGTCGCGCTCGCGGTCGGCGAGGTCGCGATCACGACGGCGGTCGCACCGGCGACGGTCAGACCGGCGAGACCGGCCCCGATCCGGCGGCCGGACTTGGTGATGCGCATGGTTTTCCTGTACTCCTGCTATGACTTTCGGAGAGCCCCCGAGAAGTTGGTCAGTCGCACAGTAAGTGAGCAATAGTCTGAAATTATTGGTTTTCAGAAAGTTACCGGCGGGTCGCTAACTCTTCGCGGCCTTGGCCTCCGCGATCGCCGTCGCCGGATGCACCGCCACGATGCCCAGGCCCGCCCGGCGCTTGCAGTGCCGCGCGAGTTCGTCGTAGGCCGGCTGCCCGATCAACTCGATCAACTCCGGTGCGTACGCCTGCCAGACCGGCCGCGTTCCCACATGCGCGTCCGGCGAGCCGGTGCAGTACCAGTTCAGATCCAGACCGCCCGGACCCCAGCCGCGCCGGTCGTATTCGCCGATGGCCGTGCGCAGGATCTCCACCCCGTCCGGCCGGTCCACCCACTCCTGGGTCCGCCGGATCGGCAGCTGCCAGCACACTTCCGGCTTCACCGTCAGCGGCTCCAGACCCTTGCGCAGGGCCATGGTGTGCAGCGCACAGCCGATGCCGCCCTCGAACCCGGGCCGGTTCAGGAAGATGCACGCCCCGTCCACGCGGCGGGTGCGCAGCGCGGGTTCGTCGTCGAGGTCGTCCTCTTCCAGGTACAGCTTCTTGCGGACCCGGCCCTGGTCGTCGGTGGCCTGGTCCATGAGGTGCCAGTCCTCGGCTGTGAGCATTTTCACAGCCTTGTGCAGCTTCTTGCCGTCCTCGGCGTCGGAGAGGAACGCGCCGTGCGAGCAGCAGCCGTCGTTCTCGCGGCCCTCGATGATGCCCTGGCACGCCGGGGTGCCGAAGACGCAGGTCCAGCGCGACAGCAGCCAGGTCATATCCGCCGCGATCAAATGCTCGTCATTTGCTGGATCCACGAATTCGATCCATTCGCGGGGGAAGTCGAGGTCTACCTCGGGGGCCGGGTCGATCTTCGTCGCTGGTCGAAGCCCGGTCGGACCACTCGCCGATGCACCTGCCGTCACAACGCGGAACGCTAACAGCTCAGTCGCCTGGCCTGAAGTCTCGACGCACCCAGTACCTTGTTCTATGTGCGGCTCGGTGTACTCGATGTGGGAAGCAATACCGTCCACCTGCTCGTGGTGGACGCGCATCGTGGTGGCCACCCGATGCCCATGAGCTCGACGAAGGCCGCGCTGCGCCTGTCGGAGAACATGGACGACCACGGCCGGATCACGCCCGCGGGCGAGACCAGACTGATCGCGACTGTGTCCGAATTCGCAAGTATCGCAAAGACATCCGGATGCGTGGAATTGATGGCCTTCGCCACCTCCGCGCTGCGCGAGGCCCGCAATTCCGAGCAGGTGCTGACGCGGGTGCGCGCGGAAACCGGGGTGAACCTGCAGGTGCTGTCCGGCACCGACGAGGCCGCCAGCACCTTTCTCGCGGTGCGCCGCTGGTACGGCTGGAGCGCGGGCCGCATTCTCAATCTGGATATCGGCGGCGGTTCGCTCGAGATGAGCAATGGCGCCGACGAGGTGCCGGATGTGGCGCTGTCGCTGCAACTGGGCGCGGGCCGGCTCACCCGGGACTGGCTCAAGCACGATCCGCCGGGCAAGCGCCGGGTGGCGGTGCTGCGCGACTGGCTCGACGCCGAGCTGGTGGTGCCGTCCAAGCAACTGCTGGAAGCGGGCAGACCGGACCTCGCGGTGGGCACCTCCAAAACCTTCCGGTCGCTTGCCCGATTGACCGGTGCGGCCCCCTCGGTTGCGGGCCCGCGAGTTCGGCGTACTCTCACCAGTTCCGGCCTGCGGCAGTTGATCGCGTTCATCTCGCGTATGACGGCCGCCGACCGTGCAGAATTGGAAGGCGTGAGTTCCGATCGGTCGCAGCAACTGGTGGCCGGCGCGCTCGTCGCGGAGGCGAGTATGCGGGCATTGTCCCTGGACACGCTCGAAATCTGTCCGTGGGCACTGCGGGAGGGATTGATCCTGCGAAAACTTGATACCGACCTGGACAGCGAACCGTTGGCGGGTCGTCCCGATGGGGACGGTCTGCCGGGACCGATCGAAACGGTGTCTCGATGACCGAGGATGCGAATCAGCTTTCCGTCGCCGAACTACTGGCGCGCAATGGGCAACAGGGCGCGCCGTCCGGCGGCGGAGGGCGGAGAAGACGTAGTGGCCGTGGCGTTTCCGTCGCGGAGCTCTCCGGAGAGATTCCGGCGGTGCGTGCGGGCGGTTCGTCCCACGCGGCCCCGGACGACGACCCGGCCGAGTCCGCACCCGAACCTGCTCCCGCCGAAACGGACTTTTCAAACTTTTCGAACTTCTCGAATTATTCTGATTACTCGAACTTTTCGGATTACTCGGGCTATTCCGCTCCCTCCGCCGAACCGCAGCCGGACTACTCCGGTTACTCGGTACCCGCCCCGGAGCCTTCGTATTCCCCCCTCTCCGGCCCGATTTCGTACTACGACCCGGAACGCGCCGAACCGCAGTCCCTACAGCAGGGCGGCTACGGTTCCGCCGGAGTCGACTGGCCGCCCACCGAAACACCGCCCTCCGGCCGTCGGGCGCGCAATGGTCACGCCGACCCGCTCGACGCCTACTCCGATCCGCTCAATGGCCGTGTCGATCCGCTGGGCGGCTCGAATCCCCTGAACGGGCACGCGGATCCGCTCAACGGCTACGCGAACCCTCTGGCGCCCTCGACGCCGTCGCGCGGCGGACGACGCCGCAAGCCCGATCCGCTCGACTCGGACCTGCCGCTCGGCGAACTGGACGGCACCGCCGCCCCCGCCCCCGCACCCACCGAGGGCGGCCGCCGGCGCCGCCGCTTCGATCCGGACGACGAGACCACCGAGGTGCGCCCCTTCCGCGGTGACGCCACCCGCGCGCCGCTCGACGGCCCCGCCTGGTCGCCCGCCCCGGAAGCCGAACCGCTACCGGGCAATTCGCGCAATGGTTACGGCGACCTCGCCCCGACGCAGGCCGCCCCCGCGACCCCGCTGTCGCGCTCGGCCCGCCGGCACGCCGAGGCCCAGCGCGAGGAGGACGAACAGCAGGCCCGTCTGCACGAGGAACTGCGCCGCGAGGCGAATCGCCCTGCGGGACAGCCCTGGAACGGCAGCCCCGCGCCGCAGGACGATCGTGCCGCGCGCGATCTCGACGCGGCCGAGGATTGGCGTGGCAAGCCGTCGGTGCGTGAGATCCCGGGCTGGCGTTCCGGCACCAAGTCGCGGCGCGACCGGCACGGCGACGAACAGCCGCAGCATGGCGAGACCCGCGGCTGGCAGGGCCAGGACGAACCGCAGCCGGGTCCGGCGGGCGGCCGCCGGACCGAGGCCCCGGAGCGGCCCGCGCCGAACGGCCGCGCCGAGGCCAAGGCCGCCGGCCTGCCCGCGTGGTCCGCGCGAAGACGTCAGTCGCCCGCACCCGAGCCTGCCGCCGACCGCGCGGATCAGGCGGCGGTGCCGACCGCGGCGTGGTCTCTGGCACAGCAGGATCAGCAGCTGCTGTCCGGCGAGACGGTTGCCGGTGATCTGCTACGCGATGCGCGCGAACGGGAAGACGAACGCACCGAACACGAGTCGCGACGGGGTGGCAAACGGCGGGCCGGTGGTTCGCGACGGCGCGGGGCCGCGACGGCGCACCCCGATCCCGACGAGCATCTGACCGATGTGTACGAACCGGTCGATGATTACGACGAACTCGACGATGATCACGACGGTCACGAAACCTCCCTGGCCGGAAGGCTTTCCGCGGTAGCCACGCGGGCCGCGCGCCGCACGCGCGGCGCCACCGCGAAATCCGGGCGCCGCCTTTCCGAGGACGACGAGAATCGCCGGCAGTGGATGATTCTGGGCGGCCAGAGCGCGGGCGCCGCAATCGCGGGCATGTTGCTGTTCAAGGGTTTCGAACGCATGTGGGAATTGCTCCCATGGGTTGCCCTGGCTCTGGCGATGATCGTGATTCTCGGGCTCGTCGCGCTCGTTCGCGTATTGCGGCGCACCGACGACATATTCAGCACTGTGATTGCCGTCGTCGTGGGCGTCTTTGTCACGCTCGGACCGCTAGCCTTTCTACTCAGTACGAACTGAGCAGGGAGCAGGACGTGGGGAACAGTGTGCACGGGGGAAACGAGAACGGGGCGGGGCGAAGGGAAGTCCGCGTCGGGCTTTCGACGGCATCGGTGTATCCGGAGAACACCGAGGCGGCATTCCGGTATGCCGCCGAATTGGGTTACGACGGCGTCGAGTTGATGGTGTGGGCCGAACCGGCCAGCCAATCGATCTCGACCGTGCAGGCGTTCAGCCGCAAATACTCGGTGCCGGTGCTGGCGGTGCACGCACCGTGTCTGCTGATCTCGCAACGCGTGTGGGGCGCGGATCCGAGCGCGAAACTCACTCGCAGCGTGCACACCGCCGAGGCGCTCGGCGCGGCCACCGTGGTGGTGCATCCGCCGTTCCGCTGGCAGCGCCGCTATGCCGACAATTTCGTGCGCCTGGTCGCGGAACTCGAAGACGCGAGCCCGGTTTCGGTTGCCGTGGAGAACATGTTCCCCATGCGCGCCGACTCGTTCTTCCGCGGTGACGGCTCCATCAAACGCCTGGAGCGCCGGGGTGGACCGGGCCCCTCCATCACCACCTTCAGCCCCTCCTACGATCCGACGGACACGGGCTTCCGCCACTACACCCTCGACACCTCGCACACCGCCACCGCCGGCATGGACCCGCTGGATCTGGCCTCCCGCATGGGTTCCGGCCTCACCCACCTCCATCTGGCCGACGGCCGCGGCGCCGCCACCGACGAACACCTCATCCCGGGCGAGGGCACCCAGCCCATCGCCGACCTCTGCGACATGCTGGTGCACAACGGCTTCGACGGTCAGGCGGTCATCGAGGTCAACACGCAGATGGCCCGCACCACCGCCGCCCGCGCCGCCATGCTGCACCGCGCCCTCACCTTCGCCCGCAAACACCTCAACGGCGCCGCCCCCGTTCACCCTTTGGAGCCGACCGGCGCGCACCGAGGCTGACCCCTCGTCATCCCGAGGGCGCTGTCCCGGCGCCCTGTGATTGATCCCACGACTCGGTTCTCCGCTCCGGCCACCGCTTGTACGCTGTACAAACCGACCGATCGGAGAGGACCAGCGGATGACAACGGAGTTGACCGTCGACGTCGAGACCAGCGCCGCGCGACTCGCGGACGATGCCCCGTTCAGCCGCGTCTGCGCCGTCACCGCACTCCCGTCGGACGATCCGGCCGTCGGCCGCTTCCTGGGCGATATCGACCCCATCTGGACCATCGGCCCGAAGGTGCACGGCGGCACCATGGTCGCCGGTTCCGCCGCGGCCGCCACCGAATGGCTGCGCCGCACCGCCCCCGGGCAGTCGGCCATGTTCCCGATCGCCGCGAGCACCGATTTCCTCGGCGCCCCCGATCCGGGCGAGGTCGAGTACGAGGTCCGCACCCGCAAACTCGGCCGCCAGATCTGCCTGGTGGATGCCAACCTCATCCAGAACGGTCGCACCCTCGTGCACACCGCTTTCACGTTCAGCCACCTGGACGACACCGAACCGGCCTGGTCCGCCGACCACGCCGCAGATATGCCCGCCGAGCCCGACCCGCGCGCCCTGCACTACGACTCCTCCAACCCCATGGGCGAGATGGTCCATGTGGCGCAAGGCTCCTCGGTCGCCATCGACGGCAAGTGGGCCCGATTCATTCGCGGCAAGCAGGGCGATCCGCAACTGCGCCTGTGGATTCGGCCCCGCCCGGCCGACGAGCAGAATCCGGACGTGGCCGCCTACTTCGCCATGATGGCCGCCGACATGAGCCCGCCGGTCCCGTTCAACCTGGGCCGATTCGGTTGGTCCCCAACGGTTCAGCTCACCACCTACCTGCGCCGCCGCCCGGCGCCGGGCTGGCTGCGCGTGATCGCCACCAGCCGTGAGGTCGGCGGTCGCATGTTCGACGAGGATCAGCTCGTCATCGACTCCACGGGCGCCATCGTGGCCCAGAGTCGTCAGCTGGCATTGATCCCGCAGTCGCAGTAGGTTTCGCCCCCACTACGCTGGAGTCCTATGACGAGGATTGCGGTGATCGGCGGAGGCCGGATCGGTGAGGCGTTGATCGCCGGCCTGCTCGAATCCGGGCGTGCCAGCAAGGATCTGGTGGTGTGTGAGCCGGTGGCGGCTCGCGGTGAGTTGCTGGCGCAGCGTTTCGGTGTGCGAGTTACCGGCGAGGTCGCCGATGCCGCGACCGGAGCCGATCTCATTGTCATCGCGGTGAAGCCGGGCGATGTCGACGGTGTGCTCACCGATCTGGCCAAGATCGAGCTGGGCAACGACAGCGACGCCGTGCTGGTGTCCCTCGTCGCGGGTGTGCCGACCCTCCGTTTCGAGAACAAACTGCCCGCCGGGTTCCCGGTGGTCCGGGTCATGCCGAACACCCCGATGCTGGTGGGTCAGGGCATGAGCGCCATCGCCGCGGGCCGCTACGCCCGCAAGGAGCAGTTGGCGCTGGTGACCGAGATGCTGGAGTCGGTCGGCAAGGTGGTCACCGTCTCCGAGCCGCAGATGGACGCGGTGACCGCGGTGTCGGGTTCCGGCCCCGCCTACTTCTTCCTGGTCGTCGAGGCCATGATCGACGCGTCGGTGGGCCTGGGCCTGACCCGCGATGTGGCGACCCAGCTGGTCGTCCAGACCATGCTCGGTTCGGCCGCCCTGCTGGAGGAGTCGGGCCAGTCTGCCGTGGAGTTGCGCGCGGCCGTCACCTCGCCCGCCGGGACGACCGCCGCGGCCTTGCGTGAACTCGAGCGCGGCGCGGTGCGTTCGGCCTTCCACGAGGCGCTGAATGCCGCAAAACGTCGTTCTGCCGAACAGGGCGCGGTCGCGGACTAATTTTGAGGGGGCGGCCATTCGAGTGCCGCCTGCCTGCGCGTACCGATACCGACCGGTAGCTGGTTTGCTGCCGACCGACGACTCGCCACAGCAAAGGCTGATTTCTCACACCCGTCGCAGCAATCCCACTGGTCACGATAAGCTGCAAGGAGCACGTGCGTGTCTGTTCCGCCGGTGGGGAAGCCGGCGGCGCGGACGTGCCGGAGGTCAGTGACGCGATGATGTCTGGAAACAGTCAAGCGAGGTCCGGAAACAGCCCAATCAGCACAGCAAACGTCATAGGCGGCGGAACGCAGTTCCTCACCGTCGCCGAAGTGGCGAATCTGATGCGGGTATCCAAGATGACGGTGTACCGGCTGGTGCATTCGGGAGAGCTGCCCGCGGTGCGGGTAGGCAGATCCTTCCGGGTTCATGCCAAGGCCGTGCACGACTACCTGGAGACGTCCTACTTCGACGCGGGGTAGGCGTCGAGGGAAGAGTCTCAGGAGTCTCAGGCCCACCGGTTTCGTTCGCCGAATGGTGGCCCGGTAGTATCGACCGGCATCCTGTACGTGCCGGTGGTGCCGTCGGGTCCGAATCGGCCCGTACCGGGTAGGTCTGTGCAGGGTCAGGAATGTAGACCCCGCGCGAGCGGGGTGTGACCCGCCGAGAGAACGCGAGGAAGACCCTATGGGTTCTGTGATCAAGAAGCGCCGCAAGCGCATGTCGAAGAAGAAGCACCGCAAGCTGCTTCGTCGCACACGCGTTCAGCGTCGCAAACTCGGCAAGTAAACGCTGGGTCGTAACTGGAAGCCCGTCACCTTCGGTGGCGGGCTTTCACTTTTCTTACGGTGACAGAACTCATCGTTAGATCCTGGTTAATACCCTTCGGTGACACACCCTGTGGCAGTTACCCTGAGATGCGGGAAAACAGGAAATGGGGGCTGGCAGAGTGGGATCCGGCGTGGCAGGGACCCGGGACGGGCAGGCGCCCAAGGTGGTGATGGTGACCGGTGCGAGCCGGTTCTTCGGTGGCACCGTGGTGGCCCGTCTGGCCGCTGATCCTGCCATCGAGCGCATCATCGCGGTGGACGCCAAACAACCCAGTCCGGACATGCTGCGCCGCATGGGGCGGGCCGAGTTCGTTCGAGCCGATATTCGAAATCCGTTGATACGCAAGGTCGTCGACGGAAACCAGGTGGACACGGTGGTGCACCCCGCGGCGTTGTCGCGTCCGCCGGCCGGTGGCGGCCGGGCCGCCATGAAGGATATGAACGTCCTGGGCGCCATGCAGCTTTTCGCGGTGTGCCGCAAGGCTTCCAGCGTGCGCCGCGTGGTGGTGCGGTCCTCGTCGGCCGTCTACGGGTGCAGCGCCAAGGATCCTGTGAAATTCACCGAGGAAATGTCCGCGCGCACACCACCGAGCGGCTGGTTCGCCAAGGACATGATCGAGGTGGAGGGATTCGTGCGCGGCCTGGCGCGGCGCCGTCCCGATATCTGCACCGCCATATTGCGTTTCCCGCCGATCGTGGGCCCGCAATTGGCGCATCGCGGGGTGCAGTATTTCCGTTCGCCGGTGACGCCCACCATCCTGGGGCGGGATCCGCGCCTGCAATTCCTCCACGAGGAGGACGCGATCGCCGCGCTGACGCATGCCACGGTGGCTGCGCCGGGCGGCACCTTCAATGTGGCCGGTGACGGCGCCATGGCGCTGTCGCAGGCCATCCGCCGGGCCGGGCGGGTCGAATTACCGGTCCCGTACACGGTTTTCCGCACCGTGGGGCGCACTTTCATGGGCCCGGTCATGCGGGAGTTCACCGCCGAACAAATCGACTATTTCCATTTCGGTTGTGGTCTGGACACCACCCGGATGCGCACCGAACTGGGTTTCGAGCCGCGCTGGACCACGGTGCAGGCTTTCGACGACTTCATAGGGGGCGCAGCGTTGCGGCCCGTGATCGATCCCGCGTGGATCGATGCCGCAGAGAACAAACTTCTCGGCCTGCTCGGGGCCGGGACGGGAGCACACCAATGAACGACGTAGCGAAGGTGATCCGGCTTCACGACGTGGATTTCGAGGCGCGGCATCGCCCGTCGCGGGTCTGGCCCGAGGAGCCGGTTCTGAAACCGGTGACCTCGCTGACCGATCGGCTCGCCGAAGTCGAGGCGCAGCAGCCGAAATCGCTGGGGGAGATGATTCGGGGGGCTGTCACCGAGGGGGTCGGTCACGCCGCGGATTTCGCTCGCCGCCGCCTCACCGGCGACTACCAGGTCGACGAATTCGGCTTGGACGAGCACCTTTTGGAAACCCTGATCCTGCCCATGCTGCGCCCGCTCTCGGACGTCTGGTTCCGGGTGCAGGTCAGCGGTATCGAGAATGTGCCCGAGGTGGGTGGCGCGCTGATCGTGGCCAATCACGCCGGCACCATTCCGCTGGACGGGCTCATGCTGCAGCTGGCCGTGCACGACAAGCATCCCAAGCAGCGGGCGCTGCGCCTGCTGGCGGCGGATCTCATCTTCCAGCTGCCGGTGGTGGGCGGTTGGGCGCGCAAGGCCGGCCACACCCTGGCCTGCCCGGCGGATGCCGAAAGGCTGTTGCGCGCAGGCGAAGTCGCGGGCGTGTTCCCGGAGGGCTTCAAGGGCATCGGCAAGCCGTACTCGGACCGGTACAAGTTGCAGCGTTTCGGCCGTGGTGGTTTCGTCTCGGCGGCGGTGCGCACGGGTGTGCCGATCATTCCGTGCTCCATCGTGGGTTCGGAGGAGATCTATCCGAAGCTGGCCGATCTCAAGCCGCTGGCGCGACTGCTCGGTCTGCCGTATTTCCCTGTGACGCCGCTGTTCCCGCATCTGGGGCCGTTGGGCGCGCTGCCGCTGCCGTCGAAGTGGCATATCGAATTCGGTGAGCCGATTCCGACCACGCAATACGAGCCGGCGGATGCGGATGATCCGATGACGATGTTCGAAATCACCGATCAGGTCCGCGAAACCATTCAGACCACCCTCTACAAAAATCTGACGAAGCGCCGTAATCCCTTCACCGGATAGCGTTGCGCCACAACAGGAAACGGCCCGGTCCAGAGGACCGGGCCGTTTGCGTTCGTACTTCTCGCCGATTAGTCCTTGGGGAAGCTGATGGAGAACAGCCCCGCGATGAGGACGGAGCTGACGACGGACGCGATCGGGATAAGCAGCAAACTCATGCGCTGGAAACTACATGGCCCGGCGCACACGATCCCAATTGTGTGACGCACTCGACTGCCGCCGCCGCGGCGCGTCAGCTTGCCTTCGACTCCCGCTTGCGCGAAATCACCGCCGCCGCCGCGCCACCCGCCGCACCGAGTGCGAGCGCCGTGGGCACACCGACCTTCGCGGCCTTGCGGCCGGTGCGGAAGTCGCGGATTTCCCAGCCTCGGTTCTTGGCGACCTCGCGTAGGTCCGCGTCCGGATTGATGGCCACGGCGGTGCCGACCAGCGAGAGCATGGGCACGTCATTGTGGCTGTCGGAGTAGGCGGTACAGCGCTTGAGGTTCAGGCCCTCGCGAATGGCGAGGGTGCGGACCGCGTGCGCCTTGCCGAGGCCGTGCAGGATGTCGCCGACCAGGCGGCCGGTGAACACGCCGTCGTGGCTTTCCGCGACCGTGCCCAGCGCGCCGGTGAGGCCGAGGCGTTTGGCGATGACCTGCGCGAGTTCGACCGGCGTGGCCGTGACCAGCCACACCTGCTGCCCGGCGTCCAGGTGCATCTGCGCCAGCGCCCGGGTGCCGGGCCAGATCTTGTCGGCGATGATCTCGTCGTAGATCTCCTCGCCGAGCGCGGCCAGTTCGGCGGTGGAGCGACCGGCGATGAAGGACAGCGCCTTCTCCTTGCCGCTGGCCATGTCGGCCGTGTTCTCCTTGCCGGTGACCCGGAATTTCACCTGTTTCCAGGCGACATCGACCAGGTCCGAGGTCTTGAAGTATTTGCGTGCGGCCAGCCCGCGCGCGAAATGCACGATGGACGCGCCCTGCACCATGGTGTTGTCCACATCGAAGAACGCGGCCGCGGTGAGATCACGCGGGACCGGTGGTCTGCCGGTGTCGTCGTGCAGCGCCTGTTCGGCGTCGACCAGGGCGAGCGCGGCGTCGGCGCTGGCTTCGCCGGCCAGATTGGCGCGGACCTCTTCCTCGCTCGGGCCGAACGGACTGCGCGTGATGCGGGTGAACTGATCCTGCAGATCCTGCAGGCCCTGTCCCCAGCGCAACGGGATTTCCCCGAATCGTCCCGCGATCAAACCCGTTCGTGAGTCCTTCGAACTCGCTGCGGCCTCTTTCGATCGTTCCGGCACCAGTACCTCCGCCTGTTAGCGCGACAACTCAACAGTAACGCCCAGGGGTGACCGGGACGTAGACGGCGAACGACATAACGGGGAGTTAAATGGCGGTTATGAGTGAGCCCACACATACGGTGACCCTGCTGACCCGCGCCGGCTGCGGCTTGTGCGCGGTCGCGCTGGACGAATTACGCGTCATCTGCGCGGATTTCGGGATCGAACCGGGAACCACCGATGTGGACGCGGCCGCCGCGACCGATCCGGGCCTGCGCGCCGAATATGGCGACCGGTTGCCCGTGGTGCTGCTCGACGGCCGTGAGCACAGCTATTTCGACGTCGACGAAGACCGCTTGCGCGCTGACCTGGCCCGCTGACCGGGTCTGCGGATTCACCGGCGCGTTGCGTAGCGGGTTCACGCCGATGGGGGTTGAATAATCCCGGGGTTGAAGCCCGGTACAAAGTGACTGAATTCACCGACTTTGTGCAGGGCTTCACAAGCGGTTACGGTGGTGGCACGCAACCCGCCTTCTCGGGCAGCGGAAGCGACCCCCTGACCTGACTCGACCTCGCCTGTACGACCGCCCCAGCCACGGTCCCGGCATCGGGTCGACAAAAGAACCCGGACATCTACCCCCGGCCGGACGAGGAGCGCAAGCGACGTGACAGAGCAGCACGAGACGCCGCCCAGTGGCGTCTCCAGGGCTCTGCAGAAGGACATCCCGCAGGCCACCGTCGCCCGGCTTGCCACGTATCTGCGCGTTCTCGCCGTACTCGCCGACGACGGTGTTGCCATCGTATCGAGTGAGGAACTGGCTGTCGCGGCGGGTGTCGGTTCGGCCAAGTTGCGCAAGGATCTCTCCTTCCTCGGACCCAATGGCGTGCGCGGCGTCGGCTACGACGTGATCAAGCTGCGCGACCGCATCGAGGATGTGCTCGGCCTGTCCGAGGGACATCGCGTGGTGCTGGTGGGCGCGGGCAATCTGGGCCGGGCGCTGGTCGGCTACGGCGGTTTCCGCCGCCGCGGTTTCGCCATGGTCGGGCTGTTCGACAACGATCCGGCGCTCATCGGCTCCGATGTGGGCGGACTGGTCGTCCGCGATGTCGCGGAATTGACTTCGGCGATGGCGGTATTGGAGCCGACCATCGCGGTGCTCACCGTTCCGGACGCGGCCGCGCAGGGCGTGTGCGATCTGCTGGTCGAGGCCGGAGTGCAGTGCATTCTGAGCTTCTCGCCGATCGCCCTGGACGCGCCGGAGACGGTGGAGGTGCGGCGCGTCGACCTGGCGGTCGAAATGCAGCTGCTGAGCTTCGAATTGGCTCGCAATGCCGAATCGGCCGCGGAACTCGCGGCGGGCGGTGAGCTTGCGGCGGTGGCGCGCATGACGGCGCCGGAGGCAACCAGCAAGGGAGCGGTGGTCCAGCCATGAGTGTGCTTCTCGTCGGGATCTCACATCGAAGCGCCCCGGTTTCGGTGCTGGAGAAGGTCGCGATCACCGAGCACGACCGGCCCAAGCTCACCGACAAGATGCTGGCCTCGAGCCACGTGTCCGAGGCGATGATCGTCTCCACCTGCAACCGCGTGGAGATCTACGCGGTGGTCGACGCCTTCCACCCCGCGCTCGGCGAGATCAGCGAACTGCTCACCAAGCATTCGGGTCTGCCGCTGCCGGAACTCACCAAGCACGCCTACGTGCGCTACGCGGAAGCCGCGGCCGAGCATCTGTTCGCCGTCGCCTCCGGCCTGGATTCCATGGTGGTGGGTGAGCAGCAGGTGCTCAGCCAGATTCGCGCCGCCTACGCCGCCTCGGATTCGCAGCAGGCGTCCGGGCGCACACTGCACGAGCTGGCCCAGCATTCGCTGCGGGTCGGCAAGCGAGTGCACTCGGAGACCGGCATCGACCGCGCGGGCGCGTCGGTGGTGTCGGTCGCGCTGGATCGGGCGCGCACGATTCTCGGTGCGGCGGAGCTGGATCCGGAGGACGCCGCCACCGTCTCCGAGACGGCCGCGCCGTTCGCTTCCGCGCTGGTCGGTCGCACGGCGCTGGTGCTCGGTGCGGGCGCCATGGGCGGACTCGCCGCCGCGCAGCTGGCGCGGGCCGGGGTCGGCCGGATCATCGTGGTGAACCGGACGCTGGAACGTGCCGCGCGCCTTGCCAATACGGCCACCGAGATGCACGGCGTGCCCGCCGAGGCCATGGAGATGGACCGCATGGTCGAGGCCATGGCCGCCGCCGACATCGTCATCACCTGTACCGGCGCGGTCGGCGCGGTGGTGACCCTCGCGGACGTGCATCGGGCGCTGGCCGCCAAGACCTCCGGTGACCATCTGGTCATCTGCGACCTGGGCCTGCCCCGCGATGTGGAGCACGCGGTGGCCGGGCTGCCGGGTGTGACCGTCATCGACATGGAGACGCTGCAGCGCGATCCGTCGGCCGGCGCGGCCGCCGACGACACCGCCGCCGCGCGCACCATCGTCGCCGAGGAACTCGCGAAATACCTTTCCGGACAGCGCATGGCCGAGGTCACCCCGACCGTGGCGGCGCTCCGGCAGATGGCCGCCGACGTGGTCGAATCCGAACTGCTGCGGCTGGATTCGCGACTACCCGGGCTGGCCGCCGGTGAGCGGGAAGAGGTCGCTCGCACGGTGCGGCGCGTGGTGGACAAGCTGCTGCACGCCCCGACGGTGCGGGTCAAACAGCTGGCGTCCACCCCGGGCGGCGACAGTTACGCCGAGGCGCTGCGGGAGCTGTTCGAGCTGAAACCCGGTGCGGCGCAGGCGGTTGCCGCGCCCATGGAGATCGCCGCCAAGGGTGGCGCGCTCGCCGACGATTTCACCCCCTCCCACCCCGGAGACGACAAGGGGCCGACCGCATGACCGGAGCGATGGTGCAGGAAACACAGGACGCGGTGCGCGAGACAAGCGAGAACACGGTGCGTGGTACGACTGAATTCCCTTGGCGTATCGGCACCCGCGGTTCACTGCTGGCGCTGACCCAGGCCGGAACCGTGCGCGACAACATCATCGCCACCGGCCAGCAGGCCGAGCTGGTGATCGTGAAGACCGCCGGCGACCTGTCCTCGGATCCGGTCGAGAAGATCGGCGTCGGCGTGTTCACCGCGGCCCTGCGTGCGGAGCTCGCGGCGGGGAACGTCGACATCGCCGTGCACTCGTACAAGGACCTGCCCACCGCGCCGGACCCGCGCTTCACCATGGCCGCGATTCCGCCGCGCGAGGATCCGCGCGACGCGCTGGTGGCGCGCGACGGCCTGGTGCTGGGCGAACTGCCCCCGGGCTCGGTCATCGGCACCTCCGCGCCGCGGCGTTCCGCGCAGATCAAGGCCCTGGGCCTGGGCGTCGAGATCGTCCCGCTGCGCGGCAATCTCGACACGAGACTCTCCAAAGTCGCCACCGGTGAACTCGATGCCGTCGTGGTGGCCCGGGCCGGTCTGGCCCGCATCGGCCGCCTCGATGCCGTCACCGAAGCGCTGGAGCCGGTGCAGATGCTGCCCGCTCCCGCCCAGGGCGCGCTCGCCGTGGAATGCCGCAGCGAGGACACAGAACTGGTGACCATCCTGTCCGCCCTCGACGATTACGGCACGCGTGCCGCGATCACCGCGGAGCGGGCGCTGCTGGCCGAGCTGGAGGCCGGTTGCACCGCGCCTGTCGGCGCGCTGGCCGAGGTCGTCGAATCCCTCGACGACGACGGCCGGGTGGTGGAGGAGTTGTCGCTGCGCGGTTGTGCGGCGGCGATCGACGGCTCGGATGTCATCCGGGCGTCTGCGGTCGGATCTCTCGCGGATGCCGCGGAGCTGGGCCGCTCATTGGCGCGCGAGCTCTTGGAGCTGGGGGCGCGCGACCTGCTCAGTGCTTCTGGATCAGGTGCTGAATCATCAAGCGCCACAACATCAGAGGCGGCAGACGAAACCGACAGCAATCCCAGCCCAATGGAGAACAAGCGATGAGCCGAGCGAGCAAGAAGCACCCCGGTCGGATCCTTTTCGTGGGGTCCGGTCCGGGTGATCCGGCGCTGCTCACCGTGCGGGCCCGCGAGGTGCTCGGGCGGGCGACGCTGGCGTTCACCGATCCGGACGTCGACAAGGGCGTGCTCGCCCTGATCGGCACCGCGGTGGAACCCGCCGCCGACGGGACGCTGCCCGTCGATGTGCGTCCCGCCCTGGGCGATGCCGCCGAGGTGGCCAAGACCCTGATCACCGAGGCCCGCAATGGTTTCGACGTGGTGCGCCTGGTGTCCGGCGACCCGATGACCACCGATTCGGTCATCCAGGAGGTCAATGCCGTCACCCGCTCGCACATGATGTTCGAGGTGCTGCCCGGCCTGTCCGCCGGCACCACCGTGCCCGCCTACGCGGGTATCGAGCTGGGCTCCAGCCACACCGAGGTGGATGTGCGCGGCGAGGTCGACTGGGCCGCCGTCGCCGCCGCCCCCGGCCCGCTGGTGCTGCACGCCACCTCCGGCCACCTGGCCGAAACCGCTTCCGCGCTGGTGGAACACGGTATGGCGCCGCAGACCCCGGTCGCGGTGACCGTGCGCGGCACCACCCGCCAGCAGCGCACCATCGACGCCACCCTGGCGACGCTCAACAATGCGGCCTCCGAGATGGTGGGTCCGCTCATCGTCACCGTGGGCAAGGAGGTCGAGAAGCGTTCCAAGACTTCGTGGTGGGAGTCGCGGGCGCTCTACGGCTGGACCGTGCTGGTGCCGCGCACCAAGGAGCAGGCCGGTGAGATGAGCGAGAAGCTCGTCATGCACGGCGCGATTCCGATGGAGGTGCCGACCATTGCCGTCGAGCCGCCGCGCAGCCCCGCGCAGATGGAGCGCGCGGTCAAGGGCCTGGTGGACGGCCGCTACCAGTGGGTGGTGTTCACCTCCACCAACGCGGTGCGCGCGGTGTGGGAGAAGTTCGGCGAATTCGGTTTGGACGCGCGCGCTTTCAGCGGCGTGAAGATCGCATGCGTCGGTGAGGCGACCGCGGAGAAGGTGCGCTCGTTCGGCATCAACCCCGAGCTGGTGCCGTCGGGTGAGCAGTCGTCGGAGGGCCTGCTGGCCGACTTCCCGCCCTACGACGATGTTTTCGACCCGGTCAACCGAGTCCTGCTGCCGCGCGCCGACATCGCCACCGAGACCCTCGCCGAGGGCCTGCGCGATCGCGGCTGGGAGATCGACGACGTGACTGCGTACCGCACCGTGCGCGCTTCTCCGCCGCCGGCGGAAACCCGCGAGATGATCAAGACCGGCGGTTTCGACGCGGTGCTGTTCACCTCGTCCTCCACCGTCCGGAACCTGGTCGGCATCGCCGGTAAGCCGCACGCGCGCACCATCGTCGCCTGCATCGGCCCCAAGACCGCCGAGACGGCAATCGAATTCGGCCTGCGCGTGGACGTGCAGCCGGAGGTGGCCCAGGTCGGCCCACTCGTCGAGGCGCTCGCCGAGCACGCCGCCCACCTGCGCGCCGAGGGCCTGCTGCCCCCGCCGCGCAAGAAGAGCCGCCGCAGCCGGTAATTCCGGCGCGGTGACCGTGCCGCGAGACAGCAGGCTGTGCCCCACACCTGGAAAGTGTGGGGCACAGCCCATTTCGGAGGTCGCCCCCGACCTGCCGCGGCCTCCGTCATGTCAGGCCGCAGCCTTCGTCATCCCGGCGTGTTTTTGGCCGGGATCCACTCCTGCGGCGACTCAGCGCTGAGCCTGCATCATCCGCCGGACCATCCGGCAGGTGGCGTCCGACGGCCAGTGCAGGCCGATGTCATCGGCTGTGCGCCTGATCTTTTCGTTCGGCGCCTGATCCGGTCCGAAGGCGCCGGCGTCCAGCAGGGCGATCGCCAACCGCATGGCCTTGAGCCGGCGATTGTGCGCGATGTACCAGGAACGCGGCCGACCCGCGGGTAGCGGCTGCTTGGTGAGCGGCATCCACGGATGATCGATCACATCCCCCTTCTTGGGCACCGCTGCCTTGTCATCGATATTGGGTACGGCAGTGAGCACGACCAATCCTCCCGTCGCGATCCGAGTCCGATGCGACGGGCCGCCGCATCGAACTCTCGAACACATCTTCGATTGTACCGGCGACCACCGACAAAAACCGCTGCTCACAATGAGTTTGCCGACGGACCGCTCACCCGTTGCACACCGACCGCACCACCCGCGAGTCGGCGTCCCACTGCGACGAAGCCTCCGCCTCGGCCCGAGTCCCGCCGTTTCCCCCGGTGTACCGGTTCGCCATATCCGAATGCGAAACCGCCCCGCACGCGGTGAAAGTGGTGAGCACAGTGCAGTTCCCGCCGCACTGATCCAGCGCCGACTGCTCGGCGGCCGCCGCCGAGGTGAGGTTCCAGGCCATGCCGAGCGCCCCACGCCCCGCATCGGTCGCCATCGCCCCGTAGTAAGTGGTGGCCTGCGCAGGGCCGACAGGCACCACCAGGGCCGCCCCCGCAGTGGCCAGCGCAGCAAGCAAGAACCGAACCTTGTACATGAGATTCCCCCCGGAATTCGTGTCGATTTACACCCTCGACCAATCACCTTGTGATGTGGAGGGTTCGGCGCTTATGAAGGCTTTCGACGGCCTCCGAAGGTTGCTGCCGGGGGTTAACACAGCGCGCGACCGGCCGGTGCGGGCGTCGCACCCAACCTTTGGCGGGGTGGTGCCGTTTTCGTAGATGTTCCGGCCGGAGCGGTCAGCGCGGATCGTGTGGCGCGCAACGGCGCGCGCAGTACCGACCGGGCTGGGGTCGCGAATCTAGTTGCTGTCGTGCATATTCGGCGCAGTCCGAAACTCGCGGTTCGCCCGGCGGGCGGCTGATTCGGGTGCGATTCTGGCGGATATGTCTGGCTCTTTCGCTGCCGCACCGCGATTGAACGCGACGGTGGCGCGCGTGTGGTCCGCGGACGGGGTGGCCGTGGGTTCCGGGTTCGTGATCGATGCCTCCCATATCGCGACGTGTGCACATGTCGTGCAGGCCGCTGTCGGCGAGCTGTCGGCCAATGCCCGGGTGGCGGTGGATTTTCCGCTGGTCGCGGGCGCGCCGCGAATCGTCGCCAGGGTCGGCCGGTACGTGGGGGTCGGCGCGGACGGGCGGGGCGATATCGCCATTCTCGAGATGGACGAGGAGATCGTGGGCGCGGTCGCCGCGCCGCCGCTGTGGCGGGCCGACCGGCCATGGGGGCGGGAGTTCCGGATGATCGGATTCCCCGCCGAATTGCCGGATGGCGCTTGGACTTCCGGAGAATTCCGGGACGGTCAGGGGACCGGGTGGCTACAGCTGCAGGGCTCGGTCGGGACGCAGCCCATCACGCCCGGATTCAGTGGCGCGCCCGTGTGGGATGTGGGCAGCGCCGCCGTCGTCGGGATGGCGGTGGCCGCCGACCGGAGGCGTCTGACCCGGACCGCCTTCATGATCCCGGTCACCGAGGTGCTGGGGCTGGATCCCGCGCTGCTGCCGAATCCCTATCGTGGCCTGGAACCATTCTCGGAGCACGATTCTCGCCTGTTCTACGGCCGCGACGCCGATATCGATCGGGTGGTGGCCGCACTGCGGAGCCAGTCCGTCGTCGCGGTCGCGGGTCCCTCCGGCACCGGAAAGTCGTCGCTGGTCCTGGCGGGCGTGGTGCCCCGCATGCGGGACGCCGGATGGCGAATCGAGTACCAGACCGCCGATTCGAGGTGGGTGAATCCGCGAACCCCGGCGGGGGAGAAGGTGCTGCTGGTCGCGGACCAGTTCGAGGAGGTGGTGGCCGCCGATGCCGGGGCGGCGCGACAGTGGTTGCGGGACTGGATCGACCGAGCGGCGGATCCCGCAGTGCGGGTGCTGTTCACGCTGCGCTGGGATGCGCTGAACGAGCTGTTCGAGAACGACCTGGTGCCGGTGCTGGAGGAGGCGCTGCTGGCACTGTCGCCGCTGGGCCGGGATCAGCTGCGCCAGGCCATTCGCGGTCCCGCCTCGCACGCGCCGGGCGTGGATATCGACGAGGCGCTGGTGGAGCGTCTGGTGGACGATATCGCCGGCGAGCCGGGCGGGCTCCCGCTGCTGGAATCGGTGCTGACCGAGATGTGGGACCAGCGCACGGGCGGCCTGCTCACCGTCGATGACTACGAAAAGGTCGGCCGCGCAGCGGGATCCATTGCCCGGCGGGCGGAGCGCGTGCTGGGCGAGTTCGACGCACCGGGTGCGGCGGCCGCCCGGCGGCTGCTCACCATGCTCGCCACCCCACGCGGCGACGATTTCGTCCGGACTTCGGTATTCCTGCGCGACTTCCCGGAATTGCACACCGCGACAGGACGATTGGCGCGTGAACGGCTGGTGGTCACCGGCCGCGACACCGATGGCACCGACACCGTCGAGCTCGCCCATCAGGCTCTGATCGACAATTGGCCGACCCTGCGGGACTGGCTCGAAGCCGACCGAGCCTTCCTGAGTTGGCAGCGGCAGACCGAAATCGCCCGGTCCGAGTGGGAATCCCGGGACCGGGACGAGGGCGGGCTGCTGCGGGGCAGCGCACTGTCCGCGGCCGAGGAGTGGATGGCGGTGCGCGGCAACGATATTCCCGCGCCCGTGCGCCGCTATGTCGATGCCGCGAGCCGGGTGCGGCGCCGGGAGGTGCGGCGCTGGCGTGTGGTGACCGCCGTGCTCGCGGTGTTCGCCCTGGTCGCGGGAAGTGCGGCCGTGATCGCCTACCGCAGCAGCGAACAGCGGGCCGAGACCCTGCGCCAGCGGGCCGGTGTTTCGCTGGCGCAGGAATCGCTGCGACTGGCGGCGTCACAACCCAATACCGCGCTCCAGCTCGCTCAGGCGGCCGCCCGGCTCGCACCCGATGACCACAATGTGGAGGCGGCGCTGCTCACCCAGCAGATCCGCCTCGCCTCGGCGGTGTCCATCCGAACCGATCTCTGGCGCGACGCAACCCTTTTCGCCTCCGACGATGCGGGGACCGTGGTCGTCGTGGGAGAGAACGACGGCACGGTCACCGTCTGGCCGGGTCTGCTGGACGGGCGGACGGACCCGTGGCGGCTGCCGACCGAGAATGTGGTCGCGCTCGAACTCAGCAAGAACGGTTCGAAATTGGTCACGGTGGGGACGCATGGCGGAGTGCGGCTGTGGAATGTGACCGAACGCAGCGGGCCGTTCCAGCTGGTACCGGACGGCGCGGCCGCACTGCCGGATACGGCTGTGCTGGCAAAGTTCTCGTTCGACGGTGCACGACTGGTGCTCTCGCGTGACGATCTGCGCTCCAGGTTGCCCTTCTCCGATGCACGGCGCCCGCAATCGGAGGTCGGTGGCGCCGATTCCGTGCTGCTCTTCGACACCGCGGCCGCCACGCCGGCGGAGCTGGCGGGTTTCACCAGTGCGCGCGCGGATCTGATTCCGCTGCGGGTGGATTCGCAGCGTCCGGAGATCTGGTTCGCCGAATACGACGGCACCCGCGGCCGCACCCTGATGCGGGATCCGGTGGGGCAACTCGTCCCGTGGACCGCGGCGACGGCCAAGGAGATCGGGTTCGCCGTCAAAGACTGCGGTGACAAGGCGGGAGTCGTGCTGGTGCGGGAAGCGGTGGGGGTTCGGATACATGGCTGGGAGGCGGGTTGCAATGCGGCGGATATGCACGGCATCGCGGGCGTGTTCGATGAAACGGGCCGATATCAGCTGACGGCGATATCGATCGACAATTCGCTCTTTCAATCGCTGGAGGTGACGGACTTCACCAACTTCGGCGATTCCGGCAACTATCTGCTGCAGACGAGATACCAGACCACCGGGGCCCGCGCGTATGTCGTGCGGCCCGGGCCGGACGGACCCGAGGTGTTCGTCATCGGAGCCGACGATCTCACCCGCTATCCGACTGGACGCCGCATCGCCGATCCGGGTACGCCGGGCGTGAACGGTCTGGAGTTCGGGCGCGATCCGGCGACGATGGCCTGGAGCCCGGATATCCGCTATGTCGCCGAGTTCCACACCAGCGCAGAGCCGTACACCTTGGAACTGCACCAGCTGCGGCCGCGCACCAATCCGGTCGCCTCGATCCCCGTCGATTGGAGTGCGACGGGAATCGATCTGACGTTCACCGCGGATGGACGATATGTCGTGGTGGGCCGCGACACTCATGAGCTGCTCGTGTACGCGGTGCCGGAGCTGAGTTTCGTCACGCGGATCGAACTGCCGGTGCCGGCCGAGCTGCCGGATCCGGTCAATCGCGTCTCGGCCGTCGATTCGACCAGTGTCGAGGGCGGTCCGTCGCCGGTCTCCGGAATTCCCTTGCGCGACGATGTGATCGCCGTATTGCACGCGGGGTACGTCACCCGGTGGCACGCGGGTTCCGGCAGCGAGATCGGTGCGCCGCAGCAGGTGTGGCAGCAGCCCGAGGAGCTGGCGCTGGTGGCCGAGTACGGGCGGGCGATCGGCAACGGCGCGAATCCGGACGAGTTGACCTTGTTCGTGCGGGATCGAATCACGGTGTGGGACACCGTCGGCGGACGTGCGGTACGAACCATGACCGGTGATGGCGGCAGCCCCATGTGGTCCGCGTTCAAGGACGGCGACCTGCCGTTCGCCTATGTGTGGACGGTGGAGCAGCGGGTTCAGGTGTGGAACACCGAGACCGGTGAGGTCTCGGTGTCACCCGTGGCGGTCCCGCGGTCGGAGGTGCTGGAACTGGCGCCCAACGGATTGCTCGTAATCGGCTGGGAGACAGGGCAGATCCAGATCGCGGACCGGATCGAGGGCACCCTCGTGGACGGCACGGTTCCGTTTCCGCAATTGGTGCGGCGGGTGGCGATGGAGGGGACCGACCTGCACATCCTGTCGGCCGACGGTCTGATGACGATGAATCTCGACCGCGTCGGCATGGCGGATCGGCTGTGCGCCGTCAATGATCGTGACTTCACCGCCGCGGAATTGGAACTCCTTCCGCCCGGCGCGGATTCGGGTCGTCCGTGCCGGTGAGCATCACCCGTTGCAGACCGACCGCACCACCCGGGAGTCCCAGTCCCAGCGGGAGGCGTCCTCGGCGGCGGCGCGGGTGGCGCCGTGGCCGCCGGTGTAGCGGTTGGCGCTGTCGGAGTGGGAGACCGCGCCGCAGCCGGTGAAGGTGGTCAGGACCTTGCAGGAGCGGCCGCACTGGTTGAGTGCCGCCGTGCGGGCCGAGGACTGGCTGGTGTAGTTCCACGCGTAGCCCATCGCACCGCGCGAGCCGTCGGTCGCGATCGCGCCCCAGTAGGTGGTGGCCTGGGCGGGGGCGGCGGGCAGGAGGAGGGCGGTGGCGGCGAGGGTGGCGGCGGCGAAGGCGAGGCGGGTGTGCATGACTGTTCCTGACGTCGATGACGTGACTTCGCCTTCGTCAATCAGTGTGCGGCGCTGAAGGTTAGGTGAGGTGGCGGGGATTCGGCGCAGGCCGAAAGTCGCTGCGCGGGCACGGGGTCACGCGGCTTCGAGGCCGGCGCGGATCTTCTGCAGGGCGTTGTGGACGTAGGCCTTGATGGTGCCGGAGGCGAGGCCCATGATCTCGGCGGTTTCGGCGTAGGTGTTGCCCTCGTAGGTGCGCAGGACGAGGGCTTCACGTTCGCGCTGGGGGAGGTGGTCCAGGGCGGCTATGAGGAAGTGACGCAGGGTGATCAGGTCGTCGAAAGGGAGGCCGGCCTGGGTGGCGAGCAGGGCCAGGCGTTCGTCGCCGTCGGGGGCCAGGCGGTCGCGGTCGGTGGCGGAGCGCCGCCAGGCGTCCTTGACCAGGTTCTTGACCGTGGTCCAGAGGTAGGCGCGCATTTCGTCGGGGTTGGCGACGGCGGGGCGGCGGGCGTAGACGCGCATGAGGGCGGTCTGGACGATGTCCTCGGCGTCGGTGCGGTTGCCCAATTGCGCTGTGGTCCAGCCGATGAGGGCGTCGGACGCGGATTCCATGGCCTCCAGCAGGATCTCGTCGAACCCGTCGGGGACGGGTTCGCGGTCGCGGGCGATGCGGATGACGGTTTCGCCGGCGGCGGAGGCTTCCAGCAGCAGCAGCGGGTCGCGGGCACATTCGCGCAGCACCTCGCCCAGCAGGGCTTCGAATGCGGTGGTGCGCAGCACTTCGCCGTCGTCGGGCAGGGCGGGCGCGGGCCAATCGGCGGAGGTGGGGACGAACCATTCGCGCATCTCGGGCCTACGCTTTCGTTCCGTGGGGACACGCCGGATGTGTGATCGACGCTAGACCGCCCGGTTCGCGCGGGCGCGCACTTTCGGTCTGCTCCGAAGCCGGAATCCGTGGTCAGCGGGTCTCGCTTTCGGTCGCATCGGGCCGCCAAGGCTGAGAGGCTGTCCGGTATGTCAGGGGTTTTTCCCGGTGCCGGGCGGCTGGGCGCCGCGGTGGCACGGGTGCTGGATCAGGCCGGATCGCCGGTGGGGGCCGGGTTCGTCATCGGGGCGGGACGCCTTGCGACCTGCGCGCACGTGGTCGAGGAGGCCGCGGGGGAGGGCGGCGTCGGGGTCGAGGTGACGGTGGATTTCCCGCTCGTCGACGGTGCGCCGCGAGTAGTGGCGCGGGTGCATCGGTGGGAGCCGGTGCGGGCCGATGGGCGCGGGGATATCGCACTGCTGGCCATCGAGGGGGAGGCGGTCGGGGGCATGTCCTCGCCGCCGCTGTGGCGCGCGGACCGGCCGTGGGGGCGGGAATTCCGGGCCATCGGATTTCCATCGGAATTGGCCGACGGCGTCTGGGTGTGGGGGGAATTCCGGGCCGCGCAGGGCTCCGGATGGCTGCAATTGCACGGGGCCAGTGGCGGACAGCCGATCACCGGCGGATTCAGCGGATCGCCGGTGTGGGACGCGGGCAGTGCGGCCGTGGTGGGAATGGCCGTGGCGGCGGATCGGCGGCGATTGACGCGGACAGCCTTCATGATTCCGGTGAATGTGGTGCTCGGCACGGAACCGGGCCTGCTGCCGAATCCCTATCGCGGACTGGAACCGTTCGGGGAGAACGATTCCCGATTGTTCTACGGGCGCGGCGCGGATATCGAACGCGTGTTGGAGGCGCTGCGGGAGCGCCCGGTGGCGGCGGTGGTGGGGCGCTCGGGGATCGGGAAGTCGTCGCTGGTGATGGCGGGTGTCGCGGCGCGCTCACGGGCGGACGGCGTGCGCGTGGAATACCTTTCGGCGGAATCGAATTGGGTCGTGCCCGAAGTGCCGCCGGGGGAGAAGGCGCTGCTGGTGGCCGACCAGTTCGAGGAACTGGTGGCGACCGCGCCGGAGGCGGCGCGGGAACGCTTGCGCGCCCTGCTGTCCCGCGCGGTCGATCCAGCGGTGCGCGTCCTGCTGACACTGCGCTGGGATGTGATGGAGGCGCTGGCCGACGACGATCTCGCCGCCGTCCTGGACCAGGCCACCGTGACCCTGTCCCCGATGGGCCGGGATCAGCTGCGCCAGGCCATTCGCGGCCCGGCCGCGCACGCACCCGGCGTGGACCTGGACGACGATCTGGTGGAACGGCTCATCGACGACACGGTCGGCGAACCCGGCGGGCTGCCGCTGCTCGAATCGGTGCTCACCGAACTCTGGGAGCAGCGCACCGGCGGCCGCCTGTCCCTCGCCGACTACGAGCGTGTCGGCCGCGCCGCCGGCTCCATCGCCCGCCGCGCGGAACGGGTGTACGGCCTGTTCCCGACGGGGCCCGGCGGTCCGGCCCCCGGCGCCGAGCCGGGTTCGCCCGACGTCGATCCGGCTCCCTCGGCCGAGCCGGATCAGCGGGCGGTGCGGCGGTTGCTGACGATGCTGGCCGCGCCGCGCGGGGACGGCTTCGTGCGGGTGCCCGTCTCCATGCGGGATGTGCCCGAATTACGGGCTGTGGCAGGACTTTTGGCGCGCGAGCGGCTCGTCGTCACCGGGCGGGGGGCGGATGACGCGGATGTGGTGGAGCTGGCGCATCAGTCGCTCATCGACAATTGGCCGCGGCTGCGTGAATGGCTCGAGCACGATCGCGATTTCCTGGCCTGGCAGCGGCGCACCGAGCGGGAACGGCGCAGCTGGGTCGCGCAGGGCGCCGACGACGGCGGATTGCTGCGCGGCAGTGCGCTGTCGGCGGCGGAGGAATGGGTGGCGCGGCGGCCGGAAGACATTCCGAATCCCCTGCGGCGCTATATCTTCGCGGGAACCCGGGTGCGCCGCCGGGAAGTGCGGCGGTGGCGGGTGGTGACCGCGGTGCTCACGGTGGTGAGCCTGGTGGCGGCCGGTACGGCCGTCTTCGCCTACCGCACCGGTGCGCAGCGGGAAGCGGCATTGCGGTCGCTGGCGGGGGCGGCGCTGGCCGAGCAGTCGTTGCAGCTGGCCGAATCGCAGCCCAGTCAGGCGCTGCAATTGGCGCAGGCCGCGGCACGTCTCGCTCCCGACGACCCCAAGGTCGAGTCCGCGCTGCTGGTGCAGCAGCTGCGGCTGGCGTCCGCGACGGCCGTGCGCTCCGGACTGGGCAAGGACATCCGCCTCGTCGCCACCGACGAGACCGGATCGACGGTGGTCACCGGCGACAGCGACGGCACCGTCACGGTGTGGCCGGGCCTCCTCGATGGCGGCGCCGACTCCTGGCGGCTGCCGCTGCGCAACGCGGTGTCGCTGACCATGAGCGGCAATGGAACCAAGCTCGCGACGGTGAACAGCCTTGGTGGAGTGGAAGTCTGGGATCTCACGACCCGCACCGGACCGCATCGTGTGCGACCCGACACGGAGGTCGCCCCGGCGAATTCGGCCGGTTCGAGCCCGGCGGCGGGTTCGCCGCCTTCCTCTAACTCGCCGCCGTCCTCTGGCGCGGCACCGTCCACGGGCGCGAATTCCGGTGCGGGACAGGGCGCGAGCGCCGCCGGTGAGGTGGCGCAGCTCCCGCCCACCGCGGTCAACGCGAGGTTCTCGGCCGACGGCACCCGCCTGGTCGTCTCCCAGGATCTGCGCCGCTCCCCGCTGCCCGCCGACAGCGCCAAACGCGTGCTGTCCGATGTCGGTGACGCCGATCTGGTGGAGACCTTCGACACGGCCGCCGACCCGCCCGCGCGGATCGGCGGATTCGGCACCACTTCACGCGCGGATATGCTTCCCCTGCAAGTGGATTCGGGAAGCTCCGAAACCTGGTTCCATGCCGTGGATGATCGCGGCGAGCAGCGCTATGAGCGGCGCTCGGTGAACGGCGCGGTCGTCACCCCGCCCTCCGGTGACGAGGCGCGCGGCACGGTCGTCGGCTGCGGCGACAATCTGATCGGCACCGTGCTGGTCCGGGAAAGCAACGAGCAGAAGACCTTCGGCGTCGGCGCGGGCTGCCTGGACGTGCCCGGCGGTGCGGTGGTGGATCGCGACGAGACCGGCCGCTACCTGGTGGTGTCGTATGTGCCGGAGGGCACGCTGTTCCAGCTGATCCACCTGGTGGACACCGTGACTCAGCAGCGCTACAAGGTGCAGGCGCGCTATCAGAGCACCGGCAGGCCCAGCTTCATCGTGCGCCCCGGTCCGGACGGGCCGGTGCTGTTCGTGGTCGGCGCGGACGATCTGACCCGGCACGCCCCCGCCGCGGCAATGGCGACCGTCACCGAATTCGGCGCCACTCCGACCACCATGGTCTGGAGCGACAATGGTCGCTGGGTAGCCGAATTCCACGCGAGCGCAGCACGATTGGAGGTGCGCGAGGTGCTGCCGCGGGTCCTGCCCGCCCGCACCCGCACGGTCGGCTGGGCCGCGCAGGCGCGCCGGGTGTCGATGGCGGTCACCGCCGACGACAAGTATCTGGTCGTCGGCTTGGATTCCCATGAGCTGCACTTCTATTCGCTGCCCGACCTGCATCCGGCCGGGGTGGTCCGGCTGCCGGTGCCGGCGGAATACCAAGGGACGCAAGCGCGGGTCGTACCGACCGCCGTGGTGGCCACCCGCGACGACGAGGTGGCCGTCCTGCACGCCGGTTATGTGACCCGCTGGCATGCCCGGGACGCCTCCGCCATCGGCGCGCCCCAGCAGGTGTGGCGGGATGCCGCCGAACTTCAGGCCGTCGCCGAGGTCGGCTTCGCCATCGGCAACGGCACCGAGCCGGGTGATCTGCTGATCTTCACGCGCCGTGCGATCACGGTGTGGGACAGCGTGACCGGCCGCCGCATCCGGGTGATGACCAGCAGTGCGACCGGCTGGATCGAGGCCCTGTTCAAAACTGTCGACGTCCCCATCGCCTACGTGTGGACCGAACGCAAGCGGATCGAACGCTGGAACACCGGCACCGGCCGCGTCGAGACGGTGGCCATCGCCGTGCCGTGGGCCCCGTATCTGGAGTTGCTGCCCAATGGTCTGGTGGTCGCCGGGTGGGACAACGGCAAGGTGCAGATCATGGACGGTGACTACGGCATTCTGGTGAACGCGAAAACGCCTGCGAGCCAGGCGCGGGCGTGGGTGAACCATGTCGGCACCACCTTCTATCTGATCACCGACAACGGTCTGCTCACCCTCGATCTGAATCGGGAGCACATCCTCGACCGGCTGTGTGCCATCAGCGCCCGCGACTTCACCGACGCCGAACGCGCGCTGCTACCGCCCGGCGCGAACGACACGCCACCGTGTCCGTGACCGGTGTAGTCCGCCGCGGCTGACCCGCACACAGCAAAAAATCCGGCACTTCCGAAAATTCGTACCCAACCTTTCGGCCCTCCCCGAAGTCCTTCCTCATGCAGGCGGTGCGCGCCGGCGGAGGGGTCCGGCGCGCGCCACTGCCACGAGTCGAGGAGGCATCATGAGCAACCTGGTCAGCCGCGACCTCTCCGCGCTGCTCGGAGCGACCCGCGCCGCAGTGCTGGAGGCCATCGCCGACGGCGGGAGCACCACGGAAGTGGCGCTGCGCCTGGGTGTTTCACCCTCCTCCGCCAGCGAGCACGCGGCCGTGCTGCGGCGGGCCGGGCTGGTGATCAGCGTGCGCGCCCGCAATCAGGTGCGACACCACCTGACGCCACTCGGCATCGCCCTGCTGGGTCTGGAAGTCCCCGACCAGCGGACCTTCGACCCGCGCGCCCAGCGGGCCCGCGACCTGCCCGCGCAGCGGGCGGCGGGCGACACCATGACCGCCCTGGCCCGTCACCCCGCAGTCAGGCGACCTGCAGATTCGCGCGCACCTTGGCCAGCGCGCCCGCCACGTACGCTTTGACCGTCCCCGCCGCCAGCCCCATCATCTCGGCGGTCTGCGCGTAGGTGTTGCCCGCGTACGAATGCAGCACCACCGCTTCCCGTTCTCGCGGCGGCAACTGCTCGAGCGCGTCGATGAGCAGCTGCCGCAGCGTGACCAGATCCTCGAACGGCAGTCCGGCGTGATCGGCGAGCTGCGTGATGCGTTCCTGCCCATCGGGATCTACCCGCGACCGATCGGAGGCATTGCGCCGCCATCGATCCCGCACCAGATTCCGGGTGGCCGTCCACAGATATCCGCGCATGGCCGCGGTATCGCTGGTGTCCGGCCGCGCCGCATAGGTCCGCATGAGCGCGGTCTGCACGATGTCCTCGGCATCCCCGCGATTGCCGACCTGCGCGATCGTCCAGCCGATCAGCTTGTCCTGCTCGGATTCGTATGCCTCGACGAGGATTTCGTCGAACACCTCGGCGGCGGCGACCCGCGCCCGCGCGATCCGCACCAGCGCACTGCCCGCTCCCGGCGGTTCGAGCAGCAGCAGCGGGTCGCGCGCGCATTCCCGCAGCAGTGCCCCGAGCAGGTCACCGAGTGAATTGTCGGCCGCCGCGGTGGCCTGGTCCGGTTCCATGCCCTACCTCGAACGTTCCACCAGAGTCGATGATTGGAACTGTACGACAGCGGGCCGATTCAGGCACAAATACGCGAGCCCCCAGAAATATGGACAGCGGGAACGCACCGGCCGGTCGGCCCGCGCGGCCCGACCACGACCCCTCGGGCACCGAAATCGGGCCGGGCATAGTATCGGGGCTATGACCGGAATGGACCGCCCACGGCGGTTGCGCCGTACTCCCGCCATGCGCCGCCTCGTGGCCGAAACCACCTTGCAGCCGCGGCAGCTGATTCTCCCCATGTTCGTGGCCGACGGCCTGGACGAGCCGCGTGAGATCTCTTCCATGCCAGGCGTTTACCAGCACTCCATGGATTCGCTGCGCAAGGCCGCGGTCGAAGCCGTCACCGCGGGCGTGGGCGGTCTCATGCTGTTCGGCGTCCCGCGCCAGGAGGACAAGGACGCCGACGGCAGCCAAGCCTCGGATCCGGACGGCATTCTGAATCGCGGCCTGCGCGCCCTGGTGCAGGAGGTCGGCGGTTCCACGGTCGTCATGGCCGACACCTGCCTCGACGAATTCACCGATCACGGTCACTGCGGTGTGCTCAACGATTCCGGCGCCGTCGACAATGACGCCACCCTGCGCCGCTACGTGGAAATGGCGCTGGCGCAGGCCGACACCGGCGCGGATCTGCTCGGCACCAGCGGCATGATGGACGGCCAGGTGGGCGCCATCCGCGCGGGCCTGGACGCGGCCGGCCACACCGACACCGGCATTCTCGCCTACGCCGCCAAGTACGCGTCCGCGTTCTACGGCCCGTTCCGGGAGGCGGTGGCCTCCTCGCTCGAGGGTGATCGCCGCAGCTACCAGCAGGATCCGGCGAACCGCCGCGAGGCCATCCGGGAGCTGGCACTGGATCTGGCCGAGGGCGCGGACATCGTCATGGTGAAACCGGCCATGTCGTATCTGGACATCCTGCGCGATGTCGCGGACCGCTCGACGGTTCCGGTCGCGGCCTATCAGATCTCCGGCGAGTACGCCATGATCACCGCCGCCGCGCAGAACGGCTGGATCGACCGTCGCGCCGCGATCCTGGAGTCGCTCATGGGCATCCGGCGTGCCGGGGCCGACATGGTCCTCACCTACTGGGCCACCGAAGCCGCGCACTGGCTGTCATAGCGGTGAGTGAGCGAGTACCGACCGTCGTGAATCCCATGCAACCCCCGGCGCCGCCGCGCGTCGTGCCCGAGGATGTCCGCACCGCCTGTCAGCTCTGGTACGCCGCGCTGTGCGTGGGCGTCGTGCAGGCGGTGGCCGGCATTCTGACCCAGCTCGGGCGGCGGGACGAGCTGGCGCAGCAGATGTTCGACGATATGAAGGACAGTCAGCCGGGTCTCACGCTCGCGCAGACCAAGCTGTACGTGGTGATCGCGTTCGGTGCGGCCGGATTCTTCTGGCTGGTGCTGACCGGTGTCGCGGTGCTGTTCGTCTATCAGCTCGGACGCGGAAAGAACTGGGCGCGAGCGCTGCTCACCGGTCTCGGACTGTTCTTCGTGCTCGGCGCGATCGGCACGCTGTTCATGCCGGGCTCCTCGCCGGGGGCCGCCGCGCTGGTGGCCAGCTGCGCCGGAATCGTCCAGGCGGTGCTGGCCGCCGGAGCCGTATTCCTGTGCTTCCGAAAGGATTCCGACGCCTACTTCCGTCCGGTCCGGCAATGAGTACTCCCGAGTTTGTTACGGCCGTACTACCGGGTATGGTGAGGGCTGTCACAGGGAGTTCGGGAACCGGAAGCCGTTCGTCATGCGTTGTGTCATGGTGCGTTTGCTTCCGGGAAAGCGGAGGCATCGATGCGAGTGGTGATCCAGCAGCCGCACAGCCTTCGGCGAGATGTGCTGGTGTTGAGTCTGCTCTTTCTGTTCGGACTGCTCACCCTCGCCGTGCTGTTGATTCCGGGACTCGTCGGCTGAGCCCCATGATCTTTTCGCCCGGCCTATGAGTGAGGTCGAAACACCCACGGCCGTGCTGTTTTCCGAGCCCGGTGCGCGCTGGCGCACCATCGCCTACGGGCCCGCGCTGTGCGCGATCATCCTGATTCTGGAGATCGTGCGCGGCGGCGACATCCACTGGTTCGGGCTCGTGTTCTGCGCCGCCCTGCTCGGCGGATTCGTCTGGTTGCAGGTGCTGGCTGGAAGACGCCACATCAGTGTCGAATTGACGCCCGAGCACCTGCGGCAGGGCGCCGAGACGCTGTCGCTGAGCAAAATCGCCGCGGTACTGCCCGAAGTCGACGAGGAATCCTGGGATGATGAGCCGTGGGAGTCGGCGCGGGCGCTCGGGGAACTGACCGGGGTGCCGCGGCGGCGCAAGGGCATCGGCCTGAAGCTGAAGAACGGCGATCTGGTGCAGGCATGGGCGCGCGACCATCGGACGCTGCGGGCGGAACTCACCGCGGTGCTGGAATCGGTCGGCGGCAGCGAGGCGAAGGAGGCGAGCTGATGCGGATGCTCACCGTGCTCGTCGAATTCGTGTTCGCCGCGCTGTTCGCGGCGGCTGCGGTGTGGTGCTGGCGCAACGGCATTCACACCACCTGGTTCGCACAGACCGGTGACGCGCCGGCTTTCGAGGCCACGCGGTATTCGGGTCCGTGGCTGGCCCTGGCCACCGGTGCGGCGATTCTCGGCGGATTGCTGCTGATCGACCTGATCGCTCGCGTGTTCCGCCGCGCCCGCTGATCTTCCGGCGGACAATGGGGCGATGATGATGCGCACCGATCAGGTCGCGACGTCCGGGCTGGATCTGCTCCCCCCGCAGCTGAATTGCCTGTTCACCACGGGGTGGGCGTTGTTCTGCCTGGGTCTGCCGCTGTCCTAGAGGCTCACTCCCAGTTCTGGTAAATATCCAGCACTCGTCCGCCGCGGGTGCCGGGCGCGTTCACGTAGACGACGACCGTGCCGCCGGGATGCTGCGCGGCCTCCATGACCACCTGGCGCAGGGAGGCGTGCACACCGCCCTTGTCGTCGCGGTAGATCTCGGTCTCCGGGTGCAGGCCCGCGCCCATGCGATTGAGTGGCACGAACATGCTCACGATCGCCGGGACCGGGCCGCTCGCGATCGCGCGCGTCTCCTCCGGGGACAGATGCATGCCGATCCGCCCTTGATCGGGCTGCGCGATGGGCTCGCCCGCCGCCGCTTCCCCCGCCGCGGCGCCCACCGCCGCCGCACCCGCCATCGCCATGATCAGACCCGCGCCGAACCGCTTGAACCGCAACGTCCCTCCCACTCTCGATGCCGCTTCCTGGGCCGAGAGATTACGCACCGGCAACCTGTTAGCGACTGAATTCGACCCAACCGGTTCCGGCGTGTTGTCCCGGCGGGTTGCCGGGCGGCGTGGCGGATCGGCGTGGGCTCCGTGCGGGGAGCGAACTGCGCGAACTCGTGCAAAGATCATGGGTTTCGCTGTGTGACAGCCCACTCGACTACACCCTGTCGTCGACGGGGGGAGGGGCGGCTGCCAGACTGGGTGCCGTGAGTTCTTCTCCGCGTGTGAGCCAGGCTTCCGTGCCGGTCTCAGCCCAACTCTTCGAGCGCGCCGCCGAGGTCATTCCGGGTGGCGTGAATTCACCGGTGCGGGCCTTCAAATCCGTCGGCGGGACGCCGCGATTCATCGCCTCCGCACGCGGCTGCACCCTCACCGACGCCGACGGCAACGACTACGTCGACCTGGTGTGTTCCTGGGGTCCGATGATTCTCGGGCACGCGCACCCGGCGGTCGTGGAGGCCGTGCAGCGGGCGGCCGTCTCCGGGCTGTCCTTCGGTGCGCCGACCGAGGCCGAGATCCTGCTCGCCGAGGCCATCGCCGCGCGGGTCGCTCCGGTCGAGCGGGTGCGGCTGGTCAACTCCGGCACCGAGGCCACCATGAGCGCGGTCCGGCTGGCGCGCGGCTACACCGGCAACTCCAAGATCATCAAGTTCAGCGGCTGCTACCACGGGCACGTGGACGCGCTGCTGGCCGACGCCGGCTCCGGCGTCGCCACCCTCGGCCTGCCCACCTCGCCCGGTGTGACCGGCGCGCAGGCGGCCGACACCATCGTGCTGCCGTACAACGATCTGCAGGCCGTCGCGGACACGTTCACCGCGTATCCGGGTGAGATCGCCTGCGTCATCACCGAGGCCGCCGCGGGCAATATGGGCGCGGTCGCGCCGCAGCCCGGATTCAACGAGGGCCTGCGCAAGATCACCCGGGAGCACGGCGCGCTGCTCATCATGGACGAGGTCATGACCGGCTTCCGGGTGAGCGCGTCCGGCTGGTACGGCATCGACGGCGTCGCGGGCGATCTCTACACCTTCGGCAAGGTCATGTCGGGCGGGCTGCCCGCCGCGGCCTTCGGCGGTCGCGCCGAGATCATGAACCATCTGGCCCCGCTCGGCCCGGTCTATCAGGCCGGCACCCTGTCCGGAAACCCGGTCGCCGTCGCCGCGGGCCTGGCCACCCTGCAGGCCGCCGACGCCGAGGTCTACGCGGCCCTCGACCGCAACGCCGACCGGCTCGGCAAACTCTTCACCGAGGCGCTGTCCGCCGAAGGCGTCCCGCACCAGGTGCAATTCGCGGGCAATATGGTGAGCGTGTTCTTCGCCGAGAGCCCGGTCACCGACTACGCCGCCGCCAAGGCCAGCCAGACCTGGCGCTTCCCCGCCTTCTTCCACGCGCTGCTCGACCACGGCGTGTACGCGCCGCCGAGCGCCTTCGAGGCATGGTTCGTCTCCGCGGCCCTGGACGAGAACGCATTCGATCGCATCGCCGCAGCCCTCCCCGCCGCCGCCCGCGCCGCGGCGGCCGCCACCCCCGAAGGATCCGCTTCGTGACCTCCAACCACCCCGACGCGTCCCTACCCGCCCCCACCCCAGCCCAGGCCCCGCTCTCGGTCGCGGAAGCCGCCCGCCTGCTGGACTCCATCCGTCAGACCGAGGACGTCGAAACCGACGCCACCGCAACCGAATCCGCGCCCACGGCCGACGCCGACGCCGCAGATTCCGCCGCCGTCGAGGAGCCGGTGACGGAACCCGCTGCCGCCGAGCCGGTTCCGGCCGACGCCGAGGAAGCCCTCGACGAGGCCCCGCTCGCGGAAGCCGCGGCCGCCGAAGCCGCGGCTGACGCGGAGGCTGTCCTGGCCGAATCCTCCGGTCCCGCAAGCGGTTTGATCCTGCCGGGCGATGTGGCCTCGGATGTGGAGACCATCGTGCATGTCATGCGGCACGGTGAGGTGCACAACCCGAATGGGATCCTGTACGGGCGGCTGCCCGGATTCCAGTTGTCGGTGACGGGGCGGTCGCAGGCCGCCGCTGTCGCGCGGTCGCTGGCCGATCATGACATCGCGCTGGTGGTGGCCTCGCCGCTGCAGCGGGCGCAGGAGACCGCGGAACCTGTTGCGTCGCAGCACGGTTTGGTGATTCGCACCGATGACAACCTCATCGAGGCCGGTAATACCTTCGAGGGCCTGCGGGTGTCGGTCGGGGACGGCGCGCTGCGCAAGCCCCGGCACTGGTGGAAGCTGCGCGACCCGTTCACGCCGTCGTGGGGTGAGCCGTACCTGCAGATCGCGCACCGCATGCTCGCCGCCGTCAACAAGGCGCGCGTGGAAGCCGCCGGGCGGGAAGCCGTGCTGGTGTCGCATCAGCTGCCGGTGTGGACGCTGCGCCGCTTCCTGCAGGGACAGCGGCTCTGGCACGACCCGCGTCAGCGTCAGTGCTCGCTCGCCTCGCTGACTTCCCTTGTCTACCAGGGCGATACGTTGATCGACATCGTCTACTCCGAACCTGCCGGCGCCACCGATCCCAAGGTGACCGGGGCATGAGACGGACCATCGCGTCCCTGCCCGCACCGGTGCGGGCGGTGGTTCTGCTGGCGAGCATCTGCCTGGTGCTCGCCGGTTGTTCCACCGCGGGCAAGGACGCGGTGGCTCAGGGCGGCACCTTCGACTTCGTCTCCCCGGGCGGCAAAACCGACATCTTCTACGATCCGCCGTCCGAGCGCGGGACCATCGGCAAGCTGTCGGGCCCGGATCTGATGGTGGACGGCAAGACCCTCTCGGTCGACGATTTCCCGGGCAAGGTCGTCGTCATCAATCTGTGGGGCCAGTGGTGCGGCCCCTGCCGCGCGGAAGCGCCCGCGCTGGAAAAGGTGTACGAGGCCACCCGCGATCAAGGCGTCGCCTTCCTCGGCATCAATGTGCGCGACAACCAGAAGGACAAGGCGCAGGACTTCGTCACCGACAACAAGGTCGGTTACCCCTCCATCTACGACCCGTCCATGCGCAGCCTGCTCGCGCTCGGCGGCAAATTCCCGACCAGCGTCATTCCGACCACCATCGTGCTGGACAAACAGCATCGGGTGGCGGCGGTCTACCTGCGCGCGCTGCTCGCCGAGGATCTGCAGCCCAAGCTGGAGGAGCTCGCGCGGGAGGGCGCGCAGTGAGCGTGACAGTGCTTGCGGGAGTGGGGGAGTCGTTCCAGCAGACCGCGCAGACCGGTCCGCTGCTGCTCGCGCTCGGGGCGTGCGTGCTGGCCGGGCTGGTGTCGTTCGCGTCGCCGTGCGTGGTGCCGCTGGTGCCCGGCTACCTGTCGTATCTGGCGGGCGTGGTCGGGGCCGAAGCGCCGCCGGTGACCGTCGAATCCGCGCAGCGCACAACGACTCTGGAGAAGCGCGGCCGCCTGCGGGTGGCCGGTGCGGCGGGGCTGTTCGTGGCCGGGTTCACCGTCGTGTTCGTGCTCGCCTCCGCCACCGTGTTCGGCGCGATCAATGCGCTGGAACTCAATCGTGAACTGCTGCAACGCATCGGCGGCGTGGTCACCATCATCATGGGGCTGGCGTTCATCGGACTGATTCCGGCTTTGCAGCGGGACACCCGCATGGAGCCCAAGCGGCTCAGCGGTGTCATCGGCGCGCCGCTGCTGGGCGCGGTGTTCGCGCTCGGCTGGACGCCGTGCCTGGGCCCGACGCTGTCCGGCGTCATCTCCGTGTCCGCGGGCACCGAGGGCACCACCGCCGCGCGCGGCGTCGCCCTGATCGTCGCCTACTGCGCCGGACTGGGCCTGCCCTTCGTGATCCTGGCGTTCGGTTCGGCCACCGCCCTGCGCGGTGTCGGCTGGCTGCGCCGCAACTCCCGCACCATCCAGGTGGTCGGCGGCATCCTGCTGGTGGCCGTCGGTTTCGCCCTGGTGACCGGGGCCTGGGACGACTTCGTCGCCTGGGTCCGCGACGCCTTCGTCTCGAATGTGACCCTGCCGATCTGATGACCGCGACCACCTCCGCATCCCCCGCCCCCGCGCCCGCCCGCCCGCCGCGTCAATCGCTGCCCGGCCGCGCGATCGCCCTGCTGCGCAATACCTGGCGCGGACTCACCAGCATGCGCACCGCGCTCATGCTGCTGTTCCTGCTGGCATTGGCGGCGATCCCGGGCGCGCTGCTGCCGCAGCGCAGCCTGAACGCCTCGAAGGTCGACGAGTACATCGCCAAGCGCCCGACCCTGGGCCCGTGGATGGATCGGCTCGAACTGTTCGACGTGTTCTCCAGCTTCTGGTTCACGGCCGTCTATGTGCTGCTGTTCGTTTCGCTGGTCGGCTGCATCCTGCCGCGCGTGTGGGATCACTACCGGGCGATGCGGACGCCGCCGGTCAAGGCGCCGCGCAACCTTTCCCGCCTGCCCTACAGCTATGCGGGCAGTGACACCGAGACCCCCGACGAGGTCATCGACCGCGCCCGCAAGGAGTTGCGCGGCTGGAAGACCTTGGTGCTGCCCGGTTCTCGCGAAGGCGAACTGACGCTGTCGGCGGAGAAGGGGTACACCCGCGAGCTCGGCAATATCGTCTTCCATCTCGCGCTGGTGGCGCTGCTGGCGGCCATCGCCATCGGCAAGCTGTTCGGCTACGAGGGCAATGTGGTGGTCATCGCCAATGACGGCCCCGGTTTCTGCACCACTTCCCCGGCGGTGTTCGACTCCTTCCGCGCCGGCAATGTGGTCGACGGCACCGGCCTGACCCCGATGTGCGTGCGCGTCAAGAACTTCAAGGCCGACTACCTGCCCAACGGTCAGGCCGAGATGTTCACCTCCGACATCCAGTACCAGGCCGGCGCGGACCTGAACACGAACACCTGGCGCGACACCACCATCAAGGTGAATCATCCGCTGCGTGTCGCGGGTGACCGTCTCTATCTGCAGGGCCACGGTTTCGCGCCGAAGTTCACGGTCACCTTCCCGAACGGGCAGACCCGTACCGAGGCCGTCCAGTGGCGGCCCGACGACGCGACCACCTTCCTGTCCTCCGGTGTGCTGCGCATCGACCCGCCCGGCGGGCTGTACCCGAACGAGGAAGATCGCCGCAAGAACCAGATCGCGATCCAGGGCCTGTTCGCGCCCACCGCGCTGCTGCACGGCTCCCTGCTCACCTCGGCGTTCCCGACCATGACGGATCCGATGGTGGCGGTCGACATCTACCGCGGCGAAACCGGTTTGGACACCGGCCGCGCTCAGTCCCTGTTCTCCCTCGACCCCGAGATGATCAAGCAGGAACGCCTGAAGAAAGAGCAGCGCGTCAACCTGAAACCAGGCGAATCGGTTTCGCTGTCCGACGGCACCAAGGTCACCTTCGACGGCGCCGAGGAATTCGTGAACGTCCAGGTCTCCCACGACCCGGCCCAGGGCTGGGTGCTCGTCAGCGCCCTGACCATGATGGCCGGCCTCCTGGTCTCCCTGCTGGTGAAGCGCCGCCGCATCTGGCTCCGCGTCTACCCCGACCAGACCCCTGGCGATCAACGACGTACCGTAGTAGAAATGGGCGGACTGGCCCGCACCGACCAGGCCGGCTGGGGCGCCGAATTCGACCGCCTCCGCACCCGCCTGCTGGCCACCGACCAACCCGCGACCCCTCGCACGGGAGACTGAACATGCCGATCGACGAAACCCTCGCCGGTTACAGCAACCTGGCCTTCAAAACGGCCTGGATCGTCTACACCCTCGTGCTGGCCATGCTCATCATCCAGTACTCCTCGCGCGGCAAGTCCAAGGCCGAAGAACGTGAACTGGTTGCCGCGGGCGGCGTCGAAACCCCTTCGCTCGTAGGCAAAGTAGAGGTGGGCAAGGTCGCAGACCGCCCGTCCCGCCCGCTTGCCGAGCGCCTCGGCAATATGGCCTTCGCCGTCCTGTTCGTGGCGACGGGCCTGCACCTGGCATCAATCGTGCTGCGCGGCTTCGCAACCCACCGCTTCCCCCTCGGCAACATGTACGAGTTCATCACCATGGCCACCGCCGCAGGCGTGGTCACCGGCTTGGTGTTCATGCACGACCGCCGCTACCGAGCCATGTGGGTCTTCCTCCTCGCCCCGGTCCTGATCCTGATGTTCCTCGCAGGCCAGGTCCTGTACGCCGAAGCGGCCCCCGTGGTTCCGGCCCTGAAATCGTTCTGGCTCCCCATCCACGTCACGATCGTGAGCATCGGCTCCGGCATCTTCCTC
Source organism: Nocardia huaxiensis (assembly GCF_013744875.1). Lineage (NCBI taxonomy): Bacteria > Bacillati > Actinomycetota > Actinomycetes > Mycobacteriales > Nocardiaceae > Nocardia > Nocardia huaxiensis. The sequence continues at coordinate 1,876,430 of NZ_CP059399.1, forward strand.
CTCTCCGGGATAGCCAGCCTCCTGTTCCTCCTCCGCCTCCGCCAGCCCGAAGGCGAAGAGTCCTCGAACCTGTTGGGCGCCTTGGCCCGCCGCCTCCCCGACGCCCGCACCCTCGACCGCCTCGCCTACAAGACGACCATCGTCGCCTTCCCCTTGTTCGGCACCGGCGTAATCCTCGGCGCAATCTGGGCCGAAGCAGCCTGGGGCCGCTTCTGGGGCTGGGACCCCAAGGAAACCGTCTCCTTCATCACCTGGGTCGTCTACGCCGCCTACCTCCACGCCCGAGCCACCTCGGGTTGGCGAGACACCAAAGCAGCCTGGATCAACATCGCCGGCTTCGTCGCAATGCTCTTCAACCTCTTCATCATCAACATCGTGGTCAGCGGCCTGCACTCCTACGCTGGCCTCAACTAAGCGGGACGCTCGACACAGCAGCCTGCATCTCACGCCAGGTGCGATGATTGAGGCTGTTCATATAGAACGATTCCTGTTCTGAACAGCCTCACCAGCGCGAGAACCGACCGGCACGGAGGCGGGCGATGACAGTGGAGATGCAGCCGATCCCGCACATGCGGCCGATCACGGTGGAAGAATTCGACGCTCTACCTGTCGACAACAGCGTGATTTACGAGATCGAGAACGGATTCTTGCTCGTGAATGCCCGGCCCGCTCCGCCGCACAGTCGCGTCCTGCGACGCCTCGCCAACCAGATCGACAACCAGCTCCCCAACGGCTGGGAAGCTTTCGAAGAACTCGACGCCGAACTACCAGTTGGAAAATCGCCCCGCCGCTCGCCCGACCTGGTTGTAGCGCCCGAAGCCGTCGACCAGCAGGTCCGAGTCCGGAGCGACCAAATCGTACTGGCCGTCGAGATCTCCTCGTCGGGAGAGTCCGCAGTCCGCGAATACTCGCTGAAAGCGGGCGAGTACGCCGCCAATGGCATTCCGCACTACTGGGTGATCGACCTTCTCGACCTCGAGGGCTCAGCGGTAGGTCTGACAGTTTTCGTACTGGGAGACAACGGCCGCTACGAGATCCAGCCGCGCGTAACGGGCACAGTTGACGTCGACGAACCCTTCCCGCTCACCATCGACCTCGATGCCTTGATCGTCCGCAAGTCCGATCGCTGACCGAGATGGATCTCTACGGTGCGGTCGCGATTTCCAGGAATGCGGTTGGTCAGCTCGACAGGAGCGTTGGGGGCTGAACTTTCCGGATGCGGCTGCTGCGGAATCGGCTGCGACGACTCGCGGTCGGGCCCCGTTGCGACTTGGTGCGGGCCGTGTTCAGTGGGGTTCGAGGGGGTTGGCGGCGATTCGGGTGGCTACGCCGCCCTGGATGAGGGTGGCGGCGGCGCAGGTGGGTTTGCGGGTGGCTTGGGATTGCATGTGGGAGAGGAAGTCTGGGCCGAAACTCAGGCGGGGGTAGTGGGTCATCAGGGTTTTGGTGAAGGTGGGGGTGAAGTCGGGGAGGCGGAGGCCGGAGACGTCGGCGCTGGTGCCTACCTGGAGGAGGTGGCTTTCTACATCCTCGGTGGGGGAGACGTCTTCGCGCATGTGCTGGATGATGATGTGGCGGGCGCGGTTTCGGCGATCCTCGGGCCAGCCCAGGCCGGCTGTGAAGACGTTGGCGAGGTGGCCGCCTGCTTCTTCGAAGGGGAGGGTGTGGCTGTCGAAGGGGGCGGTCAGGCCCAGGTCGTGGAGGAGGGCTGCGACGTAGAGGAGTTCGGCGTCGTAGTCGAGGGAGTGGGTGCGGGCGTATTCGGCTGCCCAGAAGTAGGAGCGGACCGAGTGGTTGAACAGGGCCTGGTCGGCGTATTCGGCGCAGATCGAGCGGGCAGCGGTGGGGGCGTGGCCCTCGGGGGTGGGGAGGCCGGCGACAGTCATCCGATGATTCTTGCCGGTGACTGTCGCCGGGCGATGAGGGGGTGGGGTCGGTTCCCGGTGGCCGGGAACACCCGTCACGCGGCGCCGAGAGCGGCGGCGATCTTGCCGGCCATGGCGGTCACGGCCGGAGACTTCGCTGTTCCGGTGGCCGATTCGACGGCGACCAGGACGGTTCGAACGAAATTCTCCGCCTCGGCGGAGGACTGGGTGCCGAGTACCGCAACGGCCGCGGTCAGCGCCGGCAGCACGTGGTCGGCGAGTTCGGCGGCGTTCTTGCCGGGCAGTTTGATATCGCGGGCCTTGGCGGACAGGAGGTGGCCGGTCAGCCCGGTGGCCGAGGTGAGGGCGATGGTGCCCTGGCTGATGCCCTTGTGCGGGGCGCCGGCGGCGGCCAGCAGGGACACCGCACCGTAGGCGGCGGTGCGGACGATGCTCTTGTCCTGGTCGGTCAGGGTGATGGTGGCGGACATGGTGTGCTCCTTCGAATGATGGTGTGTGGCAGGCGATCTGGCCGGGAGGGTTTCGGTCGCGCTGTTCGATGTACACACTGTCGCCCTCGCCGCTGACACGAACCTGACGCCCGGCTGACAGCGCTGCTGACACGGGAGCGGACCGCGTCGGCCCGCCGGTTGCCTGCGGATTCCGGTGCAGGCCCTGCCCGGCTCGCTGTTCGTCAGGTCGTGCGCAATCTGCTGAATCCACTCTGAGCTGCGCCGTTAGCCGGTCATTGGTCGGTCGTTGGTGATTTCTCCGAGAGTCGATGCGAGCCGCTGAGGGGCGGCACCGATCGAGGGAGTCATCATGGGAAATGTCAACCGCGCCAAGGATGTACGCCGTCTCGCCGCTGCCGCGCTCGCGGCCGGTGCGCTCGCGGTGGGCGGCACGGTCGCGCTGGCCGCTCCCGCCGCCGCGGGTTACGACTGTCCGGGCGGGGTGTTCTGCGGCTACGACGGCCGTGACGGCACCGGCAGCATGATCTTCCAGTACGACTCGAGCTGCGTGCTGCACGACATCGGCAATGGCGGTGTGGGCGACCGGCTGACCTCGTACTGGAACCGCAGCGGCAAGACCGCGTGGGTCTACAACTGGACCGGCACCTACTGGCAGGAACTGGCCACCATCCCGGACGGCAGCCGGGGCAATCTGCCTTCCAGCGTGGACAATATCGCCGATGCCGTGAAGTTCTGCACCCCCGTCTAGTCCGAGGTCGTTTCGATTCCCCCCGATTTCGATTGGCAATACCTACTTTCGGCCAGCAAGATTGAGCCCGAGGACCGCCTGGTGTGGTTTCGCGCGGCAGGCCGTGGGGTCGGGATGAGGGATGAAGGCATGACGGACAACAACGAGCAGCACCCGGGGTACGGCACTCCGCAACAGCCGTACGGGGGGACGGGTGCGCAGTGGCCGGTTCCGCCGCAGGGGTATACCGCGCCCGGACAGCAGACCGGCGGGTACCAGGCGGCTGACCCGACCATGCAGTGGGCCGCGAACGAGAATCCGGCGCAGGCGGGATATGCCCCGCCGGGTTACGCCCCGCAGGGATATGCGCCGCAGGGCCAGTTCCCGCCGCAGGATCCGTATGCGCAGCAAGGGTTTTCGCAGCAGCAGTACTACCCCGGTCAGCAGCCGGGGTTTCCGGGGCAGCCGGGGTACGGCCCGCAGCCGCCGCAGCGCAATCGGACCGGTTTGATCGTCGCGATCGCGGTGGTCGTGGTGGCGCTGGTCGGCGGCGGGATCGCGGCGGTCGCGCTCACCCGGGACTCCGACGACGGCCTGTCCGGGCAGGCCGCCACTTCGACCACCACGACCGCCACCTCGGTGAAAACCACGGTTCCGTCGACGAAGTCGACGACGGCCGCCGCCACGCCCGGCTTCAAGGGTGTGGTGGTGCCGTCCATGGGCATCGCCTACGACGTGCCCACTGGCTGGACCGTCGCGGCGGCGTCCGAGACCGAGTCGTCGACCGGCACCAGTGGAACGCTGGTCGGCTTCGGCCGGGCGTACGAGGGCTACAACTACTGCCCCGGATCCACCTACCGCGCAATCGGTTTCGTGGTGAAGTCGGATGTGGCCGACCTCGCGGCGGCCGCGACCAAGGTGGCCAAGATCGCCTCGGAGAGCGGCTTCTCGGAGAAGAACGCGCAGCCCAAGTCGCCGTCGGATGTCACCACCACGAGCGGGATCGCCGGGAAGATGGTGGAGGGCGCCGGCCCGTGGAAGCCGTCGAAGGAGGGCTGCACCGCGAACGCGTACGCCGTGTACACGTTCGCGTTCAAGGGCCCGCAGGGGGCGACGCTGGTGCTGGCCATCGAGGCCGACCGGAATGCCACGGGTGAGACCACGCCGGATCAGGCCATGCAGATCATCCAGAGTGTGCGGAAGATCTGAGAAAGTCCGTTTTTACGGGGATTCGCCGTCGTGTCGCTCTCGTGAGAGCCGGCGCAGGAATTCGGGGTCGTCGTCGGGCCCGATGATGCGGTGTTGCCGGGTCGGCGCTACACCGGTGCCGGACGGTCGCTGGGGTCCGAAGGCCTTCCAGCACAACATCGCGACTGCCACGATCGCGATGAGTGCCAACAGGTACGTCACGTCGCTCACCTCCTGCCAACGAGGGTAATCCGTCGACGTACCTGCGGCACCGTAGAACGGTAAATCGCGGTTTAGACGCGGGTCGCCTCGGTGGTGAGGGACTTGAGCAACTGCAATACCTCGGATTCACGGAACCGGCGGTGACCGCCGGGAGTGCGGAGCGAGCCGAGACGCCCGGCGTGCGCCCAGCGGGTAACGGTCTTCGGATCTACGTGGAACAGGGCAGCCACCTGGCCAGGGGTGAGCAGGGTGTCCTGGCCGGTGACGGAACCCAATACGCGGCTCGCCGCGGTGAACGCAGTCATTCGCAAACCTTTCCGTATCGACAGATCCCTCATCAGTAGCGACATCGTTGCACCGCACCCCCCGAGTGTTCGAACAGTCTCTTTTTGGTAAAGAGGAAGTAATAGACAAAACGGATATCCGTTATGTGTTCGCGATCACTTTTGACTGGCCAGTAGCGAATATCCAGCGACATTCAGGCGGAGGGCGCGGCGTATGCCCGAATCGGTGTCACCTAGGCTGTGGGCCGTGAGTGAACCGACCCAGTCGAACGGTGCGGGGCGACGCCTCGCGAAGAATCTGGCCCTCTACACGGTGGCCCGGCTGGGCCTGGTCGCCGTGATCGCCGCGATCATCATCGGGGTCGCCAAGCTGGTGAGCGTGACCGTTCCGGTCATCGTCGCGCTGCTGTTCGGCCTGCTCATCGCCATGCCGCTGTCGCTGGTGCTGTTCAAAAAGCTTCGGACGCAAGTGAACAGGGACATCGCCGCGGTCGACGAGAAGCGGCGCAAGGATCGCGAACAGCTCATGAAGCGCCTGCAGGGCGGCGACGCGTGAAGCGCTGCGATCGACCCGCGCCCCGCGACTGGGTCGACAATGCGGTGCGGCTCATCGACGCCGACACCCAGCGCAGCGCCGACACCCATCTGCTGCGGTATCCGTTGCCCGCCGACTGGGGTGTGCAGCTGTACCTGAAGGACGAATCCACCCACATCACAGGCAGTCTCAAGCATCGCCTGGCGAGATCGCTGTTCCTGTACTCGCTCTGCAACGGCTGGATCACCGAAGGCACCACGGTGGTGGAGGCTTCGTCCGGTTCGACCGCCGTCAGCGAGGCGTACTTCGCGAAACTGCTGGGCCTGGACTTCGTGGCCGTCATGCCGGCCAAGACCTCACCGGAGAAGATCGCGCTGATCGAGGCGCAGGGCGGGCGCTGCCATCTGGTGCAGAACGCACCCGACATCTATACCGAGGCAGCGCGTTTGGCGGCCGAGACCAACGGCCACTACATGGACCAGTTCACGCACGCCGAACGCGCCACGGACTGGCGCGGCAATAACAATATTGCCGAATCGATCTTCGAACAGCTGGCCCTGGAGACGCATCCGGTGCCCGAGTGGATCGTCGTCGGCGCAGGTACGGGCGGTACCAGCGCGACCATCGGCCGCTACATCCGCTACAAGCGGCACGCCACCAAGCTGGCCGTGGTGGATCCGGAGAATTCGGCCTTCTACGGCGGATACGAGCTTTCCGACATCGGCTATCAGACCGGAATGCCTTCGCGGATCGAAGGAATCGGGCGTCCGCGGGTGGAGCCGTCGTTCCTGCCGAACGTGGTCGACACCATGATCGAGGTTCCCGACGCCGGGTCGATCGCGGCCGCGCGGCGGGCCAGCGCGGCGCTGGGCAAGCGGGTGGGCGGGTCCACCGGAACCAACCTCTGGGGTGCGTTTGCCCTGATTGCCGACATGCTCGCAGAAGGCCGCACGGGCAGCGTGGTCACGCTACTGTGCGATGGCGGGGACCGTTATGCCGGAACCTATTTCAATGACGAGTGGGTTGCCGGTCAGGGGCTGAGCCTGGCGGAACCGGAAGCGGTGCTTGCCGAATTCATCGCTACCGGTCATTGGTCGGCTTAGTTTTCGCACGGCACAGCTGTGGGGTGAGTACTTATGGTCACCCATCCAGTTGTTTGCTGTTCGGTAGCTGTAAAGGCTGAGTTGGAGTCGGATCGCGTCGGGCAGTAGTGCTGGACGCCTGTCCGGCACGGGAATTCGGGTCTCCCGAGGTGTTAAGAGGGGTTGACGAAATCGGTCGCTCGCGCACGACTGGACGGGTGACCGCCGTCGGTTGATCGACGATCGCGCAGTGCGTGAACCACCACGATTGCAAGCCCGGCGCCTGCCAGAACTTCACATGCATCTCACGGATGGCCAGCGTCTGCGGATCACGGACGAGCTTGGTAGTACTACCCGGATCGCCGCTCACCGAATCACTCCGCCAGATCATCGCGAAGTCCGGATTGACCAGGCAGTTCTCCACAACCTCCCGGGCGCGGTCGTCCTCCCCGCGCCGGGCCAGCTGCAACCGGAACAGCCCGACCGAGTTCTGTGCCTCGCCCATCCAATCCACCAGGACCGTTCGGGAGAGGGGATTGAGGAACAGCCACTCCAGCATGTTGGTGCCCGGATCCAGCTGTTGGAAGATCGCCCGGTGCGGTTCGTTGACCGCGAGCATGTCCAGGGTCGCGGAGATGAAGGCCGCCGGTTTGGGCAGCAGCTGCAGGTACTCGAGGTCGCTCTCGGATGGATGATCGGCTTCGATGCGGGGCGCGGGGCCTTCGGCCAAAGTCAGCGCGTACTCGTGTTCGGCGCTGTTCAATTGGAGTGCGCTGCTGAGGGATTCGGTGACCCGGCGGGACGGGTTCGCACCGGCCTCTATCTTGGTGAGGTAGGGGACCGAGAGGTTGGCGAGCCAGGCCAGTTGGGGGCGGGTGAGATTGGCGGTCGTGCGGCGCTGGCGAATGAACTCGCCGAACGTGGGAACTCCGTTCATTAGTTAGCTTGACCTTACTTGTATAGCTGATAAGTACACGCGCGGTTGCCAACTGATACACGCACGGTGGTGCTGGGAGAGGCTGCGCGGTATCCCGTTCTGCTCCAATAGTTTGAAACAACAACAATCCAGGAGTTGAGTTGGGGCAGCATCCGCACTCGGTGATGGGAGTCAATGTGACCGTGGGACCTTGGGTCGTCACTCCCGAAGCCGAGGCAGCAATCCATACCGAAGTCGCCGGCATCATCCACGCGTGGGAGCCCGTCGCGGCCGGGCGCTACGAGGATCGCGACGGCGATATCTGGGAGAAGGATCCGCGCGGCTGGCGGCTGGTGCTGCAGGCCGGTGTCGCGGTCGAGCCCGACGCGGTGTGGGACTGGAACGACGGGCACGTCGTCGACTACGCACCCTTCACGCCTTGTAGCTGAACGGTTTTCCGCTCACGGAGAACATCCTTCCGGACATGTCAATTTTTGTTGACGCGCTCCGAGTGTCAACGTAAATTGACACTCATGAGTGAAGCAACGACTCTGGCGGCCGCGGCCGGCAGCCCCGATCCCCAGGTGGGACTGCGGGCCGTGCTGGCACTGCGCCGGCTGCTCGAGCGGCTCGAAGCCATCCAGGTCAGCAATGCCCGCGGGCAGGGCTGGTCCTGGCAGGCCATCGCGGACGCGCTCGAGGTCAGCCGGCAGGCGGTCCACCAGAAGTACAACCGGAAGGGCGGTATCCGCTGATGTTCGAACGATTCACCAAGGACGCCAAATACGCGGTCGTCATGGCCCAGGAGGAGGCGCGGGAACTGCACGCGCACTCCATCGGGGTCGAACACGTCCTGCTCGGACTGCTGGGCGCACCCGACGACGAGCTCGCGCAGATGCTCGCCGACAACGGCCTCACCGCCGAGAGCGTGCGAGAAGCGCTGGCGCGCAAGCGCGGTGGCGAACCGCTCGGCGCGGAGGACGCGGAAGCCCTGCGCTCCATAGGAATCGACCTCGACGCCGTGCGCGAGAGCCTGGAGGCCAGCTTCGGAGAAGACGCGCTCGACCGGGCGCTTCCGGAGCAGAGCGGTCGCTGGGGCTTCTTCCGCGGCGCGAAAGACCGCTCCTGGGGCCACATTCCGTTCACCGGCGAGGCCAAGAAGGTGCTCGAACTGTCCCTGCGCGAGGCGCTGGCCCGCAAGGAGAAGACCATCGAGGCCGGGCACATCCTGCTCGGCATCCTGCGCGCACCCAACGAGACCACCCGCCGGCTGCTCGGCGGCGACGCGGGAGTCACCCGGCTGCGCGACGCCACCAATGCCTACCTCGATCGCGCCGCCTGAGCGCCAGAACGTCCGGTCCGCTCTACGATCGGGGCATGACGCTCCTGATCCGTCTGGTAATCACCGGCTTCGCCATCTGGCTGGCCTCCGAATGGGTGGGCGGCATCGACATCCGCCCCGACGACACCACCTCCGACAAGCTCATCGTGCTCGCGGTGGCGGCGGTCATCTTCACCATTGTGAACGCGCTGGTGAAGCCCATCGTGAAACTGCTGTCGCTGCCGCTGGTGATCCTCACCCTCGGCCTGTTCCTGATCGTGATCAATGCCCTCATGCTGTGGCTGACCTCGGTCCTCACCGAGACCACCAAATACCAGCTGCACGTCGAGGGCTTCTGGGCGGCGGTCTGGGGCGGCATCATCATCGCCCTGGTGAACTGGGTCCTGGGCGTGCTCGTCCCCGACAACGACTAGCTGATCGCCGCCTAGGCGAAGACCAGCGCCACCGCTGTCGCCAGCGACCACACCAGCAGCGCCAGACCCGTACCGGCAAGCGCGGGAATCAGATTCGGCCCGCCCTTGCCGGTACGCACCGGCTCGTTGGCCTTGATCGCCAGCGGCAGCGCCACGAGGCCCGCCAGCGCGAACGGCGTGACCGTCACGGCCAGCACGATCGAGGCCAGGAACGGCACCGCCAGCAGCACCACATGCAGTGTGCGCGTACGCGTGTCACCCAGCCGCACGGCCAGGGTGAGCTTGCCCGACACGGTGTCGGTCGGAATGTCGCGCAGGTTGTTGGTCACCAGCACCGCGCTGGAGAACGAACCCACCGCGATCGCACCCGCCACACCCGCGATATCGATGCGATCCGCCTGCACGAACTCGGTGCCCAGCACCGCCACCAGACCGAAGAACACGAACACCGCGATCTCACCGAAACCGCTGTAGCCGTAGGGATTCCGGCCACCGGTGTAGAACCACGCACCCGCCAGGCAGGCCGCGCCCACCAGGATCAGCCACCAGTGACTGGTCGCCACCAGCACCAGCCCGATGACCGCGCCCGCCACCAGGCAGCCGATGGCGGCATTGCGCACCGCGGTCGCGCTGGCCAGCTTCGAACCCACCAGGCGCAGCGGGCCGACGCGCTCGTCGTCGGTGCCGCGAATGCCGTCGGAGTAGTCGTTGGCGTAGTTCACGCCGATGATCAGGGTCAGCGAAAGCAGCAGGCACAGCGCCGCTTTCCACCAGTTCACCCCGTCGATCGAGGCGGCGGCGCCCGTCCCCACCAGGACCGGGGCGATAGCGTTCGGCAAGGTGCGCGGCCGAGCGCCCTCGATCCACTGTGCTGCTGTAGCCATGTCTGGCAGCCTAGTGCGAGGGCGTGCGGCGGGGCGTGATCAGGATTCGGCGGCGGCCTTCAGCCGGGCCAGGCCCTGCTCCATGTCCTTGCCCACCATCTTGTCCATGGGGATGAGCTTGCCGACCAGACCCATGAGACCGGTCTGCTGTCCGGTCATGCGCCAGGTGACGGTGGTGGATCCGGCGGCGTCCGGGGCGAATTCGAAGCTGACCTGGTTGGTGGCCTTGAACGGCTTCTCGAAGTGCAGGCGGATGCCGATCTCCTCGCTGGTGGCGGAGGTGATCTCCATATCGCCGCGGCCGGCCTTGCGATTGCCGTTCCAGAAGTAGCGGGCGCCGATGCCGCGGTCGGCGCCGGTGTAGGTGCGTTCCATATTCGGGTCGAGTTCTTCCCAGGGCGACCACTTGTGCCACTGGTGGAAGTCGTCGATGAGTGCCTGAACCTGCGCGGGATCGGCCTTGATGACCGTATCCCGGTGTACGTCGAAGTCGGTCATGAAAAGAGCTTAGGCGCAGGCAGACAGGTTGGAGACGCATACCGCACCGACCGGTCCGGCGAATCGGGCGTTCGCCGACCCGCTCACCTACGATTGGCGAGGAATGGTTTCGGAAACAAGCAGTCCTGACACCACCGGGCACCCCCGGCCGACCGCGGACGCCCCGGTACTCGTGGCCCTCCTGGGCGAGATCGCGCTCCGCCGCGACGACGCCCTCGCACCCGTACCCGGAACCCGCGCCCGCCTGCTCGTCGCCGCCCTCGCCACCCACCCCGGCCGCAGCCGCAGCGCCCAGGCGTTGATCGACGACATCTGGGGCGACGACCCACCCCGCGCCCCCATGAACGCCCTGCACACCCAGGTCTCGCGCCTGCGCGCCACCCTCCCCGAAGGCGTCCTGGAAATCGGCCCTGCCGGCTACCGCCTCCTGCTCGACCCCGACCAGGTGGACCTCACCCGCGCCCAGCAGCTGGAAACTCGAGCCCGCCAAGCCCACAACGCGGGCGACGACACAACCTGCCTCGCCCTGATCGCCACCGCCCGCACCCTCTGGCGCGGTGAACCCGCCGCCGACCTGCCCGCAGGCTCGGTCGCCGATGAACTGACCAGTGTCGCCGCGGCCCGTCACCAGGCCCTCGACACTCTGGAACTCGCCGCCCGGGAATTGATCGGCGACCTCCCCGGTGCAATAGCCCTGGCCCGCAACGCCGTCGCCGCCCAGCCCTTCGACGAACCGGCCCACGGCACCCTCATGCGCCTGCTCGCCGCGTCGGGCCGCACCAACGAAGCCCTGGACGTCTTCGCCTCCCTGCGCACCCGGCTGGTGGAGCAATTGGGAGCGGACCCCGGCGCGGCCCTGACCGCACTGAACACGGCCATCCTGCTCGGCGAACCCATACCCGGCGTGCACTCCGCGCATGGTCAGTTCGCGGCCGCGGGTAGACCGGGGTACGCGCGCGACGACGCCCGTACGGGCGCGATCCTCGACGGGCCCCCGGTGAACCGCGCACCCGCCGCCCCGGGCAACGCTACCGACCGATCTCGCGCGGATGCCTTGCCGCCAGACTCCAGCCCACCCGACGGCTACGGTGATGTGAGCGGTCGTACCGCCTCCGATACAGCGGATCGCGCTGCGGTGCAGAGCCATTCGACTGAGCGTGGGACCGGGCCGGATAACCGTTGGCAATCGGATGTCGCCGAAGCGCGGGGCGAGACAACAGTGGAGCCCGCGGTCGCGCAAGGCAGCAGGCTCGCGCGCGGCGGTGCAGCTTCCATCAGCAACTCGGTGGAGCAGGGTGCGGCGGCCTACGGCAGCCCGGAATCCCACGGTATTCCAGCGGCGCGGGGTTGGATGTCCACGGAAGATGTTGCGACGGAACAGTATCCAGAGGACTCTCCACTGTCACCGGCGCGTGGCCCGGGGCAGCAGCCGTTCCCGGTGGAGCGGGCGGGCGGGGGCGAGCGGGCGGGGATCGGGTTGCGGGTGGCGCCCAATCCATTGCTCGGGCGGGAGGCGGATCTCGAAGCGCTACAACGGTTGCTGCGGACTTCGCGGGTCACGACCGTGCTGGGGCCGGGTGGGACCGGGAAGACCCGGGTGGTCAATGAGCTGGGGGCTCGGGTGGCTCGGGAGAAGCCCGTGGTGCTGGTGGAATTGGCTTCGCTGCGGGCGGATTCCAATCCGGCGGACACGCGGGCCGACGTGGAGACGGCGATCGCGGCCACACTCGGCGTCACCGAGATCAGCCGGGACACGAATGTCCTGCGGCCCGTCCCTGCCCGCGATATCCGGCAGCGGCTGCGGGATGCGCTGGGGACGCGGCCGATGCTGCTGATCCTCGACAATTGCGAGCATCTCATCGACGCGGTCGCCGAGGTGGTGGCCGACCTCATCGGGGCCACGGATCGATTGACCGTCCTGACCACGAGCCGAGCGCCGCTGGAGATCACCGCCGAGACCGTGTATCCGTTGCCGCCCTTGGTGATCGACGCGCACGGCTCGCCCGCCACCGATCTGTTCGCGGCGCGGGCGCGGGCGGTGCGGCCGTCGGTGCGGCTGGATCCGGAGGTGGTGGCGCGGTTGTGCCGGACACTGGACGGGTTGCCGCTGGCGATCGAGTTGGCGGCAGCGCGGGTGCGCACCATGAGCGTGGAGGAGATCGAGACCCGGCTCGAGCATCGATTCGCGTTGTTGCGCAGTGGAGACCGCAGTTCACCCGAGCGGCATCGGACTCTGCACGCGGTGATCGAGTGGAGCTGGAACCTGCTCGACAAGGAGCAGCGGGCCGCGCTGCGGCGGCTGTGCCGGTTCACCGCCGGATTCACCCTGCGGGCCGCCGAATCCGTCATCGAGGACGACGAGATCCGGGATGCCGCAACGGCCGTCGACGGTCTGGTCGGCCAATCACTGCTGACCGTGCTGGACGACGACCCCGAACTCGGCAGCGTGCGTTACCGGATGCTGGAAACCGTCCGCGAATTCGGCGAGGAGCAGCTGGAGCTCACCGGCGAAGCGGATCTGGTAATGGACCGGATGTCCTGCTGGGCAAGGGATTTCGTGTACGACGTGGCGCGGCGGTACCCGACCTCCGAACAGGTCGGCGTGGTGCTGGAGATGTCCACCGAGCAGGAGAACCTGATCGCGGTGCTGCGCTACGCGCTGGACCGGCAGGACGTCGCCACGGCCAATATGGTGTTCGCGGCGCTGGCCGGCCTGTGGGTCATGCGCGGCGCGCATATGGAATTGGTGTCCTGGTCCCCGCGCCTGCTCGCGCTGCCCCCGCAGCGCGGGTCGCTGACCACCGAGCAAGCCGATCTGCTCATGTTCGCGCAACTGCTGCTCGGCCTGCACCTCATGTTCGTGCAAACCGGCCTCCGCGACGCGGCGGTGGTGCGCACCCGGATCCGGCGACTGTTGAACGGGGACACGTCCCTCACGCCGGTATTCCGTTTCCTCGGTGAGCTGGCGGCCGGGACCAGCGCCGTCACCGCCGTGGCGCGCAAACTCGCGGAGGGCGCACGCTCCGACGACCCGCGCATCAAGGTGTCCTCGCTGCTGTTGCGCGCCAATATGCGTGAGAACGCCGGTGATGTATACGGCTCCAACCACGATGCCTTGCGCGCCCTGCGGGTCGAGGGCGCCTACGACCTGTGGGGCACCGCCATGGTGTGCCAGCATCTGGGCAGCATGTACGGGCAGTCGGCGCGGTACGCCGAATCCGTCGACTATTACCGGCGCACCATCGACATCATGCAACGGCTGCGTGCCCACGAGGAAGTCGTGGAAATGCGCAGCTACCTTGCGGTTTCGCTGGTCGGAATCGGCGATACCGCGCAGGCGCGGCGGGAGCTCGAGGCCACCCTCGGCATGGTCGGGCTCGGGCTGGTGGCCGACTACTCCTCGGCTCCACCCAACCAGCGGAGCGCGACCGTCGTCGCCGGACTGGCGGAAATCGAACTCGCCGAAGGGGATATCGAGGCGGGGCTGCAGCATTTCCGGCAGGTGCTGACCCTGCTCGACTGGCCGAACGGTCAGGTCGCGCCCGGTCCCGGTGACCTCATGCTGGCCTCCGCGGTGGTGGACGCGTATGTGCTGCACGGCCGCGCGCCGGAGATGGATCAGGTGGTGCGCGAGTTGCTCGACCTGGCGGTGCCGCGCCTGGTCCAGTACTGGGATCTCCCGCAGATCGGCGCGGTGGCCTGTGCGGTCGGTACGCACCTGCTGGGCGTCGGCCGGCACCCCGAGCGGGCGCTGAACCTGCTGGCGCTCGCGCCGAGAGTGTTCGGGCGGCAGGACTATCCGTCCATGCGCATGCGGCGGCATCAGGACCTGCATCGTGCGACCGTGGGTGATCAACGGATGACCGACGCTGTGAATGCTGTTGCCGGATTAGGGCGTCGGACGGCGGCCGCGCGAATCATGGACGATATGAAGGTGATCCACGCGGCCGACTGCCTCTGACTCAGATCGAATTGCGGATGTACAGCGCGACAGCGTGAGTCCTGTTGTTGGCGTTGAGCTTTCGCATGGTGTTGGCGATGTGCATTTTGACCGTCGATTCCGCGATGTAGAGCTGGGAGCTCATGATGCGGGTGCTCAGGCCCTGCGACATGAGTTCGAGGATCTCGGTTTCGCGTTCGGTGAGCCGTGTTTCCAGGAGGGCGGTCTCGTGCATGGTCGAATCTCCATCCCGTCGAATCGGTCGATACTTGATTGGACGGGCGTGCGTGCCGACCGGTTCCCCTCCTGTGAGGGGCGTCACAGCAGGCCCCGGCCGGTGGATTCCGGTCGGGGCCTTCGGATTCGGGGATTTCAGGCGTGCTTCATGTACGCCCGCACCGTGAGCGGAGCGAAGATGGCGATCACCACCACCGAGCCGAGCAGCGACCACGCCAGATCCGCGGTGTACGCGCCATTGTTCATGAGCTCACGAGCGGTATTGACCATGTAGTAGATCGGATTGACCTTGTTGATGCCCTGCAGCCAGCCCGGCATGGTGGACACCAGCGCGAACGCGCCGGACATGAAGGTCAGCGGGAACATGATCATCATCGAGATGCCCTGCACGCCCGAGGCGCTCTTGCCGTTCACACCCACCAGCGCCCAGATCCAACTGACCGCGAACGAGCAGAACACGACCACCAGACCCGCCAGCACCACGGCCAGGAAGCCGCCGCCGGGCCGGTAACCCAGCAGCAGGCCGACCGTCAGGGTCAGCACGGTCGCCAGGCCGTAGCGCACCACATCGGCCAGCAGTGCGCCCGCCAGCGCCGAAATACGGGCGATCGGAAGGGATTTGAACCGGTCGAAGACGCCCTTGTCCATATCCTCACGCAACTGGGTCCCGGTGACCACGGAGGTCAGCACCACGGTCTGCACCAGGATGCCGGGAATCAGGGTGGGCAGATAGTCGTGCATGCTGCCCGCCATCGCCCCGCCGAAAATGTAGGCGAACAGCGCGGTGAACAGGATCGGCTGGATCGTGACGTCGAACAGCTGCTCCGGATTGTGCTTGA
Source organism: Nocardia huaxiensis (assembly GCF_013744875.1). Classification (NCBI taxonomy): domain Bacteria; kingdom Bacillati; phylum Actinomycetota; class Actinomycetes; order Mycobacteriales; family Nocardiaceae; genus Nocardia; species Nocardia huaxiensis. The sequence goes on from NZ_CP059399.1 coordinate 1,891,875, forward strand.
TCTTCAGAATGCCCCGGTAGGCCATGGTGAACGAGTTCGCCACCGTCTGCCGGAACGAAATGTGGTTGCTCACTTCGGGAATCGGCGCCGGGGCCGCGGCGTGGCGGCCGGCCGGCGCGGTGATGGTCGTGGTCATGCCGCGCTCCGTTCGGTGTCGTTCTCGTCCTCCGCGCCGTGACCGGTGAGGGCGAAGAACACCTCGTCCAGGCTGGGCTTGGCGACATTGATCTCTTCGACCCGGATATCGTTGTCGCGCAACCGGAGCAGAATGTCGGTGGTGACGGTGGGGTCGGGCAGCGGGGCCGTGATGCGGCCCGCCTCGGGGGTGATGGTGGCCTCCACGACCCGGCCCGACGCGCGAGACAGGAACTCGCCCACCAGGGTTCGCGCCTCCTCGATGCGGTCCCGGTCGGCCAGCGTGAGTTGCAGCGCCGAAAGACCCACGGACGCTTTGAGTTCGTCCGAGGTGCCGTCGGCGATGACCTTGCCGCGGTCGATGACCGCGATCCGGTCGGCCAGCTGATCGGCCTCGTCCAGATACTGGGTGGTGAGCAGGACCGTGGAGCCCTCGCGCACCAGGCGGCGAATGGTGTCCCACATCTGGGCGCGGGTGCGCGGATCCAGACCGGTGGTGGGTTCGTCCAGGAACAGCAGCGGCGGACGCGAGATCAGGCTGGCGGCCAGATCGAGGCGGCGGCGCATACCGCCGGAGAAATTCTCCAGCGGCTTGGCCGCGGCCTCGGTGAGCCCGAACTCCTCCAGCAGCTCCGCGCTCTTGCGCCGGGCATCCGCCTTGGACAGCCCCAGCAACCGCGAGAAGATCACCAGATTCTCGGTGGCCGACAGTTTCTCGTCCACCGACGCGTACTGCCCGGTCACCCCGATCAGCGAACGCACCGCGGTGGGTTCGGCCACCACGTCCCGCCCGAAGATCCGCGCACTGCCCCCGTCCGGGCGCAGCAGCGTCGCGAGCATCCGAATAGTCGTGGTCTTCCCGGCCCCATTGGGCCCGAGCACGCCATAGACAGCCCCCCGCGGCACCGCGAGACTCACGCCATCCACCGCCCGCTGCTCCCCGAAGACCTTGACCAAGCCGTCCGCCTCGATGGCGAGTGCCTCAGCAGGTGTGTAAGAAGTCATGCCACAGACTCTGCGGCCGAGGTCTTACACGCCCCTTGCACGGCGATTGCGTCATCGACGCAAGCCCTCTTGCACGAGGGGTGGCCAAAACTCTTTTGGAATTCTCAGGGGCTTCGCCCCCGAACCCCCGAGGAGAAGAGCGGGGCTTCGCCCCGAACCTCATGAAGTTGGGCCGGGCGGGTCGAGCGCGGCTGAGTCTGTGGGGTTGGGCACGGCGGGATTGGCGGGCCGAGCGCGGCTGAGTGTGTGGGGTTGGGCCCGGCGGGATTGGCGGGCCGAGCGCGGCGGAGCTTGCGGCTCGGGGCCGGTTGTTTGGCCGGGCGCAGCCCTATGGGGGTTTGGGGGCTAGCCCCCTTTCCTTCCGACCTCAGTTGGTGGAGCCGGCCTGGAGGTATTCGCGGACCTTGGCGCGGTCGGGCTTTCCCGGGCCGATGAGGGGTAGTTCGTCGAGGATGAGGAGTTCGCGGGGGGAGGCTATGGCGTCGAGTTCGGCGACGACGTGGTCGCGGAGGGCGTCCAGGGAGGGCGGGGCCATGCCCGGGGCGGGGACCACCGCTACCGCTACGCGTTGGCCGAGGCGTTCGTCGGGGAGGCCGAGGACCACGCATTCGGAGACCGCGGGGTGGGTGATGAGGGTGGCTTCCACCACCTGGGGGATTACCAGGAGGCCGCCGGTCATGATGGCCTCGTCGAGGCGGCCGGTGATGGAGAGGACGCCGTTCTCGATGAAGCCGGCGTCCTCGGTGCGGAACCAGCCGGGGGTGGCGAAGGCGGGGTGGTCGGGGAGGCCGCGGTAGCCCTTGGCGAGGGTGGCGCCGCCGAGCATTACGCGGCCGTCCTGGATGCGGATCTCGGTGCCGGACAAGGGGACACCCTCGTAGACGCAGCCGCCGCAGGTTTCGCTCATGCCGTAGGTGCGGACGACGTTGATGCCTGCGGTGCGGGCCCTTTCGAGGACCGGGGCAGGTGTCGCCGCGCCGCCGACCAGGACCGCGTCGAGCTGCGATAACGCCGCGGTGGCCACCGGCTCGTCGAGGGCCTTGATCAACTGGGTGGGGACCAGGGAGGTGTAGCGGCGGTCGCCGCGCATGCCGGCCACCGCGCTCGCGAGGCCCTGGGGGAGGAAGCCGCCGGAGACGTCGAGGATGGTCGGCTCGGTGCCCGCGAGAATGCTGCGCAGCAACACCTGGATGCCCGCGATGTGATGGGTGGGCAGCGCCAGCAGCCACTGGCCGGGGCCGCCGAGACGCTCGTGGGTGGCGTCCCCGCTGGCCCGCAGGGCGGACGCGGACAGCATGGCGCCCTTGGGGATTCCGGTCGTCCCGGAGGTGGTGACCACCAGGGCCACGTCCTCGTCGATGGGCTCGCCCGGACCCAGGCTGCCGCTGAGTCGCTTCGCCTCCCGGCGATCCGCGCTGGGCACGGGTAGCCAGGCAGGACCGTTGCCGTCCAAGGCTTCCCGGAGATGCGGCATAACGTCACCCAGTCCGGAGCCGGTGGGCATGGGAAGTGTGCGGAGGGTGCTGCTGCTCACGTTCGCGATCGTGTCATGTCGTCGGGTGGCGGCGCACGAACGGGTCGGCGCCCCTGGGTCGATGGGTCGTTCGGTCAGTCGGACGTCGGTGTCGCCAGCGGCCAGCCGCCGGCTGCGAGCCGAGAGGCCACCCGAGCGATATCGTCCTCGCCGGGCTGCTCCTTGGCAACTCGGGCAATGGCCGCTTCGATGTCGGCGCGCGCGATGTCGTCGGCCGCCACGCGGTCGCGCACCAGATGCTCGACCACCAGCTGCACCTCGTAATCGGTGAGCCGCCGATGCAGCACCGCCAGCAGCGCCACATAGTCCGACTGCGGAATACCCTGCGGATATCCGGCTTTCAGCCAGTCCAGCACCTTCTGCAGGACAGCGCTCCACGACTGCGGCGGCCGGATCGCATCGGGGCGACCGGCGGGGTTCGGCGATTCCTCTGAGCTCAATCTCGTGCCTTTCGGTACGGCGGCGTCACGCGCCGAGCAAATGTATGCCGAGCCGGGAGGCGAGGAAGCCACGTGCGATGAAGAGCACACCGACCACCACCGCGATCATGACTACCCCGAAACAGGTGGCGGACACCATGATCGACATCGTGCGCGCGGAACCCGTGGCCCCGTCGTCGATCCGGGCGCGATGCCGGATGCCGAGCGCGAAGATCGTGGGCAGCCCGGCCCCGAACAGCAGGGCGGCCAAGGTGACCTGCCAGAGGTCTTCCAGATTGGACAGGAACGTCTGCATGGTTGGCTCCCTAGCCGATTCCGTTGCTGACGGGCTTGCCGTCCTTGCGGGACGCCTTCGCCGGTGTGGCGGCGGTCTTCGCGGCCTGGTCGCCGGCCGCGTCCGCCGTGTTCGCCCCGGTCGCACCCGCGGCATCCGGCGCCTGCCAGTCGTCGTTCACATTGTGCGAGTTCACCGCATTGCGCTTGGAGCGCAACCAGATCAGCGTGGCCATGGCGATCAGCAGCGCGAACACCACCAGCACCCCGGCCGTCCCGCCGATGGCGTGCAGGATCGCCCAGCAGATGGCACCCACCACACCCGCCATGGGCAGGGTCAGGATCCAGGCCACCACCATGCGCCCCAGCACCGCCCAGCGCACCTCCGCGCCCGGCCGTCCCAGCCCCGAGCCGAGGATCGAGCCCGTCACGGTCTGTGTGGTGGACAGCGGCAGCCCGAAGTGCGCCGAGGTGAGAATGATCGCCGCCGAGGTGGATTCGGCCGCGAACCCCTGCGGCGGCGCGATGTCCACCAGCCCCTTGCCCAGCGTGCGAATGATGCGCCAGCCGCCCAGGCAGGTGCCCGCCGCGATGGCGACCGCGCACGACACGATCACCCACAGCGGCAGCGGATCGCTGGCCTTGGCGGATCCGTGCGCGATCAAGGCCAGGAAGATGATGCCCATGGTCTTCTGCGCGTCATTGGTGCCGTGCGCGAGCGAGACCAGCGAGGCGGAACCGATCTGCCCCCAGCGGAATCCGCCCTCCACGGTCCTCTCGTTGCTGCCGCGCGTGATCCGGTAGACCAGCCACGACCCGATGGCCGCCACCAGCGCGGCCACCACGGGCGCCAGCAGCGCCGGAATGATGATCTTGGCGAGCACACCCTTGTGGCCCGAGGTCCAGATGACCCCGCTCCAGCCGAGCGCCGCGATGGTCGCACCGATCAGACCGCCGAACAGCGCGTGCGAGGAACTCGACGGCAGGCCCAGCAGCCAGGTGAACAGATTCCACAGAATGCCGCCGACCAGACCCGCGAACACGATGTCGAGCAGTGCCTTACCGCTGACTTCGGAGAGGTCGACGATGCCCTCGGCGACCGTCGCGGCGACGGCGACGCTGAGGAAGGCGCCGATCAGATTCAGAGCTCCGGAAAGGAGTACGGCTGTACGCGGGCGGAGCGCACCGGTTGCGATCGAGGTGGCCATCGCGTTCGCGGTGTCGTGGAATCCGTTGGTGAAATCGAACGCCAGGGCCGTGAGAACAACGATCAGCAGAACAAGCAGTTCGGCAGACACGCGTCCAGTCTGCGCTACGCCATTAACGATTCGTTAACCGGTGCCCCCGCGCGTCGTCACACTCCCGTGCGTGCTAAAGGGTCCGCGTGTCCCGTCGGAGGGGGTGATCTGCGGGGACCTGGACCAGCACGATCGGCGTGCCGTCCGGATCGTGCACCCAGAGTTCGATCAAGCCCCATGGTTCCTGCTTGGGGCCGCGCACGATTCGTACGCCTTTGAGCGCGAGCTCCGCGGCGGCGTTCTCGCAATCGCGCACCTGCAACCAGATCGCCCCCGCGAACCCGGCCGGATCGTCGTCCTTGCGACCGTGGCCGGCCACCTCCAGCAGGGACTGCCCCGCGAAGAAGACGGTCCCGCCCGGATACTCCCGGGCGATGGCCAACCCCAGAGCATCCCGGTAGAACGCCAGCGTCCGCTCGTAGTCGACCGGACGCAGGATCACTCGACTGCCCAGAATCTCCATACCGAGACCATGCCACCTCAGAAGTAGTACGGGTACGGCTTCCAGTCGGGCTCGCGCTTTTCCAGGAAGGCGTCGCGGCCCTCGACGGCCTCGTCGGTCATGTAGGCGAGGCGGGTCGCCTCACCGGCGAACAGCTGCTGACCGACCAGACCATCGTCCTGAAGGTTGAAGGCGTACTTCAGCATCCGGATGGCCTGCGGCGATTTGCCCAGAATGTCCTTGGTCCATTCCAGCGCCACGTCCTCGAGTTCGGCGTGGTCGACGACCGCGTTCACCGCGCCCATGGCGTGCATCTCCTCGGCGGTGTACGGCCGCCCGAGGAAGAAGATCTCGCGAGCGAACTTCTGCCCCACCATCTTCGCCAGATACGCGCTGCCGTACCCGCCGTCGAAGCTGCCCACATCGGCGTCGGTCTGCTTGAACCGCGCGTGCTCGCGCGAGGCGAGAGTGAGATCACAGGTGACGTGCAGGCTGTGGCCACCACCGGCGGCCCACCCGTTCACCAGCGCGATGACGACCTTGGGCATGAAGCGGATCAACCGCTGCACCTCGAGAATGTGCAGCCGCCCGGCGCGGGCCTGATCCACGGTGTCGGCGGTCTCGCCGCTGGCGTACTGATAGCCGCTGCGCCCGCGAATGCGCTGGTCGCCGCCGGAGCAGAAGGCCCAGCCGCCGTCCTTGGGGCTCGGGCCGTTGCCGGTGAGCAGCACCGCGCCCACATCGGAGGTCATGCGCGCGTGATCGAGTGCGCGGTACAGCTCGTCGACGGTGTGCGGGCGGAAAGCGTTGCGCACCTCCGGCCGATCGAAGGCGATCCGGACGGTCCCCTGATCGATGTGCCGGTGATATGTGATGTCTGTGAGGTTCTCGAACCCGGGGACGGGTCGCCAGAGCGCTGCATTGAAGGTCACGGGCTTGAACATAGTGCTAGGGCGCACCTCACAGTGACTCCGACTTGGCCGTATTTGTCTTCGGCACGCTCGAACGCGTTCGCGGGATCGCACCTGTCGCCGTGGCTCGAAGATTGCCAAACTGGGCAGTCTTATTTTTCTGATACTGCCGGTCAGTGAACATCGCGAATCTGAAACGCTGCCAACCGATTGCGGAGGCTTTACAGTGCAGTTGCTGCGTGTGCGGCAACAGCCACGACGGCACCGTGTGCGCGGGGACACAGGTGCGTATAGTTGCGTGCGCTCGTTCATCGAAAAACTATCCGGAGGAACCTGAAAGTGGTTGCAGCACTGTCTGAATCCCTGCTCGATGACACCAAGCGTGCGGCCTTCCTGGCCGACGCCCAGGAGGTTCTGGACGCGGAGGTGTCGGGCAAGGGCGGCGCGTCGGGCCTCGCCGTGAAGGGTGGCTACGCCGCGATCAAGAAGGTCAGCCCCACCATCGTCGGTGACGCGCTGGCGTCCTTCGCCCCCAAGCTGGTCGGTCAGCTCGAGCCGTACTGGGCCGAATACCAGGCCAACCCGGCCGGCTCCTTCGCCGACCTGCTGGTCTCCAAGCAGGACGAGGTCGCCGAGGCCCTGCTCGCCGTCACCGACGCGCGCGCCGAGGCCTCCTCCCGCCCCGCCCTCACCAAGGTGTACAACTCGCTGCGCGGTTCGGCGAAGAAGCATGTCGCCGAGGCTCTTCCGCGCGTGGGTGACCTGGTTCAGCGCCACGCGTGAGTTTCCGGGGCGGCGCGAAAGCGCTTGCCGCCCCGAGAAACAGCAAAAGCCGGGTTCGCGTTCCTGCGGGACGCGAACCCGGCTTTTGTTTTTCGCTTATCCGGCGGCCTTGCCGATGCGCCAGTAACCGGTGAAAGTGATGTCCGCCTTGGGGATTTGGCGATCGTGGACCAGATGCCGGCGCACGCCCGCGACCAGGGCCTGCTCGCCGGCGAGGAAGGCGTAGACGCCGGTGGCCGGAAGGTCGGCGCGGCGCGCGGCATCGGCTGCGAGGGCGCCGATTTCGCCGTGCGCGTCGGTGCGGACCAGCCAATTCACCTGGACCCCAGCGGGTTCGCCCAGATCCTGTTTGTCTTCTTCGTTCGGAATCTCGAGGTAGGCCGCGCCCTTCAGATCCCGCGGGGCCGAGCGCAGCGCACCCGCGATGGCGGGCAGCGCGCTCTCGTCGCCGACCAGCAGGGTGAAATCCGCGTGCTCGGGGAGCTGGTACATGATGCCCTCGTCCAGCAGGCCGATCTTGCTGCCCGGGGTGGCATTGTTGGCCCACGTCGAGGCCGGGCTGTCGTCACCGTGCGAGACGAAGTCGATGTCGATCTCCGCGGTGCTGCCGAACTCCCCGAAACCGGCAGCACGGTAATCGCGCACGGTGTAGTTGCGCACCAGCGGCCGGTGCTCCTTGCCCATCATGAGGTACTGCGCGTACCAGCCCAGGCTGCTCGCCGAGGTCGGCAGCTTCAGGCCGCCGTCCTTGCCCGGCATGAACAACCGGAACCACTGGTCGAATCCCATTGCGGTGAACGACCCCAGCCCGTCGCCACCGATGGTGACGCGGACGAAGTTCGGGCTGATCCGCTTGCTGGCCAGAACTTCCGCGGTGAGGATCTCCCGGTGTTCGGGCTTGAGGTACTTGGTGCGCTTCGCCATGGGCTTAGGTTAGCAAAGCCTAACCTGCGGGAATAGGGCCGCGTGCTGCGAGGAGCGGGTCCGCCGAGCGGGTGTGAGCGGGCTGACGCAGCGCGATGATCGACTGTCTGAGAGGCTGGTGGTGTGAACCCTTCGACAGCACAGGCGCAAGTCGTCGTGGATGAACTCGCGCGCGGGGGTGTGCGGGACGTCGTCCTGTGCCCCGGATCCCGAAACGCTCCGCTGGCCTTCGCATTACAGGCCGCGGACGCCGCCGGGCGCATCCGCCTGCACATGCGCATCGACGAGCGCGGCGCCGGGTTCCTCGCCATCGGGCTCGCCGCGGCCTCCGGCCGGCCGGTCCCGGTGGTCATGACCTCGGGCACGGCTGTCGCCAATCTCGGGCCCGCCGTCCTCGAAGCCAACTACGCGCGGCTGCCGCTCATCGTGCTCAGCGCCAACCGGCCCTACGAGATGCTCGGCACCGGCGCCAACCAGACCGTCGAACAGTTCGGGCTGTTCGGGTCACAGGTGCGCGCGGCCATCAGCCTCGGCCTCGCCGAGGACGAACCGGGCGATCACCTCTACAGCAAGCAGAACAGCGTGTGGCGCTCCGCGGTCTGCCGCGTGCTCGCCGCCGCCCGCGGCACCCGCTCCGGCAATGCCGGGCCCGTGCACTTCGACATCCCGCTGCGCGAACCGCTCGTCCCGGACGCCACCGCCGGGGATCTGCTGCCGCCCGGCCGCGCCGACGACCGGCCTTGGACCGCAACGCAATACGCGACCCTCGACGTGCCGCTCGACATCGATCTCACCCCCGACACCGTGGTCATCTCCGGCCACGGCGCGGGGCACCGGCCCGAACTCGCGGCCCTGCCGACCGTCGCCGAACCCACCGCGCCCATGCACGGGCCGCCGCTGCATCCCCTCGCGCTGCCGCTGCTGAAACCCAAGCAGGCCATCATCACCGGACGGCCCACCCTGCACCGGCAGGTGTCGAAGGTGCTCGCCGATCCCGAGGTCACCGTGTACGCACTGACCACCGGCCCGCGCTGGCCCGACGTCTCCGGCAATGTGGTCGGAACCGGTACGCGCGCGGTCACATACGGCGCACCGCGGCCGGAATGGCTGGAGCTGTGCCGGGATCTGAACGAGAAGGCCACCCGCGTGGTCCGCACCGAACTGTCCGGGCATCCGAAAACCACCGGCCTGCATGTGGCGACCGTGGTCATGGACGCGCTGCGGGAAGGTGATCAGCTGCTGCTGGGCGCGTCCAATCCGGTGCGGGACGCCGCGCTCATCTCGCATCCGAAACCCGGTGTGCGCGTGCTGTCCAATCGTGGCGTGGCCGGAATCGACGGCACCGTGTCGGCGGCCGTCGGTGCGGCACTGACACATTCGGGCCGCACCATCTCGCTCATGGGCGACCTCACCTTCCTGCACGATGCCTGTGGCCTGCTCATCGGCCCCGGCGAACCGCGGCCGGAGGACCTCACCATCGTGGTCGCCAATGACGACGGCGGCGGCATCTTCGAACTCCTCGAGCAGGGTGATCCGCAGTACGCGGGCGTGTTCGAGCGCGTCTTCGGCACCCCGCACGGGATGGATCTGGCCGCGCTGTGCGCCGCCTACCGGGTGCCGCACCGGCAGGTCGATCCGGCCGAACTCGCCACCGAACTGGCCGGGCACGCCCACGGCATTCGCGTGCTGGAGGTCGTCACCGAGCGCTCCAGCCTGCGGGAACTGCACGCGGGCGTGCGCGCCAACGTGGCGAACTAGTACGCGCCGCCGGCGGCCTCGTCGTATTCGTCGTCCAGCGGGACGGGAATGGCCTGTTCGACGAGGTCGCCCTCGGCGGCCGTCCAGCCGATGTCGTCCTCGGGCACGGGCGGGATCTCGGAGTTCGCGTCGCTCGATTGCTCCGCCTCGGCGTCGGGATACGCCGGGATCTGCTGTTCGACGAGATCGGCCTCGGATACCGCGTCCATGATGCGATCGTTCATCGTGTGCTCCTCTCCGCCGGATCGGCCTGGCCGCTGCAGTCGGGACACCTTCGAGGATGCCCTCCGATCTACTCGTCGTCCAGGGGGCCCGGATCGGCGGGATGCTCGACCAGCGCCAGCACCCGGCCCGACAGGAAGCGGGCGGTGCGCACCGCCGTGCCCGTCCTGGTCACTTCACTGACCTCGACCACCCCGCGCGCGATGCGCACCTCGACCTTGCGGCCGGCGCGGGTAGCGGTCACCTCGTAATTGCGGGAACCGTCGCCGGTATCGACGACAATCTCCACTCGATCACCCTTCATCTTCCAATTCTCCTCCCCACCAGCGATTTTCGCCGCTAACGAGTCGGTTGCGACCGGTCGGTGCACGTGCATTCCGGCGCGACGCGATGAATTCCGGTGCAGCGGGTAGTCCTCATTCGTGAGCGTGGCCGCCGCCCGGCGACCGCCCGCGCCTCTGGGAGGACCCATGAACACTCCGCAATTCGATCTGGAACCCGCAGCGACGGACATGGAGGCCGTGGTCGCCGGCATCGGCGACTCGCAGATGGATGCCCCCACCCCGTGTGCCGGAACCTCCGTGCACATACTCCTCGCCCACGTCGTGGGCCTCACCGAAGCCTTCCGGCAGGCCGCCACCAAGGAAATGCTCGGCCGCTCGCAAACTCCCGCCTCGGCGCGCCCGGAACTCCCGCACGACTGGCGCAATCGGATACCCGCCCAGCTCAAGGCCCTGGTCGCCGCGTGGCGGGAACCCAGCGCCTGGACCGGTGACACCGAAGCCGGCGGCGTGCAGCTGCCCGCCACCCAGATGGCCGAGATCGCCCTGAACGAACTGGTCGTGCACGCCTGGGATCTGGCCCGCGCCACCGGCCAGCCCTACCTGCCCGACTCCGACGACCTGAACATCCTGCTCGACATGCTCCGCGACACCCCCGCGGAAGGCACCCCCGGCCTGTTCGGACCGGTCATCCCCATCCCCGACAACGCCTCCACCCTGGACCGCGTGCTCGGCCTCACCGGCCGAGATCCGGCCTGGACCGCACACAAGGCGACCGCCTGACCTTCCGGGCGGGGATCAGGGTTGCCGCTCAGGCGAATACGCCCGCTTCGGCGGCGAGGGCCGCGGCCTCGGCGGCCGAGGCGGCGGCCGCGTCGTCTATCGGATCGCCGCTGGCGAGGAGGCGATAGTAGAGCGGGGCCGACACGGCGGAGAGCACCGCGTGCGGGTCGGTGCCGGACGGGAGTTCGCCTCGGGCAATGGCGGATTCGACGACGGGGGCCCATTCGGCCAGTCGCGTCGCGTAGAAGCCGTGCAGGGCGGTGGCGGTCGTCTCGTCGCCGGTGGCCGCCGCGATGAGGGCGCGGAACAGGGGGCCCTGGCGGGGATCGGTGAGGGTTTTGGCGACCAGGCGGGCATTGGCCAGCAGGTCAGTGCGCAGCGAGCCCGTATTGCTGTGGGGGAGTGAGCTTTCCGCCATCTCCACCAGTAGATCCGCCACCAGTCCGGCCGGCGTGCGCCAGCGGCGGTAGACGGTGGTCTTGCCGACTTCGGCGCGGGCCGCCACTTCGGTCAGATCCAGTGCGGCATAACCGCGTTCGGCGAGGAGGTCGCCCGCGGCGCGCAGCACCGACTCGCGCACGCGGGCGGTGCGGCCACCGGGACGGATCGAGCCGGGGGCGGCTGTGTCCGAGTTCATAACGGGCCTCCAGTTTCATTTACGGCGACATGAGTGTAGCGTCTCCGGTGTTAACGAAACAGTAGTCCCGTTAGGAGAAGGCAATGGAATACCGTCGGCTGGGCGCATCGGGTCTCATGGTTCCGGCACTGAGCTTCGGGGCCGGTACGTTCGGCGGGCGCGGCGAACTGTTCAGCGCCTGGGGCGACACCGACGCGCAGCAGGCGCGCAGGATGGTCGACATCAGCCTGGACGCGGGCGTCACACTGTTCGACACCGCCGATGTGTACTCGGACGGGGCCTCGGAAGAGGTGCTGGGAGAGGCGATCCGGGGCCGCCGCGATCAGCTGCTGATCTCCACCAAGGCCGGACTGCCCACCGGACCGGCCGCCGCTGACGCGGGAACCGGGCGCGCCCGCCTCATCAAGGCCGTCGAGGCGTCACTGCGCCGCCTCGGCGTCGACCACATCGACCTGTTCCAGCTGCACGCCTTCGACGCGGGCACCCCCGTGGAGGAAACCCTTGCGGCCCTGGACGATCTGGTGCGCGGTGGCAAGATCCGCTACGTCGGCGCCTCCAACTTCGCGGGCTGGCAGCTCATGAAATCGCTTGCGGCAGCGGACAAGCACGGCTTCCCCCGCTATGTCGCGCATCAGGTGTACTACTCGCTGGTGGGCCGCGACTACGAGTGGGAGCTCATGCCGCTGGGCGTGGACCAGGGCGTCGGCGCGGTGGTGTGGAGCCCGCTCGGCTGGGGGCGGCTCACCGGGAAAATCCGTCGCGGACAGCCGCTTCCGGAAGGCAGCCGGCTGCACAAGACCGCCGAGGCCGGACCGCCCGTGGACGACGAACTGCTCTACGACGTGGTCGACGTGCTCGACGAGATCGCCGCCGAAACCGGCCGCACCGTGCCGCAGATCGCACTCAACTGGCTGCTCACCCGGCCCAGCGTGGCGACCGTCATCGTGGGCGCGCGCAATGAGGAGCAGCTGACGCAGAACCTGGGCGCGCTCGGCTGGAGCCTGACGCCCGATCAGGTCGCCCGCCTGGACAAGGCCAGCGCCGTCACCCCGCCGTACCCCTACTACCCGTACTACCGGCTGCCCGACTTCGCGCGGCTGAATCCGCCTGCGGTGTAAAGACAAACGTGGACCCCGGCCAAGCGAGGCCGGGGTCCACGATTACACAGTGTGGAGAAACCTGTGGATCACGGGGCCGAGTTCAGCCCGCGCTCCAGCACCTCCCACGAGGTCTTCAGATCGTCCTGCCAGTAACCCCACGAGTGCAGGCCCACATTGCGGTAGACGAACGTCGCCGGGATGCCGAGCGAGTTCAGCTTGGCCTCGAAGTTGTGGTTGAACAGGTTGATCGCGCCCTCGATGATCATGCCGAGCGCGATCGTCTTCGGGTACTCCGAGGTGTTCGTGGTCGCCCACTTGCTGCTCGGCAGATCGTAGGCGCCCGGAATGCCATTGCCGGTCGACACGAAAAGCTCTACGCCACGCAACTTTTCGGCCTGCACGGTGGGATCGTTCTCCACCCACAGCGGATTGTCGGTGGTGCCCCACATGTTCTCGTAGGTGCCGCCGCCCCAATCGTTGACGGTCAGCCGCACGGCCTCCTGCGCGATCGGGTCACTGGTCTGCGTCAGACCCGAGTACACCGCCGCCGCTCGGAACAGGCCGGGATTGTGCGTCACCAGGTTCAGCACCGAAAGCCCCGACATGGACAGGCCCGCAATGGCATTCACGCCATTGGAATTGAGCGCGGCGTCCATGAGCGTCGGCAGTTCCTTGCCGATGTAGGTGTCGTACTTGTAGACGCCCAGCTTCGGATCCGGCTTCAGCCAGTCGGTGTAGAAGCTGAACCCGCCGCCCAGGATCTGGATGACGTTCACGTTCTTGTCCGACAGGAACTGCATGGCATCGGTCTTGCCCTGCCAATTCGCCTGCTCCGCACCGCCGTCCGCGCCACTGAGCAGATACAGGTTCGGCCGCGAGACCGACGTGTCACCGGCCGTCATGACCTCCACCGGCAGCACGGTGTCCATGGCCGCGGAGTAGATGTCGAAATGCAGGGTGCGGGCATCGACGGGAACGATGTTCTTGATGTACGAGCCGTCCGCGGACCGCACCGACGGAATGGTGACCTGCGGCTTGGGGCCGCCGCCCTGGCCCTCCGGTCCCTGGCCCTCCGGCGCTCCCGCCGGCGGATTACCGCCCTGCGGTTCGGCGAGCGCCTGCCCGCCGAGGCTCAGGGACACGGCGGTCACCATGGCCGCCACGGCCGTACGCATGATTGTTCGACGGATCAAAATCCCCGCCCCTCCCGAATTCCCTCATCAGACCGCCCCGTGACGGCAAACTACGCCGTCGATCAACATACCTTTCCGGGCGCGCGGTGACCATGCGGCCCGGCATTCCCGGAAGTCGCGGAATCAGTACACGTCACGGACGTAGCGCTTCTCGGCCACCAGTTGCTTCTTGAAGGCCAGCGCCGCGTCCTCGCTCAGCTTCCCGTGAATGCGCGCGATCTTCAGCAGGGTGTCGTCCACATCCTTGGCCATGCGGGAGGCGTCACCGCAGACGTAGAAGTGCCCGCCTTCGCGCAGCCATGCCCACAGCTCGGCGCCGTGCTCGATCATTCTGTGCTGCACGTAGATCCGCTCGCGCTGGTCTCGCGAGAACGCCAGATCCAGGCGGGTCAGGAAGCCGGAGCGGAACATGTCCTCCAGCTCGGCCCGGTAGTAGAAGTTGTCCTTGGCGTGCTGGTCGCCGAAGAACAGCCAGTTGCGGCCCTTGGCGCCCATGGCGCGGCGCTCGTGCAGGAAGCCGCGGAACGGCGCGATGCCGGTACCCGGACCGACCATGATCATCGGGGCGTTCGGGTCCAGCGGCGGCCGGAAATGCGGTGCGCGCTGCAGGAAGATCGGCACATCCAGATCGGCCCGATCCGCCAGGAACGTCGAACTGACGCCGCCGCGCCGGGCCGCCGAACCGATGGCGGCCGGGTCGCCGTAGCGCACGACGCCGACGGTCAACTGCACTTCCTTCGGGCTCACCAGCGGGCTCGATGAAATCGAATACTGGCGCGGCTGTAGCTTTTTCAGCGTCCCCAGCCATTCCACGAGATCGGCCCGCACCGGGAAATCGCGCAGCACGTCCACCGGCTGCCGATCCCACAGATATCCGTCCAGCTCATTGCGATTGTCCCGCCGCAACAGCTTGGCCAAGCGCGGGCTCGCATTCCGCTCCGCGATGAACGACAGCAGATCCGAACTGACCTTCGTGATGTCGAAATGCGTGCGCAGCGCCTCGGCCAGCGTCAGCTCCCGATCCTCCACGTCGATCAGCCGGTGTCCCTCCAGTCCGGTCACCGCGAGCCACTCCGCCACCAGCGCTTCGCAATTGGCCGGTTTGATGCCCAGCGAATCGCCGACCTCGTAGGTCACATCCAGCCCACTGAGGTCGAACCCGAACTGCCGCACCTCTTTCCCGGAGCCCGCGCGAGACAGCAGCTCATTGGTCACCAGGGGGGCGGGCAGTGGCGCATTGCGCGTGAACGGAGCGGCCGGCGACCGCCGCGCCCCGCCGAGCGAGGTCGGTGCGGCTGTCGCCACGCGCCCGGCACCCGGCCGGACGCCGGTGGCGGTCGCTACCCCGCCGGAACCTGTGACCGTACCGGCGACGCCCGCCGGACCGCCGAAGCTGCGCGGATTCGCGAAACGGCCGCCGCCTCGGGCCGGCCGAGCAAATCCTCCATTCGGACCAGAATTATTGCCGTACGGACCAGTTTGATCGCCGTTCGGATCGATTGAGGTGCCGTTCGGACCGAGCTCCGGGCCATCGGGGTGGTTGTCCGCTGCGGACGGACGGTCGGCGTCGGCGCTGCCCGTGCTGTCGGCGTTCATACTCTCCGGCGCGAGCGCGACGAGGACGTCCGCCATCCACTGCGCGGACAGATCCTCGTGATCGGGTTCGCTGTCCACGCGCGGGAGCAGCCGGGCCGCACCGCGTTTGGCGAGGAGCTCGTCGAGTTTGCGGCCGTGGCCGCAGAAGTCGTCGTAGGAGGAATCGCCCAGGGCGAAGACGGCGTAGCGGACGCCGGTGAAACGGGTCGCGCTGTCGGACAAGCGTTCCCAGAAATCCGCGCCATTGTCGGGCGGGCCGCCGTCGCCGAAGGTGCTGCTGACGATCAGGACATCGCCGGACAGGTCGGTGAGCTCGGCCGAATCCATATCGATCAGGCGTGGCTGGAAGCCGGAATCGGCCATGCGCGTGGCGATCTCGGCGGCCAGCTCTTCGGCGGTGCCGGTCTGGGACGCCCAGAGCACGGTGATCGTCCGGGTGCTCGCCGGGCCGGCGTCCGTGCTCGACGTCGTGACGGCGGGGGAGCGGTCCGCACCGAATTCGGTCGGCGCGTCGCCACCCGCGGTGCGCGAGTACATGCCGGCCAGCAGGCCGTCGATCCACATCCGGCTCGCTCGCGACAGCGGCGCGGTTTCCGGCAGCACCGGCTGCCCGGTCACCGGAAGCGATTGCAGCGCAGCCAGATAACCGCCCAGATAGATGCGCTCCGTCTCGCTCAGCATGGGCGCGGTCGCGGTTTCCAGACCGAGCATCACCGCCAGCGGATGCGGTCCGCCGCTCCCCGTCATCCCGGCATGCTTTTGGCCGGGATCCATCACAGTCGGCTGGTCCTCTGATGGTGTGGATCCCGGCCAAAAGCGCGCCGGGATGACGGCGGCTGGGGAGGTCGCGTCCTGGTTCTGCGGTTGCGCGTCGGGCAGGACGGACACCTTGCGCAGGTGTACCGCGCACGCCTTGAACTCGGGCTGCAGGGAGGCGGGATCGACGGCATCGTTGGTGACGGCATTGATGGTCAGATACTCACCCTGTTCATCGTTCCAGTGGAAGGGCGCGAAGCAGGTGCCCGGCAACACCCGGTCGCTGATCACCGCGGGGAGCACGGCTCGCCCACGGCGGGAAGCGATTTCGAGCTGATCGCCCGCGCGCAGGCCGAGCGCGGCGGCATCGTCGGGATGGACCTCGACGAACGGCTTGCCGTTCAGCTTGGTGAGCTTCGCGATCTTCCCGGTCTTGGTCATGGTGTGCCACTGGTGCTGCAGGCGACCGGTATTGAGCAGGAACGGGAAGTCGGCATCCGGCATCTCGGCGGGCAGCAGGTGCGGGCGCGGCCAGAACACGGCGCGACGACTGGGTGTGGCGAAGGCCAGCCGCGGAGTGCGGCCCTGCGCGTCGGTGAACAGTTCCTGGCTCACGCCGTCGTTCACGTAGCGAATCGGATTGCGGCGCTGGGCGGGATCGGGGCACGGCCACTGCATCGGGCCCTCGCGCAGCGCCTCGTAGCTGATACCGCGCAGGTCGTATCCGGTGGCCGGATTCGCGAATCCCCGGATCTCCTCGAAGATTTCGGCGCTGGAGGCGTAGTCGAAGCCCGGGAACCCCATGGCCGTCGCCACCTGCGCGATGAGCTGCCAGTCCGGGCGCGCCGCACCCACCGGAGCCACCGACCGCTGCAGCAGCGTCATGGTGCGTTCCGAATTCACCATCACCGCATCGGCTTCCGCCCACAGCGTGCCCGGCAGCAGTAGATCGGCGTAGGCGGTGGTGGCGGTGTCGGCGTACACGTCCTGCACGATCACCAGATCCGCGGCCTCCAGCCCGCCGATCACGGTCTTCCGATTCGCGATGGAGGCAACGGGATTGCTGCAGATGATCCAGGCGGCCTTGATGCGCCCGTCCTCGAGGCCGCGGAACATCTCCACCGTGCCGGGACCGGCCTCGGAGCGGATGGCGCCCGGTTCCAGCCCCCACGCCCGCTCCGCGAACGCGCGATCACCCTCGGCGAGCACACTGCGCTGACCGGGCAGACCCGGTCCCATGTACCCCATTTCGCGCCCGCCCATGGCGTTCGGCTGCCCGGTGACGGAGAACGGCCCGCTGCCGGTCCGGCAGATCGCGCCGGTGGCCAGGTGCAGGTTCACGATGGCGTTGGTGCTCCAGGTGCCGTGGGTGGACTGGTTGATTCCCATGGTCCACAACGACATCCACTCACCGGCCGCGCCGATCCACTCGGCGGCGGTGCGAATGTCCGCCTCGTCCAGTCCGGTGATCTCTGCGACGATCGCGGGCGGGTACGCGGCCAGGAACTCCGGCATCGCCTCCCAGCCCTCGGTGTGCTCGGCGATGAATTCGCGGTCCACCCAGCCGTTTTCGACCAGCAGGTGCAGCAGCCCGTTCAGCAGGGCCAGATCCGTGCCGGGCTTGATCTGCAGGAACAGATCCGCCCGCGCCGCGGTATCGGTGCGCCGCGGATCCACCACGATGAGTTTCGCGCCCGCCTTGAGTCGATCGGCCATGCGCAGGAACAGAATCGGATGGCAGTCGGCCAGATTCGCGCCGGTGACGAAGAACAGATCCGCGTGATCGATGTCATCGTAGGACCCGGGCGGCCCGTCCGCGCCCAGCGACTGCTTGTAACCGGTCGCGGCGGAGGCCATGCACAGCCGCGAATTGGCCTCGATGTGCACGGTCCGCAGATAGCCCTTGGCGAGTTTGGTTGCCAGATACTGCGCTTCGATCGACATCTGCCCGGACACGTACAGCGCGATGGCGTCCGGTCCGTTCGTGTCGAGGATCACCCGCAGCCGTTCGGCGGCCTCGCGCACGGCCTCGTCCACCGGGACGGGCACCGGCGCCTGCCCGCGCTCGGGTCGGCGGAACGCGGTCTCCATCCGGCCCGGCGTGCGCATGAGCTCGGCGTGCGTCGCGCCCTTGGTGCACAGCCGCCCCCCGTTCACCGGGTGCAACTTGTCGCCGCTGACCTTCGCGATGACGGTCGCCCCGGACGCGTCGGCCTTGGTGTCGACGGTGATGCCGCAGCCCACACCGCAGTACGAGCACGCCGTGCGGGTGCCCGTGGCGGGGGTGGCTGCATCCGTCATGTCTCCGATGATGGCCATCCCCGATTGCGGGAGATTTACCGAACGTTATCGGCAGATGACAAAAATCCTCACCGCCGCGAAAAACGGCGGTGAGGGCGGAAAATCGGTGACAAGCCTCACAAAACCGCAGCGTGACGGGGGTGGCGAGAATTCAGGCGAGCTTGTACCCGCGATGCAGCGCCACCGCGCCGCCACTGAGATTGCGCCATTTCACCGCCGACCAGCCCGCATCGGCGATGCGCAGCGCCAGCTGCGACTGGGTCGGCCACGCACGGATCGACTCGGCCAGGTAGACGTACGCGTCCGGATTCGAGGAGACCTTCTTCGCCACCCACGGCAGCGCCTTCATCAGGTACTCCATGTAGACGGTCCGGAACGGTCCGAAGGTCGGGGTGGAGAACTCGGCCACCACCAGCCGCCCGCCCGGCTTGGTGACGCGCAGCATCTCGCGCAGCGCCAGATCCGGGTCCGCCACATTGCGCAGACCGTAGGAGATGGTCACCGCGTCGAAGGATTCGTCCGCGAACGGCAGCGCCATGGCATCACCGGCCACCATCGGCACATTGCGGAAACGGCCGGCGGCCAGCATGCCCTGTGAGAAGTCGGCGGCTACGCACCATGCCCCGGACTTGGCCATCTCGACGGTCGAAACACCGGTTCCCGCAGCCAGATCCAGCACGCGCTCACCGGGCCGCAGCGCCAGCGCCTTGCGCGTCTCGTACCGCCAGTAGACGTCCTGGCCCCCGGAAATCAGCGTATTGGTCAGGTCGTACCGCTTCGCGACCCCGTCGAACATCGACGCGACCTCGTGCGGCTGCTTGTCCAGCGAGGCCCGAATCAGTTCCTGCCGCTCTGTTTTCGCCACACCCGCACCCTAGCCCTCGACGCGGGAGCGCGACCATCGTGCCCGGGTGCGGTTGAACGCGGCCAGCCAGGCGGTCGGCGGCGAGCCCAGCAGCCACAGCAGCGGCAGTGCGACACCCCACGTCACCACGATCACCGACAGGATCGGGATGACCGCGACACGAACGTCGCGACCGGCGACACGCACGAGGTCCGGATCGCTGCGATCGTATTCGACATTGATGCGTTCGCCGGCCGTCAGCTTGGTCGGATACAGCACGCCGACCTTCGGATTGTGGGTCACCCCATCGGGTGTCACGAAGATGACCGCCGAGCGCAACCGTCCCGCCGACAGTACTTCCGCGCTGGTCACGCCCTTGTTCGCATTGATCAGCTGGTCGTCGCGCCAGGCCGCCGCGAGCAGCAGCAGCGCCAGCACGCTCACCGCGCACGCGGTGACGACGACCCCGATCCGGGCCCGCCGCAAGCGAATCGCGCGGCGCCGCGTGCTGGTAGCAGACTGGCTAGTTTCCGACACTTCACCAGGCTATTCCACGGCCGGGCTACCCTTGCCGCCATGTCCCGTAAATTCAGCTTCACCGTGCAGTACAGCGTTCCGGTAGAAGATCTTCACCGGGCACTCACCAATGACGAGATGTGGCAGGCGCGGTTCGCGGACGCGGCCACCGCGACCCTGGATCTGTCCCACCCGGACGGGCCCGGAACCATTCGCATTCATATGACCGAAAAGGCTCCCGAGGACAAGATTCCCGCCGTCGTGAAGAAGGTGCTCAAGAGCGAGCTCATGCTCGAGCGCACCGACACCTGGGGCGCGCTGGACGGTGACACCGCCAAGGGCAGCTTCGTCGGCAAGTCCGGCGGCATCACCACCGCCATGGAGGGCACCTTCGAATTGCGGGCCACCGCAGAGGGTTCCGAGATCGAGGCCGCCGGCACCGTTGATGTCAGCGTGCCGGTTGTCGGCGGGCTCATCGAGCCGCTGGTCGAGAACCTGCTGGAGAAGACCATGAACAGCGAGCGCAAGTCCGTCGAGGAATGGTTCGCCGCGCAGAACGCCTGATCAACCTGGGCCCGGGGGTTCGCCCCCGGGCCCGTACCATCGCTACCGCATTGCGCTCGGGTCGAATTCGCGCGGTTCGACCAGCACCAGCCAGTTGCCGGAGTTGTCGCGGATGACGGCCTCCACGCCGTACGGACGCTCCGACGGCGGCTGCACGAACTCCACGCCTTTGGCGGTGAGCTCCTCGAAAGTCTTGTGACAGTCGTCGGTCCGCAGACCCAGCGCGCCGTGCGTGCCCTTGTTCAGGGCCCGGCGAGTGGCCTGCGCGAGTTCGTCGTCCAGCGGCGGACCGGGGACCATGAGCGTCACCTCCAGCTCCCGATGATCGGGATGGGCCACGGTCACCCAGCGGAAACCATTGTCGCCCATGGTCACATCGCTGACCTCCACGAAGCCGAGCTTCTCGGTGTACCACTGCTTGGCGGCATCCTGGTCGAGCACGTACACGGTCACCAGGGAGATGTTCGTAATAGTCGTCATGCTCCGAGGCTATGGAACCGGGGGCCGCGCGGGCTTCTCCGAAATTGCGGTGTTCTCAGTCCGGCAGCTTGCGGTCCGACAGACCGTGCATGAAGACGTAGCAGCCCGGAATGTGCGGCACGCCCTCCACCGCGAACTTGGCCTGATACTCCGACGGCGACATCCCCACCAGTTCGGTGAACTTGCGGCTGAACGAACCGAGACTGCTGTAGCCCACCAGCATGCAGGCTTCCGTGACCGTGATGTTGGTGGCACGCAACAGATCCTGCGCCCGCTCGATGCGCCGCTCGGCCAGATACAGGGCCGGGGTCTTGCCGTACGTCGCGGCGAAACAACGCAGGAAGTGATACTTCGAGACGCCCGCGGCCGCCGCCAGACTGTCCAGGTCCAGCGGCTGCGCGTAGTTCCGGTCGGCCAGATCCCGGGCCCGCCGCAGATGCGGCAGCAGGTCCTCGGGAACCGGCCGGGAGCTCATGAGAAGGGCTGCAGCTCGTCCAAGCGCAGGGACGCGCGGCCCGCGCCCCGCCACAGCTTGGCCGTGAGATCGGTGTCCTCGTCGTCCACCAGATTGCCCATGACGCGAACAGCGGTGCGCTGCAACAACTTCGAACGCATGACCGGCGGGCCGCCGAGCGGCACCGTGCGCGGATGCGTGGCCAGGGCGGCCAGCCGCCGCGCCACCGAGAACGTGCGCCCGTAGCGGGCCCGCAGCATCTCCGGCCAGATCTTCGACAGATCCGGCTCGTCCAGGATGGCGGCGAGCATGTGCCCGCCCTCCAGGCCGTAGTCGATGCCCTCGCCGTTCAGCGGATTCACGCAGCCCGCGGCATCGCCGACCAGCGCCCAGTTGCGTCCGGCCACATTCGACACCGCACCGCCCATGGGCAGCAGCGCCGAGGTCACCGCACGCGCCTCGCCCTCGAAGCCCCACTCCCGGCGGCGCAGCGAAACATAATGCTGCAGAAGTGGTTTCAGCGCGATATGGGAGGGCCGCTGCTCGGTGGCCAGTGAACCCACGCCGATATTGACCTCACCGTTGCCCAGCGGGAACACCCAGCCGTAGCCCGGGATCAGCGTATTGTCCGCGTCGCGCAATTCCAGGTGCGAGGTGATCCACGGATCGTCGCTGCGCTCCGAACGGATGTAGGCGCGCGCCGCCGTCCCGTACGCGTACTGCCGATGCCAGGTGCGCCCCAACAGTTTTCCGACCGGAGACCGCACACCGTCCGCCACGATCAGCGTCTTGCACGACACCGCCCGCAACCCGGCGGCCGTCTTGATGCTCACCCCGGTGACCCGATCGCCGTCCAGCGCGACCTCGACCACCTTGGCCCCGTCCACCATGCGCGCACCCGACTTCACCGCGGTATCGCGCAGCTTGTCGTCGAGTTCCATTCGCGGAACGGCACTTCCGTACGCCGGGAACGACCCGCCCGGCCACGGCAGCAGCGCCTCCCGCCCGAACCCGGCCATCCGCAACCCGTGATTGACCGTGTGCTCACGCACCCAGTCGCCGAGCCCCAGATGCTCCAATTCGGCCGTGGCGCGCGGCGTCAGGCCGTCACCGCAGGTCTTGTCGCGCGGAAAGACGGCCGAATCCGTGAGCAGCACATCGCGCCCCGCCCGCGCGGCCCACGCGGCCGCCGCCGATCCGGCCGGACCTGCCCCAACCACCAACACATCGGCGTGCGCAGGCAGCACATCCGACGTTTGCCCCTGCTCGGGTGCGGCATCCGGTGAACCCATGCGGTCAATACTTGCAGCACATCAGTTTCTGTGCACTCCCGCCTCCCCCGAGCCTGCCGCGCCCGGCCGTTCGATTTCATGTGATGTTCATCCGGTTCGGTAAATGTTCCTTTCATCGCACTACGGTGGTGTCCATAGGGGGTGATCGGCTCACACGCTAGGTTCTTTGGCGTGGGGTCGGACGCGGCACTGGGAGATGAAATGAGCGCATCGGCTGTGAGCGATGAGAGCACGGTGGTGGCGGGGGTGGATCTCGGCGATCCCGAGCTCGCGGCGACGGTGAAGAAGGGTCTCGAAGAAGTCGAGGATCTGCTGATCACAGAGCTGTCCGACGGCGAGGACTTCCTGCAGGAGGCGGCGCTGCACCTGGCCAAGGCCGGCGGCAAGCGCTTCCGGCCGCTGTTCACCATCCTCACCGGCCAGCTGGGCCCGAACCCCACCAGCCCGGACCTGATCACGGCGGGCACCGTGGTCGAACTCGTGCACCTGGCCACGCTGTACCACGACGACGTCATGGACGAGGCCCCGCTGCGCCGCGGCGCGCCCAGCGTCAACTCGCGCTGGGGCAACAGCGTCGCCATCCTGGCCGGCGACTACCTGTTCGCGCACGCCTCCCGCCTGGTCTCCACCCTCGGCCCGGACGCCGTGCGCATCATCGCCGAAACCTTCGCCGAACTGGTCACCGGCCAGATGCGGGAGACCATCGGCGCCAAGCAGACCCAGGACCCGGTCGAGCACTACCTGCGCGTGGTGTGGGAGAAGACCGGCTCGCTCATCGCGGCCTCCGGACGCTTCGGCGGCACCTTCTCCGGCGCGAGCCTGGATCACGTGGAGCGCCTGGCCCGCCTCGGCGACGCCGTCGGCACCGCCTTCCAGATCTCCGACGACATCATCGACATCTCCTCGGTCTCCGAGCAGTCCGGCAAGACGCCCGGCACCGACCTGCGCGAGGGCGTACACACCCTGCCCGTCCTCTACGCGCTGCGCGAAGAGGGCGCCGAGGGCGACCGCCTGCGCAAACTGCTGGCCCACCCGCTGGAATCCGACGAAGAGGTCGAAGAGGCCCTCGACCTGCTCTCCCGCTCCCGCGGCATGGTCCTGGCCAAGGAGAAGCTCCAGGGCTACGCCGACATCGCCCACGCCGAACTCTCCGCCCTGCCCTCCGGCCCGGCCAACGAGGCCCTGGAGCGCCTGGTCCGCTACACGATCGAACGAGTCGGATAAAAGGGAACTTTCGCTCTCGCCTCTATCGTTGACACCCTGGGACGTGATCGCAGGGCGGTGCCCGACGAGACAAGTGATCTCGTGCGGGCCGGGTAACTCGCCGGGGACGTCCGGAATTTGGGACGTGCTCGACCGCACCACGCGAATGGGACTGGTAGCGGCTCTCAGCCCGGCGCTGAAGTCGCGGAGAGGCGGGCTGAGACCGATGCACTCGCACGGCTATGCGAACGGGTTGAAGACATTCGGCTTGCTGGTCGGGATGTCGGCGCTGATCGTCTTCGCCGGAGCGATGTTCCGCAATCCGACGATCCTGGTGCTGTCCATCCTGCTGGCCGTGGGCATGAACGCCTACGCGTACTTCAACAGCGACAAGCTGGCATTGAAGGCCATGCACGCCCAGCCGGTGACCGAACTCGAGGCGCCGGTCATGTACCGCATCGTGCGTGAGCTGGCCACCGCGGCACGGCAACCCATGCCGCGGCTCTACATCAGCCCCACCAACGCCCCCAACGCCTTCGCCACCGGCCGCAATCCGCGGCATGCGGCGGTCTGCTGCACCACCGGCATCCTGCAGATTCTCGACGAGCGCGAACTGCGCGCGGTGCTGGGCCACGAGCTGTCGCACGTCTACAACCGCGACATCCTCATCTCCTCGGTCGCGGGAGCGCTCGCCTCGGTCATCTCCGGCCTGGCGAACCTGGCCTTCTTCGCGAGCATGTTCGGCGGCAACCGCAATGGCGAAGGCCCGAATGTCATTGGCGTGCTTCTGATTACGCTGCTCGGCCCGATCGCCGCGGCACTCGTCAAACTGGCCGTCTCGCGCTCCCGCGAGTATCAGGCCGACCAGGACGGCGCCGAGCTCACCGGCGACCCCCTCGCTCTCGCCTCGGCCCTGCGCAAACTCGAACGCGGCGTCCAGGCCGCCCCCCTGCCGCCCGAACCCCAGCTCACCGCCCAGTCCCACCTGATGATCGCCAACCCCTTCCGGGCCGGCGACAAGATGGCGCGCTGGTTCTCCACCCACCCGCCCATGGCCGAGCGCATCGAACGCCTCGAAGCCATGGCGGGCTACGGAAGCGGGGGCCGGGAAGTCTAGCGACGCAGCCGGATCGGGCCGGGCGGCTCAGCGGTACAGCCGGATCGGCTCAGCGGCGCAGCCTATGGGGTCCGGGGGCTTGGCCCCCGCCCCCTCCACCGCTGCTAGCGGTAGTTGACGAACTGCAGCGCGATGTCGAAGTCGCTGCCCTTGAGCAGCGAGATCACGGCCTGGAGGTCGTCGCGGCTCTTGGACGAGACGCGCAACTCCTCGCCCTGAATCTGCGCCTTCACGCTCTTGGGCCCCTCGTCCCGGATCTTCTTGGCGATCTTCTTCGCATTCTCGGTGGTGATGCCCTGCACCAGCGTTCCTGTGATCTTGTACACCTTGCCGGAGGCTTGCGGATCACCCGCGTCGAACGCCTTGAGCGAGATGTCGCGGCGAATCAGCTTCTCCTTGAACACATCCAGCGCCGCCTTCACCCGGTCCTCCGAGTCGGCGGTGAGGACGATCTTCTCCTCGCCCGACCATTCGATGCCCGCACCGGTATTGCGGAAGTCGTACCGCTGACTCAGCTCCTTCGCGGCCTGATTGAGCGCGTTGTCGACCTCCTGACGGTCGATCTTGCTCACCACATCGAACGACGAATCCGCCACGCCTGTGCTCCTGTCCAAGATCCGGCTGGATCTTTCCGAAGATCGGTTTCCGACCGCCGACGGTAGCCCGTCCGGCACGGCCATATCCAGCCGGTTTGCATTACGGGCGGGGGTTGGATGTATTCTCTTCACCGCGCCGCAAGGCGTGTCCGGCAGATTGCCCGAGCGGCCAATGGGAGCGGACTGTAAATCCGTCGGCGAAAGCCTACGTAGGTTCGAATCCTACATCTGCCACACCGAAACCCCTCGGACCACAGCGGTCCGGGGGGTTTCGTGCATCTCGGTTCGAGTCGGTGATCCACCGGGTTCCGGGGGAGCGCGCGCACCGGATCGACGGTCCCCGCAGGCGAGCCTCCGAACCCGACCGGTCGCTCGTTGATCTGGCCCAAAAACTGGCTCTGAACAGCCGGTTTGGAGATGCTCCGAAGTGTTGTGTAATCTCGTTCAAGTCTTCAGCGCCCCGCCTGAACGGTGGAGCCAAGCAGACATGCCCCCTTAGCTCAGTCGGCAGAGCGTTTCCATGGTAAGGAAAAGGTCAACGGTTCGATTCCGTTAGGGGGCTCGCCGGATTGCCGGTGGTGACCGACTCGGCATCCCAAGAAAGATTGACCGGGCCGTCGCTATCGTCAATACCGCGTGTATGGCGGTGTAGCTCAGTCGGTAGAGCAAACGACTCATAATCGTTGTGTCGCCGGTTCAAGTCCGGCCATCGCTACCCAACTTAACCAGTAGGTTGACCGGAAAGAAGGCAAATCGTGGCCGCGAAGTCCACTGATATCCGGCCAAAGATCACCTTGGCCTGCGAGCAGTGCAAGCACCGCAACTACATCACCAAGAAGAACCGGCGTAACGACCCGGACCGCCTGGAGCTGAAGAAGTTCTGCCCCAACTGCGGTACCCACCGGGCGCACCGGGAATCTCGCTAACTCAACCCCGCGCGATCTACCGCGTGGAAGAAGTGCCGGAACGGCCGGCCGCTTCGTCCCCCACACAAAGGGACAGTGGCCCCCGGTCCGGCACTTGGTGTATATAGCGGTAATTAGCGCTCCGCCGACCCCGGGCTCGGGGTCAGATAGGGATGTCCTGCCGTGACTATCAACACCGAGGTCGACGAAATGGCCGAATTGGGCGAGGTTTTCGATCCCGCCGCACATGCCGCTGCCATGGTCGGTCATCACTACCGCGTCGACGACTACTACGAGGTCGGCCGCGAGAAGGTCCGTGAATACGCCCGGGCCGTGCAGGACTACCACCCCGTGCACTGGGACGAGGACGTCGCCCAGGAGTACGGCTACGACGGCCTCGTCGCGCCGCTCACCTTCATCTCGCTGGTCGGAATCCTGGCCCAGCGCACGCTGTTCGAGCAGATCGTCACGGGTTACGACCTGAGCCAGATCATGCAGACCGATCAGATCCTGGAGTTCCACCGGCCCATCAAGGCCGGCGACCAGCTCTCCTGCATCGTGTACCTGCACTCGTTCCGCCAGGCCTTCGGCGGCGACATCATCGTCACCAAGAACGACGTGGTCGCGCAGAACGATGAGCTCGTGCTCACCACCTACACCACCCTCATCGGCCGCAGCGGCGGTGACATCGACCCCAATATCGGTGACGCCGTGCGCAATGTGCTCATGCACGGCATCGGCCCGGACGAGCGCCCCGAGCACCACCCGCGCACCGACGGCGCCGCCGTCGAGTCGCCGGCCCTCGCAACGGTTCCCGTCCCGGTGCAGGCCACCGCGGGCGCCATCGTGGCGAGCAAGCACGCCATCCGCTTCGAGGACGTGACCGTCGGCGCCGAATTGCCTTCGCGCGTGGTGCGTCTCACCCGCGGCGATCTGGTGAACTACGCCGGCGTCTCCGGCGACGCCAATCCGATCCACTGGAGCGACGATGTCGTGAAACTGGTCGGCCTGGAAAACGTTGTGGCACACGGCATGCTGACCATGGGCCTGGGCGGCGGCTTCGTCACCTCCTGGCTCGGCGACCCGGGTGCGGTCAAGGAGTACAACGTCCGCTTCACCAGCCCGGTCTACGTGCCGGTGGACCGGCCCGCGGAGATCGAATACACCGGCAAGGTGAAGTCCGTGGACCCGGAAACCCGCACCGCCGTGGTGGCCATCGTGGCGAAATCGGAGGGCCGCAAGATCTTCGGCCGCGCCACCGCGACGGTGCAGTTGGCCTGACCCTGGACGGGTGACCCCGATTGGCGATTGCTGCGTTGGGTAACGTACACTCGGAAATCTGGGGTCACCAGCCGATGCGCGCTGCTCCGAGGAGCGGCGCGTAAGTTTGTGAGGGCCCCGAAAGCAAAACCCGTAGTACAACTGAATAGAACCGTGGCTGGGCATACGACACCAGAGTCCAGCCGAAGGGGCGTAGCTCAACTGGCAGAGCAGCGGTCTCCAAAACCGCAGGTTGCAGGTTCAAGTCCTGTCGCCCCTGCCCTGAGTGCCAGCGACGAGAGAGGATCGACGTGAGCGACGAGCGGGATACTCGCCACGAAGATGGCGAAGACACCGCTGCGGCACGTCCGAGCGGTAAGCGTTCCGCCCGGCGTGGTCGCGCAGCGTCCTCGTCCTCGGCGGCGGTCATCGACCGTCCCTCGACGCAGGTCAAGGCAACCAAGCAGTCCGGCAAGGCCGGTCGTAGCGGTACGGGCAATCCGTTCAAGCGCCTGGTGAAGTTCCTCAAGGAAGTCATTTCCGAGCTTCGCAAGGTGATCTGGCCCAACCGCAAGCAGATGGTCACCTATACGAGCGTTGTTCTGGTGTTCGTGATCTTCATGGTCGCGTTCATCAGCGGGTTGGATCTGGCGTTCATCAAAGGTGTCAACTGGCTCTTCGGCTAGCTGACGGTCGGCGCCGGTAACCCGGTCCCCGAGCAGAGGCGGGGAGCGGGACCATCCGCCGGGGCTTCATGCCCTCGGCGCGCAGAGGATTACGTGACGACAAGGAAGCGAGTGCCCCAGTGAGCACCCCGGAGAACGGCACAACCGACGAATTCCAGGTCGACGACGTGGTGGACGACGAAACCATCACCGGCGCCGAGGAATCCGACGACTTCGCGGACGCGGAGCCGGTCGCCGATCTCTCCGCACCTGTCGACGCCGAGCCGGCCGATCCGGTCGCCGAGATGAAGGCCGCGCTGCGTCGCGCGCCCGGTGACTGGTACGTCATCCACTCCTACGCCGGGTACGAGAACAAGGTGAAAGCCAATCTCGAGACCCGCGTGCAGAACCTCGGTCTCGAGGACTACATCTTCCAGGTCGAGGTGCCGACCGAAGAGGTCACCGAGATCAAGAACGGCCAGAAGAAGAACGTCAACCGCAAGGTGCTGCCGGGTTACATCCTGGTCCGCATGGAGCTGAACGACGAGTCGTGGGGCGCGGTGCGCAACACGCCGGGCGTCACCGGCTTCGTCGGCGCTACTTCTCGCCCCTCGCCGCTGTCCATCGACGACGTGGTCAAGTTCCTGGTGCCGGCCTCGCAGCAGAAGAAGGCCGCCGCTCCGGCCGCCGCCGCTGCCGCGACCTCCGGTGCTTCGGGCGAATCCGTCGCCGCCAAGCCGATCATCGAGGTCGACTTCGAGGTCGGCGAGTCGGTCACCGTCATGGACGGTCCGTTCGCGACGCTGCCCGCCTCCATCTCCGAGGTCAATGCCGAGCAGCAGAAGCTCAAGGTGCTGGTCTCCATCTTCGGCCGCGAGACCCCGGTCGAGCTGGCGTTCACGCAGGTTGCGAAGATCTAAGACTTCCGGGTTCGTCCCGGAGCAGGCTTACGGGAATCCGTAAGGAACCTAAACCGCAAGGAAGAAAGATGCCCCCCAAGAAGAAGAAGGTCGCTGGGCTCATCAAGCTCCAGATCCAGGCCGGCCAGGCCAACCCGGCTCCGCCGGTGGGTCCGGCGCTGGGTCAGCACGGCGTCAACATCATGGAGTTCTGCAAGGCGTACAACGCGGCGACCGAGTCGCAGCGTGGCAACGTCATCCCGGTCGAGATCACGGTCTACGAAGACCGCTCGTTCGACTTCAAGCTGAAGACGCCGCCCGCCGCGCGTCTGCTGCTGAAGGCCGCCGGTGTGCAGAAGGGCTCCGCCGAGCCGCACCGCACCAAGGTCGCCCAGGTCACCATGGATCAGATCCGCGAGATCGCCAAGACCAAGCAGGAAGACCTCAACGCCAACGACATCGACGCCGCGGCGAAGATCATCGCTGGTACCGCCCGCTCGATGGGTATCACCATCGCGGAGTAAGAGCCTCTCGGCTCATGTGGGAGGGACGGCCAGTCCCGCACCACGTCTGACTACTTAAGGACAGAGAATCATGGCAAAACGAAGCAAGGCTTATCTCGAGGCGGCCGCCAAGGTCGACCGCGCTGCGCTGTACGCCCCGCTGGCCGCCGCGCGGCTGGCGAAGGAGACCGCCACCACCAAGACCGACGCGACCGTCGAGGTTGCCGTCCGTCTGGGTGTCGATCCCCGCAAGGCCGACCAGATGGTCCGCGGCACCGTCAACCTGCCGCACGGCACCGGTAAGACCGCCCGCGTCATCGTGTTCGCGGTCGGCGACAAGGCCGCCGAGGCCGAGGCCGCCGGTGCGGACGCCGTCGGCGCCGAGGACCTGATCGAGCGCATCCAGGGCGGCTGGCTGGACTTCGACGCCGCCATCGCCACCCCGGATCAGATGGCCAAGGTCGGTCGTATCGCTCGCGTGCTGGGCCCGCGTGGCCTGATG
Organism: Nocardia huaxiensis; assembly: GCF_013744875.1. Taxonomy (NCBI): domain Bacteria; kingdom Bacillati; phylum Actinomycetota; class Actinomycetes; order Mycobacteriales; family Nocardiaceae; genus Nocardia; species Nocardia huaxiensis. The sequence goes on from NZ_CP059399.1 coordinate 1,922,047, forward strand.
CCGAACCCGAAGACCGGCACCGTCACCCCCGATGTGACCAAGGCTGTCAACGACATCAAGGGCGGCAAGATCAACTTCCGCGTCGACAAGCAGGCCAACCTGCACTTCGTGATCGGCAAGGCTTCCTTCGACGAGAAGAAGCTGGCCGAGAACTACGGCGCCGCGCTCGACGAGATCCTGCGTGTCAAGCCCTCCACCGCGAAGGGCCGCTACGTCAAGAAGGTGACGTTCTCGACCAACACCGGACCGGGCATCCCGGTGGACCCGAACCGCACCCGCAACTTCGCCGAAGAGGACTGACGCGAAGTCGCAGTAGCGACGCAAGACAATCAAGGGCCGGCACGCGAAACGCGTGCCGGCCCTTGGCTTTTCGATAGGGGCGTGCTCAGAGGTCGCGCAACCCGCAGATCGCATCACCGGTGCTCATGGTGCACAGGGATCGGATCAGGTTACCCACGATCGGGTTGACGATGGCGGCCGATCCGGCGTACAGCAATCCGGATCCGGCGTCGATCGCCGTGGATCCGGTTTCGGGATTCGACGGGTCAGGCGCCGCACCCGCGGGCGCGGCGGCCAGTCCGGTGAGGGCTGCCGCGGCGAGAGCGCTGAGAAGTACTCGCTTCATGGAGGATCTCCGGGTTCAGTTCTTGGAGCTGCCGCTGTTGAGGGCTACGCAGAGGGGGCGGGTGTCGGGTTCGCTGCCGCCGTAGATTCCGCAGAGCAGCAGGTAGATGATGGAGCGGGGCATGAGCAGGAGCTCGGCGGAGCCGGAGCTCGAACCCGAGCTGGATCCGGAATCGGCTACCGGCTGGGCGGCGGGGGCGGCCTGGGCGGCGGGGGAGAGGGCGACTCCGGTGAGGGCGGCGGAGATCGTCACCGCGGCAAGGGTTTTGGTGAAACGGGAACTCAAGGGGTTACCTCCGAACAATGGTGTTCGTAGACCATAGCGGAGTTTCCTTTATGTGAAATACCCAGGTTTTACAGTCTTGGTATTCGTGGTGGCGCATGACAGCGTGCGGAAACTCGAGCGAAAGGTCTCCCTCATGCGACGTCTTGTATTACTCACCGCGGCAACAGCTTTGGCGGTCGGTGTGCTCGCGCCCGCCGCCGCGGCCGACAGCGGCTCCGATACCGGCTCCGGAAACTGGGGCGACGGGTCGGCACTGCACCTGCTACCCGGGGCGATCCTGTTCTTCCCCTGGGCGGGCTCCTCGATGGCGATGGGTTGCCCGTTGAGTTCCGGGTCCGGCGTGGCGGGTGTTCCGGCGCCGGAGCGTCCGGAGTACTGCAAGTGGCTCGATCGGCTCTACTCCGGCAGCGGGTAGGGGCCGTTTTGGCAGATAGATGGCCGTCGGCTATAGTTGTCGACGGTCATCTTCGATGATCACCCCAAATCGTTCTACCGAAGACCGTTGGTTGCTGCCCATTGGGTAGTCGAAGGTCCGGCGTTATTGCCGGCGGCCCACGCAGGGAGAGCCGAGGCTGGGATGAACACTGCGGGTTCTGCTCGTGTTGTTTTTCTTGTGCGCCCCGGGACCTCTGCGTCCGCGGGGCGTTTGCTTTATCGCCGGCCCCGATGGCGGACTTCGGTGGTTCACACCAGAAGAACCGACATCCAGAGAGGAGGCGAAGTATGGCAAATGCTGAGAAGGTCACCGCGGTTGCGGAGATCAAGGAGCAGTTCGAGACTGCTACGGCCACCGTTGTCACGGAATACCGTGGCCTGTCCGTCAGCAAGCTGACCGAGCTGCGTCGTGCCCTGGGTGCGGACGCCAGCTACTCCGTCGCCAAGAACACCCTGGTCAAGCGCGCCGCCGCCGAGGCGGGCGTGGAAGGCCTGGATGACCTCTTCGTCGGTCCGACCGCCATCACCTTCATCAAGGGTGAGCCGGTCGAGGCCGCGAAGGCGCTGAAGGCGTTCGCCAAGGACAACAAGGCGCTCATCATCAAGGGCGGCTACATGGACGGCGTCGCGCTGTCCGTGGCCGAGGTCGAGCGGATCGCCGACCTCGAGTCGCGCGAGGTGCTGCTCGCCAAGCTGGCCGGTGCCATGAAGGGCAACCTCGCCAAGGCCGCCGGGCTGTTCGCCGCCCCGGCCTCGCAGGTCGCTCGCCTGGCCGCCGCGCTCGAGGAGAAGAAGCGCAACGAGGAAGCCGCGTAAGCGGATTCCCTGCTTTTTCTTCGCACCACCCCCACAAACCTCTTCGTCGCCGTTCGCGCGGCGATGAACACACCGAAAGGAAATTTCAATGGCCAACGTTGAAGAGCTGCTCGAGACCTTCGCCGGCATGACCCTGCTGGAGCTGTCCGAGTTCGTGAAGGCGTTCGAGGACAAGTTCGAGGTCACCGCTGCCGCTCCGGTCGCCGCCGTCGCGGTCGCCGGTGGCGCTGCTCCGGCCGAGGCTGCCGAGGAGCAGGACGAGTTCGACGTCATCCTCGAGTCGGCCGGTGACAAGAAGATCCAGGTCATCAAGGTCGTGCGTGAGATCGTCTCCGGCCTGGGCCTGAAGGAAGCCAAGGACCTGGTCGAGGGCGCCCCGAAGCCGATCCTGGAGAAGGTCGCCAAGGACGCCGCCGAGGCTGCCAAGGCGAAGCTGGAAGAGGCCGGCGCGAAGATCACCGTCAAGTAAGGTTTTCCCAACTCTCGGGACTCTCAGGGGCATCGCCCCTGAAACCCCAGGAGCGGGTGGGGGCTTCGCCCCGGCTCGGGACCTTGCGACGCGTTGAACGCCTAGCTCGAAAAGGGCGGTTCCCATTGTGGAACCGCCCTTTTCGCGTATTTGTGCGTCGTGATGTGTCCGTTATTCACGGTTCTCGATACCCTTCGCTACTCGCGAGTCAGGTCCCGGTGTCCGAGACGGGGCATATGCGATACAGTGACCGAACCTACTGTGATGCGCCACACCGCGCGTTCAGTTATCAAGAGTGGTCGCCGCAGTAGTGCGCTCGTCTGAGAAATTGTGGAGGTTGGCGTGGGCGTCGAGGTCAGGACCGAGGGCATCACCAAGTCGTTCGGTTCACAGCGTATTTGGCAGGACGTCTCTTTGACGCTGCCGTCGGGGGAAGTCAGCGCTCTGCTCGGCCCCTCCGGTACCGGTAAGTCCGTCTTTCTGAAGTCTCTGATCGGTCTGCTGCGCCCTGAGCGCGGCTCCATCTACATCGATGGCACCGACATCACCACCTGCTCCAACAAGGAGCTCTACGAGATCCGCAAACTGTTCGGCGTCCTCTTCCAGGACGGCGCGCTGTTCGGCTCGATGAACCTGTTCGACAACACGGCCTTCCCGCTGCGCGAGCACACCAAGAAGAGCGAATCCGAGATCAAGAAGATCGTCATGGAGAAGCTCGAGATGACGGGTCTGCTGGGCGCTGAGGGGAAGCTGCCCGGTGAGATCTCCGGTGGTATGCGCAAGCGTGCCGGCCTGGCTCGCGCGCTGGTGCTGGACCCGCAGATCATCCTCGTCGACGAGCCGGACTCCGGTCTGGATCCCGTTCGCACGTCGTATCTTTCGCAGCTGCTGCTGAACATCAACGCGCAGATCGACGCGACGATCCTGATCGTCACGCACAACATCAACCTGGCCCGTACCGTGCCGGACAACATCGGCATGCTGTTCCGCCGCAACCTGGTCATGTTCGGCCCCCGCGAGGTGCTGCTGACCTCCGACGAGCCGGTGGTGAAGCAGTTCCTCAACGGCCGCATGATCGGCCCCATCGGCATGTCCGAGGAGAAGGACGAGGCGCAGATGGCGCGCGAGCAGGCGCTCGTGGACGCCGGTCACCACCACGGTGGCGCCGAAGAGGTCGAGGGCATCATCCCGCAGATGAAGGCCGAGCCGGGCATGCCCGTGCGCCAGGCCGTGGCCCGTCGTCGCCAGCGTGTGCGCCAGATTCTGCACACCCTGCCGCCGGCCGCGCAGGAGGCCATCCGGCAGTCGCTGGAGGAGAACGGCGACGACCCCGACACGCAGGTGATTCCCGCTTATCAAGGCGCGTTCGACTCCACGGTTCGACACAACCTGACTAACGGGTAACATACGCGGCGTGAGTACCCCCCTGACACGACTGCGCACCCCGGTCGAGTCGGGCCTTGCCCAGGCCGGCAACATTTTCGCACTCCTTCTGGACGTGATCCGGAAGACGTTCCGTCGGCCTTTCCAGTGGCGGGAGTTCATCGAGCAGTCGTGGTTCATCGCGTCTGTCTCGATCCTCCCGGCCGCACTGGTGGCAATCCCGTTCGGCGCTGTGGTGGCCCTGCAGACCGGCTCGCTGATCAAGCAGCTGGGCGCAGAGGCGTTCACCGGAGCCACCAGTGTTCTCGCTACCGTCCAGCAAGCCGCACCCGTGGTGACGGCTCTGATCATCGCGGGCGCGGCCGGTTCGGCCGTCGCCGCCGATCTCGGCTCCCGGACCATCCGGGAGGAGATCGACGCGATGGAAGTTCTCGGCATCGATCCCATTCAGCGCCTTGTGGTTCCGCGCGTGCTGGGCATGATGCTGGTCGCGCTGCTGCTCAACGGCCTGGTCTCGGTGGTCGGCATCTGCGGCGGCTACTTCTTCAATGTGGGTCTGCAGGGCGGCACGCCCGGCGCCTATCTGGCTTCGTTCTCCGCGCTCGCGCAGCTCCCGGACCTCTGGATCGGTGAGCTGAAGGCGTTGATCTTCGGACTCGTGGCGGGCGTCATCGCCTCCTACAAGGGTCTGCATCCAAAAGGGGGACCGAAAGGAGTAGGCGACGCCGTGAATCAGTCGGTGGTCATCACCTTCCTGGTGCTCTTCTTCCTCAATTTGATCCTCACCCTGATCTATCTTCAGGTCGTCCCCGCCAAGGGCGCGTGATCCATGGTTGTTTCACAGCGCACCAACCCCATTCAGCGGTCGGCGCGCCGGGTGACCGGCGTGCTCAAAGCCCCCGTGAACCTGGTGGACCGGGCCGGCGACCAGATGGCCTTCTACACCAAGGCCATCGCGTGGATCCCGAAAACCGTTGTGCACTACCGCAAGGAGGTCATGCGGCTGCTGGCCGAGGTGACCTTCGGCTCGGGCGCGCTCGCGGTCATCGGCGGCACCATCGGCGTCATCGTGTTCATGTCGGCCTCGGTCGGCGTGGTCGTGGGCCTGCAGGGCTTCAAGGCCCTCGATGCTCTGGGCTCCGGTGTGCTCACCGGCTTCCTGACCGGCTACATCAATACCCGTGAGCTCGCGCCGCTGGTTGCGGCACTGGCGCTTTCGGCGACGGTGGGCTGTGGCTTCACCGCGCAGCTGGGCGCCATGCGCATCTCCGAGGAGATCGACGCGCTCGAGGTGATGGCGGTGCCGGGCGTGCCGTTCCTGGTGACCACGCGTGTGATCGCCGGTTTCATGGCCGTCATCCCGCTCTACATCGTCGGCCTGCTGGGCACCTACATCGCCTCGCGGTTGATCAGCATCTATTTCAACGGGCAATCCAGTGGTTCCTACGACCACTACTTCAGCTTGTTCCTGCCACCCGAAGACGTCATATATTCGTTCTTGAAGGTGCTCGTCTTCGCGTTCGTGATCATCCTCGTGCACTGCTACTACGGCTTCAACGCCACCGGCGGTCCGGCGGGTGTGGGCGTGGCCGTGGGCCGCGCGGTGCGCGCCGCCATCGTGCTGATCAATATCCTCGATTTTTTCCTGTCCCTTGCCATTTGGGGCACGACCACGACGGTGCGGGTGGCCGGATGAGCAATCCGAAGCGCGTGCAGTTCTGGCGCTCGACCGAGAAGCTGCGCGCCCGCACGCTGGGTGTGCTGTTCTTCGTGATCCTCGGGCTGTTCCTGTGGACCACGACCGCCATCTACAACAAGCAGTTCGTGGACACCGTGAAGGTGGACCTGATCACCGACACCGTCGGAAACGCCTTGACCCGCAATGCGGATGTGAAGGTCCGCGGCGTGACGGTGGGCGAGGTCCGCTCCAGCGATTTCGACGGCAAGCAGGTCACCCTGAAGCTGGCCATCGATCCGTCGAAGGCCGACCAGATCCCCGTCAATGTGACGGCGCGACTGCTGCCCAAGACGCTGTTCGGTGAGCGCTACGTCGATCTGGTGTGGCCGGAGGACCCGAGCACCCAGCATCTGACCGAGGGCGTGACGCTCAAGCAGGACACCACCGGCAATGCCGTCGAGGTGAGCCAGCTGCTCGATCACATCCTGCCGCTGTTGCAGGCGGTGCCACCGCAGTACCTGGCCTCCACCCTGGGCGCGATCTCGCAGGCGCTGCAGGGCAAGGGTGAGGAGCTGGGCCACACCATCGACCGGCTGGACGAGATCTTCACCCAGGTGAACGGCGTCATGCCGACCCTGCAGGAGGATCTGGCCCGCTTCGCCGATGTGGCCGACATCTACGCCGATGCCGCACCGCAGCTGGTGGACGCGCTCGACAATCTGCGCACCACCAATGCCACCATCGTGCAGAAACGTTCGCAGATCGACACCATGCTCGCGGTGCTCACCCCCAGCTCCTCGGACCTGGCGGACTTCCTGATCACCAACCGCGACAACATCATCGACGTGGCCGCCGACTCGCGGCCCGCGCTGGAGGCGCTGGCCCGGTTCTCGCCCGGCTACACCTGCTCGCTGGCCAACTTCGCGGCCATGAAGCCGCGCATCGACGAGATCTTCGGCAAGGGCACCGACCTGCCGGGTTCGCGCGTGACGGTCGAGATCGTCAATACCCGCGGCCGCTACGTGCCCAACCAGGACGAGCCGCGCTGGTTCGATCAGCGTGGGGCCATGTGCATTCCGGAGTATCCGCTGACGGTGGACCCGGGGCAGTACACCAATGGTTCGGCCAATGACGGCTCCTACCAGCCGCCCAGCCGTACCCCGGGTGACCAGCACATCGGTGAGATGCCGTCGCCGCAGTACAAGGTGTACGGCCCGTACCCGGCCACCACCGCCGGATCGCCGCAGGAGAACCGCGCGCTGGGCGCGATCTACGGTGCGGCACACGGTGTTTCGCCCGACCAGGTGCCCGGCTGGGTGTCCCGGATCGCGGCGCCGGCCTTCCGCGGGAGCGAGGTGAGCATTCGATGAAGGACACATTGCGCGGCCTCGGGCCGACCCTGACCAAACTCATCGCCTTCATCGCGGTGACCGTCTTCGCCACCAGCATTCTGGCGCTGACCATCGCGAACTACGGTGGCGGTGGCGCCAAGTTCAATGCCCGGTTCACCGATGTGACATCGCTGAACCCGGGCGACGAAGTCCGCATCGCGGGTGTGCGCGTCGGCAAGGTCACCGAGGTGTCCATTGTCGACAAGCGCCTGGCCAATGTGGAATTCGAAGTCTCCGACCGGAATTGGCTGCCCGCCTCCACCACCGCGACCATCAAGTACCGGAACCTGGTGGGGCAGCGCTACATCGCGCTCGAGCAGGGCGCCGGCGAGCAGGGCCGCAAGCTCAACGAGGGCGGCACCATTCCGCTCGAGCGCACCAAGCCCGCGCTGAACCTGACCGAACTGTTCAACGGTTTCCGTCCGCTGTTCCAGACGCTGACGCCGGAGGACGTGAACAAGCTGTCCTACGAGATCATCCAGGTGTTCCAGGGTGAGTCGGGGACCATTCGCGACCTGGTGTCCAATACCGCCGCGCTGACCAACAAGATCGCCGACAAGGACGCGGTGATCGGCGCGGTCGTGGACAACCTGAACCGGGTGCTCGACGCCGTCAATTCCCGTGACGGACAACTGGATCAGCTCATCGTCAATACCGAGGCCCTCATCACCGGACTGAACGCCGAACGCGGCACCATCGGTTCGGCCCTCACCTCGCTGAGCAACCTCACCCAGGCCACCGCCGATCTGCTGGTCCCGGTGCGCCCGAACCTGCAGGGCGCGATCGCCGGCCTGAGCCAGCTGACCGCCACGCTCAACGAGCGCAGCGACGAGGTCAACGAGAGTCTCGCGAACCTGCCCATCAAGATGGAGAAGCTGGGCCGCGCCGCCTCCTACGGCTCCTGGTTCCAGTTCTATCTGTGCGGTATCGACATCGTGGCCGGACCCGGCACCGCGGACGCCCCGCAGCTGAATCTCGGTGCGGTGCAGAACATGCCGACCATCAACCAGCCCATCTACACCAATCCCGCTCCGCGCTGCCATGGGAAGGGAGGCCGCTGATGGACGATCGGATCGTGCTCGGCAAGCGCAGTCCGGCGTTCATGGGCGGGATCGGCCTGCTCATGGTGCTGCTGGTGACCGTGTCCGCGTTCAGCCTCGACAAGCTGCCGATCATCGGCGCGGGTACCAAGTACACCGCCGAATTCTCGGAGGCCGCCGGGCTGAAGAAGGGCAACGAGGTGCGCATCGCCGGCGTGAAGGTCGGCACCGTGCAGGACGTGCGCCTCGACGGTGACAAGGTGCTCGTCGACTTCCGCACCCAGGACGCCTGGATCGGCGACCAGACCACGGCGTCCATCCAGATCAAGACGCTGCTCGGGCAGAAGTACCTGGCGCTGGACCCCAAGGGCTCCGAGGTGGCGGATCCGAGCGATCGGATTCCGCTGTCGCGCACCGTGTCCCCCTACGACGTGGTGGACGCCTTCAGCGACGCGGCCACGGATATCGAACAGACCAATACCGATCAGCTGGCGCAGAGCATGCGCGTGCTGTCGGAGGCGTTCTCGGGCACCGCGCCCGAGATCCGCAGCTCCATCGACGGCGTCTCGCGCCTGTCGGAGTCCCTCGCGAAGCGGGACGAACAGCTGCGCAAACTGTTCGCCGCCACCAAGACCACCTCGCAGGTGCTGGCCGACCGCAATGCCGAATTCGAACGGCTGCTCGCCAATGGCGGTCAGCTGCTGACCGAGCTGAACGTGCGGCAGTCCGCCATCGCGCAGCTGCTGTCCGGCGCGAAAACCGTTGCGGCCGAACTGACCGCGCTGGTGCAGGACAACGAGGAGCAGATCGGCCCCGCGCTGACCAACCTCGAGGCCGCCATCAACCTGCTCAACGACAACCAGGCCAATATCTCCAAGACCCTGGAGCTGGCCGCGCCGTTCTACGGGCTGTACTCCAACGTGCTCGGCACCGGCCGCTGGTTCGACGCCGTGATCACCAACCTGATTCCGCCCGCCCTGCCCGAGATTCCGGGCGATCGGGAGCCGATCCGAAAGATGGGAGGCTAGCCGTGGCGAAGAACCCGCTGACCGCCCTTCAGGGCACCAGCACGAAGAACAAGGCCATCGCCGGGGCGGTTGCCGCGGCGGTCCTGCTCGCGGCCGTGGCCTGGTGGGGCTGGGGCAAACTCAACACCACCACCATCACCGCCTACTTCGACAAGTCCGTCGGCATCTACGAGGGCTCCGACGTCCGCATTCTCGGCGTCCCCGTGGGACACGTGGATTCGGTGACGCCGGAGGGCGAACAGGTCAAGGTCGTCATGAGCGTCGACCGGCGCTTCGACATCCCCGCCGACGCCAAGGCCGCGCAGATCACCCCGTCGGTGGTGTCGGACCGGTACATCCAGCTGGCCCCCGCCTACAAGGGCGGGCCCAAGATGGACCGCAATGCCACCATCCCGAAGGACCGCACCGCGACCCCCGTCGAGGTGGACCGGCTCTACACCAGCATCACCGAACTCTCGGATGCGCTGGGCCCCAACGGCGCCAACCGCGATGGCGCGGTCAACGAGCTGGTGCGCACCGCCGCCGACAATCTGGCCGGCAATGGCGACGCGCTGAACAACAGCTTCACGCAGCTGTCCAGAGCCGCTGCGGCGCTGTCGGATTCGCGCACGGACATCTTCGACACGGTGAAGAACCTGCAGGTGTTCGTGCAGACCCTGACCGAGAACGACTCGCAGGTACGGGATTTCAACACCCAGCTGGCGTCGCTGTCCTCCTTCCTGGCGGGGGAGCGGCAGAACCTCGGCGACGCGCTGAGCCTGCTGTCGGTGGCGCTCGGCGATGTCGCCCGTTTCATCGACGACAACCGGCAGCTGGTGCAGCAGAACGCGGACGCGTTGACCACGCTCACCCAGACCCTCGCCGATCAGCGCGACGATCTGGCCGAGGCGCTGCCGCTCATCCCGACCGCGCTGTCCAACCTGATCAATGTCCACAACGGTGAGACCGGCACGCTCGACATGCGGCCCAACTTCACCGACCTGCAGGACCCGTTCGGCGTCATGTGCAAGATGCTCGATCTGGGCAAGCTGCGGCCGGGCGACCCCAAGTTCGACGCCATCACCCGGCAGCTGCAGCCCATCCTCAGCCACTGCGAAACCATTGCCGCGCAGATCACCTCGGGTGTGAAGACGCCGACGCTGATCCTGCCGTTCGGCATCCTCAGCGGTGACAACGAGCAGCGCAACGCCGTGCCGGGCAGCGTCCCGGGCAACCCCTCCGACGCGCTCCCGCCGTCGCAGACGGAAGGTGGTCAGCGATGAAGAACCCCCGCTCCGTCATCCCGGCACGTTTTTGGCCGGGATCCACACTGGCAGGGCACCGGCTGAATGCGGTGGATCCCGGCCAAAAGCACGCCGGGATGACGAAGGCGGTGGCTGCCGCTGCTGTCGGTGCGGTGACGCTGCTCGTAGCGGGCTGCGGCGCGGAGAGCATTCCGCTGCCGGGCGGGCCCAGCGTGGGCGACAACCCGCTGCACATCGACATCCAGTTCGCCGATGTGCTGGACCTGGTGCCGCAGTCCACCGTGAAGGTGGACGGCATCGCGGTCGGCCGGGTCGACAAGATCGAACTCGCCCCGGACGGCTGGACCGCCAGCGTCAAGACCATCGTCAACGGCGATGTGAACCTGCCCGCCAATGCTCGCGCCGAAGTGCGGCAGTCCAATCTGCTCGGTGAGAAGTTCATCGAATTGTCCGCGCCCGCAACCGATCCCGCATCGGATCGGCTGAAGGACAATGCCACCATCCCGGTCGACCGCACTCGCACCGCGACCGAGGTGGAGCAGGTGCTGGGCGCGCTGTCGCTGCTGCTCAACGGCGGCGGTGTGGCGCAGCTGCAGCCCATCGTGGTGGAGCTGAACAAGGCCCTGGAAGGCCGCGAGGGCAAGGTGCGCTCCCTGCTGGAGCAGGCCAACACCCTGATCGACGGCCTGAACCAGCAGGTGGACAACATCACTCGCGCGCTGGACGGCCTCGACCGGCTCAGCAGCCGGGTCGGCACCCAGACCGAGCAGATCGGCAAGGTGCTCGATGAACTGCCCACCGGCATCAAGATCCTGGAGGAGCAGCGGCCGCAGCTGGTCGGCCTGCTCGGCCAGCTCGATCGCCTCGGCCAGGCCGGCATGGACGTGCTCGACGAGTCCAAGGAGAACCTGATCACCGACCTCAGCTCGCTGCGGCCCACGCTGCAGGAGCTCGGCAAGTCGGCCAATGATCTGGTGACGGCCTTCCCGCTGGTGCCCACCTACCCGTTCCCGGACGAGGCCATCAAGTCGGCGTTCGGCGGTCAGGTGAACACCTGGCTGTCGGTGGACCTGGAGATCGGCACGCTGCTGTCGAATCTCGGTGTGGGCAAACCGAATCCGGTGTACGTCCCGCCGCAGACCGGGCCGCAGCCGAATGTCGACCCGTCCAACCCGTACTACAACGGCAACGGGCCGCGCGGCGGCTGGCCGACGGTGTCGCTGCTGCCGCTGCTGCCGAATTCCGTGGTCGCGCCCATTACCGGGAATCCCGCGACCGATCCGCTGGGGACCATCCTCGAGCAGTTGGGAGTGGGTCAGCGATGACGAAACTGGTGCGCTATCAGCTGATCGCCTTCGCGATCATCGCCGTGCTCGGCGTCGTGTTCGTCGGCGCCAAATACGTGCGCCTGGACAATATGCTCGGCTTCGGGCTGTACGAGGTGAAGGTGCAGGCCACCGGGACGGGCAACCTGTCCAAGGGCGCCGAGGTCACCTACCGCGGCGTGCCCGTGGGCCGGGTCGGGGCGCTCGACATCACCCCCGACGGCGTGCTCATCACCCTCGAAATGGATTCCGGCGCACCGAAGGTGCCCGCCAGTGCCAAGGCCGTGGTGGCCAACCGCTCGGCCATCGGCGAGCAGTACGTGGACCTGGTGCCGACCTCCGGCGGCGAACCGTACCTGAAGGACGGCTCGATCATCGTCGGTGCGGCCCTGCCGATTCCGGTGGAGACGCTGCTGTCCAGTGTCGACCACTTCGCCAATACCACCGACCTGGTCGCGCTCAGCACCACCATCACGGAGCTGGGCAAGGCGTTCGACGGCAAGGGTGACGATCTGCAGGTGCTGGTGGACTCGCTCAACAAGTTCACCGAGACCGGCATCGAAAACCTGCCGCAGACACTGGATCTCATTCGCCAATCGCAGATCGTGCTGAATACCCAGGCGGACCAGGGGTCTTCGATCCGGCAGTTCAGCGACGGCCTGGATCAGCTGACCGCACAGCTGAAGTCGAACGACCCCGACATCCGGCGGTTGATCGGCACCAGCACCGACGCGGGCAGCTCCATCCAGCAGCTGCTGCGCGAGAGCGGCCCGGCGCTGACCACGAACCTGACCAACCTGCGCACCCTGCTGCTGGCCGTCTCGCCGAAGTTCTACGCGCTCGGCCCGGTATTGCAGATGCTGCCGCTGCTCTCGATCGGCGCCTCGGCGACCGCTCCCGGCGACGGCACCACGCACTTCGGCCTGGTGCTCGAGACCAACAACCCGCCCGCCTGCACCATCGGTTACGAAGGCACCCAGGCGATCATCGCCCAGATGAAGCGGGAGAACCCGAACTTCGACGACAGCCGCGACGACTTCCCGTTCAACACGGAAGCCAAATGCCTTGTCCCGCAGGGCAGTGAGACGGCCGTCCGCGGCGGCGAGCGCGCCGAACTGGCCGACCCGTCGGTCCCGCAGCCGTGGGACACCAAGCCGAAGTACGACCCCGACAAGCTCAACCTGAACCCCGTCGCGACCCAGCTCGCCACGCTCATGGGCGTCACCACCAAGTGATGACGCACCCACGCATGGGCGGTCAGGCGCGGAGGCGGCAGCGAAGCGTCACCACGCAGCGCCCCGCCCATGCGTTGATGAGTAGAGCCCCGGCGCTGCCGCGCGGAGTGGAAAGTATGGTGGCGGCGTGAGCCAGCAAAAGGACAGCGAACCGACTGTGGATCTCGACAAGACGGCCGACCAGTCGTCCGCCGAGCCACAGGCCGAGACCGCCGCCCCGGCTGACACCGCCACCGAAGCCGCCGTCGATCCGGACGAGCCGGCCGCGACCGAGGAATCGGCCGAGTCGGAGCCCGGGAAGGCGGGGGCGGTCTCGGCACGGCGGAAGTCGCGCACGGACCGTGAAGAAGCCGCCGCGGATGAACCGGAGTCATCGAGCCTCGATGCCCGGAAGGCCGTCACGCTCGGCTCCATCGCGCTGCTCGCCCTCGCGGGCATCGCGGCCGCGTGGTTCGCGGGCAGCTGGATCGTGGGCGGGCTGCTGCGGGATCGGCCGCGGGCCGAGGCGCGCGACGAAGCCCTCGCCGCGGCCCAGCAGGCCGCCATCAACATCACCTCGATGAACCTGAAGGACGTCGACGGTTCCCTGGCGCTGGCCCGCTCGTCCATGACCGGCGACCTGCTCGACGCGTCCACCAAGAACCAGGACCAGCTCAAGCAGAAGGTCATGGCGGACAACGTCAATATCTCGTCGAAGATCCTCGGCGGCGCGCTGACCGAACTCAACTCCGAGAAGGATCACGCCTCGGCGCTGGTCGTCTTCCAGGTGACCGAGTCCGGCGAGGGCAAGGCCACCAACGAGTACCGCTACACCTGGTCGGTGGACGTGGTGAAGAACGACGGCATCTGGAAGGCCGATCAGGTGCAGCAGATCGCCAATCCGATCGTGCTGAACTCCACCGACCAGGGTGCCACCACGCCTCAGCAACCGGGCGGCCAACCGGCGACCCCGCAGCCGGGCAACTAGGAAGGCGTGATCATGGCAAATCGTCGGCCCGTCAATCGCGTCTCCCCGAAGCGCCGCCCCGCCGCCCAGCGCGGCACGAGCGGGCGCACCACCGCCGCGGATCTCGAATTCACCGGCAGGCAGACCCGCACCGCCGAACCCGTCTCGACGGCGAAGAAGCCGAAGCCGTCCGCCGCGAAGCCGTCCCCGGTCCGCGCCGAGAAGTCGAAATCCGCTCCGGGCGAAGGCATTTGGAAGACCTGGCGCACGCCCATCGGGTGCGGCGCCGCCGCGGTCGTGCTGGCCGCTCTCGCGGTCGTGGGCGCGCTGCGACCCGGCGTGGACGACGGCAACCGGGCCTTCGTCGACAACTCCGCCACCGACGAGGTGAAGGCCGCCGCCGACCACGCCCTGCAGACCCTCTACGCCTACGAGGCCGGGACGCTGGACAAGGCGAAGTGGAAGGCCGATGTGGCTACCGTCCTGACGCCCGAGATGGCCGGCAAGTTCGAGCAGTTCCTCGACACCACGGTCGACACCATCAAGCAGACCCAGACCAACACCCAGGTCACCACCGACCCCACCGGTGTCACCCTGCTCACCGACGACCGAGCCGAGCTCCTGGTGAATCTCAACGTCGTGACGGTGAAGGACGGCAAACCGTCCCCGTTCGTCTCCGGCCCCATCCTGCTGCGCATGCAGAAGGTCGACGGCCACTGGCTGGCCTCGGAAATCGCCGACAAGTAGAGCTGAGCTATTCCCAGGGGCTCCGCCCCCGGACCCCCGGAATCGGGGGCGCTGCCCCCGGCCCCCGTGGCGGGGTTTTCCCGTCGACAGTGCGCGGGAATGACGACGGGGGCGGCATTCCGCGACGTCGCGGGGTGATCTTGCTGTAGGACAGGCGATCTCGTGGTTTGTCAACTTCTACCGCCACTTGACGACTTTCGTCCAAGGCGTCACGCTATTCACAACAGCGGCGGCTGTCACAGGGGATCAGACGCCGACACGGCCTTCACAGGACGCAGCCAGCGAACCGAAAAGCCGGTCGGCAGACGGTGTGAACATCGCCACGACACACTTCGGCGCGTTAGCCCGCCGAGGCTCGCCACGGGTGGTACTTTGACACCCCCGTAGGTTTGGGTGTACCTTTGGACGTTGCGCTGGCTGCCTCCTGTCCATACCTTGATCGCATCTACGAAAGTTCCACCTTCCGGTGTTACTTCCGCTGTTTGCTGTTCGGGTTTCGTTCGGGTTGCTACCAGCGGAATTCGTAGCAGACAAGCGACGGTCGCGGACCACCACGCGACGCGCGTGAGGTGCTGGAAGGACGCATCTTGGCAGTCTCCACCCAGACCAAGGCCGGTATTCCCGGAGCCCCGAAGCGGGTGTCTTTCGCGAAGATTCGTGAACCTCTCGAGGTGCCGGGTCTTCTCGATCTACAAACCGAATCATTCGCATGGCTCGTCGGTGCAGCGGATTGGCGGGAGCGTGCGGCAGCGCGCGGTGACGTCAACCCGGTCGGGGGCCTCGAGGAGGTGCTCGAAGAGCTCTCCCCGATCGAGGACTTCTCGGGTTCCATGTCCCTGTCCTTCTCGGACCCGCGCTTCGAAGAGGTCAAGGCCTCGATCGAAGAGTGCAAAGACAAGGACATGACCTACGCGGCGCCACTGTTCGTGACCGCGGAGTTCATCAACAACAACACCGGTGAGATCAAGTCTCAGACGGTCTTCATGGGTGATTTCCCGATGATGACCGACAAGGGCACGTTCATCATCAACGGCACCGAGCGCGTCGTCGTGTCGCAGCTGGTCCGTTCGCCGGGCGTGTACTTCGACGACACCATCGACAAGTCCACCGAGAAGACGCTGCACTCCGTGCGTGTCATCCCGTCGCGTGGCGCGTGGCTGGAGTTCGACGTCGACAAGCGCGACACCGTCGGTGTGCGCATCGACCGCAAGCGTCGTCAGCCGGTCACCGTGCTGCTGAAGGCCCTGGGTCTGACCACCGAGGAGATCACCGAGCGTTTCGGTTTCTCCGAGATCATGATGTCCACCCTCGAGAAGGACTCCACCCCGGGTCAGGACGAGGCGCTGCTGGACATCTACCGCAAGCTGCGTCCGGGCGAGCCGCCGACCAAGGAGTCCGCGCAGACCCTGCTGGAGAACCTGTTCTTCAAGGAGAAGCGCTACGACCTGGCTCGCGTCGGCCGCTACAAGGTCAACAAGAAGCTGGGCCTGAACCTGGACAAGCCGGTCACCGGTTCCGTGCTGACCAAGGAAGACATCGTCGCGACGATCGAGTACCTGGTCCGTCTGCACCAGGGCGATCGCATGATGACCGCTCCCGGCGGCTCCGAGGTTCCGGTCGAGGTCGACGACATCGACCACTTCGGCAACCGTCGCCTGCGCACCGTCGGCGAGCTGATCCAGAACCAGATCCGCGTCGGTCTCTCGCGTATGGAACGCGTTGTGCGCGAGCGCATGACCACCCAGGACGTCGAGGCCATCACGCCGCAGACCCTGATCAACATCCGTCCCGTCGTGGCGGCGATCAAGGAGTTCTTCGGCACCTCGCAGCTGTCGCAGTTCATGGACCAGAACAACCCGCTGTCGGGTCTGACCCACAAGCGTCGTCTGTCGGCGCTGGGCCCGGGTGGTCTATCGCGTGAGCGCGCCGGCCTGGAGGTCCGTGACGTCCACCCGTCGCACTACGGCCGCATGTGCCCGATCGAGACCCCGGAAGGCCCGAACATCGGCCTGATCGGTTCGCTCTCGGTCTACGCCCGGGTGAACCCGTTCGGTTTCATCGAGACCCCGTACCGCAAGGTCGAGAACGGCCGCGTCACCGATGAGGTCAAGTACCTCACCGCCGACGAGGAGGACCGCGAGGTCCGCGCCCAGGCCAACTCGCCGGTCGACGCCGACGGCAACTTCGTCGAGTCCAAGGTGCTCGCCCGCAAGGGCAACGAGGAGATGGAATACGTCTCCCCGACCGAGGTGACCTACATGGACGTCTCGCCGCGCCAGATGGTGTCGGTGGCGACCGCCATGATTCCGTTCCTCGAGCACGACGACGCCAACCGTGCCCTCATGGGCGCGAACATGCAGCGTCAGGCCGTGCCGCTGATCCGTTCCGAGTCGCCGCTGGTCGGCACCGGTATGGAGCTGCGTGCCGCGGTCGACGCTGGCGATGTGGTCGTCAACCAGAAGGCCGGTGTGGTGGAAGAGGTTTCGGCCGACTTCATCACCGTCATGCACGACGACGGCACCCGCCGTTCGTACCGCCTGCGCAAGTTCGAGCGCTCCAACCAGGGCACCTGCGCCAACCAGCGTCCGATCGTGGACGAGGGCCAGCGCGTGGAGGCCGGTCACGTGCTCGCCGACGGCCCCTGCACCGAGAACGGTGAGATGGCGCTCGGCAAGAACCTGCTCGTGGCGATCATGCCGTGGGAGGGCCACAACTACGAGGACGCGATCATCCTGTCGCAGCGCCTCGTGGAAGAGGACGTGCTCACCTCGATCCACATCGAGGAGCACGAGATCGACGCTCGCGACACCAAGCTCGGTGCCGAGGAGATCACCCGCGACATCCCGAACGTGTCGGACGAGGTCCTGGCCGATCTCGACGAGCGCGGCATCGTGCGCATCGGCGCCGAGGTCCGTGACGGCGACATCCTGGTCGGCAAGGTCACCCCGAAGGGTGAGACCGAGCTGACCCCCGAGGAGCGCCTGCTGCGCGCCATCTTCGGTGAGAAGGCCCGCGAGGTTCGCGACACCTCCCTGAAGGTGCCGCACGGTGAGTCCGGCAAGGTCATCGGCGTCCGCGTGTTCTCGCGCGAGGACGACGACGATCTGCCCCCGGGCGTGAACGAGCTCGTGCGCGTTTACGTTGCGCAGAAGCGCAAGATCCAGGACGGCGACAAGCTGGCCGGCCGCCACGGCAACAAGGGCGTCATCGGCAAGATCCTCCCGCAGGAGGACATGCCGTTCCTGCCCGACGGCACCCCGGTCGACATCATCCTGAACACCCACGGTGTGCCGCGTCGTATGAACATCGGCCAGGTGCTGGAAACCCACCTGGGTTACATCGCCAAGACCGGCTGGCAGGTCGAGGGCGCCCCCGACTGGGCCAAGAACCTGCCGGAGGAGATGCTCGGTCAGGAAGCCGACACCAATATCGCCACCCCGGTGTTCGACGGTGCGCGTGAGGAGGAGCTGACCGGTCTGCTCGGTTCGACTCTGCCGAACCGCGACGGCGAGCGGATGATCAACGACGACGGCAAGGCGATCCTGCTGGACGGCCGCTCCGGCGAGCCGTTCCCGTACCCGGTCGCGGTCGGCTACATGTACATCCTGAAGCTGCACCACCTGGTCGACGACAAGATCCACGCGCGTTCGACCGGCCCGTACTCGATGATCACGCAGCAGCCGCTGGGTGGTAAGGCGCAGTTCGGTGGTCAGCGTTTCGGTGAAATGGAATGCTGGGCCATGCAGGCCTACGGTGCCGCTTACACCCTGCAGGAACTCCTCACCATCAAGTCGGACGACGTGGTCGGCCGCGTGAAGGTGTACGAGGCGATCGTCAAGGGCGAGAACATTCCGGAGCCGGGTATTCCGGAGTCGTTCAAGGTTCTGCTCAAGGAGCTTCAGTCGCTGTGCCTCAACGTGGAGGTGCTGTCCTCGGACGGCGCCGCCATCGAGATGCGCGATGGCGATGACGAAGACCTCGAGCGTGCCGCGGCGAACCTGGGTATCAACCTGTCCCGCAACGAGGCTGCGACGGTCGACGACCTGGCGCAGTAAGAGCGATCGGTCCTGGAGCGTCGAAAGGCGCTCCAGGTCAACGGATTTAGCGAACTTTTGCTCATACTCAACCCGAACAGGGGAAAGGAAGTTACGTGCTAGACGTCAACTTCTTCGATGAACTCCGGATCGGCCTGGCGACCGCCGAAGACATTCGTAACTGGTCTTTCGGCGAGGTCAAGAAGCCGGAGACCATCAACTACCGCACGCTGAAGCCGGAGAAGGACGGCCTCTTCTGCGAGAAGATCTTCGGTCCCACCCGGGACTGGGAGTGCTACTGCGGTAAGTACAAGCGCGTCCGCTTCAAGGGCATCATCTGCGAGCGCTGTGGTGTCGAGGTGACGCGTGCCAAGGTGCGTCGTGAGCGCATGGGCCACATCGAGCTGGCCGCGCCGGTCACCCACATCTGGTACTTCAAGGGCGTGCCGTCGCGCCTGGGCTACCTGCTCGACCTCGCGCCGAAGGATCTGGAAAAGATCATCTACTTCGCCGCGTACGTCATTACCGCCGTGGACGACGAGCTCCGCCACAACGAGCTCTCCACCCTCGAAGCGGAGATGGAGGTCGAGAAGAAGAACGTCGCCGACCAGCGTGACGCCGACCTGGAGGCCCGCGCCCAGAAGCTCGAGGCCGACCTGGCCGAGCTCGAGGCCGAGGGTGCCAAGTCCGACGTGCGCCGCAAGGTGAAGGACGGCGGCGAGCGCGAAATGCGTCAGCTGCGCGACCGCGCCCAGCGTGAGCTGGACCGGCTCGACGAGATCTGGTCGACCTTCACCAAGCTGTCGCCGAAGCAGCTCATCGTGGACGAGGTCCTCTACCGCGAGCTGCAGGACCGCTACGGCGAGTACTTCACCGGCTGCATGGGCGCCGAGGCGATCCAGAAGCTGATGGAGACCTTCGACATCGCGGCCGAGGCCGAGAACCTGCGCGAGATCATTCGTACGGGCAAGGGCCAGAAGAAGCTGCGCGCGCTGAAGCGTCTGAAGGTCGTGGCCGCGTTCCAGACCAACGGCAACTCGCCGATGGGCATGGTCCTCGACGCCGTGCCGGTGATCCCGCCGGAGCTGCGCCCGATGGTGCAGCTGGACGGTGGCCGCTTCGCGACCTCCGACCTGAACGACCTGTACCGCCGCGTCATCAACCGCAACAACCGGTTGAAGCGACTGATCGACCTCGGTGCCCCGGAGATCATCGTCAACAACGAGAAGCGCATGCTTCAGGAGTCCGTTGACGCGCTGTTCGACAACGGCCGTCGCGGCCGTCCGGTCACCGGTCCGGGTAACCGCCCGCTGAAGTCGCTGAGCGATCTGCTCAAGGGCAAGCAGGGTCGTTTCCGTCAGAACCTGCTCGGCAAGCGTGTCGACTACTCCGGCCGTTCGGTCATCGTGGTCGGTCCGCAGCTGAAGCTGCACCAGTGTGGTCTGCCCAAGCTGATGGCGCTCGAGCTGTTCAAGCCGTTCGTCATGAAGCGTCTGGTGGATCTGAACCACGCGCAGAACATCAAGTCCGCCAAGCGGATGGTCGAGCGTCAGCGCCCGCAGGTGTGGGACGTCCTCGAAGAGGTCATCTCCGAGCACCCCGTGCTGCTGAACCGTGCGCCCACCCTGCACCGCCTGGGTATCCAGGCGTTCGAGCCGCAGCTGGTCGAAGGTAAGGCCATTCAGCTGCACCCGCTCGTGTGTGAGGCGTTCAACGCCGACTTCGACGGTGACCAGATGGCCGTGCACCTGCCGCTGTCGGCGGAGGCGCAGGCCGAGGCCCGCATCCTGATGCTGTCCTCGAACAACATCCTGTCGCCGGCGTCGGGTCGTCCGCTCGCCATGCCGCGTCTGGACATGGTGACCGGTCTGTACTACCTGACCCGCCTGGAAGAGGGCGCGAAGGGCGAGTACCGCGAGGCCACCAAGGACGAGGCCGAGTTCGGCGTCTACTCCTCGCCCGCCGAGGCGCAGATGGCCGTCGACCGCGGTGAGCTCACCGTGCGTTCGCTGATCAAGGTCCGCCTGACCAACCAGCGCCCGCAGCGCGAGGTCGAGGCCGAGCTGTTCCCGGACGGCTGGCAGCGTGGCGACGCGTGGATCACCAAGACCACGCTGGGCCGCGTCATCTTCAACGAGCTGCTCCCGGCGGACTACGCGTTCATCGACGAGCCCATGCCGAAGAAGCGTCAGGCAGCGATCATCAACGATCTCGCCGAGCGCTACCCGATGATCGTCGTCGCGCAGACCGTCGACAAGCTGAAGGACGCGGGCTTCTACTGGGCCACCCGTTCCGGTGTCACCGTCTCCATGTCGGACGTGCTCGTTCCGCCGGAGAAGGCGGAGATCATGGAGCGCTACGAGGCGCAGTCGGATCAGATCGAGAAGAAGTACCAGCGTGGTGCGCTCGATCACCAGGAGCGCAACAACGCCCTGGTCAAGATCTGGCAGGAAGCGACCGAAGAGGTCGGTAAGGCGCTGCGCGCGCACTACCCGGCCGACAACCCGATCATCACGATCGTCGACTCGGGCGCGACCGGTAACTTCACCCAGACTCGTACCCTCGCCGGTATGAAGGGTCTGGTTACCAACCCGAAGGGTGAGTTCATCCCGCGGCCGATCAAGTCCTCCTTCCGTGAGGGCCTGACCGTTCTCGAGTACTTCATCAACACCCACGGTGCGCGAAAGGGTCTGGCCGACACCGCGCTTCGCACCGCCGACTCGGGTTACCTGACCCGTCGTCTGGTGGACGTGTCGCAGGACGTCATCGTGCGCGAGACCGACTGTGGCACCGAACGCGGCATCGTCGTCCCGATCGCGGAGAAGCAGGCCGACGGCACCATCATTCGTGATGCGCACGTCGAAACCTCCACCTACGCACGCACTCTCGCGGCGGACGCCGTGGACGCGAACGGCAACGTGGTGGTCGAGAAGGGTCACGACCTGGGCGACCCCGCCCTGGAGGCGCTGCTCGAGGCCGGCATCACCGAGGTGAAGGTCCGCTCCGTGCTGACCTGCACCACCGGCACCGGCGTCTGCGCCACCTGCTACGGCCGTTCCATGGCGACCGGCAAGCTGGTCGACATCGGTGAGGCCGTCGGTATCGTCGCCGCCCAGTCCATCGGTGAGCCGGGTACCCAGCTGACCATGCGTACCTTCCACCAGGGTGGTGTCGCGGGTGACGACATCACGGGTGGTCTGCCCCGAGTCCAGGAGCTCTTCGAAGCTCGTGTGCCCAAGGGCAAGGCCCCCATCGCCGAGGTCTCCGGCCGCGTGCGCCTGGAGGACGACGACCGCTTCTACAAGATCACCATCATTCCGGACGACGGTTCGGACGAGGTGCTCTACGACAAGCTGTCGAAGCGTCAGCGTCTGCGGGTGTTCAAGCACGAGGACGGCACCGAGCGTCTGCTCGCCGACGGCGACCACGTGGATGTCGGTCAGCAGCTCCTCGAGGGCTCGGCCGATCCGCACGAGGTGCTGCGCGTGATGGGCCCGCGTCAGGTGCAGATCCACCTGGTCCACGAGGTCCAGGAGGTGTACCGGTCGCAGGGTGTGTCCATCCACGACAAGCACATCGAGGTGATCGTCCGCCAGATGCTGCGCCGCGTCACCATCATCGATTCGGGTGCGACCGAGTTCCTCCCGGGTTCGCTGGTGGAGCGCGCCGAGTTCGAGTCCGCCAACCGCCGCGTGGTCGCGGAGGGTGGCGAGCCCGCCTCGGGTCGTCCGGTCCTCATGGGTATCACCAAGGCGTCGCTCGCGACCGATTCGTGGCTGTCGGCGGCCTCCTTCCAGGAGACCACCCGCGTGCTCACGGACGCCGCGATCAACTGCCGCTCCGACAAGCTGATCGGCCTGAAGGAGAACGTGATCATCGGTAAGCTCATCCCGGCCGGTACCGGTATCAACCGCTACCGGAACATCCAGGTGCAGCCCACCGAGGAAGCCCGTCAGGCCGCGTACGCGGTGCCGTCCTACGACGACACCTACTACACCCCGGACGGCTTCGGCACCACCACCGGTGCCGCGGTTCCGCTGGACGACTACGGCTTCAGCGACTACCGGTAAACGGTTGAGCTGAAACCGAATCGCCCCCGCTCCTTCCCGGAGCGGGGGCGATTGTCGTTCATGGGAGCAACATCGGAGTTATCCTGGCGGCAAAGCCGTGACGCCCTGTGCCGGAGGAGTTGGCATGCCTGCTCATCGTCGTGCGTTCGCCGCCCTGCTGTGTGGAATCGCCGTATCGGGAGCGACTGCCGGTGCCGCCGCGGCCGAACCCGCGAAAGACGCACTGGGAGGGTGCTTTCGGGCGGACACGCTCACCGGGCAGATGGTGGCGGGAACCGGGAGTGCGGGGCAGACGGTGCGGCGGCAGCTGGGATTGTGGGAGTGCCGGAGTTCGCTGCTGCCGGGGATCGACTCGGCACAGTTCTCGGCGGAGGTGCCGTGGCTGAGCTTCGGGACGCTGTCGTCGGGGCGGTTCGCCTGGTCGGACGGGAGCGTCAGCGCGGCGGTGGGGCATCCCAATGGCCTGTGGACGCTCACGTCGGGACCGGGAAGCGGGCACACGATCGTCTTGAACACCGATCCCGTGTCCACGGGGGATTGGTACTACACCAGCGGAAGCCGGCCTGTCAGTTCGGCGACGTTCCTGGAGTAGACAGCGAATCGGCGTAGGCGAGCGCGGCGTCGATGGCCGCTTGGCCGCCGGACATATTGAAGCCCACGATGCCGCCGATGATGGTGCCCAGGACGGTGGTGATGGGCACCGTGAAGATGTCGAAGACGAAAAGCCCTGCGGGGAAACCGATCAGGAAGCCGAGCACCGCGCCGAGGGCCGCGCCGCCGAGAATGCCGGGGACGGTGGCGGCGGCCGCGTCGAAGAAGCGCTGCTGGGCATTGATGTCGCGCAGGGGAGCGGGGGACCCGCCGATGGGGGTGAGGGTCAGGCGGCGACCGCCGTCGCCGATCTCGGGGGTGAGCTGGAGGGACTTGCCCGCCACATCGTATTGCAGTGGGACGGTGGTGATTTCGAGGCCGGCGTCATCGGTGACCAGGACGGCCCGGCCGTCCCAGGTGGCGAGGAAGCGGCCCGCCTGCAGGGTGCTCACCGTGGAGCGGTAGTCGTCGGTGACGGCGGACTGGAAGCCGATGCCGTGATCGGTGCCGGTGATCCGGAGCGACGACTGCGGGGTGGACTCCGTGGGGGCCGGTGCGGCTGCGGCGGGAGTGGCCGCGATCGTCGTCGCCGCTGCCAGGCAGAGCAGAACCGGCGCAATGGTTTTGGTCGTGCCCATGGAAATGCCCCCTCGTGTGCTGGGCGCGCGGCCCGGAGTATCCGGACGAACGTACCCAGACGCGCCGCGGGAGGGGAATTCCCGCGGCGGAGATGGGATGGGGGTTACAGCGCGGGTGCGAGCGGCATAGCTCGGCGATTGCCGTGGTCAGCGGCCCTGCGGTTGCGGAAGGGCGTCGAAGGCGGGGCGGATGGCGTCGGAGGCGCCGGGGACCATCGATTCGGCGTAGGCGAGCGCGGCTTCGACGGCCTCATCGCCGCCGCTCTGCTGCAAGCCGATGGCGCCGCCCACGATCGCACCCACCACGGTGGTGATCGGGATGGTGATGAAGTCGAAGATGAACAGGCCCGCGGGGAAGCCGATCAGAAAGCCGAGGGCCGCGCCGATGGCCGCGCCGCCCGCCACCGCGGGGAGGTTGGCCTGGACCACGTCGAAGAAGCGCTGCTGGGCATTGATGTCGCGCAGCGCCACCGGGGACTCGGCGACCGGGGTGAGGGTGAGGCGGCGACCGCTGTCGGTGATCGACGGGGTGATCTCGAGGGTCTTGCCGGCGACATCGTATTTCAGGGGGACGGTGGCGATCTCGAGGCCGGAGTCGTCGGTGACCAGGACCGCCTGGCCGTCGAAGGTGGCGAGGAAGCGTCCGGCCTGCAGGGTGCCGACGGCGGCCCGGTAGTCCTCGCTGAGGGCGGCCACGAAACCGACGCCGTGATCGGTGCCGTCGATCCGGAGGGGAGATTGCTGACCGACCGGCGCGGGTTCGGCCGTGGCGGTGGTGGCCGCGATCGTGGTGGCCGCTGCCAGGCAGAAGAGAACCGGCGCAATGGTTTTGGTCATGCCCATGGAGTTGTCCCTCGCGTTGCGGGGCCGCACGGCCCGAAGTATCCGGACGAAAGTTACCCGGGCCACTGCGATAGCGGAACCCTCTCGGCACATCTGGGCCGAGGATTAGGGGGCTTGCCAGGTGTCCGGGGCGGGACTAGGGGTTTCTCACAGTCGTCCCCGGTCCGCCTGCGTGGTTATTGCTCCGCGTGCGCGGCGGTTTCGGGTTCGCCGAGGCGGACGGCCACCACACCGATGAGAATCAGTGCGCCGCCGAGCAGTTGGATCGAGCGGGGTGCTTCACCCAGCAGGGCCCAGGCGAACAGGACGGCGGCGAGCACCTCGGTGAGTGCGGCGAAGGAGGCCATGCGGGAGCCGAGCAGGCGGGCCGCGACGATGCCGGAGGCGTAGGCCAGGGCGGCGGTCACCGTGCCGAGCACGAAAACGACCGCCCACCACGGCGTGGTGAAGTCTTCGAATGCGACGGGATTCGCGGTGGCGTGCATGGGCACGATCCCGACCGCGCCCGCCGCCAGCAGGGTGAGCCCGCCGACGAGCAGGCCGCCCGCCGCCAGGACGGTGCCGGGAATCGTGCCCTCACCCTTGGCGGAGAGCACGAAATAGGCTGCCGCGCCGACCATTGCGCCCAGCGCCCACAGCATGCCGATGCCATTGGTGCTGACGCCCGACGTCACATCCAGCACGAGCACCAGGCCGATCAACCCGAGCAGTCCGCCCGCGATGGTGGCCGCGCCGGGACGCTGCCGGTGCCGCAGCCACATCCAGCCCACGACCGCGATGGGCGCGGTGTATTCGACCAGCAGGGCGACGCCGACCTGTAGGTGGGCGACCGCGTTGAAATAGGCGAGCTGCGTACCGGCGACCGGCACGACGCCGTACGCGAGGATCAGGGAAGCATTGCGGCGCAGCACATCCCAGTCGCCGCGCAGCTGTACGAGGGCGAAGGGCAGCAGTACCGCCGCGCCCACCAGCACGCGCACCGCGACCACGGCCGCCGGACTCCAGCCGGCGTTCATGAGCCCGCGGGCCAGCGCCCCGGAAAGCCCGAACGACGACGCGGACACCACCGCGATGATCAATCCGGTTCGCAACCGTCCCCGCACCGCGGTGTCATGAGTCATTGTCGCCATGACTAATGACGCTAAGACCGTATGTGTAATATGTCAACATGACTTTTGCTCATGACACCGAAGCGGCCATGGCCGCCGCGGTGGAGCTGGTGAACTCGGCCGAGGATCCGGACACTCTGACCGAGATCGACCAACTGGCCGAGTTTTTCGTCAGGCACGGCTACACCGGCGCGCACGCCCGCGATGCCCGCGAGCTCACCGAGGTCCGCGCCACCCGGGCGCCGCTGCGCCGCCTGCTGCTCAGTGATCGCGATACGGCGGTCGATCTGGTGAACGAGATCCTGCGCAGGCATCGCGCCGTCCCCCAGCTGGTTTCGCACGACCATCTCGGCTACCACATCCACGCCGTCCCCCCGGAGGCGCCGCTGGCGGTGCGCATCGAGGTCGAAACCGCCATGGCCATGATCGACCTGATCCGCGCCGACGAACTCAGCCGCCTCGCCGTCTGTGCCGACGACGCCTGCGAGGGCATCGTTCTGGACCTGTCCCGCAACAGGTCTCGCCGTTACTGCTCGACCGCCTGCGGCAATCGCAATGCCGTGGCGGCCTATCGGGCCCGCAACCGGTCCTGAAGGCCGTCCAGCAGCGTGTCCAGCCCGAACTGGAAGCTGCTCTCGGGCGCCGCGTTGTAGTCGGTGCCCGCCGCGCGTTCGATGCGCGTACGCAGGCGCGGGTATTGCATGGCGATCTCGGTGGCCTCCGACATCGCTTGCGCCAGTTGGGCTTCCGGATCCGCCCCGGTGCGCCCGAGGCGCCGGTTGAGCGAGACGTTCGCCGCCGCGCCCGCGGCATTGCCGAGCACGAACATGAAGACCGTGGCGACCGCCCGATCGGCTTCCGCCTCGTCGAATCCGGCCTGCTCGTAGATCTCCAGCGCGCGATCGTCGTGCCGAGACTTGTTGGGGCCGTAGACCAGATATCCGGATTGCACCTGAATGATCCAAGGATGCCGGCTGATCATGGCGTACATGCTCGCGGCCATGGCCTCGGCCGCGTCGCGCCAGCTCTGGCCCGGTTCGGGTAGTTCGATCTCGCCCCACACCTCGTCGGTGGCCAGCCGCACCAGATTGTCCTTGTTCTTGACGTGCCAGTACATGGCGGTCGCGGCGGCGTCGAGGCGCTTGCCCAGGCTGCGCATGTTCAGGCCGTCGAGTCCCTCCTCGTCGAGCAGGGCGATGGCGGCGCTGACGATCTGTTCGCGGGTGAGCGTGTCGCGGGGCATGGCCCCACCCTAGGTGCTCACCTGCGACTTTCACAAAGTTCAAGAAATCTCTTGCACTTAGTTCAAGCCGCGATGTACGTTCTTCTTGCACTTAGTTCAAGAGAGTCGCGGGCAGCGGCTCACCAGCAGGGAGATTCGCAATGAACACCGTCATCGCCACCGTC
The DNA here is from genome assembly GCF_013744875.1 of Nocardia huaxiensis. NCBI lineage: Bacteria > Bacillati > Actinomycetota > Actinomycetes > Mycobacteriales > Nocardiaceae > Nocardia > Nocardia huaxiensis. The sequence continues at coordinate 1,949,386 of NZ_CP059399.1, forward strand.
GAACTGGTCGCCGCCGCCGCATTCCTGAGCATGCCGCTGGTGCGCAATCGCTTCGGCGCCGCCGCCATGGACGAGGCCGAGAACGAGCTGGCCCGCCAGGGCGTGCGCACCACGGCCCTGCGCGAGAACGGCATGCGCTTCGACGCCAGCGGCCACGAGTGGTGGGCTCCCGGCGGCATCGCCACGCTGCTGCTGGTCATGGCCGGGCTCAACCTGGCCGGCTTCGACTGGATGCGCCCGGTGAACTGGGCGGTCATGGCCCTGTTGCTGCTGGCCAATTCGGTCATCGTCTACAGCAATCTGACCGCCGTGCGGTCCGTTCAGGCCGCCTTCGCCAAGAAGAACGATCCCGAACTCGCCCGCATCGATGTGCCGGCGCTCATCCAGGTCGCGGAATCCGGCTTCCCCGACTGGGTTTGGACGCTCCAGAAGATCCGCAACACCCTCGTCTTCGCCGGTTCACTGCTCGGTCTGCTCGTGCTGGCCTTCGCGTAATTCGCTGTTCCCGGTAATCCGGCGACTGAGCGGGTATCCCGGTTCGGTGCTAGCGTGCCCGTGCGCTAAGAGTTGAATCCGGGGGTCACCGAGAGTTATGACAATGCGAATGCCAGCGGCCCTGCGCCCCTACGATGTGGTTCTGATCGGCGGCGGGATCATGAGCGCCACGCTCGGTATTCTGCTCAAACATCTCGAACCGAGCTGGTCCATCGCGGTGTACGAGCGGCTGCCCGAGCTCGGCGCGGAGGCGTCGGCGGCCTGGAACAATGCGGGCACCGGCCATTCCGGACTCTGTGAACTCAACTACACCACCGAAAATCCGGACGGCTCCCTCGATATCACGACCGCCGCCGCCGTCAACGAGCAATTTCAGCTGAGCCGGCAATTGTGGGCCGCCCTCGTGGAAGCCGGAATTCTCGGCAAGCCAACGAGTTTCATCAATCCGGTGCCCCATATGACGCTGGTCCAGGGCATCGAGGATTCCCAGTTTCTGCGGCACCGGCACGAAAAGCTTTCCGAGCACCCGCTTTTCGCGTCCATGCGGTTCAGCTCCGCCGCCAAGACCATCGAGGAGTGGGCCCCGCTGGTGGCCCGTGGCCGCCTGCCCTCGGAATGGCTGGCCGCCACCCGCGACATCACCGGCAGCGACGTCGATTTCGGCGCGCTCACCCGGCAGATGTTCACCTATCTCGAAACCGCCGGTGTCTCGGTGCATCTGCGCAACGAGGTGCGCGGCCTGCGCCAGAACAACGACGGCTCCTGGCAATTGCGCATCCACCACCACACCGACAACGACCGGATCACCCATCGGGTCGACGCCCGCTTCGTGTTCGCGGGCGCGGGCGGCTGGGCGCTCAAGCTCCTGCAGAACGCCGGACTGCCGGAGGTGCAGGGGTATGGCCTGCTGCCGGTGAGCGGACGCTTCCTGCGCTGTGACAACCCCGAACTGGTCGACCTGCACGACGCCAAGGTGTACGGCCGCGCCCCCGCCGGCGCGCCGCCGATGTCCATGCCGCACTTGGACACTCGCCTCGTGGACGGTCGCCGCAGCATCCTGTTCGGACCCTTCCCGGGCATCAATCCCCGCTTCCTGAAACATGGTTCGATCCTGGACGCCCCGGGTGCCCTGCGCCCGAACAATATCGGCCCCCTGGCGTCGATGCTGAAGGGCAATACCTCCCTGGCCTGGCTGCTGGCCTCCCAGGTGGCCTCCACCCGCCGCAAGAAGTTCGCCGCCCTGCGCGAATTCGCCCCCGACGCCCGCACCGCCGACTGGGTCATGATCACCGCCGGTCAGCGCGCCCAGATCGTGAAACCCGATCCCGTCCGCGGCGGCGTCCTCCAATTCGGCACCGAAGTGGTTGCCGCCCAAGACGGTTCGATAGCCGCGGTGCTGGGGGCGTCCCCGGGTGCGTCGACCGCCCCGGCCATCCTCCTCGAGGTCCTGGAACGCTGCTTCCCTCGCTACCGCACGCTCTGGGCCCCGCGCCTGCGCGAGTTGATGCCCACCCTCGGTATGAGCCTGGGTGCCGACCCCCGCCTGGCCCGCTACACCCTCGCCCGCACCGCCGAAGCCCTGGGCCTGGCGGCACCCGAGCCCAGCGCCTGAAGGGGGTTCGGGGCCTTGCCCCCAAATCTCCCTCGCCCGCGTGCCGACGGCGCGCGTATGGACAACCCTGCCGACTCTCGGTATGAAACATAGAACACGTTTCAATTTTGCGGGGCGACGGGAGTCGAGATGGATATTGCCACCATGGGTGACCTGGTGATGGAGGGCTTCAAGAAGCTGGGCTTCATCCAGTTCGCCGGAATCGAGGCGGTCGAGTTCGCCGTCGGACGCAATGTCGTGCGCATGGCCGCCCGCCCGGAGCATCTCAATCACAATGGCGACCTGCACGCCGCCGTGCTCTTCGGCCTCGCCGAAACCGCGGCCATGGGCGCGTCCGTGTCCGGCATCGTCGACCTGATGGGCGAGACCTTCATCGTCGCCCGGGACGGCCGCATCGAATACCTGGCGCGTGCCAAGGGCGAGGCGGGTCCGTTCCTCGCCACCTCGGAGCTGTCGGCGGAGACCATCGAGAAGGTTCGCGCCGACATCCAGGCCCACACCGAGATCGAGCTCGCGGTGCCGGTGACCATTACCGACGACACCGGAAAGGCCGTAGCCGCAGCCACTTTCACCGCTGTCATGCGGCCCCGTCGCAAGTAGGGGTTCAGTGTTCGCTGTCGAGCATTGCCATCTGCTCGGCGGCGTACCGCGAACCGGCCACCTGCCCGGCGGGCACGGCCGCCTCGATGGCCGCCAGCTCCCCCTCCGACAGCCGGATATCCACCGCGCCAACGGCTTCGGCCCAGCGTTCCGGGCGGCGTGCGCCGATGACCGGCACGATGTCCGCGCCCCGCGACAGCGCCCAGGCGATGGCCAGCTGGGCCACGCTCACCTCGTGTTCGGCCGCGATCCGCGCCAGCGCCTCCACCAATCGCAGGTTGGCCGTGAGGTTCTCGCCCTGGAAGCGCGGGCTGTGCGCGCGGAAATCATTGGCGGCGAACGCCTGTCCATTCCGCAGCGAATCACTGAGCAGCCCCCGCGACAGCACCCCGTACGCGGTGATGCCGATACCCAGTTCCCGTGCGGTGGGCAGGATTTCGTCTTCGATGCCGCGCGAGATCAGCGAGTACTCGATTTGCAGATCGGCGATCGGATGCACGGCCGCGGCCCGGCGCAGGGTCTCCGCGCCGACCTCGGACAATCCGATGTGCCGCACGTATCCCGCCTGCACCAGCTCCGCGAGAGCGCCGACGGTCTCCTCGATCGGCACGGCCGGATCCAGCCGCGCGGGCCGATAGATGTCGATGTAGTCGGTGCCCAGCCGCTGCAGTGAGTACGCGAGGAAATTGCGGATGGCCGCGGGCCGGGTGTCCACGCCGCCGAAGCTGTGGTCCGGTCCGCGCAGTGCCCCGAACTTCACGCTGAGCAGCACATCCTCCCGTTTGCGGTCGGTGAGTGCGGTGCGGATGAGCGACTCGTTGTGCCCCATCCCGTAGAAGTCGCCGGTGTCGATGAGGTTCGCCCCCGAGTCGATGGCCGCGTGCACGGTCGCGATCGAGGTGGCGTCGTCGGACGAGCCGTACATGCCCGACATGCCCATGGCCCCGAGCCCGATACGGGAGACGACCGGTCCGGTCTTGCCGAGCTGAACCTGTGTGAGTGTCTTGGTCATGGCTTCGAGCCTGCGCGCCACATCGGGGGACCGGGAGAGGACGTCTTATCGGAGGATCGCCGATCCCTCGTTATGCCGTCGCGTACTACTCCAGTTCGTGCGGCGATGTCGTCAGCGCAACCGGGCAGGTTCGCCGGAGATCTTCCGGTCAAGCGCAGCGGGGGACTGACAACCCCTGGATAACCGTCCCACCGCGCGCGAGAGTGGACCCGTGGACCGAACCGAACTCGCGGACTTTCTGCGCCGCCGCCGTGAACAGCTGCAACCGGTCGCCGTCGGCCTGTCGGCCGGTGCGCGCCGGCGTACCCCCGGCTTGCGCCGCGACGAGGTGGCGCTGCTGGCGGGCATGTCGACCGACTACTACACGCGCCTCGAGCAGGCTCGCGGTCCGCGCCCGTCCACCCAGGTGCTGGCCGCGCTGGCCCGAGCCCTGCGGCTGACCGACGGCGAACGCGACCACCTCTATCACCTGACCGGCCATCAACCGCCCGCGCGCGGCGGCGATACGCATGTGACCCCGGGCCTGCTGCACGTGCTCACCAAACTGGACGACACTCCCGCCTGCGTGATCTCCGACCTCGGGGAAATCCTGGTGCAGAACCGGATTCACGCCCTGCTGTTCCAGGACTACACGCACCTGCGCGGCCTGGACCGCTGTGTGCCGTGGCTGTGGTTCACCGAGCCGCACCGCCGCGACCGCTTCCCGGAAGCCGACCGGGATGCCTTGAGCCGCAAGCATGTTGCCGATCTGCGTGCCACCGCCGCCCGCCGGTCGGGGGATTCCGACATCACCGAGCTCGTCGCCCGATTGCGCACGGCCAGTGCGGAATTCGACCAGCTGTGGCACGAGCACGAGGTCGGCACCGGCGCGGAACTGGTGAAACGCGTACTCCATCCGGAAGTCGGCCTGCTGGAACTGATCTGCGACCCGCTGGTCACACCCAGCGCCACCCGGCACCTGCTCGTCTACTACCCCAAGCCCGGCAGCGACACCCAGGACAAGCTGGATCTGCTGCGGGTCATCGGCACCCAGACCCTCACCGGCTCGTGAAATCCCTACTCGCCCTGCGGATGCCCGGTCGCGGTGGCGCTGCCGGGGGCCTCCGGGTTCTCTGATCGCACCAGCCGACGCGCCACCCAAATGGCCGCGAGCGCGGCAATGGCCGCCGCTCCGGCCGCCGTCTGGAACCAGAGGCCCGCGGCGGGATCCACCTCGGTGAGCATGCTCCCGTCGTCGTTTTGTGAATTGCGGACGATGGCTGCGCTGGTCACCACGATCAGCGTCATGACCAGGAGCAGCCCGGCGGCGATCGAACCGCGCAGGCGGGAACGTGCGCCGTCGAAGCCGCCGCCGCCGACCAGCGGTGCGGAGGCCAGTGCGGCGCCGACGGCGATCAGCACCAGCGGCACGCCGAGCACGTTCAGCCCGGTCGAGCCGCCGTAGTCGAACCAGGCGGTGAAATGATCCACCGGAGTCATACGCAGGCTGACCAGATCGAGTCGCCCGCTGTCCGCGAGCCCCTGCTGCCAGTCCTCGGATGCCTTCATGATCCGGAGTGTCAGCAGGGGCGCCAGCGAACCGAGTCCCGCCGTGACCGCGCCGGTCAGTAGGCAGACGCTACCGAGTCGATCTTCCGATAGCCGCTGTGCCGGTGTATCGCTGCCGGCATGTGGCACAGCGGATTCCGTTCCCCCCGGATACATACCCTCAGAACTTCCGTTTTCGTGGTTTCAGATGCAGTCCCGGCAGTGGCGGCGCGGGAATCCGCTGGTCCGGTGTGTGCCCGGCGATGTCGGCGAAGCGGTCGAGATCGTGGTTCTCCCAGTCGGTACGGGCGGATTCGATCTCTTCGTGACTGCGTGCCACGAAATTCCACCACATCACCAGGTCTTCGCCGAAGGGCTCGCCGCCCACCAGGAGCACGTGCGCACCCGCGGTGCTGGACAGCGGCAGCTCGGCACGATCGGAGCCGAGGTAGAACAGGCTGCCGGGCGTCACCGGGACGCCGTCGGCGGCAATCTCGCCGTCGATCACCAGGAGTGCGTGCTCGAACTCCGGATTCATCGGCAGCGACAGTCCGGCTCCCGCCGAAATGCGAAGGTCCGCACCGACAATCGGGGTGTACGCCGTGGCGGGTGAGGTCACGCCGCCCAGCGATCCGATCAGTACGGTTCCGCGCAGTCCGGGCAGCTCGAATTCCGGAAGATCCCGATGCTGTTCGAAATGCGGTGCGACATCCCGGCTTTCATCCGGCAGTGCGACCCACAGCTGCAATCCGTGTCCGGAGGCGTGTCCCGGCACCCGGTACTCCGAATGCGCGATCCCGTGCCCGGAGGTCATGATGTTCAGTTGCCCCGGCCAGATCTCCACATCCGAGCCGACGCTGTCGCGATGCCGGATGCGGCCGTCCAAAGGCCAAGTGACCGTTTGCAATCCGATGTGCGGGTGCGGATCGATATCGTGCCCCTGCGGTTTCGACGGTCCGCTGGAACCGAAATGGTCCAGGAAGCACCACGCGCCCACGGTCGGCAGATCGCGTTGCGGCAGCGACCGGTGCACGGTCACCCCGCGCACCCCGCCGAGTGGAACCTCGCGCGCGGGAAAGAATTCCGCGCGCGGCCCGGGTCGCCCGGAGCATTCGCACAGCGATTCCTCCGGCCGCGACTCCAGGTCGCTCATCGTTTGATGCCTTTGCCGACGACGTGCTCGTCGTAATCGGGGTGCTTGTCGAGCCAGCCTTTGATGAACGGGCAGCGCGGCACGATGACGCGCCCGCGCGCGATCACGTCGTCGATGGCGTCCTGTGCCAGCTTGTTGCCGAGACCTTTGCCGCTGAACGCGCCGTCCACCTCGGTGTGGATGAAGACGGTGTCGTTGTCGCGCTCGCGGTACTCGCTGAAGCCGGCGAGCGAGTTCCCGTACCAGACCTCGTACCGGTGTTGCTCATCGTTCCGAACGACGGTGGCCACCAATGCCTGTTCGCTCATTGGTCAGTTCTCCTTCCGCACCCGCACCGGATGTTTGCTCAGGATCGACACGCGATTGAACGCGCCGATCGTGGTCGCGGCCCAGATCAGGACAGACATCTGGTCATCCGACAAATGTTGCCGCGCAGCAGCATACTCACGCTCCAGGATCGTTTCCCCGGGAAGCGTGGTTACCGCTTCGGCGAGTGTGAGGGCCGCTTGCTGCTGTTCGGTATAGAGCTCGGGGGACCGGCGCCAGGCGTCCAGGACGGCGAGTTGCTGTGCGGTGACTCCGGCTTCCCGCGCGAGCCGCACATGCAGATCGAGGCAGAACGCGCAGGTATTGAGCTGTGAGACGCGCACATTCACCAATTCCATGACCGCGCGGTCCAGATCGGCGGTGGCGGCGGCATTGCGGATGGTCAGTGCGACGCTGTTGAGCGCGTGAAAGATTTCAGGATGCTGTTTGTCGAGCCAAATCCGGTCGTGATCATGAGACCCCATAGTGGAGGCATCGTAAGCACAGAAGTTGAAGCGTGCCCTCCGGTATGAATATTTCGGGCATAACCGGCGTGCCCGTGCTGTTCAGAGCAATCATGAGCGGCACCACCACCGTCGAGGCGAGCGTGCGCACCCGTGTGCGCATCCCGCTGACCTTCGCCGACGGCTACTCGACCACCGCGCACGCGGTCACCTTCGACGGACTCGCCGACGGACGCGAACACCTCGCCCTGGTCCTCGGCGAACCCGGGGCAACACCGCTGGTCCGCCTGCATTCGGAGTGTCTCACCGGGGATGTGTTCGGCTCCGCGCGCTGCGACTGCGGGCCGCAACTGCGCGAAGCCGTCGAACGCATCACCGAGGCCGGCGGCGTACTGCTGTACCTGCGCCAGGAAGGCCGCGACATCGGGCTCTACAACAAGCTCGACGCCTACGCCCTCCAGGATTCCGGCCTCGACACCTACCAGGCCAATACCGCCCTCGGCCTCCCCGAGGACGCCCGCGACTACACCGCCGCCGCCCAGATGCTCGGTGCACTCGGCATCGGCGAACTCGACCTGCTCACCAACAACCCCGACAAGGCGCGGCAGCTCGACGCCCTCGGCGTGCGCGTGCGCCACACCCTCCCCACCGGCGTCCACGCAACCCCGAACAACCTCCGCTACCTCCGCGCGAAGGCCGAGCACACCGGCCACACGATCGACCTAGCCGGTTGAGGGGTGAGGAAGGGGAACGGGGGCTGAGCCCCCGGACCCCCATAGGGCTGCGCCCGGCTCTTGGCTGCGCCTGAGCCCTTTGGGCTTTTGCTCGTTCAGCGCGAGAGGCCCGCACGGAACTCGTGCGGGCCTCTCGCTTTTGAATTGTGTCCCAGTGTTATTCGCGGCCGGCCGAGGTGAAGTTCATGTCGGCGTAGCGGTTTCCGGTGACCTGGGCGGCGATCGGTTCCAGGGTGGCGAGTTCTTCGGCGGTCAGGACGATCGTTGCGGCGGCGACGTTTTCGGCCAGGCGGTTCGGGCTGCGGGTGCCGGGGATGGGGACGACCGGGACGTTGTGGACGGTGGCGCGGGCGTGTACCCAGGCCAGGGCGACCTGCGCGGGGGTGAGGCCGCGCGCCTGGGCGATGGAATGCAGTGGTGCGAGCAGTTCCTCGTTGCGGGCCACATTGTCGTCGGCCCAGCGCGGCATGTGCTTGCGCACGTCGCCGTCGGACAGTCCGGCGGTGGCGGTGGCCGAACCCGTCAGGAAGCCGCGCCCCAGTGGCGAATACGGCACGAAGGTGACGCCGAGTTCGGCGGCGGCCGGAACCACGCCGTTCTCCACGTCGCGGGAGAACAGCGACCACTCCGACTGGACGGCCGCGATCGGGTACACCTCGTGCGCCGCCCGCAGTTCGGCGCCGGTCACCTCGGACAGGCCGATCTGCCGAATTTTGCCCTGCCGCACCAGATCCGCCAGCACCGCGACGGTGTCCTCGACCGGCACGCCCGGCTGCTTGCGGTGCATGTAGTACAGATCGATGACATCGATGCCGAGCCGCGACAGGCTGGCGTCCACCGCCTGTCGAATGTAGCCGGGGGAGTTGTCGATTCCGCGATAGGTCGGATCGTCCTGCTTGCGCACGATGCCGAATTTCGTTGCCAGCACCACGTTCTCGCGATTCGCCCGCACGAATTCGCCGAGGAACGTCTCATTGTGCCCGTCGCCGTACATGTCGGCGGTGTCGAACAGCGTCACACCGAGTTCGAGTGCCTTGTCCAGCGTGGCCCGCGCCGAGGTGGCGTCTGTCGGCCCGTAGAACTCGCTGATGCCCATGGCCCCGTACCCCTGCGCGCCGACCTCGACGCCGGCATTGCCGAGGGCGGTGACGGGAAGAATCTGCGTGGTGGTCATGCCTGAATCCCTTCGCTAGCGCGCCTTTTTCGACACGGTCCGCCAGTCGGCCGCCGGATTGCCCTCGTACAGGGCGATCTTGCAGTCGAGCACGGCCACTGTGTTCTGCAGTTCCTCGATCTGGGCGAGCACCTCTTCGCGGGTCCGCCGGAACATCTCGAGCCGCTGCGGGTACGTGGCATCCCCGGCACGTACCAGCTCCGCGTACCGCACCATGTCGGCCACCGACATGCCGGTCCGCCGCAGCTTCCCGATCAGCTCCAGCCAATCCAGGTCCCGGTCGCTGAACCGCCGCTGCCCGGTGTGATCCCGGCCCACGTAGTCCATCAACCCGATCCGCTCGTACCAGCGCAGCGTGTCGCGGGTGAGCCCGCACCGCTCGGAGACCTCTCCGATCGAGTACCGCGGCCGCTCGTAGTCGGCCCCGCGAACCACTTCCCGCTGCGCTGGAACGCCCACTGATCTCGCCCTTCCGTGTGGAACATCGACGACGCTAGTCACCTGGAGTGCACTCCAAGCAAGCTCGATTCTGCCGAACCCGCTAGTGCCGCGCCGCGCCGAGCTGCTTCGGCAGCCCGAACGCGACCGCGAAGGACGCCACGGTGAGCAGCACCGCCACCCCGGTGACCGTCCGCATCGCGCCGAGCGCCACCTCGGGCCCGTCGCCGATCGCGAATCCGCTGAAGAAGACCGTCCCCAGCGCGGCCACGCCGAGCGCCGCCGCGCCCTGCTGGAAGGACTCCAACAGCCCTGAGGCCGAACCGATCTCGTGATCTTCCAGTTCGCCCACGATGATCCCGAACAGCGGCACGAAGATCAGCCCCATACCGAGTCCGTAGCCCAGCAGGGCGGGCGCCAGCGCCGCCGGTGTGGGCGCGACGGTGCCGCCGAATTGGACGAACAGCGCGAGCAGTCCGGCCGTCATGCCCGCCAGACCCAGATGCAGCACACCGCGCCCCAGCTTGGGCGCCAGCGCCGCGCTCAGCCCGGAACCGAGGAAGGCGCCGACCGCCCAGGGCGCCATGGTCAGGCTGGCCCGCAGTGCGCCGTAGCCGAGGCCCATCTGCAGGAAAAGCCCGACGGCCAGCGAGAATCCGCCGATCCCGCCGAAGAACACGGTGACGAAAACAATGCCCGAGGTGTACGAGCGCTTCGCGAAGACGCCCAGCTCGACCAGCGCGACGCGGCCACTGCGCGAGCGCCGCACCTGATCGGCGGCGAACAGGGCCAGCACCGGAATCGAGGCGGTCAGCATGGCCATCGTCCACCACGGCCAGCCCAGCTCCCGGCCCTCCACCAGCGGGTACAGCAGCAGCGCCATGCCGGAACCGGCCACGAGCGCGCCGCGCAGGTCGAGGGTCAGTCCGGGCAGCGGTTGCGCGGCCGGCAGGATCCACGCCCCGAGCGCCAGTGCGACGATCCCGAGCGGCAGGTTCATCAGGAAGATGGCGCGCCATCCGGTGCCGAGCAGATCGGCGTCGACGAGCAGCCCGGCCACGATCGGCCCCGCGATGGTGGCGACCCCGATGAGCGGGCCGAAAGCCGCATAGGCTTTGCCGAATTCGCGTCCGAACAGGTCGCGGATGAGGCCGAAGCACTGCGGCACCATCACCGCGGCGAACAGCCCCTGGGCGACCCGTCCGATCAGCAGCAGCTCGATCGTGGTGGCGAGTCCGCACAGGATCGAGGCGACGAGGAATCCGGTCAGCCCGATCAGCAGGACCCGCTTGCGGCCGAACATGTCGCCGAGCCGGCCGCCGGTGAGCAGTCCGATGGCCATGGCGAGGGTGTATCCGGCGCTGAGCCACTGCACGGTCGCGACCGAGCCGCCGAGATCGTTGCGGATGGCGGGGGCCGCGACGGTGACGATGGTGGCGTCCAGCAGGTTGAGCAGGGTGGCGGCCAGGATGGCGATCAGCCCGAGCCAGCGTCGTGGCACCGCCGATTCGATTGTGGCGGTGGGGTTCTCGGCGGGCGGGCGTTCGACTGCGAGTGTCACGGTGGTCTCCCGGAAGCTCTGGATCTCAAGAACGGAATGTTTCGTTCCGTTCTGATTGAAACAGAATAATTCGTTCCGTTCAAGACTGGAACAGATCATTCCGTTCTGATACAGTGAGTGACATGCGGCCGATCGGGCCGCGCATCTCGAAGGGAAGAACTCATGTACCTCGTTGTCGGCGCCACCGCTCACTTCGGCCGCGACACTGTCGACGCCCTGCACGCCGCCGGCCTGCCGGTGCGCGGGCTGACCCGGCAGCCGGAGTCCGCGGGCCTGCCCGCGGGCGTCGCGGTGGCGGGAGACCTCACCTCGGAAGAGTCTCTGGTGCAAGCGCTTTCGGGCGTCGAAGCGATCTTCCTGGTGCTGCAGTACGGAATGGACGTGGCGCCCCTGCTGGCCGCCGCGCAGCGGACGGGCGTGCGGCGCATCGTATTCCTGTCCTCGGGCGCGGTGGTCGACGGTGACGAGCCGCAGCCCGACGTCATCGCCGAATACCACCGGGCGGTGGAGCGGGCCGTCGAGGCGTCCGGCATCGAATGGACGTTCCTGCGCCTGCTCTTCCCGGCCATCAACTCGCTGACCTTCGCCATGCAGCTGGCGGGCGGCGACGTGATCCGGGCCGCGTACGGAGCGGCCGCGGCATCGGTTGTGCACGAGAAGGATGTGGCCGCGGTCGCCGTGGCGGTGCTGGCCGGCGGGCACGCCGGGCAGATCTACAACCTCACCGGGCCGGATTCGCTCACCCAGGTGCAGCAGGTCGAGATCCTCGGGCAGGTGCTGGGCCGCCCGCTCACCTTCGAGGAACTCGACGACGCCCCGGTGCGGGAGCAGATGGCGCAGTTCATGGATCCCGCGTTCATCAATGCCCTGTTCGATCTGATGGCCGTGACGGTCGGCAAGCCCGCCGAGGTCAACGATGTCGTCGAGCGGCTCACCGGCCGGGCCCCGCGCGGCTACGCCGAATGGGTGGCCGACCACCTCGCCGATTTCTCCTGATCGATCGACGCGGCACGGGCGCAACGGCATTCGCGTCACACCGGGCCGTCGGCGCCCATGACGCCTATTGGACGCTGGCGGCGCAGCCGTCCTTGAACCGCGCATGGCCGGAGCGAATGCGGAGGTACGCCTACCCTGGGGGCATGTCCAAGGAAATCGATCGGCAGCGGGCTCGCACGGCGCTGGAGACGATCAAGGAACAGCCGGTCATCGCCGCCATCGCGGCGCTGCCGGTGCTGGCGATAGTGATCGTGGTGGGCGTGGTGACGAACTGGTTCGTCGCCCTGCTGCTGCTCATCGCCTTCGGCGGCTTCGTGGCGTGGAAGGGCAAGCTCTTCGGCTGAGTCCGGCCTAGCGCGGCACGTGGAATCTCACGAGATCTCCCGTGCCCGGGTCGGCGCTTGCCCAGGGCCGGTCGAATTCGATGACCGCGAGCGCCGAGGTGGGGAATTTGCGGCTCAGCTCCTCGGCGGCCGTGGAGCTGCGATTGCTCGCCAATTCCCATGCCGTCCACGGCATTCCGGGGGAGTGCCCGACCAAGAGCAGCGTCTGCACGGAATCATCGGTGAGCTGGATCATTTCGATGAGCGTGTGCGGAGACGCCTCGTAGATGGCCGATTCGAACGACACCGGGGCCTTGATGCCGGTGGCCTCCAGGGTCTCCCGGGTGCGGGTCGCGGTGGAGCAGAGCACCGCGTCGATGTCCGGCTGGGTCGCGCGCAGCCAATCGCCCGCCAGCCCGGCCTCGCGCAGTCCGCGCGGGGCCAGTGGCCGCTCGTGGTCACCCACTCCGTCCGGATAGCCGGATTTCCCATGCCGCATCAAGATGAGGGTTCGCGCCATGCGGGTTACGGTATTCGGCACGCCTGTGCCGAGAGGTGGCAACCCTCACACTCGAGGCACACTGAAGGTGACGTCACACCGGGGTGGCGAACTGCCCCGGAACGACACCTATATTAGAACGTGTTCTACCGACCCTGCTCGAACCCGAGCTGAGTAGCACCGCGACTGTTTCGAGGATCTGCGAGATATGGCCTATGTGATCACGCAGCGTTGTTGCAACGACGCCAGCTGCGTACCCGAGTGTCCGGTGGACTGCATTCGCCCCACTCCGGAGCAACGCGAGTTCGCCACCACCGAACAGCTCTACATCGACCCCGACACCTGCATCGACTGCGGTGCGTGCGTGGATGCCTGCCCGGTGGACGCCATCTTCTCCGAGGACGACCTGCTCGCCTCGCTGGGCCGGTTCCGCGACATCAATGCCGCCTACTTCCAACGGCATCCGCTGGAAACCAACTTCGACCCGCTGGTCGCCCCGAGCCGCGCGCCCAAGGAACTGGGCACGCTGCGGGTCGCCGTCATCGGTGCGGGCCCGGCCGCCTGCTATGCCGCCGAGGAACTGCTGCGCCGCGCCGATGTGGAGGTGGAGCTGTTCGATCGGCTACCCACCCCCTACGGCCTGGTGCGCGCCGGCGTTGCCCCCGACCATCCGGGCACCAAAGCCGTGGCGAACCTGTTCGAATCGGCCTTCCGGCGCGAGGCGCTGCAATACCGGCTGAATGTCGAAGTCGGCAAGCACATCTCGCACGCCGAACTCCTCGAACACCACCACGCGGTGGTCTACGCCGTGGGCGCGGCCACCGACCGCAAGCTCGGCGTGCCCGGCGAGGACCTGCCCGGCAGCTACTCCGCCACCGAATTCGTGGCCTGGTACAACGGGCACCCCGACTACGCGGACCGCGAATTCGACCTGTCCGGCGAACGCGCCGTCATCGTCGGCAACGGCAACGTCGCGCTGGACGTGGCCCGCGTGCTCACCGTCAGCCCGGACGAACTGGCCAAGACCGATATCGCCGACCACGCCCTGGACGCGCTGCGCCGCAGCAATATCCAGGAAGTGGTGGTGCTGGGTCGCCGCGGCCCGCTGCAGGCGGCCTACACCTCCTCGGAGTTCCTGGCGCTGGGGTACCTGAAGGGCGTCGACATCATCGTCGACCCGGAGGATCTCGTCCTCGACGCGGCCTCCCAGGCCGAGCTCGACTCCCCGGACGTGGAGCCGTCGCTGCAGCTCAAGTACACCCTCGCGCAGGAGTACGCGAACGGTTCACGCAATCCGGCCAACAAGCGGATCGTGTTCCGGTACCTGGTCTCCCCGACCGCCGTCACCGGCGACGGGAAGGCCGAAGCGGTCACCTACGTGCACAACGAACTCGTCGAGGAGAACGGGCGCACCATCGCCCGCGCCTCCGAGCGCACCGGGGTGCTCGACGCCTCGCTGGTGCTGCGGTCCATCGGCTACCGGGGTGAGCCCGTCGCCGACGTCCCGTTCGACGAGGCCAACGGCACCATCCCGAATGCGCAAGGGCGCGTGCTGCACCCGGACGGCGAACCGGTGCAGGGCGTGTACGTCTCCGGCTGGATCAAGCGCGGCCCGCGCGGCGTCATCGGCTCCAACCGGGTCGACTCGCAGGAGACCGTCGACAAGCTGATCGAGGACTTCACCCAGGGCAAACTGGCCGCGCCCCAGCGCAATCGCGCCGACCTCGACGCGCTGCTCGCCGAACGCCAGCCCGACCAGGTCGGCCGCGACGGCTGGAAGGCCATCGACCAGGCCGAGAAGACCGCGGGCAAGGCCGCAGGCCGCCCGCGCGTGAAGTTCACCAGCGTGGAGAACCTGCTCAAGGCCGCCAAGGGCTAGGCTGGTCCGCCTCTCCGCCATCTTGCGGACAGAGGCCCCCACCCGATGGGTGGGGGCCTCTGCCGTTCGTCATTGTCACGCGGCGCGAGTAGCTCAGCGCAGCGAGATGATCAAACCGTCCTTGGTGCAGGCGGATCCGCCGGCGGTGGCGGCGCAGTTCCAGCCCTGCACGGTCAGCGCGTCGCCGGTCGTGATGGTCTGCGCGTATTCCGTCGCCACATTGATGGCCTCGGTGCAGCCGACCACTCCGGTGGAGGTGCCGACCGCGACCACGGAGCGGGTGCCGCCGCCCGCGTCGGTGACGGTGCCGCAATCGACGTCGGCGATCGGCTTGTCGGTCGTGGTGGGCGGCGGGGTGGTGGTCGTCGGCGGGGCCGGGGGATTCGGCGCCGCGTCGCCGCGCAGGCCGATGAGGAAACCGTCCTTGAAGCAGATGTGCGGAACCGCGGTGTCCGGCTGCGGTTCACAGGTCCAGCCGTCCACCTCGACGGCGTCGCCGGTGCGGGTGGCATTGACGTAATCGCTGGCGACGGTGATGGCCTCGGTGCAGCCGGGGATGCCCGCCTGGTTGGCGTACGCGATCACATTGGCGCTCTTGCCGTTCGCGCCAGTGATCGGCCCGCAATCGACATCGTGCAGGGTCTGCGTGGTCGGCACCGGCGGCCGGGTCGGGTTGGGCGGCAGGGGCTTCGGTGCCGTCGTCTGACTGACGACCGCCGCGCCGGACGTGGTCGTCGCGGCCGCGGAAGTGGTCGTGCTCTTGGCCGAATCCGAGGACTTGCCGCAGGCGGTGAGCCCGACGACGAGCGCGGGCGCGGCCGCGAGCAGGGCGAGGTGAGCGAGCCTCATGGTGACGTCTCCTGTTCTCGATCACCCCGTGGTGATCCCTGCCGAGTGTGTCAGGCAAACAGGTAGCTATTGCGATTTTCGCTGGGAATGTCGTGGCGGCACGCGCTTCGGCGCTCAGCTCGGCAGCGGGCCGATCCGCACCGTCGTGGTCGTCACCCCGCCCACCACGAACCACAGCCGCAGCACCGGATGCCCGGTCCGATCGCCCGGCTCGTACCGGCTGCGCACACTGATGTGCTGGCGCGACAGCACCGGCGCGATGTACTCGATCACCGCGCGATGCGGCCCGGCCACCAGCTTCGGATAATCCACCAGATACTGCTCCACCGCCTGCCAGTACATGGCGTTGTTGACGTGGTTGTACTGGTCGATATCGGTGGCGCGCACCGGGAACGGCATATCCGTATCCGACTCCGGCGGCGTGTGATCGGTCAGCCACGGCCGCCAGCGCAGCCGATGCTCGTTCGTGGTGCGCGAGAGCGAGGCCAGCATGTCGTCGCTGATCCGCGTCGGCATATTGGTGAACTCGTTGATATTGATCCAGAACCCCTCGGTCTCGATGAGACCGCCGCTGTCACTGGTGATCCGCACCCGCATATTCGTCCACCGGGTCGACATGGCCGAGCACCAGCGCCGCAACTCCACCCGGTCCGGCCAGTGGATCGGCCGCACCACGTCCACCACCGTGCGCCGCACGATCCATGCCGGATCGGTGCGCTGGAACGCGCCGGAATGCATTTCCTCCCAGGCGATGTCCTGGAGATAGCGGGCGGTCGCGTCGAAACGCAGCCGCAGATACGGGTCGATGTCGCCGGCTCGGACGGGCCACGCCGTGGCGAAACCCGTGCCCTCCTGGGGAAGCGGGGCGAGTGGCTGATCGAGTGACACTGGTGCTCCTCGCGCTGCACGGGGTGCCGCGTTCTTGCGTTGCTGTTCCGACATGACTTTACGGGCCGTGCGTCCTACCCTCGCGTCGAGTCGGCTCAACTCTTTCCGGGGGCATGACAGTGCGCGCGCAGGCCCGTAGCCTGTTCTGTTGTATATCCACGGCAGCGGGGAGGCGAGCCGTTTGGCGGCGGGCGACAGGGCCGGCACGCGATTCGGGCAGTATGAGTTGCGCAGACTGCTCGGTGTCGGCGGCATGGGCGAGGTGTACGAAGCGCACGACACCGTGCGCGATCGCGTCGTGGCCGTCAAGCTGCTCGACGTCGAACTGGCCAGGTCGCAGACCTATGTGGAGCGCTTCCGGCGCGAATCCCGCACCGCCGCCAGATTGCAGGAGCCGCACGTCATTCCGGTGCACGACTGGGGTGAGGTGGACGGGGTCCTCTACATCGACATGCGGCTGGTGCGCGGCCGGGACCTGAAGGCGCACCTGCACGCCGAAGGACCACTCCCGGCGGCGCACGCGGTGTCGGTGATCGAGCAGATCGCGGCCGCGCTGGACGCCGCGCACGAGAGCGGCCTGGTGCATCGCGACATCAAGCCCGCCAATATTCTGCTGACCGGTGAATTGTTCGCGTACCTGGTGGATTTCGGCATCGCCTACGCGGAATCGGATGTGCAGCTGACCAGTACGGGCAGCGCCATCGGATCCTTCGCCTACATGGCGCCCGAACGGTTCGAACAGCACGCCATCGTCTCGCCCACCGCCGACATCTACGCCCTCGCCTGCGTGCTCTACGAATGCCTCACCGGCGAAGTGCCGTTCCGAACCGACAGCAATATGGCCACCATCCGCGCCCACATGCTCACCCCGCCGCCCCGGCCCAGCGTGCGCGCCGGCGTCCCCGACACCTTCGACCAGGTCATCGCGGTCGGCATGGCGAAGGATCCGGCGCGGCGCTACACCTCGGCGGGGCAGCTCGCGCGGGCGGCGCGCGCCTCGCTCCTGCGGGCCGAGCACTCGGATCCGACGCGGACCATGGTGCGTCCACCGCCCGCCGGATACCCGTCGCACGAGGCGGCCGCGCGGGGCTATCCGCCCGGTGCGGGCACCCCGCCGGAAGGGTATCCGCAGGGTTCACGCGGCGGGCCGCCGCTCGAAACATCCACTCCGCCAGGTGGATACCCGTTCAGCGGAGTGCCGGGTGCGTCCGGAGCCGGGTACTACGGAAGCGATACCGGCGGGTCGTCGGAACGACCGCTGCCGGATCATCCGTCCGGCCCGGTCGGCTACCGTGCCGGACCGTTGCGCGAACACCCTTCCGCCCCACTGCCTCTGCCGCCGCAGCAGCGCGGCTCCATACCGCTGCTGCTGGGCGCGCTGGCCGGACTGGTGGTGGTGCTGGCCGGAGTTCTCGGCTGGGTTCTGCTGTCGGACAACGGGTCCGACGGCGGCACCGCCACCGGCGGCGGCACGCAGGCGGGCACCACCTCGCCGGTCACCCAGCCGCCAACCACCGCGCAGCAGACCGCCCTCACCTCCGCGGCCACCACGAATCCGGTCGTGACCACCACCGTGGCCCCGCTCGCCGGCACCGTATCCGGAACGGACGGACAGGGTTTCATCGGCACCGCGGGCGCCCGCTGCAATGCCGACAACCCGGCCTACGCCATCGGCCGCACCTCGCAATCGCGAGTCGTGGTGTGCCGCACCGGAGTCGGCCGCTACTACTACAAGGGCGTGCGCATCAGCGACGGGGCCGGCATCGAACTCGACGACCCGGTGCCCGACGGCGCGGGCGGATTCACCGTCACCAACCCCTCCGACGGCACCCGATACCTGGTCACGCCGCAGGCCCTCACCATCGTCAAAGACGGCAATATCCTGGCCGATCAGCCCATGATCGAGTACGCCCACCGCTGACCTGCGGAAAATCCGCTCGGGACAATTCCCGCGGTCATGCGTTAAGTTCGCTGATATCAGCAGTGGGAATGATCGGAGTTGATCGACTATGCGCGCAGCCGTGGTGAGCAAGCTGGAAGGCCCGGAAGCCATCGAGGTCCTCGACATTCCGGAGCCTGCCGCCTATCCCGGCGGCGTCGTCATCGACGTGCACGCGGCCGGCATCGCCTTCCCGGACGTGCTCATGACGCGCGGCCAGTACCAGATGAAGCCGCAGCTGCCGTACGTCGTCGGCTGCGAGATCGCGGGCATCGTGCGCGAGGCCCCCGAGGGCGCGCACGTGCGGCCCGGTGACCGCGTGGTCGCGCTGACCCTGCTCGGCAATGCCGCCGCCGAAGTGGCCGTCACCCCGGCCGAAATGGTCTTCAAACTGCCCGACAACGTGTCGCTGGAATCCGGTGCGGGCGTGCTGTTCAACGACCTCACCGTGCACTTCTGCCTGCGCAAGCGCGGCCGCCTCGCCGAGGGCGAGACCGTGCTCGTGCACGGCGCGGCCGGCGGCATCGGCACCTCCACGCTGCGGCTGGCGCAGGCGCTCGGCGCGGGCCGCGTGATCGCGGTGGTCAGCACCGAGGAGAAGGCCGAAGTGGCGCGGGCCAATGGCGCGACCGATGTGGTGCTCACCGACGGCTGGCTGGACGCGGTCAAGGAGCTCACCGGCGGGCGCGGCGTCGACATCGTGCTCGACCCGGTCGGCGGCGACCGGTTCACCGACAGCATCCGCTCGCTGGCTTCCGGCGGCCGCCTGCTGGTGGTCGGCTTCACCGCGGGCGAAATCCCCACGGTGAAGGTGAACCGCCTGCTGCTCAAGAATGTCGAGGTCGTCGGCGCGGCCTGGGGGGAATGGGCCATGACCCATCCGGGCTACCTGCAGGAGCAGTGGGCCGAGGTGGAACCCCTGCTCGCCAACGGCAAGATCGTCCCGCCCGAGCCGGTGATCTACACCCTCGCGCACACCGCCGAGGCCGTCTCCGCGCTCGACAAGCGCACGGCCACCGGCAAAATCGTCGTCAGCCTGCGCTGAGTGTGAATCGTGAAGCTGTCCAACCGGGTTCTGAATCGCACCCTGCTCGCCCGCCAGCATCTGCTGGAGCGCTCCGATCTGAGCGCGGCCGAACTCTGCGATCACCTGATCGGATTGCAGGCGCAGGACATGCTGCCGCCCTTCGTCGCATTGTGGAGTCGCGTAAGGGATTTCGATCCGGCGGTGGTGTCCGCCGGGCTGGAGGACCGCTCGCTGGTGCGAATCACGCTGATGCGCGGCACCATTCACCTCGTCACCCCGCCGGATGCATTGCGGATCGCCCCGCATATTCAGCCGGAGCTCGAAAAGGTGCCCTTCCGTAAGGGTTTCAACTACGGCGCAATGGTCGGCCTCGATCCCGACGAGGTGCGCGCACACGGCGAATCCGTCCTCGGCGACGAACCCATGTCGGCGGCGGACATGCGGGAGCGTGCGGCCGAGCTCTACCCGGACCGCGATGCCGGAGCCATCCTGCAGACCTGGCTCTATCAGCTTCCCGTGCTCCAGACCCCGCCGCGCGGTCGCTGGAAGGACAGCAGCCGCCCGGTCTGGTCGCGGGTGGAACCCTGGCTCGGCGCACCCCTGGACCCGGACTATCCGCTCGAAGAGCTGCTCCTGCGCTACCTGCGCGCCTTCGGCCCCGCCACCACCATGGACATGCAGACCTGGTCCAAACTCACCGGCATGAAACCGGCCGTCGCCACACTCGGCGACCGCGTCCGCACCTACACCGACGACCGCGGCCGCACCCTCTACGACGCCGCCGACGCCGACCTCGCCGACCCGGACCAGCCCGCCCCCGTCCGCTTCCTCGGCTGGTACGACAACGCCCTGCTCTCCCACCAGGACCGCACCCGCATCATCCCCGACGGCGCCGCCCCACCCCTGCGCGCCTTCGCCAGCCAGGTCTCCGCCATCCTCGTCGACGGCTACCTCGCCGGCCTGTACAAAGTCTTCCCCGAGCGCGAAGCCGCCCGCCTGCGCATCATCCCCACCCGCGCCTGGACCCCGGCCGAACACACAGCCGTCGAAGCCGAAGCCCACGAACTCGTGAAATTCCTCGACCTCGACACCCCCGCCCGCGTCGAAATCCTCGATGTAGGAGCCGATCTGCGCCCCTGACCGGCTCGCGGATCCTGAGCGCTGGGGCGAAGCCCCTCAGCGTTTACGAGTTGTTCAATGCGCGTTGCGATATGCGGGCGCTTTGCTCGACCCCGACGGGGTGAGCGTCCGCAGCAGCGGCAGCGTGCGGTGCTCCACCACCGTCGACAGCACGATCACGCTGTGCGACCGCACCACCGAGGAACTCCGGTCGATGCTCAGCAGCACATTCTGCAGTCCCGCATGGGAATCCGCGCCGATACGGCACAGCACATCCCCGGACCCGGTGGTCGCGTACGCCTCCAGCACCCCCGGAATGTGCTCCAGATCCGCCGCCACCGCGTCCAGCGCCCCCTGCGAGATCTCCAGCGTCACGAACGCCTGCACATCGAAACCCGCTGCCGTGACATCGATCTGCGGATCATAGGAGGCGATCACCCCCGCCTCCTCCATGCGCGCGATCCGCGACTGCACGGTCGCCCGCGCCACCCTGGTCCGCCGTGACAGCTCCAGAATCCCCGCCTTCTGGTACTCGTGCATGGCGGTGAGAATGGCCAGATCCAGTTCGTCCAGCTTGGCGGGAGTGCGTGCCACGGCGGGACCTCCGCTCGATTCGGTGCGCCGACGATCCGACCGCACTCCCGGAGAGGTTCGAGGGCAAACCCTGGTGGGTCCGAGGGCGAGCCCTGTGAACCTCGGGGGTTCGAGGGCAAACCCTGGTGGGTCCGAGGGCGAGCCCTGTGAACCTCGGGGGTTCGGGGGCGGAGCCCCTGAGGGTCCCGGGAGTGGGTGGATCCTTCTATTCAAATTGTCCAGCACAATCCGGCAGATGGTGGCGTAATCCGCCAGGGTGTCTACCCGAATCGCACGATATTGCTCATTCCCGGCGGCAGCGATTTCCTAGGTTCATGAGCATCGAGGTAGCCGCCCACCGGCCCCCGGACCAGCCCGAACCCGACGATCTGCGCCGGCTCGTCGGCCTGGTCGATCACGATGCCGCCACCGACCCGTTCCCCGTGCTGGGCTGGGATGCGCTGGTGTGGGTGGTCGGCAATGCCACCCAGACCGCGCACTTCCTGGAATCCGCCTTCGGCCTGCGCTTGGAAGCCTATTCCGGCCCCGAGACCTGCAATCGCGATCACAAGGCGTTCGTATTGCGCAGCGGCGGCGTCAGATTCGTCGTCAAGGGTGCGGTGGATCCCGCGAGCCCGCTTGTCGCGCACCACGATCGGCACGGGGACGGGATCGTGGACATCGCCCTGGAGGTCCCCGACGTGGACCGCTGCATCGCCCGCGCCCGCGCGCAGGGGGCCACCGTCCTGGTCGAACCGCACGACAGCACAGACGAATTCGGCACCGTCCGCTCGGCCGCCATCGCCACCTACGGCGACACCCGCCACACCCTCGTGGACCGCTCCCGCTACGACGGCCCCTACCTGCCCGGCTACATTCCCCGCCGCTCCACCTACGCCCCGCGCGCCAAACGCGTCGTCCAGGCCATCGACCATGTGGTCGGCAATGTGGAACTGGGCCGCATGGACCACTGGGTCGAGTTCTACCGCCGCGTCATGGGTTTCGAGAATATGGCCGAATTCGTCGGCGACGACATCGCCACCGACTACTCGGCGCTGATGAGCAAGGTCGTCGCCAACGGCAATCATCGCGTGAAGTTCCCGCTCAACGAACCGGCGGTCTCGCGCAAGCGCTCACAGATCGACGAATACCTCGAGTTCTATCAGGGCCCCGGCGTCCAGCACATCGCCCTGGCCACCTCCGACATCCTCACCGCCGTCGACACCCTCCGCCACGAAGGCGTCGAATTCCTCGACACGCCGGCCACCTATTACGAGGATCCCGAACTGCGCGCCCGCATCGGCCGCGTCCGAGTCCCCGTGGCGGACTTGCAGTCCCGCGGCATCCTGGTGGACCGCGACGAGGACGGCTACCTCCTGCAGATCTTCACCAAGCCGCTCACCGACCGCCCCACCGTCTTCTTCGAGCTCATCGAACGCCACGGTTCGCTCGGCTTCGGCAAGGGCAACTTCAAGGCGCTCTTCCAGGCCATCGAACGCGAGCAGGCCGCGCGCGGAAACCTCTGATCACACGCATTCGCCGGGCGTCGGTAGAGTCGGCGCCATGCGGCTTGCGTCGGCGATTGTCACCGGGGTGTCACTCGCGTTGCTCTTGTCGGCATGCGGGGGAAACGGTGACGGCGATGACTCACCGACCGGCGTGCGGACCCCACCGAAGGTGGCAACGCTGGGACCGTTCGTGGGGGAGTGCGGTCATGTGACCGATGACGAGATCAGGCAGATCTCGGGGGTGTCCGGTTCATTGCAGGTGTACCGCAACTCGGTGGGCTGCCATTGGAAGGCGTCCGGCTCGAGCGCGGAGGTGACCTTCGCGTCCTATCGCGGCAGTCCGCTGGCGCGCGAGCAGGCGTGGGAGTCGCTGCAGGGCCGCAATCCGGAGGCGATCACGGTCGCGGGGAAGCCCGGATTCCAGGCGTATGCCATTTCGCTCGGCGGTGAACTGTGCGATTTCGCGGTGCAATTGGATGACGACTTCTTCGAGTGGTCGTTCGCGGGCCCGGTCCCGGCCGGGCAGACCGCGTGCACGGTGTCGCGCCAGTTCGCCGAACTGACCATGCAACGGCTCGGGTAGGGGACAGTCATGAAGCCTGACGCACGTGCCGTGTGCGGAGCCGCCGCGCTCCTGCTGCTGTCGGTGTCGCTGGCCGGTTGCGGTCGCACCGTCGAGGGCACCGCGCTGCCCGCGGGCGGCACCACCGGCACCCAGAGCAAGGTCAATACCAAGTTCGACAAGCTGCTGCGCGAATGCGAGGTGGTGACCGTCGACGAGATCGCCAAGGCGGTCGGTGACGGCACCCTGCCGCTGGGCTCGTTCAGCGGCGCGGTGTGCATGTGGGATCTGTCGGGCGGGTCGGCCGGCAGCGGCATGGTCACGCTGAATTGGTACGAGAACGGATCGCTCGCCAACGAGAAGTCGAACAACGATCGCCTCGGCTATGTGACGAACGACATCACGGTCGAGGGTCGCCGCTCGCTGGAGACCCGGCGCCCGAATGATCCTGACTCGTGCGGTGTTTCGGCTCCGGCCGCGGACGCCGGAATCGTCGGCTGGTGGGTCAACTACCGGGCCGGCTCCGCCCATGCCGACCCCTGCGCGGCCGCCGCCAAGCTGGTCGAATTGACCCTCAATGTGGCGCGATAAACCCCTCTACCAGCCCGGGTTCGGGGACCCCTTTTTGCCCCTCGAAAAGGCTGCGGGTATCGTGGACCGCTGTGCCCGGAAGCATGCGGGCAGGTTTGTGCGCAGTACGTAGGCCAGCGAGAGCGGCTGACCGTTTCGGCGTGTCCGGGTTTCGGATAACGCGCTGAGCACGACACGCCCGACCTCGTGGCAAGGAAATGCCGGGAGAACAGGGCGAAAAGCTCGAATGACACAGACATGAAGTTCCAGACACCTGGTTACTAATAAGGAAAGCCGGTCTATGCCAACCATCAACCAGCTGGTCCGCAAGGGTCGCCGCGACAAGGTCGCCAAGACCAAGACTGCGGCCCTCAAGGGGAGCCCGCAGCGTCGTGGCGTGTGCACCCGCGTGTACACCACGACCCCGAAGAAGCCGAACTCCGCGCTCCGCAAGGTCGCGCGTGTTCGCCTGACCAGCGCGGTCGAGGTCACGGCTTACATCCCGGGTGAGGGCCACAACCTGCAGGAGCACTCGATGGTGCTCGTTCGCGGCGGTCGTGTGAAGGACCTCCCGGGTGTGCGCTACAAGATCATCCGCGGCTCGCTCGACACCCAGGGTGTCAAGAACCGCAAGCAGGCCCGCAGCCGCTACGGCGCCAAGAAGGAGAAGAGCTAATGCCGCGTAAGGGCCCCGCTCCCAAGCGTCCCCTGATCAACGACCCGGTCTACGGCTCCCCGCTGGTGACGCAGCTGGTCAACAAGATCCTGCTGGACGGCAAGAAGTCGACCGCCGAGCGCATCGTCTACGGTGCCCTCGAGCAGGCTCGCGAGAAGACCGGCACCGATCCGGTCGTGACCCTCAAGCGCGCGCTGGACAACGTCAAGCCCGCCCTCGAGGTCAAGCCGCGTCGTGTCGGTGGCGCCACCTACCAGGTGCCGGTCGAGGTCCGTCCGGGCCGCGCCAACACCCTCGCGCTGCGCTGGCTGGTCAACTACTCCCGCGCTCGTCGTGAGAAGACCATGATCGAGCGTCTGGCGAACGAACTGCTGGACGCCAGCAATGGTCTGGGCGCTTCGGTGAAGCGTCGCGAGGACACCCACAAGATGGCCGAGTCCAACCGGGCGTTCGCGCACTACCGCTGGTGATTTGCTACCCGGCACCCCGTTCGGATGTGCCGGGATGCGAGTCACTGCCTGGCGTGGCACTTCGCAGCCACGCCAGGCGTTGACACAGTGATGACCGCTGGAGAAGCCAGGGTCGTTCCCGAAGATCCCAACTAGCTACGAGCGGGGAAGATTTCCGTGGCACAGGAAGTGCTCACCGACCTCAACAGGGTCCGCAACATCGGCATCATGGCGCACATCGATGCCGGTAAGACGACGACGACTGAACGCATCCTCTTCTACACCGGCATCACGTACAAGATCGGTGAGGTGCACGACGGCGCCGCCACCATGGACTGGATGGCGCAGGAGCAGGAACGCGGTATCACGATCACGTCGGCCGCGACGACCTGTTACTGGAAAGACAACCAGATCAACATCATCGACACCCCCGGGCACGTCGACTTCACCGTCGAGGTGGAGCGTTCGCTCCGCGTCCTCGACGGCGCCGTCGCGGTGTTCGACGGTAAGGAGGGTGTCGAGCCCCAGTCCGAGCAGGTGTGGCGCCAGGCCGACAAGTACGACGTCCCGCGCATCTGCTTCGTCAACAAGATGGACAAGCTGGGCGCTGACTTCTACTTCACCGTTCAGACCATCAAGGATCGCCTGGGCGCGAAGCCGCTGGTCATCCAGCTGCCGATCGGCGCCGAGGACACCTTCGAGGGCATCGTCGACCTGGTCGAGAACAACGCCAAGGTGTGGCGTGGCGAGACCAAGCTGGGCGAGTCCTACGAGGTCGTCGAGATCCCGGAGGATCTGAAGGAGCGCGCCGAGCAGTACCGCCAGGAGCTGCTCGAGACCGTCGCCGAGTCCGATGAGTCCCTGCTGGAGAAGTTCTTCGGCGGCGAGGAGCTCTCGGTCGAGGAGATCAAGGGCGCGATTCGCAAGATGACCGTCAACTCCGAGCTGTACCCGGTGCTGTGTGGTTCCGCGTTCAAGAACAAGGGCGTTCAGCCCATGCTCGACGCGGTCATCGACTACCTGCCGTCGCCGCTGGATGTCGAGTCCGTGCAGGGCCACGTGCCCGGCAAGGAAGAAGAGGTGCTGACCCGGAAGCCGTCCTCGGACGAGCCTTTCGCGGCGCTGGCGTTCAAGATCGCCACCCACCCCTTCTTCGGCAAGCTGACCTACGTCCGCGTGTACTCGGGCAAGGTCGACTCCGGCGCTCAGGTCATCAATGCGACCAAGGGCAAGAAGGAGCGTCTGGGCAAGCTGTTCCAGATGCACTCCAACAAGGAGAACCCGGTTCCCGAGGCCGTGGCCGGCCACATCTACGCGGTCATCGGTCTGAAGGACACCACCACGGGTGACACCCTGTGCGATCCGCAGAACCAGATCGTGCTGGAGTCCATGACCTTCCCGGATCCGGTCATCGAGGTGGCCATCGAGCCGAAGACGAAGGCCGACCAGGAGAAGCTGGGCACCGCGATCCAGAAGTTCGCGGAGGAGGACCCCACCTTCAACGTGAAGCTGGACCAGGAGACCGGCCAGACCGTCATCGGCGGCATGGGCGAGCTCCAGCTCGACATCTACGTCGACCGGATGAAGCGCGAGTTCAAGGTCGAGGCCAACATCGGCAAGCCGCAGGTTGCTTACCGTGAGACCCTCACCAAGACCGTGGACAAGTACGAGTACACCCACAAGAAGCAGACCGGTGGTTCGGGCCAGTTCGCCCGCGTCATCATCGGCCTGGCTCCGCTGGTGGACGCCGAGGACGGCGCGACGTACGAGTTCGAGAACAAGGTCACCGGTGGCCGCGTTCCGCGTGAGTACATCCCGTCGGTGGACGCCGGTATCCAGGACGCCATGCAGTACGGTGTGCTCGCCGGCTTCCCGCTGGTGAACGTGAAGGCCACGCTGCTCGATGGCGCCTACCACGAGGTCGACTCCTCGGAAATGGCGTTCAAGATCGCCGGCGCGATGGCGCTGAAGGAAGCGGCCCGCAAGGCCGGTCCCGTCATCCTCGAGCCCCTCATGGCTGTCGAGGTCACTACGCCCGAGGATTACATGGGTGAAGTGATCGGCGACCTGAACTCCCGCCGTGGCCAGATCCAGGCCATGGAGGAACGCAGTGGTGCCCGTGTCGTCAAGGCGCTGGTTCCGCTCTCGGAGATGTTCGGTTACATCGGTGACCTGCGGTCGAAGACCCAGGGCCGGGCGAACTTCTCCATGGTGTTCGCTTCGTACGCAGAGGTTCCGGCCAATGTGTCGAAGGAGATCATCGCCAAGGCGACCGGCGAGTAATTCGCTTCGGGACGGGTTTGCGAGAATCCGTCCCGAGTCGGTCGTCGAACGACCCCCTGTAATACAAACCGCACTGCTGCAAAAAAGCACGCACTAACTAGTCCAGGAGGACAACAGTGGCGAAGGCGAAGTTCGAGCGGACGAAGCCCCACGTCAACATCGGCACCATTGGTCACGTCGACCACGGCAAGACCACGCTGACCGCGGCGATCACCAAGGTGCTGGCTGACAAGTACCCGGACCTGAACGCGGCCTTCGCGTTCGACCAGATCGACAAGGCTCCGGAGGAGAAGGCTCGTGGTATCACGATCAACATCTCCCACGTCGAGTACCAGACCGAGAAGCGCCACTACGCGCACGTCGACGCCCCCGGTCACGCGGACTACATCAAGAACATGATCACCGGTGCCGCCCAGATGGACGGCGCGATCCTGGTCGTGGCCGCCACCGACGGCCCGATGCCGCAGACCCGTGAGCACGTGCTGCTCGCCCGCCAGGTCGGCGTGCCCTACATCCTGGTCGCGCTGAACAAGTCCGACATGGTCGACGACGAGGAAATCCTCGAGCTCGTCGAGATGGAGGTCCGCGAGCTGCTGGCTTCGCAGGAGTTCGACGAGGATGCCCCCGTCGTGCGCGTCTCCGGCCTGAAGGCCCTCGAGGGTGACGAGAAGTGGGCGCAGTCCGTTCTCGACCTGATGAACGCCGTCGACGAGTCGATCCCGGACCCGGTCCGTGAGACCGACAAGCCGTTCCTGATGCCGATCGAGGACGTCTTCACGATCACCGGTCGTGGCACCGTCGTCACCGGTCGTATCGAGCGTGGTGTGATCAACGTGAACGAGGAAGTCGAGATCGTCGGCATCCGCGAGAAGGTCACCAAGACCACCATCACCGGCATCGAGATGTTCCGCAAGCTGCTCGACAACGGCCAGGCGGGCGACAACGTCGGTCTGCTGGTCCGTGGCATCAAGCGCGAGGACGTGGAGCGCGGCCAGGTCGTCATCAAGCCGGGCACCACCACCCCGCACACCGAGTTCGAGGGCCAGGCGTACATCCTGTCGAAGGACGAGGGCGGCCGCCACACCCCGTTCTTCAACAACTACCGCCCGCAGTTCTACTTCCGTACCACGGACGTGACCGGCGTCGTGACCCTCCCCGAGGGCACCGAGATGGTCATGCCCGGCGACAACACCGAGATGAGCGTCAAGCTCATCCAGCCGGTCGCCATGGACGAGGGCCTGCGTTTCGCGATCCGTGAGGGTGGCCGCACCGTCGGTGCCGGTCGCGTCACCAAGATCGTCAAGTAAGACCCTGTTTTACTGAAAGGGCCGTTCCCCCATGGGGAGCGGCCCTTTCGCTATGCTGTGGCGGTGTCCAGGATTACGTTCGACCCGAATCAGCTCGGGGGCCGGCCGTGTATCCGCGGTATGCGGATCCGGGTGAAGGACGTTCTCGAACTCCTCGCCGCTGGTGAAACCGAGGACTCGATCCTCGAGGACTACCCGTATCTGGAGCGGGAGGATATTCGCGCCTGCCTGGCGTTTGCCGCGGCGGAAGCAGATCACCCGATCTTGCGGCCCGCATCTTGAAATTCGTCGTAGATGCCCAGCTGCCACCAGCGCTGGCCCGTGCGCTGGCTGCCGAAGGACATGAGGCTGTTCACGTCTGCGATCTTGGAATGACCTCTGCGTCTGATCGCGAGGTATGGAACGAGGCGCTCGAGCGCGAGGCAGTCATCGTGACGAAGGATGAAGACTTCGTCACGATCGGTCGTGCCCAGCCGAATGAGCCTGTGCCCGCGATTGTTTGGATTCGTATCGGAAATTGCTCGCGGAAGGCGTTGCTCGAATCGCTGTTGCCATTGCTGCCGACAGTGGTGGAGCTACTGGAGGCTGGGGAGCGCATCGTCGAGATACGGTCTCCGCAAACTCATTCCTGAGTGTTCTTGGCCTCGGCGCGTTCGGCGACGGGGTTGCCCTCCTCGTCGACCCAGTCGGCGACGGCCGTGCCCGCTACCGTGCCGTCGGTGCCGGGGAGCACGGTGTGCGGGCGGTCGTCGCGGTAGGTTTCGGCCATTCTGCGGGCTTCGTCGCGGCGTTTGTCCTGGACTTCGGGTTCCGGAATCACCTGCCGGTCATCCTGTTTCGCGGATTCCTGGTGGATCTGCCGTTCTTTTTCGGTCATGAGGCAGACCTGCCCGTCTGGGCGCGGGGCAAACCGTCAGGACAGGCAGGCGTCGGCGGGGGTGGCGCCGAGGAGGCGGCCGGAGTCGAAGGCGGCCGCGGCGGTGGGGAGTTGAGCGGGGCGGCCGGACGCGAGGATGCGGACGGTGCCTTTACCGATGGTGGGGCGGCCGAGCGCGTCCATGCGGCGCAGGGTTTGGGCGGCCACGGCTTCGGCGCTGTCGAAGATGCGGACGCCGTGCGGGAGGGCGGCGAGGATGGCATCGAGGACGAGGGGGTAGTGGGTGCAGCCGAGGACTATGCCCTCGGTGCCCTCGGGGGTGCGGGCCGCCGCGTCGGCGATGGCCTCGGTGACGGCGGGGAGGTCGCCGCGGTCGATGGCGTCGGCGAGGCCGTGGCAGGCGACGCCGGTGACTTCGGCGTCGCCGGCGAAGCGGGCGATCAGGTCGGCCTGATAGGCGCTGGCCGTGGTGGCGGCGGTGGCCCAGACCGCAACCTTGCGGCAAGCGGCGGCGGCGGGCTTGATGGCGGGGACGGTGCCGATCACCGGCACTTCCGGGCCGACCATGGCGCGCACGTGTTCCAGGGCGGTGACACTGGCCGTATTGCAGGGCAGCACAATGACTTCCGCGCCCTCACGCAGCGAGACGCGGGCGATGTCGAGCACCCGATCGATGACCCACTGCTCGGGTTTCGGGCCCCACGGCGCGCCGTCGGGATCGTTCTGCAGCAGCAGGTCGAGATCGGGCCGCAGCTTCCGCAACCATGCCGCGGTCGGCAGGAGCCCTAGTCCGGAGTCGATGAGCGCCACGATCACCCTTGTCACGGTAGTGAATGAGACACCCGGACCGGTAATGGGACCGCCCAGCGTCGCGCCCCGGGATGACGAAGGGCTGCTCAGGAGACGGGCTGGGCTCCCGCGAGCTGGGCGCGCATCTTCATGACCTTGCCGGCCATGCTGCCGCCGACCACGGCGACCAACTGGCCCGCGCGCAGGTAGTGCGCGAGGAACTTGCGGCCCTTGTCCTCGACGATCTGCACCTCGTCGGCGAGGGCGGGGATGCCGAGCACCTGGATCTTGAGGTCGTACTGGTCGCTCCAGACGTAGGGGACCTGTACGGGCGGCAATTCCTGGCCGAGCAGCGCCGCGGCGAGCAGGGTGGCCTGTTCGCCCGCATTGGTCCAGTGCTCGACGCGCTTGTTGCGTCCGCTGCGGTGCGGCCAGGCGGCTACGTCGCCGACCGCCCAGACGCCGTCGACGCCGGTGCGCCCGACTTCGTCGGTGAGGACGCCGCCGCCGTCGCCGGGCATGGCGAGCGGGATGCCGGAGCCGTCCAGCCATTCGGTGGCGGGCACCGAGCCGACGCCGACCACCACCAGGTCGGCGTCGATGACGCTGCCGTCGCTGAGCTGTACGCCGCTGACCGAATCGCCTTCGGCGGCGAGGCTTTTCACGCCGACGCCGCAGCGCAGCGCGACGCCTTCCTCCCGGTGCATGCGCGCCACCAGCGCGCCGACCTGTTCGCCGAGGGAGGCGGCCAGGGGAGTGGCCTGTGGTTCGACGAGCACGACCTCGAGCCCGCGGGAACGGAAGCTGGCGGCGAGCTCGCACCCGATGAAGCCCGCGCCCACGATGACGGCCTTGCGTGCGGTTGCCAGATGTTCGCGCAGCCCGGTCGCATCGGCGTGCGTACGCAGCACGTGTACGCCGCGCAGCTCATGGAAGCCGGGAATCCGCCGGGGTCGCAGCCCGGTGGCGATGACGAGCCGGTCGTATCCGACCCGGCTGCCGTCACTGAGCGTGACCTCGCGCGCAGCGGTGTCCACCCCGGTGGCCGTGGTCCCCACCCGCAGGTCGATGCGCTGTTCGGCGAAGAATTCGGCGGGGCGCAGGCAGGTGTCGTCGGTTTCGCCGCGGACGAACTGTTTGGACAGTGGCGGCCGGTCGTATGGTGCGCGGTCCTCGTCGCCGATCAGTACGAGTTCGCCCTCGTAACCGGCGTTTCGCAGCTCCTCGGCGGTTCGCAATCCCGCCAGCCCCGCACCAACAATTAGAACACGTTCTACCGACTGCGACATAGGGCAACCCTAGCCGTTCCGGTCGTCGCGCGGACGTGTGTCGTACACCACATCCGTAGTGCCGCCGAATCGTAGCCGAGGATTTATTGATCGGGCGGTCAATCAGGCATACAACGGGATCAGAACATCAATTTCCAGCCTTCGAGGAGGCACACCATGTTCACCGACCGCAAGGCACAGGATGTGTTGACCGTCGTTCTCGGCGCGGTCGCCGCACTGTCGCCCGTCTGGGTGGGGCACAACGATGACGCGCGCTGGTCGCTCGTCGTCCTCGGCGCCCTCATCGCGCTCGGCGGTCTCGCCCATCTGGCCGGCTACCTCGGCGGAATCGTCGACTATGTCGTGGCGGTGGCGGCCGTCCTGCTGTTCATCTCCCCCTGGGTGATGGGCTACACCGACTACTCCGGGGCCTCGTGGTTCGCCTGGGTGGTGGGTGCGCTGACCGCGCTGATGGCGGTCACGTCGCTGCCGCAGGTGTCGAGCCACCTGCACACGGCGCACTGAAAACCGATGCGGTACGCCGGTATCGGGCTCCGGTTCCGATATCGGCGTATTCCGCGGGATATGCTGTTCTTCTCCGGTCGTGAGGAGGACGTCGAGCTGATGCCACTGACGCGCTCGGGTGGCCGCCGGAGCAAGAAGACCGACGGCGACGCCCGCCAGCTCATCCTGGATGCCGCCGAGAAGTTGTTCGCGGCACAGGGTTTCGATGCGACCCCGACGGCCGCCATCGCCAAATCGGCGGGGGTGCCCAAGGGTCTGGTTTTCTACTATTTCCCCACCAAGGACGCGATTCTGTCGGCTCTGATGGCCGAGCGCGTGCCGCCGAATCCCATCGACGACATCTATTCGGTTGTGGTGTCGGGTGATCCGGCGAAGAGCCTGGTGAATCTGGATGCGGCGCTGAACCTGCGCGACAATCGGTCCTCGGTCTTGCGGGTCATCATGTGGCGGGAGGCGGATACCCACCCGGATGTGCGGAAACAGTTGCGCCGCATGCGGGATCAGCTGCTGGATGTGACGGCGCGGGTGCTGCAGGCCAGTGCGCCGACCCCGGTGCAGCCGGGCACGCTGCGGGCCTGTGCGGCGGCGTGGGTGTCGGCCATGTTCGCCATTGCCAGCACCGATCGCCTGCACGCCCTGGACGGCTTGACCTTGCCGACCGGCGACGAGATCATCAATGTGGCGCAGGTGGTGGCGGCCGGCATGACGCAGATGGGCTGAAATGTAAAGCCCCCGATACCCCGGCAATCCCCTCAATACCGTTGTTCGTGAATCGGTTTCGCCGTATCCCGAGTCGCATCCCCCCGAGCGGCCCGGTAAGAATGTCGCCCATGGACGCCGACTACACGACCAGCCTCGGGGAATCCCGCAATTCCCGTCCGGGCAGCTACCGCCTGACCAATCCGGTGGCCCCGGACCAGCCTCAATCCCCGAATCCGGCGCTCACCGGAATCGACACCGGCGCCCACAATTCCTTCACCCGCAATGGTTTCGACCACCCCGAGCCGCCGCAGCCCTGGGCCGCTCCGGTGCCGAACTTCACCGGCTCGGAGTCCGAGCAGGCGCCGGGTCGTCTCGGCCCGGAGGCGGAGGCCGTCCTGGGCCGGTTGGCGGCCGACCCCGACTCCGCTCTGGGCCGGCGCTTCTCCGATGCCGAGGTGACCGGGGGCCGTCCGGCGTCGGCTCCGGAGGCGCTGCCGAACCGCCGCGCGCCGCAGGAGTTCGATCCCGCGCTCTCGCGTGCCACGCAGCCGATCGATCCGGCGCTGCCGCGCGTCGCCCAGTCGATCGACTCCGCTGTGCCGGCTACCGCCGAGGGGGTCGATTCTCCGCTGTCCGGCGCCGTGCAGGACGTCGATTCCCTGCTGCCTCGTATCGCGCAGGGCCTCGACGCCATCATGGAGGCCGCGGCTGTGCCGGAGGCTCCCGCGGCCGTGCCCGTTGTCCCGGATCCGGTTCCGGCGGTGCGGCACGACGCTCCGGCGACCAACGGCCTGCCGCAGCGCGCGGCCCGGGAGATCACCACCGATATCCCGCCCCGCGTCTCGCAGCAGTCCGCGACGGGGGAGATCGCCGCCGTGCCGCGCACCGCGCAGACCTATGAATCGTCCTCGCGCCGTGCGCGTCCGGATGCCGGCGCGACTCCGGTCACCGCCGCCGCGACTTCCGAAGCCGCCCCGCGTCGCCGTCGCTCCGCCCCGGAGCCGGAATCGGTTCCGGCCCAGCCTGTTTCCAGGTCACAGGCCACCGGGTCCGGGGAATCCGGTTCCGCCGCCGCCGCGAAGATCGACCTGCACCAGATCATGAACCTGCTGGTTTCCAGCCACGACCTCGAGGTGGCCGCCGCGCGGGCCGAATCGGGGGAGATCACGGTCGCCGAGTTCGCCGCCATCGCACGCCGAACCCGTACGGCCGCAGTGGATCTGGTCGCCTCCTGGTACGGCGGCGCCGACCACATGCGCAAGTTCGGCGAGGTGCTGTTACAGGCCGCGGCTGAAACCGCTTGATGCCGGAACTCACCGATCGGAGTCGGTGAGTCCGAAAGACCCTCGGCGTGGATGCCGAGGGGTGTCGGAGGTGGGGGTGATGATGAGGACATGACCCAGGAACTCACCGCGGCGGCGGTGCAGGCGGCGTTGGCCGAGGTGTCGGATGCGGCGGACGCGATGCATCTGCAGCGGTTCTTCAAGACCGGGCCGGGGGAGTACGGCGAGGGTGACGTCTTCATCGGCGTGCGGGTGCCCGCGACCCGCAAGGTGGCGAAAGTGTTCGGGGGGCTGCCGCTTTCGGAGATCGACAAGCTGCTCGACAGTCCGGTGCACGAGCATCGGCTGGCGGGGCTGGTGATTCTGAACGCGTGGATGGCGAAGGCTTCTCGTGCGCGCGGTGGGGATGTCACGTTGCAGGAGAAGATCTTTCGGCTGTATCTGGCGGCGGTCGAGCGGGGGCGGGTGAACAACTGGGATCTGGTGGACGCGTCGGCCGAGTTCATCGTGGGGCCGTGGTTGCGGGAGCGGCCGCGGGACCTGTTGTTCGAACTGGCGCAACGGGATTCGCTGTGGGAGCGGCGGGTGGCGCTGTTGAGCACCTTCGATTTCATCAAGCGCGGGGATGCGAGCACGACCCTCGCGCTGAGTGAGCGGCTGCTGGACGATCGGCGGGATCTGATCCAGAAGGCGGTGGGGTGGATGCTGCGTGAGATCGGGAAGCGGGTGGACGCCGAGATTCTGGCCGGGTTCCTGGATGCGCATGCGGCCGGGATGGGCCGGACGGCCCTGAGTTATGCGACCGAACACCTGACCCCGGAGCGGCGTGCACACTATCGCGCACAGCGCTGACGGCGGCCACAGGGAGCGGGGCGTGTGACGACGCCCTCGGGGGTGCGGGAAAGCTGCTGGTCAGCGCGCTGAATCACACAAATGCCATGCCGGTAATTTGCTAGTTCACCTATTGTTCAGTTTGCGTTCAGTAATCGTTCACCTGTCGCAACCAAGCTGTGATGTGTCGAAACAGACCGAGTGCCTGTTTCAGGTGCTCAATACTCAACGCCGAGTCGGCATTCGAGTAGCGGTCTCACTACAACCCCCGGCGCAATTCCGGAGCGCTTCCCGGCGCTCGCGGTGATTCGTGCTGCCCAAAACACTTATGACACTTCGCAAATGCCTTCCGGTGGCGCTGGCCGCCGCCGCCCTGATCGCCGTTCCCGCGACCGCGTCCGCCGAGGCTCCCATCGCCGGTGTGCCGAACGAACTGCAGCAGCCCGCCCAGCAGGCGCAGCAGGTCGCCCAGGACCAGCTGAATCTGCTGCCGCAGGATCAGCAGGACCAGGTGCGCAACTATGTGCAGACCCTGCCGGCTCCGTTCAACGAACTGCTGCCGCCGGTCTTCCAGAACAATCTCGACGGCTGGATCAAGAACGCCCTGTACGTCATGAACAAGCAGGGGATTCCGGGCAGCTACGACGGTATCTTCCGCAACATCATTCGGGAGTCGGGCGGTAATCCGCAGGCGATCAACCTCTACGACTCGAATGCCGCGGCGGGTATCCCGTCGAAGGGCCTGTTGCAGGTGATCGATCCGACTTTCCAGGCGTACCACGTCGAGGGCACCTCGTGGGACATCTACGATCCGGTCGCGAATATCGCCGCCGCCTGCAATTACGCGGCGCACCGCTACGGCTCGATCGACAACGTCTTCGGCGCGTACTGACGCACTGACGCGCGACAATGGCGTCGCAACAATTCGGCCCCCGCATGTCCCATGCGGGGGCCGAATTCGATTGTCTGCCGGTACTTCTCAGAACTGAATCTTCAGGTGGTCGGTGACCGGCCGGGCCTGGCAGCCGAGAATGTAGCCATTGGCGATGTCCTCGGGGTCGAGGATTTCGGCGTTCTCCATTTCCACGGTGCCCTCGACGACGGTGCAGGCGCACGAGCCGCATTCGCCTTCGAGGCAGGAGTAGGGCACGTCGAGGCCCTTGGAGAGCATGATGTCGACCAGGGTCTGGCTGCGCGGCCAAGTCAATTCGTGGGTCTCGCCGTCGAGTTCGACTTCCACGCTGGCCGCGTCGGCGGCCTCCTCGGCGCTGATCTCGGCGGGTGCGACATCGGCGAACGGATCGCCGGACAGCGAGTTGAAGACCTCGGCGTGGGTGCGGCTGCGCGGTACCCCGAGTTGCGCGAGCGCGTCGTGCACCCGGTCCATGAACGGCTTGGGCCCGCACATGAAGGCCTCGTGCGCGGTGTAGGGGGACACCAGCGCGGCGAGCGAATCGGCGGTGGGCAGGCCCTGGAGGTGTTCGAGCCAGTGGATGACCACGAGCCGCTGCGGGTGCTTGTCGGCGAGTTCGCGCAGTTCGCCCGCGAAGATGACCGACCCGTGGTCGCGGTTGGCGTAGACCACGACGATCTTCCCGTTGCCCCGCGAGAGCGCGGATTTCAGGATCGACATGACCGGGGTGATGCCGCTGCCGGCCGCGAACAGCAGCAGGTCGGCGTCCAGGTTCTTGGGCGTGAAAACGCCCGACGGCGGCAGTACTTCGACGCTGTCCCCGGCTTTGATGTTGTCGCACAGCCAGTTCGAGCCGTACCCGTCGACGGTGCGCTTGACGGTCACCTTCGGCTTGTCGTCGGTGTAGGGGGAGCTGGCCAGCGAGTAGCAGCGGGCGACCGATCCGGTGAGGTCGCTGGGGATGCGCAGGGTCAGGAATTGGCCGGGCACATAGCTGAATCGCTCACGGAGTTCTTCGGGTACGTCGAATACCAGCGAGCAGGAGTCGGCCGTCTCGTTGATGACCGCGGATACCCGCAGCACGGCGGAGCGCGAGCTGTGCGGTACGTCGACGGTGGTCATGGTGTCCTCTCGCAAACTAGAACGTGTTCTAGTTTCACTATACGTGGCTGTCGCGCTGCCGGACAAGCTGGGCCTCCAGGCCGGCGATGAGCACGTCCATGGAGAAGTCATAGGAGTACTTCCCGCGCAGGTCGCCCATATGCTTCATGGCCCGCTCCACCGCCTCCGGCAGCACGCGATCCTGCAGGGCGGTGCGGTCGCGCGGATTCACCTTGCTGCGCCCGAACAGGTAGGTGTGGATCGTCGCATAGGCCGAGAGCACATTGCGCTCGTCGAAGCCCGCGTCGAACAGGATCTCCATCACGGCGGCGATCAGGTCGAGCTGTTTGCCGAGCATCTGCTCGATCAGCACATCGCCGAGTCCCGGGTGTTTGCGCAGCTTTTCGTCGATCTGGTCGACGATTTCGCGCAGCCGCATTTGCCAGGTGCCGAATTCCGGTGGGGGCTTGCGCACTCCGGTGAGTGCGGCCGTCGCCACCAGATCGAGTAGCTCGCGCTTGTCGGCCACGTAGTAATAGGGGGCCATGGGAGAAACCCCGAGTTCGCGGGAGAGTCGTCGCATGGAGAGTTTCTCCACGCCGTCCTGGCGGACCACTCGCAGAGCGGCCTCGACGATCTCGGCTTCCGACAGGGTGTTGCCGCCCCCGCTTGTCTGCATTCGCCCGACTCCCATACCACCTCGACCACCGCGGGTACGGATTCCCGTCCCCTGCCTGTTCAACTGCCGAATTTCCTCACGCAGTCTAAAGGCGCTGGGCCGTTCCCAGGGGCGCTGCCCCCGGACCCCCGGAATCGGGGGCTCCCGTCCCCGGCCCCCGGTCGACTGCGGAGGGTTGTCGACTGCGGAAGATTACTGCGCGGCCGGTGCGCAGTGCCTAGGAAAAGCCCGCAAACGGCGCGCCTTGAGGGTTGCTGAATGTGCGCTGCCTTAGCATTTCGGGAATGCGCCATGATCGCCTTCCCGATGGTTTCGGGGTGCGAATCGATCCCAGGGTGCGCACTTATTCCGGTGGACGGTACCTGGTCGGCGGCTCGCCGACGAGGTTGCTGCGGCTCGCGCCGGAAGCTGCGGCCATGATCGGTGACGGGTACCTCGAGGTGACCGGCCCCAGCTCCGCTCGGGTTGCCAGACGCCTGCTCGATTCCGGGGTGGCGAATCCCCGTCCGCGCCTGCTGCCTTCGGTCGACGACGTCACCGTCATCGTGCCGGTGCACAACGACGAGGCGGGCCTGCGCCGGCTGCTGAGCGCGCTGCGCGGGCACACCGTGATCGTGGTGGACGACGGTTCGGATCGCCCGGTGCGGGTGCCGCAGGCACGGCGCTGCCGGGTGACGGTGCTGCGCCGGGATCGCCGGCTGGGCCCCGCGGCCGCCCGCAATTTCGGATTGCGGGCCGCGGCAACGGAGTTCGTGGCCTTCCTGGACCCGGACGTGGTGCCGCGCACCGGCTGGCTGGAGGTCATGCTGGGCCATTTCAGCGATCCGAAGGTGGCGCTGGTGGCCCCGCGGATCCTGGCCATGGATCCGGATTCCACGGTGCTGGCGCGCTACGAGCACACTCGTGGCGCACTGCATCGCGGCCGCCGGGAGTCGGCGGTGCAGGCGCACGGCCCGGTGCCGTATGTGCCGAGTGCCGCATTGCTGGTGCGCCGCACCGCGCTGCTGGCCGACGGCGGTTTCGACGAGTCCATGGGCACCGGCGACGATGTGGATCTGTGCTGGCGGCTGGATCGCGCGGGCTGGCGGCTGCGCTACGAGCCGGCCGCCCGGGTCGCGCACAGCAATCCGGTGTCACTGCGAAAGTGGTTCGCGCACAAGGTGGCCCACGGCACCGGGGTGGCTCCGCTGGGCCAGCGGCATGCCGCGATGGCCGCGCCGCTGTCGCTGCCGGTGTGGACGGCGGTGACGGCGCTGCTGTTCGGCACGCTCACCCGCTGGGGTGTGTTCGGCGGCGTGCTGACCCTGGTGACCACGCTGTTCCGGCTGCGTCGCGTCTTCGCCGAACTGGACAATCCGACCCGCGTCGCCGCCATCTATATGGCGCGCGGATTCTCCGGCGGTGTCTGGCGGCTGGCGTGTGTGCTGTGCCGCGACTACTGGCCGGTGACTCTGCTGGGCATGCTGTGCTCGCGCCGGGTTCGTCAGATCGCGCTGACCATGGCGGTGGCGGATGGCTTGGCGGACTGGTTCATTCACCGCGAGTCGGGTTCCCTCGATCCGGCCCGCTATGTGCTGTGTAAACGCTTGGAGGACATGGCCTACGGCACCGGCCTGTGGTGGGGTGCGGCCCGGGTGCGCAGCGGTGCGGCCCTGCGCCCGACGCTGCCGCCGCACTAGCCCCGGAACCATCTGACCAAACGGCGTTTATCTAATTGCTAGCTAGCTCACATTTGCCTGGGCAACCGTCGAGGTGTGACCTGCGGGACAAACAATGGGCTTTCGACTTCGAGCCACTTTTCCGCCGGTACGCTCTGAGGCGGAAAGAAAGGCAAATGGTCAGCAATCTCGCAGGTGGGAGCCTTCCCCAGCACGGTGCCGGTTCGGGCAGTACGCAGCTCGGCGCACTGGAGGCCTATGCCGCACAGGCCCACGGATATTTGAGTGTGGGCGGCGATCAACTCGGTCAGCTCCCGGGTCTGCTTCGCCCCATGGTGCTGGAATCGTGGTTGCGCAGCGTGCGCGGCGGTGTCGATCCATTGGACGACAACGACGGTCGCGGTCTGCGCGGCGCAGATCTGCAGCGGTATCGCGACGCGCATCCGATCGCGTCGGCCATGCCACTGGTGGACAAGCTGCTGCTGCGTGATGCCACGAGCACGGGACTCATTGTCGTGGTGGCCGATCAGTTCGGCCGGGTGCTGTCGGTGCACGGCAACGCCGATCGGGTGCGCGCCGCGGCCGAGGCCGGCCTGCGCGAGGGCAATGATCTGAGTGAGCGCCGGGTGGGCACCAATGCGGTGGGCCTGGTGGTGCGCACCGGCCGTGCGGCCTGGATTCACGGGCCCGAGCATTTCCTGCATCGCATGCATCAGATCACCGGCGCGGCTGCGCCCGTGCACGATCCGGACGGCCGCCTGGTGGGCGTGCTCATGATCGCGGGCGGGGTGCGGGTGGCGCGTCCGGAGATTCTGGCCCTGGTGAAGGCGGCGGCGACGGCCGCGGAAATGGATCTGCTGCTGACCGCGGTGCGGTCCGGTCAGGATCGCCGCGCCGGGGCGGACGCGCCCGCGCCGGAGCGGCTCGGCCTGGAGGTGCTCGGGCTGGGGCAGCCGCAGTTGACGGTGGCGGGCGAGCGAGTTCCGTTGTCGCAGCGGCACGCCGAGATCCTGGTGCTGCTGGCCGAGCATCAGGAGGGACTGTCGGCGGACCATCTGGCGCTGCTGCTGGACGACGCGGATCTGGACAATGCCACCATTCGCGCGGCCATGTCGCGTTTGCGCTCGGTGGTGGGCCCGAATGTGTTCGGTTCGCGCCCTTATCGTTTGCGGGTTCCGATCGCCACGGATGTGGAGGCGTTGCGCGCGGCGCTGGATTCCGGGGATGTGGATGCGGCGGTCCGGCTTTATGCGGGTCCGGTATTGCCGCGTTCGACCGCGCCGGGAGTTATAGACATTCGCGATGAATTGCGCGTCCGATTGCGCACGGCCGTACTGCGTTCCGGCGACGCGACGGTATTGAGCCGGTGGACCGCCGGTGCCGAAGGTCGTGACGACGCGGCGGCGTGGGCGGTCTATCGCGCCACCGTTGACCGGGATTCTCCCTTGTATTCGCAGATCGAAGCCAAGATCCGGGTGCTCGATCGGCGCATGGGCGCCGATGCAACGCAGTTGCAACGTTTCGAGCCATAGTCTTCGCAACCGAAAGTGCGGTGTGTCACACCGCGGCTTCCGTGTGTGGCTGTACCCACATTTGCGCGGCGTTCATGGACTCTCCCGCGACCAACTAGACGCTCGTCCAACTTTTTTTCAGGAAAAAGTTCCGTTTTATTCTTACACCGCCTAGTGTTCGCAATGCATGGACGGCATCCATGTGATGCAGGCGACAGTGTGGCGCTCGCGAGGGAGTCGGCGAGCGGCGCGCGGCGGTGAAGTTGGAGGAGATCGACAGCAGGACAGGTCGATGCGGATGACCCGGAGGCACCCGCATCCCGGCTCGGGTACGTCGCGTACCGGCCGGCTCGCGCACTAGTTGGATCACGCGCACGGCGTCACGGAGGGCGCCCGCGCATTCGTCGAAACATATTGAGGCAGTAGCGGTTGACCGCGGCCTGGCACCGTCCCCAGCGGTACCCCAGGTCTATTTCGTGATGCCCGGAAGCGTTCGGCGGCACAGCATTTCGCCATATCTAGGAGGCTCTGGTGCAGGGTACGGAGTTGGGTGGGTTCGGGTCGGGCAGTGACCGCAAGGTCGCGGACGAGCATCGGCCGGACTGTTCGACGACACCGGATTCGCAGGCGCCGCAGCCTTTTCCGCTCACACCCGCCCAGCTCGGGCTCTGGTACGCGCAGCAGCTCGATCCGGAGGTGCCGATCAATGTGGCCCAGTACCTGGAGGTGCGCGGCGAACTCGACGCCACGGTGCTGGAGGCCGCCCACGTGCAGGCCATCCACGAGTTCGAGGCCGTGCTCATGCGGCCGGTCGAGGTGGACGGCGAACCCCGGCAGGTGCTGGATCCCGCACTGCGCATCCGGATTCCGCTGATCGATCTGCGCGGCGAGGCCGATCCGGTGGCCGCCGCGCACGCGTGGATGCGCGCCGACTACACCGCGCCGGTGGATCTGCTCACGGACGATCTGCTGCGGGGCGCGGTGCTGTGGATCGCCGAGCGCCACTACTTCTGGTACCTGCGTTCGCATCACATCGTGCTGGACGGATACGGCGCGCTCACCAACACCATGCGGGTGGCCGAGATCTACAACGCGCGCATGAAAGGCGAAGAGCCGTCGGTGGTTTCGCCGGGCGCCATGCGGCAGCTGGTGGAGCACGAGCTGGA
The DNA here is from genome assembly GCF_013744875.1 of Nocardia huaxiensis. Lineage (NCBI taxonomy): Bacteria > Bacillati > Actinomycetota > Actinomycetes > Mycobacteriales > Nocardiaceae > Nocardia > Nocardia huaxiensis. The sequence continues at coordinate 1,991,212 of NZ_CP059399.1, forward strand.
GTACCGGGGCGCCGAGCGGTTCGCGACGGATCGCGAGTACTGGGCCGAGCGGGTGCGCGGGCTGGAGGCGACCACGCTCAATCGCCGGACCGCCGCGCCTGCCGCGGGGAATCTGCGCTTCGGTCGGCAGCTGCCGCAGCGGATCTTCGATCGTGTGAACGCGTGTGCGGCCGCGCACGATTCGAAGTTCGCGGTGGTCATGGTGGCGGCGTTCGGGCGGTATCTGGCCCGGCTCACCGATCGCTCGGATGTGGTGCTGAGCCTGCCGGTGACCGCGCGCACCACGGGTCTGTCACGCAAGTCGGCGGGCATGCTGTCGAATATCGTGCCGGTGCGGTTGTCGGTCGGCGACGAGATCACCTGGGGTGCGGCGCTGGCGGGCACGCAGCGGGAACTGTCGGGTGCGCTGCGGCATCAGCGGTATCGCGCCGAGGACATTCGCCGGGACGCGGACAGCACCGGGCAGCAGACCCGGCGGGCGCTGTTCGGTCCGCTGGCCAACATCATGCTGTTCGATCTGAGCCTGCCGCTGGCGGACGCGACCGCGAAATACCGGGTGCTGACCACGGGGCCGGTGGAGGACCTGAGTCTGCAGGTGTACTACGGCGACAGCAACCAGGTGTTCCTGGACCTGGAGGCGAATCCGAATCTCTACAGCGGCGACGAGCTGGCCCGGCACCACGCGCGGTTCCTCGGTTTCCTGGAGCGCCTGCTCGACCTGGACGCGGACGCGCCCCTGTCGGCGGCGGAGGTGACCACCGAGCTGGAACGTGAGGTGACACTGCGCATCTGGAACGACACCCGGCGTCCGGTGGACAGCGAGGCCACGCTGGTATCGCTGTTCCAGGCGCGGGCCGCGCGCACGCCGGACGCGGTGGCGCTGCGATTCGACGGCGAACCGGCGTGCGAGTTCACCTACGGTGAGCTGGCGCAGCGCGTGAATCGCCTGGCCCGGCATCTGGTTTCGCTGGGCGTCGGTCCGGAGTCGCTGGTGGCCCTGCACCTGCGCCGCTCGCCGGAGCTGGTGGTCGCGATCTACGCGGTGCAGGCGGCGGGCGGCGCGTACGTGCCGCTCGATCCGGATCATCCGGCCGACCGCAAGCAGTACGTGCTGGAGACCGCGCGGCCGGTCGTCGTGCTGACCACCGCCCGTGATGAGCTCGAAGTCTCGGGGGTGGTGCGCATCGATGAGGTGGAGCTGCCTGGGTACTCCGGCGCACCGCTGACCGACGCGGACCGCCTTGCGCCGCTGCGTCCTTCGAATACCGCGTACGTGATCTTCACGTCCGGCTCGACCGGCAAGCCCAAGGGTGTGGCCGTCAGCCATGCGGCGATCGTCAACCGGCTGGTGTGGATGCAGGCCGAGTACGCCCTGACCGCCGCCGATGTGGTGTTGCAGAAGACGCCCGCCACCTTCGACGTATCGGTGTGGGAGTTCTTCTGGCCGTTGCAGGTCGGCGCGCGCCTGGTGGTGGCGCGGCCGGACGGGCATCGCGAGCCGGCGTATCTGGTCGATGTCATTGCCCGCGAGGGTGTGACGGTCGCGCATTTCGTGCCGTCGATGCTGGCAGTCTTTGTGGCCGCGCTCGACCACGACACCGCGGCCCACCTGGGCTCGAGCTTCCGGATGGGGTTCGCGTCCGGGGAGGCGCTGCCCGCGGTGACCGCGCAGCGGTTCCGCGCTCGTACGGGCGCGGCGCTGCACAACCTGTACGGTCCTACCGAAGCGGCTGTGGATGTCACCTTCCACGAAGTCACCGACTTGGACACCGATTCCGTGCCGATCGGCGCGCCGGTGTCCAATACCCGGCTGTACGTGCTCGATTCACGTCTGCGGCCGGTTCCCGTAGGGACTCCGGGTGAGCTGTATCTGTCGGGGGTACAGCTCGCCCGGGGCTATGTGGCGCGGGCCGGGCTGACGGCGGAGCGCTTCGTGGCCGATCCGTTCGCCGGTGGCGCGGGGCATGGTCGTTGCGGTGAGCTCATGTACCGCACCGGTGATCTGGTGGCGTGGTCGGCCGACGGTGAGCTGATCTATCTGGAGCGCACCGATTTCCAGGTGAAGCTGCGCGGTCTGCGCATCGAGCTGGGCGAGATCGAGTCGGTGCTGGCGGCGGTGGCCGGGGTCCGGCACGCGGTGGTCGTGGTGCGCGACGAGCAGCTGGTGGCCTATGTGGTGCCGGCCGCCTCCGCTGCGGTGGACGCCGTGCGACTGCGGACCGCGGCGGCGGCGGAGCTGCCCGGGTACATGGTTCCGGCAGCGTATGTGCTGCTGGAAGCGCTGCCGCTCAATGCTTCCGGCAAATTGGACAGAGCGGCGCTGCCCGCCCCGGAGCGTCGCGTGCTCGAGTACCGCGAGCCGGTGTCGCCGGTGCAGCGCACGGTGGCGCGGGTGTTCGGTGAGGTGCTGGGCCGGGACCGGGTCGGTCTCGACGACGATTTCTTCGCGCTCGGCGGCAACAGCCTGATCGCCACCCAGGTGGGTGCGCGGCTGGGTGCGGAGCTGGGCTGCCGGCTGGGGGTGCGGGAGTTGTTCGCCGCCACCACGGTCGCGGAGCTGGCCGATCTCATCGACAACAGTTTCCTGGACGAGGACGCCGAACTCGACCCGGTGCTGCGTCCGCTGGTGCGGCCGGCGGTGCTGCCGCTGTCGCCCGCGCAGCAGCGGATCTGGTTCCTGAATCGGTTCGAGCGGTCCGGTGCGGACTACAACATGCCGTTCGTGCTGCGCCTGCGTGGCGAGCTGGATACGGCGGCGCTGCGCGCGGCGCTCGCGGATGTGGCGGCCCGGCACGAGATTCTGCGTACCGTGTTCCCGCAGACCGCGGACGGTCTTGCGTGCCAGCGGATTCTGCCGGCCGCGCAGGTGTCGCCGCTGGCTGCGGCGGAGCCGACCGCGAGCTACGCGCTGGATCTGGAATTGAGCGCTTTCGCCGCACGCGGTTTCGATCTGGAGTCCGAGATCCCGTTCCGGGCCCGGCTGTTCGAGCTGGGTGTCGGCGAGTACGCGCTCGCGGTGGTGCTGCACCACATCGCGGCGGATGGTCTGTCGCTGCCGGTGCTGGCGCGGGATCTGGTCGAGGCGTATTCCGCGCGGCGCGCGGGCGGGGTTCCGGCCTGGACCGCGCTGCCGGTGCAGTACGCGGATTACGCGCTGTGGCAACGGGAACGACTGGGTTCGGTCGAGGATCCCGATTCGCTGCTCAGCCGACAGCTCGCGTTCTGGACCGACGCGTTGTTCGGTGCGCCGGAGCAGGTGGACCTGCCCGCGGATCGGCCGCGCCCGGCGGTCGCCAGTGGCCGCGGTGGGGTGCTGACCGTCGGGTTGGCTGCCGATTTGCACGAGCGGATCGCGGAAGCCGCACGCGCACAGGGTGTTTCGACGTTCATGATCATGCACGCCGCGCTGGCGATGTTGCTGGCGAGGCTTTCGGGCACCGAGGACATCGTGATCGGCACCCCGGTGGGCGGGCGTGGCGAACGCGAATTGGACCAACTGATCGGCATGTTCGTCAATACGTTGCCGCTGCGCACCCGGGTCGACGCGCGAGAGTCGTTCACCCGGCTGGTCGCTCGGGTGCGGGAGGCGGATCTCGCCGCGTTCGCACATGCCGACGCGCCGTTCGAGCAGCTGGTCGAGGTTGTGAATCCGACCCGCTCGCAAGCCCGTCACCCGCTGTTCCAGGTGATGTTCTCGTTCACCGGCGCGGGGAATATCGGTGTCGAACTGCCCGGATTGCTTGCCACGGCAGGTACGCTGGACACCGGAGTGACCAAGTTCGACCTCTCGGTCGCGGTCACCGAAAGCTTCGCCGGTGCCGGTCCCGGGGAAGGTCCGGCACCGGCGGGGATCCAGGCGGAGTTCAGCTTCGCCACGGATCTGTTCGATCACGCCACCGTCTCCGAGTACGCGCACTGGTATGTGCGGGTACTCGAGGTGGTCACCGCCGACCCCGGAATCGTGGTTGCCGAGGTGCCGCTGCTGGATGCGGCCGAGCGTGCGCGGGTCCTGGAATCCGGCGTGGCCGAATCGATTACCGGCGGCGACAGCGTCATCGCGCTGTTCGAGGAGCAGGTGCGGCGCACGCCCGGTGCGGTCGCGGTGATCGACGGGCCGTGGGTGCTCACCTACGCCGATATGTCGGCGCATGTGAACCGGCTTGCCCGGCTGCTGGTTTCGCTGGGTGTCGGCCCGGACACGCTGGTGGTGCTGGGGATGCGCCGGTCGGCGGAGTTCGTGCTGGCGGCGTACGCGGTGCTGACGGCGGGCGGTGCGTATGTGCCGGTGGATCCGGATCAGCCCGCGGAGCGACTGCGGCACGTTATCGAAACCGCCCAGCCGGTATGTATTTTGACGACTTCGGCCGACGGCTGGGAGGCCGGCGCCGATGTCCGGGTGGTCGCGGTGGATACGGCCGAACTGTCCGGATTCTCCGCCGCTCCGGTGCTCGACGCCGAGCGGCACGGGCCGCTGCACCCGGCGAGCCTGGCCTATGTCATCTTCACCTCCGGCTCCACCGGACGCCCGAAAGGCGTTGCGGTACAGCATGCCTCGGTGGCGAACCAGATCGCCTGGATCGCCGACGAATACGACATCGGCGCGACGGACGTGGTGCTGTTCAAGACGCCCGCGACCTTCGACGTCTCGGTGTGGGAATTGTTCGCGCCGCTGTGCCGGGGCGGGCAGCTGGTGGTCGCCGAACACGATGGGCATCGCGACACCGCGTATCTGGCCGAGCTGATCGAGAGCACCGGGGTCACCATGACCTCGTTCGTGCCGTCCATGCTGACGGTGTTCGCACAGGCGGTGCGGGCCGCGGACATCGCTTCGCTGCGTGTGGTTTTCGTGGCCGGCGAGGCCATGTCGAGTGAGGCCGCCGCGGCCTTCGCGACCGTGAGCGGCGCGGCGCTGCACAATCTGTACGGTCCGACCGAGTTCACCGTGCACGCCACCTACGCGCCGGTGGATCCGGCCGGGACGGGACCGGTGCCGATCGGGCGGCCGGTGCGCGGCAGCGCGGTCTTCGTGCTGGACGAGCGGCTGCGCCCGGTGCCGGACAATGTGATCGGTGAGCTGTACCTGTCGGGTGTGCAGGTGGCGCGCGGCTACCACGGTCGTGCCGAACTCTCCGCCGAACGTTTTGTCGCCAATCCTTACGGACCGGACGGTTCGCGCATGTACCGGACCGGCGACCTGGTCCGCCGCACCCGCGCGGGGCAGCTGGAATACCTGGGCCGCAGCGACTTCCAGGTGAAACTGCGCGGCCAGCGCATCGAACTCGGCGAGATCGAAGCCGCCCTGACCGCCGCCGCCGATGTGCGCGCCGCCGCCGTGATCGTGCACAAGCACCGCACCGGCGAGCTCCTGGTCGCCTACGTGGTCACCGAGCTGCCCGAGCCGGACCTCACCGAAATCCTCGCGGAGCGACTGCGTTCCGCGCTCCCGTCGTACATGGTGCCCACCGCCTACGTCCGCCTCGACCGCATGCCGCTCACCCCCTCCGGCAAGCTGGACCGCAAGGCCCTCCCCGAACCCGAACTGAAGGCCCGCGCCTTCCGCGCGCCCGCCACCTCCGCCGAGTGCGCGGTGGCCCAGGTCTTCGCCGATGTCCTCGGCACCGACCCGCTGGGCCTGGACGACGACTTCTTCGCCCTCGGCGGCAATTCCCTGGTGGCAACCCAGATCTCGGCCCGCCTGGCCGCGGCCCTGCACACCGAGGTGCCGCTGCGCCTGCTGTTCGAATACCCGACCGTCGCGGGCCTGGCCGCGCACCTGCCCTCCGGCACGGCGGATTCCCGGCTCCCGCTGATCGCGGCCGAACGCCCCGCGCTCGTCCCGCTGTCCTACGCCCAGCAGCGCATGTGGTTCCTCGCCCGATTCGACCCGAACTCGGTGGCCGACAATCTGGTGGACGCCATCCGCCTGCGAGGCCCCCTCGACCCCGCCGCCCTCGCGGCCGCCGTCGCGGATGTGGTCGAACGCCACGAGACCCTGCGCACCATCTACCCGTCCATCGACGGCGTAGGCCACCAAAAGGTGCTGCCCGCCACCGAACCGACCTTCGACCTCCACCCCGAGCCGATCGCCCCGGCCGACCTGGAAGCACGCATCCGGGCCGCCGCCGCACAGCCTTTCGCGCTCGCCACGGAGCCCCCGCTCCGCCTGACCCTGCTGCGCACCGACAGTGAGCACATCCTGGTCTTCTCGGTGCATCACATCGCGGCGGACGGGTGGTCGATCGCGCCGCTGACCCGCGACCTCATGACCGCGTATGCCGCGCGGTGCGGCGGTGCCGCCCCCGCGTGGGCGCCGCTGCCGGTGCAGTACGCGGACTACACGCTGTGGCAGCGGGAATTGCTCGGCGATGCAGCCGATTCCGAGTCGCTGCTGGCGCGGCAGATCGCGTTCTGGCGGAATGAGCTGTCGGGGGTGCCGCCGGAGCTGGCGCTCCCGCTCGACCGGCCGCGACCGGCCACCCGCTCCGGCCTGGGTGCGCGCCACGAGTTCGCGCTCGACGCGGAGCTGCACCGGCAGCTGCGGGAAATCGCCGAGCAACGGCAGGCGTCACTGTTCATGGTGGTGCACGCGGCCTTCGCGGCACTGCTGTCGAAGCTGTCCGCACAGACCGACATAGCAATCGGCACCCCGGTGGCCGGGCGCGGCGAGCAAGCGCTGGACGGCCTGGTCGGCATGTTCGTCAACACCCTGACTCTCCGCACCGAAATCGATGCCGCCCAGTCCTTCTCGGACCTGGTGGCAACCGTGCGCCAGGCCGACCTGCGTGCCTTCGGGCAGGCGGATGTGCCGTTCGAGCGACTGGTCGAGGCGCTGAACCCGGTGCGCTCGCCGGGTCTGCACCCGCTGTTCCAGGTGGTGCTGGACTTCCAGAACACCGCCCCGGCGGCGCCGGAACTGGCCGGGCTGGAAGCATCCCGGCTGGAAATCGATACCCACACTGCCAAATTCGATCTCCAACTCACCGTGACCGAGACCGGTGACGGTGCACTGGACGCGGTGTTCACCTACGCCACCGACCTGTTCGACGACACCACCATCACCCTGTTCGCTCAGCGCCTCACTCGGCTCCTGGAAGCCGCTGCGGCCGAACCGAATCGGATCGTCGGCGATATCCCGATCCTCGATGCGGCCGAGCGTGAACTGGTGCTGGCACGCTGGAACGACACCGTGGCCACCTGGGACACGGAGGATTCCGCCACTCTGGCCGACCTGTTCGAGGCGCAGGTTGCCCGGACCCCGGACGCGGTTGCCCTCACCTTCGAGGGGACAAGTCTGTCCTACGGTGCGTTCGCCGCCGACGTGCATCGCTTGGCCCGCACGCTGATCGAAGCCGGCGTCGGCCCGGAAAGCCTGGTAGCGCTCGGCATCCGCCGCTCGTTGGACCTGCTTGTGGCCATGTACGCGGTCGTCGAGGCCGGTGGCGCGTACGTGCCGCTGGACTTGGACCAGCCCGCCGACCGTGTTGCCTATGTGCTCGACACCGCCAACCCGGTGTGCGTGCTGACGACCTCGCGCGATGGTTTCGAAGACCCCCGCCGCAGCGAAGACCCGACAAGGGTGGTGCGCATTGATGAGGTGGAGCTGTCGGGTTGTTCCGATGCTCCGCTGACGGATGCGGATCGTCGTGCGCCGCTGCGTGGTTCGAATACCGCTTATGTGATCTTCACGTCGGGTTCGACCGGCCGCCCGAAGGGTGTGGCCGTGTCGCATGCGGCGATCGTCAACCGCCTCGTGTGGATGCAGGCCGAGTATGGCCTGTCCGCTGAAGATGTTGTGCTGCAGAAGACTCCGGCGACCTTCGATGTGTCGGTGTGGGAGTTCTTCTGGGCGTTGCAGACCGGTGCGCGGCTGGTGGTCGCCGCGCCGGACGGGCATCGCGATCCGGCCTACCTGGCGCGGATCATTGCCGAAGAGGGCGTCACCACAACGCATTTCGTGCCGTCGATGCTTTCAATATTTCTCGGTGCGCTCGGGGAGAAGGCCGTGCGGCTGCCGCTGCGGCAGGTGTTCACCTCCGGTGAGGCGCTGCCCGCACCGGCCGCGCAGCGTCTGCGCGAGCTGACCGGGGCGCGGGTGCACAATCTGTACGGTCCCACCGAGGCCGCCGTGGACGTGACCTTCCATGAGGTCACCACCGCTGACACGGTGTCGGTGCCGATCGGGCGTCCGGTGTTCAATACCCGGCTGTACGTGCTGGATTCGCGGCTGCATCCGGTGGCTCCCGGGATCGCCGGTGAGCTGTACCTCGCGGGCGCGCAGCTGGCACGCGGGTACACCGGTCGCGCGGATCTGAGCGCGGAGCGCTTCGTGGCCGACCCGTTCACTCCCGGTGCGCGCATGTACCGCACCGGGGATCTGGTGAAGTGGACCGGCGACGGGGAGCTGGAGTACCTGGGCCGCACCGACTTCCAGGTGAAGGTGCGCGGGCTACGCATCGAGCTGGGGGAGATCGAGAGCGCGCTGCTGGCGCTGCCGCAGGTGGCGCAGTCCGTGGTTGTGGTGCGGGCGGACGCGGCCACGGGTGAGCCGCAGCTGGTCGGCTACGTGGTGTGCGCGCCGGAGTCCGAGGTCGAGGCCGATGCGGTGCGGGACGCACTGTCGCGGGTGCTGCCGGGCTACATGGTTCCGGCCGCTGTCGTGGTGCTGGACGAGTTCCCGGTGACCGCTACCGGCAAGCTCGATCGGAATGCCCTGCCGGCACCGGTTTTCGAGGTCGCGGCCTACCGGAAGCCGTCGACGGTGGCCGAGGAGGTCGTGGCGGGTGTGTTCGCCGAGCTGCTCGGGCTCGAGCGGGTCGGCGCGGATGACGACTTCTTCGCACTCGGCGGCAGTTCGCTGCTGGCCGCACGGGCGGTGGCGCGGGCCGGGGCGGCGCTGGAGGCCGAACTGTCGGTGCGTGATCTGTTCGACGCCCCGACGGTGGCCGCGCTGGCGGTTCGCGCCGCTGCCACGGCCGGTCAGGTCGCGCGTATTCCGTTGCGCGCCATCGATCCTCGGCCCGATTCGCTTCCGCTCTCCTTTGCCCAGCGGCGGATGTGGTTCCTCAATCGGTACTGGTCGGAGGTCACCGGGAACGGTCCGGGCGCGGCGGCGGACAATATTCCGCTGGCCCTGCGCATCACGGGGGAGATCGACCCCGCCGTGCTGAACGCCGCCCTGCGGGATGTGGTGCAGCGGCACGAAACCCTGCGCACCGTCTATTCGGACGGCCTGGACGGTCCCGAGCAGCGGGTGCTGCGGTCGGCCGCGACGGCGCTCATCAATGCCCGGGTGGAGGCGGACGAGCGGGAGAGCCGGATGCGCGCGCTGGCGGGCGTCCCGTTCGATCTGACCCGTGAAACGCCGTTGCGCGCAGCGGTATTCAGCACGTCGGACACCGATCACGTGCTGATGCTGGTGCTGCATCACATCAGTGCGGACGGCTTCTCGCTGGCCCCGCTGGCCGCCGATTTCCTGACCGCCTATACGGCGCGCCGGGCCGGCACGGTCCCGGAGTGGGAGCCGCTGCCCGTGCAGTACGCGGATTACGCGCTGTGGCAGCGGGATTCGCTGGGCTCGGAGGACGATCCGGCTTCCGCGCTGTCCCGGCAGCTGGAGTTCTGGCGCACCCGCCTGGCGGGTCTGCCCGATCAGCTGGAGCTGCCGATGGACCGGCCGCGTCCGGCGGTGGCGTCGCTGCGCGGCGGTACGCACCGGCTGGGCATCGACTCCGATCTGCACGGCGAGCTGGCGGAGTTGGCCCGCAAGCACGACACCACCCTGTTCAGCACCGTGCACGCGGCGCTGGCGGTGCTGCTGTCGCGGTTGTCGGGCAGTTCCGACATCGCCATCGGCACCCCGGTGGCGGGTCGCGGTGAGCAGGCTCTCGACGGTCTGGTCGGGATGTTCGTGAACACGCTGGTGTTGCGCAGCGAGATCGATCCGCGCGCCGGTTTCGACGCCGTGCTGGACGCGGTGCGGGAGGGCGACATCGCGGCCCTCTCGCACGCCGACGTGCCATTCGAGCGGCTGGTGGAGGTGCTGGCGCCGGCGCGCGCGCAGCACCGGCATCCGCTGTTCCAGGTGGCGCTGACCTTCCACAACTACGACCTGCCCACCGTGCAGCTGCCGGGCCTGGAGGTGCGTCAGGAGCAGGTGGACGCGGGCGTCGCCAAGTTCGATCTGCAGTTCACCGTCGTGGAACAGCGCGGCGCGGACGGCCGCGCGGGCGGCCTGGACATCGAGATCAGCTACGCCACCGATCTTTTCGACGCGGACAGCGTCGCGATCCTGGCCCGCCGGTTCGAACAGGTGCTGGCGGCGGTGGCGGCCGACCGGACCGTGGTGGTCGGCGACATCCAGCTGCTCAGCGGCGAGGAGCAGCGGCGGACCCTGCACGAGTGGTCGAGCACCGGACCGGACACCGCCGAGATCACCACGCTCGCAGTCCGTTTCGCGACGGCGGCGATCGCCGATCCGTTCGCGATCGCGGTGCGCGCGGGCGGCGTCGAGCTCACCTACGCCGAACTCGACGCGCGCTCCAATCAGCTGGCGCGCCGCCTGATCGCGGCCGGCGTCGGCCCGGAATCCCTGGTGGCCGTGGCGCTTCCGCGCACCGTCGAACTGGTGGTCACCCTGCTCGCGGTGATCAAGTCCGGCGGCGGCTACCTGCCGGTCGACCCCGGTTATCCGGCCGATCGCATCGAGTACGTGCTCGACGATGCGCGCCCGGTGTGCGCGATCACCAGCGGCGCGGCGGGACTGCCCGCGGGCTGGTTCGGCGGCCCGGTGATCGATCTGGACGCGGTGGCCTTCGACGACGCCGATGCCGCCCCGATCACCGACGCCGACCGGCGGGCGGCGCTGCGGCCCGATCACGTCGCCTACGTCATCTACACCTCCGGCTCCACCGGCCGTCCCAAGGGCGTCGCGGTCCCGCACCGGAATGTGCTGCGGCTGTTCGACAATGCGCAGGGCCACTACGGTTTCGGGGCTGCGGATGTGTGGACCATGTTCCACTCCTACGCCTTCGATTTCTCGGTGTGGGAGCTGTGGGGCGCACTGCTGTACGGCGGCCGTCTGGTCGTGGTCGACTACTTCACTTCGCGTTCGCCGCGGCAGTTCCGGGAACTGCTGGCCGCCGAGCGGGTGACGGTGCTGAATCAGACGCCGTCGGCGTTCTATCAGCTCATCGCCGCCGACGCGGATGCCGACGGCGGCGCGGACGAATTGTCCCTGCGCTGGGTGATTTTCGGTGGCGAGGCGCTGGAACCGCAGCGGCTCACCGGTTGGTTCGAGCGGCACCCGCACAACCCGGTGCTGGTCAATATGTACGGCATCACCGAGACCACCGTGCACGTCTCGCATCGCCCCATCGATGCCACGACGGGTTCGGCCAGCGTGATCGGCGGTGCGCTGCAGGGTCTGACCGTGCGCGTACTGGATTCCCGGCTGCGCCCGGTGCCCGTCGGCGTCCCCGGTGAAATCTATGTCTCCGGTGGGCAATTGGCGCGCGGTTACCTGAACCGCCCGGACCTCACGGCGGCGCGTTTCGTGGCCGACCCGTACGGCCCGGCGGGCGCCCTGGCCTACCGCTCGGGTGACCTGGCGCGCTGGACCGCGACCGGTGATCTCGAATACCTGGGCCGCGCCGACCAGCAGGTGAACCTGCGCGGTTTCCGGGTGGAACTCGGCGAGATCGAGGCCGCGCTGCTGGGCCTGCCCGAGGTTCGGGAGGCCGCCGTGGTCGTGCGGCACGACGAGACCGTGGGCGAGGATCGTCTCGTCGGTTACGCGGTCCCGGTCGCCGGCGTGACGCTGGATGCCGGCGAGCTGCGGCAGGCGCTCACCCGGTCGCTGCCCGAGCACATGGTGCCGGCCGCCGTGGTGGCGCTGGATCGAATCCCGTTGACCATCAACGGCAAACTCGATCGCGCCGCACTGCCCGCCCCGCAGTTCGAGGGCACCGCCTACCGCAAGCCGTCCACCTTCGCCGAGGAGATCGTGGCGGGCGTGTTCGCCGAACTGCTCGGCCTGGACCGGGTGGGGGCGGACGACGACTTCTTCGCCCTCGGCGGTAGTTCGCTGCTGGCGGCGAAGGCGGTCGCGCGCATCGGCGCGACCCTCGATACGACGGTCGGCGTGCGGGCGCTGTTCGAGGCGTCCACGGTCGCGGCGCTGGCCGCGCGGGCGAGCACGGAATCGCGTGGGGCGCGGCGGCCGGTGCTGGTCGCGGGCGCGCGTCCGGAGCGGTTGCCGCTGTCGCCGGCGCAGCAGCGCATGTGGTTCATCAACCGGTTCGATCGGACCTCCACCGCCTACAACATTCCGCTGGCGCTGCGGCTGTCCGGCGATCTGGATGTGACCGCGCTGGAGTCGGCGTTCGCGGAGGTCGTCGAACGGCACGAGACACTGCGCACGGTGTATCCCGAGACCCCTGCGGGTGCGGCCCAGGTGATCCTGCCCGCCTCGCGCGCGGTGTCCTCGCTGCGGCCGGTGCGGGTCGCGGAATCCGAACTGGCGCAGCGCGTCGCCGAGTTCGCCGCCACGACATTCGATGTGACGGTGGACGTTCCGGTCCGCATCCGCCTGTTCGAACTCTCCGAGTCCGCCGGTGAGTACGTGCTCGCCGCCGTGCTGCACCATATTTCGGCGGACGGCTCCTCACTGGTTCCGTTCGTGCGCGACCTGATGGCGGCCTATGCGGCGCATCTGTCCGGCCGTCGCCCGTCGTGGACGCCGCTGGCGGTGCAGTACGCGGACTACGCGCTGTGGCAGCATCGTCTGCTCGGCTCGGAATCGGACACCGGATCGCTTGCTGCCCAGCAACTCTCGTACTGGCGTGAAACCCTCGCGGGACTCCCGGATCAGCTGGACCTGCCGGCCGATCACCCGCGCCCGGCCAAGCAGAGCCTGCGCGGTGGGCGCGTTGAACTGCCCGTCGACGCCCAATTGCACGCCCGCCTCACCGAACTCGGCCGGGCACAGGGCGCGACCCTGTTCATGGTCGTGCACGCCGCCTTCGCGGCCCTGCTGGCCCGGATCTCCGGCACCGGCGACATCGCGGTCGGCACCCCGATCGCGGGTCGTGGCGACAGCGCCCTCGACGACGTGATCGGCATGTTCGTCAACACCCTGGTGCTGCGCGCCCGGGTGGATGCGGGTGCACCGTTCAGCGAACTGCTGGCCCAGGTGCGTGCCGCGGACATCGCCGCCTTCTCGCACGCCGACATCCCGTTCGAGCGACTGGTGGAGGTGCTCAACCCGGAGCGCTCCACCGCCCGCCACCCCCTGTTCCAGGTGGGTCTGTCCTTCCAGAACCACGAGCGCGCGCAACTGCGCCTGCCCGGCCTGGAGGTCTCGGAGATCGAATACGACTCCGGCGTAGCGCAATTCGACCTGCACCTGTTCGCCGTGGACAACTACGACGAGTCGGGTGCCCCCGCGGGCATCGACCTGACCCTCGGCTACGCCGCCGACCTGTTCACCGGGGCGACGGCCCAGCGCTTCGCCGACGCGCTCCTTCTCGTCCTGGAAGGCATCACCACCCGGCCGGATACCCGCGTCGGCGACCTCGACCTGCTGGGCGCGCCGATCCGGCGGCAGCTGCTGTCGGAGTGGAACGCCACCGCGCACCCCGTCGCCCGGGTGACCCTGGCGGACCTGGTGGACGCCCAGGTCGCGGCCACCCCGGACGCGGTCGCGCTGCTGGACGCCGCCGGCGAAACCAGCCTGACCTACGCCGAATTCGATGCCCGGGTCAACCGCCTGGCCCGCGAACTCATCGCGCGCGGTATCGGCCCGGAGGACCGTGTCGCACTGGCCATCCGCCGTTCACTCGACCTGGTGGTGGCCATGTACGCGGTCACCAAATCCGGTGCGGCCTACGTCCCGATCGACCCGGACCATCCGTCCACCCGGATCGCCCACATTCTGGAGACGGCCGCCCCGGCCTGCGTGCTGACCACCGCGCGTGACGGATTCGCGGATCCCCGTCATCTCGGAGATCCCCGTCATCCCGGCGTGCTTCTTGGCCGGGATCCACTCCAGTCCGGTGATGTCGCTGATCGTATGGATCCCGGCCAAAAGCATGCCGGGATGACGGAGGTCGTGCGGCCGGAGGTCGTGCGCACAGACGTGGTGCGCACAGACGTGGTGCGCATCGATGAGCTCGATCTGTCCGGTCATTCGGACGCGGCGGTCAGGGATGACGAGCGGGTGCGCCCGTTGCGGGAACAGCATCCGGCGTACGTGATCTTCACGTCCGGATCGACCGGCAAGCCGAAGGGCGTGGCCGTTCCGCATGCCGCGATCGCCAATCAATTGCAGTGGCTGCGGGTTACTTTCGGGCTCGGCCCGGTGGACCGCGCGCTGCTGAAGACGCCCGCGACCTTTGATCTGTCGGTGTGGGAGTTCTGGTCGCCGCTGGTCACCGGCGGCAGCCTGGTCGTCACCGCGACCGGGGACGAACGTGATCCGGATCGGCTGCGGGAGATCATCACCCGGCACGGCGTCACGGTGCTGCATCCGGTGCCGTCGCTGCTGGGCATGCTGCTGGCCGGTGGCCCGCTGCCGGCGTCGGTGCGCGCGGTGCTGGCGATCGGTGAGGCGCTGCCCGCCGCCACGGCCGTGGAATTCCTGGAGCAGCACGGGGATTCGAGTGCCCGGCTGTTCAATCTGTACGGCCCCACCGAGGCCGCGGTGTCCATCACCGCGTTCGAGGTGACCGAGCGGCCCGCGCAGGTGGTGCCGATCGGAGGTCCGGCGTGGAACAGCCGGGTCTACGTCCTCGATGCCCGCCTGCGGCCGGTGCCGGTCGGGGTGCCGGGTGAGCTGTACCTGGCGGGTGCGCAGCTGGCGCGCGGCTACTTCGGTCGCCCGGCCCTCACCGCGGAGCGCTTCGTGGCCGATCCCTTCACGGGCGGCCGTCTGTACCGTACCGGCGATATCGTGCGCTGGCGGGCGGACGGCGTGCTCGAGTACGTGGATCGCGCCGACTTCCAGGTGAAGATCCGCGGCTTCCGCATCGAACTCGGCGACATCGAAGCGGCCCTGCTGGCCATGCCCGAGGTAGCCCAGGCCACCGTAGTAGCCAAGTCCGACCCCCACACCGGTGACCGCCTGGTGGCCTACCTCGTTGGAGCGCTTGGGCAGTCTGCGCCAGGGGCGCAGGGTGGGCAAGCGCAGCACCCCGCAGCGGAGAGCGTCCTCGACACAACAACCGTGAAGTCCGCCCTGGCAGCAACCCTCCCGTCCTACATGGTCCCGTCGGTCTTCGTAGTCCTGGACACTCTCCCCCTCAATGCCAACGGCAAAGTCGATCGCGCGCGCCTACCCGAGCCCGTCTTCACCTCCGCCGCGTTCCGCGCTCCGGAAACAGCCCTGGAACGCCAGGTGGCGGCGGCCTTCGCCGAGGTCATCGGCACGGCCGACCCGGTCGGCCTGGATGCCGAATTCTTCGCCCTGGGCGGCAATTCGCTCATGGCGACGCGGCTGGCCGCCCGGCTCAGCGCGGACCTCGGTCTCCGAATTCCGGTCGCGGCGGTATTCGAGGCGACGACCGCGGGCGCGTTGGCGGAGTGGATCACGGCGGCCGATCTCCAGGCGGCGCAGTCGGGTCCGACCCGTCGCAGCGGCTCCGGAGCCGCGCCGCTCTCACCCGCGCAGCAGCGCATGTGGGTGCTGAATCGCTTGCAGCCCAATGCTTCCGCCTACCACATTCCGGCCGCCATCCGGCTCACCGGAGCGCTGGACGCAACGGCTCTCGCGGCGGCCCTGCGCGATGTGCTGGAGCGGCACGAGATCCTGCGCACCCGCTACCCGGAGATCGACGGCGAACCGGTCCAGGAGGTGCTGGGCGTGGATGCGGTGGCGGTGGACTTCGCGCCGGTGCCGGTGTCCCGGAACGAATTCGATGCGCGGCTGGCCGAACTGGTGTCCGCGGCGTTCGATGTGACCGCAGCGCCGCCGGTGCGGGTGTGCCTGTTCGAACTCGCGGCCGACGAACACGTGCTGGCCGTTGTGCTGCACCACATCAGCGCCGACGGCTACTCGATCGCGCCCATGACGCGGGATCTGGTTTCGGCCTACGGCAGCCGGACCGACGGCCGGGCTCCGGCGTGGACTCCGCTGGAGATCCAGTACGCCGACTACGCCGCCTGGCAGCGCGAAGCGCTCGGAGCCGAGGACGACACGGAAAGCACGCTGGCGCGGCAGATTCGATTCTGGCTGAACGAACTGGCCACGGCCCCTGAGCAGTTGGCGCTGCCGACCGATCGGCCGCGTCCGGCTCGACGCGACATGCGTGGCGCGGTCCACGATTTCGAGGTCGACGCCGAACTCGCCGGCCGTATGGCGGAACTGGCGCGTGCACACGGCAGCACGCTGTTCGGCGTCGTGCACAGCGCCTTCGCGATCCTGCTCGCGAAACTGTCCGGCCAGCCGGATATTTCGATCGGTGTCCCGGTCGCCGGTCGAGGTGACAGGGCGCTGGACGATCTCGTCGGCATGTTCGTCAATACCGTGGTGCTGCGCACCGAGGTGGACAGCCGCATGTCCTTCGCCCACCTGTTGCGGCAGGTGCGCGATCGCGATCTGGCCGCCCTCGCACACGCGGATGTGCCGTTCGAGCGCGTGGTGGAGGCGGTGCTGGCCGAAACCGGCCGCACCCGTTCCAGCGCCTTCACCCCGCTGTTCCAGGTCATGCTCACCTTCCAGAACATGCCCACCGGTGCGGTGACGCTGCCGGGCTTGGCGGTCGAGGTGCTGGAGCCGGAGCTGTCCGAGGCCAAGTTCGATCTCCAGCTGACCGGCATGGAGCGCTACGACGACAGCGGCCGGGTCACCGGCCTGCGCATGCAGTTCGCCTACGCCACCGATATTTTCGGCGCGGACACGGTGGACCTGCTGGTGCAGCGGCTGCTCCGGGTGCTCGACATCGTGGTCACCGATCCGGCGACGACGGTGCGCGCGATCGACATCCGCACCGCGGCGGAGACGGACCCGCGCCCGAACGGCGCCGGCCGGGCGGCCGCCACGGCGGCGAACAGCACAGCGGCACAGTCGAATACCGCGCCGGGTGCGGGGGAGCGAGCCCCTGTCCCGCTCGCCGAGCTCCCGGATCTGATCGCCGCCGCGGCGGAGATCGCCCCGGATACCGTCGCGTTCGAGCACGCCGGCCACACCGTCACCTACCGCGACCTCGCCTCCAAGATCGCCGCCGTCACCCGTGCCATGGGCGCCGCGGCGAAGCCGGAAACGCTGGTGAACGTCGCACTCGCCGGGCTGGTGCCCGGCATTCTGGCCGCCCTCGGCGCGGGCGGCCTCGTCCAGGCACTGCGCGGCTTGTCGGGAGACGCGCAGGCCCTGGTCGTTCGATCGGAAAGCAAGTCGGAAGGAATCCTCTGATGTCACATGCGGAGTCGGTCGCCCTCAGCCGGTACGGCAGCCATGCGGCGCTGCGCCGCGCGTACGGCATCGCGGACCTACCGAATCTGATCGAGACCGTGGCCGGGCTGGAACCGGAGCGGATTGCCCTGCGGCACGGGGAGACCGCCGTGTCCTACGGCGTGCTGGCCACCGAGGTGGGCGCGCTGGCCGAGGCCATGGGCGGTGCGCTGGAGGCCGAGGCCCTGGTGCAGGTGGTCGTCTCGGGTCAGCTGCCGGGCTTGATGGAGGGCGCCGAGGGCGAGCTCGCCGCGGTGCTCGAGCGTCTGCTCGACGATGCGGTGGAGGCCGCCGCGGCGGTGCTGGAACCCAATCTCGCGCCGAACCGGACGCTGGTCACCCTGTTCGAGGAGCAGGTGGCCCGCACCCCGGACGCGGTGGCGCTGGAGTTCGGCGACGACACCCTCACGTACGCCGAATTCTATGCTCGCGCAACGACGCTGGCGCGCGAGCTGGTGCGGCGCGGGGTCGGCCCGGACGCGCTGGTGGGTCTGGCGGTGCGGCGCTCGTTCGATCTGCTGATCGGCATGTACGCGGTGCTGAAGGCGGGCGGCGCGTACGTGCCCATCGATCCGGATCATCCGGCGGACCGCATCGCCTACGTGCTCGAGGTCGCCGCGCCCGTGGTGGTGCTGACCACCGCCGCCGACCAGCCGGAGCTGGGTGCCGAGGTGCCGGTGCTGCGCATCGACGAATTCGAGCGGGCGGCGGCGGAATCCGCGAGCGAAGCGGTCACCGTGGTGGATGAGGCCGCGAACGATCCACTGCCGCACGCGGTTCCGGACAATGTCGCCTACGTCATCTTCACCTCCGGCTCGACCGGACGGCCCAAGGGCGTGGCGGTGTCGCATCGTGCGATCGTCGCCAATTTGTGCTGGCGGCAGCGCATGTACCGGCTCACCCCGGGCGATGCCGTCCTGCAGAAGACGCCGTTCACGTTCGACGTGTCGGTGTGGGAGTTCTTCTGGCCCTTGCAGATCGGCGCGCGCCTGGTGATCGCCGAGCCGGACGGTCACCGCGATCCGGCGTACCTGCTGCGCGTGATGGCCGAGAAGGACATCACCGTCACGCATTTCGTGCCCTCCATGCTGTCGGTGTTCGTGGCCGAGGCCGAGCGGACGGCCGCGGCCGACGACGCAGGCGTACCCCATTCGCTGCGCATGGTTTTCGCCTCCGGTGAGGCGTTGCCCGCCGCCACCGCGGCCGCCTTCCGCAATGTGAGCGGTGCGACCCTGCACAACCTGTACGGCCCCACCGAGGCGGCGGTGGACGTGACCGCGCACGAGGTCACCGCCGAGGATGTCGACACGGTGCCGATCGGCGCGGCCGCCGATGACACCGATCTGCTGGTGCTGGACGAGAGCCTGCGCCCGGTGCCGGTCGGCGTGGTCGGCGAGCTCTACCTGGCGGGTGTGCAGCTGGCCCGCGGCTATGTGGGCCGCCAGGCCCTGACCGCCGAGCGTTTCATCGCCAATCCCGAAGGCGCGCTGGGTGATCGCATGTACCGCACCGGCGACCTGGTGCGCTGGATCCGCTCCGAGAGCGGCGGTCCGCTGACCCTGGAGTACCTGGGCCGCAGCGACTTCCAGGTGAAGCTGCGCGGCCTGCGCATCGAACTGGGCGAGGTGGAGGCCGCACTGCTGCGGCACCGGTCGGTCGCGCAGGCGGCCGTCGTCCTGCATCAGAGCGCCACCGGGGAACAGTCCCTGGTCGGCTACCTGGTGGCCGACGGCGCGGTCGACACCGATGCCGTCCTGGACGAGGCGCGCACCCACCTGCCCGAGTACATGGTGCCCGCGCTGCTCATGGTGCTGCCCGAGATGCCGGTCAATGCCAATGGCAAGCTGGACCGCCGCGCCCTGCCGGAACCCGAATTCGCGGATGCCACGGTCGAATACCGGGAGCCGGAGACCGCCGGTGAGCAGGCGGTGGCCGCCGTGTTCGCCGAGCTGCTCGGGCTGGAGCGGGTCGGCGCGGACGACGACTTCTTCGCGCTCGGCGGCAACTCGCTCATCGCCACCCGTGCCATCGCCCGCGTGGCGGAGGCGCTGGGCATCACCGTGGACATGCGCGACTTCTTCGACCGTCCCTCCGCCGCCGCGCTGGCGGCGCTGGCCGAAGGACGTGCCGGCGCAGGTGATTTCGCTGAAGACGATGCGGTCCGGCCGGCCGCCCCGGCGGCTTCGGGTCCGGCTCTGCGGGCCGTGTCCCCGCGTCCCGATCGGATTCCGCTCTCGCCCGCGCAGCAGCGCATGTGGTTCCTGAACACCTACGCCAATGACGAAGCTGCCGCCGCCACCGCCGGTTTCGATGCCGCGGCGGTGGACAATATGCCGTTCGCCCTGCGCCTGCGCGGTGAGCTCGACGAGTCCGCGCTGGCGGCCGCCGTCGCCGACGTGATCGATCGGCACGAGTCCCTGCGCACCTGCTACCCGCAGACTCCGTCCGGTCCGGTGCAGGTGGTGCTGCCCGCCCACCCGGTCGATCTCACCCCGGTCGACGTGACCGAGATGACCGTCCGGGCCGCCGTGATCGCCGAGGCGGCACAGGGTTTCGACGTCACCGCCGAGGTCCCGCTGCGGGCGCGCCTGCTGCGCGCCGGGCGCAATGATCACGTGCTGGTGCTGGTGGTGCACCACATCGCCGCCGACGGCGTCTCCATCGGCCCGCTGCTGCGCGATCTCGTCACCGCCTACGCCGCCCGCCGGGAGGGCGCGGAGCCCGGCTGGTCCGCACTGGCCGTGCAGTACGCGGATTACGCCCTGTGGCAGCAGGATCGGCTGGGCTCCGAGCACGACCCGGAATCGGCTGCGGCACAGCAGATCCGATTCTGGCGCACCGAACTCGACGATCTCCCGGCCCAGCTGGACCTGCCCGCCGATCGCCCGCGCCCGGCCGTGTCCTCGCATCGCGGCGCGACCGTGGACACCCTGATCGGCACCGAATTGCGCACGGCCATCGACGAATTGGCCGCCCGGCAGCACGCCACCCCGTTCATGGTGCTGCACGCCGCCCTGGCCGCCCTGCTGGCCCGGCTGTCCGGCACCTCCGATATCGCGGTGGGCACCCCGGTGGCGGGCCGCGGCGAACGCGCCCTGGACGATCTCGTCGGCATGTTCGTCAACACCCTGGTGCTGCGGACCTCGGTGCGCGGCGCGGACTCCTTCGCCGACCTGATCGCCCAGGTGCGCGACCGGGATCTGCGCGCCTTCGCGCACCGGGACGTGCCCTTCGAGCGCCTGGTCGAGGTGCTGAATCCGGCCCGCGCGCAGAACCGGCACCCGCTGTTCCAGGTGGCGCTGTTCATGCAGAACCTGGGCGACCTCACCGCCACCCTGCCGGGCCTGGCCGCCGAGCCGGTGGACTTCGATCCCGGCGTCGCCAAGTTCGATCTACAGCTGACCGTGGGCGAGTCGAGCGACGGCTACCGGCTCGAATACACCTACGCCACCGACCTTTTCGACGCCCCCACCATCGAGGCGTTCGCCGCCAAGTTCACCCGCCTGCTCACCGCCGTCGTCGCCGACGCCGACCGCCCGGTGGGTGATGTCGACCTGCTCGACGCCGGCGAACTCGACTACGTCCTGTCGAGCTGGAACGCCACCGGCCACAAGGTGCCCGACCAGTTCCTGCACGAGGGCTTCGACGCCCAGGCGAGCCGCACACCGGCCGCGCGCGCCCTGGTCTTCGGCGACGCCGAGCTCACCTACGCCGAGCTGTCGACCCGCGCCAACCGCCTGGCCCGCTACCTGATCGAGACCGGCGTGGGCCCGGAATCCCTGGTGGTGCTGGGCATGGCGCGCTCGGTCGAGCTGGTGGTCGCCATGTACGCGGTGCTGCGCGCCGGCGGCGCGTACGTGCCGGTCGACCCTGGACACCCGCCCGAGCGGGTCGGGCACATTCTCGACACCGCCCGCCCGCACGCGGTGCTCACCACCCACGGCGACGGCTTCGCCCTCCCGGACAGCGCCACCGTCCCCGTACACCACCTGGACGATCTGGATCTGTCCGGCTTCGCCGACACCAAGCTCACCGATCGCGACCGCCGCGCCGCCCTGCGCCCGGAGCACCCGGCCTACGTGCTGTTCACCTCCGGCTCCACCGGAAAACCCAAGGGCGTGGCGGTGACTCACCGCGCCATTGCCAATCAGCTGGCCTGGATGCAGTCCGAGTACCGGCTGCGCGGCGGCGACGTCTACCTGCAGAAGACGGCCACCACCTTCGACGTCTCACTGTGGGGCTACTTCCTGCCGCTGCGCGCGGGCGCGACCCTGGTGGTCGCCACCCCCGACGGCCACCGCGACCCCCGCTACATCGCGGAAACCATTGCCCGGCACCGGGTCACGCTCACCGACTTCGTGCCCTCCATGCTCGCGGTCTTCGCCGCGCACGCCGAGCGAGACGAACTCACCTCGCTGCGTGACGTTTTCGCCATCGGCGAGGCGCTGCCGCCGGAGACGGTGACCGCCTTCCAGCAGGTGTGCGACGCCGGCCTGCACAATCTGTACGGCCCCACCGAGGCCGCGGTGTCCATCACCTTCGTGGAGGCCACCGGCGACGACGAGACCACCGTCCCGATCGGCGAGCCGGAGTGGAATTCGCAGGTCTACGTGCTGGATTCGCGACTGCACCCGGTGGCTCCCGGCGTGCCCGGCGAGTTGTACCTGGCCGGTGTGCAATTGGCGCGCGGCTACCACGGCCGGGTCGATCTGACCTCGGATCGTTTCGTGGCCAACCCCTTCGGCCGTCCGGGCGAGCGCATGTACCGCACCGGCGACCTGGTGCGCTGGTCGGCGGACGGTCAGCTGATCTACCTGGGCCGCTCGGACTTCCAGATCAAGTTCCGCGGTCAGCGCATCGAACTGGCCGAGATCGAGAGCGCCCTGCTCACGGCCCCCGAGGTGAGCCAGGCGGCCGTGCGCCTGATCGACGGCGACTCCGGCGACTACCTGGCCGGCTATGTGATCCCCACGCCCGAAGCCGAACTCGATCTCGACGCGCTCAAGGACGGCCTCACCCGTCTGCTGCCGTCCTACATGGTGCCCACCGCCCTCGTCGAGCTCGCCGAATTCCCGCTGAACACCAGCGGCAAGCTGGATCGCAAGGCGCTGCCCGTTCCGGTCCTGCAGGCCAAGGCTTTCCGCGCTCCCGCCGACGCCGTGCAGGAACTGGTGGCACGGGTCTTCGCCGAGGTGCTGCGCACCGACCGCGTCGGCCTCGACGACGACTTCTTCGCCCTCGGCGGCAGCTCCCTGGACGCCACCAAGGTCACCTCCCGCATCGGCGAGGAGCTCGGTGCGCGAATTCCGGTGCGCGCGCTGTTCGAATCCGCGTCGGTCGAGAGTTTCGCCGCCGCCGTGGCCGCCCTGCGCCCCGAGCCGGCCCGGCCCGTGCTGCGCCCGCAGCCGCGCCCCGACCGCATTCCGCTCTCGCCCGCCCAGCAGCGACTGTGGTTCCTCAACCGCGTCGAGAACGAGGACGGCGAGGCCACCGCCTACAACCTGCCCGTGGTGCTGCGCCTGACCGGCCGCCTCGACCTGGCCGCGCTCGAGCAGGCGGTGCTGGACGTCATGGCCCGGCACGAATCCCTGCGCACCTTCTACCCGGCCACCGAAGACGGCCCCTACCAGCAGATTCTGGACATCGCCGAGATCGGCCTGAGCCTGAACCCGGTTCCGGTCGACGCCGCCGACCTGACCGCCGCCGTCACCGCCGTCACCGCGGCCGGTTTCGACGTGACGGCCGACCTGCCCTCCCGCATCGCTCTGCTCGTGGTGGACCACGGTCCCGGCGCCCCGCTGCGCGCCGGGGCCGAGTACGTCCTCGTCGTGGTGGTGCACCACATCGCCGCCGACGCACTGTCCATGCCGCCGCTGGTCGCGGATCTCGTGCGGGCCTACGAATCCCGGCTGCGCGCCGCCGAACCCGGCTGGGAACCCCTGGCCGTGCAGTACGCGGACTACAGCCTGTGGCAGCACGCGCTGCTCGGTGCGGCCGACCGGCCCGGTGACCTCGCGCACGATCAACTCGCGTTCTGGCGGGACGCGCTCGCCGGGGCTCCGGCGCAGCTCCCGCTGCCCACCGACCGCCCGCGGCCCGCGCAGCCCACCAATGCCGGTGCCGCCGTGCAGTTCTCGGTGGACGCCACGGTCGCCGCCGGACTGCGCGAGCTGGCGCGGGGGCAGCAGGCCAGCCTGTTCATGGTCGTGCACGCCGCCTTCGCCGCCGCCCTGGCCCGGCTCTGCGGCACCGCCGACATCACCGTGGGCTCGCCGGTCGGCGGTCGCGGCGCGCGCGAACTCGACGCGCTCATCGGCATGTTCGTCAACACCCTGGTGCTGCGCACCCGCGTGGACGGTGACGCCACCTTCGCCGATCTGGTCGCGGGCGTGCGGGCAACCGATCTGGCCGCGTTCGCCCATGCCGACCTGCCGTTCGAGCGGCTGGTGGACGCGCTGGCCGTGGATCGCAGCACCGGCGCGCATCCGCTGTTCCAGGTGATGCTCAGCTTCACCGAGGGGGCCCGCGCGGCGGAGGGCACGCTCACCCTCCCCGAGCTGACCGTGACCCCGGTCGAGATCGCCGACCCCACCGTCAAATTCGATCTGCACCTGGTGATCGGCGAAGATGGTGACGGGCTCACCGGCAGCCTGCGCTACGCCACCGAACTCTTCGACGCCGCCAGCGCGCAATCCTTCGCGACCCGTTTCGTGCGGGTGCTCGAAGCCGCCGCCTCCGACGCCACCGTGCGCGTCGGCGATATCGAACTGCTGGATGCCGCCGAGCGCGGCCGGGTCCTGCGCGAATGGAACGACACCGCAACGTTCGTCGACCCCGCGCTCACCCTGCCCGCCCTGTTCGAGGCGCAGGCGGCCCGCACCCCCGACGCACCCGCGGTCACCTTCGAGGGGACAACTCTGTCCTACGCCGCGTTCGCCGCGCGCGCGAACCGCCTGGCGCACTGGCTGATTCGCGCGGGCGTCGGCCCCGAATCGCTGGTGGCCCTGGGCATGCGGCGTTCGCTGGACCTGATCACCGGCATGTACGCGGTCACCCTGGCGGGCGGCGCGTACGTGCCGCTGGATCCCGACCACCCGGCCGAGCGACGACAGCACATCCTCGCCACCGCGCGCCCGGTGTGCGTGCTCACCTCCGGCTTCGACTTGGAAACCACTGCGGGAGACGAGGTCTGGACGCCACAGGTGCGCATCGACCGGGTCGACCTGTCCGGCGTCCCGGACCGGCCGGTCACCGACGCGGATCGGCTGCGCCCGCTGCATCCGGACAACACCGCCTACGTCATCTTCACCTCCGGCTCCACCGGCCGCCCCAAGGGCGTGGCCGTGTCGCACCGGTCCATCGTCAACCGCCTGGTGTGGATGCAGTCGGCGTACGTCCCGTTCGACGCGAATGACGTGCTGCTGCAGAAGACGCCGATGACCTTCGACGTGTCGGTGCCGGAGTTCTTCGGCCCGCTGCTGGTCGGCGCGCGCCTGGTGCTGGCCCGCCCGGACGGGCACGGCGATCCCGCCTATCTGCGGGAACTCATTCGCGCCGAGGGCATCACCATCGCCCACTTCGTGCCGTCCATGCTGACGGTGTTCGTGGCCGAACTGGAGGCCACCGGGCAGGCGGGGCACTGCCGCACCCTGCACACCGTGTTCTGCTCGGGTGAGGCGCTGCCCACCGCCGCCGCCCTGCGCATGCGGGAACTGACCGGCGCGCGGGTGCACAACCTGTACGGACCCACCGAGGCTGCCGTCGAGGTCAGTTGGCATGAGGCGCAGCCGGATTCGAGTCAGCCCGGCGGTGCGGCGACCACCGTGCCGATGGGCCGCCCGGTGTGGAACACCCGCCTGTACGTGCTCGACGCCCGGCTGCATCCGGTGCCCGCCGGCGTCCCCGGCGAGCTGTATCTCGCGGGCGTGCAGCTCGCGCGCGGCTACCTGAACCGGCCCGATATCACCGGTGACCGATTCGTCGCCGACCCCTACGGCGCACCCGGCGACCGCATGTACCGCACCGGCGACCTGGTGCGCTGGCTCGAACCGCGCGATCCGCGGACCGGTCTCGTCCGGCCCGGTGACGCGGTGGTGGAGTACCTGGGCCGCACCGACTTCCAGGTGAAGGTGCGCGGCCTGCGCATCGAACTCGGCGAGATCGAATCCGCGCTGCTGGCCTCGGACGAGGTGGCGCAGGCGGTGGTGCTGGTGCGCGACGATCACGGCACCGGCGATCGGCTGGTGGCGTACGCGGTGCCCGCGGCCGGTGCGACGCTCACCGCTGATAGTCTGAAAGCGGCTCTGGCGCAGCGTCTTCCGGCCTACATGGTCCCATCGGCGTTCGTGCTCATGGAGCACTTCCCGGTCAATGCCTCCGGCAAGGCCGACCGTACCGCCCTGCCCGCCCCGGATTTCGAGCCCACCGAGTTCCGCGAGCCGAGCGGACCGGGGGAGCGGCTGGTGGCCGAGGTCTTCGCCGGGTTGCTCGGCGTCGAACGCATCGGTGCGGACGACGATTTCTTCGACCTCGGCGGCAACTCGTTGATTGCCACCCAGCTGTCGGCCCGGCTCGCGAAGGCGGGCGGCGTCGAACTGCCGCTGCGCGCCATCTTCGAGACCCCGACCGTGGCCGGACTCGCCGCGCGGCTCGGCGACCTGGAATCAGGTCAGGGACAGCCGATCTCGCTGCTGCCCCCGCTGACCGCGCAGGAGCGCGGCGACCGGGTGCCGCTGTCCATCGCCCAGCAGCGAATGTGGTTCCTCAACCGCTTCGACGCCCGCGGCGGCGCATACAACATCCCGTTCGCGCTGCGCCTCACCGGCGCGCTCGATCTCGATGCCCTGCGCGCGGCCGTCGCCGACGTGATCGCC
Source organism: Nocardia huaxiensis (assembly GCF_013744875.1). NCBI lineage: Bacteria > Bacillati > Actinomycetota > Actinomycetes > Mycobacteriales > Nocardiaceae > Nocardia > Nocardia huaxiensis. The sequence continues at coordinate 2,017,528 of NZ_CP059399.1, forward strand.
CGGCACGAGACGCTGCGCACCCTCTACCCCGAACACGACGGCGAGGCCGCCCAGCTGGTGCTGCCCGCCGGGACCAGGCTCCTCGACCTGGTTCCGGAAAACGTTGCCGCCCAGCAGGTTCCCGAGATCCTGACCAAGGTGGCGCGGGCCCCGTTCGACGTCACCGCCGAGGTGCCGCTGCGCGCCCGGCTGCTGCGGGTGGACGACGCCGAAATCACCACGCACATCCTGCTGGTGGTGGTGCATCACATCGCCGCCGACGGCTGGTCCTTCGCCCCGCTCACCCGCGATCTGGCCGCCGCCTATGTGGCCCGCTGCGCGGGCAATGCCCCACGCTGGCAACCGCTTCCGGTGCAGTACGCCGACTTCGCGCTCTGGCAGCGCGCCGCGCTGGGCCGCGTCGAGGACGCCGAATCCGTGCTGGCCCGCCAGCTCGGCTACTGGACCGGTCACCTGGCCGGACTGCCCGAGGTCATCGAGCTGCCCGCAGACCGTCCCCGTCCGGCCGTGGCGAGCAATCGCGGCGGCGCGGTCACCGGCCGCCTGGACGCCGTCCTGCACGCCGCCGTCGACCGCATTGCGAGCGAACTGCGGGTCACCCCGTTCATCGTGCTGCACACCGCGCTCGCGGTGCTGCTCAACCGGCTCGGCGCCGGCTCCGATATCGCGGTGGGCGCGCCCGTCGCGGGCCGAGGTGATCAGGCCCTGGACGACCTGGTCGGCATGTTCGTCAACACCCTGGTGCTGCGCACCGAGGTCCCCGCCGAGGCCACCCTGGCCGAGCTGATCACGCACGTCCGCGATGTCGACCTCACCGCCTTCGATCACGCGGCCGTGCCGTTCGAGCAGATCGTGGAGGCGGTGAATCCGGTGCGCTCGCAGGCGCACGCACCGCTCTACCAGGTCTCGCTCACCCTGCAGAATCAGCGCAAACCCGAGATCCGCCTGCATCGCCTGGAGATCTCCGCCCTCGAAACCGGTACCGCTCCCATCCAATTCGACCTGGATTGGACGCTGAGCGACCGCTACACCGCAGACGGTGCGCCGGACGGCCTCGACATCCACCTGCGCTATGCCGCCGACCTGTTCGACGCCGAAACCGCCGACTGGTTCCTGACCGCCTTCGAACGCGTGGTGCGGGCCCTGGCGGCCGACACCCGCACCCGGGTGGGCGATGTCGAGCTCATGTCGGTGAGCGAACGCGGCACCCTGCTGTCGGATCACAATGCCACCGCGTACCCGGTGGCCCGGGAAACACTGTGCGAATTGCTGGATCGCCGCACCGCCCCGGACGACGCGGTGGCGGTGGCCTTCGAGGGCGTCACGCTCACCTACGCGGAATTCGAAGGCCGCGTCAATCGCCTTGCCCGCCTGCTCATTTCCGAAGGCGTCGGTCCGGAGTCGGTGGTCGGCCTCGCGGTGCCGCGCTCGATCGACCTGGTGGCCGGGATCATGGCCATTGTGCGCGCCGGTGGCGCGTACCTGCCCATCGACCCGGACCACCCGGCCGACCGCATCGCCCACATCCTCGAAACCGCCGCTCCCACATTGGTTCTGACGGTGGAGGGTGTGGCGCTGCCCACCACCGATGAGGTCCGGGCGCTGCGCCTGGATCAGGTGGACCTGACCGGATTCGACGCCGCACCGGTCCGCGATACGGACCGCCTGGGCGCTCTGACCCCCGACAATGCCGCCTACATGATCTTCACCTCGGGTTCGACCGGCCGCCCGAAGGGTGTGGCCGTCTCGCACGCGGCGATCGTGAACCGCCTGGTGTGGATGCAGACCGAATACGGCCTGACCACCGAAGACGTTGTGCTGCAAAAGACTCCGGCCACGTTCGATGTGTCGGTGTGGGAGTTCTTCTGGCCCTTGCAGATCGGCGCGAAGCTGGTCGTGGCCAAGCCGGACGGCCATCGCGATCCCGCTTACCTGGCGGATCTCATTGCCCGCGAAGGCGTGACCGTCGCCCACTTCGTGCCGTCCATGCTCGCGGTATTCGTTTCTGGTCTAGAGGGCCGGTCAGTAACACCGGATGGAAGCGTGCCCTTGCGGCAGGTCTTCGCCTCCGGTGAAGCGTTGCCCGCCGCGACCGCGCAGCAGCTGCGCGAGTTGACCGGTGCGCGCCTGCACAACCTGTACGGTCCCACCGAGGCCGCGGTGGACGTGACCTTCCACGAGGTCGTCGACGCCGACACCAGCACCGTGCCGATCGGCGCGCCTGTCTTCAATACCCGGGTGTACGTGCTGGATTCGCGTCTGCGTCCGGTTCCGGTGGGTGTCGCGGGTGAGCTGTACCTGGCGGGCGACCAGCTGGCCCGTGGCTACACGGCCCGCCCCGACCTCACCTCGGATCGCTTCGTCGCCGACCCCTTCGGTGTGCCCGGCACCCGCATGTACCGCACCGGCGACCTAGTCCGGTGGAACCGCGCCGGTGAGCTGGACTATCTGGGCCGCAACGACTTTCAGGTGAAGTTGCGCGGCCTGCGCATCGAGCTCGGCGAGATCGAGGCCGCCCTGACCGCGCTGGACTCGGTGGTCCAGGCCGCCGTCGTGCTCCAGGGCCGCGACACCGACCCCGCCGGAGCGCGACTCGTCGCCTACGTCGTGCCCATCGCGACGGCCGATGCGGCGGATGCCCAGGCGAATGCCGCCCTCCGCGAACAGATCCTGTCTGCCGTGGCGGGGAACCTGCCCGCGTACATGGTGCCCTCGGCGCTGGTGCTGCTGGCTGAGCTGCCGCTCAATGCCTCCGGCAAGTTGGACCGGAAGGCGCTGCCCGCTGTCGAGCTCGCCGAGGTGGGTGCGGCGGCGTACCGCGCGCCGCGTGCGGGAACGGAAACCGTGCTGGCAGAGCTGATTGCCACGCTCGTCGGAGCCGGCGCGGACGCGCGGATCGGCGCGGACGACGACTTCTTCGCGGTCGGCGGCAACTCGCTGCTGGCCATGCGGCTGGTGGCGCGGGCCAATGCGGCGCTGGGCTGCGATCTGAATGTGCGGGATGTGTTCGAAGCCCCGACCGTCGCGGCGCTCGCGCTGCGCGCGGGGGAGGCGTCGGGGGCGGAGGTGCCCGGCTCGGCACTGGTTGCTCGCCGTCGTCCGGCGCGAATCCCACTGTCGCTGGCACAGACCCGCATGTGGCTGTTGCACCGGTTGGACCCGGAGTCGGCGGTCTACCACATCCCGGTCGCCATCCGGCTGTCCGGAACCCTGGATGAGCGGGCATTGCGCCTGGCTGTCGCCGATGTGATCGAGCGGCACGAGTCGCTGCGCACCGTTTTCCCCGAAGATGCCGAGGGCCCGCACCAGGTGGTGCTGCCCTTCTCCGAGGTGGTGTTGCCCTCGCTGGCGGCCGTCCCGGTGGCGGCGGACGAGCTGACCGACGCCGTGCTCGCCACGGCGGCCGTCCCGTTCGATCTGCGCACGCGGATTCCGGTGCACGCCGCCCTGTTCCGGGCGGCGGCCGACGATCATGTGCTGTTGTTCGTCGCTCACCACATCGCCGCCGATGGCGTCTCCACCGGCCCGCTGGCCCGCGACCTCATGGCCGCCTACGCCGCCCGCACCGCCGGAGCGGACCACGGGCTGCCCGAGCTCGCGGTGCAGTACGCCGACTTCACGCTGTGGCAGCACGAGACCCTCGGCTCTGCCGACGACCCGGAATCGGTGCTGTCCCAGCAGATCTCGCACTGGCGCACCGAACTGGCCGGACTGGCGCCGGTGCTCGAACTACCCACGGATCGTCCCCGCCCGGCGGTGGCGACGGGTCGGGGTTCGTCGCTGGAATTCGCGATCCCCGCCGAAACCGCCACGGCCCTGGCGGCTTTCGCGCGCACCCACGGAGCCTCGGACTTCATGGTGCTGCACGCCGCCTTCGCGGCACTGCTGTCGCGCCTGTCGGCCACCGAGGACATCGCCATCGGCACCCCGGTGGCGGGGCGCGCCGAGGAGGCCCTCGACGACCTGGTCGGCATGTTCGTCAACACCCTGGTGCTGCGCACCGCCGTCCGGCCCGGCGCGAGCTTCGCCGAGCTGCTGGCGGAGGTTCGCGACACCGACGTACGCGCCTTCGCGCACGCGGACCTGCCGTTCGAGCGCCTGGTGGACGAGCTGAATCCGGTGCGCTCCCAGGCGTACTCGCCCATCGTTCAGGTGCTGCTGGGTTTCGAGCAGCGCACCGGCGACGTCCTGGAGCTGCCGGGCCTGGAGGTCTCCGGCTTCCCGCTCGGCAATCAGGTGGCGCAGTTCGATCTGGCGCTGGCCCTCACCGAGACCGACGCCGCCGGACTGCACGCCATCCTGCGCTACAGCACCGATCTGTTCGACGCCCCCACCGTCGAGGCCATTGCCCGCCGCTTCGTCCGGGTGCTGACCACGGCTCTCGCCGATCCGGACATCCGCATCGCCGATATCGATCTGCTCGATGCCGCCGAATACGACCTGGTCGTATCCGGCTGGAACGACACCGCTTTCGACCTGGACGCCGTGCTGAACGGCGGCGCGCGGACGCTGGCGGCACTGTTCGAGGCGCAGGTCGAGCGCACCCCGGACAGGACCGCCGTCAGCTTCGAGGGGACAGGTCTGTCCTATGCCGAGCTGGCCGCGCGGGCGCGCCGCCTGGCCCGGCACCTCATCACCCAGGGTGTCGAGCCCGGTGCGGTGGTGGCGCTCGGCATGCGCCGCTCCCTCGACCTGGTGGTCGGCATGTACGCCGTCACCCTGGCCGGCGGCGCGTACCTGCCGCTGGACCCGGACCACCCGGCCGAGCGCACGGAATACGTGCTCGCCGTGGCCTCGCCGGTCACCGTGCTCACCTCCGGCGAAGACCTGCCGATCGATACCGCCCAGGTGCGCATCGACCTGTTGGACCTGACCACCTACTCCGATGGGCCGCTGAGCGAGTCGGAACGGTTCGCGCCGCTGCGTGATTCGGATACCGCGTACGTGATCTTCACCTCGGGTTCGACCGGCCGCCCGAAGGGCGTGGCGGTTTCGCACGCGGCGATCGTGAATCGTCTGGTGTGGATGCAGGCCGAATACGGTCTCACTACTGAAGATGTCGTGTTGCAGAAGACTCCGGCCACGTTCGATGTGTCGGTGTGGGAGTTCTTCTGGCCGTTGCAGGTCGGCGCGAAGCTGATTGTGGCCAAACCGGACGGGCATCGCGATCCGGCCTACCTGGCGCGGATCATTGCCGAAGAGGGCGTCACCACGGCGCATTTCGTGCCGTCCATGCTGTCGGTCTTCGTCGCCGCCCTCGCCGAGGGCACCGCCGCCACGCCGATCGGTCTGCGGCAGGTCTTCGCCTCGGGCGAGGCGCTGCCCGCCGCGACCGCGCAGCAGCTGCGTGAGTTGACCGGTGCGCGCCTGCACAACCTGTACGGTCCCACCGAGGCCGCGGTGGACGTGACCTTCCATGAGGTCGTCGACGCTGACACCAGCACCGTGCCGATCGGCGCGCCGGTCTTCAATACCCGTGTCTACGTGCTGGATTCGCGACTGCATCCGGTCCCGGTGGGTGTCGCGGGTGAGCTGTATCTCGCGGGCGATCAGCTCGCGACCGGCTATATCGCGCGCCCCGATATCACTTCGGATCGCTTCGTAGCCAACCCCTTCGGCACGGCCGAGCGCATGTACCGCACCGGCGACCTGGTGAAGTGGACCGGCGCGGGTGAGCTGGAGTACTTGGGCCGCACCGACTTCCAGGTGAAGTTGCGTGGTCTGCGCATCGAGCTCGGCGAGATCGAGGCCGCCCTCACCGCCCACGACTCCATCGCCCAGGCAGTCGTGGTCCTGCGCTCCGACGCCCGCACAGGCGACCACCTGGTGGCCTACCTCGTTGGTGCGCTTGGGCAGTCTGCGCCAGGGGCGCAGGGTGGGCAAGCGCAGCACCCCGCAGCGGAGAGCGTCCTCGACACAGCCGAGCTGAAGTCCGCCCTGGCAGCAACCCTCCCGTCCTACATGGTCCCCTCGGCCTTCGTGACACTGGATGCCCTGCCGCTCAATGCTTCCGGCAAGCTGGACCGCCGGGCACTGCCCGCACCGGTCTTCGCGGCCAAGCAGCACCGCGCTCCGGTGACCGCGGCGGAACTGACCGTCGCCGAGGTCTTCACCGAACTGCTCGGCGTCGCGCACATCGGCCTCGACGACGACTTCTTCGCCCTCGGCGGCAATTCGCTCACCGCCACCCGCGCCGCCGCCCGCCTGGGCGCGACCTTCGACGCGGACCTCCCCGTTCGGCTGCTGTTCAATGCCTCCACCGTGGCCGAACTGGCCGCTGCCGTAGCCGAACTCACCGGCACCGGCGGCCGGGCTCCGCTCACCGCCCGCCCGCGCCCGGAACTGATCCCGCTGTCCCCGGCGCAGCGCCGCATGTGGTTCCTCAACCGGTTCGACCCGGCCGAGTTCGTGCACAATATTCCGGTCGCCATCCGGCTCACCGGCGCGCTCGACACCGCCGCCCTGACCGCCGCCATCGGCGATGTGATCGCCCGGCACGAGACCCTGCGCACCGTCTACCCCGACCTGGACGGCGATGGCTACCAGCACATTCTGGATGCCGAGACCGTGCCGGTGATCATCGAACTGGATGCCGCCGACCCGGCCGCACTGGTCGCGTTCGCCGCCGAGCCGTTCGATGTCACCGCTGCCGCGCCGGTACGCATCGGCCTGGCGCGGGTGGCCGTGGACGAGCACATCCTGGTGCTGGTCGTGCACCACATCTCCGCCGACGGCTTCTCCATGGGTCCGCTGGCGCGCGATATCGCCCTCGCCTATGCCGCCCGCGTCGCGGGCACCGCACCGGCGTGGACCGAATTGCCGGTGCAGTACGCCGATTACGCGTTGTGGCAGCAGGAGGTGCTCGGCGACGAATCAGACCCCGGTTCGCTCGCCGCACGCCAGCTGGACTTCTGGCGGCACACCCTGCGCGGGCTGCCCGCCCAGCTGGATCTGCCGTCCGACCGTCCGCGTCCGGCGGTGGCCTCCCATGCCGCGGCCGCGCGGAGCGTCACGCTCGACGCCGGACTGCTCGCCGGAATCGACACGCTGGCAAGCCGTTTCGACGCGACCCCGTTCATGGTCGTGCACGCCGCCCTGGCGGTGCTGCTGGCCCGCCTGTCCGGCACGACCGATATCGCGATCGGCGCACCGATCGCGGGCCGCGGCGACGCCGCGCTGGACGACCTGGTCGGCCAGTTCGTGAACACGCTGGTGTTGCGGGCGGAGGTGCCGGGCGCGGAGCCGTTCGCGCAGCTGCTGCGCCGGGTCGCCGCAGGCGATCTGGATGCGTTCGCGAATGCCGACGTCCCGTTCGAGCGGCTGGTGGAGGTGCTCGACCCGCCGCGTTCGGAGGGCCGCCACCCGCTGTTCCAGGTCGCGCTGTTCTACCAGAACCTGACTCCGGTCAGCATGCGGCTGGGCGAGGTCACCGTGGCCGAGCACGCGCTCGAGCACGATACGACCCGCTTCGACCTGCAACTCACCGTCACCGGCGATGTGCTCCGATTCACCTACGCCACCGATCTTTTCGACGCCGCCACCATCGATGCGATGGGCGCGCGGCTGCTGCGCGTGCTGTCCGCCGTCGTCGCCGACCCGGACACCGTCGTCGGCGATATCGACCTGTTCGAGTCCGCCGAACGGCGGCGCGTGCTCACCGATTGGAACGCCTCCGGCCACCCGGTACCCGCCGGGGCCATGCTGCTCGACGAGTTCCGGGCCCAGGCCGCCGCCACCCCGGACGCCCCGGCGCTGCGCTACGCCCCGGAGGACGGAACGCCCGGCCTGACACTCACCTACGGTGAGTTCGCCGCCCGCGTCAACCGGCTGGCCCGCCATTTGATCACCACCGGCGTGGGCCCGGAATCGCTGGTGGCCCTGGCTATTCGGCGTTCACCCGAGCTGGTGATCGCCATCTATGCGGTGCTCGAGGCGGGCGGCGCGTATGTGCCGATCGACCCCGACCACCCGGCCCAGCGCATCGCCCACATCCTCGACACCGCCCAGCCGGCCGCCCTGCTCTCCAGCACAACGGATCTGGTGGAGACCGGCTACGCCGGGCCGACCATCCTGGTGGACGCGGTGAACCTGGACGGCTACTCCGCCGCCCCGATCGCGCCTGCCGAGCGCCGCGCCGCCGTGCATCCGGACCAGCCCGCCTACGTCATCTTCACCTCGGGTTCGACCGGAAAGCCCAAGGGCGTCAGTGTCTCCCACGCGGCCATCGTCAACCAGTGCGCCTGGATGCAGCACGAGTACGGCCTCACCCCGGCCGATGTGTACCTGCAGAAGACCGCCACCACCTTCGACGTCTCGCTGTGGGGCTGGTTCCTGCCGCTGCGCGTCGGCGCGACCCTGCTGCTCGCCACACCCGATGGCCACCGTGATCCCGGCTACCTGACCGACGTGATCGCCGAATACGGCGTCACCGTCACCGATTTCGTGCCGTCCATGCTCAGCGTCTTCGCCACCGCCGCAGATCCGGAGCGACTGCGCGGCGCGCTGCGCAGTCTGCGACAGGTCTTCGTCATCGGCGAGGCGCTGCCCGCCGAGACGGTGCGGTCCTTCGGCGAGGTCTCCGCTGCCCGGCTGCACAACCTCTACGGCCCGACCGAGGCCGCGGTCAGCATCACCTACCGCGATGTCACCGGCGAGGTCGATCGCGCGGTCATGCCGATCGGCGTCCCGGAGTGGAACAGCCGTGTCTACGTGCTCGATTCGCGGCTGCGCCCCACTCTGCCCGGAGTGGCGGGCGAGCTGTACCTGGCCGGCACGCAGCTGGCCCGCGGCTACCACGGCCGCGTCGATCTGACCTCGGATCGCTTCGTGGCCAACCCGTTCGACGCCCCGGGCGAGCGCATGTACCGCACCGGTGACCTGGTGCGCTGGGAATCGCACGGCGGCACCGCCGAACTCGTGTACCTGGGCCGCATCGACTTCCAGGTGAAGTTCCGCGGTCAGCGCATCGAACTCGGTGAGATCGAGGCGGTCATGGCGGCGGTGCCCGGGGTGGCGCAGGCTGCCGTGCAGGTTGCCACCACGGCCACCGGCGACCACCTGATCGGTTACGTCACGGCTGTCGCCGACGGCGAAGTAAGCACGGACACAACGGAACTGGAAGCCGCAGTGCGCACCGCCGCAGCGGCCGAACTCCCGTCCTACATGATCCCCTCCGCCGTCATCGTGCTGCCGGAATTCCCGCTCAACTCCTCCGGCAAGCTGGACCGCAAGGCCCTGCCGGACGCCGCCTCCGACCCCCGCCTGTCCGGGGCCTTCGGCGGCAGCGTCTACCGGGCCCCGTCCACCCCGGCCGAACTGATTGTGGCCGAGGAGTTCTCGGCCATCCTGGGCGTCGAACAGGTCGGTGCGGACGACGACTTCTTCGACCTGGGCGGCAACTCCCTGGTCGCCATGCGCGTGCTGGCCCGCATCGGCGAACGCCAGGGCCGCCGCATCCCGGTGCGCCTGCTGTTCGAGGCCCCCACCGTCGCCGCGCTCGCCGCCCGCCTGACCGGCGGCGGCGAGGCGAGCGACGACCTGCTGCCGCTGGTGGCCGGCCCGCGTCCGGAGATCGTGCCGCTCTCGCCCACCCAGCAGGGCATGTGGTTCCTGAACCGCCTGGATCCGGAATCCGGCGTCAACAACCTGCCTGCCGCCGTGCGCATTCTCGGCACCCTGGACCTGCCCGCCATGCGGGCCGCCTTCGCCGATGTGACCGACCGGCACGAGACCCTGCGCACGCTCTACCCGGCCGATGCCGCCGGAACCGGACAGCAGGTGGTGCTCCCGGCGGGAACGGCGGCCCTCGACCTCGAGGTGCGCCCCGCCGCGGGCCCGCTCGACGACGCCTGGCTGACCGAATTCGTCGGCGCCGGTTTCGATGTCACCACCGAGGTGCCGGTGCGCGCCGCCCTGGTGCGCGAATCCGAGCACAGTCATGTGCTGGTGGTGGTGCTGCACCACATCGCCGGTGACGGCTTCTCCATGAATCCGCTGCTGCGCGACGTGATCTCGGCCTACCTCGCCCGCACGGCCGGCACCGCCCCGGTGTGGCCGGAGCTCACCGTGCAGTACGCCGACTACGCCCTGTGGCAGCGCGCCATGCTGGAACGCACCGGCGTGCAGCAGCTGGCCTACTGGACCGAGCGCCTGCGCGACCTGCCCGAGGAACTCGCCCTGCCGACCGACCGGCCGCGCCCGGCCGTCGCCTCGCAGCGCGGCGCGGTGGCCCGCGCCCGCATCAGCGGCGAGGTCGCGACCGCACTGCATCGAATCGCCAAGGAACACAACGCCACCCCGTTCATGGTGTGGCATGCCGCGCTGTCGGTGCTGCTGTCCCGGCTCACCGGTTCCGACGATATCGCCGTCGGCACCCCGCTGGCCGGTCGTGGCGGAGCGGCGCTCGACGAACTCGTCGGCATGTTCGTGAACACCCTGGTCCTGCGCACCCACCCGGAACCGGGCCGCGATTTCACCGACCTGCTGGCGCACACCCGCGACGCCGATCTGGCCGCGTTCGCACACGCGCTCGTGCCGTTCGATCAGGTGGTGGATGCCCTGGGCGTGGCGCGCACGCAGGCTCGCAATCCGCTGTTCACGGTGGCCCTGAGCTACGTGAACCTGGGCGCGCAGACCCACGCGGTGCCCGGTCTGGTGCTGGAACCGGTCGGCTTCGAGCATCCGATCGCCAAGTTCGACCTGCAGTTCACCGTCTCCGACGAACTCGATTCCGACGGCCACCTGGCCATCGAATTGAACTACGCCACCGACCTTTTCGACGCCGGCACGGCCGCCACCCTGCTGCGCCGGCTGGGCCGGGTGCTGGGTGCGGTCGCGGCCGATCCGGGCGTGCGCATCGGCGACATCGAACTGCTGTCGCCGTCCGAGCGCAACGGTCTGCTGGACCGCTCGGCGACCGCCGCCGTGCGGCCGGTCACGCTGGGCGAACTCCTGACCGCCACCGCCATGGCCTCCCCGGACGCGGTGGCACTGCGCTACCGGGGCCGCACCCTCACCTACGCCCAGGTCGATGCCGAATCCTCGCGACTGGCACGGCTTCTCATCGCTCGCGGGCTCGGCGCGGAGGACTTCGTCGCCGTCGCGGTCCCGCGGTCGGAGCTGTCGATCCTGTGCGTGTGGGCGGTCGCCAAGACCGGCGCGGCTTTCGTCCCGGTGGACCCCACCTACCCGGCCGACCGCATCGTGCACATGCTGACCGATTCGGGCGCGGCCATCGGCCTCACCATCGCCGAGTACCGGGATCAGCTGCCCGGCGCGGCCGAATGGCTCGTCATCGACGCCGACGACACTCGAAACGCGCTGCGGGACAGCCTTGCCACCCCGATCAGGGCAACCGACCTGGTGCGCCCGGTGCGCCCGGCCAACCCGGCCTGGATGATCTACACCTCCGGTTCCACCGGCCTGCCCAAGGGCGTCGTCGCGACCCACGGCGGCGTGGCGGGCGTGGCCGCCACCCAGCGGGCCGCGTACGCGGTGACCGCCGACTCGCGGGTGCTGGCGGTGTCCTCGCCCAGCTTCGACGGCTGCATGCTGGAACTGCTCATGGCCGTGCCCGCGGGCGCGAGCATGGTGATCGCCCCGGCCGATGTGTACGGCGGCGCGGAACTCACCGCCCTCATGCGCGCCGAACAGGTGACCCATGCCTTCATCACCCCGGCCGTGCTGGGCACCCTCGACTCCGAGCAGCTGCCCGACCTGCGGCGGCTGACGGTCGGCGGCGAGTACTACGGCCCCGATCTGGTGGACCGCTGGGGTGCGAACCGCGGCTTCCACAACACCTACGGCCCGACCGAGACCACCATCATCGCCACGATCAGCGAGCGGCTGCGGCCGGGCGACGCACTCGACATGGGCGTCACCATCGACGGCATGTCGGCGGTCGTGCTCGACGCCCGGCTGCGTCCGGTCCCGGCCGGCGTCACCGGCGAGCTGTACCTGAACGGTCCCGGCCTGGCCCGCGGATACCATGCGCGAGCGGGCCTTTCGGCCGGCATGTTCGTCGCGGACCCGTACGGCGCGCCCGGCGATCGCCTGTACCGCACCGGCGACCTGGTGCGCTGGGCCGTGCGCCCGCACGGCCGCCGCGTCATCGAATACGTGGGCCGCGCCGACCATCAGGTGAAGGTGCGCGGCCTGCGCATCGAACTCGGGGAGATCGACGCGGTGCTGCTCGCCCACGAAGCGGTCGACTACGCGGTCACCCTCGGGCACACCGGGCCGAAGGGCGCGGTTTCCCTGGTGTCCTATGTGGTCGCCGTTCCCGGCCGCACCGTGGACGTGGACGAGTTGGCCGCACACGCCGGTCGCTCGCTCACCGCGTACATGGTGCCCGCCGCCATCATGGTGCTGGACCGCATTCCGCTCACCCCGGTCGGCAAGCTGGATCGAAAGGCGCTGCCGGAACCCGTCTTCCGCAGCGCGGAGTTCCGGGCGCCGAGCACCCCGGCCGAGCGCACCGTCGCCGAGACCGTGGCCGCGGTGCTGGGCAACGACGGCGACACCGGCATCGGCTTGGACGACGACTTCTTCGCTATCGGCGGAAACTCGCTCACCGCAACCCAATTGGCGGCCCGGCTGAGCGCGGCCTTCGACACCACGGTGTCCGTGCGGACGATCTTCGAACACCCGACGGTCGCGGCGCTCGCCGCCGCTGCCGCTCCGGCGCACGGGGATTCGGCCGCACCGGCCCGCCCGGCACTGACCCCGCGTACCGGTACGGGTCCGATCCCGCTGTCCCTGGCCCAGCAGCGCATGTGGTTCCTGAACCGCCTGGACCCGGACTCCACCGCCTACAACATCCCGCTCGCCATCCGATTGACCGGTGAGCTGGATATCGCCGCCCTCGACGCCGCCATCGCGGATGTGGTTGCGCGGCACGAGGTCCTGCGCACCATCTACCCGCAGACCGACTCGGGCCCGGTGCAGGTCGTGCTGCCCGTGGCCGAGGCGCTGCCGCCGCGACTGGTGCCGGTGCTCGTCACCGCCGACGCGGTCATGACGGCCATCGGCGCGGTGCTCGGCGCGGGATTCGATGTCACCGAGACGGTGCCGCTGCGGGCTCGCCTGTTCCAGGTCGACTCCACCGAATCCACCGGAGCCACCGCGGAATTCGTCCTCGTCGTGGTGCTGCACCACATCTCCGGCGACGGCACCTCGCTGGCCCCGCTGGCCCGCGATGTGATGGCCGCGTACGCCGCGCGCAAACGCGGCGTCGCCCTGGCGTGGACGCCGCTGCCGGTCCAGTACGCGGACTACACGGTCTGGCAGCGCGCGGTGCTCGGCTCGGAATCCGATCCGGAGTCGCTGGTCTCGCGCCAGCTGGACTTCTGGACGGAGACGCTGGCCGGCCTGCCGCCCCAGCTCACCTTGCCGGCCGACCGCCCGCGCCCGGTGGTCATGGACACCCACGGCCGCCGCGTCGATTTCACCATCGACGCCGAAACCCACGCCGCGCTGGCCGGATTGGGCCGCGCCACCGGCGCGACCCTGTTCATGACCGTGCACGCCGCCTTCGCCGCGCTGCTGTCCCGGCTCGCGGGCGTCACCGATATCGCGGTCGGCACCCCGGTCGCCGGACGCGGCGACGCCGCCCTGGACGACCTGGTGGGCATGTTCGTGAACACGCTGGTGCTGCGGACCGAGATCACGCCGGGGGAGAGCTTCACCCGCCTGCTGGATCGGGTGCGCGCCGCCGACGTGTCCGCGTTCTCGAATGTGGACGTGCCCTTCGAGCGGCTGGTGGAGGTGCTCAATCCCGAGCGCTCCACCGCCCGCCATCCCCTCGTGCAGGTGGGCTTCTCCTTCCACAACCAGCGTGGGGCAAGCTTCGAGCTGGACGGATTGTCCGCCGCCGCAGTGGAATTCGACTCCGAGGTGTCGCAGTTCGATCTGCACCTGGTGATCACCGACCGCTACCACGCCGACGGGTCGCCCGCCGGGCTGGCGGCCTCGCTCACCTATGTCACCGCGCTGTACGACGAAGCCACCGTGACCGGATTCGCCGAGCGCTTCCAGCGCCTGCTGGCGGCCGTCGTCACCGATCCCGGCCGCCCCATCGGCGATGCCGACATCCTCGGCGCGGCCGAGACCGAACGCCTGCTGGTGTCGTGGAATGCGGCCGACAGCGGCTTCGCCCCGCACACCCTGCTGGCCGGATTCGACGAGCAGGTGCGCCGCACCCCCTTCGCCATCGCCCTGGTGGAGGGCGGTCGCGCGCTGACCTACCGGGACTTCTCCGAGCGGGTCAACCGCCTCGCCCGGGTGCTCCTGGGCTGCGGCGCCGGGCCGGATGCACTGGTGGCGCTGGCGATTCCGCGCAGTATCGAACTGCTGATCGGCATGTACGCGGTGCTGCGCGCGGGTGGTGCCTACGTGCCGCTGGATCCCGCGCATCCGCTCGAGCGCACCGCGACCGTGCTGGACGCGGCCGCGCCGGGCGTGGTACTGGTCTCGGCCGAGCGTCCCATGACGCTGCCGGACCTGCCCGAGCCGACCTTCGTGGTGGATGTCGCGGTGGCCGCCGACGCCGCGCTGCCCGCCACCCCGATCGCCGATCACGAACGCGTGCGGCCGATCTCGCCGTCCGATGCCGCCTACGTCATCTTCACCTCGGGCTCGACCGGCAAGCCGAAGGGCGTCACCCTGCCGCAGGCCGCCGTCGCGCACCAGCTGGACTGGATGCAGTCCGAATACCCGCTGGCCGAAGGCGATTCGGTGCTGTGGATGACCTCCGCGGCCTTCGACCTGTCGGTCTGGGAGCTGTGGTGGGCGCTGCGCACCGGCGCGAGCCTGGTGCTGGCTCCGCAAGGGGCACAGCAGAATCCGGAGGGCCTGCTGGATCTGGTGCGCCGGGAATCGGTCACCACCCTGACCCTGGTCCCGTCGCTGCTGGCCATGCTGGTCGAGGTGGCGGGCGCGGGCGGGCTGCCGGAATCGCTGCGCCGGCTGCTGGTCATCGGCGAGGCGCTGCCCGCCGACGTGCTGCGCCGCGCGCACGCCGCGACCGGCGCTCGCATCGACAACCTGTACGGGCCGACCGAGGCCGCGGTCTCGGTCACCCGATTCCGGACCGACACCGACATCCGTCAGGCCGTCGTGCCCATCGGCATGCCGGAGGCGGGCAACCGGGTCTACGTGCTCGACGATCGCCTCCGTCCGGTCCCGGTCGGCGTGACCGGCGAGCTGTACCTGGGCGGTGCGCAGCTGGCGCGCGGATACCACGATCGCCCGGATCTGAGCGCCGAGCGCTTCGTGGCCGATCCGTTCGGACCCGCCGGATCACGCCTGTACCGCACCGGCGACCTGGTGCGCTGGCTCGCTCCGGCCGTCGAATCCGGCAGCGGCGTCCTGGAATTCGTGGATCGCCGTGACTTCCAGGTGAAGGTGCGCGGCTACCGCATCGAACTCGCCGAGATCGAGCACGCGCTGCGTTCGCATCCGCTCGTCGCCGACGCCGTGGTGGTCGTGCGCGACGCCGGAGCGGAGGCCCGGCTGGTCGGATACTTCAGCGCCACCGGCGATCTGGAGATCGCGGTGCTGCGCGCGGACCTGGCGCGGCTGCTGCCCAGCTACATGGTTCCCGAGGCGCTGGTCGCCCTGGATGCCGTGCCGCGCAATGCCAATGGCAAGGTCGACCGCGCCGCGCTGCCCGAACCCGAGTTCGCCGCGCGCGAGTTCCGCGCGCCGTCCACCCCGCTCGAGGAGACCGTCGCGGCCGTCTTCGCGCAGGTGCTCGGCCGCGACCGGATCGGCGCGGACGACGAATTCTTCGCGCTCGGCGGCAATTCCCTGCTGGCCACCCAGGTGGCGGCGCGCCTGGGCGCGGCCGTGGACGCCCGCGTCCCGGTCCGGCTGCTGTTCGAGGCGGCCACCGTCGCCGACCTGGCCGTGCTGGTCGGGCGGCAGCTCGGCGCGGGCGGCCGGATCGCCCTCACCGCCGGATTGCGAGAGACGCTGGGGGACAGGGCCGATCGGCTCCCGCTGTCCCTGGCCCAGCAGCGCATGTGGTTCCTCAACCAGTTCGATCCGGATTCGGCGGCCTACAACGTGCCCGCCGCGGTCCGGCTCACCGGTGAACTCGACACCGCCGCACTGCAATCGGCGGTCGGTGATGTCATCGCCCGGCACGAGGTGCTGCGGACCGTCTACCCGTACACACCCGAGGGCGCCTATCAGTACATCCTGCCGGCGGAGCAGGCGGTGCCGGATCTGACCCCGATCCCGGTGCCCGCCGCCGATCTGCGCGACCGCATCCTCGAGGTGGTCGCCGCCGGATTCGACGTCTCCGCACGAGTTCCGCTGCGGGCGGCCCTGTTCCGGGTGCACGACACCGAACACGTGCTGGTGTTCACCGCCCACCACATCGCCGCCGACGGCTGGTCCATGGGCCCGCTCACCCGCGATGTCATGACCGCCTACGCCGCCCGCACCGCCGGGGCCGAACCCCACTGGGCGGCCCTGCCGGTGCAGTACGCCGACTACGCGCTGTGGCAGCGTGAGGTCCTCGGCTCGGAAGACGATGCGCGGAGCCTGATCTCGACCCAGGCCGGCTACTGGCAGCAGGCGCTCGCCGGGCTGCCCGACGAGCTGAACCTGCCGTCGGATCGCCCGCGCCCCAGCGTGCAGTCCGCGCGCGGCGGGCGGATCGCCTTCCCGATCTCCGCGGAACTGCGAGACCGCCTGCGGCAGTTGGCCCGTGCCAACAATGCCACCGTGTTCATGGTGGTGCACGCGGCCCTGGCCACCTTCCTGGCGCGCATGTCCGGCACCGACGACATCGCCGTCGGCACCCCGGTCGCCGGGCGCGGCGAGGCCGAACTCGACGATGTGATCGGCATGTTCGTCAACACCCTCGTGCTGCGGACGCGGGTGCCCGGCCAGCAGAGCTTCACCGAGCTGCTCGCCCGCACCCGCGAAACCGATCTGCAGGCGTTCGCGCACGCGGATCTGCCGTTCGAACGGCTGGTGGAACTGCTGAAGCCGGAGCGGTCCACCGCGCGGCATCCGCTGTTCCAGGTCATGCTGACCTTCCAGAACCTGCCCGAGCGCACCTTCGAACTGCCCGGATTGCAGGTCGCCGCGGTCGATTTCGATCTGGACAGCGAACAGTTCGATCTCTCGCTCACCGTGCAGGAGTACGAGACCGACCGCGACGGCGTCGGCATGCTCGCCGACCTGTCCTACTCGCGCGACCTGTTCGACCCGGCCACGGTGGAGGGCTTCGCGGCTCGCTTCGTGCGCCTGCTGGAGGCGATCGCCACCCGGCCCGAGACCCCGGTCGGCGATCTGCCGCTGCTCTCGGACGCCGAATACGACCGGTTCACCCGTATGTCCGGCGGTGACGTCCTGGCCCAGGGGCTGCTGCCCGACCTGTTCACGCACGGAGTGCGCTGGGGCGCGGACCGCATCGCGGTGCGCGACGGCGGCCGCTCGGTGACCTACGGCGAACTGGACGGCTACTCCTCCCAGCTCGCCCGGGTCCTCATCGATCGCGGCGTCGGCCCGGAAACCGCCGTGGCACTGGCCCTTCCGCGCTCCTACGACATGATCGCGGCGGTGTGGGCGGTCGCCAAGGCGGGCGCGGCGTACGTGCCGGTCGACCCCACGTACCCGGAGGACCGGGTGCGCCACATGGTGGTCGACTCCGGCGCGGTGCTGGGCCTCACCACGAGCGCCCACGCCGATCGGCTGCCGGACTCGGCGAACTGGCTGCGGCTCGACGACCTCGCGGTCGAAAGCCTCTGCACGGCAAAGTCTTCGGCTCCCGTCACCGACAACGACCGCCGGTCCCGGCTGCGCGCCGCGCATCCGGCGTACACCATCTACACCTCCGGCTCGACCGGTCTGCCCAAGGGCGTCACCGTCACTCACGCCCGGGTGGCCAACCTGACCGCGCACGTGGCCGGACTGTGCCGGGTGGAGCCCCGGCACCGCGTCCTGCACGTGTGCTCGCCGAGTTTCGACCAGTCGCTGGAGGAATGGCTCATGACCTTCCACAGCGGCGCGACCCTCGTGATCGCCCCGCCCGGCATGGTCGGCGGCGAGGAACTGGCCGATCTGCTGCGCGCCGAACGGGTCACGCACACCATGATCACGCCCGCCATGCTCGGCACCGTCGACCCGTCCGGCCTGCCGGACCTCGAGGTGATCGGCGCCGGCGGCGACGCCACCACGCCGGAACTGCTGGCCCGCTGGCAGCCGGGCCGCCGCTTCGTCAACAGCTACGGACCGACCGAGGCCACCATCTCCTCCGCGTACGCGCTGCTGGTGGCGGGCGTGCCGGTGACCATCGGCATCCCGGTCCCCGGCAGCACCGCACTCGTGCTCGACGCACGCCTGCGACCGGTGCCGCCGGGCGTGGCGGGCGAGCTGTACGTGGGCGGCGCGGCTGTCGCCCGGGGCTATCACAACCGCCCCGGCACCAGCGCGGAACGCTTCCTGGCCAACCCGTGGGGCGGACCGGGCGAACTCATGTACCGCACCGGCGATCTGGTGCGCTGGATCGAACTCCCCGGCGAAAAGCCGCATGCGCCCGCCGGATTCGGGGACTGGGAGCTGGAGTATTTGGGCCGCACCGACTTCCAGGTGAAGATCCGCGGCTTCCGCATCGAACTCGGCGAGATCGACGCGGTGCTCACCGCGCACGAGGACGTCGACTACGCGGTCACCCTGGGCCGGGAGACTCCCGCCGGCGTCATGGCCCTGGTGTCCTACGTGCTGCCCGTGGCGGGCCGCACCATCGACCCCGGCCTGCTCACCGCGCACGCGGCGCGCAGTCTGCCGTCGCACATGGTGCCGTCGGCGCTGGTCGTTCTCGACGAGGTCCCGCTGACCCCGGTCGGCAAGCTCGATCGAAAGGCCCTGCCCGAACCGGAATTCCAGGCCCGCCCGTACCGGGAACCGGTCACGCCGGTGGAACGCCTGCTCGCCACGACGCTGTCGGAGGTGCTCGGCGTGGAACGCGTCGGCCTGGACGACGACTTCTTCGAACTGGGCGGCAACTCCCTGCTCGCCACCCAGGTCATGGCCCGGCTCGGCGCGGCCCTGAACGCCCGCATCCCGGTGCGACTGCTGTTCGAGGCCGCCACGGTCGCCGCCCTGGCGGCGCGCGTCGCCGACCTCGCCGGGTCCGGCGCGCGTCATCCGCTGGTGGCAGCCGAACGGCCGCAATGGATTCCACTCTCGCCCGCGCAGCAGCGCATGTGGTTCCTGAACCGCCTCGATCCCGCCTCCACCGCCTACAACGTGCCCGCCGCGGTGCGGCTGACCGGAGCCCTGGACGTCCGGGCCCTGCGCGCCGCGGTCGCGGATGTGGTGGCCCGCCACGAGATTCTGCGCACCGTCTACCCGGAGTCGGCGTCCGTCGCCGGTCCGGTGCAGGTGATCCGGTCGGTGGGTGAGCCGGTGCCGGAACTGGAGTTGCGGACCGTCGCCGAGGCGGAGCTCGCGGCGGAGCTGGCGGAATTCACCGCCACCACCTTCGATGTCACCGCCGCGCCGCCGATTCGCCTGGCGCTGTTCGCGGTTCACGATGTCGACGACGAGTTCGTGCTCGCCGTGGTCATGCACCACATCGCCGGGGACGGCGCGTCGACCGGGCCGCTGACCCGCGACCTCATGGTCGCCTACGCCGCCCGCGTGGCGGGGGAGCAGCCCGCGTGGACGCCGCTGCCGGTGCAGTACGCCGACTACGCGCTGTGGCAGCGCGCGGTGCTGGGCTCCGAGGACGATCCGGAATCGATTGCCGCGGTACAGCTGTCGTACTGGCGCGAAGCCCTCGCCGATCTGCCCGATCAGCTGGAGCTGCCGCTCGACCGCCCGCGGCCCGCGGTGCAGTCGTATCGCGGCAGCGCGGCGCGTTTCGTCATCGACGCCGAACGGCACGCGGGCCTGCGGCGGCTGGCCCGCGCGCACAATGCCTCGCTGTTCATGGTGGTCCGGACCGCGCTGTCGGTGCTGCTCGCGCGGCTGTCCGGCAGTTCCGACATCGCGGTGGGCTCACCCGTCGCGGGCCGCGGCGAACGCGAATTGGACGATCTGATCGGCATGTTCGTGAACACGCTGGTCTTCCGGACCCAGGTGCGCGGCGACGCGCGCTTCGCGGATCTGCTCGCCCAGGTGCGCGAACGCGACCTGGCGGCCTTCGCGCACGCCGACATTCCGTTCGAACGGCTCGTGGAGGCCCTCAACCCGGTGCGCTCCACCGCCCGGCATCCGCTGTTCCAGGTGGGCCTGTCCTTCCAGAACCTCGCGCCCGACACCCTGGAACTGCCCGGCCTCACCGTCGCGGCGGTCGAGTCGCAGACCCAGGTCTCGCAGTTCGACCTGCACTGGTACCTCACCGACACCTACGACGAAAGCGGCGCTCCCGCAGGTATTTCCGGCGCGCTCACCTACGCCGCCGACCTGTTCGACGCCGACACCGTCGAGGGCTTCATCGCCCGGTTCCTGCGCGTGCTCGACGCCGTCGTGGCCGACGAGACCGCCGTGGTGGGCGATATCGAGGTGCTCGACGCCGACGAGCGCATGCGCCTGCTGGTCGACTGGAACCGCACCCGCGCCGATATCGACGCCGAGCCCCGCCCCACCCTGGCCTCCCTGTTCGACGCGGCCGTGGCCGCGCATCCGGACGCCGTCGCCCTGGTGTCGGACGAGGCCGGAACCGGTGTGGGACAGCACCTGCTGACCTATTCCGAGCTCGACGCCCGGGTGAATCGCCTGGCCCGCTTCCTCATCGACGAGGGCGTGGGCGCGCAGGATCGGGTGGCCGTGGCCATTCGGCGCTCGGTCGATCTGATGGTGGCGCTGTTCGCCGTGATCAAGGCGGGCGCGGCCTACGTGCCCGTCGATCCGGACCAGCCGGCCGAGCGTGTCGGCCACATCCTCGGCACCGCGCGTCCGGCCCTGGTGCTGATCGCCGGTGACGTGGACGTGCACACCGAATACCCGGTGGTCCGAACGGATCTGCTCGACCTGAGCGGGTACCCGGCCGATCCGATCACCGCGTCCGAACGAGTCCGCGAGTTCGACGCGGCCAATACCGCCTACGTCATTTTCACCTCGGGTTCGACCGGCCGCCCCAAGGGCGTGGCGGTCAGCCACGCGGCCATTGTCAACCGCCTGGTCTGGATGCAGTTCGCCTACCGGCTCACCACCGACGACATCGTGCTGCAGAAGACCCCGGCCACCTTCGACGTGTCGGTGTGGGAGTTCTTCTGGCCCCTGCAGGTCGGCGCACGGCTGGTGCTCGCCTCCCCGGACGGCCACCGCGACCCGGCCTACCTGGCGCGATTGATCACCGCCGAGGGCGTGACCACGGTGCACTTCGTGCCATCCATGCTGGCCGCGTTCGTAGCAACCCTGCAAGAGGGCGGGGCGGACGCTGTCGACGGACGAGCGCCGGAATGCACCGGGTTGCGGAGGGTTTTCGCCTCGGGTGAGGCGCTGCCCGCCGGTGTCGCGCAGCGGCTGCGCGCGCTCACCGGCGCGCGACTGCACAACCTGTACGGTCCCACCGAAGCCGCCGTCGACGTCACCTATCACGAGGTGACCGATGCCGACACCGCCACCGTGCCGATCGGCCGCCCGGTCTTCAACACCCAGGTGTACGTGCTGGATTCGCGCCTGCGGCCGGTGCCGCAGGGTGTGCCCGGTGAGCTGTACCTGGCGGGTGATCAGCTGGCCGACGGCTACGTGGCACGCCCGGACCTGACCGCGGACCGGTTCGTCCCGGATCCGTTCGGCTACGGCGAGCGCATGTACCGCACCGGCGACCTGGTGAAGTGGACCCGTGACGGTGAACTGGAGTACCTGGGCCGCACCGACTTCCAGGTGAAGCTGCGCGGCCTGCGCATCGAGCTCGGCGAGATCGAAACCGTGCTCACCGCACAGGAATCCGTGGCCCAGGCCGTGGTCGTGGTGCACGCCGACCGGGCGGCCGAACATCTGGTCGCCTACCTGATCCCGGCGGCCGGAGCGGTCCTCGACACCGAGGGGCTCCGGCAGAGCCTGGCGCGGCGGCTGCCCGCGTACATGGTGCCGTCGGCCTTCGTCGAGCTGGACACCTTCCCGCTCAATGCCTCCGGCAAGCTGGATCGACGCGCACTACCCGCGCCCGAGTTCGCGGCACGTGAATTCCGTTCCCCGCGAACGGTGTTGGAATCCACCGTCTGTGCGGCCTTCGCGGAGGTGCTCGGCGTCGAGCGGATCGGCTTGGACGACAACTTCTTCGAACTCGGCGGCACTTCACTGGTCGCCACCCGACTGGCCGCCCGGCTGAGTGCCGCACTGGGCGAACGGATTCCAGTGCTGTGGCTGTTCACCGCCGCCACCCCGGCGGACCTGGTCGCGGAGATCACCGCCCGCCGGGCGGGAGCGCGCGACTTCGCCGCCGAATCCGCCTTCGACGTATTGCTGCCCCTGCGCCGCACGGGTTCGGCGGAACCGCTGTTCTGCGTGCATCCGGTCGGCGGCCTGGCATGGTCGTTCGCGGGCCTGGCCGCGCAGCTGGACCGGAACCGCCCGATCTACGGCCTGCAATCACCGGCGCTGACCTCGGACGCGGAAATGCCCAAGTCCATCGAGGATTGGGCGACGCTGTACGTGGACGCCATGCGCTCGGTGCAGCCGTCCGGCCCCTACCACCTGCTGGGCTGGTCCCTCGGTGGCGTGCTGGCACACGCCATTGCCGTGCAGCTGCAGGAGGCGGGCGAGGAGGTGGCCCTGCTGGCCATGCTCGACAGCCACCTGGATCCGCGGGCGGGTGCGGACGAGACCGCCGATCTGCCCGAGGTATTGGGCGGGCTGCTCGGCGATCTCGCGGCCGACTTGGACCTCGGCGCGGTCACGACGACGGCGGCCCTGGCCGAGCGTCTGGCCGCGCTGCCGGAGCCGTTCGCCACCCTGGGCGTCGAACGCCTGACCCGCGCGCTGGACGCGGGCCTGCGCTCGGCCGCGCTCACCGACGACTACCGCCCCCGGCGGTTCACCGGCGAGCTCGTGTATTTCGCTGCGGCACTGGACGATCCGAGCTGCACGCGGGGCGTCACCGGCTGGACCGAGGCGATCGACGGCGTCATCCACACCCACGCGGTCGCGGCCACGCACTGGCGCATGACCGCCCCGGAGGCACTGGCGCAGGTCGCTCGCATTCTCGATCCGCGAATTGTGGTGAAAGATATCTGAAAAGGGCTATATTCACATCCGGGGTTCGGCGAAGATCGAGAGGTAATCCGATGAGCAATCCCTTCGACGACGAAGACGCTCAGTTCTATGTGCTGGTCAACGACGAGGCACAGCACTCGCTGTGGCCGGTGTTCGCCGCCGTGCCCGGCGGCTGGAGCATCGCCCACGGACCGGCACGCCGACAGGACTGCCTCGAGTACGTGGAGTGCCATTGGACCGACATGCGGCCCAAGTCGCTGATCGAGGAAATGGCCGAAGCCGAATAGACGTGCGGAACAAAAGCTTTCGCAAACCAAAGGAAAGGAAACACATATGGACACCGGCGGCGTGGACATCGGCGCGATCCTCACTCAGATCCTGAACTTCCTGAGCACCGGATCCACCATCAGCAGCGGCCCCCGCAAGTAGCGGTTCCGTTACAGCGCAGAGCATTACAAGGAGTATCGATATGGACAGCGGTAGCGGCCTCGGCAACCTGCTCACGGCCATCGCGAACCTGATCTCTTCGGGTTCCTCGACCAGCGTCACCCCGGGGACCCCGGCCCCGACCCCGCTCATCTGAAAGCAGGACTTGCCATGACAAGCGGTAGCGCGGTGGAGAACCTGCTCAATACCTTGGCCACATTGCTGGGCACCGGCTCGTCGTTCAGCTTCCCACCCAAAACGGGCAGCTGAAAGCCGCAGGCCGCCAGGGCTTCTCGCCCTGGCGGGCTGTGCGTCGTCAGCGCGTCGGACAGCGCCGCGTCGATTTCGGCGGGGAGCGGTCCCCGATTCACGTCGGCGTCAATTCACCTCTGTTCGGGAACGTGACGGCGCCGCTTCCGAACTGCGGCAGGGTGAGATCCGCCAGTTCGGCCCGGACCTGTCGCATGAGCTCCGCGGAGGCGGCGTGATGGGCCGCCGCGCGCTCGGCGTCGCCCATCGCCGCGGCCAGCAGGCCGAGCACGGTATCCATCGTGCCGAAGGTCGCCCCCGTCGACTCGAGGCCGACAATGGTGCCCGAGTCCGGCAGCAGTCGCCGGTACAGCGGTGACAGTTCCTCGGTGAGGCCCAGGGCCAGCGCGACATACGCGCGGGCTGTGTACTCCGCCGACGGTGCTATCTCGGGCTGCAGGTCCGCTGTCGCCAGGTAGATTTCCCGCGCTCGGTCCAGTTCGCCGGCGTGCACCAGCGCCAGCGCGTAGGCGGCGCTGCCGAATCCCGGTGCCAGCATGTACATCCGGTGCATCCGATCCACCGTGTCGGCCGGGGTGTTGCGGGCCCAGGCCAGCGCGAGGCTGGGCACGGCCCGGATCATGCCGGCCTCGTCGAAGCCCAGCCGCGCCAGCTTGTCGTCGAGTTCGGCATAGAGCCTCTCGGTTTCGGGCAGATCTCCGCGCAGGGCGGCGACCACCGGCGGGAAGCAGTCCATCAGGGCCATCAACTGTGCCAGCTGGGCGTCGGCTGTCGTCAGCACGGCGAGTTCGGCCTGCCGGCACGCCTCGCGCAGATCGACCGCGGCGAGCGCGCAGCGCATGAGCATGTAGTGCCCGACGGTCCGGAAGTGGCTGAGCTGGTGGCGGTCAGCGACCGTGAACAGCTCGTGCGCGAGTGCGGCGTCCTCGGCGGCGGTGAACCGATTGACGATCCCCGCGGCGATGGCGACGCACAGCAGTTCGGGGTCGTCGCAGGTGCGGGCGATCGCCAGCGCTTCGTCGGCGAACCGGCGGGTGCGCCCGGGAAACCGGTAGTCCCCGGCGCTTTCGTAGGCCGCCACCGCGAGCAGACGCACCCGATCGGCATCGGTCACCTCCCCGGCCAGGCATTCCCGCACCGCCTGTATCAGCCGGTGTTCCGGATCCCGCCACTCCAGCGCCGGGTACAGAATGGGGGCGCGCCAGCAGGTCAGCGCCCGCACCAGCAGGGCGGGTTCGCCGATCTCCCGGGCCAGCCGCACCGCCTGGCCTCGGGCATCGCTCGCGGCGGTCCAGCGGCCCTGGTAGGCCAGCGCGTCGACGAGCGCGCATCGCGCGTCGAGCAGGGCGACGCGGTCCGTCCGGTCCGCGTGCGCTGCCGCGTGCCCGGCCAGTTCATGCAGCTCGGCCACCGATTGCCACAGCCGCGCGGTGTCGGCGGCCATACCGCGGTCGGTGCTGCGCCGTGCTGCCGCCAGGCCGTATTCGATAGCCCGCGAAGCGGTTTCGGGCCGTGCGCCGAGCAGGGCGTGATGCGCGAGCATATCCGGATCCCGCGCCAGGCCCGGGAACTCGTCGGCATGGTTCTCCAGCAATTCCAAAGCGGCCCAGTGCATCCGGACCCGGCGCAGGCGGGGAATGCCGAGGTACACGGTGTCGCGGATGAGCGCGTGATCGAAGGTGATTCGTCCGGTGCGATCGGTGCGCACCAGTGCGGCCACCTCGGCCTCGGCGATCAGATCGATCAGCCGGTCCTCGGTGATCGCGCTGGTGACGCTGAGCAGCCGCAGATCCGCCCCGTCACCCCAGATGGCCAGATGTGCCAGGGCCGTGGCCACGTCGGGGCTCAACCGGCGCAGCCGCGTGCTGACCAGTTCCCGGATCGAATCCGGAATATTCTCCCGATCGCCCGTACTGCGCTGTGCCGCTATGAGTTTGGCCATCTCTCGCACGAACAGCGGATTGCCGCCGGTGCGCGCGTGCAACCGCTCCAGTTCCGCGCTGCCGAGGTCGTCGAGTCCGGTGGAGCGCACCAGCTGCCGGGTCGCATCCAGGTCCAGGCCGGTGAGCTCGAGCCATTCGGCCGTGTGGTGCGCCAGTGCCGCGGCGGTGGCGTGCAGGGCCTGCCCGGCCTCCGATCCGCGCAGGGTGACCACCAGCAGCACCGGCCGGCCGCGCAGCCAGTTCACCACCTGACGCAGCACCTGGAGGGTCGCGGTATCGGCGCGATGGAGGTCCTCCAGCAGAATGGCGACCGGCCCGTTCGCGCAGCGTGAGGTGCACAGTGCCACCACGGTTCTCGCGATGGTGAACGCGTCACCGGTGGCGAGATCTCCCGATGCCGCCGAATCGAGTGCGGTGAGCACTTCGGCCCACGCCCACGCGGGCGGCGCGCCGTCCACCTCCGGACATCCACCGCGCAGAAATGTCCAGCCCTGTGCGGCCAGATCGGCGAGCGCGGATTCCGTGAGCGTCGTCTTTCCCGCACCCGCTTCGCCCGCTACCCAAACCATTTGCAGATGGCGGGTTTCCGCTACCGCCGCTGTTTCCCGCAGCAGGGCGTGTTCACGCCGGTAGCCGCTGCTTTCACGGATTCTCCGAATTCGCGCCACCGGGGCGGGACCGCTCGGAACCCCGCCGGCGGCGAGCGATTCCGAGTGGCCGAGGATGGCCGTTTCCAGTTCGCGCAGTGCGGGACTCGGGTCGATGCCGTATTCCTGCCCGAGATATTCGCGGGATCTCCGCAGGGTGGTGAGTGCCTGCGCCTGCTGGCCGGTCCGATATTGCGCGGTGGCCAGCAGGCGCGCGATTTCCTCGCGTTCGGGGTGTTCGTCGAACAGGGCGCGCAGTTCGATGCCGACTTCGGTGGGCCGGTTGAGTTCGAGTTCCAGCTCGGCGCGTTTCTCGACGGCGGTGAGTCGCAGATCGGTCAGCCGGTCGGCTTCCTGTGCCGCCCAGCCGAATCCGGTGAGGCCCTCGTAGGCCGCGCCGTTCCAGCAGGCCAGCATGGTGTCGAGGAGCCGGCGGCGGTCGAGCGGATCGGGCAGTCCGGTGCGCACGCGCTCCTCGTAGTCGCGCAGCAGCGCTTCGAACCGCCACGCGTCCACCGATTCCGGTGCGAGTCGCAGGGCGTATCCGGCGGATTCGGAGATGAGATAGCGCGAGCGCGCCCGGCGCGGCCGATCGGGTTCGATCACGCGGCGCAGATTGTGGATGTGCACCTGCAGCACCGAGGTCGCGGTGGGTGGCGGGTTGCCTTCCCACAGATCGTCGATGAGCCGGTCGGCGGTGGTGGTGTAGCCGCCCGCGGCGACGAGCCGGGCCAATACCGCGCGCAACATGGTCGCGCCTAATCCGACCGGTCGGTCTTCAATAATCAATTGAATGGGCCCGAGAACGTGTACGCGCGGTTCCGCCATGATCCGCTACAACCTCCGTGCCGATTCGGGGGGTTGCCGAAAACCGAATTATTCCACCGCGCACCGCGCGACCGGCGGGAAGTCGCACTCGAATTCGACTCGCCCACTCCGCTTCATGCGTTGGCGAATGATTGGCAAATATATTTGCTCAGAAGAGACGCCATAATCCGCACGAAAGTTTCCCGGAAGTCGGTCGGCGAATACTTTTCGCCATCGACACAGGGAAGGGATTGGCAATGGTGACGGTCGTGGCGTCCGCCGAACAAGAAGGGTCTGCCGTGGGGTCGATCGCAGGCTACGGCGTGTGGTCGACGGAGTTCGTGCAGTTGCTGGCGGATAGCTTTCACGTGGAGAGGAACACCATGAGCCGAAGTGACACGGTCGAACCGCACACCGTCGGTCTCTACTGGGACCGCGACGGTGACATCTGGCAGCGCGAGGACGCCGGCTGGCGCCTCATTCTGCAGAGCGGTGTCTCGGTCGATCCACTCTCGTTGTGGGACTGGGACAACGGACACGTGCGCGACTACGCCCCCTTCACCCCCGTGTCGCCGATCGCCGCCGCCGGCGGATAGCCCGTGCCCGGCTGTCCGGCCGATCCGGCGCGGCGGACCGGGCGCAGGGTGGTCCGGCGCCCGGTCGCGGCGGTCATCGGTTCCCGATAGGCGGCAGCTGGCAGCCGCTCAGGGAGCCGGTGCCGTCGCACCGAAGAGGGTGACCTCCATGAGCCGAATCACCCTGTCCTGCGGGCACATGCGCTGATCGTCATGGAAGGCCCGCCCGAGGTCCACCACCAGGCCGAACGCGGCCTGCACCAGAATCCGGGCCTCGCCCTCGGACAGTTCCGGCCGCACCGCCACCAGCAGCCGCACCCACTCGGCCACGATGAGCCGCTGCACATTGCGCAACATGGTCCGCTCCTCCGGCGAAACATGGCCGAACTCGGCGTAATACACGTAGGTCAGCTCACGCTCGGCGAACGAGCCCGCGACGTAGAGGTCTACCAGCTTGGTCAGGGCTTCCGCCGGACTCGACGACGAGGACACCGCCGGGCCGATCGCCCCCGACACCCGATCCGCCGCGCGCCGGAAGGCCGCGGCCAGCAGATCGCTCTTGCTGCGGTAGTACCGGTACACCGCCGAGGCCGCCGACAGATCGGCCGCCGCCGCGATATCCTCCACGCTCACATTGGGATAGCCGCGCTCGTGGAACAGCTCCACGGCCTTCTTGAGCAGCAGTTCATGCTTGAACGACTGTGGAATCTCCACCGCGCGCGGGGCCGCCGTTTCGGTGTACTCGATGCCCATGCGCTCCGCGGCGATGAGCTCGCGGCAGGCCGAATGCAGCAGGGCGGTCAGCGATTTCACCGGCAGCGCCGCGTGATGGTCGCCGATGCTGCTCACAATGCTGAGCAGCGCCACCGCCCGCACCGCGCGATCGTGCCCGTCGAGTTCCGGCCGCACCGCCTTGATCAGTTCGCGCAGTGAGCGCAGGGCCTGCGCGAACTGATTCTCCAGCGTCTGCCGGTCGGCGTCGTCGAGATAGCGCTGTTCCCAGCGCACCAGCGTGACCGTGGCCCGGTTGGCGATGGTCTCCGCGATCACCTTGTCCAGCACCGCGTCCAGCCGCTGCGCCGGGGTGAGGCCCTCGGATTCCGGCGGGGGCGTGGCGGATTCGACGGTGAGCGTGCCCAGCCGCAGCAGTTCCTCCCGGAACAGCGCGTATTTGCTCGGGTAGTGCCGATACAGCGCGGCCGAGGAGATGCCGAGCCGGGTCGCGATGTCCTCCATGCTCACACCGTGATAGCCGAGCGAACCGAACGCGGCCGCGGAGGTCGCGGCGATCTGGGCCCGCCGGTTCTTCGGGCGGCGGCGGATCACCCGCTGCTCGGCCGGCTGCGGGGCGTCGTCACGGGTGCTGCCGGCGGGGCGACGCTCCTCGACATTCATATCGGCAATGGTAGTCACCAGGTCGTTTGCGCCCCTGCCGGGTTGGCGGCCGGCTCGACGGCGGGCCGTCACGGGGTGGCCTGCTGCGCCATCGGTGAATTGACCTTGTTCACCAGCCAGCGATCACCCTGCTTCTCCAGCCGCATCACCATGGACAGCTGCCCCGGCGACGGCTTGTTCTGGGTGCCCAGACTGGTGATGGTCTGCCCGATCACCACGATCGCCTCCGCCGAGGACTCGTCGGAAGTCCGGATCCCGCACTGCACATCGGTCGCCTTCGACACCACCTGACCCTGCGTGAGCACCTCGCGCAGATCCTTGCTGGTGGAGTCGAACTGGGTGCGCCAGTCGCCGGTGGCGCCGTCCAGCACGGCGGTGAAATACGCGTCCAGGTTCTTCGCGTCGTACGTGGCTAGCAACGGAGCGTAATTGCAGGCCGCCGAGCGCGCGGCCTCCCGCGCGTCGATCAGCTCGGTGCTGCGTTCGTTCTGCAGGAAGAAGTACACACTCGACGCTACGGATGCCCCGACGATGGCGGCTGCGGCGATCCGCAGGCCCGCGGTCGCGCGGACACCGAGCGCGGGCAGCGCGAAACGGCGCTTCGGCGCGGAGGATTCGGTCGCGTCCGTATCCTCGGACGCACCTGCGGTGGTCTCGGACTCCGTTGTTTCCGGTGCGGCCTTGCCCAATTCGACTTCACTCATGAGTTGCGGCTCCTATCGGTTGGGCAGAGGTTGGGTGAGTTCGTCGCCGGTGACCCCCGGCGGCGCGGTCACGCCGTTGTCGGGCACATCCGGTCGCGGCGCATTGGCGGACCCGCGCACCTGCAGCGCCGGATTGCTGGTGACGCAGTAGTTGTAGAGCCGCACCCGGGTATCGGTGGTGACCTCGGTCGGTACCACCGGGATGGTCTCGTATTCGCAGATCGGCCGCGGCCACGGATCGATGAGCGTGTGATACGCCCCGTCGTGTGCCGGCACCCCGAGCGCTTCGGACCCGGCCCGCAGCGCCGGGAACAATGCGGCGATGGCCGGTGCCCGCAGTTTGGCCGCCTTGGTGATGGCCACGAAGTTCGTCACGAGATTCGTCATGGGGTCCTGGGTTTCGCTCACGAACCCGCCGAGCGTCGCCAGTTGGTCCGGCCCGCGTTCCAGCAGCCCGCGCAATTCGGCGTCGGCCGCGGCGAACTGCTCGAACAGCACTCCGCCCGCTCTCGTGAGCGTCCCCAGATCGGGCTGGGCGTGCGCGGTGGTGTCCGCGATGATCTCCAGATTCTCGATGAGCTGCCGGGTCTGCGGCAGCAGATCACTCAGCCCCGCCATGGCCCGGCTGATCCCGGACACCATATTGCGCAGGCGATCCGGGCCACCGGCCAGCGCCTTGTCGAGCTCGTCGATGATCACGTTCAACCGGTCCGGATTCATGCCGCCGATGAAGTCGCTCAGATTGCTGAACACCGACTGGATGGTCACCGGCACGGTGGTGCGCGAGCGCTCCACCACATCACCATCGCGCAGATACGGTCCGGTGTCGGAGTCCGGCCGGAAGTCCAGGTACTGCTCCCCGGCCGCGGACAGCCGCCCCACGGCCACGGTGCCGCCCACCGGAATTCGCACCGCATCCTCGATATCAGCGACGGCGGCGATCCCGTCCCCGGAAACCCGAACCTCCAGCACCCGCCCGATCCGGCTGCCCCGGAAGGTGACGTCATTGCCCGCCGACAGCCCGGCCGAGGAAGCCAGCTCCACCGTCACCCGATAGGTGTGCGGCAGCGGGTTGAAGCGCAGCACATAGCCGCCGATATAGCCGCAGCCGACCAGCAGCACCGCCACCAGGCCGAGGTTCGCGATCGCGATGCGTTTCCGTGTGATCCATTGCCACAGTAATGAATTCATCGACCGCCTCCCTCTTCCGGCGCGGGCTCGGCGGGTGCGTCCGGTGGCGGGGCGGTGGTGTCGCCGGGCAGCCGCGGGGGACTGGTGAGCCGTCCGAAGACCTTCTCCAGCACCTGCGCGAGACTTCCGATGAACTGCGGCACGTCCCCGAGTTCCGGCAGGCGGCTGCCGCTGGGATCAGTCAGCGCGCCGATGCTCAAATACGACACGGTCGCCGCGACGGCCAGTGTCGGCCCGCGCATGCTGGCCAGCAGTGACGGTGTCAGAGAGTGCAATCCGTCCAGCGCCGCGGTGAGCTGATCGCTCTGCGCGAAGCCGGACATGAGCTGCTGAATGCTGCCGAACAGGCTCACGAATTCGGCGCCGGTGGTGTCGCTGAAGTCGCCGAGGGCGCTCATGGTGGTCGATACCTTGGCCAGCAGGTCCACGATCTGCTGATTGTTCTCCGCGAACAGCCCGATCAGCCCCGGGAAGGTGTCGGCCGCCGCGCCGAGTTCGGCCTTGCGCCTGGCCAATTCGCCGGTGAGCACGTCCAAGCCGGTGAGCACGCTGTCGATATCGCCGGTGCGCTGGTTCAAAGCCGCTATGACACCGGTCATTTCGGTGATCAGGTGCTGCAGCTGCGGTGCGCGCCCGCTGAACATGGAGTCCATCTGCGAGGTGATCTTGGCCGCCTGATTGATGCCGCCGCCATTGATCAGCATGGAGATCGACATCATGAGCTGCTCCACCGATGCGCCCGCGGCGGTCATATCGGTGCCGATGGTGTCGCCGTCGCGCAGCTCCGCACCCGCCTCCGCGGCGGTCGGCAGGGTCATGGCCACGAACATGTCACCCAGCGGAGTCCCCTGCCGCAGTTCGACGGTCGTGCCCCTGGGCAGTTTGATGTCCTCTCGGATGAGCATCTGGACGTCCGCTATGAAATTGGTCGTCTTGATGTCGGTGACCACGCCGATATCGGTGCCGCCGATCTTCACGTGCGCCCGGTCCGGCAGATTGAGCGCATCGGTGAAGGCGGCGTGAATCGTGTAGCCGGGCCGGCCGATTCCGGGCTTCGGCATGGGCACGCTGTCCACCGTCACCGCGCAGCCGGTCGCGCCGGTGAGCGCCGCGGCCGTGACCAGCGCCGCCGCGCCGATCCGGCTGCTGCGACCGAGATTGATTCTGCTTCTGGTCATTTCGTACTCGTCATTCCCAATAGCGCTGCGGTGAGCCCGAAGTCGGGGCCGAAGTCCTCGATCTTGCCGGTGCGGCAGCCGTCCACGCGCATCATGACCCGCTCGCAGAACATGGACAGGATCTCGTTATCCAGCAGCACCTTGTCGAGCACGCCGTGCAGCCGCAGCGCCTGATGCTCCTTGCTGGTGGCATTGGCCAGGTTCTGGAACATGAGCGGACCCACGTCCACGATCTCGGTGAGCCCGCGTGCATTCGCCCGCATCTGCTCGGTAATGGTGACGAAGCGCGTGAGCGCCCCCGCCAGCTGATCCTTGTTCTCGCCCACCAGGGTTGCCGTATTGGTGACGAAGGCGTCCAGCTGCGCCAGCACCGCCTGCAAGCCCGGGGCCTGCTCGCCCATGAGGTTCACCAGTTCGGTCAGCCGCCCGCTGAAATCGCGCACGGTCTGATCATTGGTGGCGATGACCTGCGTGACCTCGTTGAGCTTGATGATGGTGTTGGCGATCTGATCCTTGTTGGCGAGGCTGAGCTCGAACGCCGAGGACAGCGCGTCCAGCGTTTCGCGCAGCCGGTCGCCGTTCCCGTTCAGCAGCGGGAACAGCACCCGGCTGGCCATGGGCCCGGTCTCGTTGTCGCCCTTCAGCGCCGCGCCCAGCTGGTCGAAGTTCGCCAGGATCCGATCGAGTTCGACCGGAACCCTGGTGCGCTGCAAGGGGATGTGCGCACCGTCGGCCAGCGCGTCACCGCCGGTGTAGGCCGGGGCCAGCTCCACATGCCTGTTGGTGATCAGCTGCGGATTCACCAGCGCCGCAATGGCATCCGCGGGCACCTTGACCCCGCGATCGATGGACATGACCACCTGCACATAGGTGCCCTTGGGCGTCACCGAGTCCACGGTGCCGACCGGGACACCCAGTACCGCGACCTCATTGCCCGCGTACATGCCGGCCACGCTCTCGAAGTCCGCGCTGATGCGCATGCGATCACCGAGATACTGTCCGGCCCCGAGTGATTCGGGCAGTACAGAACATCCCGAGCCCATCGCCGCCGCGCAGCACAGCGCCGCCAGTTTGGCCACTACTCGAATTCTCATTACCCGCACCCCTGAATCACCTGCGTGGCGCACAGCCAGTTGTCCGGGAAGAACCACGGCGCCCACACCTCGCCGTAGGGCCCGTTGCCGATCACATTGTTGAACTGCCGCAAGGTGACCGGCATGATCTCGTACAGCCGTGAGAGGTTGTCCCGGTTCTTCTCCAGCCCCTCCGACATGGTGTTCAGATCGCCGATGAGCGGGCCCAGCTGATCACCGTTCTCCAGGCCCATCTCCTGCAGCAGCTGCGACAGCGAGGCCACATTGTCGAGCAACTGCTGCAGCAGGGTCTGCCGCTGCTGCACCGCTGCACCGATGGCCTCACCGCGGGTGAGCAACAGCAGCACGCTGTTCTGATTGTCGGACGCCAGCTGCGACACCGTGTCCATGCCTTTCAGCAGGGTGTCCACCTCGTCGCGGCGGTCATTGATGACCTTGGCGAGTGCGCCGACGCTGTCCAGCGCCTGCACGGCCAGTTCGGGGGAGGCGCCCATCTGCTGGTTCACCGTGTCCAGGGCCTGACGCAGCTTGTTCGCGTCGATGCGCTCGATGTGCTCGAAGGAGGACCGGTACTTCGGATCCTGGACGACCTTGCCCAGGTTGTAGGGGACCGTGGTGTTCTCGATGCGAATCCGATTGTCCGGCAGGCCCTCTCCGCTGCCCGGCACCAGATCCACGTGCAGGCGGCCCAGAATCGTGGACATCTTGATGGCCGCGCGCGCATCGGTCCCGAGACGGATGTCCTTGCGCACCTTCAGATCCACCAGCACCTTGTCACCGGCCAGCCGGACCGCCGACACCTGCCCGACCTCGATGCCCGACACATCCACGGTCGCTCCGGGCCGGAGTCCCGCCGCCTGGGCGAACTCGGCCTGAATCGTCCTGTCGCCCAGGCGCGCCTGCTTGAACGCGGTGGAGCCGACCAGCAGCAGGACCACGAATCCCGCCGTCAGCACACCCACTCGCAGATACCGGTTGCCGAGGAATCCCGGCAGCCGCGGTCGTTTCCTCATCGGCACACCTCCGATTGCGCATTGCCGCCGATCTGCGAGAACAGACCCGGCGGGAGCAGCACGCCCCACAGCGACACGTCCAGCCGGCACAGATAGGCATTGCCGTAGGTGCCGTAGCTGCTGAAGCGCGCGACGGCATTGAGCACCTCGGGCAGCTCGACGGCCGCCTGATCCAGGGACGCGCCATTGAGCAGCAGCAGGGCGACGCCGGCGGTGGCGTCGATCTGCGCCTGCGCCATACCGGGTTTCACCTGCCGCAGAATGTTCACCAGCGAATCCGTCGCGGAGGCAACGCGATCCACCGAGCCCTTCAGCACCTCGCCCTGCGCGTAGAGCGCCTCGGTCAGCGAACGGGTCTGGGTGATCAGGGTTTCCAGCTCGCCGCTGCGATTGGCCAGACCCGCCATCACGCTGCTCAGATTGGCGATGACATCGCCGAGGATCTGATCGCGCTGCCCGAAGGTCGACGCCAACTGCGCGGCCTGCGTGATCAACGCGCTGAGTGAGACATTGTTGCCCTGCAGCGCCTGAATCAGCGTCTCCGACAAGGAATTGATCTGATCCGGTTGCAGCACGCTGAACAGCGGTTCGAACCCCGACAGCAGCGCCGACACGTCGAAGGACGGCTCGGTGCGCTCGATCGGAATCTGCCCGCCCGGCTCGAGCGGCACACCCGCCTCCTTGCCCGGCATGAGCGCGATATACCGCTGCCCGATCAGGTTCTGATACCTGACCAGCGCCTTGGTGGAGGTGGTCGGATGCTGGTCGGCCTCGAGGCGGAAATCCACCCGGGCGCGGTAACCGTCGGTGAAGTCGATCTTGTCGACCCGGCCGACCCGCACCCCCGCCATGCGGATGTCGTCACCCACCCGCAGACCCAGCACATCGGAGAAGACGGCCGAATAACTGTGCGTCGCACCGGGAACCGAGCGCTGCAGCGTCGACCAGATCATGTAGGTGAGCGCGATCGCCATCGCCGCGAACAGGCTGAAACCCGTGAGCGCCCAACCCGATCGAAAACCGCCGGACTTCATTTGCCGCCCTCCGCCTCGGCGGGCACCAGGTAGCCGCCGGCCAGCACCGGGCCGAGCAGCAGCGCCTGCGCCATGGTCGGCTGACCGCCCACGACCGCGGCCACGGCTTCCAAACCGCGCAGCTGTTCGTACGATGCCGGAACCTGCTGCGCCGGAGCCACTTCCGGAACGGTCGAACCGCCGCATCGTGGTCCGGCGAGCTCGCCGTAGCGCGGGCAGTCCTCGGCCGTGTACTGCTGGAACGGCGTCAGGGAGACGTCCATCTTCCACACCATCTGCTTCTTCGGGCCGAAGGTGAACACGCCCTGCAACCGCTGCAGCGCGGTATTCAGATTCGCGATCGCGTACGGAATGGCCTGCGGATCCTGGGCCAGACTGCCGAACAGCTGATCCAGGCCCGCGACGAGCACCTTGCCCGAATCGGGGTTCGCGGCGAAGAGGCTGTTCACCGAATCCACCGCGGCACTGCCATTGGTCAGCAGCGCAATGAGATTCGCGCGCTGCTCGGTGAGCGTGCGCGCCGTCGTCACCGACTTCGACAGCAGCCCGACGAGTTCCGGTGCGGACTGGCTCAGCGCCGTGGCCGCCTGGCCGAGATCGCCGAGCAGATTGCCGATGCCGGGCACCGAGTGGATCTCGGTGAGCCAGGTGTCGAGCCGCTCGATGGTCGAGCCCGGCACCCGTGACTGCGGATCCAGTGCGGCGGACAGGGTTCCGAGCACGCGCCCGAGCTTCTCCGGCTGGATATTGTCCAGGACGGTGCGCAGCACATTCAGCGTGGTCTGCAACTGCACCGTGCCTTCGCTGGTGTCCTCCGGAATGGTCGCCCCCGCGCGCAGGCTCTGCTGGGTGGGCGCGGTGTCGACCAGCTCCACGGCGGTGACGCCGAAAATATTGTTGGGAATCACGCGCGCGGCCACCGATGCCGGAATCGTCTCGGCGATACCGGGTTTCAGGGCTATCTCCGCACGCTGACTCAGCCCCTTGGCCACCACCTCGACGGATTCCACGCGCCCCACCACCATGCCGCGGAACTTCACGTCCGCCCGCGCGGGCAGGCCGTCGCCGGTGCTGGTGAGCAGTGCGGTCACCGGCACCTTGTCCTCGAAGCGCCCGGTGTAGCGCAGGCCGAGCAGGTACAGCAGCAGCGCCACCGCGCTGATCAGGGCCAGCCCCGCGAGCGTGAGCTGACGGGCCGTGGGACCACGGCCGCTGGGATCGAGAATCATCGCACCTACCCCGAGATCCGGAAGCCGGGGTCGATACCCCAGATAGCCAGGGTCATGAACAGATCCGTGAAGACCACCAGGACGATCACCATCTTGATGGCGCGCCCCGCCGCCACGCCCACGCCCTCCGGGCCGCCGGTCGCGACATACCCGTAGTAGCACTGGACGAACGTCGAGATCATCACGAACACAATGACTTTGAGCAGCGACCAGAACACGTCCGGCCCCAGCAGGAACTGGAAGAAATAATGGTCGTAGGTGCCGGAGGTGGTGCCGCCGAGAATGAGCACCGACAGTTTGGTCGCCAGATACGCGACGCCCAGCCCCACGCTGTAGAGCGGCACGATGGTCAGCGTCGCCGCGATCATGCGGGTGCTCACCAGATACGGAAGCGGCCGGATGGCAATGGATTCCAGTGCGTCGATCTCCTCGGAGATGCGCATGGACCCCAGCTGTGCGGTGAAGCGGCAGCCGGCCTGAATGGCGAAGGCCAGTGTGGCCACGATGGGCGCGAGCTCGCGCGTGGTGGCGAAGCCGGAGATGGCGCCGGTGAGCGGGCTCATGGTGAGCAGGTTGAGCGCGGTGAAAGACTCCATGCCGACGGTGATTCCGGCGAAGCCGCACAGCGCCAGCACCACGCCGATCGTCCCGCCGCCCACGATGAGCGAGCCATTGCCCCAGCCCACATCGGCGGTCAGTCGCAGCACCTCTTTCCGATAGTGCCTGAGCACGAAGGGAATAGCGAACAGCGCCTGGAAGAACGTGATGGTCTGATGCCCCAGCCGCTGATTGGCCTGCACCGGAACCGCGAGCGCATTGCTCACCACGCGAACGGGTTTGAGTGCCGGGGGAGTGTAGGAGCTGCTCACCTCAGATCACCTTCGTCGGCAGCAGCGTGTTGTAGAGCTGGGTGAGAATGATATTGACCGCGAACAGCATGAGCGCCGAGCTGACCACCGCCGAGTTCACCGCATTGGCCACCCCGCCCGGACCGCCGTGCGCGTGTAATCCGGTGTCGCAGGCGATGATCGCGGTGATCACCCCGAAGATGGCCGCCTTGACGAGCGCGATGATGAGGTCATTGGCGACCGCGAACGAGGCGAACGAGCCGATGAACGAGCCCGGCGTCCCCGACTGCGCGTACACATTGAACATGTAGGCCGTCGCGAAGCCGACGAACACGATGAACCCGCACAGCAGCATGCTCACCAGCACCGCCGCCAGCAGTCGCGGGGCGACCAGCCGCCGCACCGGATCCACGCCCATGACCTTCATGGCGTCGATCTCCTCCCGGATGGTCCGGGATCCGAGATCGGCGGTGATGGCCGAGCCCACCGCGCCCGCGATCATGAGCGAGGTGACCAGCGGCGCACCCTGCCGGATGATGCCGAGCCCGGCCACCGCGCCGATGAAGGTGGTCGCCCCGACCTGATTCACCAGCGCGCCCACCTGAATCGACACCACCACCGCGATGGGGATGGCCACCAGCACCGTCGGCGCGGCCGACACACTGGTCATGAACGCGCACTGCTTGATGAACTCCTGCAGCGGAAACCGCCGCCGCACCAGCGCGAGAACCAGCTGCCGCACGGCCTCCCGACCCAGCAGCACCTGCCGCCCCAGCGTCTCCAGCGACCGCTGCGGATGCCGCTTCCACAGTCCCGCAACGCTTTCGGTGATCCGCGCCAGCTCGCCGCTTTCCGGCGGCGGTGGCCGGTACCCGGTGCGCGGTCTCTCGGTGATGGTCACATCGCCCCCTCAGGCCAAGTTCTCGAGATACTGCTGCAGCAGCACGAGCCCGAATCCGAGCGCCGCGATCCCCGCCCCGACCGTGCTCAACACGGCGGCCCAAAGTGCCACGCGCAGAACCGGATTGACTTCCATGCGCCCACCGAGCA
Source organism: Nocardia huaxiensis (assembly GCF_013744875.1). Taxonomy (NCBI): domain Bacteria; kingdom Bacillati; phylum Actinomycetota; class Actinomycetes; order Mycobacteriales; family Nocardiaceae; genus Nocardia; species Nocardia huaxiensis. The sequence goes on from NZ_CP059399.1 coordinate 2,056,113, forward strand.
CCTTCACCCCCATGACGAGGAGGTCGATGAGCCAGACCAGCGCCATCATTACGCCATGCACACATTCGAGAAGGTGAGGACCGGCCAGCACACGATGGATCCGAGGAACGAGATCAGCACGTCCAACCCGTGCATCTGCTTCAAATGCGAAGTGTGCGTGAGGGTCCAGACGATCCCGATGAGCCCGTACGGGATGCCCAGCAGGATCAGCGTCCCGAGAAACTCGGACACCTTCATCTCATAGCTGAGTATGCGATCGAGCCGTTTGAGCATGGAGATTCCTTCCGTGGCCGCCGTCGTTGGCGCCGGCGGACTGCCGCAACGCGGTATGTTACCGATCATTCTCGTCAATGGAAGGGTATTGACAGTTTTAGCCACCGCATAAGTTATGGAGCATTCACAGTGTTCGGATTGCTGGCCGTCGCTCCCGGTGCGGCCGAACCGTGATCAGAAAACCCTCCCGCCCCGCCCCGATCTCGTAGGCTTCCACCGGGTTCAGGGCAACAGATCGGAGCCACCATGCGCACAGTGCACGTCCAGCGCACCATCGAGGCTCCCCTCCCCGACGTCTTCGACTGGCTCACCGACGCGACCAACTACCAACGCGTCCCCTTCGTCCGCCGAGTAACCCTCGTCCGCCCCGGCCACACCACCGGCCACGGCGAAGGCGCGGTCCGCCTCATAGTCACCCCCCTGCTCCGCATCACCGAGGAGATAGTCGAATACACCCCACCCACCCTGATGCGCTACTCCCTCCTGAAATCCGTTCCGCCCCTACGCCATCAGGAAGGCCACATCTCCTTCGAAGAGGTCCCCACCGGCACCCGAGTCCACTGGCACTCCACCTTCGAACTGGCCTCCCCGATCCTCCCCGCCCTCTGCACCCGCCTGTTCCTCCCCGTGGTCCGCGGCGGCTTCCTCCTCGTCCTCCGCACCGCGGAACGAGAACTCAAAGGTGAATAGCCGGGTCGATCCACGATGATTCACCGGCCGCCGGAGACTCGATCCCAGGGCGCATGGCCCGGGCCGGGGTGCTCTGACCCGGCAGTTGGATGAGCGCGAAGGCGTGCGGGGTGAGGCGGCGGCCCGGTCCCCCCGGCCGGAAACGCCAGTGGCGCAGCCGGATCGAAATCCGACTGCGCCACTCTCGGGTCTATTGGTCAGGGCTGACCGGTGAAGTAGGCGATGCCCGCGTCGAGGAGCGGCTGCCCGCCCGCTGCCAGAAAGCCAATGCCTGCACCGATTCCGATGCCGAGGATGGGCGGCAGGATGAAGATCCAGAACGGGATGGTGATGAGGCCGCCGATGGCGCCGCCGATCATGGCTCCGAAGGTGCCGCGCTGGACCTGCTCGTCCCAGCGCTCCTTGGAGGTGGCGACGTCCTGCAGCGCTACCGGGGCGGGCGCGCCGATGGGGCGCAGGGTGAGGGTCGCGCCCTGATCTTGGATGGTGGGGGCGAGCGCAATATCGCGTTCTGCCGCATGGATTGTCAGCGGCAGCGCGCCGAGGACGGTGCCGTCGTTCGCGGTGACCGTTACCGCAGTGGCATCCGAGGTCACCGCGAAAGTGGCCGAGTCCAGCGTCGTGGTCACACCGTCGCGATTCGGGGTGAAATGCGCGAAATACCCTGTGCCTCCGGCAGTTCCGTGGATGGAGTAACCGGTCTGGTTGTCGGTCTGTGCCGGTTCCGCCTGGGCGACGCCGACCGTCGCGCCGATGACGGAGACCGAGAGCACCGCCACGGTGGCGGCTTTCAGCGCCGTTCCGAGCCGCTCGCGCATCACCGCAGTCCGCCCTGTCCGGCGCCGATGATGGCGCCCGCGATCATGCCGGTGCCACCCCAGGTGATACAGGTGAGGGGTGTCAGCATGGCGCTCAACCCCAGGGTGATGGGGGAGGTGACGATCTGGAGGGTGGATCCGGCCGCGCAGCCGATCACCGCGCCCTGGACCGCGCCCGCCACGGCTCCCGCGGCGACACTGTCGGCGCGGCTCGGCGAGAGGCCGACCGAACGCCCGAACCGCGAGATCTCGGATTCCGGGCGGGCGAACGAGGAATTGAGACCGTCGATCTGCTCGGCGGACAGCCAGTCCGGTGCGGCCATCTGGATATCGCCGGCCCGCAGCACCCGGGCCACGGGCACGATCTCGGCGACGTCAGGAGTCGGCTCGGGGGCGTGCAACTCCTGCGGCTGGATCGGGGTGATGTAATCGCGCTGTGGGACCTCGCGAATCGGGGCATAGTCCGATTCGGGGGCGACGCCGGCTCGGTCATCCGCGGGCGACACATGGGTCTGCGCGGGCGGAGTGCGCACGGCGTCGGCCGAATTGGGAGGTGTGACGCCCGGCTGCTGCGGGGTGGTGTTGTTCTCCGGTGCCGTATTCGGATTGGTGACGCCCGGCTGCGGTGCGATGAACGCGGGTGCCGCCTGTGCGACCGCACTACCGGTGAATACCGCCGTCATCGGCAGTACGCCCATTGCCGCGCGTGCGGCGAGATGCTGGGACTTGGTTTGCCTGCGGTGTTTCGCCACGCGAATCCCCCGACCTTTCTTACTGATTCCCGACCACGCGCACCCGAATGCGCCGCCCGTGGGCGGTGTCATTAGCCCCGCGAATATTCGCCGAGTCAATCGGTGATCGTGTGCGCGTGTCAAACGCATCCGTCTGCCGTGAGGCGTGGATCACAGAACAATCACGCAGGAATAGGCGATCGGCGCTGATCGAGCCTCGCGCGCAATCGGTTCCATTCCGGAGTGCCACCAGCTGAGGTGGTTACTCCAAGGCGGCCAGGGCCATGCGGCGGAGGATGGGGCGGGCGCTCTTGGCGGCGGTGGCGGGGGCGCTGTGCGGGGTGGAGTTGATGAGGCCGAAGGTGGCGTGGGCTTGGACTCGGGCGGCGGCTTCGGGGAGGTCGGGGTGGAGGTCGCGCAGGGCGGTTACCCAGACTTCGACGTATTGGCGCTGGGTGCGGCGGACCTGGCGGCGGGCGGTGTCGGGGAGGTTCTCCAGGTCGCGGTCCTGGATGCGGATGAGTTCCGGCTCGCCGAAGGCGAAGTCGAGGTGGAAGTCGACCAGGCCCTCGAGGGCCGCGGTGGGGGAGGCGGCTTCGGCGGCTACCGCTTTGCCGCCGTCGAGGAGGCGTTGGCTGATGCCCACCAGGAGTTCGACGAGGAGGGCTTCCTTGTTGGGGAAGTGACGGTAGACGGCCGGGCCGCTGATGCCGACTGCCGCGCCGAGGTCTTCCAGGCGCATGCCGAGGAAGCCGCGGTCGGCGATGAGACGGGCTCCCGCGTCCAGCAGTTGCTGGCGGCGCTGCGCTTTGAGCTGTTCGCGACGCGTCGGGGCGATGGTATCGCTGCTGGTCACCGCCGCTCCTCTCGTCGATCCTGGACAACTCAGTTAGTGAAGATTATCTTATTTTCCAGTTATTGGTGATTAACCGAGCGAGCAGGATGGCGAAGCGATGACGGTGACTGCGGGCACCCGCGCCGGTAATCGGGAGGCGCACCTAGCGCTGGTCGAGGAGCTACGGGAGCGGCTGGCGGCCAATGCGCTGGGCGGGCCGGAGAAGGCCCGGGACCGGCATGTGGCACGCGGCAAGCTGCTGCCCCGGCAGCGGGTGGATCAGCTGCTCGACGCCGGATCCCCGTTCCTGGAGCTGGCGCCGCTGGCCGCCACCGGCATGTACGGCGACGAATGCCCGGGTGCGGGTGTCATCGGCGGCATCGGGCGGGTGTCGGGCCGCGAATGCGTGATCCTCGCCAATGACGCGACGGTCAAGGGCGGCACCTACTACCCGATGACGGTGAAGAAGCACCTGCGCGCGCAGGAGGTGGCGCTGCAGAACAATCTGCCCTGCGTCTACCTGGTGGATTCGGGTGGCGCGCATCTGCCACATCAGGACGAGGTGTTCCCCGACCGCGAGCACTTCGGCCGCATCTTCTACAACCAGGCGAATATGAGCGCCAAGGGGATCGCGCAGATCTCCGCCGTCATGGGCTCCTGCACCGCCGGCGGCGCGTACGTGCCCGCCATGAGCGACGAGACCGTGATCGTCCGCAACCAGGGCACCATCTTCCTGGGCGGCCCGCCGCTGGTGAAGGCCGCCACCGGCGAGGTGGTCACCGCCGAGGAGCTGGGCGGCGGCGACTTGCATTCGCGCACTTCGGGTGTCACCGACCACCTGGCCGAGAGCGACCAGGACGCACTGCGCATCGTGCGCAATATCGTCGCCACCCTGGGCCCCCGGCCCGCCGCCCCGTGGGATGTCGCGCCGACCGTGGATCCCATAGCACCGCAGGACGAGTTGTACGACGTGGTGCCGGTGGACCTGCGCACCCCGTACGACGTCCGGGAGGTCATCGTCCGCATGGTGGACGGCGGCCAATTCCAGGAATTCAAGGCCGAATACGGCAAAACCCTCGTCACCGGTTTCGCACGCATCCACGGCCACCCGGTGGGCATCGTGGCCAATAATGGCGTGCTGTTCGCCGAATCCGCCATGAAGGGCGCGCATTTCATCGAATTGTGCGACAAGCGCAAAATCCCGCTGCTGTTCCTGCAGAACATCACCGGCTTCATGGTCGGCCGTGACTACGAGGCGGGCGGCATCGCCAAGCACGGCGCGAAAATGGTCACCGCTGTGGCCTGCGCCCGTGTCCCGAAGCTGACCGTGGTCATCGGTGGCTCCTACGGTGCGGGCAACTACAGCATGTGCGGCCGCGCGTATTCGCCTCGCTTCCTGTGGATGTGGCCGAATGCCCGCATCTCCGTGATGGGCGGCGAGCAGGCCGCCTCGGTGCTGGCCACCGTGCGCGGCGATCAGCTCGACGGCAATGGCAAGCCCTGGTCCGAGGCCGACCAGGAGGCGTTCAAGGCCCCCATCCGCGACCAGTACGAGGCGCAGGGCAACCCCTACTACTCGACGGCCCGCCTCTGGGACGACGGCGTGATCGACCCCGCCGACACCAGAACCGTTGTGGGACTTGCACTGTCGGCGTGTGCGCAAGCGCCCCTCGAACCCGTTTCCTACGGCGTCTTCCGGATGTGATGACCATGATGAACAAAGCACACCCCGTCGCCTTCGACACCGTTCTCGTCGCGAATCGCGGTGAGATCGCGGTGCGCGTCATCAAGACCTTGCGCGCCATGGGGATTCGATCGGTCGCGGTCTACAGCGATGCCGACGCGGATGCCCGTCATGTGCACGAGGCGGATGTCGCCGTGCGCCTCGGTCCGGCCCCGGCCCGCGAGTCCTACTTGGATATCCACAAGGTTGTGGATGCGGCTGTGCAGTCCGGGGCGCAGGCCGTGCACCCGGGCTACGGCTTCCTTTCGGAGAATCCGGCCTTCGCGGCGGCGCTGGAGGCGGCGGGCATCGTCTTCATGGGCCCGCCGTCGCAGGCCATCGAGGTCATGGGCGACAAGATCGCCGCCAAGAACGCGGTCGCCGCGTACGGGGTGCCGGTGGTGCCCGGAATCGCGCGCCCCGGCCTGACCGACGCCGAATTGATCGCGGCCGCAACCGATATCGGGTATCCGGTGCTGGTGAAGCCGTCCGCCGGTGGCGGCGGCAAGGGCATGCGGCGGGTGGACGATCCGGCGCTGCTGCCGGACGCGCTCGTCAGTGCCCGGCGTGAGGCGGCCTCCGCCTTCGGCGACGACACCCTGTTCCTGGAGCGCTTCGTCAGCCGTCCCCGGCACATCGAAGTACAGGTTGTCGCAGACGGTTTCGGTCATGTCCTGCACCTGGGTGAACGCGAATGCAGCCTGCAGCGCCGCCATCAGAAGGTGATCGAGGAAGCGCCCTCGCCGCTGCTGGATGCCAAGACCCGCGCGAAAATCGGTGCGGCGGCCTGCAATACGGCCCGCAGTGTCGACTATGTGGGCGCGGGCACGGTGGAGTTCATCGTCTCGGCCGACAAGCCGGACGAGTTCTTCTTCATGGAAATGAACACCCGCCTGCAGGTGGAGCACCCGGTGACCGAGATGGTGACCGGCGTGGACCTGGTGGAATGCCAGGTGCGCATTGCCGCCGGGCAGAAGCTGTCGGTGAATCAGGACGACATCCGCCTGACCGGTCACGCCGTCGAGGCGCGCGTGTACGCCGAGGATCCGGGCCGGGACTTCCTGCCCACCGGCGGCACGGTGCTGGCCCTCGCCGAGCCGGAAGGCACAGGCGTGCGGGTGGATTCGGGCCTGCGCGCCGGAACGGTCGTCGGCACCGACTACGATCCGATGCTGTCGAAGGTCATCGCCTACGCGCCGGATCGCGCCGGCGCCCTCGCCAAACTCGATGCGGCGCTGGCGGATACCCAGATTCTCGGCGTGCGGACCAACACCGACTTCCTGCGCTTCCTGCTCGCCGACGGCGATGTGCGCGCGGGCGCACTGGATACCGGACTGCTGGACCGCCGCGCCGTCGACTTCGCGCCGGCCCCGGTGACCGATGCGCAGTTCATCGCCGCAGCTGCCGCGCTCTGGCTGCGGCAGTGGCCGACCAGCGCCGGCGACCCGTGGAATATCCCGTCCGGCTGGCGAATCGGCGCACACGCGCCGACCGGGTTCCGGCTGACCGGCGGTGACCGCACCTCCCACGTGTACTTCACCGGCACCCCCGCCCAGGCCGAGGTCCGGCTGGAGGACGGTGAAAAGCACACCGCCGCAGCGCGGCTCGACGGCGAATGGCTGACGCTGACCGTCGACGGCCTGCGCACCCGCCACCGCGTCGCCACCCAGCCCGGCCAGGTGTGGGTCGCCGACTTCTCCGGGGTCGCCGTCCTGCGCGAGGTCGCCGAGGCCGACGTCCGGGGCGGTGGCGAACACGAGGGTGACGCCGAAATCCTCAGCCCCATGCCGGGTTCCGTCATCGCCACCCCCGCCGCCACCGGCGATGTGGTGGCCGCGGGCACCCCCATCGTGGTGGTCGAGGCCATGAAGATGGAGCACACCCTCACCGCCCCCGTCGCGGGCCGCGTCGAGGTGCTGGTGCAACCCGGCGCGCAGGTGAAACTCGAACAGCCCCTCGCCCGCATCATCGCCGAGCCAACCACAGACGCGAACTAGCCCCCGTCATCCCGGCCAAAAGCATGCCGGGATGACGAGAACATTCAGCCAACGAGACCTAGGGACCTGGATATGACCGACTTCCTGTCCACCGGACAGCTCCCCGACGAATACCGCGAACTCGCCCTCACCGTGCGGGATTTCGCCAACCAGGTGGTGGCCCCGGTCGCCGCCGAGCACGATGCCGAGCACTCCTTCCCGTACGAGGTGGTGTCCGGCATGGCCGACATGGGCCTGTTCGGCCTGCCGTTCCCCGAGGAGTTCGGCGGCATGGGCGGCGACTACTTCGCCCTCTGCCTGGCCCTCGAGGAACTCGGCAAGGTCGATCAGTCCGTGGCCATCACCCTGGAGGCCGGCGTCTCCCTGGGCGCCATGCCCGTCTACCGCTTCGGCAACGACAAGCAGAAGCAGGAGTGGCTGCCGCAGCTCACCAGCGGCCGCGCCCTGGCCGCCTTCGGCCTCACCGAACCCGGCGCGGGCAGCGACGCGGGCGGCACCCGCACCACCGCCGTGCTGGACGGCGACAGCTGGGTCATCAACGGCTCCAAGCAGTTCATCACCAACTCGGGCACCGACATCACCCGCCTGGTCACCGTCACCGCCGTCACCGGCACCACCGACGGCAAGAAGCAGATCTCGACCATCCTGGTGCCCACCGATACTCCCGGCTTCGTCGCCGAACCGGCCTACAACAAGGTCGGCTGGAATGCCTCGGACACGCATCCGCTGAGCTTCACCGATGTGCGCGTGCCCGCCGAGAACCTGCTCGGTGAGCAGGGCCGCGGTTACGCGAACTTCCTGCGCATTCTGGACGAGGGCCGCATCGCCATCGCCGCGCTGTCGGTCGGCGCGGCGCAGGGCTGCGTGGACGAGAGCGTCCGCTACGCCAAGGAGCGCGAGGCTTTCGGTCGTCCCATCGGCACCAATCAGGCCATTGCGTTCAAGATCGCCCGCATGGAGGCGCGCGCCCACGCCGCCCGCACCGCCTACTACGACGCGGCCGCGCTCATGCTGTCCGGCAAGCCGTTCAAGAAGCAGGCCGCCATCGCGAAACTCGTGGCCAGCGAGGCCGCCATGGACAATGCCCGCGACGCCACCCAGATTTTCGGCGGCTACGGCTTCATGAACGAATATGCTGTGGCGCGGCACTATCGCGACAGCAAGATCCTGGAAATCGGTGAGGGCACCACGGAGGTGCAGTTGATGCTGATCGGTCGGGAGCTCGGCCTGTGACCCGCCGAGTCGTCCAGCGCGGCCTGTGGTTCGAGGAATTCGAGACCGGTGTGGTGTACGAGCACCGGCCCGGCCGCACCATTACCGAGGCCGACAATGTGCTGTTCACGACGCTCACCATGAATACGCAGGCGTTGCACCTGGACGCGGCGTTCGCGGATGCGCTGCCGCCGTTCAATCAGCGGCTCGTGAATTCCATGTTCACGCTGTCGACCCTGGTGGGGTTGTCGGTGGCGCAATTGACGCAGGGCACCATCGTCGCCAATCTCGGTTTCTCCGATATCGCCTTCCCCAAGCCGCTTTTCCACGGGGACACGCTGTACGCGGAAACCGAGATCACCGACCTCCGGGAATCCAAGAGCAGACCAGGAGAGGGCATCGTGACCTTCGCCCATACCGGCCGCAATCAACACGGGGATGTGGTGGCGACGGCCACCCGTAAAACCCTGGTCAGGCGGAATCCATTGCCCGGCTCGCCGGGGGAACCGGCATGAATTGGGAAATGCCCGGCCCCGCATGGCTTTTCTGCCCGGCGGATCGGCCCGAACGCTACGGCAAGGCCCTGGCCGCGGCCGATGTGGTGATCATCGACCTCGAGGACGGCGTCGCGGAAAGCGATAAGGCCGCCGCCCGGGAGGCCCTGGTCGCCCATCCGCAGGATCCCGAACGCACGGTGATCCGGGTGAACGCCGCGGGCACCCTGGACCACATGCTCGATCTGGACGCCCTGGTGCGCACCGAATACCGCCGCATCATGCTGCCGAAATGCGAATCGGCGGAACAGATCACGCGGCTCGGGGATTACGAGGTCATTCCGCTGATCGAATCCCCGCTCGGGGCCATGGCGGTCGGCCGGGCGGTCATGGCGCGCAATGCGATCGGCGTCATGTGGGGTGCGGAGGACCTGGTGGCGGCGCTGGGCGGCAATTCCAGCCGGCACGCCGACGGCAGCTACCGGGACGTGGCCCGCCATGTGCGTTCCCAATCCCTGCTGGCCGCAAAGGCTTACGGCAAGTTCGCACTCGATTCGGTGTACCTCGACATTCCCGATCTCGACGGTCTGGCCGAGGAGTCCCTGGACGCCGTGGCCGTCGGATTCGACGCCAAGGTGGCCATCCACCCGAGTCAGGTGCCGGTCATCCGCCGCGCCTACGCGCCGGTGGCCGCGGAGGTCGACTGGGCGCGGCGACTGCTGGCCGAGGTGCCGAATCACCGAGGGGTCTTCACCTTCGAGGGCAGGATGGTGGACATGCCGGTCATCCGGCATGCCGAGCGGATCGTGCAGCGCGCCCAGGGCGCGGACAGCGCGGGATTCGCGTCGTAGGAGGTATGGCGTAGTGCAACCGCAGTGGGTGCCGACGGAAGCCGATGTCGCGGCGGCCCGGGTCACCGATTTCGCGAAGTTCGTGGAGCGGCGGACGGGCGTCGCCGCACCGGATTACCAGGCGTTGTGGCAGTGGTCGGTGGACGACCTGCCCGGCTTCTGGGGTGCCGTCTGGGATTACTTCGAACTCGGCGAGCGCGGCCCGGAAGTGCTGACGGCGGCGGAAATGCCGGGCGCGCAGTGGTTTCCGGGAACCCGGCTCAACTATGCCGATCAGGTGTTCCGGCAGGCACGGACCGACCGGCCCGCGATCCGCGTCGCGTACGAGGACGGAACGATCGATGAGATCTCTTGGGCCGCACTGCGTGCCGCGACCCTCGCGATCGCGCGCGCACTGCGCGAACAGGGCGTCGGCCCCGGTGACCGGGTAGCCGGATATCTGCCCAATATCCCCGAAGCCATCATCGCCTTCCTCGCCACCGCGAGCCTCGGCGCGATCTGGAGTGCCTGCGGCCAGGACTATTCCGCGCAGGCGGCGCTGGACCGGCTCGGGCAGCTCGAACCCAAGGTTCTGGTCACCGCCGACGGGTATCACTTCGGCGGGAAGACGCACGACAAGACCGCCGAGATCGCGGCGCTTCAGGCCGGATTGCCGTCGCTGCGTGCCACCCTGGCGGTGCACCGGCTCGGCAAGCCGGTGCCCGGCAGCATTGCCTGGAACGAGCTGCTGCCGCTGGCCGATGCCGAATTCCGCACCGAGCAGGTCGAGTTCGATCATCCGCTGTGGGTGCTGTACTCCTCCGGCACCACCGGCAAGCCCAAGGGCATCGTGCACGGCCACGGCGGCGTCGTCCTCGAGCATTTGAAAGCCGTTGCGCTCCAGTCGGATATCGGCCGTGACGACACCTTCTTCTGGTACACCAGCCCCAGCTGGATGATGTGGAACTTCCAGATCGCCGGACTGCTGGTGGGCGCCACCATCGTCACCTACGAGGGCAGCCCCGCGTACCCGCGCCCGGACACGCTGTGGGACATCGCATCCCGCACCCGCACCACCGTGCTGGGCACCAGTCCGGGCTATGTGCTGGCCTGCGCCAAGGCCGGTGCGGTGCCGCGCACCGAACACGATCTGTCGGCCCTGCGCATGGTCGGCATCACTGGTTCGTCGCTGCCGCCGTCGTCGTCACTGTGGTTGCGCGACAATGTCGGTGAGCAGGTGCCGGTGGCCTCCATCAGCGGCGGCACCGATGTCGTGTCGGCCTTCATCGGCGGCGTGCGCACCGTGCCGGTGTGGCCGGGCGAGCTGTCCGCACCCTATCTCGGTGTGGCCCTGGACGCCTGGGACGAGAACGGGAAACCCGTTCGCGGCGAGGTCGGTGAGCTCGTCATCACCAAGCCCATGCCGTCCATGCCGGTGAGCTTCTGGAACGATCCCGACGGATCTCGTTATCACGACGCCTATTTCGAGATGTACCCCGGCGTCTGGAGGCACGGCGACTGGATCACGCTCACCGAGCACGGCAGCATCGTGGTGCACGGCCGCTCCGATTCCACCCTGAACCGCAACGGTATTCGTATGGGCAGCGCCGATATCTATCAGGCGGTCGAGCGCATTCCGGAGATCGCCGAGGCTCTGGTCATCGGGGCCGAACAGCCCGACGGCGGTTACTGGATGCCCCTGTTCGTCACTCTCGCCCCCGGTGCCGAACTCACCGACGAGCTGAAATCGCGCATCACCGCGACCATCCGCACCGAGGTGTCCCCGCGCCATGTTCCGGACGACATCATCGCCGCCCCGGGCATTCCGCACACCCGCACCGGCAAGAAGCTGGAAGTGCCGATCAAGAAGCTGTTCCAGGGCGCCGACCCGGCCCGCGTGGTGGCGCGGACCGCCGTCGACGTTCCGGAACTCCTCGACTGGTACGGCTCCCTGCGCCCGCCGCGCCCGTAACCACCCGGCGAACGCGTCAGTGACCGCCGGGCAGCCGGCGCCGCCCGGTGGTCACCTCCGACGCCAAATCCTCGTAGCCGACCGCCAATTCGGCCAGATGCTGCCACGCCTGCGCCAGATCCTGACCCGAGGTCCGGGCCAGGGCCGCGAAGGCGTGCGCGGTCAGCAGTGCCAGCCGGTCGATCACCGCGCCCAGGGTTTCGGTGTGCACCCGCGCCGCGCCGTGACTGGGCGGCAGCTGCGAGGTCACCCAGATATCGATGGAATGCACCAGATCCGTTCGGATGTCCTCCAATTCGGAAAGCTGCTCCGGCCCCGCGCCCATCCGCCGCTCGTGTAGTTCAGCCAGATCATGAGCGGCCCGGAGTAGCGGATGAGCGAAGGCGCTTCCCCGGCATGCCTGCAACAGCTGATTCTTGGTTGGAAGAGTCTCCCTCATAGCGAGTGCTCCTGCTACCGCGCCGATCGAATTACGAGAACGGTAGTGAGAGGAGATGACCGGAACGTGTCTACCGGTTCAACAACCCGGTGCCATTCTGCGCTCGAGAGATTTTCGGCGCTGTGAGGTCAGCGCAGCTTGCCGAAGAAAGTCCGGATATCGGCCGCATGGGCATCCGGAAGATCCATGGCCACGAAGTGGTTGCCGGTATTGCCCTCCGGCCAATGGACGATGACATTGTCGCGTTCGGCGAGCCGCAGCATGAGCGCCGAACCGCCGCCGTAGGTGCCCACCGGAACGAGTTTCTGACCCTTGGGCCACGCGAATCCATTGTCGCCCAAGCCGTTGTACATCGGCCACGACGAGCTCGCCACGGTATTCGTGAACCAGTACAGCGCCACATTGGTGAGCAGCTGATCGCGGTCCACCGCATCCTCGAGCCGCTCCGCCAGCGGCGAGAACTCCTTGAATTTGTGTACCAGCCAGGCCAGCAGTCCGGTGGGGGAGTCGGTCCACCCCGCGGCGAAGGTCTGCGGGGCCGCGTGCAGCAGCACGTGGTGGTTCACCCCGGACTGCCACTGCTGCATCATTTCCCATTCGGCCAGCTCCTCGGCGTTCATGGACGGCACATCGGCGGCGCTGGGCATGCCGATGCCGCCGTCGATGTGCACTCCGATGATCCGATCCGGCGCCGCGATCGCCATCTCCTGCACCACATAAGCACCCAGATCGCCGCCCTGGACGCCGTACCGCTGGTAGCCGAGCCGATCCATCAACTCCACCCACATGCGGGCGACGATCCCCGGATTCATCCCGAGTTCGCGCGGCGGGGCGGAGAAGGCGAATCCTGGCACCGAGGGAACCACCACATGGAATGCGACGTCGGTGTCCAGTCCATGCGCTCGCGGATTCGCGAGTAGACCGATGGTTTTCGTGAATTCCACGAACGTGTTCGGCCAGCCGTGAGTGAGGATGAGCGGCACCGCATTCGGCTCCGGCGACCGCACATGCAGGAAGTGCACATCCAGTCCGTCGATCTCGGTGCGGAACTGCGGGAATTCGTTCAATGCGGCTTCCTGGGCGCGCCAATCGAATTCGGTCCGCCAGTACTCGGTCAACTCGCGCAGATACTCGGTCGGCACCCCGCGCTCCCAGTCCTGCCCCGGCAGCTGCGGCGCGAAACGCGCCCGCGCCAGCCGCTCGTTCAGATCGTCGAGATCGCGCTGCGGGATGTCGATACGGAAGGGGCGGATCGCGGTGAAACTCATCGGTGCTCCTCATGCTCGGTGCTGCTGACACCGGCTACGCTACGAACCAACTAGGACTGTTCCGGTCCTAATTCCGCGAGAGGTTGGAGCCATGACCGACACCCCCGCCCGGCTGCTCCGCCTGCTCTCCCTCCTGCAAACCCCGCGCGAATGGCCCGGCAGCGAACTGGCCGACCGCCTCGGCGTCTCCGATCGCACCGTTCGCCGCGATATCGACCGCCTCCGCGAACTCGGCTACCCCGTCGAGGCGACCCTCGGCGTGACCGGCGGATACCGCCTCGTCGCCGGGGCCGCCATGCCGCCCCTGCTGGTCGACGACGAGGAAGCCGTCGCCATCGCCGTCGGCCTGCGCGCCGCGGCGGGTTCAGCGGTCGCGGGCATCGAGGAGGCGTCCGTCCGCGCCCTCGCCAAACTCGAACAGGTCCTGCCCGCCAAACTCCGCCGCCGTGTTCAGGTGCTCGGCACCGCCACCGTCATGCCCACCCTGGGCGCCGCCACCGTCGACCCCGAGGTCCTGACGGCCTTGGCCGCCTGCATAACCAATAGGGAACGCGTCCGTTTCGCCTACCGCTCCGCCGCCGGCGCGGAAACCCGCCGCAATGTCGAACCGGTCGGCCTCGTCCCCTCGCACCGGCGCTGGTATCTCGTCGGCTTCGACCTCGACCGCAACGACTGGCGCAGCTTCCGCGCCGACCGCATCGAGCGCCCGCAACCCACGGGTGCCCGCTTCCCCACTCGTGAACTTCCCGCGAGCGATGCCGCCGCCTACGTCCTCGGCGACCGGACCGACTGGGGCACACCGACATTGCGCTACGACGTCACGATCAGCGCCCCCGCCTGGCGGGTGACGGGCCGGCTGGGCGACGCACCCGGCGATATCGTCGCGCTCGATGACACCTCCTGCCGCCTGGACTCGCATCGTGACGATTCCCCGGACTGGCTGGCGCACAGACTGATCGCGCTGGGGGTCGACTTCGAAGTACGCGAACCCCCGGAACTGATCCGGGAATTGGAGACTCTGAACGTGCGGATCGGCCGCGCCATTCGCTGAGCGCCTGGTCGAAAGTCCTCCTCGTGGGACTCACGCCGGGATGATCGGTGCGGCTTCTGTCGATGCGCTCAGCCGATGGCGCGAACCCGTTCCAGCATGACCGCGAATTCGTCGTCCTCGCCTGGATCTCGCGGCAGCGGCAGCGAAATGCCATGGCAGCGACCGCCGAACCACTCCGCCAGCACATCGGGCAGTTCGGCGTAGGAGGCCACCGGCACCAGCCGGTCCACTACGTCGTCGGTCAACAGCGCCGCCATCCGCTCCCACTGCTTCACCCGCGCGAATTCACTGAGCGCAGTGGCGATCTCGCCAAGCTCGAGTCGATCGAGCGTCCCTCGATAGGCCGGCGTCGAGTACAGAAACGCCAGCTCCTTCCGCACCCCCTCCCGAGCGTCGGCCACCGCCACCGCATCCCGCCCGGTAATCACCTTCGGCACCACAACCACCCGAGGCCCGTCATCCTCGCGGCCATACGCCACCGCCCCGGCTTTCAACGCCGGCCGCAACTGTTCCTCCAGCGTGCGCGGATGCGAAGCCGTCGGATGCACAACGAACCCATCGGCCACTCCACCCGCCAGAGCCACCATCCGCTCGTTCACCCCGCCGGTCCAAATCTCCGGCGCGGAAACCTCCAACGGCCCCGGATTGAAATACGGCTGCAGCCTGGTGAACTCATAGTGCGACCCCCGATACTCCAACCCGCCCCCGGACTGGAAAGCATCGAAAATCGCCCGCAAGGCCGCCACATAATCCCCGAGTTGTGCGACCGGATCACTCCACGCCGTCGAGTACCGGCCCACAATGTTCCCCCGCACCTGCGAAGCGATCCCGAGCTGAAACCGCCCCCGCGAGAATTCCGCGAGATCCCAAGCAGCACAGGCCGTAACCATCGGACTCCGCGGAAACGCCACCACCATGCTGGTCCGAACCGTCAACCGCATGCTGTGTTCCACCGCCAGCGCACACACCGCGAACGGATCACGCACAGTCTCCGAAACGTGCACGGTATCGAACCCCACCCGCTCGATCCGCCGAACCCGCTCGGCCACCCGCGACAACGGCGTATCAGCCGCGAGCGAAGTAACTACCTCCATTCCCGCACCCTAACGGGGGATCCGTGTCGGTGGCCGATCGGATCGTGTGCGCTGGTTGAGCCCGTTCATCGACGGCGGAGCCGAATCTCCGCAGGAGTCGCGAACCCGGCTACTGCTGATGGACGACGGATTGCCCAGACCGACAACGCAGCTGGTGGTTCGTGATCATCGTGGAACGTTCATCGCCCGACTGGACATGGGCTGGAGAGATCGGCAGGTAGCAGTCGAGTACGACGGCATCCAGCACTGGACCGACCCAGCCCAGCGCACCCTGGACATCGACCGCATCGCCACCCTCGAATCCCAGGGCTGGCGCATCATTCGCGTCAACAGCACACTCCTGCACAAACATCCCCACGTAGTCCTCGACCGAGTCCGCGCCGCCCTCCGCGCTCGAGGGGAGTTCCTTTCATGCTGCGGTGTGCGCGGAGTGGGGGGATTGCTGGGTCAGGGTGCCGTCGAGCATGTGGTGGACGGAGTCCATTTGGTTCAGGTGGGAGAGGTCGTGGGTGACCAGGAGAGTGGCGGCCTGGTGGTCGCGGACCATGCCGACGATGAGGTCGATGATGGCGGCGCCGCGTTCCCGGTCGAGGGCGCTGGTGGGCTCGTCTATGACCAGGAGGGAGGGGTCGTTCATGAGGGCGCGAGCGATGTTCACACGCTGGCGCTGGCCGCCGGAGAGTTGGGCGGGGCGCTTGTTCTCGTGGCCGGAGAGACCGACGGCGGCGAGGAGATCCATTGCGCGGGAGCGTACTTCGCGGCGGCGGGCGGAGCTGACGAACAAGGTTTGGCCCAGGTGAGCCATGGCCTCCAGCTGTTCGACGGCGGTCAGGGCGGGGATGAGGTTGGACTGCTGGAAGACGATGCCGATGGAGCTGCGGCGCAGGGCGGCCGCCGATCGACGGTTCAAGGTCGCCAGATCGATGGTGCCGCTGACGGTTTCGAGTTCGATGCGGCCGGAGTCGGGGCGGAGCAGGGTGGAGACCGCCGCCAGCAGGGTGGACTTGCCCGACCCGGAAGGGCCGGTGATGGCGGCGATTTCGCCGCCTTCCACGCGCAGGTTCACGTGGTCGAGGGCGGTGATGCGGTCGGCGCCGTCCGGGAAGGTGAGGGTGAGGTCGGAGACCGTGAGGGTGTTGGTCATCGCAAAGCTCCTGGGCGAAAGGGATTGTCAGCGGGCCTGGTTGAGGGCGGTGAGCGGGTCGGTGGTGGCGAGGAAGCGCAGGGCGAACGCCGCACCGAGCAGACCGAGCAGGATCAGGGCCGCGGCGGGGAACAGAGTCGTGCTCACGCTGAGGATGAAGGGCACGGCGTCGCCCATGAACATGCCCGCGACTGCCGTGATGCCCACGCCCAGGCCGACGCCGGTCAGGAGCACCACGAGCGCCTGGCTCAGGGAATCGCGTACCAGCGAACCCGTGGTCGCCCCAAGGGCTTTCAGCACCGCGATGTCAGGTTGGCGCTGCACCGTCCACACGGTGAAGAACGCGCCGATCACCAGGGCCGAGATGGCGAAGAGCATGACGGTCATGAGAGTCAGCGAACCGTTCTCGGCCTGATAGGAACTCATGGCCGACAGCGAGCCCTCGGTGCTGGTCGACGTGGTGTGTGCGGCGGCGTTCACGGCGGACAGGTCGCCGACGCCGGACACTGCGAGAATCGTGGCCGCGCCCGAACGCGGGTTGAGGGCTTGCCAATCCGGCAGTGTCATCCACACCACGGGTGTGTGCGCGTACCAGTCGTCGCCGGTGATGCCCTGCACGGTGAAGTTGCCGGAGCCGAGCTGCACGGTGTCGCCGGTCGCGGCATTCAGGTCCTTGGCGGCGGCGCTGCTGAGGATCACGCTCCCCGCAGCGGTAACTGTTCGATTGCCGAACGGGGTTCCGTCGACTCCGAACAGTGCCACCTGGGTGGGCGACGCGCCGCCGACGGTGGCCCGCGCGCGGCTGATGCCGATCGGATCGACGGTGCCGCCGGCGCGCTGCCACACCTGGATCTGATCCTCGCCCAGCGTGGACGAGTCGAAGGATGGGCTGGACCCGGTGTCGGAGAAGACCACCGTCGAGGTGCGCAGCGATTCGATGGCGGAGATGTTCTGGTGCGCGAGCCCGGCGGTCAACCCGCTCAGGAAGCTGACCAGCAGGGCGACCAGCATGACCACCGAGGTGATGAGGAGGAAACGGCCGCGGGCGGCCCGCAGATCCCGGAGTGCGACGAACATGACTCCACCCTGTCGCCGGCGCGCCCGGAAACCATCGTCGAGCGGGACGAATCCCACCCCAGCCAAGGGTGGGTCGGCGTTTCCTACTTTCGATGGATGCCGCTCGAGTTGCCGGGCATAAGCTGGTCGGCGTGCATCGCTCGCCTTTGATTCCCGTGTTCGCCGCCATGCAGGTCGGGCTGCACGTGCTGGTGGTGATCCTGACGGGGATCGTGACGGTGCAGGCGGTCATGGCCGACAGCCATCCGTATCTGGTCATCGTGCTGGCCGGGATCTTCCTCGGCGTCTATTTCATCGGTGGCCGCTTCCGCCGCAATCTGAGTGCCGCGCGCATCTGGCTGCTGGTCCTGACCGTCCTCTGGCTGGGCCTGGTCGCCTTCGCGCCGCTCGCCGTCTATCTCGTCTTCGGGCTGTTCTTCCTCTATCTCCATCTGCTGCCGCGGGCTTGGGGATTGCTGGCCGTGGTCGCCGCGACCACGGTGGCAGTGGTCGGCTTCGCGCTGCATCGCGGCTGGACCCTCGGCGGCGTCATCGGCCCGCTGCTGGGTGCGATGGTCGCGGTCGCCATCGGCCTCGGCTACGAGGCGCTGTTCCGGGAGGCCGCCGACCGCCAGCGCCTCATCGACGAATTGCTCGCCACCAGAAACACTCTCGCCGAACAGGAACGTACCGCGGGCAAGCTGGCCGAGCGGGAACGCCTGGCCCAGGAGATCCACGACACGGTCGCCCAGGGCCTGAGCAGTATTCAAATGCTGCTGCACGCGGCCGAACGCGCCGCCCCGGATCATCCTGCGCTGGAAAAGATTCGGCTCGCCCGTGAGACCGCCGCCGACAATCTCGCCGAAACCCGCCAGCTCATAGCCGAACTCACGCCCGCCGCCCTGGAAGGTCAATCGCTGATCGAGGCGCTGACCCGCATCGCCCAGCGGGCCGCGGTCCCGGGTCTGGACGCACAGGTCCTCGTCGAAGGTGACCCGCAGCGCCTGCCCATGCCCATCGAAGCCGCCCTGGTGCGCATCGCCCAGGGCGCGGTCTCGAATGTGGTCCGGCACGCGCACGCCGACCGCATGCGAATCACGGTGACCTACGCCGACGATGCCGTTCATCTCGATGTGGTCGACGATGGCGTGGGCATCGACCCCGCCGTCCTCGACCGAGCCCCGTCCGGCAGCTTCGGCCTCCTCGCCATGCGCAGTCGGGTAGAGCAGCAGGGCGGCACCATGAATGTCGAATCCGACCCCGGCCACACCGCGGTCACCGTCTCATTCCCCCTGGAGGATCAATGATCCGCATCCTGCTCGCCGACGATCACGCCATCGTCCGCGCCGGATTGCACGCCCTCTTGGATTCCGGTGTGGCCGACAGTGATTCCGCCGACGAGGTGGAGGTGATCGGCGAGGTCGCCACCGCCGAGGAAGCCGTATCCTTCTGTGCCACAACGCCTGTCGATCTGGTCCTCATGGACCTCCGCTTCGGCCCCGGCAAGTCCGGTGCGGAGGCGACGGCAGCCCTGCGCGAACTGCCTGCCCCGCCGAATGTGTTGGTGGTGACCAACTACGACACCGACGCCGACATCCTCGGCGCCATCGAAGCGGGCGCCTGCGGCTACATCCTGAAAGACACCCCGCCCGCCGAGCTCATGGCCGCCGTCCGTTCGGCAGCAGCCGGCGAGAGCGTCCTCTCCCCGTCGGTCGCCTCCAAGCTCATGACCCGGGTCCGCAAACCCGATACGACCTTGAGCCCCAGGGAAATCGAAGTCCTCCGCCTGGTCGCCGACGGCCTCTCCAATCGAGACATAGGCCGCCGGCTCTTCCTCAGCGAGACCACCGTCAAATCCCACCTGGTTCACATCTATTCGAAACTCGGCGTCAAATCCCGCACCTCGGCGGTAGCCCGCGCCCGCGAACAGGGTGCGATCTGATCAAACCCGAAGCGCTTCGGCGGGGGTGTAGTTCTCGCGGAGGGTGAAGGCCAGGGGGGAAGGGCCTTGGGCGCGAAGGGTTTTCAGGCGGTCGAGGGCTTCTTCGAGGGTGGGGTGGTGGCCTTCGGGGATCCACCAGAGGACGGTCATGGGTTCGGTTGGGCGGGTGAACCATTCGCTGCGGCGGCGCAGGAAGTCGAGGTGGTGGGAGCGGTAGATGTAGTCCCACAGGGCTTCTCGGGATTGCCAGACGGAGAGGTTGATGATCACGTTGTCGCCGAGGGGGCGGAGGGAGGTGGCGTCGGAGCCGGAGTCGTCGACCAGGCGCCAGATGAAGCCGGGGGATTGTTCGGCGAGAGTGTTGATGGGGTCGAGGTTTTCGGTGAAGTCGGCCATGCGCGGGTCGTCGAGGGGGTAGCGCAGGGTGGCGTTGTTCATTTCGGCGAGGTGATAGCCGTTCATGGCTGTCACTTCACCATGCGCGGTGAGATCAGTCGACCCAGTCCTGGAGCGGGGTGGTGTCGAGGGTGAGGCCGAGTGGCGGGGGCAGTGGGACCGGGCGGCCGAATCCGTAGCGCCGAGTTTCCTCATAGCGGCCCTCGCTCGGCTCGCTGAAAACGGAGACTTCGGCGGCATCGCGGTCGATCAGAAGGTAGATCGGAATTCCGCACTGGGCGTACGCGTTCGGCTTCTCGACTCGGTCACGGGCGTTGGTGTCCGAATCTCTGGTGGTGATCTCGACCGCCATCACCACGGGATCGGGGACAGCCCACTCGCCGGTTCCCACGAAGGCGTCGACCGGAGCGACCACGCCGTCCGGTCGGGCTCGGCCCTTCCGATAGGTGCCCACCTGTAGCCCTTGGTTGGGATGCAGAAACAGCCGGGGGCTCAAAGGCATCAACAGGAGCAGCAGCCAGATGAAAATGCGATTGTGGTCCCCGTCCGGCACAGCCTTGACTCCCAGTCGCCCGTCGATGTACTCGAGCTGCACACCTTCGGTTTCACGCGCGGCGGCGCGCGCGATCGCCTCGAACTCGTCGGTGTTCAGGTCCGGCTCCCGGTCAACGGCTGTCATGGACTGCCTCCTGGCCTGAATTCTACGGGTTGTCCGAGATCGATTGCCGGTGGTCCGCAGTGGTGTGGTGCGCATTGTGAGGGATTCGGAACCCGTACGGTGGGCGGATGGCATCGATCTCTGATCAGCGGGTTCGGGAGTTTCTATCCGAGGGGACGCGTACCGGGAAGTTGGCTTTCACGGCGAGTGATGGGCGGGCTCTGGTGACGCCGGTGTGGTTCGTGCTGGATGGGGATGAGTTGGTTTTCAACACCGGGAAGACTTCGGCCAAGGGGAAATCCGTGCTGCGGGATGGGCGGGTGACCTTGCTGGTGGATCTGGAAGCGCCGCCGTATGCCTTTGTTCAGGTGCAGGGGGTGACCCGGGTGTCGGAGGAGATTGACGATCTGGTGCGGACCGCCACGGCGATCGGTGGGCGGTACATGGGCGCGGACCGGGCCGAGGAGTTCGGGAAGCGGAACGGGGTGCCGGGGGAGCTGGCGGTGTGGATCACGCCGACCAAGGTCACCGCGGCTTTCGATGTGACGGGCTGAAATACTCGGCCGCATGACAGTGCACTTCATCGGGGCCGGGCCGGGCGCGGCGGATTTGCTGACCGTGCGGGCGGTGGAACTGTTGAAGAGCTCGCCGGTGTGCCTGTACGCGGGGACGTATCTGGATCCGGAGGTGCTGGGGCACTGTGCGCCGGAGGCCGAGCTGATCGATACGCAGGGGCTGGATCTGGATCAGATCATCGAGCACTGCGTGCGGGCGCAGCGGGCCGGGAAGGATGTGGCTCGGCTGTGCTCGGGGGATCCCTCCATATATTCGGCGCTGCACGAGCAGACCAGCCGCCTCGACGCGGCCGGAATCGCGTGGGATGTGACGCCCGGAGTGCCCGCCTACGCGGCGGCGGCGGCACTGCTGGGGGCGGAGCTCACGGTGCCGGAGGTGGTGCAGTCGGTGGTGCTCACGCGGACGCAGGCGCGGTCGACCGCCATGCCGGAGTCCGAGGCGCTGGAGAACTTCGCAAGGACTCGCGCCACCCTGGTGCTGCACCTGGCCATCACGCGGATTCGCACCCTCGCCGAGGAGCTCACGGGCGAGTACGGCCAGGACTGTCCGGTGGCCGTCGTCTACCGCGCCAGCCAGCCCGAGCAGCGGGTGATCCGCGGCACGCTCGCCGATATCGCCGATCAGGTCGAGCAGGCCGGTCTGCGGCAAGCGGCCGTGATTCTGGTCGGCCGGGCGCTGGCGAAATCGGTGGATTGCGCCCAGTCACACCTGTACGACCCGGCCCGGGACAGGACGCACATCACTGGTTGAAACCGCCAAATGCGGTGATAGCTAAGGGCTATGGCCCTTTCTGGTTCCGCACCCGGGGCTGCCGGTAGATTGGTCCGGGTGTTTTGCTTGAAGCTTTCGGCGATAGTCGGCCGTCCGGCAGGTGTGGGCGCGCCCATGTAACGAGACTGGTCGGCTCGACGGATAGCCCAGAGAAGTTTTGTCTGATTGTTATGTGAAGTGAGCCCAGAACGCCGGACGCCACGCTAGCGGTGTGGCGTCCTGTTCGGGTTTTTCGGCGGGGAGCGCTCTCGGGTGTTCCGGAAGCGAGGTTTTCGGGTGGACCGGCTGGATTTCGGCGGCAACGGCGAAGCTGGCAGCGAAATCGCACCGGGGTCGGGCGCGCTCTTTCCGCTGTCGCCTGCGCAGCTCGGCATCTGGTACGCCCAGCATCTGGACCCACAGGTGCCGATCAATATCGCCCAGTACGTGGAGCTGCGCGGGGAACTCGACCTCGAGTTGCTCGAGCGCGCCATGGTTACCGGGTCGGAGGAGTTCGGTTCGGGCTTCCTGCGCATTGTGGAACGCGACGGCGAACCCATGCAGATGGTCGACCACTCGCTGGACCGCACCATCTACCACGCCGACCTCAGCGATGCCGAGGATCCGGCCGCCGCGGCCATGGAGTGGATGCGCGCGGATTACAGCCGTCCACTGAACCTGATCGAGGACCGCCTCATCCGCACCTGCATGCTGCGGCTGGGCGAGGGCCACTACTACTGGTACGCCCGCATCCACCACATCGTGCTCGACGGCTTCGGCGCCATGACCTACATGACGCGCGTGGCCGAGCTGTACACCGCCTACGTGCGCGGCACCGAGCCCGCGCCGCACAAGCTCACCGATCTGAAGACCCTGGTCGAGCAGGAGTTCGCGTACCGCGACAGCACCCGCTTCAAGTCGGACAAGGACTACTGGTCCGAGCGCGTCGCCGGTCTGGAGGAGGGCACCAGCCTGACCGGCCGCAGCGCCCCGCCGGCCGCCATCAACAGCATTGCGACCGCCTCGCTCACGGCCGATCAGAGCAGCCTGCTGGATGAGGCTGTCGCCAAATACGATTCGTCGCCCGCCGGTCTGCTCATCGCCGGTTTCGCCGCGTATCTGGCGCAGTGGACGGGCTCCGAGGATGTCATCCTCAGCCTTCCGGTGACCGCGCGTACGACCGCGATCATGCGCCGCTCCGGTGGCGCGGTGTCCAATATCGTGCCGCTGCGCCTGCACGTCGGCCACGGCACCACGGTGGCCGAGCTGCTCAAGCAGGTCACGGTCGAGGTGTCCGGCGCGCTGCGCCACCAGCGCTACCGGCACGAGGACATTCGCCGCGACAGCGCCGGTGAGGGCGTGGTCACCCGGGAGTTCTTCGGCCCCTGGGTCAATATCATGCTGTTCCACAACGAGGTCGTGCTCGGCGACATCACCGGTGAATACAGCGTGCTGTCCACGGGTTCCATCGAGGACCTGGGCATCAACTTCTATCAGTCGGTCAAGGGCACCCGGAATCACATCGATTTCGAGACCAACCCGAATCTGTACTCCGAAGACGAGACGCGCCAGCATCATTCGCGTTTCCTGGAGTTCTTCGACCGCTTCCTGGCGGCGGGCGAGGGCCAGCCGATCTGGGGCCTGCCCATCACCACGGCGGCCGAGCGCACCACGACGCTCATCGAGTGGAACGAGTCGCGCCACGAGGTGCCGACCACCACGCTGCCGGCGCTGCTGGACGCGCAGATTCCGCTGACGCCCAACAATATTGCCCTCGATTTCGAGGGCGAGCAGCTGACCTACGCCGAGTTCGGCGAGCGGGTCAACCGCCTGGCGCGGCTGCTCATCGCCGATGGCGTGGGCCCGGAATCGCTTGTGGCGCTGGGCATGCGCCGCTCGCTCGATCTGGTGATCGGCATGCACGCGGTGCTGCGCGCCGGTGGCGCGTACGTGCCGATCGACCCTGATCACCCGGCCGATCGCACCGCCTACATCCTCGAGTCCGCGGCACCGGTCTGCGTGCTGACCACCGTCCGTGACGAGCTGGAACTTCCAGAGTCCGTGCGGCGCTTGGAGATCGACGCGCTCGACACCTCCGCGTTCTCCGCGGAGCCGGTCACCGACGCCGATCGCCTCGCCCCGCTGCGCCCGGACAACACCGCGTACGTCATCTACACCTCGGGTTCCACCGGCCGTCCGAAGGGCGTCGCGGTCACCCACCACGCCATCGTCAACCAGGAACTCTGGATGCTCGACGAGTATCCGATGACCGAAGACGATGTCTACCTGCAGAAGACCGCGACCACCTTCGACGTGTCGCTGTGGGGCTATTTCATGCCGCTGCTGGTCGGCGCGAAGCTGATCATCGCGACGCCGGACGGGCACCGGGATCCGCTGTATGTGGCGGAAATGATTCAGCGGCACGGGGTTACGGTCACCGACTTCGTGCCGTCCATGCTGACGGTGTTCACCGCGCACGCCACCGCCGCGCAGTGTGCCTCGCTGAAGTACGTTTTCGTGATCGGTGAGGCGCTGCCGCCGGAGACCGGCGCGGCCTTCCGCGAGATCACCAGCGCGGGCCTGCACAACCTGTACGGCCCCACCGAGGCCGCCGTCTCCGTCACCTACTGGGAGAACACCGCCGCCGACACCACCACGGTGCCGATCGGTGTGCCCGAGTGGAATGTCGAAGTCTACGTTCTGGATTCGCGTCTGCGACCGGCTGCCATCGGTGCCTCCGGTGAGCTCTACCTCGGTGGACGCCAGCTGGCGCGCGGCTACAAGGGCCGTCCGGACCTGAGCTCGGACCGCTTCGTCGCCAACCCGTTCTCCACCACCGGCGAGCGCATGTACCGCACCGGTGACCTGGTGCGCTGGAACGAGTCGGGCGCTCTCGAGTACATCGGCCGCACCGACTTCCAGGTGAAGTTCCGCGGTCAGCGCATCGAGCTCGGCGAGATCGAGACCGATCTACTTGCGCACCCGGCTGTTTCGCAGGCCGCCGTGCTGGTCATGGACACAGCGACCGGCCAGCAGCTGGTCGCCTACGTGGTCCCGGTCCCCGGCCAGTCCGTCGACCCGGCCGACCTGACCCGCTTCGTCGCCGAGAAGCTGCCGACCTACATGGTCCCGGCCTCGATCATGGTGCTCGAGGCGTTCCCGCTCAACACCTCCGGCAAGCTGGACCGAAAGGCATTGCCGGAGCCGGTGTTCAGCGCCGACGCCGCCGGTTACCGCGCCCCGCGCACCGCCGCCGAGGAGATTGTGGCGGGCGTGTTCGCCGACGTCCTCGGCCACGAACGCGTCGGCGTCGACGACAACTTCTTCGATCTGGGCGGCAACTCGCTGGTCGCCACCCAGGTGGTCGCCCGCATCTCGGCCGCGTTCAACACCCGCCTGGGCGTGCGCGCGCTGTTCGAGACCCCGACCGTCGCCGGTATCGCCGCGCGCATGGAAGCCGCTGGGCCCGGCGATGTTTCGCGTCCGCCCCTAGTGGCGCAGACCCGCCCCGAGCGCGTGCCGCTGTCGCTGGCCCAGCAGCGCATGTGGTTCCTCAACCAGTTCGATCCCAGCGTCCCCACCTACAACCTGCCGTTCGTGGTGCAGCTGCGCGGTCAGGTGGATCTGGACGCCCTGCAGATCGCGCTCACCGATGTGGTGGCGCGCCAGGAGTCGCTGCGCACCATCTTCCCGGAGTCCGGTGACGGCGGCTACCAGCTGGTTCTGCCCGCCGACCAGGTGGACCTCGGCATCGAGGTGCACGATATCGATGCCGACGAACTGCCTTCCGCGCTGGCGCGATTCGCCGCCACCGGCTTCGACGTCTCGCGGGAGCTGCCCATCCGGGTGCGGGTGTTCCGCGTCCAGGAGACCTCTTCGCGCCACGCCGTCGCGGGCGACGACGAGCTGAACCTGGCCGTCGCGTTCGTGGTGCATCACATTGCGGCGGACGGTTTCTCGTTCGGTCCGCTCTCGCGCGACATGACCGCCGCCTACCTGGCCCGGGTCGCCGGGCAGGAGCCCGCCTGGGCCCCGCTGCCGGTGCAGTACCAGGACTTCAGCATCTGGCAGCGCGAGCTGCTGGGCTCGGAGTCCGATCCGGAATCCATGGCGGCCCGTGAAATCGGGCACTGGCGTGCGGCTCTGGCCGGTCTGCCGGATCAGCTGGACCTGCCCGCGGATCGCCCGCGCCCGCCGGTGCAGTCCTTCCGCGGTTCCCGCGTCACCTTCGACATCCCGGTCGAGCTGCACACCCAGCTCGCGGGTCTGGCTCGCGCGCAGGGCGTTTCGCTGTTCATGGTCATGCACTCCGCGCTCGCGGTGCTGCTGGCCCGGCTGTCGGGCACCAGCGATATCGCCATCGGCACCCCGGTCGCCGGTCGCGGTGAGCAGGCCCTCGACGACCTGATCGGCATGTTCGTCAACACCCTGGTGCTGCGCTCGGAAGTCGATGGGGCCGAACGCTTCACCGATTTCCTGGCCCGCACCCGGGAAACCGATCTGGCCGCCTTCGCGAACACCGATGTGCCGTTCGAGCGCCTGGTCGAGGTCATCAACCCGACCCGCTCGCAGGCGCGGCACCCGCTGTTCCAGGTCATGCTGTCGTTCCAGGAGATGTCGCACGGCACCATGGAGTTGCCGGGCCTGACCGTCTCGGCCGACGAACTCGAAGTCGACATCGCCAAGTTCGATCTGCAGTGGACGCTGACCGAACAGCGCGGCCTCTCCGGCGAGCCCGCCGGACTCTCGGTGGTGCTGTCCTACGCCACCGATCTGTTCGACGCCGCCACGGTCGCCGAGTTCGGGCAGCGCTACCTGCGCGTCCTCGAAACCGCCGTGGCCGCACCGGACACCGTGGTGCGCGAGATCGACATTCTCGACGACGCCGAGCGCGCCACCGTCCTGAAGGCGTGGAACAGCACCTTCGTCTGCCTGCCGCAGGCGAACACCGTCATCGACCTGTTCGAGGAGCAGGTGCGGATCCGCCCGCACGGCACCGCGCTCATCTTCGATCCGGGCGAGCGCAGCGGCAGCATGTTCGGCGCCGCACAGGATCTGAGCTATGCGGAGTTCGCCGGTCGCGTGAATCGCCTGGCGCGCAAGCTCATTGCCGAGGGCGTCGGCCCGGAATCCCTGGTGGCCGTCGGTATCCGCCGCTCGGTGGACATGATGGTCGCCATCTACGCCACCCTCACCGCGGGCGGCGGCTACGTGCCGGTCGACCCGGACCATCCGGCCGAGCGCACCGACTACGTGCTCGCCAGCTCGCGGCCGGTGGTGCTGCTGACCACCCGCGACGACGCGGTGGAAGCCGCCGACTGCCCGGTGCTGCACCTGGATACGCTGGATCTGAGCGACTTCGACGACGCTCCGGTCACCGACGCGGATCGTCGTGCGCCGCTGCGTGATTCGAATACCGCGTACGTGCTCTACACCTCGGGTTCGACCGGCCGCCCCAAGGGCGTGGCCGTGCCGCACATCGCGGTGCTCAACCAGATCTCCTGGATCACCGCCGAATACGGCATGGACGACACCGATGTGATCCTGCAGAAGACGCCGGTCACCTTCGACGTCTCGGTGTGGGAGCTCTTCGGTTCCCTCGCGGTCGGCGCGCAGCTGCTCATCGCGGCCCCGGACGGGCACCGCGATCCCATGTACCTGTCCGAGGTCATCGGCCGGCACCGGGTCACCATGACGTCCTTCGTGCCGTCCATGCTGTCGGTGTTCGCCTCCAGCGCGTCCTCGGCCGAATGCCTTTCGCTGCGTGCGGTTCTCGTCGCCGGTGAGGCGCTGCCGCCCGCCACCGTCACCGCCTTCCGCCGGTTCTCCACCGCCGCCGTGCACAACCTGTACGGCCCGACCGAGTTCACCGTGCACGCCACCTACGCGCCCATCGACGCGCCGACCGTCACGACGGTGCCGATCGGCCGCCCGGTGTGGAACGCGCAGACCTATGTGCTCGACGAGGGCCTGCGCCCGGTCGCCGCGGGCGTCCCGGGTGAGCTGTACCTGGGCGGCGTGCAGACCGCGCGCGGCTACTTCGGCCGTCCGGATCTGAGCGCCGAACGCTTCGTGGCCAACCCGTACGGCGGGGCGGGCTCGCGCCTCTACCGCACCGGCGACCTGGTGCGCTGGAGCCGCACCCAGCCCGGCGTGCTGGAGTACATCGGCCGCACCGACTTCCAGGTGAAGTTCCGCGGCCAGCGCATCGAGCTCGGCGAGATCGAGACCGCGCTGCTGGAGCACGCCTCGGTCAATCAGGCCGTGGTGCTCGTCATCGACACCGTGGCCGGTGATCAGCTGGTCGGCTACATCGTGGCCAAGGGTCCGATCGACCTCGACAGCGTGAAGACCCAGCTGCAGCGCACCCTGCCCGCCTACATGGTGCCGGGCGCGTTCGTGGTGCTGGACGCGTTGCCGCTCAATGCCTCCGGCAAGCTGGACCGCAAGGCGCTGCCCGCGCCGCAGTTCGAGGTGCGCGAATTCCGCGCTCCCACCACGCCCATCGAAGAGATCGTCGCGCAGATCTTCGGCGAGGTGCTGGGCATCGCCCGTGTCGGCGTGGACGACGACTTCTTCGAGCTCGGCGGCAACTCGCTGATCGCCACCCAGGTGGCCACCCGCCTCGGCACCGCCCTGGACACCCGCGTCCCGGTGCGCATGCTGTTCGAGGCCGCCACCGTGGAAGCCCTTGCGGCCCGGGTGGAATCGCATGCCGGTGACGGTGCGCGCAAGGCCCTGGTGGCCTGTGAGCGGCCGGCCGAGATTCCGCTTTCCCTTGCGCAGCAGCGCATGTGGTTCCTGAACCGGTTCGACACCGCCTCGGCGGTCAACAACATCCCGGTCGCCATCCGGCTTTCCGGTGAACTGGATGTGGCGGCCCTGCAGGTCGCCGTCATCGACGTGATCGACCGGCACGAGTCGTTGCGCACCGTCTTCCCGGAGACCGCGCACGGCCCGGTGCAGCAGGTGCTGGACGCCGCCCAGATCGTGCCCGACCTGACGCCGGTGCCGGTCACCGACGGCAATCTCATCGAGCATCTGGTCGAGCTGGCGTCCATGGCCTTCGACGTCACCGACGAAGTGCCTTTGCACGCGGCGCTTTTCGAGATCAGCGAATCCGAGTACGTGCTCGGCATGGTGGTGCACCACATCTCCGCCGACGGCTGGTCCATGGGCCCGCTGGCGCGTGATGTCATGGTCGCCTACGCGGCCCGCACCTCGTGGGAGGCCCCGGCGTGGGCCGAACTGCCGGTGCAGTACGCGGACTACGCCCTGTGGCAGCGTGAGGTACTCGGCTCCGAGGACGATCCGAACTCGCTGATCTCCAAGCAGATTCGGTACTGGTCCGAGACGCTGGCCGATCTGCCCGACGAACTGGTGCTGCCGTCGGATCGGCCGCGGCCCGCCGTCGCCTCCTACCGGGGTGGCGCGTACACCTTCTCGATCTCCGCCGAAACGCAGGCGCGACTGTCGGATCTGGGGCGGCAGCACAATGCCTCGCTGTTCATGGTCATGCACAGCGCCCTGGCGATTCTGCTGGCCCGCATGTCCGGCACCGCCGACATCGCCATCGGCACCCCGGTGCACGGACGCGGTGAGGCGGCGCTGGACGACCTGATCGGCATGTTCGTCAACACCCTGGTGCTGCGCACCGAGGTGGACACCGAGAAGTCGTTCGCGGATCTGCTGGCCCAGGCCCGCAATTCCGACCTGCACGCCTTCGGGCACGCCGATGTGCCGTTCGAGCGGCTGGTCGAGGTGCTGAACCCGGCGCGGTCGCAGGCGCGGCATCCGCTGTTCCAGGTCATGCTGACCTTCCAGAACACCCGGCAGGCCGGGCTGGAACTGCCGCAGCTGTCGGTGAACCGGGTCGACTACGACGCCGGGCTGGCCAAGTTCGACCTGCAGCTGACGTTGCAGGAGACCCCGGACCAGTACGGCGAGAGCGCCGGCATGTCCGCCGAGTTCTCCTACGCGCTGGACCTTTTCGACGAGCCGACGGTGGCCGCGTTCGCGCGGCGACTGGAGCTGATTCTGGAAGCCATTGCGGCCGAACCGGATCGGGCCATCGGCGATATCGATCTGCTGATTCCGGGTGAGCGCGAGCAGGTCCTGGAAGGCTGGAACAACACCGTCGCCCCGCTGGGCGCGGTGCTGCCGGAACTGCCCGCGGGCGAACACCCCACGCTGGTGTCGCTGTTCGAGGCGCAGGCGCTGACCAGCCCCGACGCGCCCGCCGTCGCGTTCGAGGGGACAGGTCTGTCCTACGCCGAGTTCGCGGCGCGCGTGCACAAGCTGGCCCGCAAGCTCATCGCCGACGGCGTGGGCGCGGAATCCTATGTGGCCCTGGCCATGCGGCGCTCGCTGGACCTCGTGGTCGCCATGTACGCGGTGCTGGAGGCCGGTGGCGCGTACGTGCCGCTGGATCCCGACCAGCCGGGCGAGCGCATCGACTACGTGCTCGACACCGCGCGCCCGGTCGCCATCCTGACCAGCAGCCGCGACGACTTCGTCACCGGCCGCAATGTGCCGGTGCTGGAGATCGACACCCTCAACCTCGAGGCATACTCCGACGCGGTCATCACCGATGCCGAACGGGCACAGCCGATCCTGCCGGGGCACACCGCGTACGTGATCTTCACGTCCGGTTCGACGGGCCGCCCCAAGGGCGTGGCCGTCGAGCACGCGGCGATCGTGAACCGTCTGCTGTGGATGCAGAACGAGTACCCGATCGGCGCGGAAGACGCTGTGCTGCAGAAGACTCCGGCCACCTTCGACGTGTCGGTGTGGGAGTTCTTCTGGCCCTTGCAGACCGGTGCGCGGCTCGTGGTCGCCAAGCCGGACGGGCATCGCGATCCGGTGTACCTGGCGCAGATCATTGCCGAAGAAGGCATTACGACAGCGCATTTCGTGCCGTCCATGCTGTCGGTGTTCGTCACTGTCGGATTGGGCGAGGCAGCAACAGTCGAAGGAAATGGGCCGGACAATGGGGATTCCAGTGTTCCCGCGTCGCGCCTGCGGCAGGTGTTCGCCTCCGGCGAGGCGTTGCCAGCGCCGACCGCGCAGAAGCTGCGCGAGCTGACCGGTGCGCGTCTGCACAACCTGTACGGCCCCACCGAGGCCGCCGTCGACGTCACCTACCACGAGGTCGTGGATGCCGACACCGTGTTCGTGCCCATCGGCCGGCCGGTGTGGAACACCCAGACCTATGTACTCGACGCGCGTCTGAACCCGGTCGCACCGGGTGTCGCGGGTGAGCTCTACCTCGCGGGCGATCAGCTGGCGCGCGGCTATGTCGAGCGTCCCGAGCTGACCGCCGATCGCTTCGTGGCCAACCCCTTCGGGGCGGCCGGCGCGCGCATGTACCGCACCGGCGACCTCGTCACCTGGACCACCGACGGTGAGCTGAACTACCTGGGCCGCACCGACTTCCAGGTCAAGCTGCGCGGTCTGCGCATCGAGCTCGGTGAGATCGAGGCGGCGCTGCTGGCGAAGCCGAATATCGCGCAGTCGGTCGTGGTCGTGCGGGCCGACGCCCATGCGGGCGATCAGCTCGTCGGTTATGTGGTGCGCGAGCCGGAGTCCGTGGTCGATGTGGACGCCGTGAAGGCCGCACTGGGCCGCTCGCTGCCCGGCTACATGGTTCCGGCCGCCCTGGTGGTGCTGGACGCCTTCCCGACCAATGCCTCCGGCAAGCTGGATCGCAAGGCGCTGCCCGCGCCGGTGTTCGAGGCCAAGCGCTTCCGCGCCCCGTCGACTCCCATCGAGGAGATCGTCGCGCAGATCTTCGCGGACCTGCTCGGCATCGAGCGCGTCGGCGTGGACGACGACTTCTTCGAGCTGGGCGGCAACTCGCTGGTGGCCACCCAGGCCGTGGCGCGGCTGTCGGCGGCGCTGAATGCCGAGATCGGCGTGCGCGCGCTGTTCGAGGCCCCGACCGTGGCGGCGCTGGCCGCGCGGGTGGAGTCGCACGCGGGAACCGGTGTGCGCCAGGCGCTCACGGTGCGCACGCGACCGGAGCATCCGCCGCTGTCGCTGGCACAGCAGCGCATGTGGTTCCTGAACCGCTTCGACACCGAATCGGCCGCCAACAACATCCCGGCCGCCGTACGGCTCACCGGCGCACTGGATCTGGACGCCCTGCGCGGAGCCGTCGCCGATGTGGTGGCGCGCCACGAATCGCTGCGCACGGTGTACCCGTCGCACGAGGGCGTGGCCTACCAGAAGGTGCTGCCGACCGCTCGGGCCGTGCCGCAGCTCGACGTCTTCGATGTCACCGACGCGGAGCTGTTCGCCGCGATCTACGACTTCGCCGGACGCGGCTTCGATGTCACCGCCGAACCGCCGATTCGCCTGCGCGCCTTCCGGATCGCCGCCGACGAGCACATTCTGGTGCTGGTGGCGCATCACATCACCGCCGACGGTTTCTCCATGAAGCCGCTGGTGCGCGATCTCATCACCGCCTATGTGGCACGCGCCAACGGCGAAGCGCCGGGCTGGCACGAACTGCCGGTGCAGTACGCCGATTACGCCCTGTGGCAGCGCGAAACCCTTGGGTCCGAGGAGGATGCGCGCTCGCTCATCACCGAGCAGCTCGAATACTGGGGCCAGACCCTGGCCGGGCTGCCGGACGAGCTGCGACTGTCGACCAAGGCGCGGCCCGCGGTCGCCTCGTACGAGGCGGGTACGCATCGCTTCCAGGTGCCGGGCGAGCTCATCACCGGGCTGAACCGGGTGGCGCAGCAGCACGGCACCACGCTGTTCATGGTGGTGCACAGTGCCTTCGCCGCGCTGCTGGCGCGACTGAGCGGCACCGATGACATTGCCGTCGGTATTCCGGTGGCCGGTCGTGGCGAGCAGGCGCTCGACGATCTCGTCGGCATGTTCGTCAACACGCTGGTGCTGCGGTCGCCGGTGGATACCGGCGCGAGCTTCGCCGAGCTGCTGAAGACCGTGCGCGAGCGCGACCTGCAGGCGTTCGCGCACGCCGATGTGCCGTTCGAGCGGCTCGTCGAGGTGCTGAACCCGGCGCGGTCCCAGGCGCGGCATCCGCTGTTCCAGGTCATGCTGTCGTTCCAGAACCTGGGGCGCACCGCGCTGGAGCTGCCGGGGCTGAGCGTGGCCGAGCTGGGCGTGGACCAGCAGTCGGCCAAGTTCGACCTGCAGCTGACGCTGAGCGAAGTGCTCGACAGCGACTCGACCATGGACGCCGAACTCGTCTACGCCACCGATCTTTTCGATGGCGAATTCGCGAATGTGTTCGCGCAGCGGTTCGTTCGCGTGCTCACCGCCGTGGTCTCCGATGCCTCGGTGCTCGTCGGCGATATCGAACTGCTCGACGATATCGAGCGGCACCGGGTGCTGCACGCCTGGAACGACACCGAGTTCTCCCTCGATGCCGCGCTGTCGGTGGTGCCGGAAGGCACTGCGGCGACGCTGGTTTCGCTGTTCGCGGCGCAGGTCGCGCTCATGCCGGACGCGCCCGCTGTCACCTTCGAGGGGACAACTCTGTCCTACGCCGAGTTCGCGGCGCGAGTGCACAAGCTGGCCCGCTGGCTCATCGCCGCGGGTGTCGGACCGGAATCGCTGGTGGCGCTGGGCATGCGCCGCTCCATCGACCTGGTCGCGGGCATGTACGCCGTGGCAATGGCCGGCGGTGCGTACGTGCCGTTGGATCCGGATCATCCGGCCGAGCGCACCCAGTACATCTTGGAGACCGCCCAGCCGGTGTGCGTGCTGACCACCTCGCGCGACGCTTTCGAGATCGAAGACCCCCGTCATCCCGGCGCGCTTTTGGCCGGGATCGACACGGATAGCGTGCCTGGCTCTGTGGATCCCGGCCAAAAGCATGCCGGGATGACGAGGGTGGTCCGCATCGATGAGCTGGAGCTGTCGGAGTTCGCCGACACCCCGCTCACCGATGCCGATCGCCTCGCCCCGCTGCGGCCCGAGAACACCGCGTACGTGATCTTCACGTCCGGTTCCACCGGCCGGCCCAAGGGTGTGGCCGTCTCGCATGCCGCCATCGTCAACCGCCTGGTGTGGATGCACGCTCAGTACGGGCTGGCCGCCGATGACGTTGTGCTGCAGAAGACTCCGGCCACCTTCGACGTGTCGGTGTGGGAGTTCTTCTGGCCGTTGCAGGTCGGTGCGCACCTGGTGGTCGCCAAGCCGGACGGGCATCGCGACCCGGCGTACCTGGCGCAGGTCATCCAGGCCGAGCAGGTCACCACGGTGCATTTCGTGCCGTCCATGCTCGCGGTCTTCGTGGCCGAGCCCGCCGCGGCCGAGTGCGTCAGCCTGCGCAATGTGTTCGCCTCCGGCGAGGGCCTGCCCGCGCCGACGGCGCAGCAGCTGCGCGCGCTGACCGGTGCGCGCCTGCACAAC
Source organism: Nocardia huaxiensis (assembly GCF_013744875.1). NCBI lineage: Bacteria > Bacillati > Actinomycetota > Actinomycetes > Mycobacteriales > Nocardiaceae > Nocardia > Nocardia huaxiensis. Next base: position 2,090,452 of record NZ_CP059399.1, read on the forward strand.
CTGTACGGTCCGACCGAAGCCGCCGTCGACGTCACCTATCACGAGGTCACCGACAGCGACATCGCGTCGGTGCCGATCGGTGCGCCGGTCTTCAATACCCAGGTGTACGTGCTGGATTCGCGGCTGCGGCCGGTTCCGGCGGGTGTCGCGGGTGAGCTCTACCTCGCGGGCGATCAGCTCGCCACCGGTTATGTGGCGCGGCCGGACCTGACCGCGGATCGCTTCGTGGCCAACCCCTTCGGGGCCGGGGTGCGCATGTACCGCACCGGCGACCTGGTGATGTGGACGCCGGCCGGGGAACTGGAGTACCTGGGCCGCACCGACTTCCAGGTGAAGCTGCGCGGTTTGCGCATCGAGCTCGGCGAGATCGAATCGGCGCTCACCGCGCTGCCCGCGGTCGCGCAGGCGGTGGTCGTGGTGCGCCATGACGAGCGCACCGGCGATCAGCTGGTCGGCTACCTCGTCGCCAATGACGGGTCCATCGACCTGGACGGCGTGAAAGACACGCTCGCGCAGCAGCTTCCGGCCTACATGGTCCCGGCGGCCTTCATGGTCCTCGATGCCTTCCCGCTCAATGCCTCCGGCAAGCTGGACCGCAAGGCCCTGCCCGCACCGGAATTCGCGGCCAAGGCGTACCGGGCTCCGGTCACGCCGGTGCAGCAGACCATCGCGGGCGTCTTCGCCGACGTGCTCGGTGGCGAACGCGTCGGCCTCGACGACGACTTCTTCGAGCTCGGCGGCAACTCGCTCATCGCCACCCAGGTGATCGCGCGCCTGTCCGCCGCCCTCGACGCCGACATCCCGCTGCGCGCGCTGTTCGAGGCCACCACCGTGGCCGCCCTTGCCGCGCAACTGGAATCGCGCGTCGGCACCGGCACCCGCGCCCCGCTGGTGGCGCAGGAACGCCCCGAGCTGGTGCCGCTGTCCCCGGCCCAGCAGCGCATGTGGTTCCTGAACCGCTTCGACAACCGCACCGCCGTCAACAACATCCCGGTGGCGCTGAAGCTCACCGGCGAGGTCGACACCGCCGCCTTCACCGCGGCCATCGGCGATGTGCTGGCGCGGCACGAGGCGCTGCGCACCCTCTACCCCGAGGTCAACGGCGACGGCTACCAGCGGGTGCTGGGCCTCGACGAGGTCGACTTCGAGGTGCGCACCGAAACGGTCACCGCCGACGAACTCGCCGCGCGCATCACGCAATTGGCGAGCGTGTACTTCGACGTCACCCGTGAACTGCCGTTCCGTGCCACCGTGCTCACCCTGAGCCCCGCCGAGCATGTGGTCGTGCTGGTGCTGCACCACATCAGCGCCGACGGTGTCTCGCTGCGCCCGCTGCTGCGGGATGTGGTGGGCGCGTACCTGTCCCGCAGCGGCGGTGCGGCTCCGCAGTGGGCTCCGCTGCCGGTGCAGTACGCGGACTACGCGCTGTGGCAGCGCGAGGTGCTGGGTTCGGAGAGCGATCCGGAATCCATTGCCGCGCAGCAGGTCGCCTACTGGACCGAGCAGCTGCGCGATCTGCCCGAGCAGATCGAGCTGCCGGCCGACCGGCCGCGGCCGGAGATCGCCACCAATGCCGGTGGCACGTACGACTTCTCGATCGACGCCGAGCTGTACGCGGCGCTGAACGCGGTCGCGCGCGAGCACGACGTCACGCTGTTCATGGTCGTGCACGCCGCACTGGCCGTGTGGTCGGCTCGACTGTCGCGGTCCACCGATATCGCCATCGGCACGCCGATCGCGGGCCGGGGCGAGCGGGCGCTCGACGACCTGGTCGGCATGTTCGTCAACACCCTGGTGCTGCGCAGCGAGGTGAAGCCGGACGCCGCCTTCCGCGACCTGCTCGCCCAGGTGCGCCGCACCGACCTGGCCGCCTTCGCGCACGCCGACGTGCCGTTCGAGCGCTTGGTCGACGTGCTCAGCCCGGTGCGTTCGCAGGCGCACCACCCGCTGTTCCAGGTCGCGCTGACCTTCGAGGCCGCGGGCGCCAAGGATGCGGGCGCGGTCGCGCTGCCCGGCCTGGATCTCGAGGTCGTCGAATTCGACCCGGGCACAGCCAAGTTCGATGTGCAGCTGACCGTGGGCGAGCGCACCGACGGCTCGCTGGGCCTGTCCTGGAACTACGCCACCGACCTGTTCGACCCGGAAACCGTGGCCTCCTTCGCGGAGCGCCTGGTGCGCATCCTGCGCGCCGTGGCCGAGGACACCACCGCGCTGGTCGGCGATATCGACCTGCTGGGTGAGGCCGAGCGCCACGACGTCTCGGAGCGCTGGGTCTCCTCGGGCGAGGACATCGTCGCGCTGGTGCAGGCCGCCAGCGGCGCCACGGTGGATGCCACAGACGGCGTCGCGACGGAAACCGGCAGTGTCGCAGACGTTTTCGCGGACGATGCCGCGTCGAGCGCGCTCGTGGAGCTCGCGCAGCGGCTCGCGGGCGGGACCGGCGCGGGCCGGTTCATCGACCCGGCTGCCACGCTGTCGGGGCTGTTCGATGCCGCGGTCGCCGCGTACCCGGAGCGCATCGCAGCGCGCTTCGGTGACGACGAGCTGACCTACGGTGAGCTCGACAAGCGCGCGAATGTGCTGGCGCGCAGGCTGATCGCCGACGGCGCCGGACCGGAATCGCTGGTGGCGGTGCTGCTGCCGCGCTCGCTGGATCTGGTGGTGGCGCTGCTCGCGGTCATCAAGAGCGGTGCGGGCTATGTGCCGATCGACCCGACCTATCCGGCCGATCGCATCGCCTACGTGCTCTCGGACGCGAAGCCGACCAGCGTGATCATCGACTCCACCGCCCAGGTGGAGCTCCCGTCCGGACTGCATACCCTGCTCATCGACGGATTCGCGCTGGAGACCGGCGATATCGTCGATATCGAGGATCAGCCCGTCGCCGACGCCGACCGGCGCGCGGCGCTGCGGCCGGACCACGTCGCCTACGTCATCTACACCTCCGGCTCCACCGGCCGCCCCAAGGGCGTGGCCGTGGCGCACCGGAATGTGGTGCGGCTCATGGCCAATACCGATCGCGAGTTCGGTTTCGGCCCCGACGACGTGTGGACGCTGTTCCACTCCTACGCCTTCGACTTCTCGGTGTGGGAGCTGTGGGGTCCGCTGCTCTACGGCGGCACCCTCGTGGTGGTCGACTACTACGTGTCCCGCTCGCCGGAGCAGTTCCTGGAACTGCTGCGCCGCGAACAGGTCACGGTGCTCAACCAGACCCCGTCGGCGTTCTACCAGCTGGCCGAGGCCGACCGCCTGGCCACCACGGCGAGCCGTGAATTCGGTACCGCCGCGGGTGACGAGCAGGCGCTCGCGCTGCGCTATGTGGTTTTCGGTGGCGAAGCGCTGGAGCTGCGCCGCCTGGGCGATTGGATCGCCCGCCACGGCGACGGCGTCGATCCCGCCTCCACCGGCCCGCAGCTGGTGAACATGTACGGCATCACCGAGACCACGGTGCACGTCTCGCACCGCGTCCTGGATGCCGAAACCATCGCCGCCGCAACCGGTTCCGTGGTCGGCCGGGCCATCGCCGGACTGCGCGTGTACGTGCTCGACGATCGCCTGCACCCGGTGCCGGTCGGCGTGGCCGGCGAAATGTACGTCGCCGGACCGCAATTGGCGCGCGGCTACCTCGGCCGCCCCGACCTCACCACGGCGCGCTTCGTGGCGTCGCCGTTCGGTGAGCCGGGCACCCGTCTCTACCGCTCCGGTGACGTGGCGCGCTGGAACCGCTTCGGCGAGCTCGAATACCTCGGCCGCGCCGACGATCAGGTCAAGGTGCGCGGCTTCCGCATCGAGCTCGGCGAGATCGAAGCCGCCGTGCTCGCGCAGCCGGGCGTGGCCCAGGCCGCCGTCATCGTGCGCGAGGACCAGCCCGGCGATCAGCGCATCGTGGCCTATGTGGTGCCGGAGGACGGCGTCGCGCTCGCCCTCGACGCGGTGCGCGACGGTGCGGGCGAGCACCTGCCGTCGTACATGGTGCCGTCGGCCGTCGTTGTGCTGGAAAGCATTCCGCTGACCGTCAACGGCAAACTGGATCGTCGCGCGCTGCCCGCCCCGGCGGTGCAGGCGCGGGCCTTCCGCGCGCCGGAGACCCCGACGCAGGAAACCGTCGCGGCCGTCTTCGCAGAGGTCCTGGACCTGCCGCGGGTCGGCCTGGACGACGACTTCTTCGACCTCGGCGGCAACTCGCTCATCGCCACCCGGGTGGTGTCGCGCATCGGCGCGGCCCTGGACACCACGGTCGCGGTGCGCACGCTGTTCGAGGCCACCACGGTGGAGGCGCTCGCGGCCCGCATCGAATCGCACGCCGACGGCGCCTCGCGCGCCAAGCTGGTGGCGCGCCCGCGCACCGCCGGTGAACTGGTGCCGCTGTCGTTCGCGCAGCAGCGCATGTGGTTCCTCAACCAGTACGACACCTCCTCGGCCGCCTACAACCTGCCCCTGGCCATCCGTCTCACCGGCGAACTCGACACGGCCGCACTGGAATTGGCCGTCGCCGACGTGGTCCGCCGGCACGAGTCGCTGCGCACCCGGTACCCGGAGCACGGCGGCACGCCCATGCAGGTGGTCGTCCCGGTCGAGGAGATCGCCCTCGACCTGCGCCCGGTCACGGTCACCGGTGAGAACCTCATCGACGCCGTCACCGCGTTCGCGACACTGGGATTCAATGTCGCGGAACAGGTTCCGTTGCGCGCCCGGCTCTTCCGCGTCGCCTCGGCCGTCGAAACCGGTTCGGCGGACGACGAGTCGGCCAAGGCCGCCTCGAAGTCCGGCGAGTACGTGCTCGTCGTGGTGGTGCACCACATCGCGGGTGACGGTTTCTCCATGGCTCCGCTCACGCGCGATGTCATGACCGCCTACACCGCGCGCACGCTGGGGGCGGCTCCCGGTTGGGCGCCGCTGGCGGTGCAGTACGCCGACTTCGCCGTCTGGCAGCGGGAAGTGCTGGGCTCCGAGGAGGATTCGTCCTCGCTCATGGCCCGCCAGGTGGGGTACTGGCAGCGCACCCTCGACGGGGTGCCGGACGAGCTGGCGCTGCCGACCGATCGGCCGCGGCCCGCCGTCGCCTCGCATCGCGGTGCGACGCTGCATCGGACGCTGTCGCCGGAACTGCTCGCGGCGCTGGAAAGCCTTGCGCGGCAGCGGGGTGCGTCGCTGTTCATGGTCATGCACAGTGCGCTCGCGGTGCTGCTGGCGCGACTGTCCGGTGGTGATGACATCGCTGTCGGCACCCCGTCGGCGGGACGTGGCGAGGCCGCGCTCGACGACATGGTCGGCATGTTCGTCAACACCCTGGTGCTGCGCACCGGCATCGACCCGGCCGAATCGTTCTCGGATCTGCTGGATCGGGCCCGCCACACCGACCTCGACGCCTTCGGCAATGCCGATGTGCCGTTCGAGCGCCTGGTGGAACTGCTCGCCCCCGAGCGCTCGCAGGCGCGCAATCCGCTGTTCCAGGTCATGCTGGCCTTCCAGAACCTGGATCGCACCAGCCTGGAACTGCCCGGCCTGACCGTGGCCGCGCTGGATCTCGACGAGAACATCTCCCGCTTCGATCTGCAGTTCACGCTGTCGGATCAGGATTCGGGCATGGCGCTGGCATTGACCTACGCCACCGACCTGTTCGATGAGCAGACCGCCGACGGGTTCGCGCAGCGCTGGCTGCGGGTGCTCGAAGCGATCGCCGCCGATCCGGAGATCACCGTCGGGGCCATCGACATTCTCGATGCCGCCGAAAAGGCCGATCTGGTCGCGCGTTTCGGCCTGCCCGCGATCCCCGCGCGCACGTTGCCGGAACTCATCGCCGACGCCGTCGCCATCAACCCGGGTGCACCCGCCGTGGTGTTCCAGGGCGTCAGCCAGACCTACGCCGAACTCGACGAGCGTTCGAACCGCCTGGCGCGCTTGCTCATCGAGCGCGGCATCGGTACCGAGGACCTGGTGGCCGTGGCCGTGCCGCGGTCGGCGGACTCGTACTTCGCCGAATGGGCGGTGTCCAAGACCGGCGCGGCCTTCGTGCCGGTGGACCCGAACTACCCGGCCGACCGCATCGCCCACATGGTCACCGACTCCGGTTCGCCGGTCGGCCTGACCGTGGCGTCGGTGCGCGCGGACATGCCGGAATCGGTGGAATGGCTGGTCCTGGACGATCTGGACCTGAATGCCTTCTCCGCCACCGCCATTGCCGACGGCGAGCGGGTGCGCCCGCTGCGTCCGGAGCATCCGGCCTACGTCATCTACACCTCGGGTTCGACGGGTGTGCCCAAGGGCGTCGTGGTCACCCACGCCGGCCTGGCCAACTTCAGCGTCGAGCAGGCGCAGCGCTACCACCTCGACTCCGATTCGCGCGCACTGCATTTCGCGTCGCCGTCGTTCGACGCCTCCATGCTGGAATTCCTGCTCGCCATCGGCGCGGGCGGCACCCTCGTGGTCGTCCCGCCGGGCACCTACGGCGGTGAGGAACTGGCCGAGCTGATCCGCACCGAGCGGGCCACGCACGCCTTCATCACCCCGGCCGCGCTGTCCACCTTCGGACCGGCCGGGCTGGACAGCCTGCGCGTGCTGGTCGCCGGTGGTGAGGCGGTGCCCGCCGATCTGGTCGAGAAGTGGGCGGTGCCCATTGGAGAGGGGACAGGGCCGGACGGCACGATTCGTGCCTTCCACAATGGTTACGGCCCGACCGAGACCACCATCATGACCAACATCAGTGACGCGCTGGTGCCGGGTGATCTGGTCACCATCGGCGGCCCCATCCGGGGCATGCAGTCGCTGATCCTCGACAACCGGCTGCGGCCCGTTCCGGTGGGTGTCGCGGGTGAGCTCTACCTGTCGGGCATTCAGCTGGCGCGCGGCTACCACGCGCGGCCGGGCCTGTCGGCCGACCGGTTCGTGGCCAACCCGTACGTCGCGGGCGAGCGCATGTACCGCACCGGTGACGTGGTGCGCTGGACGCCGGACGGCCTGGTGGAGTACGTCGGCCGCTCCGACTTCCAGGTGAAGGTGCGTGGTTTCCGCATCGAGCTCGGCGAGATCGACGCCGCGCTGGCCTCGCACGAGACCGTCGACTTCGCGGTCACCGTCGGCCACAAGAACGCCGCCGGCGCGGTCTCGCTGGTGTCGTATGTGGTTGCCACGCCGGGCCATTCGATCGATGTCGCGGCCGTGACCGCGCACGTCGAGGCGCGGCTGCCCGCGTACATGGTGCCGTCCTCGGTCATGATCATCGACCGGGTGCCGCTGACGCCGGTCGGCAAGCTGGACCGCAAGGCCCTGCCCGAGCCGGTGTTCGCGACCGAGGTCGTGTTCCGGGCCGCGCGCAATACCGTCGAGCAGACCATTGCCGAGGTGTTCGCCGAGGTGCTCGGCCTGGAGCGGGTCGGCATCGACGATTCGTTCTTCGCGCTGGGCGGTGACTCCATCGTCTCCATTCAGCTGGTGTCGCGGGCCAAGGCACGCGGGATCGTGTTCAGCCCGCGCGACGTGTTCGAGCAGCGGACCGTGTCCGGGCTCGCCGCCGTCGCGGAAACCGCTGACACGCAGAGCGATTCGGCTCCGCAGCTGACCGAGCTGCCGGGCGGCGGCGTGGGTGTCATGCCGCTGACGCCGGTGGTGCGGTTCATGGTGGAGCGGCCGGGCTCGTTCGGCCGGTTCAACCAGACCATGGCCCTGGAACTGCCGATCGGCATCGACCGGGCCGGCATCGCCGCCACGGTCGGCGCGGTCATCGACCGGCACGACATGCTGCGCGCCCGCCTGCGGCGCGTGCCCGGCGCGGACTGGGTCGTCGAGACCGTCGCGCCCGGCACCGTGGACGCCGACGCGCTCATCGACCGCTACGAGTTCGATCCGGCCGTGAGCGATGACGAGCTGGTCGGAATCGCCTCGGCCGCACTGGATGCCACGCTGGACAAGCTGGATCCGGCTGCGGGCGTGGTCATCCGGTTCGCCTGGCTGGAGCCCGGTGACGCTTCGCGCGCCGGTCGCCTGATCGTCGCCGCGCACCACCTCGTGGTCGACGGCGTCACCTGGCGCATCCTGGTGCCGGACTTCGTCGCCGCGTGGGGCCAGATCGCCTCCGGGCAGACCCCCGAGCTGGTCGCCCCCGCGACCAGTATGCGCACCTGGGCGCACGCCCTCGAGCGTGAGGCAGCCACCGACGACCGCGTTGCCGAACTCGACTTCTGGCGTGGCGTGGTCGAAGGTCCGGACCCGCTGCTCACCGAGCGGCCCATGGATCCGGCCGTGGACGTGACCGCCGTCATCGAGAAGCATCGCGTCGAGCTGCCCGCCGAGGTCACCAAGGCGCTGCTCACCACCGTGCCCGCGCTGTTCCACGGTGGCGTCAATGACGGTCTGCTGACCGCGCTGGCCCTGGCCGTCGCGAAGTGGCGCTCCGACAAGGGAATCGCGGCGGGGGAGAAGTCTGCCCTCGTCCGTCTGGAAGGCCACGGCCGCGAGGAAGAGGTCGTGCCCGGCGCCGACCTGTCCCGCACGGTCGGCTGGTTCACCGCCATCTTCCCGGTGCGCTTCGACCTCGCCGAGATCGACGTGGACGCCGCCCTCACCGGCGGCCCGGCCATGGGCCGCGCCATCAAGGCCGTCAAGGAGCAGCTGCTCGCGGTGCCGGACAAGGGCATCGGCTATGGCCTGCTGCGCTACCTGAACCAGGCCACCGCCGACCGGCTGCCCAAGCAGCTGCCCGGCCAGGTCAGCTTCAACTACCTGGGTCGCGTCAACGAGGGCGATGTGCCGGACGCGCTGCGCGGCTTCGGCTGGATCCCCGCCGCGGAGCTGGGCAACCTCGGTGGCGCCTACGACGGTGACATGCCCGCCATGGCTCCGATCGACATCAATGCCATCGTGGTCGGCGACAAGCTCACCGCGAACATCGGCTACCCGAGCACGCTGCTCAGCGCCGCCGAGGTGGCCGAGTTCGCCGCGCTGTGGACCTCGGCGCTGGAAGCCGTTGCGCACCATGCGGAATCGGCGCAGGCGGGCGGGCACACCCCGTCCGACTTCGGCCTCGTCAAGATCACCCAGCGCGATATCGACGGCTGGGAACAGCGTTTCGGCGGGCTCGCCCAGGTGTGGCCGCTGTCCGCGCTGCAGGCCGGTCTGCTCTTCCACGCCCAGCTGGCCGCCACCTCGGTGGACGTGTACACCGCGCAGGCGGTGCTCACCCTCGAGGGCCGCGTCGACGGCGACCGCCTCGCCGCGGCCGCGCAGGCGCTGCTGGACCGCCACGAAATCCTGCGCACCGCCTACGTTTCCGACGCCTCGGGCGTGCCGGTGCAGGTGGTCGTGGACGGCGTGCGCGCCGCCTTCATCCAGCACGATGTGAGCGGCCTGGCCGATGCCGGGGCCCGCGCCGCCGCGGCCGAGCAGCTCATCGCCGCCGACCGCGTGCAGCGCTTCGACCTCACCGAACCGCCGCTCATCCGATTCACCCTGGTGCGGGTGGACGAGGGCCGCTGGTCGCTGGCCGTGGCCAACCACCACATCCTGCTCGACGGCTGGTCCATGCCGCTGCTCATGCAGGACCTGCTGGTGCTCTACGCCACGCACTCCGACACCAGCATGCTGCCGCCGGTGCGCTCCTACCGCTACTTCCTGGAATGGGTTGCGCAGCAGGACCGTTCGGCTTCGATCGCCGCCTGGCAGCAGTCGCTGCGCGGGGTGTCCGAGCCGACGCTGCTCACCCGTCCGGATGCCGGGCGCGAGATCACCGCACTGTCCGGCGAGTACTTCTTCGACCTGGACGAGGCCGCCACCGCCAAGCTCACCGGGCTGGCCGCGGAACTCGGCGTCACGCCGAACACCGTGCTTCAGGTGGCATGGGGCATTCTGCTCGGCCGTCTGACCGGCCGCGACGACGTGCTGTTCGGCACCACCGTGTCCGGTCGCCCGGCGCAGCTGTCCGGCGTCGAGTCCATGGTGGGTCTGTTCATCAACACCGTGCCGGTGCGGGTCGCCTTCGACCCGGCCGAGTCGGCGCACTCGCTGCTCACCCGCACCCAGGGTGAGCAGGCCGACCTGCTGGACCACCACTATGTGGGCCTGGCCGACATCCAGTCGGCCGCCGGCATCGGCGGGCTGTTCGACACCCTCGTGGTGTTCGAGTCGTATCCGGTTGACGCCGAAGGCATTCGGGCGCAGGCCGCGGATATCGACGGCATGGCCGTGACCGGTCTGGACGCCGCCGACGCCACGCACTACCCGCTGACCCTCATCGCCCAGCTCGACACCCGCCTGCGCATTCGCGCCGGATACCTGCGCGACCTGTTCGACGAGGACACCGTGCGCCGCATCGCGGATCGCCTGGTGCGGGTGCTCACCGCCATCACCACCGAACCCGCTGCGGCCGTGGGCGATATCGAGCTCCTGGATGCCGCAGAGCGCACCCAGGTCGTGTCGGCGTGGAACGAGACCACCTTCGATGTGGGCGCGATCGTCGCCGAGCGCACCGACGCCTCGAACGTCCCGGCGGCGGAAACGCTTGTCGCGCTGTTCGAATCGCAGGTCGAGCGGACGCCCGATGCCATCGCGGTCTCCTTCGAGGGGACAAGTCTGTCCTACGCCGAGTTCGCCGACCAGGTGCATCGCCTGGCGCGCTGGCTCGTCGAGCGCGGTGTGGGCGCGGAATCGTTCGTGGCGCTGGGCATGCGCCGCTCCATCGACCTGGTCGTGGGCATGTACGCCGTGACCGTGGCCGGTGGCGCGTATGTGCCGCTGGATCCGGATCATCCGGCCGAGCGCACCGAATACATTCTGGCCACCGCCGATCCGGTGACCGTGCTGACCTCCGGTGACGATCTGCCGATCAATACCGCGCAGGTGCGCATCGACCTGCTGGATCTGGCCAGCTACTCGGGCGCGCCGTTGACCGACGCGGAACGCCGTGTGCCGCTGCGGGAATCGAACAACGCCTACGTCATCTTCACCTCCGGGTCCACCGGCCGCCCGAAGGGTGTGGCGGTGCCGCATTCGGCGATCGTCAACCGCCTGGTGTGGATGCAGGCCGCGTACGGGCTCAATGCCGAAGACGTTGTGCTGCAGAAGACTCCGGCGACCTTTGACGTGTCGGTGTGGGAGTTCTTCTGGCCGTTGCAGATCGGCGCGACGCTGGTCGTCGCGAAGCCGGATGGGCACCGGGATCCGTTGTACCTGGCCGAGCTCATCGCCCGCGAGGGTGTGACGGTCACCCACTTCGTGCCGTCCATGCTGGCCGTGTTCGTCGCGGAACAGGCTGCCGCACAGTGCACCAGCTTGCGGATGGTGTTCGCCTCCGGTGAGGCGCTGTCGCCCAAGCCCGCGCACAAGCTGCGCGAGCTGACCGGTGCGGAGCTGCACAACCTCTACGGTCCGACCGAAGCCGCCGTCGACGTCACCTACCACCAGGTCGTGGACGCCGACATCGACACGGTGCCGATCGGCCGCCCGGTGTTCAACACCCAGGTGTACGTGCTGGATTCGCGTCTGCGCCCGGTCCCGGTGGGTGTCGCGGGTGAGCTCTACCTCGCGGGCGATCAGCTCGCCACCGGGTACGTGGCGCGCCCCGACCTCACCTCGGATCGCTTCGTGGCCAACCCCTTCGGCACCGGCGTGCGCATGTACCGGACCGGTGACCTGGTGGCCTGGAACGCCGACGGCGAGATCGACTACATCGGCCGCACCGACTTCCAGGTGAAGCTGCGCGGTCTGCGCATCGAGCTCGGCGAGATCGAAACCGCGCTGACCACACTGGATTCCATCGCCCAGTCGGTGGTCGTGGTCCGCAATGACGCGCACACCGGCGATCAGCTGGTCGGCTACGTGGTGCCCGCCCCGGGCCGCACGGTCGACGCCGACGCGGTGCGCGCGGAGCTCGGCGACAGCCTGCCCGCGTACATGGTGCCGTCGGTGCTGCTGGTGCTCGACGAGTTCCCGCTCAATGCCTCCGGCAAGCTGGATCGCAAGGCGCTGCCCGCGCCGGTGTTCGAGGCCGCGGTCTTCCGTGCCCCGGCCACCCCGGTCGAGCAGATCGTGGCCGGCGTCTTCGGCGAGATCCTCGGCCTCGAGCGGGTCGGCCTGGACGACGACTTCTTCGCCCTCGGCGGCAACTCGCTCATCGCCACCCAGGTGGCGGCGCGCCTGTCCGCCGCGCTGGACACCCAGCTGGGCGTGCGGGAGATCTTCGAGGCTTCCACCGTCGCCGCGCTGGCGGCGCGCGCCGAATCCCATGCGGGCGCCGGCAAGCGTCAGGCGCTGACGGCGCAGGAGCGCCCCGAGCACCTGCCGCTATCCCTGGCGCAGCAGCGCATGTGGTTCCTCAACCGCTTCGATCCCGAATCGGCCGTGGACAACATTCCCGCCGCCGTGCGCCTCTCGGGTCTGGTGGATCGCCAGGCCCTGCAGATCGCCGTCGCCGACGTGCTGGCGCGGCACGAGTCGCTGCGCACCCGGTACCCCGAGATCGACGGTCGCGCCCACCAGGAGATCGTCCCCACCAGCCAGGTCATTCCGGACCTGACGCCGGTGGACGTCACCGAAGCCGAACTGCCGCAGGCGCTTTCGGACGTGGTGCGGACCGCGTTCGACGTGACCAGCGAGGTGCCGTTCCGGGCCCGCCTGTTCGAGGTGAGCCCCACCGAGCATGTGCTCGCGCTGGTGGTGCACCACATCTCCGGTGACGGCTTCTCCATGGGCCCGCTCACCCGGGATGTCATGACCGCCTACGGCGCACGCGTCGAGGGCGGCGAACCCGGCTGGCAGCCGCTGGAAGTCCAGTACGCCGACTACGCGCTGTGGCAGCGCGAAGTGCTCGGCGACGAGAAGGACTCCGAATCGGTTATCGCGCAGCAGATCTCCTACTGGCGGGAGGCGCTGCGCGGCCTGCCCGACCAGCTGGACCTGCCCTCGGATCGGCCGCGTCCGGCGGTCGCCTCCGGGCGGGGTGCGACGCACGTCTTCGACATCGACGGCGAAACCCACGGCAAGCTGGCCGAATTGGCCCGCAGCCGGGGCACCACCCTGTTCATGGTGGCGCACGGCGCGCTCGCGGTGCTGCTGTCGCGCCTGTCCGGTGAATCGGATATCGCCATCGGCACCCCGGTCGCCGGTCGTGGCGAACGGGCCCTCGACGACCTCATCGGCATGTTCGTGAACACGCTGGTGCTGCGCACCGAGATCGACGGCGGCACCAGCTTCGCCGAGCTGCTGGAATCGGTGCGCGCCACCGACATCCAGGCCTTCGGCCACGCCGATCTGCCGTTCGAGCGCCTGGTGGAGATCCTCAACCCGGCGCGCTCGCAGGCGCGGCACCCGCTGTTCCAGGTCATGCTGTCGTTCCAGAACCACGGCGTGAGCGAACTGGAACTGCCGGGCCTCACCGTGAGCGGCGTCGACCTCCCGCTCGACACCGCCAAGTTCGACCTGCAACTGGTGCTCACCGAGCGCGCGGGCGTCGCCGACGCCACCGGCAACGGGCACGGCGGCGCACCGGCGGGCTTCACCGCCGAACTCATCTACGCCACCGATCTGTTCGACGCCGGCACCATGCGGCTGTTCGCACAGCGGTTCACCCGCCTGCTGGAAGCCATTGCGGCCGAACCGAACCGGGCCGTGGGCGATATCGCGCTGCTGGACGCCGACGAGCGGGCACAGGTCGTCTCCGGCTGGAACGACACCGAACACAATGTGGGCGGCGTGCTCGCGGCACTCACCCGGGGCGTGGCCCCGCTGGACGCCGAACCCGTCACCCGCACCGGCGATTCGGCGAACACGCTGGTCGCCCTGTTCGAGGCGCAGGCCGCGCGGACGCCCGACGCGACCGCCCTCACGTTCGAGGGGACAGGTCTGTCCTACGGCGAGTTCGCCGGGCGCGTGCACCAGCTGGCCCGCAAGCTCGTCGAGGCCGGAGTCGGCCCGGAGAGCATGGTGGCCCTGGGCATTCGCCGCTCGCTCGACCTGCTCGTCGCCATGTACGCGGTGGTCGAGGCCGGTGGCGCGTACGTGCCGCTGGACTTGGACCAGCCCGCCGACCGTGTTGCCTATGTGCTCGACACCGCCAACCCGGTGTGCGTGCTGACCACTGCGCGTGATGGGTTCGAAGACCCCCGTCATCCCGGCGCGCTTGTTGGCCGGGATCCATTGCAGTCGGATGATGTCGTTGTCAGTGTGGATCCCGGCCAAAAGCATGCCGGGATGACGGAAGTGGTGCGCATCGATGAGCTGGAGCTGTCGGCATACTCCGACGCACCGCTGACGGATGCGGATCGTCTTGCGCCGCTGCGTGGCTCGAACACGGCGTATGTGATCTTCACGTCCGGTTCGACCGGCAAGCCGAAGGGCGTGGCGGTGAGTCACGCAGCGATCGTGAACCGGCTCGTCTGGATGCAGGCGGAGTACGGGCTCACCGTCGACGATGTGGTGTTGCAGAAGACTCCGGCGACCTTCGACGTGTCGGTGTGGGAGTTCTTCTGGCCGTTGCAGATCGGTGCGCGCCTGGTCATCGCCAAGCCCGAGGGGCATCGCGATCCGGTGTACCTGGCGGAGCTCATCGCCAGCGAAGGCATTACGACCGCGCACTTCGTGCCGTCCATGATGGCCGTATTCGTCGCTGAGGCTGCTGCCGCCGCATGCACCAGCCTGCGAATGGTTTTCGCCTCCGGTGAGGCGCTGCCCGCGCCGACCGCGCAGAAGCTGCGCGCACTCACCGGCGCCGCGCTGCACAACCTGTACGGTCCGACCGAAGCGGCCGTCGACGTCACCTATCACGAGGTGACCGATGCCGACGTCGACACCGTGCCGATCGGCGCCCCGGTGTTCAACACCCAGGTCTACGTGCTGGATTCGCGTCTGCACCCGGTCGCCCCGGGTATGGCGGGTGAGCTCTACCTGGCGGGCGTGCAGCTGGCCACCGCCTACGTGGAGCGCCCCGACCTCACCGCGGATCGCTTCGTAGCCAACCCGTTCACCCCGGGCGAGCGCATGTACCGCACCGGTGACCTGGTGGTCTGGACCGCCGCCGGCGAACTGGAGTACCTGGGCCGCACCGACTTCCAGGTCAAACTGCGCGGCCTGCGCATCGAGCTCGGCGAGATCGAGGCCGCCCTCACCGCCCACGACTCCATCGCCCAGGCAGTCGTGGTCCTGCGCTCCGCCCCCCACACAGGCGACCACCTGGTCGCCTACCTCGTTGGTGCGCTTGGGCAGTCTGCGCCAGGGGCGCAGGGTGGGCAAGCGCAGAACCCCGCAGCGGCGAGCGTCCTCGACACAGCCGAGCTGAAGTCCGCACTGGCAGCAACCCTCCCGTCCTACATGGTCCCGTCCGCCTTCGTAGTCCTGGACGCCCTGCCCCTGAACGCCAACGGCAAGCTGGACCGAAAAGCCCTCCCGGACCCGGAATTCGCAGCCCGCGAATTCCGCGCCCCCACCACCGCCGCCGAGGAGATCGTCGCGACCGTCTTCGCCGAGGTACTCGGCCTGGACTCCCCGATCGGCGCCGACGACGACTTCTTCGAGCTCGGCGGCAACTCGCTAATCGCCACCCAGGTGGTCGCCCGCCTGGGCGCGGCCCTCGACACCCGCGTGCCCGTGCGCACCCTGTTCGACGCCCCGACCGTCGCCACCCTGGCCGCCCGCGTGGCAGCGCAGGCCGGCACCGGCGCACGCCGCGAACTGGTGGCGCAGGAGCGTCCGGCGGAGATCCCCCTGTCGCTGGCACAGCAGCGCATGTGGTTCCTCAACCGCTTCGACACCGCCTCGGCCGTCAACAACATCCCGCTTGCCGTCCGCCTCACCGGCGAATTGGATGTGGACGCCCTGCTGGCCGCCGTCGGCGACGTGCTCGACCGGCACGAGGTGCTGCGCACCGTCTACCCGGAGAACGCGGAAGGCCGTGGCGTGCAGGTGATCCTGCCCGCCGACCAGGTCCGCCTGGGCTTCGGCCTCGCCGGTGCTCAGCGTGACACCGTGCCGAACGGCACGGATAGCACGCCGAACGGAACTCTCGCAGAGCCGGACGGCGCAGTGCGCGCCACCGGCCTGGCGGCCACCGATGTCACCGAGGCCGAACTGCGCGACCGCGTCGCCGAGCTGGTGCTCACCGGCTTCGACGTGACCGCGGCGGTTCCGGTGCGCGCCGGGCTGTTCCGGGTCACCGATGCCGAACAGCCCACGCACGTCCTGGTTTTCGTGGTGCACCACATCTCCGGTGACGGCTGGTCGGTCGGCCCGCTGTCCCGCGATGTGATGGTGGCCTACGCGGCTCGCGCCAATGGTGTTGCGCCGCAGTGGGCTCCGCTGCCGGTGCAGTACGCCGACTTCGCGCTGTGGCAGCGCGAGACCCTCGGTTCCGAGGAGGACGCCGAGTCGCTCATCGCGCAGCAGGTGGCGTACTGGTCGGACAGCCTGGCCGGGCTGCCGGACCAGATCGACCTGCCGTCGGATCGCCCGCGGCCGGCCGTGGCCTCCAACCGCGGTGGCGTGCACGAGTTCTCGATCGACGCCGAGCTGCTGGCCGGGTTGAACGAGCTGGCACGTGAGCACAATGCCTCGCTGTTCATGGTCGTGCACGCGGCCTTCGCGGCGCTGCTGGCTCGCCTGTCCGGCGGCGACGACATCGCCATCGGCACCGCCGTCGCGGGTCGTGGCGAGGCCGTGCTGGACGATGCCATCGGCATGTTCGTGAACACGCTGGTGCTGCGCACCGCCGTGGACTCGGGCGCGGAATTCCGTGAGCTGCTGGCGAACACCAAGGACACCGACCTGGCCGCCTTCGGCCACGCCGATCTGCCGTTCGAGCGCCTGGTGGAGATCCTCAACCCGGCGCGCTCGCAGGCGCGGCACCCGCTGTTCCAGGTCATGCTGTCGTTCCAGAACACCGGCCCGGCGTCCTTCGCCCTGCCGAACCTGGAGGTCGCCGGTGTGCCGCTGGACGTGGTCACCGCCAAGTTCGATCTGCACCTGAACCTGACCGAGCAGGCCGACGCGGACGGCATGACCGCCGAATTCGCCTACGCCACCGATATTTTCGATGCCGGTACGATCGCGGGCTTCGCGCGGCGCCTGGTTCGCATGTTGACCGCCGTGGTCGCCGATTCGACCTCGGTCGTCGGTGATATCGAGCTGCTGGACGAGGCCGAGCGCCGCACCGTGCTGCGCAACTGGAATGCCACCGAATACGACGTGACCCGAGTCGCGCTGGGCGGCAAGAAGTCCGCCGCCGCCGTGACGCTGGCTTCCATGTTCGCGGCGCAGGCCGCACAGACCCCCGACGCCATCGCCGTGGTGTTCGAGGGGACAGCTCTGTCCTACGGCGAGTTCGCCGCACGCGTGCACCGGCTGGCCCGCCACCTGATCGCACAGGGCGTCGGCCCGGATTCCCTTGTTGCCCTGGGCATGCGCCGCTCCATCGATCTGGTGGTCGGCATGTACGCGGTGATCGCGGCGGGCGGCGCGTACGTGCCGCTGGATCCGGATCACCCGGAGGAGCGCAACGGTTACGTCCTCGATATCGCGCGGCCCGCGGCCGTACTCACCACCGCGCGTGATGGTTTCGCCGCCGCGAATGCGCTGCTGATCGACGAGCTCGAACTGTCGGCGTACTCGGACGCCCCGATCACCGACGCGGATCGCATCGCACCGCTGCGCGAGGGCAATACGGCGTACGTGATCTTCACGTCCGGTTCGACCGGCCGTCCGAAGGGTGTGGCGGTCAGCCACGCGGCCATCGTCAACCGTCTCGTCTGGATGCAGACCGAGTACAACCTGTGGGACGACGATGTCGTGCTGCAGAAGACGCCCGCCACCTTCGACGTGTCGGTGTGGGAGTTCTTCTGGCCCTTGCAGATCGGTGCGTCGCTGGTTGTCGCGAAGCCGGACGGCCACCGCGATCCCGCGTATCTGGCGGAGCTCATCGTCGAGCACGGCGTCACCACCACGCACTTCGTGCCGTCCATGCTCTCGGTGTTCGTGGCCGAGCAGAAGGCCGCGCAATGCGTCTCGCTGCAAAGGGTTTTCGCCTCCGGTGAAGCGCTGCCCGCGCCCACCGCGCAGAAGCTCGTGGAGCTGACCGGTGCGAGCCTGCACAACCTGTACGGCCCCACCGAAGCCGCGGTCGACGTCACCTATCACGAGGTCACCCCGGCCGACACCGTCTCTGTGCCGATCGGCGCCCCGGTGTTCAACACCCGTGTGTACGTGCTGGATTCACGTCTGCACCCGGTCGCCCCGGGTGTCGCGGGTGAGCTCTACCTGTCCGGCGTGCAGCTGGCGCGCGGCTATGTCGCCCGCCCCGAACTGACCGCGGACCGCTTCGTCGCCGACCCGTTCCACGACGGCGAGCGCATGTACCGCACCGGCGACCTGGTGAAGTGGACCGGCGCGGGTGAGCTGGAGTACTTGGGCCGCACCGACTTCCAGGTGAAGCTGCGTGGTCTGCGCATCGAGCTCGGCGAGATCGAGGCCGCGCTCACCGCCGTCGAATCCATCGCCCAGTCGGTGGTCGTGGTCCGTCACGACGAGCGCCTCGGCGATCAGCTGGTCGGCTATGTCATCCCGGCCGCCGGTCACACCGTGGACCTCGACGCCGTGCGCGCCGAACTGTCCGACGGGCTGCCCGGCTACATGGTCCCGGCCGCCTACGTGGTGCTGGATGCCTTCCCGCTCAACGCTTCCGGCAAGCTCGACCGCAAGCAGCTGCCCGCGCCGGTGTTCGAGGCCAAGGTGTTCCGCGCCCCCGTCACCCCGATCGAGGAGATCGTGGCGGGAACCTTCTCCGATGTGCTCGGCGTCGGCCGTGTCGGCGTCGACGACGACTTCTTCGAACTCGGCGGCAACTCGCTCATCGCCACCCAGGTGACCGCGCGCATCGGCGCGGCCCTGGACATCCAGCTGACCGTGCGCGATCTGTTCGAGGCGTCCACCGTCGCGGCCCTGGCCGCGCGCGCTGAACACCGCAGCGGCTCCGGCCGGACCCGTCCGCGCCTGGTCGCGGGGGAGCGGCCGGAGATCCTGCCGCTGTCCCCGGCGCAGCAGCGCTACTGGTTCCTCAACCAGTTCGACACCAGCACCTCGGCGGTGGACAACATTCCGCTCGCGGTGCGGCTCGTCGGCGCGCTCGACCTGACCGCCATGGAAGAGGCCATCGGCGACGTGGTCTCGCGGCACGAGGTGCTGCGCACGGTCTACCCGCGCTCGGCCGAAGGCCCGCACCAGGTCATCCTGCCCGCCTCCCAGGCCGATGTGGCCCTGGTGCCCGAGGCGGTCGCAGAGGAGGGACTACTAGCCAAGGTCATCGAATTCGCCATGACCACCTTCGACGTCACCGTCGAAGTTCCCCTGGCGGTCAAGCTCTTCCGCATCAGCGACAGCGAGCATGAAGAGCACGTCCTGGCTTTCACCGTCCACCACGTCTCCGCCGACGGCTCCTCCATGGGCCCGATGGCGCGCGACATCATGGCCGCCTACATGGCGCGCGTGAACGGTGAAGCGCCGCAGTGGGCTCCGCTGCCGGTGCAGTACGCCGACTACGCGCTGTGGCAGCGCGCGGTCCTCGGCTCCGAGGACGACACCGAATCGCTGGCCGCACAGCAGGTCGCCTACTGGACCCGCGCGCTGACCGGGCTGCCGGACCAGCTGGAACTGCCCACCGACCGGCCGCGCCCGCCCGCGCAGTCGTTCCACGGCAAGGCGATTCGCTTCGATATCGACGCCGAACGGCACGCCAAGCTGCACGAGCTGGCGCGCGCCAACAATGCCTCGCTGTTCATGGTCGTGCACGCGGCCCTGGCCGTGCTGCTGGCGCGTCTGTCCGGCACCGAGGACATCGCGGTCGGCACCCCGATCGCGGGCCGTGGTGAACGCGAACTCGACGATCTGATCGGCATGTTCGTCAACACCCTGGTGTTCCGCACCCAGGTGGACGCCGGCGCGACCTTCGCCGACCTGCTCGCCGAGGTCCGCGAACGCGACCTGGAAGCCTTCGCCAATGCCGACGTGCCGTTCGAGCGCCTGGTCGAGGTGCTCAACCCGGTGCGCTCCACCGCGCGCAACCCGCTGTTCCAGGTCGGCCTGTCGTTCCAGAACCTGGCCGAGACCGCCTTCGAACTGCCCGGCCTGCATGTCAGCGCCGTCAACTTCGAATCGCAGCTGGCCAAGACCGACCTGCACGTGACGCTCTACGACCGCTACGCCGAAGACGGCACCCCGGCCGAGATCCTCACCGAATTCGGTTACGCGACAGACCTGTTCGACGAGAGCACCATCCGCTCCTTCGCCGACCGGTTCGTGCGCGTGCTCGACGCGGTCATCGCCGACGCGACGGCGACCGTGGGTGAGATCGACCTGCTCGACGAGGCCGAGAACACGCGAATCCTGAAGCAGTGGAACAACACCGCGCAGGATCTGGACGCCTTCCACCCGGGCGCCACCACGGCGACCCTGGTCTCGCTGCTGGATCGGACCGTCGCCGACGACCCGAAGGCCGTTGCCCTGGTGGCGGATTCGGCCGACGGCACCGAGACGCTGACCTACGCCGAACTCGACGCCCGCGTCAACCGCCTCGCCCGCGAGCTCATCGCGCGCGGCATCGGAACCGAAGACCGTGTGGCCCTTGCCATCCGCCGCTCGGTGGACCTGGTCGTCGCCATGTACGCGGTCGCCAAGACCGGCGCCGCCTACGTCCCGATCGACCCGGACCAGCCCGCCGACCGCACCGGCTACATCCTCGAGACCGCCGCTCCGGCCTGCGTGCTCACCACGGCACGCGACGGTTTCGACGCCGAGGACGTCACTGTTCTCCGCATCGACGAGCTCGACCTGTCGGAGTACTCGGACAAGCCGATCACCGCCGCCGAGCGGGTGCGCGAGCTGACCCCGGCCAACACGGCGTACATCATCTTCACCTCCGGTTCGACCGGCCGCCCGAAGGGTGTGGCGCTGCCGCACGCCGCGGTCGTGAACCAGTTGCTGTGGAAGATGACCGAATTCGGGCTCGACCCGGCGGATGCGGTACTCCTCAAGACCGCCGCCACCTTCGACCTGTCGGTGTGGGAGTTCTGGTCGGCCGCCGTGTGCGGTGGCCGCCTGATCATCGCCGCCCCCGACGGCCACAAGGACCCGGCCTACCTGAACGAGCTCATGGCCCGCGAATGGGTCACCACCCTGCACGTGGTGCCGTCCATGCTCGACGCGCTGCTCACCGACGGCCTCCCGGATTCGCTGTGGCGCATCCTCGCCATCGGTGAGGCCCTGCCCGGCCCGCTGGCCCAGCGCGTCCTGCGCGAGCGCCCCCGCACCGAACTGTTCAACCTGTACGGCCCCACCGAAGCCGCGGTCTCCATCACCACCCACCGCGTGAACACCGCCGACACGGTCTCGGTCTCCATCGGTTCGCCCGAATGGAATTCGCAGGTCTACGTGCTGGATTCGCGCCTGCGCCCGGTGCCCGTCGGCGTCTCCGGCGAGCTGTACCTGGCCGGCGCCCAGCTGGCCCGCGGCTACTACGCCCGCCCCGACCTCACCTCGGACCGCTTCGTCGCGAACCCCTTCGCGGACAACGGCTCCCGCATGTACCGCACCGGCGACCTGGTGGCCTGGACCGACAAGGGCGAGCTGGAATACCGAGGCCGCACCGACTTCCAGGTGAAGATCCGTGGCTTCCGCATCGAACTGGGCGATATCGAGTCCGCCCTGCTCGCCATGCCGGAGGTAGCCCAGGCCGCCGTCGTCGCGAAGTCGGACCCCCGCACCGGTGACCGCCTGGTCGCGTACCTCGTTGGTGCGCTTGGGCAGTCTGCGCCAGGGGCGCAGGGTGGGCAAGCGCAGCACCCCGCAGCGGAGAGCGTCCTCGACCCAGCCCACCTGAAGTCCGCGCTGGCGGCAACCCTCCCGTCCTACATGGTCCCGTCGGCCTTCGTAGTCCTGGACGCGCTGCCCCTGAACGCCAACGGCAAGCTGGACCGAAAAGCCCTCCCCGAACCCACCTTCGAGAAGGCGGTCTTCCGCGCCCCCGTCACCCCGATCGAACAGATCGTGGCCGGCGTCTTCGCCGAAGTCCTGCACGTCGAGGCCGGCCGCATCGGCCTGGACGACGACTTCTTCCAGTGGGGCGGCAACTCCCTGCTCGCCACCCAGGTAGCGGCCCGCCTCGGCGAGGCCCTCAACACCCGGGTCCCGGTGCGCCTGATGTTCGAGGCGTCCACCGTGTCCGCCCTCGCGGCCCGCGTGGAACACGACGCCGGCGCGGGCGGCCGCAAGGCCCTTACCGCCGCCCCGCGACCCGACCACATCCCGCTGTCGCTCGCGCAGCAGCGCATGTGGTTCCTCAACCGCTTCGACAACCAGTCCGCCGCCTACAACGTGCCGGTCGCGGTCCGCCTGTCCGGCGCGCTGGATGTGGACGCCCTGCGCGCCGCCATCACCGATGTGGTGAAGCGGCACGAAATCCTGCGCACTATCTACCCGCAGACCGAACACGGTCCGGTGCAGGTCGTGCTGCAACCGTCGCAGGCCACGCCGGAACTCGAGGTGCGGACCGTCGCGCTCGACCAGGTGACCGCCGCCGTGGTGGCGCTGACCTCCACCATCTTCGACGTCACCACCGAGGTGCCGCTGAAGGTCGTACTGTTCGAAATCGACGGCGAGGCCGGCGAATACGTGCTGGCGATGGTGGTTCACCACATCTCCGGCGACGGTTCCTCGGTTGCCCCGCTGACCCGCGACATCATGACCGCCTACGCCTCACGCTCCATGGGCAACGCCCCCGCGTGGGCCCCGCTGGCCGTGCAGTACGCGGACTACTCCATCTGGCAGCGCGAGCTGCTCGGCGACGAGAGCGACGCGGAATCCCTTGCCGCCAAGCAGGTCGCGTACTGGAAGCAGGCTCTCGCCGATCTGCCGGATCAGCTGGATCTGCCGTCCGACCGTCCGCGCCCGGCCGTGCAGTCCTTCGCCGGCGGCAAGGTCGACGTCCGCATCGACGCCGAAACCCACACGGCGCTGGTCGAATTGGCGCGCGCCGAGGGTGCGACCCTGTTCATGGTCGTGCACACCGCTCTCGCGGTCCTGCTGGCCCGCCTGTCCGGCACCGACGACATCGCCATCGGCACCCCCATGGCCGGTCGTGGCGAGGCCGTCCTCGACGACCTCATCGGCATGTTCGTCAACACGCTGGTGTTCCGCACCCAGGTCGAAGGCGGCGAAGCCTTCACCGACCTGCTCGGCCGCCAGCGCGAGACCGACATCCAGGCTTTCGCCAACGCCGACGTGCCGTTCGAGCGGCTCGTCGAGGTCCTGAACCCGGTGCGTTCCACCGCCCGCCACCCGCTGTTCCAGGTGGGCCTGTCCTTCCAGAACCTGGCCATGTCCAGCCTGGAACTGCCCGGCCTGACCGTGTCGGGCCTGGACGTCGACACCGAGATCTCGCAGTTCGACCTGCATCTCATCGCCACCGACCGCTACAACGAGACGGGCGAGCCCGCCGGCATCACCGGCATCTTCACCTACGCCACCGATCTGTTCGATCGGAACACGGTGCAGGGCTTCGTGGATCGCTTCACCCGCCTGCTCGGCGAGATCATCGCCGCGCCGCGCACCGCGGTCGGCGACTTCGAACTCCTCGACGGCGCGGAGCGCGCGGAACTCCTGGAGGCCCGCAACAACACCGCGCACCAGACGGATTCGACCGCCACCCTGGCGTCGCTGCTCGAATCCACCGTGGCGACCATTCCGACCGCCGTCGCCCTGATCGGCCCGGACGGCGAGGTCCTCACCTACGCCGAACTCGGCCAGCGGGTGAACCGCCTTGCGCGACACCTGATCTCGATGGGTGTCGGCCCGGAGGCCCGGGTCGCCCTGGCGCTGCGCCGTTCGGTGGACCTCGTGGTCGCCATGTACGCGGTCTCGGTCGCGGGCGGTGCGTACGTGCCGGTCGACCCGGACCAGCCCGCCGACCGCACCGGCTACATCCTCGAGACCGCCGCCCCGGTGTGCGTGCTCACCAATGCCGAGGCCGAATTCTCGACCGAGGTCGCACCGCTGGTGCGGATGGACGAGCTGGACCTGACCGCCCTCGACGGCTCCGCCCTGTCGAACGCGGAACGGGTTGCGCCGCTGCGGCCTTCGAACACCGCGTACGTGATCTTCACGTCCGGCTCGACCGGCCGCCCGAAGGGCGTGGCACTCCCGCACGCCGCCATCGCCAACCAGTTGCAGTGGAAGACGGCCGAATTCGGCCTCGGCGCCGATGACGCGGTCCTGCTGAAGACCGCCGCCACCTTCGACCTGTCGGTCTGGGAATTCTGGTCGGCCGCGGTCTCCGGTGGCCGCCTGGTCATCGCGGCCCCCGACGGTCACCGTGATCCGGCCTACCTGAACCAGCTCATGGCCCGCGAGCAGGTCACCACCCTGCACGTGGTCCCGTCCATGCTGGACGCGCTGATCACCGAATCCGGTGGGGCGCTGACAGGTTCGCTGCGTCGCATCCTCGCCATCGGTGAGGCGCTCCCCGCGTCGGTGGCGCAGCGTTTCCGCTCCGCCAACCCGCAAGCCGCCCTGTTCAACCTGTACGGCCCGACCGAAGCGGCGGTGTCCATCACCACGCACCTGGTCACCGACGCCGACCAGGGTTCCGTCTCCATCGGTCTCCCCGAATGGAACAGCCAGGTCTACGTCCTCGACAGCCGCCTGCACCCGGTTGCCGCCGGAGTCGAAGGCGAGCTCTACCTCGCGGGCGCCCAGCTGGCCCGCGGCTACTTCGGCAGAGCCGACCTGACCGCCGACCGCTTCGTCGCGAACCCCTTCGCGACCGGCGAGCGCATGTACCGCACCGGCGACCTGGTCGCGTGGGGCACCGACGGTGAGCTGGAATACCGTGGCCGCACCGACTTCCAGGTGAAGATCCGCGGCTTCCGCATCGAACTCGGCGAAATCGAAGCGGCCCTGCTGGCCATGCCCGAGATCGCCCAAACAGCGGTGCTCGCCAAGTCCGACCCCCGCACCGGTGACCGCCTGGTGGCCTACCTCGTCGGTGCGCTTGGGCAGTCTGTGCCAGGGGCGCAGGGTGGGCAAGCGCAGAACCCCGCAGCGGCGAGCGTCATCGATGTAGCCCGCGTGAAGTCCGCGCTGGCAGCGGCCCTCCCGTCCTACATGGTCCCCTCGGCCTTCGTAGTCCTGGACGCCCTCCCGCTCAACGTGAACGGCAAGCTGGATCGAAAGGCCCTCCCGGAGCCGGAATTCGAGACAACAGCCTTCCGCGCCCCCTCGACCCCCATCGAGGAAATCGTGGCGGGCGTCTTCGCCGACATCCTCGGCGCCGACCGCGTCGGCGCGGACGACGACTTCTTCGCCCTCGGCGGCAACTCGCTGCTGGCAACACAGGTCGCCGCCCGCCTGGGCGCGGCCCTGGACACCCGTGTCCCGGTCCGCACCCTGTTCGAGGCATCGACCGTGTCCGGCCTCGCCGCCAAGGTCGAGCACTTCGCAGGCGCGGGCGACCGCAAACCGCTTGTGGCACAGGAACGCCCGGCCTCGGTCCCGCTGTCGCTGGCACAGCAGCGCATGTGGTTCCTCAACCAGTTCGACACGGCCTCGGCGGCCTACAACATCCCGGTAGCGGTCCGCCTGACCGGCGACCTGGATGTCGAAGCCCTGCAACAGGCCGTCGCCGACGTGATCGGCCGCCACGAAACCCTGCGCACCGTCTACCCGCAGGTCGACGGCGCAGCGAGCCAGGTCATCGTGACCGCCGCCCAGGCGGTCCCCGACCTGACCCCGATCGCGGTGCCCCCCACCGAGATCCAGGACCGCATCGTCGACCTGATCTCGAGCGGCTTCGACGTGACCACGGAAGTCCCGTTGCGCGCCAAGCTGTTCCGCGTGGAGGAGCCTGCCCCGGCCACCCCGGCGGACCCGTACGAGACCGGCGTCTTCGAAGCGGTCGGCCTCGATATCCTCGAGGCAGTCGAACAGGCCACCCTCCGCGCCGTGGGCGAACACCCTGCCGCGCAGAGCGTGTCGGGCGCCCGCAAGAAGCCCGCCCCGGTCGAGCACGTCCTCGTGTTCGTGGCCCACCACATCAGCGCCGACGGCTGGTCCATGGGCCCGCTCACCCGCGACGTGATGATCGCCTACGCCTCCCGCGCCGCCGGCGTGACTCCGGGCTGGGCCCCGCTGCCGGTGCAGTACGCCGACTACTCGCTGTGGCAGCGCGAAGTCCTGGGCTCCGAACAGGATCCGGAGAGCCTCATCTCCGCCCAGGCCGCCTACTGGAAGACCGCCCTCGCGGACCTCCCGGACGAACTGAACCTGCCCGCGGACCGCCCGCGCCCCATCGCGCAGTCCTTCCGCGGCGGCAAGGTGCTGTTCCCGATCAGTACCGATCTGCACGCCGGACTCCAGCGCATCGCCCGCGAGCAGAACGCGACCATGTTCATGGTCATGCACACCGCGCTCGCGGTCCTGCTCGCCCGCCTGTCGGGCACCCGGGACATCGCCATCGGCACCCCGATCGCGGGCCGCGGCGAAGCCGAACTCGACGACGTGATCGGCATGTTCGTCAACACGCTGGTGCTGCGCACCGACGTGGACGGCCAGCGCGGCTTCGCGGACCTGCTCGCCGCCGCCAAGGATTCCGACCTCAAGGCGTTCGCGCACGCCGACCTCCCGTTCGAGCGGCTGGTCGAACTGCTCAACCCGGAGCGCTCCACCGCCCGCCACCCGCTGTTCCAGGTGGCGCTGTCGTTCGAGAACCTGCCCGACAGCAGCTTCGAACTGCCCGGATTGCGCGTCGCCGCAGTCGAATTCGACGCCGAGACGGCCAAGTTCGATCTCTCGCTGACGGTTCGGGAAGCCCCGGCCGACGCCGAGGCCGGCATGTACGCCGAATTCGCCTTCGCGCGTGACCTGTTCGACGACGCCACGGTGGAATCCTTCGCACAGCGGTTCACCCGACTGCTGACCGAGATCGTGGCCCAGCCGCAGCGCCCGGTCGGCGACCTGGAGATCCTGGCGGCCGACGAGCGCGCCGACCTGCTCACCCGCACGGGTGGCGCGTCGGTCGCGCCCATGACGCTGCCGGAGATCATGACCGCCGCCGCCGAGGCCAACCCGGCCGGTGAAGCGGTGGTCTTCCAGGGCCAGGCCCTCGGCTACCAGGAACTCGACGCGGCATCCTCGCGTCTGGCGCGCATGCTCATCGAGCGTGGCGCCGGACCGGATGTGCGAGTGGCCATTGCCATTCCGCGTTCGTTCGAGTCGATCCTGGCCATCTGGGCGGTAGCCAAGTCCGGTGCGGCCTTCGTCCCGGTCGACCCGGCCTACCCGGCCGACCGCATCGCGCACATGGTCCGCGACTCCGGCGCGACACTCGGCCTCACGCTGAGTGCCGAAGCCGAGGCGCTGCCGCCGGTGGCGAGCCTGGCGGGCTGGATCTGCCTGGACGATCCGCTCGTGCACGCCGAGATCGAATCGCACTCGGCCGCACCGGTTTCCGACGCCGAACGCTGGGGTGTGATCCGTCCGGCCCACGCCGCGTACGTCATCTACACCTCCGGCTCCACCGGCCTGCCCAAGGGCGTCGTCGTCACCCACGAGGGCCTGGCGAACTTCACCCGTGAGCAGGTCGAGCGGTACCGCCTCGACACCCACTCGCGCGCACTGGCTTTCGCCTCACCGTCGTTCGACGCCTCCATCCTGGAGCTGCTGCTCGCGCTGGGTGCGGGCGGTGCGCTGGTGGTGGTGCCGCCGGGCACCTACGGTGGCGACGAACTGGGCGATCTGATCGCCCGCGAGCGCGTCAGCGTCGGCCTCATCACGCCGTCCGTGCTGGCCTCGCTCGATCCTGCGCAGCTGGCGACCATGGAAGTCATCATCGCCGGTGGTGAAGCGGTGTCGGCCGACCTGGTGGCCAAGTGGTCGGTCAACCCGGCCGGGCCGCGTCGCTTCCACAACGCCTACGGCCCGACCGAAGCCACCATCGCGACGAACATCTCCGACGCCCTGTCGCCGGAGGACACCGTCGTCATCGGTGGACCGGTGCGCGGTATGCGGGCCATGGTGCTCGATGCCCGCCTGCGGCCCGTGCCCGAGGGCGTGACCGGCGAACTCTATGTCGCCGGTGTGCAATTGGCGCGCGGCTACCACGCGCGCCCGGGTCTCACGGCCGAGCGTTTCGTGGCCGACCCGTACGGTGAGCCCGGCACGCGCCTCTACCGCACCGGTGACGTGGTGCGCTGGCGTCGCGACGCCAAGGGCAACTCCGTCGTGGAATACGTGGGCCGCAACGACTTCCAGGTGAAGGTGCGCGGTTTCCGCATCGAGCTCGGCGAAATCGATGCCGCGCTCACGGCTTTCGAGTCGGTGGACTTCGCGGTCACCGTCGGCCACAAGACCGAGGCGGGCTCGACCATCCTCGCGTCGTACGTGCTGCCGGTGGCGGGCGCGGTCGTCGATATCGCCGCGCTCACCGAGCATGTCGCCGCGCGACTGCCGGAATACATGGTGCCGACCGCCATCACGGTGCTCGACGAGATCCCGCTGACCCCGGCGGGCAAGCTCGATCGCCGGGCGCTGCCGGAGCCGGTTCTCGCCCCGCGCGAATTCCGGGCTCCCGTCAGCGATCTCGAAGCCGAGCTGGCCGAGGTGTTCGCCGAAGTGCTCGGTGTCGAACAGGTCGGCGCGGACGATTCGTTCTTCGCGCTCGGCGGCGACTCCATCCTGTCGATCCAGCTGGTGTCGCGGGCCAAGGCGCGCGGCATCCTGTTCACGCCGCGCGAGGTGTTCGAGAAGCGCAGCGTGGCCGGACTCGCCGAGGTCGCCGTGCGCGGCGGCGACGGCGAGCGGGAACTCCTCGCGGAGCTGCCGGGCGGCGGTGTCGGTGACATCCCGCTGACGCCGATCATGTCCATGTTCCTCGCGAGTGATGCGCCCTACCAGCGGTTCTCGCAGTCCATGGCCTTGCGCCTGCCGGACGGCATCGACCGGGCCACCCTGGTCGGATCGATCTCCGCGGTGTTCGACCACCACGAGCAGCTGCGCTCGCGCCTCACCGGTTCGGCTCAGCAGGGCTGGACGTTCGAAGCGCTGGAACGCGGGGCCGTCGACGTGGATGCTCTCGTGCATCGCGTCGAATTGCCCGGCGACATCAGCGATTCCGAGCTGTCGGCCGTGGCGACCGTCGAAATGGATGCCGCGCTGGGACGTTTGAACCCGGCCACCGCGTCCATGGTGCAGTTCGTGTGGTTCGCCTTCACCGGTGAGCAGATCGAGCGCAAGGATGTGCTGCTCATCGCCGGCCACCACTTCGTGGTCGACGGCGTGTCCTGGCGCATTCTGATCCCGGACCTGGCCACCGCCTGGTCGCAGATCGCCTTCGGTCAGCCGATCGCCCTGCCCGCCAATGGAACGTCCATGCGACGCTGGGCGCACGCCCTCGTCGAGGTCGCGAATTCCGAAGCGCGCGTGGCGGAACTGCCGTACTGGCAGAACGTCGTCAGCGCGCCGGATCCGCTGCTGGGCCGCCGGGCCTTCGATCCCAAGGTCGACACCTTCGCCACGCTGGACCGCGTCGAGGTGACGGTTCCGGCTCACGTGACCGAGGCCGTGCTCACCGCCATTCCGGGCCTGTACCGGGGCGGCGTGAACGACGGTCTGCTGTCGGCGCTGGCCCTGGCGGTCGCGCGCTGGCGCGGCCAGACCAGCGGCGGTTCGGCGCTGATCAAGCTCGAGGGCCACGGCCGCGAAGAGGAAATCGTCGCGGGCGCGGATCTGTCGCGCACCGTCGGCTGGTTCACCAGCGCCTACCCGGTGCGGCTGGACCTGGCCGGGGCCGACCTCGATGAAGCCTTCATCGGTGGAAAAGCCCTGGGCGACATCGTGAAATCGGTGAAGGAGCAGCTGCTCGCCGTGCCCGACAAGGGGCTCGGCTACGGCCTGCTGCGCTACCTCAACACCGAGACCGCGGCGCAGCTGCGCGGCAATACCGGCCAGATCAGCTTCAACTACCTGGGCCGGGTCTCCGCGGGCGAGGTGCCCGAGGCGCTCGCCGCGGTGGGCTGGCATCCGGTCGACGATCTGGGCCGCCTCGATGTCGACATGGATCTGGACACCCCGGCAAACGCCACCATCGATATCAATGCGCTGGTCAGCGACGGAGACGACGGCCCGCAGCTGGGCGCGTCGTTCGCCTTCCCGAAGGGTTTGCTGGACCGCGAGCAGGTCCAGGAATTCGCCGATCTGTTCGTGGCGGCGCTGACCGCGCTGGCCGCGCATGCCGCGACCGACGCCGCCGGCGGCTTCACGCCGTCGGATATGGCGCTGGTCGAGGTGACGCAGCCCGATATCGAGCTGTGGGAGCAGAACTACCCGAACATGACCGACGTGTGGCCGCTGTCGCCGCTGCAGTCCGGTCTGCTGTTCCACGCCATGCTCACGCAGAACACGGTGGACGTCTACACCATTCAGGCCGTCCTCGACCTGGGCGGCACCGTGGACACCGAGCGGCTGCACCGGGCCGCGCAGGCCATCGTGGACCGCTACGCCAGCCTGCGCACCGCCTTCGTCACCAGCGCCGACGGCCGGCCCATGCAGATCGTGCTGGAGCATGCCGAAGCGGCCTGGAAGGTCATCGACCTCACCGAACTGCCGGAGGCGGAAGCGATTTCGCGCATGCGGCAGCTCATCGACGAGGACCGGGCGCAGCACTTCGACCTGTCCGCACCGCCGCTCATGCGCTTCCTGCTCTTCCGCACGGCGGCCGAGAAGTGGAATCTCGTGATCACCACCCACCACATCCTGGTGGACGGCTGGTCCATGCCGCTGCTCATGCGCGACCTGCTCATGCTGTACGCGCTGCACGGCGATCAGTCCGCGCTGCCGCGCGCGGTCTCCTACCGGAACTACCTGGCCTGGCTGGCCGGACGGGACCGGCAGGAATCGCTGGCGGCGTGGACCCGGGCGCTGTCCGGCGTCTCCGAGCCGACCCAGCTCGCCCCGGCCCCGCGCAAGGACGAGCAGTACGAGATCGGCCGTCACGCACTGGAAATCGACGCCGAGCGCACCCGCCAGCTCACCAAGCGGGCCGGTGAACTCGGGGTCACGGTGAACACCCTGGTGCAGACGGCCTGGGCCATCCTGCTCGGCCGCCTCACCGGCCGCGGCGACGTGGTCTTCGGCGCGACGGTCTCCGGCCGTCCGGCGGATCTGCCCGGCGTGGAATCCATGGTGGGTCTGTTCATCAACACGGTGCCCGTGCGCATTCGCGTGGACGACCGCCTCACCATCGGCGGGCTGCTCGAACGCGTGCAGCGCGAACAGGCCGACCTGCTCGAGCACCACCACATCGGGCTCACCGAGATCCAGCAGTTGGCCGGCGCCGGAGCGGAATTCGACACCCTCGTGGTGTTCGAGTCCTACCCGGTGGACAAGGACGCCATCGCGGCGGCCAGCTCCATCGACGGCATGTCGGTGGCGGGCGTCGGCATGAACGACGACACCCACTACCCGCTGACCCTGGCCGTCATGGCGGGCGAGGCCATCGAAATCGGCCTGCGCTACCTGGACTCCCGGTTCACCGCCGACGAGATCGCCACCCTCGCGGCACGTTTGAACCGCGTGCTGGACGCCCTGCTCGACGAGCCCACCGGCCTGGTCGGCGACATCGACATCCTCGATGCCACCGAACGCGCCCGCATCCTCGCCGAATCCGCGGTCACCACCGGTGATTCCGCCGCGGAACCGGCCCGGGTCGGCACCCGCACCCTCGCCAATGTGCTCGCCGAAGTGGTGGAAGAGGACCCGCAGGCTCCCGCGCTGCTCTCCGGCGGCGACGAGATCGCCTACCACGTCCTGGACCGCCGCTCCTCGCAGCTGGCGCGCCTGCTCATCGACCGCGGCGCGGGCCCCGGCGACATTGTCGCCGTCGCCCTCCCGCACTCGGTCGACGCGGTCGTGGCGGCCTGGGCCATCCACAAGGCCGGCGCCGCCGTCCTGTTCGCCGACGGCCTGTCCTTCGGCGAAATCCTCGCGGCGGGAACCGGTTTCGGCATCGCCCTGGAACCGGCCGCCAGCAATGTCCGCTGGCTGGTCCCCTCCGACCCGAAGATCCAGGCCGACCTCACCGCCCGCCCGGCCCACCCGGTCTCCTACACCGACCGCGTGCGCCCCCTCACCGAATCCGACCCCGCCTTCGTCTACCGAGCCGTCGACACCACCTGGGCCACCCTCACCCAGTCCGAGGCCCTCGACCGCGCCACATCCCTGCGCACCGACAACGACATCGACTACGAATCGACCACCTTCACCACCGCGGGCACCGGCCTCCCGGCCATCCACGAATACCTCGCCTCCGCCACCGCCGGCGCCCTCTCGGTCCTCCCGACCGGAGCCCTCGCCGACGACCTCGACGAAGGCGAAGTAACCCACTGGTTCACCACCCCCGGTGAAGCGACCGACGAAGCGGCCGAAGACATCCGGATCATCACTGCCGACTAGAACCAGATTGGCGGGGGGACGATCGCAAATGCGATCGTCCCCCCGCCAACGTTGCGGACGGTGTATCTGGTGCCAGTGTCCGTGCAGATCACGTCGGCGACTTTGACCAGTGCCGATAGATCGCCAGGCTCGAAATGGTCTGTGCTGGGCGCGATGACCTCGTTGACGCATTCGGTGTAGGTGAGGTTCATCAGGCGGTTGATCAATGCGCCACCGGGCCGGGCCGGGTCGCCGTAGTACATCAGGATGACCGACCACCCGCATTCGGCGGCGAGCGCGTGGATGCGTGACTCGTCCTGGTGCCGCGCCGCGCCCGACACGTCAGGCCGTAGGAAGCCGATCACGTAGTTGGTCATGGCCGTGTCCTTGCGTATGCGCGGTAAACCGGCCGAGTCATCGCGAGGCGGCCTCGATCGGTACAACGCCACCGCGCAGGGCCTTGCAAAGTACTCATCGCCAGCCCAGTCCGTGACAGCCGCAGCAGCGCCCGGTGGATCGAGGTCTCGGGCAGCCCGGTCGTGTGGCAGATCTGACGCACGGTCAGTGCTTGAACAGAGTCCAGGATCGACAGTGCCCCAAGGACTTTGACTTCGGGCTCGGTGAACGCCATCGTTCACCACCCCCGGCTGATCGGTACATATGGGCGTGGTGGTTCGGCCGCCAAGCGCGTTTGAACGTCGGCGACGGTCGGCCGCTTCGGCCGGTGGGTGCGTTCGGCCTCCGGCAGTGTATGAGCAGCGAGGAAAACCAGCACTAGCGCGACGGTGGTGGCGGCAACGATGATTTCCATGTCGGGTGTTCTCCATGTCCCTTGCAACGGTGTTGGAGTGCACCCGACGTCGGGGACTGGTGATCGAACCGACGTCGGGGCAATGTGGACCGTAGGCCCGGCCGACGTCGTGAACGGGTACGAACGTACCCCCATGCCGTTACGCTGGCGGTTGTCGTCACAGCACGAGGAGGCGGTTCCCGTGAGTGGTTCAGCAACTCCCACCGAGATCGGACAGCGGGTCCGGTTGCACCGAGAACGTGTCGGCATAGCTCGACCGGTGTTGGCAGCACAGATCGGCCGGTCCGCCGAATGGCTGAAAGCCTTGGAGAACGGCAAGATTCAACGCACGCCTAGCCTCGAGTTGCTGCTGCGCATCGCCCGCGTCCTCGACCTGGACGACCTCGCCACCCTCACCGGAGACGATCACGCCGTGCCGGTCACGGTGTTCGCGGGTGAACGCCACGCCGCCCTCACCGACGTGCAGGCCGCCCTGACCGACTACCGCATCACGCCCAGCGATCGGCGGATCAGCGTCGACCATCTGGATGAGCGGCTGCGCAAGGCATGGCGTATTCGTCACTCCAGTCCCGACCACCGCTCGCAGCTGGGTGCGCTGCTGCCCAGCCTGATCCGCGACGCCCAAACCGCCGCCCGCACCGCCGAGGACCGTCGCGCCGCCCGCCGAACCCTCGCTGGTGTGTACCAGCTGGCCGATTTCTACGTCGCCTATCAGCCCGCGCCCGAGTTGGTGTGGATGGTCGCCGACCGCGCCGTGAACGAGGGCTACGAAGCCGACGACCCGTACGTGATCGCGTGCAGCGCCTGGGCGATGGTGCAGGCGCTGCGTGATTCCGGCCGTTGGGAGGAAGCGATCGCGTTGGCCCGCAACGCGATCGACCAGATCACCCCCTACCTCGACCGCGCCGAAACCCCCGACGATTGGCACGGTATCGCTGGAGCACTGGAATTCGAGATCGCGTACGTCCACGGTCGACGCGGCCGCTCCGGCGACGCCTGGCGCGGCCTCGAGCAGGCCGACCGCATCGCCCAGCAACTCGGCCCGACCTATCGCCACGTACAGACCAGCTTTTCCCAACCGGTAATGGCCGCGCACGCAACAACTCTCGGTGTCGAACTGCGCCAGCCCGGCGAAGCGCTGCGCGCGGCCCGCTCCATCGACGCCGACCGTATCGTGTCCGTGCCCCGTCGCGGCCGCCACCTCATCGAGGTCGCTCGCGCCCACATGCAACGCGACGAGGACACTGCCGCCCTGACGATGCTGGTGAAATCGGAACGGACTGCGCCCGAGACGATCCGGTACAACGGGTTCGCCCGTGACATGCTCCGCGACCTGTTGAAGAAACCTCCGACGGGCATGCGCGGCGATGTCCGCGAACTGAGCCAGCGAGTGGGTATCCGCATCTAGGCCGCGATTGATTCCGGTGGTAGCGGCGCTGCCGGTGCCGCCGGGCCTGCCACCGCGAAAGAAGTCGAAGACATCGTCAATGGTCGGACGCAACCTGGTAAGACCGAGCCACATCGGCAGATGGACACCGACGAACAGATTCGGCAACTGTACGACGATTTGACCAAAACGTTGAGCCGATGGATGTTGGACGATACCCCGGGCGAGGCGAGCGGCTTTCTGACGGTACCGAGATCAGGATCAGAGATGGCAGCAAGTCTGGTGGTGTTACGGTTGACATCGAATATCCAGGTATGCCCGAAGTGAAAGTGCATCTGCCGAAGAAATGGCCGAGAAGCTCGAAAATTTCCTCCTGCACGAACTGTCGGACGATTGGGTTCCCATCGCCACGTTCGACGGTTTCGTGGCACGAATTGCGCCGGAAAGATATTCACGCGAAGGCGTCATAGATGTAATTCGGGAACTGGCCGATAAGGGGTACATCCGATTCGGAGCTTTTCCCGGCGGTGGTCGCTCATGGGAACCGTGGGACGTCTCGATCGAGGAAGCGATTCAGCGAATTTCGTTCGGGTACAAAGATATACCAGGATACTTGACGGTATCCGACGACGAAATTGGGTCCAATGAGGTATTCCGGGCCGATTTGTTGCCTCCCGGAGAGCGCCGACTCGCAGACCTTGGCCACCCATACGAGAAGTACGGTGACCCTTGGCAGGACACACCCCGGCACGTACACGACTGATGTCGATCATCGCCGACGGCCTGTCCTTCGGTGAGATCCTCGCGGCGGGAACCGGTTTCGGCATCGCCCTGGAACCGGCCGCCAGCAATGTGCGCTGGCTGGTCCCCTCCGACCCGAAGATCCAGGCCGACCTCACCGCCCGCCCGGCCATGTAACCCACTGGTTCACCACCCTTGGTGAAGCGACCGACGAAGCGGCCGAAGACATTCGGATCATCACTGCCGGCTGATGCCCGGACGCGCCGAGGACGAGCATGGCGATGCTCGTCTTCGGCGCGTCGGTCGGTCGGCAGCGATAACCTTTGCCCGGTCGGTGGGTGTTCTCGAATTCGATCGCGACTCAGGGGGTGGTTGCCTTGGCGATGCCGGTGCCGGAGCTGGACAATTCAGCTATGCAGCCGCCTGCTTCCGATCGCTGGACCGCCGCCGATCTCGATCATCTTCCCGAGAACGGACTCAGGTTCGAGGTCCTGAATGGCCAGCTCGTCGTGAACGCGGCGCCGAAGCCGCTGCATCAGTGGATCGTCAGCCGGCTCGGGCGCGCGCTCGAGGACGCGCTACCGTCAGGATCCGCGCTACTCCCGGGTGTGGGAGTGCTCATCGGTGACGACGAGCCGGTTCCGGATCTGCTGGTGGCGACCGGCCCGATCCCCTGGGATGACCGTGGTATCCCCGCCGACCAGGTACAGCTCCTGGTCGAGGTGGTATCCAAATCGACCACATTCCCGGATCGCATGACGAAGCCGGTGATGTACGCCGAAGCAGGTATCCGCAATTACTGGCGGATCGAGCCCAACAGGTTCAAGGGGCAGCTTCCTGGCGAATCTCTTCCGGTGCTCTTCGCGTACGTGCTGAGCGATGCCGGGGAATACGAACTGGTACAGCGGGTGCCTGCCGGGGTGCAGGCCGAACTGGGCAGCCCGTTCGAGTTCACCATCGACCCCGCATCCTTGGTGCCGGGGCGACCCTGATCTAGAACGGGATTCAGGTTGGGGCCGGTGCGCCGGTCTTGCCCTGGCCTGATCCAGGTGAGCTGCGCCTGTATCTGGGTATTGCTATCTCAGTGAACGAGATTGCCGGTGATGTTCTGCACTCGCCGGGCAATCGGGGGTGAGCGGCGATAACGTGTTTCAGTAGAAACCTGCTCTCTCCTCCGACGTCGTGGGAATCCCTAGCTCTCGTGAGGAAGTGTCATGCCGGGAAAAGTGCTGCCCAGGGTTGCTCGTCGGATCGGAACCAAGCGCTGGGTGCTGAAGCGGCGCAATCAGATTCTGAAGCTGGATCGGGGGATCCGGCGGATCACCGCGGGACGCCGCGGGGTGCTCGACATCGCCGGGCTGCCCTCGCTGGAACTGACGGTGGCCGGGCGCAAGACCGGTCTCCCGCGCACCACATCGCTGCTGTACGTGCCCGATGGCGACAGCATCCTGCTGGTTGGATCGAACTGGGGGAGTACTGAACATCCTTCGTGGTCAGCCAATTTGCGGGCCGCGCCGACCGCGCTGGTGCATGTGCGGGACGAGTACTTCGCGGTGACCGTCACCGAGGTCACCGGGATGGACCGGAAGCTGGCCTGGGACCAGGCCGTCGAGTTCTGGCCGGGATACGAGATGGAGTACGAGCTGTCGGGGCAGCGGCGGTTCCGGATATTCGAGCTGCGCAGGAAATGACCCTGAACCCCGATGAGTAGCCAACTTTCGGTTGTGTACGGGAATGCGCACAGCTACTCGCATCGGGCATGCCTGCACCCTTGAAATCGGGTAGCGCACTACTGCCGAAAATCGCCGCCGACCGGTGAATCGTGGAGCGGGCGGTCGATACGCCGCGGAGCCGCCCCGGCGTATCGCCCGCCTTCGATCGAAAGGCACTGGGAGGCAGGGGAAGTGGATCAAGTTCTGTATTGGAACGCGGTGGCGCTGGAATCGGATCGCGTGGCGCACACCGACATCAAACCCCTGGAGCGGGGGACGCGCGGTCCGGCCGGGAGTTCACGGGCACTGGGGATCGTGCACCTGGCCATGCACGATGCCTTCTTCAGCATTGCCGGCGCGCCGCACGGGTGCTGGCTGACGGCACCGCCGGTGGCGGCCAATGGATCCAAGGTGGAGGCGGCCATCGCGGTAGCCGCGCACACCACGCTGACCGCGCTGTATCCGGCGCAGACCGCGCGGCTGGATCGAGCCCTGCGCGAATCCGGACTGCACGGGCCGGGCACCGGGCGCGGCAGTGCGCACGGGCAGGCCATTGCCCGCGCGGTATTGAAAGCGCGCCGGGGTGACCCGTCGCTGGACGATATCGATTACGCCGCCGACACCAGCCCACCCAATCACCGTCCGGATCCGGTCAATCCGAAACAGGGTTACTACGCACCGCATTACGGTGCGCGATCGCATTGTTTCGCGGTGACCAGCCGATATTCGCTCGATCCGCCGCCCAAGACCAACGACCCGCGCTATCTCGCCGCCCTGCGCGAAGTCCGGGGCAAGGGCGTGGCCCCGGAATCGGCCGCCGGTCTGCCACCCGGACTCCGCACTCGCACGGCGGCCGAAACCCTCGCCGCCGTGTTCTGGGCCTTCGACGGGGCCAAGCGGATCGGCACGCCGCCCCGGCTCTACAACCGGATCGTGCGCGAGATCGCCGGCGCCCGAGGCAATTCCGTCGAACAGAATGCCCGGCTGTTCGCACTGGTCAACACCGCGCTGGCGGACGCCGCAATCCTGTGCTGGGACGAGAAGTACCGGCACAATCTCTGGCGGCCGATTCTCGGTATCCGCGAACACGATCCGTCGATGGGACCCGCGGGCACACCGGGTTCCGGACTCGATCCCGAATGTGATCCGTGGTGGCAGCCGTACGGCGCGCCGCGCAGCAATGAGATTGCCCCGAACGCCACCCCGCCGTTTCCGGCCTACCCCTCCGGGCATGCCACCCTGGGCGCCGCCGCGCTGCAGATGACCCGGCGGTTCTACGGAGTCGCCGCCGACGGCCCCGATTCCGTCACCGCCGGAATGGCTTTCGTCTCCGATGAACTGGACGGCGAAACCACCGACAATCACGGTGTGCAGCGGCCCCGCCACCGCCGCGAATTTCCCGCCGGCCTGTGGCAGATGATCGAGGAGAACGGGCGCAGCCGGGTATTCCTCGGCGTGCACTGGTCTTTCGATGCCTTCGCCACCGATCCGTCCGGCGCGATGGATCTCTCGCAGAATATCGGCGGCGCACGCCTGGGTCGCGATATCGCCGACGATCTCTGGCTACACGGCCTGAAGCAGGCGGCCGCCGCCGGGCCCAGGGTGCCGTAAACCGGTCAGCGAAAGGCCGCGGGCAGCACGCCGAGATCGAATGCCGCGGCGATCGCCCGATGCCCGGCATCATTGAGATGCATTCCGTCATTGTCGAATTCGGGCCGGATGAAGCCGGGTCGCGCCGGATCCTCCACCGCGGCGGCGACATCGAAGACGGCGTCGAACACCTCGGTGGCGCGCAACCACTCGTTCAGCTCGTGCCGCACCGGAGTGCCCTCGGCGACATTGAGATCCGGATAGTACGCGCCACCGAACGGCCCGATGGTGTTGATGTAAACGGGCAGTCCGGCCGCGTGCGCGAGCCGGGCCAGTTCGGTGTATCCGGCGATCATGTCGTCGCGGCTTGCGGTGCGGTTGTCCAGGATCAGGTCGTTGATGCCGAAGTTGGCCCACACGGCGGTGACGCCGGGCACGGTGAGGACATCGCGGGCGAAGCGCGACAGCCCGTGCTCGCCGACCTGATCGGTCAGCAGCCGGTTGCCGCCGATGCCCTGATTCACCGCCCAGCCCTTGGCCAGTCGCTCATTGAGCCGGTCCACCGAGCGTCGGTTCGCGCCGTGCGTGGAACCGACGCCCTCGAACCACGAGTCGCCGAAGGCGACCAGCACCGGCGTCTCGGCCGCGGTGAGCACATCGATGCCGGTGAGGAAGAATCGCGAGGTGGTTTCCTCGGCGC
Organism: Nocardia huaxiensis; assembly: GCF_013744875.1. Classification (NCBI taxonomy): domain Bacteria; kingdom Bacillati; phylum Actinomycetota; class Actinomycetes; order Mycobacteriales; family Nocardiaceae; genus Nocardia; species Nocardia huaxiensis. The sequence goes on from NZ_CP059399.1 coordinate 2,129,838, forward strand.
CGGGCAGAGCGAGCGCGGCGGTCCGATCGCCGGCCGCGATCCACGCGGTGTCCACCGGCATGTGCGCGAAGGCGGCGGGCCCCGTCGGCTCCGGCAGGTAAAGGCTCAGCGCCAGTTCGGTTCCCGCCGCCACCGGCAGCGCGATGGGGTCGCTGACCACCTCGCCGAAGGCCGGAACCCGCACCTGCGCAGCGCCGCCGAAGCGGATCTCGGTATCGGTCTCGGCGATGATCTCGCTGCCGGTCTTGCGCGCCGCGACGGCCGCGGCTCCGATCACCAGTTCCCGATCCGAGTAACGATTGGTCAGCCGCACCCGCAGTTGCTCGCCGCCACCGGCCACCCGCACCACCTGTCGCAGGGTCTCCCCGTCGAACCCGCGCGGCTCCGCCAGCCGGATCGGCTCCGCCGGATTCACCAGCGGCGCACGGAAACCCGCCACCCAACCCTGCGTCGTCATCGGAACCTCCATTTTGTTGCGGTGCGGAATATTGCGTTGGCAACAACATACGCGAAATGTTCCGCGTGTCAACTATCCCCACGGCAACTGTTGGGTTTAGGCTGCTCAGCGTGGACAACAAGAAGCTCTTCGACGACCCGCGCCTGACCGCGGTGGGCCTGCTCTACGAAGCACACGACGGCGTGCTGGCCCGCCTCGAGACCACCTGGAAGGGCAATGGCCTGTCCGGCCTCGACCTCAACGCCCTCATGCGCCTGAGTCGTTCGCCCGGTCGCAGGCTCCGCATGACCGACCTCGCCGTCCAGACGAATCTGTCGACCAGCGGTGTCACCCGCCTCGTGGATCGCCTGGAGCGCAACGGTTTCGTCCGCCGCGAAGCCGACCCGAAAGACCGCCGCAGCTCCTACGCCGTGCTGTCCGCCACCGGCGCCACCCGCGTGGCCCGCGTCCTGCCCGCCTACCTGGAGGGTGTGGACCGCTGGTTCACCAGTCTGCTTACGCCGCAACAGCTCGAGGATCTGGTCGCGAGCCTGCGCATCATTCGCGACGCCACCGTTCCCGGCGCGGCTCAGGTCTCGGAATGATCGAAACTGTCGGTCCCCGCCCCTAAGCTGCCGACCATGAGCCTCACCACCTTCATCAATCCCGAATCCATGCCCAGCAACCCGGCTTTCACGCAGGCCGTGCGGGTCTCCGCCGCCGCCGACACCGTCTATGTCGGCGGTCAGCACGGTGTGGACGGTTCCGGTCAGGTGGTCGGCCCCGACCTCAAATCCCAAGCGCGCCAAGCGCTGCTCAATGTCGCCACCTGTGTGGAGGCCGCCGGCGGCACGGTCGCCGACATCGTGAAGTGGACGATCTTCTTCCGCGACGATCAGCCCGCCGAAGACGGCTTCGCCGCCTACATCGAACTCTGGGGCATGCGGCCCAACCCGCCCGCTATCACCGTCGTCCAGGTCTCCGGCTTCGCCCGCCCCGGCATCGTCTGCGAAATCGAGGCCGTCGCAGCGATTCCCGCGCAGTAGGCGCTAGTCCTTGGCCTTGGGGCGGGCGCGGAAGTGGGCGCGTTCGCCCTGTTTGCCGAAGAGGCTGAGGAATTCGACGGGTTCGTCGTCGGCGCGGCCGAACCAGTGCGGGACATGGGTGTCGAATTCGACGGCCTCGCCGGGGGTGAGGATGACGTCGTGGTCGGCCAGGACCATGCGGAGGCGGCCGTTGAGCACGTAGAGCCACTCGTAGCCCTCGTGGACCTTCAGATCGGGTTCGCGGCGCGGGCTGGTGGCGGGGATGATCACCTTGAAGGCCTGGATGCCGCCCGCTCGGCGGGTCAGGGGGAGCATGGTCATGCCGCCCCGGGTGAACGGCTTCATGTGGACCCGGGGGTCGCCGGTGAGCGGGGCGTCGACGAGTTCGTCGAGGGTGACGCCGTGGGCGCGGGCCAGGGGGAGCAGTTGCTCGAGGGTGGGGCGGCGGGTGCCGGACTCCAGGCGGGACAGGGTGCTGACCGAGATGCCGGTGGCGGCCGACAGCTCGGCGAGGGTGGTCTCGCGGGTGCGGCGGAGTTCGCGCAGGCGGGGGCCTACCGAGTCGAGGGTCCGGTCGATGTCCTCCATGTAGCGAGTTTGCCATATCGGCAAATTTCGTTGCCGATTCTGCCGGTCCGGCGGCATGGTCGTTCGCAGGAGGTGGTCTGAATGACCGATCAGCTGAAAGACAGCTATGACGTGGTAGTTATCGGCGGCGGGGCGGCCGGGTTGAACGGGGCGCTCATGCTCGCCCGGTCGCGCCGGTCGGTTGTGGTGATCGATTCGGGGGCGCCGCGCAATGCGCCCGCCGCGCACGCGCACGGGATGCTGGCGCGGGACGGGATGCCACCGGCGGAGATCCTCGAGCGCGGGCGGGCGGAGGTGCGCGGTTACGGCGGTCAGGTGGTGACCGGTGAGGTGGTCGCGGTAGCGGGCACCGACACTGGAGCAGGCGCGAATGCTGACGCCGGCACACCGGGCTTCCTGGTGACACTGGCCGATGGCCGCGTCGTGTCGGCGCGGCGACTGCTGGTGACCACCGGGCTCGTCGACGAACTGCCGGACATTCCGGGCGTGCGGGAACGCTGGGGCAAAGATGTGCTGCACTGCCCCTACTGCCATGGCTGGGAGGTGCGGGATCAGGCCGTTGGCATTCTGGGCGGCGGGCCCATGTCGGTGCATCAGGCGCTGCTGTTCCGGCAGCTGACCGCGAATGTCACGTTCTTCACGCACACCGGCAGCATCACTCCCGAGCAGTCGGAACAATTGGCGGCCAGGGAAATTCGCGTCATCAACGGTGCGGTGACGGCGCTGGAGATCGGGGACGATCGGCTGACCGGAGTCCGTGTGGCGGACGGCACCGTGACTCCCGTCGAGGCGCTGGCCATTCCGACCCGCATGGTCGCGCGCGGGGCCTTCCTCAACGCGCTGGGCCTGCACCCGGTCGAACACCCCAGCGGCGCTGGCGAACACATTCCCACCGACCCCATGGGCCGCACCACCGTCCCCGGCATCTGGGCTGCGGGGAATGTCACCGACCTGTCCGCGCAGGTTGGAAACGCGGCCGCCGCAGGCGCTTTCGCGGGTGCGCAGATCAATGCCGATCTGGTCGGTGCGGAAACCGCCCAGGCCGTGGCCGCCCGCGCTGCGCGGCTCAGCCCCGCGCGGTAATCAGCCGCGCGCCCGCAGCAGTCGTCCGGCGACGGTCTCCAGATGGGCTGTCAGCTCGGGCGGATGGTCGACGCGGAACTCGAACCCGAAAAGCGCGACATAGACCGCCAATTCGTCCAGCGAGTTCGAACCGGTGTGCAGCACACAGGTTTTCGCGTCGACCGCCTCGATGGTGCCCACGGTGGGCGCGATCCGAGCGGCTGCGTCCTCGGCCGAGGCGTACACGGTGATCCGGGCCTGATACCGATACGGCGAGGTGCTGACCGACCGCGACACATAGGCGGTCAGCGCCTCGTCGGGTATCTCGCGCGGAATGAACCGCGGACCGTTGGGGGTTCGGGGCGTCAACCGATCCACCCGATAGGTGCGCCAGCCCTTCCGATCCGCATCCCAGCCGATCAGATACCACCGACGGTCGGTGTGCACCAGCCGATGCGGTTCCACCACGCGGCGCGTGCTGTCGCCGTCGTGCGAGGTGTAGTCGAACCGCAGACTGTCCCGGTCCCGGATCGCCGCCGCGATCGCGGTCAGCGTGTCGGGCGAGACCTGCGGCGCGGGCGCGGCCATGGTGACGGTGGCCGCCTGCAATGACGAAACCCGATGGCGCAGCCGGGAAGGCAGCACCTGTTCCAATTTCGCCAGCGCCCGCAGCGAACTCTCCTCGATCCCCGCGATGGTCCCGCCCGCCGCCGTCCGCAGCCCCATGGCGACCGCCACCGCCTCCTCGTCATCGAGCAGCAGCGGCGGCACCTGCGCCCCCGCGCCCAGCCGATAACCCGCCGCCCCCGCGACCGCGTGCACGGGATAGCCCAGCTTGCGCAGCTTCTCGATATCGCGGCGGACGGTGCGGATGTCCACCTCGAGCCGTTCCGCCAGATCCGCACCCGACCAATCACGCGGCGTCTGCAGCAGTGACAGCAGGCGAAGCAGTCGAGCCGAAGTCTCCAACATGACACGTATTCTCCCGCACACCTAGGACAGCTCCAGCCCTAGATGCCCCACCGCGTCCACCCGAACTCCGTCATTCCGGCGCGCTCTTGGCCGGAATCCACACTGTCGGCGCAGGTTCGGTATGGGATGGATCCCGGCCAAAAGCATGCCGGGATGACGCGGTTGGTCCTGCGGAGCCGACCTACGGCGGCGAGGCGCTCAGCCGCCGACCGCGCCGGCGGCCAATGCGGCCTTCCAGCCGCCGTATTCGCTGATGTCCTTGGCGGCCTCAGCGGCCGCACCGGCGGTGCTGAAACCGGTGTGCCAGGTGCCGTCCTCGAGTTCGACCGCGCCGAGTTGCATGGGGGCGGGGAGGGCGGCGAGGAAGCGGCCGAGGGCGGCGGGGGAGAGGAGCCAGCGCTCGCCGGCGATGGAGACGCCGGATTCGGTGTCGGGGACTCGGGTGACGGCGGGTTTCGGCGGGGTGGTCTGCAGTGCGGCCAGGCGGTAGCGCGCGGCGGTGTGCACCGGGCCGCCCCAGCGTGCGCCCAGTTCGACCAGTTGGTGTTCGAGCGGCTGGCCGCGCAGGTGCGCGCCGAAGACGATCAACTCCTGCGCGGGCGCGATCGCCAACGGCCACACCGGTGCCACCTCCTGGGTGGAGGCAATCGCGGACGGCCGCAATGGTTGCGAGGCTTCGTCGGCGTCCGTTCCGGTGAGCAGGGCGGCTACGTCGAAGGCCACCGCGTCTTCGAAGGGGCGGGCGAAGACTGTCACGCCGAATGGGGCGTCACCGGCTGTGCCCGCGGGGACCGCCACCGCGCAGAGGTCGAAGAGATTGCAGAAGTTGGTGTACGTGCCGAGCAGGGAGTTCACGCTGATCGGGTCGGCTTCCACCTCCGCTATGGTCGGGTGGGCGGGGACCGTGGGGGCCAGCAGGACATCCGCGCCGGACAGGGCCGCCAGCGCGGTCGCCCGCAGGCGTTCCAATTCGGCTGTGTCGGTGACCAGTTGGTGAGCGGGAAGGTCGCGGGCGGCGCGGATGATCGAGGCTACGGTCGGGTCGACCGCGTCGGTGTGCGTGTCGAGGAATTCGCCGACCGCCGCATAGCGTTCGGCGACGAGTGCGCCGCCGTACAGCAGTCGTGCGGCGGCGAGGAAGGGTTCCGGATCTACTTCCACGATCCGAGCGCCTCGATCCCGCAACTCGGTGATGGTGCGGTCGAACGCCTTGCGCCACAGGGGATCCAAGTCCGGCAGTTCCCGGAAGACCGCGATGACCGGGTTCGGGGGAGCGGCGAGCCGGGTGTCGGCGGGCCACGGACGGCCGGGCGCGCCCGCCGCCATGACGCCCATGGCACGTCCCGCCAGTGCGAGATCGGCGGCGAAGATGGTCACGCAGTCATAGGAGCGGCAGGCGGGCACGACACCGGCCGTGGACACCACGCCCACCGTCGGTTTGATGCCCACGATGCCGTGCAGGGCGGCGGGCACCCGCCCGGAACCGGCCGTGTCGGTGCCGATGGCGATATCGGCCTCACCCCGCGCCACCGCGACCGCCGAGCCGGAACTCGAACCGCCCGAGACGAATCCGGGCCGGTGGGCGTTCTCCACCACGCCGTAGGGAGACCGGGTGCCGACCAATCCGGTGGCGAACTGGTCGAGGTTGGTCTTGCCGAGCACCACCGCGCCGGCCGCGCGCAGGGCGGCAACCGCCGCGGCATCGGTCTCGGGGAGGTAGGCGTAATCCGGGCACCCGGCGGTGGTGGGCAGGCCGGCGACATCCACATTGTCCTTGACTGCCAAGCGAATTCCCGCCAGCGGCCCGGCGGCGGCAGCCAGGTCGGCCGCTACGTCGGTCTCGGGTCGGCGGTGGATCCACACGGTCATGCTCGGTTCCCTAACGTTGTCGGACTGGAGGCTGGTGCGCGTCGGCGAGTTCGCCGGTCTCACGCCACGAATTGCGTTCGGCGGTAAACGCTTCGGACTGGTGCGCCTGGAAATCGGCGATGGACGAAGCATTCTCGGCGAGGAATCGGCGGTAGTCCGCGAGCCGGAACTCCCCGTCCTCGGCCCGCAGCTCGCCGCGCCCGGCGGCGATATCGGCCCGCAGGTCGAGCAGCTCCTCGGCGCTCACCGGATACCAGCTGATGCGGTCGAAATACCGCAGCAGCCAAGGATCTTCGCCGATGCCGGAGGAGCGGTGATCCCACACCTGGGTGGTGCGCCCGACGAACTGATAGCCGCCCGGCCCCTCCATCCCGTAGATGCACAGGTACGCGCCGCCGATGCCGACCGCGTTCTCCGGCGTCCAGGTGCGGGCCGGGTTGTACTTGGTGGTCACCAGACGATGCCGGGGATCGGTGGGGGTGGCCACGGGTGCGCCCAGGTACACGTCACCCAGGCCGAGCACCAGATACTCGGCCGCGAAGACGATATCGAACACTTCGTCCACGGTCGCCAAACCGTTTGCGCGCCGGATGAATTCGATATTCCACGGGCACCACGGGGCGTCCGCGCGCACCCCGTGCATGTACCGCGTGATGGCCTCCCGCGTCGACGGATCGTCCCAGGACAGCGGCAGCCGCACGGTGCGGCTGGGCACGACCAGCTCATCGGCGGAGGGCAATTCGGCCTCCACCTCACCCAGCAGGTCGAGCAACTTGCGGGTGGGCAGCCGATCCGGGTCGGTGCGCACCTGGAGCGAGCGCACCCCCGGCGTGAGCTCGGTGACGCCGGGTTCGGCCCGCTCCAGCAGCGCCTGGTGCAGGGCGTGCACGCGGGCCCGCAGCTCCAGATCCAGTGTCATATCGCCGTATTCGATGAGCACGCCGTCATTGCCCTGGCGGCGGTAGGTGACCGCGGTCTCCGACCCGTCCCGGCGCGCCAGCACGCCGTCATCGCCGTCCCCGCCGCTGGACAGCACGACGGGCCACGACGCGCGGCGTTCGGCCCCGAGCTCGCGCAGCGACGCGGCCCGCTCGGCCCGTACCGGCACGAATCGCACCGTGTCCCCGGGCGTGAGCTGTCCCAGCTTCCAGCGTTCGGCGGCCACCACCGTCACCGGGCAGACGAAGCCGCCCAGGCTCGGGCCGTCCGGGCCGAGCAGGATCGGCGTGTCGCCGGTGAAGTCCAGCGCCCCAATGGAATACGCATTGTCGTGAATGTTCGACGGATGCATCCCGGCCTCGCCGCCGTCGGCCCGCGCCCACTGCGGCTTCGGACCGATCAGCCGCACACCGGTCCGATCGGAGTTGAAGTGCACCTCGTAGTCGGTGCCGACAATGGTCTCGAAGTCCTTGCGGGTGAAGAACTCCGGTGCACCGTGCGGCCCTTCGGTGACGGCCAGCTCCCACCGCCGCGTCAGCACCGGCTGATCGTCACCGGTCACCCCGGCGGTCACCCGGCCGATCGGCGCGCCGAGCGCGATCACATCGTCGGCGGCCAAGGCACGACCGGTCGCCCCGCCGAACTTGCCGAGCGTGAAAGTCGCTCGGCTGCCGAGGTATTCGTGGACGTCGATGCCGCCGGCGAGCAGGATGTAGGACCGCATCCCCGGCCCGCGCACCGCGCCCACATCCAGCACGCCACCCGCCGGAACGAGCACACTGCGCCACTGCCGCACCGGTTTTCCGTTCACGGTGACGGGCACCGGAGCGCCCGTCACGCACACCCAGGTGTCGGCATCGAAGCGCAGCGCCGGTCCGCCGAGCGTGCATTCGAGCCCGGCCGTGCCTTCGGTATTGCCGAGCGCGCGATTGCCCAGCCGGAAGGACAGGTCGTCCATCGGCCCCGAGGGCGGCACGCCCACATGCCAGTAGCCCACCCGGCCCGGCCAATCCTGCACGGTGGTCTGCATTCCCGGCCGCAGCACCGTGAGCGTGCCGGGCGTGGCCGGCTCCTCGTCGGCGAGCACGGGTTCGGGCAGTACTGCCGTCATCGCGTCACCACCATGCGCACCGGCGTCGGATCGAATCCATTGCAGGGGTTGTTGATCTGCGGGCAGTTCGACACCAGCACGAGCGTGTCGATCTCGGCGCGCAGCGTCAGAGATTTCCCCGGCGCGGACAGCCCGTCCACAATGCCCAGCGTGCCGTCGGCCTCCACCGGAACATTCATGAACCAGTTGATATTCGACACCAGATCCCGTTTGCCCAGGCCCCATTTCAGGCCCTCGGCGAGGAAGTTCTCCACGCAGGCGTGCTGATGCCGGGTGTGGTGGCCGTAGCGCAGGGTATTGGACTCCTGCGAGCACGCGCCCGCGACGGTGTCGTGATTGCCGACCTGATCGTCCACCACCGTCATGAGCGCGGTGCCGATCTCGGTGCGCAGCACGCTGCCGGTGGTCAGGAAGATATTGCGCTGCGCGGTGACGGTGGCCTGCGCGCTGTAGCGGTCGGTGTGGTCGGCGGCCGAGTAGAGCAGGCAGTCCACGGCCTGATTGCCGTGCAGGTCGATGATCTCGAGCTGCTCCCCGGCGCGCACCACGGCCGACCACGGGCCGCGCGCGGGAACGGTCTCGTCCAGGACGACGGTGCGGGATGCGGCGATCATGCGATGCTCTCCAGAGTGCGTGCGGTCCAGTCGCGTTCGGTGTTCTGCACCGCGCGCAGGTATTCCGGGTCGGTGTTGTGCGGGACGGACAGGTCCTCGGGGGCGGACCAGGCCACCACATCCAGGTCGGTGGTGGGCGCGAGATCCAGCGGATGCTCGGCATTGGCGACCAGCAGGGTCACCGGGAGCTGGATGAGCAGATCGACGGCCGCGCCCGCCCCGGCGGCGCCGGTCGGGGTGAGCGCGCCGTCGGATTCCACCCGCACACCCCGGAACAGCGAGACGGTCGGGCCGAGATCACGCGGCTCCAGACCTTGTTTGACGCCCGCCAGCAGGAGGCGATCGCGGGCGGCAGGGGTGGGGCCGCACAGCGTGTCGTGCCTGCCGGAGGAATCGGCCACGACGGTGGCCAGCACCCGCCCCTGATCGGAGAGCAGCGGGTGGCCGACGCCCAGATACGCCTGCCACGGCACCTTCACCGTGTCGGCGACATTCAGCCGCTCCCACGGTGATTCGGCGCGCAGCAGGAACAGGTGGGCGCAGGCCGCACCCGCCGGATCCGAGAACCGGATCCGGGTGCCCCGGCCGAGCACGACATTCGCATAGCCGCCGGAGGGAATCCGCTGGGCGAAAGTCACTGTCGCGGGATCGATGCCCTCCGGCAGCGACGGGCCGTCGATGGTCGCGGCCGCCGCCTGCGAGCGGGCGTGCGCCCGTGCGCCGGAAGTGTCCGAGGTGCTCGTCATGATTACTCCTTGTGGGATGTCAGGCGGGTTGGGGGAGGGGTTCGGTGCCGGGCATCGCGCGGGCTGTCACGACGCGGTGGACCAGAACGCCCGCGAGCAGCGTCACGAGCACGAAAAGTGGTGCGGCCCAGAGCATCCACCAGCCGCCGCCCTGCGGGGTGTAGATCTCCGGCCGGGGCCAGGCCAGATTGACGGCCATGCCGAGACCCCACAGCACCGCTCCGATATTGACCGCCAGACCCCAGCGGCCCAGGCTGAACAGCGGGGTGCCGTCGGTATCGGATACCTGGAAACCGGTGGTGCCCTTGATCCTTCGCACCAGCAGCGGCGTGGTCACCATGGCGTAGGCCAGATAGATGGTGACGATGCAGACGCTGGCCAGCGTCGCGAAGATCGCCGCATTGCCGAGGTTCAGCACCAGCAGCCCGATGCCCAGCACCCCGATCACCACGGCCGGCAGCACCGGTGTCCTGTAGCGCGGATGCACCGTCGCCAGCTGCCGGGCGAACGGCAGCTTGCCGTCGCGGGCCATGGAGAACATGAGCCGCGATCCCGCCGTCTGAATCGCCAAGGTGCACACCGTGATCGCGCAGGCCACGCAGGCCAGCACCACCTTGCCCGCCGGGGTGCCGAGTTTGGCGGTGATCACGTAGCCCAGGCCCTCCGAGGCGAGCGCGCCGTCGGACAGGCTGGGCGCGGCCATGAGCGCACCGAGCAGAATGAGCCCGCCACCCAGCGCCGAGACCGTCAGGGCGCTCAGAATCGTGCGCGGCGCGACCTGCCGGGGATTCACGGTTTCCTCGGAAAGCTCACCGGCGGAATTGAATCCGACCATCACATAGGCGGCCATCAGGCCCGAGACCAGGAAGGCGGCCCAGTACGGTCCGGGCGCGGCCTGATCGGTCTGCAGCACCACGCCCGGTCCACGCTCGGCGCTCGTGAAGAACAGCGCGATCACCGCGGCCACGCCGACGATCTCGATGGTCACGCCGATGGAGTTGATCCGCGACATGAGGTCGATGCCGATGACATTGATGGTGGTGGTGAAGGCCAGCAGAATGCTGCCCAGCAGCACCGCGTTCATGGCCCCGTCGTGCGAGGTCAGCGCGGTGTCGGTGCCGACGAGCTGGAAGCCGTCCCAGATCGAGGGCAGCACCACCTGCAGTGCGATGGCCGCCGCGGCGGCGGTCACGATCTGGGCGATGATCATCATCCAGCCCGCGAACCAGCCCACCAGTTCACCGCCCAGGCGGCGCGCCCACTGGTAGATGGCGCCCGAAATCGGGTACCGCGCAGCAAGTTCGGCGAAGTTCAGGGCAACGAGCAGCTGTCCGGCGAAGACCAGCGGCCAGGTCCAGAAGAAGGAGGCGCCGCCGAAAGAGTAACCGAGACCGAAGAATTGGAAGATCGTGGTGAGGATGGAGACGAAGGAGAAACCGGCGGCGAAGGAGGCGAAGCGGCCGAGTTTGCGGTGCAGGACGGGCTGATACCCGAAGCTGGCGAGGTCCGCGCCCTCGGCGCTGGTATCGGTGGCAACCATGGCGGATCTTTCGGCGAGCGGCGAATAACTATCGAGTGAAAGGTTTCCAGTCGCGACCGCTCCGCCGGTGACGCCGATGTATCCGTTCCGTGGCCCGGCGTAACTTCTGCATTTCCGGTATTTCTATCGAGTGACAGAAAACTCACCGAGTGCCGAAACCGGTGGTGACACCGCGTAGGCCAGAATGATCAGGTGACGCAAATCGGACCGGGACGGCCCAGGCTGGAAGCCCGGCGCAGAGCCGGGCAGACGCCGCGCGCCGAAATCCTCGACGCGGCGGCCGAACTGTTCACCACCAAGGGGTACGGCAGCACCTCCACCCGGGGCATCGCCGACGCGGTCGGCATCCGGCAGGCGTCGCTGTACCACCACTTCGCGTCCAAGGACGACCTGCTCGACGCTCTGCTCGAGGAAACCATCACGGGCGCACTGGAACTCGCCGATCGCCTTGCCGCGGATCCCGCACCCGCCGCCGTGCGCCTGTATGCGCTGGCCTGGTTCGATGTGAGCCAGCTGTGTGCGTCCCGATGGAACCTGGGTGCGCTGTACCTACTCCCGGAACTGCGCAGCGAACGCTTCGCCGTCTTCCGGGAACGCCGCGACGAGCTGCGCCGGCACTACGAGCAGCTGGCCGCCGCCGTCGCAGTGGAAGCCGGCGGCGGCGTCCCCGGTGTGGAGCTGCTCCCGTTCCGGCTCGTCGAATCCGTCATCAATATCCGCTCGGACGAAGGTGATTCACCCGAGTACGCCGAGCACCTCATCCCCGAAGCCATCCTGCGCCTGCTCGGCCGACAGGGTGACATGGCGGAAACGCGCTCGGCCGCACTCGAATTGGCGGGACGGGACTAAGCCTTGCCCTTCGAGGTGCCCCACTTGAGCTCCCAGCGGTAGGTCTGGTCCACGGCCAGCTTGCCCCAGAAGCGGTGCCCCTGGGGTGGGCGGACGAAGACGCCTTCACGGCGAACCACCAACTCGCCGTTGATGTTCTCGATGAGGGCCAGCACCATTTCGCGGGAATCGTCGACGCAGCCGCTCACCTCCATCTCGATGGGCGGCGAATTGCGCGGGTAGAGCGTGGCGGTGGCGTGCACGTTCCGGAAGTCCTCCGCGCCCTCGTACAGCGAGGCGAACACCAGGATGCGGCGGAACTGCTGCGTGTGATCGAGGTTGATGGACAGGTTCTCGCCCGAGGCGCTCGCACCCGACCGGTCGTCCTGATCGAGCTCGATGAACGGCGCACGATGCAGGTTGCCCATGGCATCGAGCGGGCTGATGCAGCCCTTCGAACCATCGGTCAGCTCCCAGAAGCAGCACAGATCCAGATCCAGCCCGCCGTTCCCGCCACGCTTGCGACCGAACAGGCCACTGGACGCACCCGGCACCATCCAGTTCAGGTTCACCCGCATGATGCCGCCGTTCGCACCCTGCTTGGTCAGCGACACCGCGGGCGATTCCTTGGTCAGCGAGATCTTGCCCCCGGACGGCGGCATATTCGGCTGCGGCGGAATCGGATTCGGCTGCCCGAACTGGGCGGGCGGCGGGGGAAAGCCGCCCTGCCCGGCTCCGAAAGGTTGCGTGGGCGGCGGCGGATAACCGCCTGCCGCGAATGCCGGGTCCGGATAGGGCTGCTGGCCCGGCTGTCCGTACTGGCCCGGAGGAGGCGGAGGCGGGTTGAACCCCTGCGGCTGCCCGTACGCCGGTTGCTGCTGACCGAAATTCGGCGGTGGCGGGGGCATAGCGCCCTGCTGCTGGCCGAAGGTCGGCGGCGGTGGGGTAGCGCCCTGCAGCTGAGCGTAATTCGGCGGCGGTGGGGGAGGAGTCGGCTGGGAGTGCTGTTGCGGGGCGGGGGCATCGTCGACGGAGATGCCGAAATCTGTTGCCAGACCGGCCAATCCGGAGGCGTAGCCCTGGCCGACGGCGCGGAACTTCCAGGCGCCCTGGCGGCGGTAGAGCTCGCCGAGGACGAAGGCGGTCTCCGAGGAGGCGTCGGTGCTGTCGAAGCGCGCGAGTTCCGCGCCGCTGGCCGCATCCACCAAACGCACGTGCAGGCCCTGCAATTGGGCGAAGGTGCCGCCATCGGCGGAGGCGGCGATGACGATGGTCTCGATCTGCGGTTCCACCTGCGACAGGTGCACCGACAGGGCGTCGACGACCTGCGCGCCCGGCCGCTTGCCCTCGTGCCGCACGGCGCCCGAGGCATGCGCGGGCTGGTTGTAGAAGACGAAATCGCTGTCCGAGCGCACCCGTCCGCCGGCCAGCAGCAGCGCCGACGCATCGGCATCCACCGGTCCGGACTGCCAGCCCAGTTCGACACGGACCGCGGACGCCGCCACCGGTACGTTGGAGCCCTTCATCATCGACACGTCTCTCAACGTATCCGATACCGGCGCGGCCTCCCAGTCCACCGCGGAAACTTCGGACAGCGGCCTTCCTTACAGCAGTTTCAGGTTGTGGGTGACGTTCTTGGCGACTTCGGCGGCATCGCCGTCGAGGATCATCTTGGCCTGGCTGAGGGTGAATCCGGTGGCGGTTTCCGCGGGCACGTGCGCGGGCAGGGCCAGGGCGTAGGAGTCGACCAGCACGTCCAGCACGACCGGGCCGTCCCTGTGCTGTAGTGCCGCCCGCACGGCCGAGCGCAGGTCGCCCGGATCCTCCACGCGAATGCCGGTGGCGCCCATGGCTTCCGCGACCTTGCTGAAGTCCGGATTGCGGAAGTCGGTGCCGTACGGGACGAATCCCGCCTCCTGCTGTTCCAGATGCACGAAATCCAAACTGGCATTGTTCAATACGACCTGCACGACCGGTGTCTTGCGCTGCACCTGGGTGAGCAGATCGCCGAGGCCGAGCATGGTGAAACCGCCGTCCCCGCACAGCGCGATGGTCTGACGGCCCTTGAAGGCCATGGCCGCGCCGAAGGCATTGGGTGCGGCATTGGCCATGGAGGCCCAGCTGAACGAACCCATGAGCCGGCGGTTCGGGCCCAGGTCGAGGTGGTGCGAGGCCCAGATGACGGCGGTGCCGGTGTCGGCGAAGAAGAGCGCGTCGTCGTCGGCTTCTTCGTTCAGGATCGACGCCAGGTACTCCGGCCGGATCGGTTTCGTCTTCGGGCCCGCGTCCACGTAGTGGTTGAGCCGCTTGCGCGAACGCTCGGTGAGCTTGACGCACTTGTCCAGAAAACGGCTGTCGCTCTTGACTTCCACCAGCGGCAGCAGCGCGTCCACCGTGGCCTCCACATCGCCGAGGACCGCCAGCTCCAGCGGAATCCGGCGGCCCAGATGCCCCGGATCGCGGTCCACCTGCACCACTTTCACCTTGCCGTGCGGCAGGAACTGGGTGAACGGGAAGTCGGTGCCGAGCATGAGCAGCACATCGCACTTGTTGATGGCGTCCCAGCAGCCGCCGTAGCCGAGCAGGCCGGTCATGCCGACCGCGTTCGGGTTGTCGTACTCCAGCCACTGCTTGCCCTTGAGTGAGTAGCCCACGGGCGCTTGCAGTTTCCGGGCCAGCGTGCGGACCTGCGCACCCGCGTCCGCGCAGCCGTCGCCGCCGAAGATGGCGACCTTGTTCGCGGAATTGATCAACTGCGCCATGGCGGACAGGTCCGCGGCATTGGCCGGTCCCGGTTTGGTGGCCGGAAGTGGTACGCGCAGTGGCACTTTCGGAGCGTCGAGGACGGCGATATCGCCGGGCACCGAGATCACCGTCGGCCCGCGTTCGGCCAGCGCGACGGTCACCGCATTGCCGACCACATGATGCAGCTGCGCCGGATTCACGATGCGGCCGATATAGCGTGCGGCGACGTCGAAGAACTTGTACGGGTTCAATTCCTCCAGGGTCTGGCTGTCCATCACCCCGGTCTCGGTGTCACCGGCGATGGCGATGACGGGCGCGCGCTCTTTGCGGGCATCCATCAAACCGTTGATGAGGTGCGCGGTGCCCGGACCGGCCGTGCCGCAGACCGCCACCGGCCGCCCGGTGAGCAGGGCGTCGGCGACCGCCGCGAACACGCCGTACTCCTCGTGCCGCACGTGCACGAAATCGATGGACCCATTGCGTCGCAGCGCGTCGATGACCGGGTTGAGGGCGTCGCCAACGATGCCGTAGCACCGCTGCACGCCCGCCGAGACCAGCATTTCCCACATGCCGTCGGCAACGTTCTTGCCCATAACACTCCTCTCGAGGGGAGAGCAAATGTCTAGCAGCCGGTGGTTTTCTCCCGACCCTACGCGCCGAAGCTAGACTCGGACAGGTTCCGCGTGCCTTGAACGCGGTCCAGCTAATGTGCAGCACCATGGTTCTGGACGGTTGTCTCTGAGCAGTGGGAGCGGATGATGACGGAAGCGGAGCTGGAAGCGGCAGTGCCCATGGGCCGTAAGAAATGGTTCGCCCTGGGTGTGCTCGCGCTCGGACTGTCCATGGTGGTGCTCGACGGCACCATCGTCTCGGTCTCGCTCCCCGTCATCATCGGCGACCTCGACCTGAATTTCACTCAGGCGCAGTGGATCACCAGCATCTACGCGGTGGTGCTGGCCGCCCTGCTCATCACCAGCGGACGGCTCGGCGACCGGCTCGGCCGGCGCAATATGTTCGCCCTCGGCGTGCTCGTCTTCCTGGCGGGCAGCGTGCTCGCGGCCATGGCGACCTCGATCTGGCCGCTGATCCTGGGCCGCGTGGTGCAGGGCATCGGCGCGGCCGGGGTCATGCCCGGCACGCTGGCCACCATGAACGCCATCTTCCGCGGACGCGATCGCATCATCGCCTTCGCGGTCTGGGGATCGGTCATCTCCGGCGTCGCCGCCATCGGCCCGCTGCTCGGCGGTTGGATCACCACCTACTACACCTGGCCCTGGATCTTCCTGGTGAATATCCCGCTGGGTGTGCTGGTCCTGATCGGCCTCATCCTGTTCGTCCCCGAAACCCGTATGGGCAAGGCCGCCCCCGGCCTCGATGTGGACGGATTCCTGCTCAGCGCAGCCGGTTTCGCCCTGCTGGTCTTCGCCTTGATCGAAGGCCAGACCTACGGCTGGTGGAAGCCGCTGCACGAATTCCCCCTGGCGGGGTGGACCTGGCCCGTCACCGCGCCGATTTCCCCGATCCCGGTCCTGCTGGCCCTGGGGGTGCTGTGCCTGGTCCTCTTCATCCGCTGGGAGCAGCACCGCAATCTGATCGGCCGCTCCGCCCTGCTGGACCCCGCCCTGTTCAAGATCAAGAGCTTCCGGTGGGGCAATATCACCGCCTTCGCCGTGGCCCTGGGCGAATTCGGCCTCCTGTTCGTGCTGCCCCTGTTCATGGTGAATGTGCTCGGTCTCTCGACGCTCGGCGCGGGGTATGTCCTCGCCGCCATGGCCGTCGGCGCGTTCCTGGCCGCGGGTATAGCCGAAGGGCTGGTCCACAAGTTCGGCCCGGTCCGCGTGGTCCAGATCGGCCTGGCCATCGAAGCCGTGGCCATCGCCCTGGCCGCCCTCGTCGTCACCCCCGACATCTCCGGTTGGTGGCTGGCGATCCTGCTCTTCGGCTACGGCGTCGGCCTGGGCATGGCCTCGGCCCAGCTCACCGGCGCCGTCCTGGCCGACGTGCCGACGGTCGCGTCCGGCCAAGGCTCCGCCACCCAGAGCACGGTCCGCCAGGTGGGTTCCGCTTTCGGCACCGCGGTCATCGGCGCGCTGCTGTCGGTCTCGCTCGGCCACGACCTCACCAAGCAGCTGGATACGGTCCCCAACCTCTCGGCCGAAACCGTCGACACCCTCGCCACCGCCACCCGCGAATCCGCCGGTGGCGCCATCGCGGGCGTTCGCGACCACGACCACGCCGGTCCCATCCTCGACGCCCTCTGCCGCGGCTTCACCGACGCCACCCGCACCACGCTGCTCGCGGCCGCGCTGTTCCTGCTGCTCGGCCTGGCCGCCGCCACTCGAATCCCCAACAGCCCCAGGGCAACCGGCGACGCCGTCAGTCGATGAGATCGAGGTCGCGCAGGCGCTGGAAGACCAGCAGCGAACCGGGCGCGACCTCGGGCATGGCCGCGTATTCGGCCAGGGTGAACCAGCGCAGCTCGGCGATTTCGCTGGTGGGGCGCGGGGTGCCGGTGAGGTCGGCGGTGAAGCAGGTCATGTGCAGGTGCGTGCCGGGGGCGTGGCCGTACGCCTCGGCTTCGAAGATGCCCAGTTCGGTGACGGCGGTGACGCCGACGCCCAGCTCCTCGCGGATCTCGCGATGCAGGGCGGATTCCGGGGTTTCGCCCGGATCGATCTTGCCGCCGGCCATGTAGAAGACGGTTTTGCCGGTGGAGCGTGTTTGGAGCAGGCGACGATCTCGGATGTGGGCCAGTGCCGCGGTGCGAATCACGGGGTCAAGCCTAGCCAGGTGTTAGCGGGTGGGCGGGGCCAGCTTCCAGTGGCGGGACAGGGCCTCGGCGATGTCGGGGAGGACGGTCACCGGGACGCGTTTGTGGCGGAGCATGGTGCGGATTTCATTGACCTGCTCGCGCTTTCGCATGTCGTAGGCATTCGCGACCGGACGCAGCACCGGGGGAATGGACAGCAGGATCAGTTCGCCGTGCAGTTCGTCGCCGCCATTGAGATCCAGAGCCAGTGACCAGCGGGACTTTTCGTCGAGCGTGAACCGTCCGGCCACCACCCGGTCCCAGGCGATGGTGTCGGCGGTCCAGGGGGTGCGGCGGACGATGGCGTCCTCGGTGAGTTCCACCGAGTCGCGGCGGAACAGGGCGATCAGCAGAGCCAGGCCCGCGAATGCGCCCAGCAGCAGGCCGGTGAACACCCGCCCCAGTCCGAAGAAGGTGACGGTCGCGCCGGAGATCAGCGCGATCGTCACCACCGCCGTCAGGGCGTAGAGGGCTGTTCGCCGCCCGGAGACCACGCCCGCTCGCACCATTGTCAACGCACCTCCCGCATATGCTGCGGGTTACCGTACCGGCCGGTGCGTCAGGCCTCCAGCGCGACGGCCGCTTCCGCCGTGTACACCAGGAAGGTCAGCGATTCCTGGAAGTACAGCTGCACCGATTCGGCATCGTGTGAGAGATAGCCGATGGACAGGTCCTGGCCGATCTGCAGATCGAAATCGCCGCCGCGCGTGGACAGTGCGAACGCGCCGTCGATGGCCGGGGCCCAGATGATCTCGCCGTCGATGAGCCGCTCGATATGGGTGCGGATCGGGTGGCCGTGATCGGAGGTCTCGCTCACCGCGGTGTAGAGGTCCGCGGACAGCAGCACCGAGTACGGGCCGTCCACACCGGCCAGGCGCAGCTTGCTCAGCGCCTGCGCGATGGCCTCCGGGGCCAGGCGCGGGTCACCGGGCAGCTTCACCGGCTCGCACGAGGAACCCGACCGGATACCGGTGATACCGGCCGCCGGATAGCCCTCGAAAATGGCGCGGTCCTCGGCGAAGGCGACCTTCTTGGCGGCCTCCTTGACCGCGTCCAGATCGGTGTCGCGCGCGCCGCGTTCCACATTGTCGAGCTCCTCGCGCGAAAGCCGGAACGGCACCCGCAGTTCCACCAGCGGGACCACGACACGCTGCCGGGCCTGCACCCCCTCGCCGGGGGAATCGATGGTGGCGGAGCGGCCGGTGCCGACCGCGTTGTAATCCGCGCCGTGCGGACCCGACAGATCGACCACGCGCCGACCGGCGATGTGCCGCTTGAAGGTTCGGGTCGCCTCCTCCTCGATGGCCGCCCAGGCCTCGGAGGTGATCGGCGCGAGTTCGCGGTGGAGGTTGTTCATGCTGTTGGCTCCTATCGCTTCAAGGTTTCCGTAGCGTGCCGATACCCAGGGATCCGTTACCGGACATGACAACACCGTTGCCCTCGGACAATTCCCGCTCCGCCGCGGCGGGCGCGGGCGCGTCCGGCAGGGCGTCGAAGAAACCGTTGGGCGGGGTGAAGAACATGGTTCCGGTGACGGCTGTGGAGAAATCGAGAATGCGGTCGTAGGCCACCTCGTCGGTGCCGAGGAACATGCGCTCGAGCATGGTCTCGGTCACCGTGGGATCGGCCGCGTAGGCGATGTAGTAGGTGCCGAATTCGCCGTCCGCGACGCTGCCGAAGGGCATGTTGGCGCGGATGACCGTGCCGTTGTCGTCCTGATCGTTCACGGCCACATGGGAATTCGCGGGCTTGTCGGCGTCGGAGAGTTCGTAGTCGTCGAGCTTAGTGCGCCCGATGACCAACTCCTGCTCCCGGGTGGACAGGGCGTTCCACGCGTCCAGATCGTGCAGGTACTTCTGCACGATCACATAGGAGCCGCCGGTGAATTCGGGCTCCTCGTCGCCGATCAGCCCGACCGCCAGGGCCAGTTCGCCCTCCGGATTCTCGGTGCCGTCCACGAAGCCCAGCAGATCGCGCTGCTCGAAGTAGCGGAAGCCCACCGTCTGATCGACGATCGTGGCCGCGCCGGAAAGACTTTCGGCGATCTTCATGGCCAGTTCGAAGCAGGCGTCGTGGCGCTCGGCCTTGATGTGGAACAGCAGATCGCCGGGAGTTGCCGGGGCCTGGTGCTTTTCGCCGACGTAGCCCGGAAACTCGTGCAGCTGTGCGGGTTTCGGACCGGAGAACAGGCGATCCCACGCGGTGGAACCGATGCTCGTGAGGCAGGCCAGGCCCGCGCCCGGCAGCCGGAATCCGATGGATCTGCGCAGACCGGGAAGGTCTGCGAGCAGGTCGCGTACGACGGCCTCGCCGCCCTCGTCGATGGTTGCGACGAGGAAGATCGCGGCTGGCGTAAGCGGGTCGACGATCGGCTGCGGCTCACCCATGCGTTCCAGATTAGAACGACCCGCAGCCGGACCTACCGACCGGTTGCCCGGTGAGTGCGGATTACTTCGCGACGGTCAGCAGAAACGCCACGTCGTCGATGGCCTTCACACTGTGCCGTGCGTTGGGGATCACAAGCAGATCACCCGCGGAACCCTTCCACTCGTTGGCTCCGCTGATCAAGGTCAGCACCCCGCTCAGCACCACGATGGTGGCTTCACCCGGATTCTCGTGCTCCGCGAGGCTCTGCCCCGCCGTCATGGCGATCACCGTCTGCCGCAGACTGTGGGCGTGCCCGCCGTAGATGGTTTGTGAACTGCGCCCGCTCGAAGCGGTCGCGGCCAGCTTCAGCTGCTGGCGAGCGACCGCGGTCAGCGATTTCTTGTCCATGGACTGCCTTTCGCCGGAGTATCCGTGAGTATGCCGGAGTCTCCGCGGGCGATCGGCGGTTTCGAGGGTGCGTGTACAGGAATTGGCACACGCGGGATGTGCGCGTTATCCGCGTTACCGCGTATAACGACGGAAGCGATACCGCAGACCCGTGGACGACTCCCGCCACGGCTCCGCATCGGCGGTCCACTCGGGGCCGATGGCCGGTGCGTGGCAGTCGCCGGTCACGTCCGCGGCCACCTCGGTGACCATCAGCTCGGTCGCGAAAGGCAGTGCGGCACGGTAGATCTCGCCGCCGCCGGCCACCCAGATCGGCCCGTCGCCGCACAGCTCGAAGGCTTCCTCGAGCGAGCCCGCGCGTTCGGCGCCCGCGGCGGACCAGTCGGCTTGACGGGTCACGACGATATTGCGGCGTCCGGCCAGCGGGCGAAACCGCGGCGGCAGCGAATCCCAGGTGCGCCGGCCCATCACCACGGGATGCCCCAGGGTGGTGTCCTTGAAGTGCGCCATATCCTCCGGCAACCGCCAGGGAATGGTGTTGTCGATCCCGATGACACCCTCGGGCGTCTGCGCCCAGATGAGGCCGATGGTCCGGGTCATGGTCGCACTCATACCGCCACCGGGGCCTTGATCGCCGGATGATGCTGGTAGCCCAGGATTTCCACGTCCTCGTACGCGTAGTCGAAGAGCGTGGGCGCCGGGCGCAGGTTCAGCTGCGGGAACGGGTAGGCGTCCCGGGTCAGCTGCTCGCGCACCTGATCCACGTGATTGTCGTAGATGTGCACGTCGCCGCCGGTCCAGATGAAATCGCCGGGCTGCAACTCGGTCTGCTGCGCCACCATGTGCGTCAGCAGGGCATAGCTGGCGATATTGAACGGCACGCCCAGGAACAGGTCGGCGCTGCGCTGATACAGCTGGCAGCTGAGTTTGCCGTCGGCCACATAGAACTGGAAGAAGGCGTGGCAGGGGGCCAGCGCCATGCGATCCAATTCGGCCACATTCCAGGCCGACACGATGATTCGCCGCGAATCCGGATTCGTGCGCAGCGTCTGCAGCACCTCCGAGATCTGGTCGATGTGGGTGCCGTCCGGAGTCGGCCAGGACCGCCACTGCACGCCGTAGACCGGGCCCAGTTCGCCGTCGCGGTCGGCCCATTCGTCCCAGATGGTGACGCCGTTGTCCTGCAGCCACTTCACGTTCGAGTCGCCGCGCAGGAACCACAGCAGCTCGTACACGATCGACTTGAGATGCACCTTCTTCGTGGTGATCAGCGGAAACCCTTGCGACAGGTCGTACCGCAGCTGATGTCCGAAGATGCTGCGAGTCCCGGTACCCGTCCGATCCGCCTTGGGTGTCCCGTTCTCCAGCACGTGCCGCAGCAGGTCCTCGTACTGGGTATCCGGTGCGCTCTCCACGCCTGGCAAGCTTACGCACCGTGCGGAAGCTCTTCGTGATCGGAATCGGCGCTGGCGACCCGGACCAGGTGACAGTGCAGGCCATCAAGGCGATGCGCCAGGTGGACGTGTTCTTCGTCATCGGCAAGGGGGCCGAGAAACAGGAGCTCGTGGACGTGCGGGCGAAGATTCTCGCCGAGCATGCCGAACAGCCGCATCGGGTGATCGAGATCGCCGACCCGCCGCGCGATCGATCCGTGCCCGCGCGTGGCGCCGACGCCGCGTACCGGGGTGTGGTCGGGGACTGGCACGAGGCGCGGGCCGAACTGCTCGAAGCCGCGTTCGCGGGCGCCGAGGGCGTGGGCGGCATTCTCGTCTGGGGCGACCCGTCGCTCTACGACAGCATTCTGCGCGTGGTCGAACGGGTGCTGGAACGCGGCAGCGTGGGCTTCGACTACGAGGTCATCCCCGGTATCACCAGTGTGCAGGCGCTGGCTGCCGCGCACCGCATGGTGCTGCACGAGATCGGCGAACCGCTGCACATCACCACCGGTCGCCGGCTGCGCGAGGACGGTCTGGCCGCCGGGCAGTCCACCGTCGTCATGCTCGACGGCGACTGCTCGTTCACCCAGATCCCCGGCGACGATCTCTACATCTGGTGGGGCGCCTACCTCGGCATGCCCGACGAGGTCATCATCGAGGGCCCGCTGCGGCTGATGGAGAACCGCATCACTCGCCGCCGCGCCCAGCTGCGCGAGGCCAAGGGCTGGATCATGGACGTGTACCGGCTGACTCGCGGCGCGCCCTGAATCCCGATCGAACGGCCTTGCCGCTCAACACGTTCGCCCGTCGGCCCGCCAGCCGAGGAAGCGGCGGCCACTGCCATCGGGGGTGACACCGTGGGTGAACCGGCCGCCGTCGACAATGTGCGCCAGGCCGAGGACGGCGGTCTGGAACTCGGCCGGGCTGTGGCGAGTGTCCAGCTGCTGCAGTAGCCGCAGCACCTCGTCCTGCTGTGCGTCCTTCGGGCAGTGGCTGAGCAGGAACACGCCCACGCGCCAGATTTCGGCGGCCGGATGCCGGTCGGGGAAGTTGTGGCGCCACACCGCGCCGATATCGTGCATCGGCTGCACAGCCGCGTCGAACACCCGGGTGACCAGGGTCGGTGCGCCGTGGCGTAGTTCCGCGCGCAGATCCGCGACCTCGAACAGCACGGCCAGATTGTGGGCGGTGAGGATCTGAGCCTGTTCGAGGACCGCGCCATTGCGTGCGATCCAACTGCCGCCCAGGCCCGCCTCGGCGGCGCGGCGTACACAGAGATCGCGGAAGTCCTCCGCGCTCGGGCCCTGATGGCGCCGCCCCGGGTGGGTGTAGGCGGCCCACTCGTCCGGCTCGGGTAGGTCGAAATAGCGTTGATAGAGCGTGTCGTGCAGGGCGTGAACAGTTTTCGCGGCCGACTCGGTCCAGGTGCTGTCGAAGTACACCGCGTGCTTCTCCAGCGGTATCCGCTCGACCAGCGGCAGGCGACGTCGTGCGCGCTGTGCGAGCGCCCGGAATTCCGCCAGGAGGGGATCCGGCGCCACCTGGTGCGGAAATCCGGTGAGCGTCACCAGAATCAGATGTCGCAGGAGATCCCAGGCGGCCGCGGAGGCGCCCTTCCCGTACGGATTTCGATTGCTGCCATCGGTGCGCAGCTCCTCGAAGGCCCGCAGCACGGGCAGCGGAGGCGACCACACCGACTTACCGCGATCGAACGCCGTCACCCAGCCTTCCCGGGTGAGTGCGATATGGCAGCGCTCGAACAGGCCGGCCTGCACCGGATCCGCGAAATCCGCTGCGTACAAACGGGTTCGAAGCTGGGGCAGGACCGCGGCGAGCATTTCCGGGGACTCGATGATGCCGTCGCGGATCAGCTCGTGCACCGGCGCTTCGAGTGTGCGAGCGGCCAGCCGGAGCAGCGGACCCGGAATCGGTGTTCCGGGTGCGATGACCCGGTCCTCGCCGGGCCGCACCGGGGCGGTGAGCATGGCCAGGTCGGTGCAGCCGTGATCGGCGGCATTCCGCAAGCGCCGCACGAGAATTGCCGCCATCAGCTGCGTGGGATGGCCGCTGAGCTCCCGGAGCTGCCGCGCCCGCAGCGATCGGCGCGCCTCGCTGCCCGGTGCGCCGGAGCGCGTGATGGTATTGGCCAATACCCGTCGCACCCAGCCGATTTCGCGAGGGCTCAGTCCATCTGACGTCATGGCCTGCCGCAATGCCGTGTACAGGCGCTGGAAGTTCCCGCCCGGACGCGCGTGCCGGCCGATCAAGGGCTGTTCGCGACGGGTCGAGTCGAAATCGGCCAGCCAGCGGGCGCATTCGGCCCGCCACTGCGGGGTCAGCACCTGATAGGGCCGGCCGCCGTGCACGTTGAGGGATTCGTCGAGATGCGGCAGCCCGCCCTCGACCGTGCGGCACCACAGTGCGACCAGCCGGTCGTACATCGGATGCCAGACTCGAATGCTGGTGTGCATGACCAGGATCTGGTGCGAATCACGAATCCCGGACAGTGTCCAGGACACTTTGTGCAGCGTGGCCACCTGTGCGATCCGATCCAGCGGCCGTCCCGCGCCGGTGATCGGCGCGGGCGCGGCGAACCGGTGTGCTTCCCACTTGATGCTGCTCAGGAGCCGCATGGCCGCCTGTGGCCGGGCGTGTTCCATGAGGAGCACGGCCAGCGGGATCGCGGTATCCTCCTGCGACACCAGGTGATACGTCCCTGCTCGCAGCCTGACGAGCAGCTCACGCCGCCCCGCATCGGTGAGATGCCACAGATTCGGCTGGATGCTGTGATCAACCGAATCGGTTGTCACCCAACTGTTCTCGTCGACACTCGCCATCGCCGACGCCAGCGCCCTCGCGATCGTCGCGACCGTCTCGCGCCAGCGCAGCGTCTCCTCGGCGAGGTTCGGCCCGCGTTCCGCCTGGGCCTCGCGTTCCGCGTCCGCCAGCGTCTGGTGCAGACCGGTCATGGAGAATTCGTTCCCGAGCATGGCCGACGGTAGGCAGGGATCTTCGCCGTCGCCAAGCTGTTTCGGCCAGAGCCGGAGGCTGCCGACCAGTATCTGACGTATGACTGTTTCAGAATTCGGTCCGCTGGACGTTCGACCATGATCTAATCGCGCCAACTCGGGTGCGTGAGCGCCTCGATCACGAGATCGAGGGGTACCCGATGTGCTTGGGAGCAACGATGGTGGACAGAAGAATGCAGCGGGTGGCCGGTTCCCTGGCCGCGTTCGCGGTGGCGGCCGGTTTCGTGGCCGCGGCGGTGCCCGGCACGGCCGCGGCCGCACCGGGCACGATCACCTGGACCGACGGGAACAGCAAGTTCACCCGCACGGTCTCGAACGTCAACCCGGTCGTCGGTGACATCGTCACCGTCACAACGACATTCGAGCGCACCGGAATTCCGGTCGAGTACATCTACTCGGTCAAGGACCTTCACCCCGCCTGCCTCACCCCGGTCCCCGGCTCGGCGCGCATGGGCGGCGACCAGGTGGACCTCGACACCTCCTCCTCGGACTGGGTCCGCGCCGAATTCGGCATCACCAAATACCCGGTGTACCCGAACATCAACCCGAAGTCGCAAACCTTCGAAGTGCAGTACAAGGTCGGCGTCAACTGCGCCCGCGACACCCCGCTGACCACCTCCATGCACTACGGCGGCTCTCTCGGCGACGGCACCTACCAGGGCAAGGGCCCCAACATCACGGTCTCCAGCGACGCCCTGTCGAGCACCGCCCTCGCCGACGTGACCGGCGCGCAAACCGGTAAGGCCGTCACCCTGGAAGCCACCGTGACCCCCGCCGCGGCCGGCGGCACCGTCCAATTCAAGGCCGGCGACAATATCCTCGGCGACATCCCGGTCAACGCCAGCGGCAAGGCGTCGATCGTCTGGACCCCCGGCGCCGCAGGCTCCTACACCATCGGCGCGACCTTCTCCGGCCGCGCCGGCGTCGCGGGCTCCGTCACCACCAAGGTCGTCACGGTCACCGATCAGCCCACCGATCCCGGCCCCACCAAGCCCGGCACCGGATCCTTCGGGTTCTGATCCCGTTCTGGCACACTGTTTTCCATGGGGATCCTCGGCAATTTGATGCTTTCCACATCAGAGCGATTGAATCGCCGAGGCATCTACCTGGGCCGCCGCTCCACGAAAATTCATGTGGCCCTGTACCGCTGGTCCAACGGCAGAATCGGCGCATCCATCCTCGGCTGGCCGCGCGCCCGAATCCTGTTGCTGGACCACGTCGGCGCCCGCACCGGACTCCGCAGAACCTCCCCGGCCATCTACCACCAAGCCGATGGCCTCCTGGCCATCGTCGCCTCCAAGGCCGGCCAGCCCACCAACCCGGCCTGGTTCCACAATCTCCGCGCCAACCCCGAGACCACCGTCCGAATCGGCGCTGAAATCCGCCCGGTCCGCGCCCGTCTCGCCGACGATGCCGAACGAAACAGGCTGTGGCCCAGCTTCATCGAAGCCTTCCCGGCCTTCGACTTCTACCGCCGCAACGCCCCCGGACGAGAAATCCCGATCATCATCCTCGACCCCCGCTGACCGGGGCGTACACGGAAGCGGATGAAGCTTCCCAGACGTCGGCGCCAGTCGACGGCCATGCGCGGCGTCGGGAGCCAGAAGGGGTCCGGCAGTGCGCGGGCGAAGCCGGTGCTGCGGGTCAGGCCGTAGCGGGCGGGAGTGCGCAGCAGGGGAAGCAGGGGGATCTCTGGTTGGTAGTCGCCGCGGAGACGGCCCGGGCCGAGGGTTTCGTTGATGAGCTGAGACATCTGGTGCGGCGAGCGGGTTATGCCGTGGATATTCGGGTGCGTGCGTTGCCATTCGGCGGCTGCTTCCTCCGAGGCGAAGAAGCTGTTGTAGTCGCACCAGCCGACGACACGGTGGGGCATTTCGCGAAGGGGGTAACCGAGGTGCACGCGAAGGGTTTTCGGGGTGAAGTCGAGTAGGACGCCGTCGCGGCCGGTCAGGCGGATCGGTTGTCCGGTTTGGCGGCAATGGGATTCGACGATCACCTCCGCCCCGGGGAACTGGGCGGAGATGGCGCACGCCTCCACCGCGCATTCGGCGAACCAGCGTTGATCGCCGTCGACGGTTATGCGGTAGTGGTTTTCGAAGGTGGCGAACGGGCGGGCGTAGACGAGTTCGCCTCGGGACGGCTGGGGATGGTTCAGGGGTTCGTCTTGGAAGGTGGGGCTGTCGGCGTGCTCGGCGTCCTGGCGGGCCACGCAGATCGCGCCCTCGAGGTCGCGGAGGTCCGACGATAATTCGTTGTCCGACAGCGCGAATCGGGTGCGCAGGTCGGCGATGGATGGTGCGGTGCCGGTGGCGCGAACCTGATCCATGATGTGCTGCCGGATCGTTCGGGCGCGGGTGCTGAGCTGGGCCATGAATACTCCTCGGGTCAGGTCAGGCGACCGCGGAGGATGTCGACGCCTGTGCCGGTCAGGTCGTCCAGCGCGGGGGTGCGGCCCGCGATGGCCATGAAGATTGCCTCGCCGGGGCCCTTCACCGGTGGGCCTTCGCCCTGCTGCCAGTCCAGATCGGTGGCCTGGAAAGACAATCCGCGCATGCGGGGGCCGGGGCGCAGGGTCGGATCCGGGTGGTTCAGGAGGGTTCGCAGGTGCGCTTCCGGAACGGTCCGGGGCAGCCCCAGCGGGCGGCGGATGTCCTGGTGGTGAATCATGGTGTCCGCCAGGGAGAGTCGTGGTGCCCAGCGGTATCCCACGCCGCGGGTGATGGTGGATTCGTAGGCGGTGATCAGGTCGTCGGTCGACAGGTGGCGGGCGCTGTCGACGTGCAGGCCGTTCATGCGATCGAACGACCCTCGGGAGCGGATCACGTCGGCGGTATAGGCGCCCGCTGATCGCGTCTCGTAGAGCAGATGGGCCACGACGTCGCGAACTCGCCAGCCGGTGCACAGGGATTCGGTGTTCCACTGCTGCGGGGTGAGGGTGCGCAGCAGGTCTGCCAGCTCGCGACGCTCTCGTTCCAGCATGGCCCGGACGGCCGCCTTCGCTTCACTCATGTCTGCCTCGCACATTCATCAAATGTGAACAGTGATCACAGTGTATGCGGTGTTTGCAAAACCGGGGCGGGGCCGTGACGCACGTCACCATCACCGCTGTTTCGAATGGTAATCGCGGATCGGCCGGGGATTCCGGGGTCGGCGCGCGCCATCCGACGGCTGTCGGTCATCGCCGGTAGGCTGCGGGTATGCCCGAGTTGCCGGAAATCGTGGCTCTCGAACAGTTCCTGGTCGAGCATGCCGTGGGAGCGGTGGTGGGGCGGGTCGATATTGCGGCGCTGAGCGTTCTGAAGACTTTCGATCCGCCGGCCACCGCGCTGTCCGGGCGGGATGTGACCGGGGTGGGGCACTGGGGGAAACATCTCGGGATCGACTGCGACGGGTTGTGGTTGATCACCCATCTGTCGCGGGCGGGATGGCTGCGGTGGATCGATGAACCCTCCGCCGCGCCGCCGAAACCGGGGAAAGGCCCGCTGGCCCTGCGGGTGAACCTGTTCACGCCGGACGGGTCCACCCCGGCCTTCGACCTCACCGAGGCGGGCACCAAGAAGCGGCTGGCGGTGTGGATCACCAAGGAACCGCTCCAGGTGCCCAGCATCGCGCGGCTCGGCCCCGACGCCCTGGCGGTGAGCGAGGCCGAGTTCGGTGAACTCCTGCACGGGACTTCGCAGCGGGTGAAGACCGCACTCACCGATCAGGGCCTGATCGCCGGGATCGGCAACGCCTACTCCGACGAAATCCTGCACACCGCCAAACTCTCGCCTTTCGCGAGCACCCGAAGCCTCGACGCCGACCAGACGTCGCGCCTGTACTCCGCCATGCGCGCCAGCCTCGGCGACGCCATCGAGCGATCGGTAGGCCAGGACGCGGCCCGCCTCAAGGGCGAGAAGCGATCCGGCCTACAGGTGCACGGCCGCACCGGCCTGCCCTGCCCGGTATGCGGCGACACCGTCCGTGAAGTCGCCTACGTGGACAAGTCCTTCCAGTACTGCCCGACCTGCCAGACCGGCGGCAAGATCCTCGCCGATCGCCGCATGTCGCGGCTGCTGAAATAGTCAGACCAGGGCGGGCAGGGTCACTCCTTGCCAGGCGAGGCGTTTGGCCTGCTCGGGATCGTGGTCGACGCGCGGCGGATAGTCGATGATCATGGTGGCGCGCTGGTCCTCGGTGTAGGCGGGCCAGGAGGGGAGGGGAGCGCCGGTGCGGGCGAAGGCCAGCCAGTTCTCTTGGAATTGCCTTGTTACCGAGCGTAATCCGCGTTGGCCACCGGCCGCGGTGAGGGCGCGGGCGAAGGGGGAGTCGGCTGCGCCGAAGACGGGGAGCAGATCCGAGGCGTGGGTGGCGCCGAAACCGGCGAGATGCAGTGCGCGGGGGGCGAAGTCGTAGCGGTAGGCGTAGGTGGGGGCGAAGCGGCTGTGGGCCGCCATCACCTGGAGTGCGGGGCGCCAGAAGGTGAAGTCGCCGCCTATGCGGACCGCCACCTTGGGCTTGGGGTAGCCGGGATACGCTGCGGTTACCCGGGATTCGGCGGCGACGTCGCCCTGGCCGAGCAGCCAGTGGATGCGGTCGGGGGTGGTGGGCAGGGTGTCGTCGAAGCGGGTGAACAGGGTGCCCTCGTCGCGGTTGGTGCCGATGATGAGGGGCAGCTTGTGGGCGGAACCACTGGTGAAGGCGTCCACCGGGGCCTGCGGGAGGTAGTCGCCGTCCACCAGGGGCGCGACCGGGAACAGGCCCGGCTGTTCGCGCAGGACCGAGCCGACGGCATGATCGACCGCGCGGCGAATGTCGTTGGGGCGGGCCGTGAGCAGGGCTTGCGCCGCCGCGTCGGGTGCGACGCCGAGCTTGTCGATGCAGCGGCGGGCGAAGACCTTCGCGTCGGCGAGCGAGGTGCCCCAGTCGGCGGGCGGGCTCTGGGAGATGCCGCGATGGAAGAGCCCCGCGGCGGCGGGTGTGCACATGAGTGCCAGCACCGCGTGCGCCCCAGCGGATTCGCCGAAGATGGTGACATTGTTCGGATCGCCGCCGAACGCGGCGATATTGCGCTGCACCCACTCCAGGGCCGCCACCTGATCGCGCAGGCCGAGGTTGGAGTCGAATCGGTGTGCGGGCGTGGCGTATTCACTGAAGTCCACATAGCCGAACGCGCCCAGCCGGTAGTTGATCGACACCAGCACCACGTCGCCCCGAAGGGCAAGTCGCGCACCGGAATACAGGCCGAGCGCGGACGTGCCGATCACATAGCCGCCGCCGTGGATGAACACCATGACCGGGCGCGGGCCGGGCGCGGGGTCATTGGGGACGGTGACATTGAGGGTCAGGCAGTCCTCACCGGTCGGCTGCTGCCGGCGCGGGCCGATGCGCGCGCCATTGCGGTGCTGCATTGCCGCGAAACCGAATTCGGTCGCATCGCGCACGCCGTTCCACGGCTGCACCGGCTGTGGGGCGCGAAAACGGAGCTCGCCCACGGGCGCCGCCGCATAGGGAATGGACCGCCAGCGTGAAACGCGGCGGCCCCGATAACCACGAACGACACCGTCAGCGGTCTTGATATCTGTAGAAGCCACCATTTATCGATGGTAGCCACGGACACCGCCGCACCGGGATAGCGAAAAGGCCAATGCACGCATCCGTGGCGCGCCGGCTACTGCAGGTAGCCCTCGACCTGGCGGGCCGAGTTGACCTCGGCTTCCTCGGGATCGCGGCCCTGGTCGAGGCGGGCGCGGCGCTGGCGCAGCAGATCCCAGCACTGGTCGAGCTGGACTTCCAGATCGGCGAGCTGGCGGCGTTCGGCCTCGGGGTCGAGCGCGCCGCTGGTGGCCTTCGAGCGGAGTTCGTGTTCGCGGTCCACCAGGGTTTTGATGGTGGCGAGGATGTCCTTGTCGGTCATGTGGCCTCCACTCCGATACGGGTACTGCCGGGTGTGGCGACCCTTACGGGCCGCCCGGTCCACTCTACGACTCCGGCCGGGCCATGCTCCGGCAGCGACCGCCTCGGCAGGTCCGGGTGTTCCCCGAAATGCGCCGAAACCTGCTGGTTCAGGCGCTCGCCAGCGCATCTGCCGCCAGGCGGACGGCGTGCGGCAGATCGTGACGAGGCAGGGCCGCATAGCCGAGGGCAATGCCGAAGGTGTGCCGCGGGCCGATGTGGTGGCGGCCCAGCCCGTCGAGGTAGACGCCCGCCGTGCGGGCCGCGGCAATAGCGCGATCCTCCTCGGCCTGGGACGGCAGGATCACCGCCACATGCGACCCGGCGTCGTCGCCGCGCACCTCGAGGCCGCGCTCCCGGAGTGTGTTCACGACCAGGGCGCGCCGCGGCGGCATCTCGCGGCGCAGGCGGCGCAGATGCCGGGCCAGATCGCCGTGCCGGGCCAGGGCGGCCACGACCTGTTGACCGGCGGGCGCCGCGCTGGTGCCGGTGAGTTCGCGATGGGTGAGGACCGCGTCTGCGACCCCCGGTGCGGCGACCATCCATCCGCAGCCCAGGGTGGGGGTGAGGATCTTGCTCGTGGTGCCGAGGTGCACGACCACATCCGGGGCGAGCGTGGCGAGCAGCGGCAAGGGCGCGGTGTCGTACCGCAATTCGCCGTCGTAGTCGTCTTCGAGGATCAATGCGCCGGTGCGCCGGGCGAATTCGATGAGCGCCACCCGGCGCGCCGCGGGCATCCGGGCCCCCAGCGGAAACTGATGCGCCGGAGTGCAATACACCGCCTTGGCGTTCTCCGGCAGCAGGTCCACGCGCAGCCCGTCGGCGTCGACCGGCACCGGCACCAGGCGCACCCCCGCTGCCCGGAACGCCCCGGCGGCCCGGGAGTATCCGGGATCCTCGATGGCCGCGGTATCACCGGGTTTCAGCAGTGCCGCCGCGAGTTCCGCCACCGCCGAACTGGTTCCGGATGTCGCCAGGACCGTGCAGCCGCTTCCGGGAACCAGCCCCCGATGCCGCAACAGATGTTCCGCGACCGCCGCGAGATAGTCGGCCTCACCTGCGCGATCCCTGCGCACCAGGGGAATTCGATCCGAAGCCGCCCGCCAGGCTCGTCGCCACGCGGCCCGGTCGAGGGTTTCGATACTCGGCGCACCCGCCCCCAGATCCAGCAGCCCCGCCAGTGGATTCGTGCGATACGCGCCGCTGGCCGGCGCGGCCGCGGGCTCCGGCGAAGCGGTGAGATAGGTCCCCGACCCGTGCCTGCCACTGAGCCACCCCTCGGCATGCAGCTGGTCGTACGCCGCCGTGACCACGGTCCGGCTCACCCGCAACCGCGCCGCCAGCTCCCGGGAGGACGGCAGCCGGTCGCCACCCCGGAACGCGCCCGTCGCCGCCGCACCACGCAAACCATCCGCCACCTGCACCGCAAGCGGCACGGCGGACGCACGGTCCACCGTGAAGGGCAGGTCCTCCGCCGCGAGATCACCCACGAATTGGCCTTCCGACGAGCGTGAGTTGCGCTCATCCAGAATGCCACTCCGCGCGCACGGCCTCGCGGCGGGCCGACCGGTCAGCGCAGCCGCCTCAGCTCGGGTTCGGTCGGCGGCTGCTCCAGCACGGTGTCGGTGCGACCGCGCAGGAACTTGTCGAACATGGCCGCCACATAGGTGTGGACCAGCGTCACGCCGCGGTCGCCGATGGCGCCGATGTAGCGCGAGGCCAGGCCGCGCGCCGCGGGCGGAATGAGCTGGGGATAGTCGGTGAAGTCGTAGTGCGCCGAATCGCGCATGGTCACATGCTGTTTCCAGCCGGTGCCGCTGCGCCAGAACGCGTCGAACGACGGATTGCCGTCACCGACTTCCTCGATCTGCTGACTGGTCAGCAGCAGGACCGGCCGATCCGTGCCCTCGGTGATCACCCGGCCGAAGTCCTCGTCCACACCGATCTGACCGTCCATGTCGACGGCGGCGTCGATTCGCGGGTCCTCGTGCATGGCCTCGACGGCGGTGTAGCCGCCGGAGGAATGGCCCGCATAGCCGATGTGCTCCAGATCCAGTGCCCGATCCAAACCTGATGGGAGCGAACGCTGTTCGGCATCAGGATTGATGCCATTCGCGAGCTGGGTGAGTGAATCGAGCACGAACCGGGCGTCGAGCAGCCGGGCGTCGATGTACTTCCCGCGGATCGCGGTATCGAACCCGTTCGGTGCGTCCGCGCGGTAAACGATTCTGCCACCGGGAAATTCGACGAAAGCCGGCTCGTAGGTGTGATCGATGGTCACCACCACATACCCGCGACTGGCCAGGTCCTCGGCCAGGCCGTTGCCCCACAATCGGGTATCGCCCGCACCGGGCGAATAGAGCACCACCGGAAAGCTCGCGCCCGCGGGAACCGGTGCGCCTGTGGCGGAATTGGTGAATACGCCGGGCAATCGAATGCCCAGCTGCTGGTCCAGGCCCGGCATGAACTGGTTGGAAAGATAGCGGGTGCGCGGGTATTTCTCGGTGTCGGTGGCCGGGTAGAAGACCGAAACCATCAGTTCCCGTGCGGTATCCGGCTGGAACGGGTCCGGCCGGTTCCTGTCGACCAGGTGCAAGGTCGTTGTCCCGACCTGGAATTGGCCGCCGGGCTTGGCGAGCACGACGATCCCGACGGGCGCGGCCTCGGCCGTACCCGCTGCCGTGGTGGTCAGGGCAATGGCCGTGACTGCCGCAGCGGCTGCGCGCTTGATCAAACTTTCCCCCGTGTGCTGAAAGCAATTGCCACATAAGCCCCGACCGCGATCACCATAGCCCGGATTGCTCCGACGAGCACGTGACGTACGGCGTCGTAGAGGCTGATGGTTGTGACCGGATCTGTACTCGCCGTGAGCCCGCCGAGCAGTGCGGCGCAGGCGAATCCGGTGAGGACCCAGCGCCGGTGTGGTAGTGCTGGTCCCGGCCGGGTCCGGCGGAACCAGCGGGCGGCGTACCAGGCGAGTGCCAGCAGGCCCAGGGCCGAGGAGATGTATCCGATCACGTTGTAGACGCGGTGCGGTCCGATCACGGCCTCGCGCAGCACTTCCCAGTGCTGCACCGCGATGCCGTCGGTATGGGTGAGCGAATCCCACGCCACGTGCGTCAACGCGCCCACCCCGAGCGCCGCGGCGGCCCGCCACACTCCCGGCCAGGAGAGGGTGGTCGTTCGGCCGATCAGACGCAGCAGCGGCGCACGCGCCATCCACGCGATGGCCAGCAGTGCCGCCCCGAGCAGCACATCGACAGGTAGCCCGAGGGCCGAGTGGGTCAGCTCTCCGCCCGGTCCGAGCGGAATGTAGTACCCGGCGTCGGGTGCGATGCTGCCCGCCACGAGGCCCGGAAACCACAGCGTCCGGCGTAGCGGCAGCACCGCCGCCGGGTGTGCGAACGTGAACGGCACAGTTGGATCCCCCCGAAGTGGTCTGTCGAATCGGCCGGGAATTGGCTATTTGGTGAGGCCATTTCTCCGGGGATGCTGGTCACATGAGTGAGTCAGCCTCGATCCGGACCCCATTGTCGCCCACGCTGCGTAGCACGCCGACTCGCCTCAGGGACCGGGCCGCCACCGATCGCGCCGAGTTGGATGCCGTGCTCGATGCCGGGCTGGTGTGCCACCTCGGGGTGGTCATGCACGGTTCGCCCGTGGTCATTCCCACCGTGTACGGCCGTGACGGTGACACGCTCTATCTGCACGGGTCGACCGGTGCGGGAAATCTGCGCGCCGCTCTCACCGGGGCGGTGTCGGTCGCTGTCACACACGTGGACGGCCTCATCTACGCCCGTTCGGCCATGCACTTCTCCATGAACTATCGGTCGGCGGTAATCCATGCCCGCCCAACGGAACTCACCGATGCCGACGATCGGATGCACGGGCTGCGGGTGATCGTCGAGCATGCCGCGCCGGGCTCGTGGGACGCGGTGCGCTCGCCGAACAAGAAGGAGCTCGCCGCCACCATGGTGCTGGCGCTGGACCTCAGCGAGGCGTCGGTGAAGATCCGCACCGGCGGGCCCAGAGACGATGCCGCCGATATCGCGGCGGGGGGCGTCTGGGCGGGCGTGCTGCCCATTCGGCAGGTCTTCGACGCGCCGGTACCGTCCGCGGATCTGGAGCCGGGAGTCGAAGTGCCCCAGCATGTGCTGGCCCGGCTGGCGGACCGTGTGCCGGTGCACTGACGGTTACAGCCGCCACAGCCGCACGGCCTCGCCGCCGCTGCAGGTGGCCAGCCAGGCGCCGTCGGGATGGAAGGCGAGACCGGTCACCGGACCCTGGTGGCCGGTCAGCGCTGGACCGAGCTCCTCCCGGGTGCGCGGGTCCGAAAGGTACACCGCGCCTGCGGCTGTCGCGGCGGCGAGGGTGCCCTTCGGACCGAATGCCAAGCGGGTGAACGCCGCTCCGCTCCGGGTGAGCGCCGGTTCCAGCAGCTGGGTGGCGGCGGTGTCCCACAGCTGTACCGTCGTCTCGTTGATGACCGCTGCCGCAAGGGAATCCACCGGACTGAATACCAGATGCCGGATCGAATGCGAGTACTGGGAGGTGCTGCGCAACGCGAGCGGGAGCAGATCCCAGCGCACCAGGGACGTGTTGTACAGCGCGACACCGATTTTGGTGCCGATGGCGAGATCCCCGGCCGGAGTGAAGGCGATCGAGCTGACGCCCCAGCTGCCGATCAGGACCCGCCGCATCGATCCCGCGCGCTGCAGGTCGTACAGGTAGACGTCATAGGTGGTGCCGACCGCCAGCAGCCGGCTGTCGGGGCTGAAGGACAGATCGACGACATCCCCGGTCACATTCAGCGTGATCGGCGACCGTTCCCCGCTCCGGACATCCCACAGCCCCAGGCTGCCACTCGCCGAGGCCGCCAGCATCGTGCCGTCCGGACTGAAAGCGACGGCGAAATCCGAGGTGTCGCGTCCGGCCCGATGCCGGCCGTGGTGTCCGGGCTCGGTGTGGGCGGTCGCCTGCGCGGGATCGTCCACCGCCAGCCAGCGGACCGTCTCGGGTCCGGCCGTGGCCAGCAGACTGCCGTCCGGGCTGACGGCCACGGCCTTGGCACGGGCGGTGCCGGAAACCGTTGCGGGACCGGGCTCCGGGGGCTTGCCCGCAGCGGGCTGCGCGCGCGTCTCCCGCACTGGCGCGACGCGTTCCACGGGCGCCGCGGTGAGCGCCCGCCCGGCCGCGTCCGCGAGCGCCCCGCAGGTCGGATACCGGTCCGCCGGATTCTTGGCCAGGGCCTGCGCGATGACCGCGTCGAAGCCGGGCGGTGTGCCGGGCCGAAGTTCGCTGACCCGCTGCGGCTTCCGGCCGAGATGCGCCCCGATCAGCGCGGCGGCGTCGGCGGCCACGAACGGTCTTCTGCCGGTGAGGAATTCGAACAGCGTGCAGCCCAGCGAGTACACGTCGGACCGGCGGTCGGTGACCTCACCCCGGAACCGTTCCGGCGCGGTGTAGGCCAGCGTGGTCACCAAGCCGGATCGGGTCGGGGTGTCGCCGAGGCTGCGCGCGATGCCGAAGTCGGTGACCAAACCGTGTTCGCGCCCTCCGGATTCCCGGCGCACCAGCAGATTGGCCG
Organism: Nocardia huaxiensis; assembly: GCF_013744875.1. NCBI lineage: Bacteria > Bacillati > Actinomycetota > Actinomycetes > Mycobacteriales > Nocardiaceae > Nocardia > Nocardia huaxiensis. The sequence goes on from NZ_CP059399.1 coordinate 2,165,904, forward strand.
GCTTGACATCGCGGTGCAGCACATTGTTCGCGTGCGCGTGGTCCAAACCCCGTGCGGCATCGGCGATCAGCGCGACCGCCCGCTCCGCCGCGAACGGCCCGGCATCCCGGAGCAACTGCGCGGCGTCACCACCCTGCACATAGCCCATGGCGATCCACAGCACGGCGTCGCCGGCGGCGCTGTGGTCGTAGACCGGCACGATATTCGGGTGCTCGAGTTCGGCCGTCAGTTCGGCCTCGCGTTCGAAGCGGGAGCGGACGGTCTCGTCGGCGGCCATGGACTCCGACAGCACCTTCAAGGCGATCTTCCGCTTCATGCGCGGATGCTGTGCCAGGTAAACCTTGCCCATTCCGCCGGATCCGAGCAGTAGCCGAATCGTGTACCCGGCCAGCACGTCTCCCGGCTGCAGATCCACCGGCTGTCTCCTCATCTTTCCCCCCGGGCACCCGGCGGGCGAATGCCACCCATCACCTGACTCGATGGGTGGCACCGATCATGCAGGGCGACACCGGCGCTCGCAACGGAATCCGGGGGCGGGCGGGTGTCATCTCTTACCAGCAGGTCCCTTCCAGTCCGAGATCGGACAGGGCGGCGCGGGCGAGCCCGCGCAGGGTTGCGTTGTCGCGCAAGACATCCGGGTCGAGGCTCACCAGGGACAGGGTGTAGCTGTCGGCGATGCGGGTGAGATAGCCGGACAGCCGGGTGCGGGGGAGGCGATCGGGCGTCAGGCCGGGGTGGATGGCGCGGGCGGCGACGCCGGTGCAGGCGTGGGAGCCGAGCGTGAGCAGGGAGTCGGGCAGGGTTCCGATATTGGAGCACAGGATGTCTCGCTCGCCCGCGCCCTGTGCCAGGCGGTGGGCCCAGCGGTCGGGGATGACCTGGAGCAGCTCCTCCGGCATGCCGCCGGGGGCGGTCATGCGGTGCTCGTAGGCGGCGCGTGCCTTGCGGCGGAGGGTGGCCGGGGTGTCGTCGCGGTCGATGCGGATCTCCGTCATGGCCATGTCGTTGTCGACACGGGGTTCGTCACGAGTGTCGACGGGGAGGCTGGCGGCGATCGAATCCTGCGGGAAACCGGTGCGCCACAGCATATTCGCCATGAGGTGGACGAAGAGGCTGTTGGCGGTGCCGTCGTGGGCGACCGCCACCCGGTTCCACTCGCGCGCCGGGATCTGCACGACCGCACTGCGGGTGGCGTTCGCCGCCGTGCCGGGTGTGGTGTTGTCGGCGGACAACGCTTTTCGTGGAGTGACCGGAGTCGGAGGGGGCGGCATGCCGTGGCGCAGTGCGCGCGCGACGCCACCCAGGACCGTGCGCCACTGCCGACGGGCGTCGGCCCAATCCGAATGCGCCGCAAGGGGAGCCGCGAGCGGTGCGCCGGCGAGGGCGTGATCGACGGCGAGCGTCACCGCCCGGCCGTCGGCCAGGGCGTGCGAACAGGTCAGGGCGACCACCGAGCCGCCGTCGTCCAGCGCGGCGGCGGCCAGCCGCCAGCCCGGACCGTACTCCGGATCCAGGTCGCCGCCCAGCCGGTCGGCCCAATCCAGCACTGCCGCAGTGGGAATCGGCTGCGCTGTCGTTTCCAGCGGATAGCAGTGCCGGTTCGCCTGCCAGCGCGGCCGGGCGCCCGGCACCCGGGAGCGCACCACCCGCCGGGCCAGTGGGCCGGTGCGCAGCGCCTCGTGGACGCGGTGCAGGAGTTCGGGTTCGACCGGGTCGGCGGTACGCCAAATCCCCTGCAGAACGATCGGGGTGCCCATGCCCCGATGCGCCCGCAGGAAGATCTCGTCCACCACGCTCAGTCGATTCATCGCACTGGAGCGTACCGATCGGTGTGGTATTTCGACCACGTGCGCGCGTGCGCGGGGGTGATCAGGCCGGGCGGCCGTGGCGACCGGCGCCGGAGGCGAAGCGCTGCGCGCCGTCCAGTGCGCCGTCGCCGAGGGCTTTGATCCCGTGCCGGAGTTCGTTGCGGATGGCCGCGTCCTCCTCCAGGCCGTCCTGTTCCAGCACCGACATGCGGTCCGAGCGCAGGCAGGTCTGCGGGAGCGCGGCCAGCTGGGCGCCGAGTTCCTCTGCGGCCCGGCGGGATTCACCGGTCGGGACGACCTGGGTGACCAGGCCGATCTGCAGTGCCTCCGGAGCGCCCACGGCCCGGCCGGTGAGAATCAGATCCATGGCGCGGCCGGTGCCGATGATGCGCGGCAGGCGGACCGTGCCGCCGTCGATGAGCGGCACGCCCCAGCGGCGGCAGAAGACGCCGAAGGTGCTGTCCTGCTCCGCGATTCGCAGATCGCACCACAGGGCCAGCTCCAGCCCGCCCGCCACCGCGTAGCCGGAGACCGCGGCGATCACCGGCTTGGACAGCTTCATGCGGGTCGGGCCCATGGGGCCGTCGCCGTCCTCGGTGACCTGGTTGGAGCGTTCGGTGCCGAGGCCCTTCAGGTCCGCGCCCGCGCAGAAGGTGCCGCCCTCGCCCCACAGCACCGCGACGGCGGCGGTCGGGTCGGCGTCGAATTCGCGGAAGGCGTCGGCGAGGGCTGCGGCGGTGGGGCCGTCGACCGCGTTGCGGGCCTCCGGGCGGTGCAGGATCACGGTGGTGACGGGGCCGTTGCGTTCGATTCGTACGCTCACGGGCTCGACCATACGCCGTACACGCCTGTGTTCGGGAGCCCTTGCGTGAAGAAATGAATCCGTGCTTCACTTCTTTCGTGGCCTACCGCAGAACCCCTGCCGTCCAGGCCCGCCTCGACGCCCAGGCGGGGTCGATCGTGCGGGCCGCCATGAAGGTGCTGTCCGAACAGGGCTTCGCCGGATTGTCCATGGCCACCGTCGCCGCCGAGGCCGGCATCGCCACCGGCACCGTCTACAAGAACTTCAGCGGCAAGGCCGAACTCATGGCCGCCGTGTTCCGCGAGGTGGTCACCCGCGAGGTCGCCACCGTGGCCGCCGCCGGCAGCGCCGGTGAAACCGCCCGTGAACGCGTGACGGCCGCCGTCGAAACCTTCGCGGGACGTGCGCTCAAGAACCCCAAACTCGCCTACGTGCTGCTGGCGGAACCGGTCGATACCGCCGTCGACGCCGAGCGGCTGCGCTTCCGGCGCGCGTTCGCCGAGACCTTCGAGTCCGCGGTGGCCGCCGGTGTCGCCAATGGTCAACTGCCGCCGCAGGATCCGCGCACCAGTGCCACCGCGCTGGTGGGCGCCATCGGCGAGGTGCTGGTCGGTCCGCTGGCCGAACAGCTGCAGAGCGAAACCGTGGTTCCCGAGCTCGTCGCCTTCGCTTTGCGCGCCCTCGGCATCCCGAGCTGAAACAGGAGTCCCTCCATGCACACTCACGACGTGTTCAATCAGGTACCGAACATCGTCCCCTTCGACAACTCCCGCAATCCGGCGCTCATCGAGGGCCTGCATCGGGAGGGTGCGGGCTGGGCCGAGGCCGAGGTGCGTGAACTCGGCGCGCTCGCAGGCGGTTTCGCGGCGCAGGAGTGGGGCCGGGTGGCCAACGACTACCCACCGGTCCTGCACACCCACGACCGCTACGGGCATCGCGTGGACGAGGTGGAGTTCCACCCGTACTGGCACAACCTCATGGAAGTCGCTGTGGCACACGGTTTGCACGGCGCACCGTGGCGCGACGACCGGCCCGGCGCGCACGCCGCCCGCGCCGCCAAGTTCTACACCTGGGGCATCGCGGACGCCGGGCACATGTGCCCGATCTCCATGACCTACGCGGTGGTTCCGGCCCTGCGGCACAACCGGGAACTGTCCGAGAAGTTCGAGCCGCTGCTGGCCTCCGGCGTCTACGACTACGGGCTGCGGGAACCGTCCACCAAGGCCGGTCTCATCGCCGGCATGTCCATGACCGAGAAGCAGGGCGGCTCCGACGTCCGCGCCAATACCACCACGGCCACACCGCAATCCGACGGCGCGTACCGCATCGTCGGCCACAAGTGGTTCACCTCCGCGCCCATGTCGGACATGTTCCTCACGCTCGCGCAGGCGCCGGGCGGCCTGTCCTGCTTCCTGCTGCCGCGCGTGCTGCCCGACGGTTCGCGCAATCCCCTTCGGCTGCAACGGCTCAAGGACAAGCTGGGCAACAAGTCCAATGCCTCCTCGGAGATCGAATACGAGAACGCCACCGGCTGGCTGGTCGGCGAGGAGGGCGCGGGCGTGAAGACCATTATCGAAATGGTCAATATGACGCGCCTGGACTGCGTCATCGGCTCGGCCACCGGCATGCGCGCCGGCGTCACGCACGCGGTGCATCATGCCCGGCATCGAAAGGCGTTCGGCGCCAACCTCATCGACCAGCCCGCCATGCGCAATGTGCTGGCCGACCTGGTCGTCGAATCCGAGGCCGCCACCACCGTCATGATGCGCCTGGCCGGCGCCACCGACCGGGCCGGCGCCGACCCGGCCGAGGCCGCGCTGCGCCGCATCGCGCTGGCCGTCACCAAGTACTGGGTGTGCAAGCGGGCCCCGGCGCATGCCGCCGAAGCCCTGGAATGCCTGGGCGGCAATGGTTATGTCGAGGACTCCGGCATGCCCCGGCTGTACCGCGAGGCCCCGCTCATGTCCATCTGGGAGGGTTCGGGCAATGTGGCGGCGCTGGATGCGTTGCGCGCCATGGCCCGTCAGCCCGAATCGGTCGAGGCCTTCTTCGCCGAGGTCGCCCTGGCGCGCGGTGCGAACCAGCACCTGGACACGGCCATCGATCGAATCGGCAAGGAGCTCACCGACCTCGCCGATATCGAGTACCGCGCCCGCCGCGTGGTCGAGCTCATGGCCCTGGTGCTGCAGGGTTCGCAGCTGGTGCGGCACGGCAATCAGGCCGTGGCGGATGCCTTCTGCGCCACCCGATTCGGCGGCGACTGGGGCATCGCCTTCGGCACCCTGCCCACCGGCATCGACACCGAGGCGATCCTGGAACGCGCGTACGTGGCCTGAGCCGGTTCGATTGGCACGCCAATTTAGAACGTGTTCTACTCGGGTGGATCATCCACAGGGGTAGAGCAAGGGGCAGATCGTGAGCGCAACCAGAGGGCCGCTGACCGGGGTTCGGATTGTCGAGCTGGCCAGCATCGGGCCCGGCCCGCACGCGGGCATGATGCTGGCCGACCTGGGCGCTGACGTGGTGCGGGTGCAGCGGGCCGGGATCGACCGGACGGTGCCGCCCGCGCAACTGCGGGGCCGCCGGACCGTCGAGGCGAATCTGAAGGACCCGGCCGACGTCGCGGCCGTGCTCGAACTCGTCGATCGCGCCGATGTGCTGATCGAGGGGTTCCGGCCGGGCGTGGCCGAACGACTCGGGCTCGGGCCCGAACAGACGCGGGCCCGCAACCCCCGGCTCATCTACGGCCGGGTCACCGGCTGGGGACAGGACGGGCCGCGCGCCGCGCAGGCCGGGCACGACATCAACTACATCGGAATCACCGGGGCGCTCAATGGAATCGGGCGCAAGGGTGAGCGGCCGGTGCCGCCGATCAACCTGCTCGGCGACTACGGCGGCGGCTCGGTCTTTCTCGTGCTCGGCGTGCTGGCCGCGCTATACGAGCGGGAACGCTCCGGAGAAGGGCAGGTCATCGACGCGGCCATGACCGACGGCGTACTCACGCTGGCGCATTCGATCTGGGTCGCGCACCAGGCCGGCGCCTGGTCCGACGAGCGCGGCACCAACCTGCTCGACACCGGCAGGGCCTGGTACGACACCTATCGGACCGCCGACGGGAAGTTCATGGCCGTCGGCGCCTTCGAGCCGCAGTTCTACGCGGAACTGTTGCGCGTGCTCGAACTCGACCCGGAATCCCTTCCGCACCAGATGGATCCGGCCGGGCAGGACATCCTGCGCAAGGTCTTCACCGAGCGCTTCGCGGCCAGAACCCAGGACGAATGGTGCGCCCTGTTCGACGGCGTCGACGCCTGCGTCACCCCGATTCGCAGCTTCACCGACGCCGCCACCGACGAACACCTCACCGCCCGAGGCGCTTTGATCGAACTCGACGGGGTGCGCCAGCCCGCGCCCGCGCCGCGCTTCTCCCGGACCGTGCTCCCCGCGCCCGCGCCGGCGCCCACCTCGGCGACCCCCATCGGTGCGATCTGGGTGTAGCCCGTGTGATCGGATGGGGTGATCACGCACTGCCCCAGGAGGATTCCGATGTCCGAGACCATCACATTCCGGCGGCCCGTCGAAGACGACTTCCTGCGCGTGCAGGACGGCCTCACGCACTGGTGGGGTGGTCTCGGCGGCGAGGAGGGCGCGCGCCAGCGCCGTCTGCTGGTGCCGCGCCTGTTCCTCCAGCACTTCACCACCACCAGCCAGATCGCCGAGGGACCGGCGGGCGAACTCGCGGGCTTCCTGATCGGCCTTCTCTCCCAGGACGATCCGAGCGGGGCCTACATCCACTTCGTGGGCGTCCACCCGGACCAGCGGCGCGGTGGCCTGGGATCGGCTCTCTACCAGCGCTTCTTCGCCGACGCCCGCGCCGCCGGGCGCACCCGCGTCCGGTGCATCACAGGGACCGGCAATCTGCAATCCATCGCGTATCACACCAGCCTCGGCTTCCGGATCGAACCGGGCGACCTCGACCTCGACGGCGTGCCCGCCACCTCCGACTACGACGGCGCGGGACTCGCGCGCGTGAAGTTCGTCCGGGAGCTCTGAATCGCGTTGAGAGTCACGACACGCTTCCGTGTCGCGGGCTGCGGGGATAGCGTCGAAGCATGGCTCGTACAACGTCGTACACGCAGTTCATCGCACTTCCGCCGCAGGAGCTCTGGGCCGTCGTCGGGGACCCGGCGCGGTGGCCGGAATGGAATGCGCGCGTTACCTCGGTGACCCTGTACGGGGAGCCGGGGGCCGGCGTCACGGGCGACTATCTGCCGCGCGGGCGGATGTCCGAGGCGATCCACGGGCGGCTGGCGAAGCCGTTCGTCATCGCCACGTTCGTGCCGGGGCGGGAACTGAGCATCGAGCAGCCGGAGCCCGCGGGGACCATGCGGGTGCGGTGGACGCTGACACCCCGCGACGGCGGGACCGAGGTCGCGCAGGAGCTGACGTTCAGCGGTCCGTCGGCGCCGGTGTTCCGGAAAGTGGTGGGGGACAACCTCCAGACGGATGCACGGACCAGCTTCGCGCGGCTCGCGCAGGTGGCCGGGATCGCTCCCGCGGCGGAGGCGCTGTCGGTGGTGATCGCGGGCGGGAGCGGGGCGCTCGGACGCAATATCGCGGCGGATCTCACCTGCCGGGGGCATCGGGTCACCATTCTGACCCGGCGCGCCGCTGCCGCGCTGCCGTACGAGCAGGTCATCTGGGATGGCCGCACGGTCGGGGATTGGGTTGCGGCGCTCGACAATCCGGGGAAGACAGCGCTGATCAACCTCGCGGGCAAGCTGGTCGACTGCCGGCCCACCGACCGCAATATCGCCGAATTGCGCAGCAGCCGAGTGGATTCGACCGAGGCGCTGGTGGCAGCCGCGAAGAACCTGGCCGCGCCGATCGACTACTGGGTGCAGGCGAGCACCACCGCCATCTGGGCCGACGCCGGCGAAACACGGTGTGTGGAAAGCACTCCGCTGCCGGACCCCGGGCTGCCGCAGATGACCGGGGTCGCCGAGCCGTGGGAGCGGGCGTTCACCGGGGCCAATGCCGAGCACTGGACGATTCTGCGCACCTCGATCGTGCTCGATCCGGACGCGCCGGCCATGAAGCGGCTGGCACTGCTCACCAAGGCGGGACTCGGCGGCAGCGTCGGGAACGGGCGGCAGTGGTTCAGCTGGATTCACCTCGACGACTGGCTGGCCATCGTGCGCGCGGCCGTCGGGCTGGATCCGCAGGTGACGCTGCCGAACGGAATCGTGGTGGCCGCCACCGATTTTCCGGTGCGCAACCAGGAACTGATGTCGGCGCTGCGGCGGCATCTGCACCGGCCGTGGTCGCCGCCCACCCCGGCGGCCGTTCTCGGCATCGGTGCGGTCGTGCTGCGCACCGATCCGGCGCTCGGGCTCACCGGGCGGCACGCCACCTCGGAGGTATTGCGGCAGGCCGGATTCCGTTTCCGCTACCCGACCCTCGACGAGGCGCTGCGTAACCTGCTGCCCGGCACGCGGCCATAGCATCTGGTTATACACGCAGGTATTAGGCGGTATTCGACGGCGGCGAGAAGGCCGAGGTGCCTTCGAAAACCGGGCCACCTGTCCGATACCGCCGGGACGGAATTCAGTCGAGTTCGAGCCGGGCCAGCTCCACGCGGCTCGAGACGCCGAGCTTGCGGAAGGCGCGGGATAGGTGGTGTCCCACCGTTTTCGGGCTGAGGAACAAGCGTGCGCCGATCTCCTTGTTGGTCGCGCCGCCCGCAGCGAGCCGGGTGACCTGGAGTTCCTGCGGGGTGAGGAGTTCGGCGAGGCCGGGATTGGCCTGCGGCACCGCGCCTTCGCCCGCGGCGCGGAGTTCGTCGCGGGCGCGGTCGGCCCAAGCCGGGAGGCCGAGCCGTTCGAACGCCTCCAGGGCGTCCCGCAATTCGGAGCGTGCCTCGGCGGTGCGGCGTTCGCGGCGCAGCCATTCGCCGAAGAGCAGTGAGGTGCGGGCGCGATCGAACCAACGGCCCTGGCGCGCATGCAGTTCCAGGGCCCGGGTGAAGGCGTCCGCATCGCCGTTCAGCAGGGCGGTGCAGCGCAGCAGCAGAGCCTGCGCCCACGGGGCCTCCAGGGCGTCGGACCAGATGCGCAGTGCGGCCAGGGCGGGAGCCGCGCGTTCGGGCTGATTGGCGCGGACGGCGGCCTCGACGCGGTCGGCGTAGGCCAGCACCCACTGGCCCTGCCGGTACAGCGGGACATGGTCCAGGGCTTCCAGCCGTTCCAGGGCGGAAAGGTATCTGCCACAGGTCATGTCGAGTTGCGCCACGGCCCAGTCGAGCAGGGCGTGATGCATGCTGGCGGTGCGTGGATTGGCGCGCACCGTGTCCACCAGCTCCAGGCAGCGCTGTTCGTCCCCGGCGACGGCGGCGACGAGCGCCAGATTGGTCGCGGCGTGCACGATTCGGATCGGTTGGTCGATGCTCTCGCCGATGCGGCGGCCCTCCACGGCCAGCACCGTCGCCTCACGGAAGCGCCCGCCGATCAATTCGACAGTGCTGAGCCACAATTCGATGGCCGCCAGCCAGCCGAGCTGTCCGCGCAGGCGGCAGCTCTCCGCGACCTCGCTGAGCACCTCGCGCGCGGTATCGACATCACCGAGCACGATGGCGTGGGTGGCCAGCGCGAAACGGATGGCGGGCGCGCGATCCCGATGCCGGTCCGGATCCTCCACCACCTTGCGCAGCAACAGGATGCCCTGGGTCGGGTCGTCCTCGTAGAGGGCCAGGAAGGCGTCGTAGGCCTGGAGGAAACGGTTGCGGTCGGTGCTGGGCGGTAGTTCGGCCAGCAGGTCGCGGCAGGCTCGGAAGGCGGCCAGATCACCGGCGGCCCAGGTGATCCGGCCGGCATCGAGCAGCAGGACGGCCGCACGATCGGGATCACTGTGCGCCACCGCCGCCGCGCCCGCCCGCAATCGCCCATGCGCGGAAGCCAGTGCGCCGTGCTCGAATTCGATGTGCGCCAGCACGCCCGCGAGCCGGGCCCGGGACTCCGCGGAGCAGCTCGCGGCCGCCGCGGCGTGGCCGAGTCGGGTGGCGCGCGCGAATTGTCCCGCGTTGGTGGCTGTTTCGACCGCGGCCAGCAGGCGACGCCCGCGTTCGGCGGGGTCGGGCGTGAGTTGCGCGGATCGCTCCCACGCGGTGGCCGCCGTGCCGAAACCGGTGCGCTCACCGGCCCGCAGGGCCGAGGCTTCCAGTGCGGCCGCGACGGATTCGTCCGGTCCGGTGGCCGCGGCGGCGCGATGCCAGGTCTGGCGGTCCGGATCGTCGGCCAGCGCCCGCGCCATGGCCGAATGCACGGCGACGCGCTGGGCTTCGGAGGCGATGCGGTAGGCGGCGGCCCGCACCAGCGGATGCCGGAATGTCACCGACTGCCCGGTCACGGTGACCAGGCCGGTGCGCTCCGCATCGGCCAGGGGCTCCGCGCCCGAGCCCAGGGCGCACAGCACATTCAGCACCAGGCCGAGCGCGCCGGACTCGTCGGCGGCCGACACCAGCAGCGCCAGCCGGATCGGCTCCGGCAGATCGCCGATGTGCTCCTGATACCCGGATTGCAGCCGATCCGACAGCGCCAGCGGCCCGACCGGCAGCGCGTCCAGATTCATCCCCGGCAATTCCAACAGCGCCAAGGGATTTCCGGCCGACTCCGCCAGCACCCGGTCCCGCACCTCGACCGGCAGCTCCGGACTGTGCTCGGCCAGCAGCGCCCGCGCCGCCTGCGCGTCCAGCGGCGCCGGGTGCAGGATCTCGAGCCCGGCGGCCGTGAAATCCGGCCGTCCCGCGAACAATACGGCGATGCCCTCGTCACCCAGCCGCCGCGCGGTGAACAGCAGCGCGTCCAAGGACGGCTGATCCAGCCACTGCGCGTCGTCGATCAGGCACAGCACCGGACCCTCGTGCGACAGCTCCGCGAGCAGTGACAGCGTGGCCAGGCCCACCAGGAACCGTTCCGGATCCCGTTCGGCCGAGGCCAATCCCAGCGCCCCCGACAGTGCCCCGGCCTGCGGTTGCGGCAGCGCGGGCAGATGCGCCAGCGCGGGTTCCAGCAGTGCGCGCAACCCGCAGAACGGCAACTCCGCCGCGGTCTCCATCCCCGTGCAGCGCAAGACCCGCCACCACGGCGACGCTCCCGCAGGCAAGGTCGCTCCCGTCATTTCCGCCGCTCGCTCGAGCAGCGCGGACTTCCCCTCCCCGGGCCCAGCCACCACCGCCACCGCGCCACTCCGCCCGCGCGCGGCCTCGGTCAACAGTGTGCCGATCCGCCGTTCTTCCCTCTCTCGGCCGTACAGCACCCAGTGAACCTACCGGAACCGTTCCGCCACCACCCGAGCCAGCTCCACCCGGCTCCGCACCCCCAACTTGGGAAATGCCCGATACAGGTGATGGCCAACGGTTTTCGGGCTCAGACACAACTGCGCGCCGATCTCACTGTTGGTCGCTCCCCGCGCCGCCAGCCGCACCACCTGCAACTCCTGCGGCGTCAACAGATCATCCCGTGGCCCGGGATCGCCGAGCACGGCCACAGCCCCTTCGCGGGGCCGTCCCGCGACGGCCTCGCGAGGCGCGTGAGACCGGACGTTGAGCATCGCGCCGGTGTCGCTCGGCAGGACGCTGGAATCGCCTCCGGCGGCACGGAGTTCGCCGCGGGCGCGGGCGGCCCAGGGGTGGGCGCCGAGGCGGTCGAAGGTGCGGGCGGCGGATTCCAGGTGGGTGCGGGCGGCGCGCTGACGGCGCTCGCGGCGCAGGCGTTCGCCCAGCAGGAGCTGGGTCCGGGCGTGGTCGAACCAGCGGGATTCGGCGGACTGGATGCGCAGGGCCAGCTCGAAACCGTCGGGGTCGCCGGCCAGGTGGGCTTCGCAGCGCAGCAGCAGACCACGGACCCAGGGGGTGCCGGTCGCGGCGGCGATCTCGCGCAGCGCGGACAGGGGCTCCAGGACGCGCGCCGAATCCCGGTGCCGCAGGGCGGCTTCCACACGGTCGGCCAGCAGGTGCGGCCACTGGCCGAGCGGACGGTGCGGACTGCGCAGCATGGCCTCGCCACGGTGCACGGCGGCCTCGTAACGGCCCTGCGCGAGATCCAGGTGCAGCAGCGCCCATTCGCAGTGGGCGGCGTCGATGGTGTTGACCTCCGGCTGGGCATCGCCGTAGCGGGTCGAGGCGAATTCCGGACCCGGCCGCGCGCCCCGGCGGCGGGAGTCGGCGAGTTCGCGGCAGCGGTCGGCGTCGCCGCGGATGGCGGCCAGCACGGCCAGCACCGATTCGGCCTGCAGGACGCGGTTCGGCTGGCCGGTGCCCTCCGCGAGGCGGACGGCGGTCAGGCAGGCGGCCTCGGCCTCCTGGAAACGACCGACCAGCAAATGGGTGGTGCCCAGTGAGGCGTGCACCGCGGGCAGACGGCCGACCATGCCGCGCGCGCTGTACTCGGCCGCCACCTCGGCCAGCAGGTCGTGGGCGTCGTCGGTATCGGTGCCGACCGCGCACAGCAGACCCAGCAGGAACCGGGTCGCCGGGTCGGTGGTCCACCGCGCCGCCGCCACCCCGGCGCGCACCAGTGCGACACCTGCGGCGAGCTCGCGCCCGTACATCAGATTGGGCCCCTCCACCGCGGCGAGCAGCGGCGTCCACGCGTCGTCCAGCACCAGCTCGGACATGCGCTGCCGGGCCAGCCGCGCCCCGGCCAGGTCACCCCGGGTCCAGGCGGTGCGGGCCGCGTCCATCAGGGCGACCGCGGCCCGATCCGGTTGCCGCACCGACAATTCCGCCGCGACGTCCAACCAGAGTTCGTACGCGCTGCCCAGGGCGCCGCGTTCGAATGCGATGTGCGCCCGCACATCCCGCACCATCGCGAAATCGGCGACAACCGCGAACGTGGCCGGATCCAACTGATCGGCCAGGGCGAGGGCCTGTTCCGGACGACCGGCGGTGGCCAGGGCCTCCACCGAGAGGATGAGGCGGCGGGTGCGGTCGGCGGGGGCGGGGGACAGGCGCGCGGCCCGTTCGTACGCGGAGGCGGCGGCACCGCAGGCGGCCCGCGCGGTGGCGCGGGCGGCGGCGGATTCCAGTGCGGCGGCGACGGTTTCATCGGGAGCCGGGGTGGCGAAGGCCAGATGCCAGGCGCGGCGATCCGGGTCACCGGTCAGGGCCTCCGCCAGCGCTGCGTGCACCGCGAGCCGCTGCGTGAACGGGGCCAGCTGATAGGCGGCGGCACGCTTGAGCGGATGCCGGAACGCGACCGAATCCCCGGAAACCACGACCATGCCGGAGTTCTCGGCCATGATGAGGGCGGCCGGGCCCATTCCCAGCCGAGCCAGGGCAGTGCGCACCACCTCGACATTGCCGGTCTCCTCGGCGGCCACGACCACCAGCGCCGTGCGGGCGGCCTCGGGTTGCGTCGCAATGTAGTCCCGATACCCCGCGCACAGTCGCTCCGGCAGCGGAAGTGGCCCCACCGGATGGCAATTCGCGTCCATGCGCGGCAATTCCAGGACAGCCAACGGATTTCCGCCCGCCTCCGCCAGCACCCGCTCGCGCACCTCGGCCGCCAGCTCCGGGAACCGCTCGGTGAGCAGCGCCCGCGCGTGTGTCTCATCGAGTGGGCCCAGCGTCAGCTCCGGCACCGCACGGCAATCCAATTCGACCCGGCTGCCCAGCAACAGCACCACCGACTCGGCGTCCAACCGGTGCGCCGCGAACAGCAGCGCGTCCGCGGACGGCCGATCCAGCCACTGCGCGTCGTCGATCAGGCACAGCACCGGACCGTCAGCAGCCACCTCGGCCAGCAGCGACACCATGGCCGCGCCCACCGCGAACCGGTCCGGCGCCGGCTCGGCGCTCAATCCGAACGCGCAGCGCAGGGCGGCCCCGTGCGGGGCGGGCAGCGCGTCGAGCCGATGCACCTGCTGGTGCAGCAGCGATTGCAGGCCGGCGAAGGGCAGTTCGGACTCGCTCTCCACCCCGGTGCAGCGCAGCACCCGCCACGACGAATCCACCAGGGTGGCGGCGTGATCGAGCAGTGCGGACTTGCCCGCACCGGGATCGCCGAGCAGCGCCAGCGCGCCGCTGCCACCCGCGCGTGCCGCGTTCAACAGCGCGGTGATGCGCCGCGATTCCTCCACTCGGCCGTACAGCATGTGATCAACCCTATGGGTGGATCCGCTCGCCGCCGCTGCGGTGAATGTCTGGTCTGCCACATTCGGTCCTTCGTTCCACCCCGGGTGTCACGTTTCTGCGCGCTGCGGTGTCTGTTGGATATGAGCACCACCGTCGCACAGCATGCCGACGCCGCCGACCAGCGCTATCACGCGGCGGCGTTCGTGAAACGCTCCATCAACAAGGTGTTCCCGACGCACTGGTCGTTCCTGCTCGGGGAGATCGCGCTCTACAGCTTCGTCATCCTGCTGCTGTCGGGCATCTACCTGACCCTGTACTTCGATCCGTCCATGACCGAGGTGGTCTACGACGGGGCCTATCAGCCGCTGCGCGGTGTGCGCATGTCCGCCGCCTATCAGAGCGTGCTCGACATCTCCTTCGAGACGCGCGGCGGACTGTTCGTGCGGCAGGTCCACCATTGGGCCGCACTGCTGTTCGCGGCCTCGATCATCATCCACATGTTCCGGGTGTTCTTCACCGGAGCGTTCCGGCGGCCGCGCGAGGCCACCTGGGTGGTGGGCTCGATCCTGTTGATTCTGGCCATGTTCGAGGGCTACTTCGGGTATTCGCTGCCCGACGATCTGCTCTCCGGCACCGGGCTGCGGTCGCCGCTGGGCGGCATCACCATGGCGGTGCCCGTGATCGGCACCTGGACGCACTTCTTCCTGTTCGGCGGGGAATTCCCTGGGACGGTGCTGATTCCGCGGCTCTACATCACGCATGTGCTGCTGTTCCCCGGAATCATGCTGGCGCTCATCGCGACCCATATCGCGCTGGTCTGGTACCAGAAGCACACGCAGTTCCCAGGTCCCGCCCGCACCGAGCGGAATGTGGTGGGCGCGCGCATCATTCCGGTGTTCTCGCTGGATCAGGGCGCGTTCTTCGCCTTCACCCTGGGCACGGTGGCGGTCATGGGCGGCGTCCTGCAGATCAATCCGATCTGGAATCTGGGGCCGTACAACCCGGCGCAGGTGTCGGCGGGCTCGCAGCCGGACTTCTACATGATGTGGACCGACGGCCTGGCGCGGCTCATGCCGCCGTGGGAGATCTACATCGGCAACTACACCATCCCGGCCGCGTTCTGGGTGGCGGTGATCATGGCGCTGGTGCTCGTGGCGATCCCGCTCTACCCGTGGATCGAGAAGCGGCTCACCGGTGATCGTGCGCACCACAATCTGCTGCAGCGGCCACGAGATGTGCCGGTGCGCACCGCCATCGGAGCCATGGCCATCGCGTTCTATCTGGTGCTCACGCTGGCGTGCGTCAACGACATCATCGCGGTGCAGTTCCACATCTCGCTGAACGCGACGACCTGGTTCTTCCGCATCGCGCTGCTGATCGCGCCGCCGCTGGCCTACTTCGCGGCCTACCGGTTCTGCCTGGGCCTGCAGCGCAGCGACCGCGCGGTGCTCGCGCACGGCATCGAAACCGGCATCATCAAACGGCTGCCGCACGGCGAGTACATCGAGATGCATCAGTCGCTGGGGCAGGTCGAGTACGAGGGCGCGCCGGTGCCGAAGAAGATGAACAAGCTCGGTGCGGCGGGTAAGCCCGGTGTCGGCTCGTTCCTGCGCGCCGATCCGGAAGCCGAGCGGACGGTGATCGAAGCGGGCGAGGAGCACGCCGAGCAGGCTCAGCTCGCCATGCTGAAGGCCAAGCAGGACAGCGGGACTCGGTCATGAGCGGCTGGTTCCGGGCCCATCGTGCACGGGCGGCCGGTGATTACGGACTCCTGGTCCCGGCGGCCACCGTGCTCGACGAGCGCGCCGCCCACACCGTCCGCCAGCTGCTGCACGCCTACGGGGTGCGCGCCACCACGGGCCGCGCCCGCGCCGCCCATCGCCGGCGCAACGAACCGGACCGGTTCCGCATCCTGGTCTTCCCGGAGGACGCCACGCTCGCCTACGACGTGCTCAGCCGGCACACCAGCTGAGCACGGGCGGACGGCTCAGCGGTGGTCGCGATACCAGCGAATGAGCGCGTCCGTGGACGAATCGTCCTGGGGTGCGGGCGCTTGCGCCGAGGTGAGCAGCGGTTCGAGGGCCAGCGCCTGCTGCTTGCCCAGCTCCACACCCCACTGGTCGAAGCTGTCGATTCCCCAGATCGCGCCCTCGGTGAACACCTGATGCTCGTAGAGGGCGATGAGCTGACCCAGCACCGACGGAGTCAGCTGCGGCGCGAGAATGGCGGTGGAGGGCCGGTTGCCCGGCATCACCTTGTGCGGCACGATCTTCGGATCGGTGCCCTCCGCGGCGATCTCCTCGGCCGTCTTGCCGAAGGCCAGCACCTTGGTCTGCGCGAACAGATTGCTCATGAGGATGTCGTGCATGCTGCCGGTGCCGTCGAGGGTCGGCAGATCGTCTGTGGGACGGGCGAATCCGATGAAGTCGGCGGGCACCAGCCGCGTACCCTGGTGCAGCAGTTGATAGAACGCGTGCTGGCCGTTGGTTCCCGGCTCGCCCCAGAAGATCTCACCCGTCGAGGTGGTCACCGGCGTGCCGTCGGCTCGCACCGACTTGCCGTTGGATTCCATGGTCAGCTGCTGCAGATACGCCGGGAAGCGCGCCATATCGTTCGAATACGGCAGCACCGCACGGGATTCCGCGCCGAAGAAATTCGAGTACCAGAGGCCCAGCAGGCCCAGCAGCACGGGGGCGTTCTCGGTCAGGGGAGCGGTGCGGAAGTGCTCGTCCACGGTGTGGAATCCGGCCAGGAATTCGGCGAAGCGCTCCTTGCCGATCACCGCCATGACCGACAGCCCGATGGCCGAATCCACCGAGTAGCGGCCGCCGACCCAATCCCAGAAGCCGAACATGTTCGCGGTGTCGATTCCGAAGGCCGCCACCCGATCCGCGTGCGTGGACACGGCCACGAAATGCTTGGCCACCGCCTCCTCGCCGAGCGCGGCCACCAGCCAGCGCCGCGCGGCTGTCGCGTTGGTGAGCGTCTCCAGCGTGGAGAAGGTCTTGGACGCCACCACGAACAGCGTTTTCGCCGGATCCAGGCCGTCCAGCTTCGAAACCAGGTCCGCCGGATCGACATTCGACACGAAGCGGGCCGAGATGCCCGCGTCGGCGTAATGCCGCAGTGCGAGGAACACCATCGCCGGGCCCAGATCCGAACCGCCGATGCCGATGTTCACCACCGTGGTGATGCGCTCGCCGGTCGCGCCGCGCCACTCGCCGCTCCGCACCGAATCGGTGAATTCGCCCATGCGCCGCAGGACTTCGTGCACCTGCGCGTCGGCATCCTCGCCGTCGATGTCGGTGGGCTGTGCGGCGGGCAGCCGCAGCGCCCAGTGCGCCACCGCCCGATCCTCGGAGGTGTTGATGTGCGCGCCCGCGAACATGGCGTCGCGCCGCTGCTCGAGTTCGGCCGTCTCGGCCAATTCGACCAGCAGGTCCAGGGTTTCGCGCGTCACGCGGTGCTTGGAGTAGTCGATGTGCAGGTCACCGACCTGCACGGTCAGCTCCCGGCCGCGCTCCGGGTCCTCGGCGAAGAACTCACGCAGATGCCGTCCGGCGATCGCCGCATGGTGGTCGTGCAGTTTCCGCCAGGCCGCCGATGCGGTGATGTCGCTGCTCACGTCCGCCGAGGTTACAACCACTGGCCGCTACGCGCAGGTAACCCCAGGTGAACGCAGCGCCGATGCCGGATTCGCCCGGACTCCGGCTGTGCTCTCGGACACCGGCCTAGGCTGGCGAATATGGCGACCGAACACGATGTTCTGCAATCCGTCCCCACCCGGCTCTGGATCGGCGGCCCGGTCGACGCGACCGGCGGCAAGACCTTCCCGGTGCACAATCCGGCGACCGGCGAGGTGCTCGTCGAAGTCGCGGACGCCACCCCCGAGGACGCCGTGCGCGCCCTCGACGCCGCGGCGGCGGTGCAGGCCGAATGGGCGGCCACGCCGGCCCGGCAGCGCGGGGAGATCCTGCGCGCGGTCTTCGAAGCCATCACCGCGCGGGCCGAGGAGTTCGCGCTGCTCATGACCCTCGAAATGGGCAAGGCGCTGCCCGAATCCCGCAATGAGGTGAAGTACGGGGCGGAGTTCTTCCGCTGGTTCAGCGAGGAGGCGGTGCGTGTGCACGGGCGCTATCAGCCCGCGCCCGCCGGGACCGGCCGGATTCTGGTGACCAAGCAGCCTGTCGGGCCGTGCCTGGCCATCACGCCGTGGAACTTCCCGCTCGCCATGGGCACCCGCAAGATCGGGCCCGCGCTCGCCGCGGGCTGCACCATGATCGTCAAGCCCGCCGGTGAGACTCCGCTCACCATGCTGCTGCTCGCCAAGCTCTGCTCCGAGGCGGGCCTGCCCGACGGGGTGCTGTCGGTCATCACCACGAGTCGTTCCAGCGCTGTCACCGCGCCGCTGCTCAACGATCCGCGACTGCGCAAGCTCACCTTCACCGGATCCACCCCGGTCGGCAAGAAGCTCGTCGAGTCCTCGGCGCACGGACTGCTGCGCACCTCCATGGAACTCGGCGGCAACGCGCCCTTCGTGGTCTTCGACGACGCCGACCTCGACGCCGCGGTGCAGGGGGCGGTGCTGGCCAAGCTGCGCAATGGCGGCGAAGCCTGCACGGCGGCAAACCGATTCCACGTGCAGAACTCGGTTCGCCAGGAATTCACCGACAAGCTCGTGGCGGCCATGGGGGAGTACAAACTCGGCAATGGCACCGAACCGTCGACCACCCTCGGACCGCTCATCAACGAGGATCAGCTCGACACCGTGACCGGTCTCGTCGACGACGCCGTGAGCGCCGGCGCGCAGATCGCCCTGGGCGGCAAGGCTCCCGGCGGCCCCGGCTGGTTCTACCCGGCCACCGTGCTGACCGACATTCCCGCCCAAGCCCGCATCCTGCGCGAGGAAGTGTTCGGCCCGGTCGCCCCGATCGTCGGCTTCGACACCGAGGAAGAGGGTCTCGCCGCCGCCAACAACACCGAATTCGGCCTGGTCGCATACGTTTACACGAAGAGCCTGGACCGCGCCCTGCGCGTGGCCGAGGGGCTGGAGACCGGCATGGTCGGCGTCAACCGCGGCGTCATCTCCGATCCGGCCGCGCCCTTCGGCGGCGTCAAGGAATCCGGCTTCGGCCGTGAGGGCGGGTTCGAGGGCATCGAGGAGTACCTCGACACCAAGTACATCGCGCTGCCGTAATCAGCCGGGGTGCCCGCCGCGTCGCCCGAACCGTGAAAGAACCGCCCCGGGGCGATAGACACCCGGGGCGGCCTGGGGAAGCCTCACTCGCTCTCACGGGCAAGGCGTGGTCTCGTGGGAACCGGCAGCCCGTCGGCGAACCAGGGCGCGCGGTAGTTCCGCGTGAATATCCCGGGCACGCTGCCCGGCGTTAACACCCGGCTAGTGACGCGGGCTCACGGCTAGTGGCCCAGGCGGCCGCGGCCCAGGCGCAGCAGCAGCATGGCGAGGGTGTGACCCTCCTGGCCCAGCTCGCTGAAGCGCTCGAGCACCTTCATCTCGCGCGAATGCACCAGCTTCGGGCCGCCATTGGCCATGCGCGTGCGGCCGATGATGCGCGACACCTCGGTGCGGCGCTTGATGGCGGCGAGGATCTCGGCGTCGAGCTTGTCGATCTCCTTGCGCAGCTTCTCGATCTCCGCCTCGGAGGGGAGGGCGGAGTCCGACCCGGTGGCAGGCTCGGATTGTCCCGTCGTCGAGATGCTCATACTTTCACTCCTCGTGGTCCAGAACGTCGATCGGCATGAGGTGCCGACCTGTTACCGATCGGTTCTTCACCAAGAATCAGACCTGTTCGGCCTTCATTGTCCCCCCGGGGGTGCGCTGGGTCCGCATCGTGTTGCCACCAGCGCCGGTCATGTGGCCAGTGTGCCACGTGGGATGACCAAACGAAAACGCCTTCATTTGTGAATCTCCTGAGTTTTCGGCGGCCGATGTTCACTCGAAATTCGCTCGACCGGCACTATTCGGACGGCTCTGCCAGCGGGCTGTCAGTCTGTCGGTGCGCGCCAGTAACGTGGATGGGCGATGAACACGACGGTGGCACAGGACGAGCAGAAGACCGAGCAGTTGCTCGAAGGGCTGAATCCACAACAGCGCGCCGCGGTGGTACACACCGGCACTCCGCTGCTGATCGTGGCCGGAGCCGGATCCGGGAAAACCGCCGTGCTCACCCGGCGCATCGCCTATCTGCTCGCCGCCCGCGGCGTGCGGCCCGGCGAGATCCTGGCCATCACCTTCACCAACAAGGCCGCCGCCGAAATGCGTGAACGCGTGGCCGGATTGGTGGGGCCACGCGCCGCTAGCATGTGGGTGTCCACCTTCCACTCCACCTGCGTGCGCATTCTGCGGACCCAGGCCGCGCTGGTGCCGGGCGGGCTCAAC
Organism: Nocardia huaxiensis; assembly: GCF_013744875.1. Taxonomy (NCBI): domain Bacteria; kingdom Bacillati; phylum Actinomycetota; class Actinomycetes; order Mycobacteriales; family Nocardiaceae; genus Nocardia; species Nocardia huaxiensis. The sequence goes on from NZ_CP059399.1 coordinate 2,186,042, forward strand.
ACCAACTTCTCCATCTACGACGCCGACGACTCGCGGCGACTGCTCGCCATGATCAGCCGCGACCTCGAGATCGATCCGAAGAAGTACACGCCGCGGCTGCTCGCCACCGCCATCTCCAATCTCAAGAACGAGCTCATCGATCCGGATCAGGCCGCCGCCGACGCCGCGACCGAGGACACCGAGATGCCGCGGCTCGTCGCCAAGGTCTACGACGAATACCAGCGGCGGCTGCGCGCGGCCAATGCCCTCGACTTCGACGATCTGATCGGTGAGACGGTCGCGGTGCTGCAGAAGCATCCGCAGGTGGCCGAGTACTACCGGCGGCGGTTCCGGCACGTGCTGGTCGACGAGTACCAGGACACCAACCACGCGCAGTACGTGCTGGTGCGGGAGCTCGTCGGGCATCACCTGCCCAAGGACTCCGAGGATCGGGTGCCGCCCAGCGAACTGTGCGTGGTGGGCGACGCCGATCAGTCCATCTATGCCTTCCGCGGCGCGACCATTCGCAATATCGAGGAGTTCGAACGCGACTTCCCCGATGCGGAAACCATTCTGCTGGAACAGAACTACCGGTCCACGCAGCGCATTCTGACCGCCGCCAATGCCGTGATCTCCCGCAATGAGAACCGGCGCGACAAGAAGCTGTGGACCGATCAGGGCGACGGCGAACTGATCGTCGGATACGTCGCCGACAACGAGCACGACGAAGCCTCGTTCGTGGCACGCGAAATCGACCGGCTCGTCGATCAGGGCGATGCCAACTACGGCGATGTCGCGGTGTTCTATCGCACCAACAACAACTCCCGGGCGTTGGAAGAGATCTTCATCCGCATGGGGCTGCCGTACAAGGTGGTCGGCGGCGTTCGGTTCTACGAGCGCAAGGAAGTGCGCGATATCGTCGCCTACCTGCGCGTGCTGGAAAATCCCGAGGACGCGGTGAGCCTGCGCCGCATTCTCAACACCCCGCGCCGGGGGATCGGCGATCGGGCCGAAGCGTGCGTGGCCGTGCATGCCGAACAGCGCAATGTCGGCTTCGCGCAAGCGCTTCGGGATGCCGCCGACGGCAAGGTGGCGCTGCTCAACACCCGGTCCCAGCGGGCCATCGCGGGCTTCCTGGAGCTGCTCGAAGAGGTGCGCGCGGCCGGCACACAGGAGGATCTCGACTTCCCGGACGTCGGCAATGTGGTCGAGGCGGTGCTCGACCGCACCGGCTACCGCGCCGAACTCGAAGCCTCCGACGATCCGCAGGACGGGGCGCGGCTCGACAACCTCAACGAATTGGTCAGCGTCGCACGCGAATTCAGCTCCGAGGCGCGCAACAATGTCGAGGCGGCGCGGGCCGAAGGGCTACTGCCCGAAGCCGGTGAGGGTGAACCCGATCCCGGATCGCTGGCCGCCTTCCTCGAACGCGTCTCCCTCGTGGCCGACTCCGATCAGATCCCCGACGAGGGCACCGGCGTGGTGACGCTCATGACCCTGCACACCGCCAAGGGCCTCGAATTCCCCGTCGTCTTCGTGACCGGCTGGGAGGACGGGCAGTTCCCGCACATGCGCGCCCTCGGCGACCCGGCCGAACTGGCCGAGGAACGCCGCCTCGCCTACGTCGGCATCACCCGCGCCCGCAAACGCCTCTACCTCACCCGCGCCATCGTGCGCTCGGCCTGGGGGCAGCCCACCTCCGGCCCGGAATCTCGCTTCCTGCAAGAGATCCCCGGCCACCTCATGGACTGGCGTCGCCTCGAACCCACCTCCACCCAGCGCGGCTTCGTCCGCCGCCGCGGCGACGACGACGGCTTCGAACGCGACTGGACCCGCGGCGACGGCTGGAACGACCGCCCCGGCATCAGCGCCCGCACCGACCGCCGCCCCGCCCCCGCCGCCACCAAGCGCAGCAACTCGAATCTCGTACTGGCCGTAGGCGACCGCGTCAGCCACGACAAATACGGCCTCGGCCGCGTCATAGCCGCCGAAGGCTTCGGCGCCCTCGCCACAGCCACCATCGACTTCGGCACCGCCGGCAAAATCCGCCTCATGCCCCAGCACAGCCCCCTCACCAAACTCTGACCCCAGGCCCCGTTCGGGACAATTCCCTCTACCGCAGCAGCCGTGACCACCTCGGCTACGTAGGCCCCGTGCTGAATCCTCCGTTGTGCCATCGCCAACAGCGAGGAGCTGCTGGGGGCGGGGCCGTTCGAGTTGGGCGGGGATGCCCGCCGGTGACTCTGGTGTTCGGAGTGAGCGTTCTCGGATGGCTCCACGCTGGAGACTTCGGTCGACAGTGCGTTCACGTAGTTGACTACGATGTAGCTGGTGCGATCATCGACCTACCCGCCGCGTCATCGAAATGCCCTGCGCCGCATGGTGTCAGGACAGGGTTTGGTCGATATCGGTAGTGTCGGCGCGGTGAGTGGGTGGCTGGACCGGAAGTTTCACCGGGTAGGACGATTCGATCGAGCGGTCGAGAATGCGGTGGGGGCGCTGCCCGCGTCCAAGGTCGATGTGGGGATGTTGCGGCTCACGCGCACCGCGAATTACAGCGGACTGTGGCTGGGGATCGCCGCCGCGCTGGCCACGCGCAAGGGCGCGACGCGGCGGGCCGCGCTGCGCGGGACCGTGTCCGTCGCGGGGGCCAGCCTCGTTGTCAATGCGGGGATGAAGACGCTCATTGCGCGGCGGCGGCCGGCCGCCGAGGTGCTGCCCGTGCACCGGCGGCTGGTGCCGGCTCCGCTGTCGTCGTCGTTCCCGTCCGGGCACAGTGCCTGTGCGGCGGCCTTCGCGACCGCTGTCGCGCTCGAAAGTCCGCGCACCGCACTGGTTGTCGCGCCGCTGGCCGCCACGGTCGCGTACTCGCGCGTTCACACCGGTGTGCACTGGAGCTCGGACGTATTCGTCGGCGCCGCAGTCGGTTCCGCGGTCGCGCTGGCCACCCAGCGCTGGTGGCCGGTGCGCGAATCCGACGAGGCGCTGGCCCGGCCGGTGCGCGAGGCGCCGGCCATGCCGTACGGCAAAGGTCTTGTGGTCGTGGTGAATCCGGTGTCCGGTGACCCGAACTACGATCCGTTCGACGATATCGCCGAGGCGCTGCCGCAAGCCGTCGTGCTGCGTACGCAGAAGGATCTCGACGCCGCCGAACAACTCGAACAGGTGCTCGCCGAACTCGGGGGAGCCGTGCAGGCGGTCGGCGTGGCGGGTGGCGACGGCACCGTGGCCGCCATCGCCGCGGTCGCGCTGCGCCACAAGCTGCCGCTGGCCGTCGTCCCCACCGGGACGCTCAACCACTTCGCCCGCGATCTCGGCGTCTACGACCTGATCGAGGTGGTCGACGCCACCAGCATGGGCGAAGCGGTCGCCGTCGACGTGGCCAGTGTCGAGCTGGAGGATGAAACCGGTTCCAGCACAAGGTATCTGCTCAATACCGCGAGCATCGGCACCTATCCGGACATGGTGCGCATGCGGGAGAAGTGGCAGCACCGCTGGGGCAAGTGGCCCGCCTTCGCGGCCGCCCTCGTGGTCACCCTGCACCGCGCCGAATCCATCCGGATCCAGATCGACGGGCGCTGGCAGCAGGTCTGGTTCCTGTTCATCGGCAATGGGCCCTACCACCCGCACGGCGCGGTCCCGGCCTTCCGCGACCGCCTCGACTCCGGACTGCTCGACATCCGCTGGATCCGGGCGGACGTGCGCTGGTCCCGCACCCGCGCCTTCCTGGCGCTCGCGCTCTCGGCCATCGGCCACTCCAAGGTCTACGGCGAACGCCAATTGCCGGAACTCCTGGTGGATCTGCCGTCGCCCGAAGCGGTCGCCACCGACGGTGAGGTGGTCGGCAAGGCGACCCGGCTGCACTTCCGCATGGCGGGCCAGATCCCGGTCTACCGCCGCGACGAATCCAATCCGCGCTGGGCCGACCGCATCCGCCCGCACCATCGCCGCGCGCCCTGGTTGCGCGATGCCTTTCAATCCCTCGGACGCTGGGCATCGGCCTCCTCCAGCGAAGCCTCGAAACCGGTTACCGCGCAGCGCCGTTGAGGGCGGTGCGTCAGATTATCGCGGACGTACCCCCGTCATCCCGGCGCGCTTTTGGCCGGGATCGACACGGATAGCGTGCGTTGCTCTGTGGATCCCGGCTAAGAGCATGCCGGGATGACGAAAGTGGTGCTCAGTCGCGCTGGATGCCGAGTGAGATGCCGCGCGAGGCCAGCCACGGAATCGGGTCGATCTTGTCGACGCCGTTCAGCCACACCTCGAAGTGGCAGTGCGGGCCAGTGGAGAAGCCGCGGTTGCCGACCGTGGCGATCTGATCGCCGGCCATGACGCGCTGCCCCTGCGACACGGTGGCCGTGTCGATGTGGCCGTAGATGGTGACGGTGCCGTCATCGTGCAGCAGACGCACCCACATGCCGAAACCCGAAGCGGGACCGGCCTCCAGCACGGTGCCGTCGGCCACCGCGTAGATGGGGGTGCCGATCGGCGCGGCCACGTCCACGCCCGCGTGCTGCACACCCCAGCGCATACCGAAGCCGGAGGTGAAGTTGCCATTGGCGAACTTGGAGAACAGGGGCCGCAGCTTGGCGGCCTCGGCGGCGGCCAGATCGGCGGCGTAGCGCGCGCCCTTCTCCAGAATGTCGTTGAACTGGTCGATGTTCACCGGCGCACCGACATTGAGCACCTGCGGCGCGCCCGCGGCGGGAGCGTCGGCCAGGCCGATGGTCTCGTTGGCCGCGATCTCCTTGACCTGAGCGGCGGCCTGGAAGTCCACGGTGTCGGAGGGGGCGCCGGACACCTCGATGCCGGTCTGGCCCGCAGCGACCACGGCGCCGGCGGCCACGGCCACCACGGCGGCGCGGCCCTTCAGCGCGGTCGGCGGGGCGGGCAGGCGGTGCGCGCCACCACCGGCGGCGCGGCGACGGCCGCCCGCACGGGTCGGGCGCGGCTGTGCCGCTTCGGAATCGGCGTGTTCGTCGTCGTGCTTGTCGAGGCGCGCGCCGTCGCCGGAGAAGGTGAGCTTCTCGCCGGAGGCGGTGCGGAAGGTGTAGGCCGGGCGGTAGTCGCCCGAGGGGGCCGGATCGTCGCCCCAGTCCGGGCGCGGCGAGTAGTCGGCCGGATTCGGGGCCGCCCAGCCATTGGTGGTCGAGGTGGTGGACCAGTGATCGCGGGAATCCCACGCGGATTGGTCGTCAACCGGGGTGTCCCATTCGGGCTGGGACTGCCACTGCTCGCCGGAATTCCATTCGGGGGCGGCATCCCATTCGGTGGAAGCGCCGTTATCCCACTGTGTTCCGTCGTTCCACTGCGCCGCGGCGGCGGGGTCTTCCCACTGCTGCTGGGCGTCCCACTGCGGTTCGGCGGGCGTGGTCCACGCCGGGCCGGTGCCCCAGCCGCCGTGCGAGACCTGACCGTCGAAGGTTTGCGGTGCGTCGAAATGCGTTGCGCCGCCGTAGTTCTCGGCTTCCTCGCGGTAGCGGTGGCCGTGCCGGGCGCGGCTGGGCGAGGGGAAGGGGCCGTCGCTCATCGGAGCTTGTCCCGGAGCTGTGCGAATGCCGATGTTTCATCCGCGGAGCGGCTCTCTACCTGCGGAGCGCTGTGCTGCGTCAAGCCTGCCGTCCTCCTGTCGTGACCGGGTTGTGACATCGACCGCATCGACGGTAACGAAACGATTGCGCGTCAGCAAGCGATGGAGCGGCGTCGTGGCCGGGCTGTGACATTCATCACCTTGCACGCTTGGATTGGCTCACTGTGCTGGGGGTAACCATGTGAGGCTTGTCAACGACAAGATGTAGTAGCGAGCGCCACTCTCCGGGATTCCCGGGCTCTACCTGGCGCGCCGTCAACAAGCTACTCGTCAGTAGGATTTCATCGCCGTTTTGCCTGGCCGGAGACAGTTCCGTGACCTGCGCCACTTAGGCTGTATGCGGCTGATTTCGGCTCCATGTGACTGATTAGAGTCCGACCCGACCCGCCTCCGACGACGGGCCGCCAACCAAGACGTTGTCACAACAACGCAGACGAGACGGTGAGTACATGGATCTCTTCGAATATCAGGCGAAGGAACTCTTCGTGAAGCACGGAGTGCCTTCGTCGGAGGGCCGCGTCACGGACTCGGCCGAGGACGCCCGTGCCATCGCGGAAGAAATCGGCAAGCCTGTGATGATCAAGTCGCAGGTCAAAGTCGGTGGCCGCGGCAAGGCCGGTGGCGTGAAGTACGCCGCCACCCCGGACGACGCCTTCACCCACGCCCAGAACATCCTGGGCCTGGACATCAAGGGCCACATCACCAAGAAGATCCTGGTTGCCGAGGCCAAGGACATCGCCTCGGAGTACTACATCTCCTTCCTGCTCGATCGCTCCAACCGCACCTACCTGGCCATGTGCTCGGTCGAGGGCGGCATGGAGATCGAAGAGGTGGCCGCCACCAAGCCGGACCGGCTGGCCAAGGTTCCCGTCGACGCCGTCAAGGGTGTCGACCTCGCGTTCGCCCGCTCCATCGCCGAGCAGGGCCACCTGCCCGCCGACATCCTGGACGCCGCGGCCGTCACCATCCAGAAGCTGTGGGAGGTCTTCATCAAGGAAGACGCCACCCTGGTCGAGGTGAACCCGCTGGTTCGCACCCCCGACAACGAGATCCTGGCCCTCGACGGCAAGGTCACCCTGGACGAGAACGCCGAATTCCGGCACCCCGACCACCTCGAGTTCGCGGACATCGAAGCCACCGATCCGCTCGAGCTCAAGGCCAAGGAGAACGACCTCAACTACGTCAAGCTCGACGGCGAGGTCGGCATCATCGGCAACGGCGCGGGTCTGGTCATGTCGACCCTCGACGTGGTCGCCTACGCCGGTGAGAAGCACGACGGCGTCAAGCCCGCCAACTTCCTCGACATCGGCGGCGGCGCCTCGGCCGCCGTCATGGCCGCCGGCCTGGACGTCATCCTGGGCGACTCCCAGGTCAAGTCCGTGTTCGTGAACGTCTTCGGCGGCATCACCGCCTGTGACGCGGTCGCGAACGGCATCGTCGGCGCGCTGCAGACCCTGGGCGACGCGGCCTCCAAGCCGCTGGTCGTCCGCCTGGACGGCAACAAGGTCGAAGAGGGCCGCAAGATCCTCGCCGACTTCAACCACCCGCTGGTGACTCTCGCCCAGACCATGGACGAAGGCGCCGACAAGGCCGCCGAACTGGCCGCGGCCAAGTAAGGACACGAACCGATATGTCTATCTTCCTGAACAAGGACAACAAGGTCATCGTCCAGGGCATCACCGGCGGCGAGGGCACCAAGCACACCGCGCTGATGCTGAAGGCCGGCACCAATGTGGTCGGCGGCGTGAACGCGCGCAAGGCGGGCACCACCGTCAAGCACGTCGACGCCAACGGCAACGACATCGAGCTGCCCGTGTTCGCGTCCGTGGCCGAGGCCATGGAGAAGACCGGCGCCGACACCTCCATCGCCTTCGTGCCCCCGGCCTTCTCGAAGGACGCCATCATCGAGGCCATCGACGCGGAGATCCCGCTGCTCGTGGTCATCACCGAGGGCATCCCGGTGCAGGACACCGCCTACGCGTGGGCCTACAACGTGGAGAAGGGCAACAAGACCCGCATCATCGGCCCGAACTGCCCCGGCATCATCACCCCGGGTGAGTCGCTGGTCGGCATCACCCCGGCCAACATCGCGGGCAAGGGCCCGATCGGCCTGGTGTCGAAGTCGGGCACCCTGACCTACCAGATGATGTACGAGCTGCGGGACTTCGGTTTCTCCACCGCCATCGGCATCGGCGGCGACCCGGTCATCGGCACCACCCACATCGACGCCATCGAGGCGTTCGAGAAGGACCCGGAGACCAAGCTCATCGTCATGATCGGCGAGATCGGCGGCGACGCCGAGGAGCGGGCCGCGGCCTACATCCAGGCCAATGTCACCAAGCCGGTGGTCGGCTACGTCGCGGGCTTCACCGCGCCGGAGGGCAAGACCATGGGCCACGCGGGCGCCATCGTGTCCGGCTCGGCGGGCACCGCCCAGGCCAAGAAGGACGCCCTCGAGGCCGCGGGCGTGAAGGTCGGCAAGACCCCGTCCGAGACCGCCGCCCTCGCGCGCGAGATCCTCGAAAAGGCTGCCGTCAACGCCTGATTCGAGACTCTCGAAGGCTGACAACGAAGTCCGCCTGCCGATTTCGGCAGGCGGACTTCGTCATCTTTTGGGTATTGCGGTAAGGCCACGGCCGTTGGTACGGCGTGACCTGCGCTGGCGCGTGCAGTAGCGTCGGTGAGAGTTCGTGAACGACTCGATAGGAGACGACGACATGTCATACCCGACCGGGGGCTCGGGATTCAACGCGCCCGCGCCGACGCCTTCCAACGCACCCGGCTACGGCTCGCAGGCTCCTGCTGCCGGGTCGAGTGCGACGCCCTCCGGGGCCAAAGGGCTGCCTTTCTTCCTGACCGCGGGTGTCGCCGCCCTCGGTGTGCTGAACTTCCTGCTCGGCTTCGCGCCCTACAAGGGCTCGGACTCCAGCGTGGTCGAGTTCAACTACAGCATGTTCGAATCGGTTCCGGCGCTGTCGGCGCTGTTGCTGTTCGCGGGTGTGCTGGCGGGTCTGTCGCTGCTGCCCAAGCAGGAGTGGATCGGCGTCGCCGCGGCCGCCTCGGTGGCCGGATTCCTGGCGCTGCTGTTCAGCAGCTTCCAGGGTGAGGCCAGCACCAAGTGGGGCGGCTGGGTGGTCATCTTCCTGTCGTTCGTGCAGGCCGTGCTGGCCGTGCTGGTGATCCTGTTCGAGATGGGCATCGTGAAGCCGCCGGCGCCGAAGCCCGCTGCGCCGCAGGGTGGTTACGGTCCGGGCGGACAGCCGGGCTTCGGCCAGTTCGGTCAGCCAGGGCAGCCGTCCGCGTTCGGTCAGCCGGGTGGCTTCGGTCAGCCGGGGCAGCCGCCGGCGTTCGGCCAGCCGGGCCAGCAGCCGGGGTACGGCACCGGCCCGCAGCATCAGCAGCCGTCCTACGGGCAGCAGCCCGCGGGTTACGGCAGTGGCTCGCATCAGCAGCCGTCCTATGGTCAGCAGCCGTCGTACGGCCAGCAGCCGGGCGGATACGGCCAGTCCTACGGGCAGCAGCCCGCCGGAAACGAAGCCGCCACACAGCACTTCGGCGCCGCGCAGCCGGGCCAGCAGTACGGCCAGCCCTCCTACGGTCAGGCCGGACAGGAGAGCAAGCCGTTCGGCAGTGAGCAGAGCGCCGATCCGGCCGCCGACGCCACCCGCGCGTTCCGTCCCGGCCAGGACGACCAGAACAAGTAACCGCGGTTCTGGCTGACGCCACTGTGAATGGCCCCCGGTGATCCCCACCGGGGGCCATTCGCATGTCGACCGTCCGTCCCGCTTCGTCCGCCGCACGCCGTGTTTCGCGGCGCGCCTGACTCAGGTCTCATCGCGATGCTGCCACGCTGGTTGTCCATGAACGTTCCGAAGTCCACCGCTCTCGCGCGGATCGACGACGATGCGCGGGAGGTGCCGCGCGAACCCGAGTCGCGGCATCCGGGAGAGGGAGGATTCGGGGCGCTGACGCCCGAGCGGGCGCGGGTGCTGCTCATCGTGGCGGCGCGGGCGTCGAGCGTGACACTGCTGGTGATCTTCGGGCTGGTGTTCGCGACCCTGTTCGCCGCCGGCAGCGGGCTGACCGGCGCGTCGGGGGCCATTGCGGCGAGTTGGCTTGCGGTGCATCAGGTTCCGCTGGTGATCGGGAAGACGGCGCTGGGGCTGTGGCCGCTGCTGCCGACCGGATTCATCCTGTGGATGGTGGGGCGGGACTGCGCGCGGGCGGCCGAACCCGAATGCGGGCGCGCCGATCTCGGGTGGATCGCGGGCGCGGCCGTGGGTGGTCCGCTGCTGGTGACCGCGATCTGCCTGGCGGTGGCCGACGACGCCTCCGCGGTGGTGGCATTGCAGCCGCCGGATACGCCGGTCGCATTCGCGTGGGTGATCGGGTTGCACGGGCTCGCGGCGGCGGTGGGCATCGGCTCGCGGCGGTGGCGGGAGCTCGTCGAGCTGCTGCCGATCGCCTTGCCGGACTGGGTGATTCCCGGGGTGCTGGCCGGATTGCGGGCCCTGTACCGACTATTGGCGGTCGCCACCGGGCTCACGATCGTCTCGTTCCTGGTGCACTGGTCGCGCATCGGCGACACCTATCAGGGCGCGGGAAACATTGTGGGCGTAGTGGGTTTGACGCTGCTGTCGCTGGCCTACCTGCCCAATATCGTGATCGACGCGGTGAGCGTGCTGCTCGGCGGGCAGGTGCGCATCGGCGAGGGCTCGCTGAGCGTCTTCGCCATCGACGGCGCACCGGTGCCGGCCGTGCCGTTGGCGGCGGCCGTGCCGTCGGGTCCGGTGGCCATCTGGTGGCTGGTGCTGCTGCTCGTGCCCGCCGCTGTGGGCGTGCTGAGCGGACTCGACTGCGGCAGGCATTCCGATGACCGGCCGGCCGCGCCGTGGGCGACCCTCACCGCCGCCGGGGTGGGCGCGGTCCTGCTCACCCTGCTGGGTGTTTTCGCCGGGGGAGACCTCGGCACCTTCGGCTGGATCGGCCCGAATGTGCTGCTGTCGGCGGCCCTGGCGTTCCTCTGGCTGGCGGTGCCCGGCTATGTGGGCATGCTCGGTGCGCGCTGGTTCGCACCCGCCGCCGGAACCGCCGCCGCGGTCGAGGACGAATACGACGAGTACGACGACGACTACGACGACTACGACGACGAGGACTACCCGGACGGCGACGAGTACGCCGACGACGAGGACTACGCGGACGGCGGCACGGAGTACGCCGACGACGAATACGACGACTACGACGACGAATACGACGAATCCGAGGACGACGAGCCCGCCACGGTCGCCGAGGACGACGACTGCTACTTCAGCCCCGACGACCCGGACCGACCCGAGGCCCTCGAAGCCGAACTCGTCGACGACGAGCCCGCCGACCACCCGACTGTGAAATCCGACGAGAACGCCGACATAGTCGACGCGGAAGTGGTAGAGGGCGACGTCAGGTCGTAATCCGGCGGTGGCTAGTCTTTAGGGCGGCGGCCCGCCCCCGCCGATCCCTTCCCGCTCCGAGACACAGGAGTAGTGCGCTGACGCCCACGCCCGCCCAGTCGTTGCCGCCGACCGCGCCCGCGAGCGTCGTCGTGCTCGCCTCCGGCACCGGTTCCCTGCTGCGGTCCCTGCTCGAAGCGACCCGGCAGCCCGGCTATCCGGCGCAGGTCATCGCCGTCGGCGTGGATCGCGATTGCGCGGCCGCCGATCACGCGGAAGCCTTCGACGTCTCCTCGTTCAAGGTCGCGCTCGGTGATTTCGAGGGCCGCGCCGAATGGGATCACGCGCTGACCGAGATCGTCGCCGCCTTCGACCCCGATCTGGTGGTGTCGGCCGGCTTCATGAAGATCCTCGGCCCGAAGTTCCTGGACCGTTTCGGCGGTCGCATCATCAACACCCATCCCGCGCTGCTGCCCGCCTTCCCGGGCGCGCACGGGGTGCGGGACGCGCTGGCCTACGGCGTGCGGGTCACCGGTTCGACCGTGCACCTGGTCGACGCGGGCGTCGACACCGGCCCCATCCTCGCGCAGGAGGCGGTCGTGATCGAACCCGGTGACGACGAGGCGACCCTGCACGAGCGCATCAAGGTCGTGGAGCGCCGGCTGCTGGCGGAAACCGTCGCCGCTGTCGCTGAGCGAGGCATCATCTCCGATGGACGAAAGGCAGTTATCCCAGATGAGCGAGTTCTGCGGTGAGTGAACGCAAGCCGATCAAGCGCGCCCTCGTAAGCGTCTACGACAAGACCGGCCTGATCGAGCTGGCCACCGGCCTGCATCAGGCGGGCGTGGAGCTGGTGTCGACCGGCTCGACCGCCGGCAAGATCGCCGACGCCGGCATCCCGGTCACCAAAGTCGAAGACCTGACCGGTTTTCCGGAGACCCTGGACGGCCGCGTCAAGACCCTGCACCCGCGCGTGCACGCCGGCATCCTCGCCGACACCCGCAAGGACGAGCACCTGGATCAGCTCGTCGAACTGGGTGTGGAGGCGTTCCAGCTGGTGGTGGTGAACCTCTACCCGTTCACCCAGACCGTCGCCTCGGGCGCGTCCATCGACGAGTGCGTCGAGCAGATCGACATCGGCGGGCCGTCCATGGTGCGCGCCGCCGCCAAGAACCATCCGTCGGTCGCCGTGGTGGTCAACACCGGTGACTACGACGGCGTGATCGAGGCCGTGCAGGCCGGTGGTTTCACGCTCGCGCAGCGGACCGCCTTGGCCGCCAAGGCTTTCCAGCACACCGCCACCTACGATGTGGCCGTCGCGAGCTGGATGACGAGTGTCGCGAGCCCGGCCGCGGCCGCCGCCGACGCGGAAGCCGAAGCGCCGCAGCAGTTCCCGGAGTGGATCGGCGCGACCTGGAACCGCGAGGACATTCTGCGCTACGGCGAGAACCCGCATCAGGCCGCCGCGCTGTACACCAGCGAGGCGGGCGCGCAGGGCCTGGCGCAGGCGGAACAGTTGCACGGCAAGGAGATGTCGTACAACAACTACACCGACGCCGACGCCGCCTGGCGCGCCGCCTACGACTTCGACGAGCCGGCCGTGGCGGTCATCAAGCACGCCAACCCGTGCGGCGTCGCGGTCGGCGCGGACATCGCCGAGGCGCACCGCAAAGCCCATGCCACCGACCCGGTTTCGGCGTACGGCGGCGTGATCGCGGCCAATCGTGAGGTGTCGGTCGAGATGGCCGAGCAGGTCGCCGAGATCTTCACCGAGGTCATCGTGGCCCCCGGCTACGCGCCCGGTGCGGTGGAAGTGTTGCAGCGCAAGAAGAACGTGCGCGTGCTGACCGCCACCCCCGCCCAGCGCAAGGGCGCGGAACTGCGCCCGGTCAGCGGCGGCGTCCTGCTCCAGGACCGCGACATCCTCGACGCCGACGGCGACAGTCCCGCCAACTGGACCCTCGCCGCCGGTGACGCCGCCGACGAGGCGACCCTGCGCGATCTCGAATTCGCCTGGCGCGCCTGCCGTTCGGTGAAGTCCAATGCCATCCTGCTGGCCAATGACGGCGCGGCCGTCGGCGTCGGCATGGGCCAGGTCAACCGCGTCGACTCCTGCAAGCTGGCTGTCGACCGCGCCGGTGAGCGCGCCAAGGGCTCGGTCGCCGCGTCCGATGCCTTCTTCCCGTTCTCGGACGGCCCGCAGATCCTGGTCGACGCCGGCGTGCGCGCCATCGTCCAGCCGGGTGGCTCCATCCGCGACCAGGACACCATCGAGCTCTGCAAGGCCGCGGGTGTCACCCTCTACCTGACGGGGTCGCGTCACTTCGCCCACTAGGGTTCACGGCAAGACAATTTGAAGGGCTGGTGCGCGACTGCGCACCAGCCCTTCGTCTTTCGCTGCCGGTTCTACTTCTCGCGCGAGATCACTTGGCGCTGACGACGTTCCGGTCCCCGAGGGGTGCCTTCAGCTGGATCTCGAGGCTGCCGAAGACGGCTTCCTGGGTGCACATCTTGCCGACGGCGTCGGCGCGGGTGCCCACGCGGAGTTCGACGGTGACGGTCTTGTCGGTCTCGGTGGTGGTGGCGTCCACGCCGTAGCAGGCGGGGGAGCCGGTCTGGAAGTTGACGGCGATCTTGTCGGGGGCGACGCGGGTCCAGCTGTCGAAGGTGGTGGGGCGCGGGTTGACGATGGTGCGGTCGGCGGTGAAGGGGCGGCCGAGCTGGGTGTCGGGGGCCTCGGTGGGGGAGGGGGTCGTGGTGGTGACGGCCGAGGTTGTCGTGTTTGACTGATTTGCACCGTTTTCCGAGTCGCCGCACGCCGCGACGGTCAGTGTCAGCAGCGCTGCGCCGGCGGTGAACATGAGTCGGCGTGTACGAATCCCGTCCATGCTGCAACCCTAACGGTCCGACCGGTCGGCGCAGATATAACGCTGTGGCGAACTCTCAGCGACCACGAGCCAAATAATCCGGGGACTCACCGGGGAATCCCTACGCGGAGCGGGGCGCGGTCGGTAATCTCGATGGAAGTTGGCGAATGCAGTTCCGTGCCATCGACTTATCTGATGTTCCCCCCTCCGGAAAGGACCCACCGTGGGCGACTCGTTGAAAGTTGGCGAAGAACTCGGTCTCGGTCAGTCGCTCACAGGCGGCGCTTACACCCTGACTCTGCAAGATGATGGCAACCTCGTGTTGTCGCAGCCCGATGGGAAGGTGTTGTGGTCCACCCTGACCCACGGCCAGGGCGTGCAGCGCGCCGTGCTGCAGGACGACGGTAACTTCGTCGTCTACAAGGCGGACGGCGCTGCCTGGTCCACCGAGACCAATGGCAAGAGCGCCGATCGTCTCGTCGTCCAGTCCGACGCGAATGTCGTGCTGTACGGCACCGACGGTTCCGCGCTGTGGTCCTCGGGCACCAACACCGACAACCCGCTCCCGGCTCCCGAGCCGGAGACGGTCGCGGCCGCGGTCGCGGAAGAGGCTCCCGCGGCTCCCGCGGCGCAGACCTACACGGTCGAGCCGGGTGACACCCTGTGGGCCATCGCCGAGCGCTTCTACGGTGACGGCAACCGCTACCAGGAGATCGCGAACGCCAGCGGCATCGACAACCCGGACGCCATTCAGCCGGGCCAGGTGCTGACCATCCCGTAATCGGGAGTCTCGCGCAGCGAACAGAACATGTCCCCGAGTGCTATTGCACTCGGGGACATGCTGTTTCAGCGATAGGAAGCCCTGCGGTGTGCCGGGGGCACGAGGTGTCCCGGTCGAGCACCGATGAGTTTGCGCGCGGCGCTCCGTCTCCACCGATGTACCGAGCGAGGAACCGCGGCCTCGCAGCCGAACACATCGTGCAGGAGACCGCCATGCAGAACACGGGCCTGAAGAAGACAGTCCTCGCCGCCCTCACCGCTATCGCCGCCGCCACCCTGGTCGCGTGCGGCAGCCCGGCTTCCACCCCGGAACAGCCGGTCGCCGAGCCGGGCCACTACGAAACCATCAACGGCGTCGACATGTACTACGAGGTGCACGGCGACGCGAATGATCAACCGCCCCTGGTGCTTCTGCACGGCGCGCTGTCCGGCATCGGCACCGATTTCGGTGAGCTCATCCCGGTGCTGTCGAAGCAGCGGCAGGTCATCGCCGTCGAGCAGCAGGCGCACGGCCACAGCTCCGATATCGACCGCCCGCTGCGCACCTGGTCCATGGCCGACGACACCGCGACCCTGCTCGAACGGATCGGCGTGCGGAACGCGGACGTGTTCGGCTACAGCATGGGTGCGGGCGTCGCCCTCGACATCGGCATCCGGCATCCGGAGCTGGTGCACAAGCTGGTGCTGCTCTCCGGCGGTCTCGGCCCCGCCGGCATGCACCCCGGCGTGCTGGACGGCATCGGCGAATTGCAGCCGGAGATGCTGCACGGCAGCACTTTCCACGACTACTACCTCGCCAATGCCCCTCGCCCGCAGGACTTTCCGACACTGGTGAGCCGGGTCAAGGAGATGGACGGCAACACCCCCACCGTGCCCGCCGACGCCGTGCGCGCCCTGCCCATGCCGGTGCTGAACATCATCGGCGACTCCGACATCGTCACCCCCGAGCACGCCGTCGAGGTGTTCCGCCTGCTGGGCGGCGGCATCATGGGCGACACCCCGGCCGGCCTCATCGACTCGCAGCTGGCCATCGTCCCGGGCGCCTCGCACGTATCGGTCATGCACCGCCCCGAACTGCTGGCCCCCATGGTCACCTCCTTCCTGGACCGCGCCGTCACCGGGAAATCCTGAGACCACCCCCCGCACGCCGGAGTGCCCCTGATGCCGAAGCATCAGGGGCACTCTGCATTTCAGTCCGGGAGTGCCCACGTCCAGTCGTACGCGCGGGCGATGCCACGGAATTGCATCGTCGGGATTCGGCGAAGGGCTCCTCACGCGTAAGCGTGAGGAGCCCTTCGCTTTTGGCTTTTCCAGCAGGATCGGTGTCGCGAGCCGCCTACCGGCTCGTGAACGGCAGCAAGGCCATTTCGCGGGCGTTCTTCACGGCGACGGCGACCTGGCGCTGCTGCTGCGGGGTCAGGCCGGTTACGCGGCGGGAGCGGATCTTGCCGCGGTCGGAGATGAACGTGCGGAGCAGGTTCACGTCCTTGTAGTCGACGGTCTCGACGCCGGCGGCGATCAACGGGTTCTTCTTCGGGCGGCGGGCCTGCTCGGCACGGACCTTCTTCGACGGTGCTCGCTTCACTGCCATGTCAGCGCTTCCTTACTCACGAGATCGTGGATGCTTACCAGCTCGATTTGTGCACACCGGGCAGTTCTCCGCGATGGGCCATCTCGCGCACACGCACTCGCGAGAGTCCGAACTTCCGGAGGTGACCGCGCGGGCGTCCGTCCGCGGCGTCCCGATTGCGCAATCGTACCGGACTGGCATCGCGCGGCAGCTTCTGCAGGGCGGTCTGAGCAGCGGCCCGAACCTCGTCGGAGGTGGTGGGCTTGCGGATGAGTTCCTTCAGTTCCGCGCGCTTCTCGGCCCAGCGGGCGACGATTTCCTTGCGCTGTTCGTTCTTCGCGATCTTCGACTTCTTGGCCATGTCAGCGGGATTCCTTGAAGTCGACGTGCTTGCGGATCACCGGGTCGTACTTGCGCAGGACCATGCGGTCGGGGTCGTTGCGCCGGTTCTTGCGGGTGACATAGGTGTAGCCGGTGCCGGCCGTGGAGACGAGCTTCACGATGGGCCGCAGTTCGGTCGATTTCGATGCCATCGATTACTCCTTTCAGATCTTCTCGCCGCGGGCGCGCAGCCGGGCGACGACCGCCTCGATGCCGTCGCGGTCGATGGTCTTGATGCCCTTCGCGGAGACGGTCAGCGTGATGCGCCGGCCTTCGCTGGGCAGGAAGTAGGTCTTGCGCTGGATGTTCGGGTCCCAGCGCCGGTTGGTCCGCTTGTGCGAGTGCGACACGGACTTGCCGAAGCCCGGCTTGCGGCCGGTGACCTGGCAGATAGCCGACATAGGAGCACTCCCTTCCAGTCCTAGATGTTGATGACAATCGTTTTCGACAACGACCGTCGAACAATGTACCCTCGGCAACCGGTAAATGAAAATCGTTGTCGAAAGGGGTCGTGGTGGTGTCCGAATCCACTCAGCGCCCAGAGCGCGACCGCCGCACACCCGTCGTGGTCATCGCGGGTCTTCCGGGCCGCGGCGCCGACGGAGTGCGGCGCGCGGCGAGCCTGCTGGGCGCGGAGCCGGGCACCGTCGTCGTCCGTCATGATCTGACCGAACTGCGCGAAGGCGTGGTGCGCCGGATCGTGGAACTCGACGGGCGCGAGACCGTGAGCGTGCTGGAACTCGCGCACGGGTGCGTGTCCTGCACCCTGCGCGCGGATCTGCTGCCCTATCTGTGCCTGCTGGCCGAGCGGGATTCGGTGCGGCGCATCGTGCTCGCACTCGATCCGGCCTTCGAGGCCGAAGCCGTGTGCCAGGCCATTCGCGAGGTCACCGTCGCCGGTGTGGTGGGGCGGGTGGACGGCCCGGCCGGGCGCAGCGTGCGCATCGAAGCCGTGCTCACCTGCCTCGACGGCCGCGATTGGCTCAGCGACGCGCTCGGTGACGAGACGCTGTCCGAACGCGGGCACGCCACCGTCGAGGACGACCGGACGATCGCGCAGCTGGCCGTCGGGCAGGTCGAATTCGCCGACGCGCTGGTCGCTTTCGATGCCGGGGCCGATCCGATGGACTGCATGCGCACGGCCGCGGTGCTGGCCCGGCTCGCACCGCAGGCGACCGTCAGCTGGGTGGCCGACCCGGAGGCGCTGCACGCCGACGACCTCTACGCCCTGCTCGCGCCGATCGATGAGAATGCCCGCCGCGGTGCGGGTTTCGACCCGCACGGCCCGCTGCTGCGCGGTCAGCCGCCGCTGGACGCCGAGGGCGGGGTGCAGCTGGTCGAGTTCGAAACCGATCGCCCCTTCCATCCCGACCGCCTGCACTCGGCCATCGACGTCCTCCTCGAAGGCGTGGTGAGCGTGCGCGGCCGGGTCTGGCTCGCCACCCAGCCCGACGAGGTGGTGTGGCTCGAATCCGCCGGTGGCGGAATGCGAATCGGCGGCGCGGGCAAGTGGCTGGCGGCCATGACGCCCGAGGAACTCGAGCAGGCCGATCCGGCCCGCAGCGTCATGGCGTCACTGCGCTGGCACGAGCAGTTCGGCGACCGGCACACCTCGCTGGTGATCCTGGTGAACGACGCCGACGCCGACGAGATCCGGCACGCCCTGCACTGGGCGCTCGTCGACGAGGACGAACTGCGGCAGGTGCGCTTCGCGCCCGAACGCGTCGCCCAGTGGGAGGACCCCTTCGGCGACCAGCACGAGGAGCCCTGCGAAGAAACCCGATCCACGCCGGTCACCGGCGACGGCCATTCCCGGCAGAACGAAAGGTGAAGCCATGAAACCAGGAATCCACCCCGACTACCATCCGGTGGTCTTCCAGGATGTGAGCACCGGTCACAAATTCCTGACCCGGTCCACCGCGGTCTCGGAGCGCACCATCGAGTGGGAGGACGGCAATACCTACCCGCTGCTGGTGGTCGACGTGACCTCCGATTCGCATCCGTTCTGGACGGGCGCGAACCGCCTGCTGGACACCGCCGGCCGGGTCGAGAAGTTCGAGCGCAAATACGGGAAGCGGACTCGCAATTCCGCTGCTGGAAAGGAGAACTGACATGGCAGTGCCGAAGCGGCGGATGTCGCGCGCCAATACCCATGCCCGCCGTTCCCAGTGGAAGGCGACGCCGCCGGATCTGATTCCGGTCAAGGTCGGCGGCGTCGTCCATCAGGTGCCGCGCCGCATCGCCAAGGCCGTGCAGCTGGGCCTGATCGACGTGAGCAAGATCTAGATCGAAAAATGAGAAGAGCGGTGTGTCCCAATGGGACACACCGCTCTTTCGTCTCAGCCTTCCTTGGCGGCGAGTTCCACCAGGGTGGCGGCCAGCTGGAAGTACTTGTTCTTGCCCAGATCGGCGATGGTCTTCACGCCGAGCGCTTCGAGCAGCTGGGTGTCGTGCTTCTCCGTGAGCCCCGCGAGCGCCGACGGCGGCGCCGCGAGCAGCTCGGTGAGCGACTTGTTTTCGTATGCCTTGTCGAGAGCTTTGTCGAGTACCACGCTGACGGCCACGGGAGCCTCCTTCGTTAGAGCACAACGGACATGGAGCTTGGTCGAACAAGACCGACCATAACAGTGGGAGCGCCGAAAAAGTCTTCTCAAAGTTGTGAATTCGTGGCCTGGCGACGGTATTCTCGTGGCCGAGGGCGGGTTCTCCTGTTTACCGGAGAACCCGCTCATCGCCACTTCAGAGGCGGTTTACCCGCCATTCACGATCCCACACAAATTCCGGCAAATCAGCCAATTGGACTGTCGGAGGCAGGTTTCCGGCCATTGGACGCCGAAACTTGTCCGCTTTGGGTGTTTTCACGCGAATGTCCGTTGGGTCCCTCGCCCCAGCCGGGCAGCGGCAGATCCGGAAGCAGCTGTTCCAGTTTCGCGAGCTGCTCGGCGAACACCGTCGCCGGCCCCTCGATGAGCGAGAACGGGAACGGCCAGTGATGGTGCCCGTTCAGCCGCGACACCTCCTCTTCCAGCTCGGCGGTCGTCGCCTCCAGTTCACTGACCTCCGTGCGTAATTCGTCGATCTTGGTCAGGGCCGCGGCGAGCGCGTCCACCACCGTGCGGTTGCGGCCTTCGGCGTCGGTGCCCAATTGCGGCCAGCCCGACAGTCCCGGACCGCGCAGCTGGATCTGGACATCGCGCAGCATCTCTTCCTGTTCCGGCGTCAAGTCCGGTTCCTCCTGTTCGAAATCCCACTGCCCGAAATCGATCTTGTCGGTTTCGTTCACATCGCACTGCACGCCGTCGACATAGACCTGCTCGCCGGTCTGCAGGATCTGCGCGCGCGGATCGCGATTGCTGCCCGACCAGGCCACCGTCTGCCACGCCCACTGCGCGATCCCGGCGTTGAGCGCCCGGCTGATCGGCCAATATCCGCCGTAGATACCGACATTCGCGCGGCCCAGCACGCTGGCGGCGCCGTCGAGGTAGGCATTGATGGGCTGCTGCTGTTGCGGCGTCGCGTCGAAATCGGCGGAGAAATAAATAGGGCGGTCGGTACGTCCGCCGCAGCGCAGCACCTGCGCCAGCGCGGCCCGCGCATCGGTGACCCCCGCCCCGTACCCGTCCAGCATGCGCGCCGCCGTGGTCTCCCAGTTGGACACGATCGAAACCCCGTGTGCGCGCAGGTCGTCGGCCTCGGCGGGAGTCAGCAGCTTGCCGGGTAGGGAGGGTCCGCCGGGGGAGAGATAGCGGACCACGAAGTCGTACCCGGCCGCGCGGATGGCGCTCGCAGCGGGCCGACCTGCGGCGTAGTCAAGCCCGAAACGCATGGGTACCAGAGTAATTCGCGAGACACGCCGACCGCGCGGCATTGCGGAAGTCGATCACACCGGGTCTCGGGAAGCCCGGACCGCGAGCTTGGGGCGAAGCCCGGACACTGCCGGAGTCGAGTGGTTGACTGTGCATGGCCGTGTGATCGGCATCACTTCGTCCTCGGAGTCCCTGCGTTCGCGCGGCGTACCCGATTGCTCGATAGCGCAGAGACGGAGGAAAGATGCCTGTACGCAATGAAGCGTGGCCCCCCGGCACCCCGTGCTGGGTCGATTGTCAGGTCGACGATCCCGCGAAAGCCGGTGAGTTCTATACCGAACTGTTCGGTTGGGATATGCACGGTGGAGGGGAGGAGTCCGGGGGATACCTGATGGCGCTGCGCGACGGGGAGGCCATTGCCGGCATCGGCCCGAAACCCGAAGGCGACATGCCGTCCGCCTGGACGACCTACTTCGCCGTCGCCGATGCGGACGCCACCGCCGAAAAGGTTGTCGCCGCAGGCGGCTCGCTGCTGGTGCCCGCCTTCGACGTGATGGAGTTCGGCCGCATGTTCGTCGCCGCCGACGCCTCCGGCGCACCCTTCGCGGTCTGGGAGGCGCGGGCGCACAATGGCGCCGCCGTGCACGGCGAGCACGGCGCCTACGCCTGGAACGATCTGCACACCGCCGACTACGACGCGGCGAAGACGTTCTACGCCGAGGTATTCGGCTTCACCTACACCGAATACGACGACCCCAGCGTGCGCTACGCCACCTTCACCCCGCCCGGCCGCGGCGACCCGGCGGGCGGCATCAACGACGACACCGTGAACGGCGCGGCCGCCGCGCAACCCTACTGGCTCACCTGGTTCCACGCCGACGGCATCGACGAGACCCTCACGCGCGCGGCCGAACTCGGCGCGGCGGTGCTCATGCCCGCCACCGACGGCCCATTCGGCAGGATGGCGATCCTCGCCGCCCCCCAGGGCGAGGTGTTCGCGCTACTCGACCCATCACATCGAAAGAGCGAAGACGACAACTGATTTGGTGCGGTCCGGGTAACTCCAGGCGGGGGAGCTCAGCGCACCGGCTGCTCGGTACGGCGTGCGGACTTGGCCGCGCGGGACGCCGCCGCCAGTGAGGTGGTGGGGGTGGTCTGCGGCAGGGTCGGAGCCAGGCGTCGCGCCTCCCGCCGGTCGGGCGCGATCAGGATCGCGGTGACCGGAACCGCCAGCGACAGGGAGCTGATCACCCAGAACGGCACGAAATAGCTGAACAGGTCCGCACCGCCGGGGACACCCGCGGTCGGGTCGACCTGCGCCGTCAACCCGGTCATGCCGACGAGATGCATGGTGACCGACAGGGTTCCGTAGACCAGCGCGCCGATCAGCAGCAGCGCGCGCTTCTTCGCGGCGAAGACCAGCCACAGCATGGCCGCCGACAGCGCCGCCGCGACCACGATCACGCCGGTCATGGACAGCACGTTCTGGTCCACGCTGCCGCGAATCCGGATGCCGGACACGAAGATCAGATGGGTGCCCGCCATGCCCGCGGTCATGATCACGCCCGCCCCGGCCAGCCGCGGCCAGTTCAGGGTGCGACCCGCGACCAGCAGCGCGATGAAGGCCGCCGCGCCGGACAGCACCGACGCCAGGATGACCCGGCCCTCGTCGTAGTGCAGCTTGCTCTGCGACACCTGCAGCCCCACCAGCGTGATGAACAAGGGCATGCCGACACCCGCGCTGCCGAGGGCATTGCCCGCGACGAACAGCCACACCGTGCGGAACCGGGCCGTCTCCGACTTGGCGGACTGGCGGATACACGCCAGCCCGCACGCCGCCGCGATGGCCGAGAAGAACAGGGCCAGGCCGACGACCCAGTACCCCATCGAGAAATAAGTCACCCGCAAACCCCTGCTTTTCGTATGACCCAGGTACGCGAAAACCTAGGTGTTCCTGGCCGTTTCGCGCTGTGCAGCCATGAGCCGCTCGATCGCGTATTCGGTGACCGCCGCCAGCGAGCGGCGCACCTCCTGCGGATCGCGGGCGTCGATGTCCACGATCGGCACGCCTTCGCGCACGCTGAGCGCCTCGCGCAGTTCGGCGACCGGGAAGCGCGGTGCGTCCGGGAACCGATTGACCGCGATGAGGAACGGCAGCTGCTTGGCCTCGAAGAAGTCGACCGCGGCGAAACTGTCCTCGATGCGCCGGGTGTCGACCAGCACCACCGCGCCGATGGCACCCTTGATCAGGTCGTCCCACATGAACCAGAACCGGCGCTGTCCGGGCGTGCCGAACAGGTACAGGACCAGATTGCCGGGCAGGATGATGCGGCCGAAATCCATGGCCACCGTGGTGGTTTCCTTGCCCGGCGTGGCGGCGAGGTCGTCGACCCCGTCCGACATGCCGGTGACCATGGCCTCGGTGCGCAGCGGCACGATCTCCGAGACCGCGCCCACGAAGGTGGTCTTGCCGGCGCCGAAACCGCCCGCGACCACGATCTTGGTGGAGGCGGTGCGGGACTCGTCGCCGGGACGCGGTGGAAACTGCTGGGGCAGACCCGAATTCGTCGGGTACTGCGGTGCGCCGTTGTAGGCTCCGCCGTCAAAGGGCGCGGAGTCCATGCAGGGTCCTCTCCATCAAAGATCGGCGCTCGTCGAAGGTCGCCTGGTCGCTCAGGGTGGAATGCACGCGCAGGGTTCCGGCGACGACGAGATCGCCGATCACCACGCGGATCATGCCCAGGGGCCGCTGCAGGTGGGCCGCGATCTCGGCGACCGACAGGCGGGCGGTGCCCATGCGCAGGATCTCGGTGCGGATGTCACCCGCGGGCCAGTCGAAATGCGCCGTGTAGGACAGGGTTTCGACGACCGCCTCGAGCGGCAGGTCGACCGCCGGCTCGGTGCGGCCGGAGGTCAGGGCGTAGGGGCGGACCCGGGTTGGTGGCCGGTTGCCGCCGCCGTTGGGAGTGCTCATGGCCGCCTCATCAGGAGGCGCTGCGGGCGGTGGCCTGAACCACCGATCCGACCCGGTCGACCAGCAGCGCCATTTCGTAGCCGATGCGGCCGATATCGTGCTGCTTGTTGGCCAGCACCGCCAGGTGCGAGCCATTGCCGACCGTCATGACCAGCAGGTAGCCGCGCTGCATCTCGACGATGGACTGCATGACCTTGCCGCCCTCGAAAAGCTGTGCGGCGCCGGAGGCCAGGCTCGCCAGACCGGCGGTGACCGCCGACAGCTGCTCGGCGCGATCGGCGGGCAGATGCGGGCTGGTGGCCTGCAGCAGGCCGTCGGCGGAGACCAGGACGGCGTGCGAGACTCCCGGAACCTCCCGGGTGAAACGGGTGACCAGCCAGTTCAGGTTGTCGTCTGTGGTGGTCTGTGCGTCGGTCGTCATGCCTGCCCTCCGTCGTTGTGCTCGGCGTCGGCCCGCCCGGAGCGGACGCCGCTGAGATGTCTGGTCAAGCTGCTGCGAATCTCGTCCGGATTGCGCGCGCCGCCCTGGTCGTCCTGTGCCACCGCGCCCGGCACCAACTGCGCGCCCGGCCGCCGGATCGGCAGTCCGCCCTGTGTCGTGGCATTGCTGGTGGGATTGGCGGCTTCGGCCGCCGCGGCCCAGCCGGCATCCGAGGTGGACGACCAGGCCGCGCCCGAAGGCGCTCCCGCGTCACCACCGGCCGCCGGTTCCACCAGCCATTCCGACACCATCCGCTGGAAGATCGGCGTCGGCGCGTCCCCGACCGGCCGCAATCCGCTCTGCGGCGCGGCCGGACGCTGGGGCGCGGCCGGGGGCTGCGGTGCGGCGGGCTGCTGGGGCGCAACAGGCTGCTGCGGTGTGAACGCCGCGAAACGTGCACCGTTCTCCGCGGACCCGTTGGTCCCGGCGCTGTTCCCGTTGGCGCCATTCCCGTTGGCGCCGTTCGCGTTGCCGCTCGCCTGCTCCGCGATCCCATTGCCGGTGAACGCGTCGCGGGCCTGGTCGTTGCCGTCCTGGCCGACCACACCGAAGCGGCCGCTGTCGTGGCCGTTGCCGCCGAGGTCGAATCCGGTGTCGCCCGGGGCGCTCTCGAACGCGGGTGCGGAATCGGCCGGGGCCGCATCGGCATTCACGTCGCCGCGGACGGCTTCGAAGCTGCCGGTGGTGTAGCTGCCGGTGCTGCCGTTCGTGCCGAAGGCGGCGTCGCCGTTGCTGTCGTACCCATTGCGGTCGAAACCGTTGCTGTCGGCGCTGTCCCGGAAGCGTGCGACGGAGTTGCCGTCGGCGCCATTGGTTTCGGCGCGGCTCGGCAGCGGCGGGAGACCGTTGGGCTGCTGGGCTCCCGAGTTGTCGCTGTCCTCGGCGTCGCGCCGCGTCGGGATCGGGGTGATCGGGGTGACGGTGTCCGGTCGGCTGCGCCAGTAGTCGGCCTGGTACTGGGCGGTCACCGGGTCGTGCCGGCCGTCGTCCATGCCGTCGTCGGTGGCAGCCGGGTGTTCGGTGAACGCGTCGGAGAAGCTGTAGGACTGCGTGGGCTGGTCGCCGATGTAACCGGCCACCACCGGCTGCTCACCGGTCTCCGGCCCGTTGCCCGGACGCCGCTGCGGCAGACCCGAACTGGTGGTGCCGAAGCGCTGCGGCAGCGCCTGCGGTTCCGGCGGGTTCGCGACCGGCATGAGCCGCGGCGGCGAGACCGCCGGGGCCGCGGCGATCGCGGGCGCGGCGACCGGCACCGCACCGGTGAGCGGGTACTGGCCGGTGGCGTCGCCGCCATTGTTGTTGCGTTCCGGCGCGGGCGAGACGAGGGTGCCCGGCAGGTGCACGCTGGCGGTGATGCCCGGCTGCTGCACCATCGCCGAGGTGCGGCGCAGGCTGACCGTGATGTTGTGCCGCTTGGCGAGCCGGCCGACCACGAAAAGACCCATGCGGCGGGCGGTCTCGACATTGACCTCGCCACCGGAGGCGAGCCGGTCGTTGATGGACTGCAGGTCCTCGGCGTTCATGCCGAGGCCGCGGTCGGTGATCTCGATGAGATAGCCGCCGTCCACGGCCCGCGCCACCGACACCGCCACGGGGGTGGACGGCGGCGAGTAGCGCAGCGCGTTGTCGATCAGCTCGGCCAGCAGGTGTTCGACGTCGACGGCGGGTTCACCGGCGACGATGCCGTCGGGCACGGTGCCGATCTCGACGCGCTGGTAGTCCTCCACCTGGGAGACCGAGGACCACAGCATGTCGGACAGCGGCACCGGCGCGAGATGGCCACGGCGCAGCGCGGTTCCGGCGAGCACCAGCAGGTTGTCGCCGTTGCGGCGCATGCGCGTGGCGAGGTGGTCGAGGCGGAACAGCGACTGCAGGCGTTCGGAGTCGTCCTCGTCGCGTTCCAGTTCCTCGATCAGGGTGAGCTGCTGCTCCACGAGGGATTGGCTACGGCGCGAAAGCGTCTCGAACATGTTGCCGATCTGCAGGCGCAGTCGCGCCTGTTCGGCGGCGAGGTGGAGCGCCTGGGCGTGGATGTCGTCGACGGCTCGGGCGAGCTGCCCGATCTCCTCGGTGGTGTGCACGTCGACCGGACTGATCTCCGGTGTGGCGCCACCGTTTCGCACGGTTTCCAGTTCCTGCGGCAGGTCGATGTGCGCGACCTGCAACGCGTCGCGCCGCAGTCGTCGCACCGGCACGACCAGCGAGCGGGCCACCACGAGCGCGATGGCCAGACCGGCCAGCAGCATGCCGACCACGATCGAGGTATCACGCAGCACGTTGTTGCGGGCCTCGGTGGTCAGGTCGCCCAGCCGGTCGTCCAGCTCGGCCGCGATCGCGTTGATCTCCTTGGAGTACATGTCCGAGGCGGCGCGCAGGCTCTCCTGCATACCCGGCATGGAGTTCGGGTCGGCGGTGTTCGCCGCCAGCATGCCGATGCGGGCCTGCGCGGAGTCGTTGAGGGCCTTGGAGTTCGGGGCCAGCTCCGCGTTCATGGCGCTGTACACGCCGAGCATGGTGACCTCGGCGCCGATCACGGTGATCAGTTTGATCCGGGTGATCGGATTGCGCGTGATGTCGGGCGAGGCCAGCATCATGCGCTGTTCGGTGAACATGCGCTCGGCCACGATGGCGGAACCGACCTGCAGGAATAGCGGCTGCACCCGCATGTCGGACACCTGGTCCGACTGGTTCAGCGCGCTCTGCACCTTGGCGGACACGGCCTGCATCTGCTCGGTGGTGCCGGCCGCGGAGCCGCTCTTGAGACCGGACTTCATGGTCTTGGCCATGGCGATGGCCTCGGTCAGCGGATCGGTCACCGAGGCGCCGGCTTTGGTTGCGCGCAGCTGTGATTCGAGATCGGCTACGGCCTGATCGAATTTGCCGGTCGCCGTGTCGAGGGCCGGATCGGCGTCCGGGTTGCCCCAGCCGGCGATGGCCGTGACCGCGAGTTCCTGTGTGGCGGACTCGAACTTGATGGTCGGCCGGAAGAATGCGGCGTGCTCGGTGGCCGCCCGCAGTTTGTCGATGGTCTGCAATTCGCTGTCGATACGCAGCACCGCGAACGTCGAGGCAAGCAACACCGGGAGCACCAGTACGATGCCGACCTTGCGCGTGACGGGCCAGTTGGACAGGCTGAATTGCCAGGACCGGGGTGTTGCTTCCATCCCGCTTCCGTCGCCTCCGCTTTCACGAGTGACCCCCGGGCTGTATGCGGTTGTGGGGCTTCGGGGTCGAATCCCGCGCGGAACCAACTAGAGGTCTTTTTGTACGGCCTGCAACATACCGCGTGAGCTGAGTAACGGCAATTCGGACTACTTTTCGTCTGTCTACGCGAATGCTGGCCCCGCACAACGTCTTTCGAATAGGCATAGCTCCCGAATAGGTACGCGTATCCGCACATGCCGCGAAAGGCGCAGGTCACCGCGTTCGGTCCCCCGGCGTGTCGAATGCGAGCTTCTCAGTGACCTCTCAGTCGCTGTGGGCAGACTGGACCCCATGCGCATTCTGGTAGTCGACGACGACCGCGCGGTCCGGGAATCGCTACGTCGTTCGCTGACCTTCAACGGGTACTCCGTCGACCTCGCCGTCGACGGACTCGACGCCCTCGAGAAGGTCGCCGGTCAGCGACCCGATGCCCTGGTCCTCGATGTGATGATGCCCCGGCTCGACGGCCTCGAGGTGTGCCGCCGCCTCCGCAGCACCGGCGACGATCTGCCGATTCTGGTGCTCACCGCACGGGATTCGGTCTCCGAACGCGTGGCCGGCCTGGACGCGGGCGCCGACGACTACCTACCCAAGCCCTTCGCGCTCGAGGAACTCCTCGCCCGGCTGCGCGCCCTGCTGCGCCGCACCACCACCGACTCCGCCGAAGCGTCGGAGACCATGAAGTTCGCCGACCTGTCGCTGGATCCGGTCACCCGCGAAGTCTGGCGCGCGGACCGCGCCATCAGCCTCACCCGCACCGAGTTCTCGCTGCTGGAAATGCTCATGGCGAATCCGCGCCGCGTGCTCACTCGCAGCCGCATCCTGGAAGAGGTATGGGGCTACGACTTTCCGACCTCCGGCAACGCGCTCGAGGTCTACATCGGATATCTGCGGCGCAAGACCGAGGCCGAGGGTGAACCGCGGCTCATCCACACCGTGCGCGGTGTCGGATACGTGCTGCGCGAGACGCCTCCGTAGAGGCCGGACCCGTGGCTAGAACCGTTTCCCGCCGCACCGGGGTGGCCGCGCTCACGCAGCGCTCCTCCGAGTCGGTCGACATG
Organism: Nocardia huaxiensis; assembly: GCF_013744875.1. NCBI lineage: Bacteria > Bacillati > Actinomycetota > Actinomycetes > Mycobacteriales > Nocardiaceae > Nocardia > Nocardia huaxiensis. Next base: position 2,214,164 of record NZ_CP059399.1, read on the forward strand.
CGCCCGCCCATGCCGCTCACCTCATCGGTGTCGCTGCGCTGGCGCGTCACCCTGCTCGCCGCCTCGGTGGTGGCCGTGGCCGTCGCCTTCACCTCCATCGCCGCCTACGCGATGGTGGCGCGCTCGCTGTACGCCGAGGTCGACTCGCAGCTGCGCACGCGCAGCGCGGTGATGATCAACAACAACATCGACTCGGTGAACTATCTGCAGGTGCTCTATCTGGGCAGCCTGTACTCCGACGACCTCGGCATCGCACTGATCTATCCGGAAACCAAGCTGGACACCAAACAGATCGGCTATCCGGACGGCCCGCCCATCGGCAAGCAGGAGCTGGCCGTCGTGCGCGGCGACCTCGCCTACTCGCTGCGCACCGTCGAGAATCAGCGAGTTCTGGCCCGCCGCACGCACTCCGGGGCCACCCTGGTCATCTCGCAGTCGCTGCAACCCACCCGCGAGGTGCTCGATCGCCTGGCCTGGCTGCTGTTCGTGGTCGGCGGCTGCGGCGTCATGCTCGCCGCCGCCGCCGGAACCGCGGTGGGCCGCACCGGTTTACGGCCCATCGCGCGGCTCACCGCCGCCACCGAGCGCATCGCCCGCACCGACGACCTGACCCCCATCCCGGTCACCGGCGACGACGAACTGGCCCGGCTGACCGAGAGTTTCAACACCATGCTGCGCGCCCTGGGCGAATCCCGGGAGCGGCAGCGCCGATTGGTGGCCGACGCGGGCCACGAACTCAAGACCCCGCTCACCTCGCTGCGCACCAATACCGAACTGCTCATCGCCTCCAATCGGCCGGGCGCACCGCAGATTCCGGACGAGGACATGGCCGAACTGCGCGCGGACGTGATGGCGCAGATCGAGGAATTGTCCACGCTGGTGGGCGATCTCGTGGATCTGGCGCGCGAGGACGCCCCGGACGCGGTGTACGAGCAGGTCGACATGGCCGATGTCGTCGAGCGCGCACTCGAGCGCGCACGCCGCCGCCGGGTGGGCATCGAATTCGTGGCCGAATTGCGCCCGTGGCTCGTTTACGGCCACGAGGCCAGCCTGGAGCGCGCGATCCTCAATGTGCTCGACAATGCGGCGAAATGGAATGCCTCCGGCGAGCAGGTGCACGTCACCATGCGCGAGGTGTCGCGGGGGCTGCTCGAGATCGCGGTGGACGATGCCGGGCCGGGTATCCCGCCGGAGGAGCGGGAGCTCATCTTCGAGCGGTTCTACCGCGCGACCTCGGCGCGGTCCATGCCGGGTTCCGGGCTGGGGCTGGCCATCGTCAAGCAGGTGGTGACCAAGCACGGCGGCACCATCGCCGTGGTCACCTCGCAGCGCGGCGGGGCCCGCATCAATATCGTGCTCCCGGGTGAACCCGGCACCCCCGACGATTCGCCCGCGACCGGTCCGGCCGGAGCCTGACGAGACCGGTCCGCTTCTTCCGGGCGAGCCGCCGCGAACATCCGTATCGTTTCCCAAGCACGGTCTCAGTCCGCTCTCAGTCCACAGCGCCAAGGTTGGCCAGGAGACTCGAGGAGAAAACGAGAAAATGACCGAGGATTCGAAGGACACGCGGGGCACCGGACCCGAAGGCGCCCAGGGCAGCCCCGCTCAGCCCACGAGCGGCACCCCCACAGCGCCTGCGAGCGGCACCCCGGCTGAGCCTGCGAGTGGCATTCCCGCTGAGCCTGCGAGTGGCGCGCCCGCTTCCCAGCCCCAGTCGTCCGCCGGGCAGCCCGCCGACCTATCCGGGTCCGCCGCGGCCTCCGCACCGGCGTCGGCCGCCTCGGCGTCCGACCAGACCCCTTCGGATTCGGGCATTCCGGGTGGATCGGGCGCGCCTGCCGCCCAGCCGCAGGATGATCGGCCCGCGTGGGGGCAGGGCTCGGCATCCTGGGGACAGGGCGGCCAGGCCCCGAGGGCCGCCCAGCCGCAGCCCGGCGCGGAGTGGTCTCGTCCCGGCGACGGCGCGCAGCGCCCGCCCTTCGACGGCTTCTCCGATCCGGCGGCCGCGCATTCCCCGGGCGGCGCTTCATCCGGCGCTCCGGGATTCGGTGCGGCACCGGTGTTCTCCGGCGGCGCGATGCAGGGCGGGCCCGGAACCGGTGCGACGGAAGCGATTCCGGGCAGCACACAGCAGCTTCCGGCCGGTGCGTACGGGCAGGCGTACTCCGCGTCGGGGGCGGGGTACGCCCAGCCCGGCGGACATCAGCACACCGAGCCGATCTTCGGCGGGCCGGGCCAGCCGGGTGGGCCCGGTGCGGCGTATCCGGGGATTCCCGGCGGTCCGGGCGGGCCCGGTGGCCCGGGTGTGCCGGGCGGCCAGGGTGTTCCCGGCGGTCCGGCTCCCAAACGCAACGGCAAGGCCGGTCTGGTCGCGGGCGCGATCGTGCTCGCCCTGCTGAGCGGCGGCATCGGCGGTGCGGTCGGTTCGCTGGCCACCCGCGACGGTCACTCGGTGACCAACGCGCTGGACGCACCGCGCACGAATGTGAGCGGCGTGGTCAACGCGCCGGCTGGTTCGGTGCAGGCGGTCGCGCAGAAGGTCGTGCCCAGCGTCGTCATGATCCGGGTGGCCGGCAATCGGGCCGAGGGGGAGGGGTCCGGCGTGATCCTCTCCAGCGACGGCAAGATCCTCACCAACAATCACGTGGTGAGCGGCGCGGGCCCGAACGCCAAGATGGAGGTCGCGTTCAGTGACGGAAGCACCGCTCCCGCAACGCTGATCGGCGCCGACCCGGTCTCGGACCTGGCCGTCATCAAGGTCGACCGCAAGGACCTGACCCCCATCGAGCTCGGCGCCTCGTCGAACCTCCAGGTGGGTGAGTCCGTGGTGGCCGTCGGTTCTCCGCTGGGCCTGGCCGGCACCGTGACCACCGGCATCGTCTCGGCGCTCAACCGCCCGGTGTCGACCAGCGGTGAATCCGGTTCCACCGGCTCGGTCATGAACGCCATCCAGACCGACGCCGCCATCAACCCCGGCAATTCCGGTGGCGCCCTGGTGGATATGAGCGGCAAGCTCATCGGCATCAATACCGCCATCGCCACCCTGGGCACCGCGGAGGCCACCGGCGGGCAGAGTGGTTCCATCGGACTCGGCTTCGCCATTCCGGTGGATCAGGCCCGCCGCGTCGCGGACGCCTTGATCAAGAACGGCAAGGTCACCTACGCGCAGATCGGCGTGAAGGTGCGCGGCGCCGACGACGTGAACGGCGCCCGCGTGCTCGAGGTGACGCCGGACGGCCCCGCCGCCAAGGCGGGCATCCCGAACAACGCGATCATCACCAAAGTCGATGACACGCCTATCGATTCGGGCAACGCTCTGATCGCCGCCGTGCGCTCGCACCAGCCGGGCGACAAGGTGAAGATCACCTACACCGATGAGCAGGGAAACAATTCCAAGACCGTCGAGGTGACCCTCGGCGAGGCAACCGCGGAAGGTGGCCGATGATGCAGCACGACACTGGACGAGTACCCGCACCGGCGATTCGGGTCACCCCGGACGGGGGATGGGAGCTGTTGTCCGACAAGGGCGCTACGGTGAGCACCATGGAAATCGATGCCGCTGTCGCGGGCCGTGCACTTGTCGTGGTCGTCGACGACCGAACCGCCCACGGCGGGGTGGATTCGCTCGGTCCACTGGTCACGGAGCTACTCACCGAGGCCGGCTTCCTGGTCGATGCCAGCGTGTCGGTGCAGGCCGACGAGGTGGAGATCCGGAACGCGCTGAACACCGCGGTCATCGGCGGTGTCGACCTGGTCATCTCGGTCGGCGGCACCGGCATGTCCCCGCGCGATGTGACGCCGGAGGCCACCGAGGAGGTGCTCGACCGGGTGCTGCCGGGCATCAGCGAGGCGCTGCGCGCGTCCGGGCTGGCCTCGGGTTCGCTGGACGCGGGCCTGTCGCGTGGTCTGGCCGGTGTTTCGGGCAGCACGCTGGTGGTGAACCTGCCGGGTTCGCGGGCCGCGATCCGCGATGGCATGGCCACCCTGGGCCCGCTGGCCAGCCGCGTCATCGATGAACTGTCCGGCCTGGACGAATGACGTCCGAGTCCGATCGTCCTTCCGAGGAACCCCGTCCGGCCGCGCGCCCGGCGGGGTCTCGTCGTCTTTCGGCCGCCGACAAGGCCCGCCTCGCGCGCATCTTCGGCGATCCACTGCCGTCCACCACCTCGGACGAGCGCGCCCCCGAACCCGAGCAGGGACAGTCCTCCGACGAGTGGTTGCGCTCGCAGGTTCCCCCTCATCACGGCTGAGTGCCGAATTCATTTATGCATACAAGCTATTAAGCTTTCGCGTGCGGGTTTCTGTTGTGCGCGTGCGCGTTTTCCCGCACTCACCTTGAGTTTGCCGACTATTAGCACAATGTGGCGAAGCGCTTACCGCCACCCTTGTTGCTAACTGATTGCTGTTGTGACTAAGGTCGCGTACGGGTCACAAAACCTACGGGTCTTAAGGGTTTGAGAAGAGTGCTTGCTCTTTGCGAAGAGTGTCCTGCGCTTTGCTCCGGTGGGAATCCGACCGCGTAGCGACTCCTTTGCGGCATCGGTGGTCGGTGTCGTACGGAAGAACCTGATGAGGGAAAATATGCGCGAGAATCGCACCGTTCGTGGTGCCCGCCTGGCCCGTGCCGCCGGAATCGGCGCGGCCGCAACCGTTGTCGTGGGCCTGCTGTCCACCGGCGCCGCCAATGCCGACACCTTCGTACCGTTGCCGGACGGTCAGAAGGCCGGAGCAGGCGTCACCATCACCCGCAATGGCGAGCACGCCGTCATTTCACCGTCCCTGAGCGCCAATGGCGCCGGACGCACCGCGTGGCTGAGCGGCAATGTCGTCGCCGACGTCACCAGCACCCCCGAGGGCGAGGTCGGCCCCTGGAACGGCGCCACCAACAACCCCGGCTCCAACAACTCCTCCACGCACGGCACCTCCCGCCTGAGCACCGGCTACATCGTCGGCTGCCAGGTCAGCCTGGCCGACAACGCCATCTCGGCCGGCATCGGCGCGAGCGCCGATCTGACCGGCGGCGGCCTGAGCGGCTCGGTCGGCCTGAACCTCGGCCCGGGCGAGGTCAAGTTCATCGGCATCGACGGCAAGGACATCAAGAAGGCCGGCACCTACTCGGTCGAGTACACCGATGTGCCGATCGAGATCAACGGCTGCGCGGGCTACGCCCAGGCGCGCTCCTACACCGTCGTCGAGATCATCGGCGACCACTACTCGAAGACCACCCTCTACGGGCAGCCGTTCAGCCTCGGCTGACGCTCGGTCTGCGATCGCCCAATTCTTCACTCGCGTAAGCGAATTCGACCCTAGAGGGAATTCAACATGAGCATCCGCAACACTGCGGCCCGCGTGGCCGGTGTCGGGCTTGCCGCCACCGCCGCCATCGGCCTGTTCTCCACCGGCGCCGCCAACGCCGACACCTTCGTGCCGCTGCCCGGCGGCGCCATCACCAAGACCCTGTCCGACGGCACCGTGGTGACCGTGCGCATGGTCGGCGAATCCGCCAATATCAACCCGTCCATGGGATCGACTCCGCTGCACCGCAATGCGTGGGTTTCCGGTTCGGCGCAGGTCGACATCTCCGGCAACAACAGCACCGTCGGCGGCAAGATCTACCCGGGTTACGTGGTGGGCTGCCAGGTCAACGTCTCCGGTGGCGGCGCCTCCGGTGGCGCCGAGGCCGGCGCCGACTGGGGCGCCAGCAGCATCGGTTCCGCGAAGGGCAATGTCGGCGGCAACCTGACTCTCGGCCCCGGTCAGTCCAAGGCGTTCTACATCCTCGATCTGGAGGAGGCCGACGACTACGGCAACGAATCGCACAACGCCCGCAACAAGTTCAAGGGCTCCAGCGGTTCGGTCACCTGGGCCGACGAGACCATCGGGCTGAACGGCTGCGCCGGCTACGCGCAGGCGCGGTCCTTCGTGATCGTCAAGGTCGAGACCGACAATGTCATCTCCGACGTCACCCTGTGGGGTCAGCCCTTCAGCCTCGGCTGATTCTTCTTCCGTTCCTCGGAACAGCAACGGGCCCGGTGCGATTCGCACCGGGCCTTTTGTGTATCCCGTTGCAAGCCGTGCGTATTCATAGCAGCTCGGGCATAAGTCCGGGCAGCAATCACTTGTTCAGGTTCTATCTTCTCTCACGCCTCGCGAGTCACACCTGTGATGTAAAGTGCCCTGCGTCGCTACATATAAAGAATTTGTTAGCAGTAACACAGCGGCAACAATGTGGCGACAAACTTACCCGGGGTTCGCCAGGACCCCTTTTCAGCCTCGGTGGTCGAGGCTGACCGCAAGAAACCTGATGAGGGGAAGTATGAGCGAGAACCGCACCAACGGTCTTCGTCGCGGTGCCCGTTTTGCGGGCATCGGTGCGGCGGCGGCCGTGGCCATGGGCCTTTTTTCGACTGGTGCTGCTAATGCCGATACCTTCGTGCCGTTGCCGGACGGCCAGAAGGTGTCTCCCAGCGGGACCGTGACCATCACCCGCACGGGTGAGCGCGCGATCATTTCGCCGTCGCTCGCCGCGAATGGCGCAGGTCGTACCGTCTGGGTCAACGGCACCGTGAGTGCCGATGTCACCGAGACCCCCGAGGGCGAAGTCGGCCCCTGGAACGGTCCCCGGAACTGGGAGGGCACCAACAACTCCTCCACCCACGGCACGTCCCGCATCAGCACCGGCTACATCGTCGGCTGCCAGGTGTCGATCGCCGATGACGCCATCGGCGCCAGCGTCGGCGGCGGCATCAGCACCGACGGCTTCAGTGTCAGCGGCGGCCTCGGTCTGAACCTCGGCCCCGGCGAGGTCGGCTGGGTCGAGATCCAGGGCAAGGACATCAAGAAGGCGGGCACCTACTCGGTCGAGTACATGGACGCCGAAATCCAGATCCAGGGTTGCGCCGGTTACGCGCAGGCGCGCGCGTACACCGTCGTCGAGATCATCGGCGACCACTACTCGAAGACCACCCTCTACGGCATGCCCTTCAGCATCGGCTGACGTGGTACGGACCGTTAAAAATCTTCTCGCGCAAGCGAATTCGAACCCTGAGGGAACAAAAGAATGAACATCCGTAAGACCATGGCGCGGGTGGCCGGTGTGGGTGCCGTCACCGCCGCCGCTCTCGGCCTGTTTTCCACCGGCGCCGCCAACGCCGACACCTTCGTGCCGCTGCCGGGCGGCACCATCACCAAGACCCTGACCGACGGCACCGTGGTGACCGTCAAGCTGGTCGGCGAGTCGGCCGTCATCAGCCCGTCCATGGGTTCCACTCCGGTGCACCGCAATGCGTGGGTCTCCGGTTCCGCGCAGGTCGAGCTGTCCGGCGCCAATGGCGATGTGGGCGGCAAGATCCGTCCGGGTTATGTCGTGGGTTGCCAGGTCAATATCGACGGCGGCGGCACCGAGGTCGGTGTCGAGGCCGGCAGCGACTGGGAGGGCAACGCCTCCGGCGGCGGCACCGTCGGCGGCAGCCTGAGCCTCGGCCCCGGCCAGGCTCGCGCGTTCTACCTGCTGGACCTCGAGGCCGCGGACGACTTCGGCAACGAGGACCACACCGGCAAGAACAAGTTCAAGGGCTCGCACGGCTCGGTCACCTGGGCCGACAGCACCATCGGCCTGAGCGGCTGTGGCGGTTACGCCCAGGCGCGGGCCTTCGTGCAGGTGCAGGTCGAGACCGACAATGTGATGAGCTGGATCACCCTGTGGGGCCAGCCCTTCTCGCTCGGCTGATCGACGCCACTCGGTAAAGGCAACGGGCCCAGCGCTTTTCGCGCTGGGCCCGTTTCTTTGTGTGCGGCTTCAGATTTCGTGGCGGCCGCCGCCGGATCCATTGCCGCCGTTGCGGCTTTCGGCGAGCAGGTCGCGGATCTGGTGCAGCAGATCGTTGTCGGTGAGGGAGTCGTCGGCGGCGCCCCAGCGCTTCTTGGCGTGCGTGGCGGGCAGCACCACGATGAAGTACAGCAGCGCGGCGATGATGACGAAGTTGAGGGCCGCGGTGATGATCGGGCCGATGGCCACGAAGGTCGCCGGCTTGTCGGCCACCAGCTGGAAGCCCAGGCCGAGCTCATTGGTGCCGCCGAAGACGGCCAGCAGCGGATTGATGACGCCATTGCTGAAGGCGGTCACGATGGCCACGAAAGCCGTGCCGATGACCACGGCGACCGCCAGATCGACCACATTGCCGCGAAGCAGGAAATCCTTGAAACCCTTGAGCATTGCCGAAACTCCTTCGGTCGTGCGGGATCGGGGGAGCTACTTGTTCGCTATCATCACCGTCTCGATCGTATTTCTCGACGATGGAATTCCCCCGCATCTCGTCGCACCGCCAGCGCGCCGCGAACACCAGCATGGATGGACCCACCGCGCCCTCAGTGAAAGGTGACGGTCAGCGCGCTGTGCAGGGAGGCCGCCGCGACGGTCATGGCCCGCCGCGAATCCAGGGCAACCAGCACAACCCGCTCGTCGTGTCCCCGAGTGCCGTTCGTCCCGGAGACCGACACGACCACGGCATCCCCGGCCAGTAGTCGCGCCGCGCGCCCCTCCTCGGCCCCCGCCACCACATCGACCCGATCACCGCCGCGCAAAATATCTGCAATAGCGTTGTCCGCCAAGCGAATCGGCACAATGCGTGCGTCCGCGCTCCCCACCGAGACCGCGGCCAGCCGCGGCCCCACAATCCGCAGCTCGGTCATTACTTCCCCCGCCCCGACAGCGCTGGTCAGCGTCCCGCCGACCAAGGATCCGGCGTCCCCGACCGCCCCGCCGGGCAGCGTCCCCGCTTCGCGCGCAACCACCCGCAGATCGTCATGGCTCACAACGTGACCGGGCGCCAAATCCCTTGCGGCGACAAGCACTTCCCGCTGCCGATCGGCCGGATCCCCGCGCACCGCGACAACCCCCGCGACCACGCACAACCCGACGGCCGCGACCCGGCGCACCAGCACACTGTCCGCCCACACCGGCCGCACCCGCGAAAAATGCTCTCGCAATCCGATCATGCGCGCAGCCTACGACCGCCATGCGTTCACAGCGCCCAAAAAACCGCCCGAACCGGACGGCCTGTGGATAGCGAAAAACCCTGTGGAAGAACGGTTTTCGCCCTGTTGAGGCCGCGTGTCCTGAAATGGGGTTTGGGGGCAACGCCCCCAAATTCCTCCCTCTTTCGCGCCGAAGGCGCGCTGCCTCAGGCGGCGGAGGTGCTGCTGGGGGTGCTGGAGGCGGTCGAGGTGGAGGTGCTCGACGCGGTCGAGGTGGACGAGCTGCTGTCCGAGGAGGACGAAGGCTTCGCCGCCTCGCTGGAGGTGGACCCGTTGCGCGAGTCGGTGCGGTAGAACCCGCTGCCCTTGAAGACGATGCCGACCGAGTTGAACAGCTTGCGCAGCTTGCCGTTGCATGCGGGGCAGACGGTCAGCGCGTCATCGGAGAAGGACTGCACGATGTCGAACTTGTTGTCGCACTCGGTGCACGCATACGAGTAAGTAGGCATCGGGAAACCTCCACAGTCTTCGTCGAATTAGCACTCTACAGCTCACAGTGCCAACGCTGCCAATCGGGTGTCAATTCCCGGCTTGTTCGTCCAGCGCCAGCAACCCGCCGAAGGGCGTCAGCGCCCATCCCATTCGATGGTCGTGCGGCTCCTCCGGCAAATGGCCGACGAGTTCATCGTCCCGCACCACCGCGATCAACCGCGCATCGGTGCGGCAGGCGGCCAAACTCCGGTCGTAATAACCCGCTCCACGGCCCAATCGCACGCCGCGCCGATCGACCGCCAGCGCGGGAATCAGGAGGGCGTCGGCTTTACCCAGCGCATTGGCGATCGGAGCCCCGGAAGGCTCCCGCAATCCGAATCGGCCGCGTCGCAAGGCTTCCGGTCCGGTGTACTCGGCCCATTCGAGCGGCCCCGGTTCCCCGGTCACCGGCAGCAGCACCCGGACGCCACCCGCGCGCAGTGCGTCCAGCATGTCCAGGGATCCCGGTTCGCCGCCGACCGGCACGTACGCGCACACCCATGCGAGCGTCCCGAGCGGCCCGCCGGGGGCCGCGAGCCGCGCGACCCCGGCCGCCAGCGCGTCCGCCTCCCGCTCGCGCTCGTCTGCGGTCACGGTCTTGCGCCGCGCGAGGACCGCCTCCCGCCACGCTCGCTTGTCCCAGGCATCCATGCCCCGGGCGTCCTCGTCCCAGGCGTCGCCGTCGTTCACCTCCTCACGATAGGTGTCCCGCCGCGCCCGCCTGTCGCTCGCATCGTTGTGGCGGTTTGCACGGTTTGCCGGTCCGCTGGCTGGGAATTGTCTGATACGTACGGATTTGCCTGCCCACCTGCGCACACTGTGTGCGGTATCGCACTCTGCTCCGTTTGCTTCGCCGCGACATGCCATGTCCCATGGGACGTGACTACTGATTTCGTGAGGTCCGGGTAACTCGCCGGGGACGTCCACAATAGGTTCGGCACCTACACCGGCGGCACGGGTGCGATACGGGTAACGGCTCTCGGCCGCCCGCAAAAGGCGCGGAGAGGCGGGAGTGCCATTTAGGCTCTCGGGGATGCCGAGGCGGAGATGAAGGACGCCCCGGCACACAGACGACTGGATAGGGTGAAGTTCATGACAGCTAATGGCGGCGGAGCCGCGTCGTGCTTCCGCACCGCGGTAGTACCCGCGGCGGGGCTCGGCACGAGGTTCCTGCCCGCGACCAAGACGGTGCCCAAGGAGCTGCTCCCGGTGGTCGACACCCCGGGCATCGAATTGGTCGCCGCCGAGGCCGCGGATTCCGGCGCCAACCGCCTTGTCATCGTGACCTCCCCCGGAAAAGACGGTGTCGTCGCGCATTTCGTCGAGGACCTGGTGCTGGAGAGCACTCTCGCCGAGCGCGGCAAGTTCCATCTGCTGGAGAAGGTCCGCAAGGCCCCCGGCCTGCTCGACGTCACCTCGGTGGTGCAGGAGGAGCCGCTCGGCCTGGGACACGCGGTGGCGCAGGCGGAATCGGTGCTCGACGACGACGAGACCGCCGTCGCGGTGCTGCTCCCCGACGACCTGGTGCTGCCCTCGGGCGTGCTCGCCGTCATGGCGAAAGTCCGTGACACCTACGGCGGTTCGGTGCTGTGCGCCATCGACGTGCCCAAAGACCAGGTCAGCGCGTACGGCGTGTTCGACGTCGAAACCCTGCCCGGCGCGTCCAGCGATGTGCTGAAGGTCAACGGCATGGTGGAGAAGCCCGCCCTGGCCGACGCCCCCTCCACCTACGCGGCCGCCGGCCGATACCTGCTGGACCGCGCCATCTTCGACGCCCTGCGCCGCATCACCCCGGGCGCCGGCGGCGAACTGCAGCTGACCGACGCCATCGCCCTGCTGATTTCGGAAGGACACCCGGTACACGTGGTGGTCCACCGTGGGTCGCGGCACGATCTGGGCAATCCGGGCGGCTATCTTCGAGCTGCGGTCGATTTCGCCCTGGAGCGAGAGGAATACGGTCCCGCCCTGCGCGAGTGGCTGGAGCAGCGACTCGGCCCGGGCTGGAACCCGCAGCTCACCTCGCCCGAATAACGGTGCGGCCGTAGCTGAGTGGGTAGTGCGCGAGATCATGGAAGGGCGGAATGCGCTCGGTTGAGGATCAGCAGATCAAGGTGACCGCGGCGGCCGTCGCGCCACGTCCGGTCCGGGTCGCTATCTCGGAGGCCCAGGGTTTGCTGTGTGCCGAGGATGTGGTGACCGAGCGCCCGCTGCCGGGTTTCGACCAGGCGGCCATCGACGGCTACGCGGTACGCAGCGTGGACGTGTCGGGCGCGGGCGCCGATATCCGCGACGAGGACGGCGAACCGGTCGATCTCACCCTGCCGGTGGTGGGGGAGGTGGCGGCCGGATCCCGGCAGCCGATCCGCTTGCAGCCCAGGCAGACCGTGCGCGTCGACACCGGCGCGCCGCTGCCGACGCTCGCGGATGCCGTGCTGCCGCTGGACTTCACCGACGGCGGGCGCGCCCGGGTGAAGGTGTACGAGCCGGTGCGATCCGGGGACTACGTGCGCCGCATCGGCGACGACGTGCAGCCGGGTGATCTGGCCGTGCGCGCGGGCACCATCATCGGTCCCGCGCAGGTGGGGCTGCTGGCGGCGGTCGGCCGCGACAAGGTGCTGGTGCATCCGCGTCCCCGGCTGTCGGTGCTGTCGGTCGGCGGCGAACTCGTCGACATCGATCGCACGCCCGGTCCGGGCCAGGTGTACGACGTGAACTCCTACGCGCTGGCCGCGGCCGCGCGCGATGCGGGCGCGGATGTGAATCGGGTCGGCATCGTCAGCATGGATCCCAAACGCCTGCGCGATGTGGTCGAGGGTCAGCTGGTGCGCTCGGAGGTCGTGGTGATCGCGGGTGCGGTCGGCGGCTGGGCGTCCGAGCAGGTGCGCGAGGCCCTCGAGGGGCTCGGCGAACTCGAGATCGCCCGCGTCGCCATGCATCCGGGTTCGGTGCAGGGTTTCGGCCTGCTCGGCCGCGACGAGGTGCCGACCTTCCTGCTGCCCTCGAATCCCGTTGGGGCCCTTGTCTGTTTCGAGGTGATGGTGCGACCGCTCATCCGCATCGCCCTGGGCAGAAGGCATCCCATGCGGCGGATCGTGCGGGCGCGCACCATCCTGCCCATCGCCTCGATTCCGGGTCGCCGGGGTTATCTGCGCGCGCAGCTCATGCGCGACGAGCAGACCGGCGACTATCTGGTGCAGCCGCTGGGCGGTCCGAACGGTGCGTCCTCGCACCTGCTGGCCACCATGGCCGAGGCCAACAGTCTCATCGTGGTCGATCCGGATGTCACCGAGGTGCGCACGGGTGACGAGGTTCGGGTCGCGTTTCTCGCGCAGCGTGGGTGAGGCGTGGACATGAACGTCTTCCGGGCCGCTCAGCACCCGGGCTGGCCCGCTCATCTGGGTCCGGTGCGGGTGGCGGCCGGACAGGTGACGTTGCGACCCATCCGATTGCGGGATGCGGCCGCGTGGAGCCGGATTCGCACCCGCGACCGCGATCATCTGGAGCCGTGGGAGCCGACCGGGCGTGGGGCGTGGGAGGCGCGCAATCACGCCTCCAACTGGCCGTCGCTGTGGTCGTCGCTGAAGGCCGAGGCCCGGCGGGGTGCCATGATTCCCCTCGTCATCGAGGTGGACGGGCAGTTCAGTGGTCAGCTCACGGTGGGCAATATCGTGCGCGGCGCGCTGCGGTCGGCCTGGATCGGCTACTGGGTGTCCAAGGAGGTCGGCGGCCAGGGCGTCGCGACGGCGGCGCTGGCCATGGGACTGGACCACTGCTTCGGCGAGGTGGGCCTGCACCGCGTGGAGGCCACCGTGCGCCCGGAAAACCTTGCCAGCCAGGCGGTTCTGCGCAATGTGGGCTTCCGGGAAGAGGGCCTGCTCAAGAAGTATCTCGATGTCGACGGCCAATGGCGGGATCATCTGCTGGTCGGCATGACAGTCGAGGAGATCTCGGGCACGGTGGTGGACAAGCTGATTCGCGCGGGACGCGCCGCCCTGCCGTGACCGGAACTCCCCGCGACGGTCGTTCGTTGTTACGTATGTGGCGTATGTGATCGGCGCGCCTCACGATGATTCCTGAGACGGCGAACTAGCCTACGGACGTCGGTGGTGCGTCCGTGCTCCACCGGAGGCGCTTCGGTGCACGTCGAAGGGACTACGGCTACGCGGGGACGGAGGTGCGAGCACGATGCCGAATTCGATCTTGTGGATCGGGCTGGTCGTGCTCTGGCTGTTCGTGCTCTTCCCGATGCTGGCCGACCGGCACCCGCGCATCCGTCAGCACACCGACGCCGCGCTGTCGACCCGGGTGCTGCACCGCGGGGATGCCAAGCCGCGCACCAGGAAAGGTCCGGCCACCGGACACGACACCGATCCGGACTACGTGCCGGTTCGCAGGAAGCATCACCACAGCGATGATCCGGAGGATCGGATGACCAGATCGGACGAGAGCGCTACCACCGCATCGGACGACGAGGATTTCGAGACCACCAGCGAACACGACACCGACCGCGCCGATGCGGCGGAGCTCGAAGCGGATTCGCCCACCGGCGAGCGCGACGAGGACGAATTCGAGCCCGAGACAGCCGAATCCGAGTCGGAGGCCGTCGACGACGACCGGCACGACGAGGAATCCGCACCCGAAGCGGCCGATTTCGCCGACGATGCCGAATACGATGATCAAGTGGCGAATCCCGGCACTCGTGCCGACACCGCAGATTCCGACGACGAGCTCGTCTCGGTGCGCACCTGCTCCACGCGCGGGGATTCCGGGTCCGACGACGAGCAGCCCGCCCGCTCCGACGCCCCGCAACGCACCCGCATGCCGGCCCTGCGCGCCCCGGAACCGGAACCCGAGGATGACGAATCCGATTCCGAGGATGAGGATTTCGTGCCCAGCCGGCGTGGCCGCGGTGGCTTCGACCCCGAGGCCGACGCCATCGCCCGCGCCGCCCGCTACACCTTCCGCCAGCGCGCTGTCCTGGCGCTGCTGCTCAGCACCATCATGTTCGGCGGCGCCGGGGTGGCGCTGTCCGGCCGCTTCTGGTGGCTGTGCGGCATCACCGGCGTCATCCTGGTGGGCTATCTGGCCTACCTACGCCGCCAGGTCCGGATAGAAGAGGACATTCGCCGCAAGCGCATCGCGAGACTGTCCAAGAAGCGCCGCCAGGCCGAGGACGACGAGCAGGCCGAGCGCGCCGCGGAACGCGACCGCCCGGATCTGGAAACCGCCCGCACTCAGCTACGCCGCGCGGTGCTGGTCGAGCCCGACGACGACGATCCCGCCTTCGAACACCTCGAACTCTTCGACGCCGCCACCGCCCGCGCCGCCCGGAACCGCGCCGCAGGCAACCGCTCTCGCCGCGCGGTCGGCGAATAGCAGCAGATCCAAAGACCTGAACGAGCGCCCATTCGAGGGCGCTCGTTCAGTCTTTTCCGAGGGCGGGATATCCCAGTGCGCCTGCGGGAAGGGCCCGGCTGCTGCCGGGCCCTTCCTCGGATGTGGGTGAGGTTGTTCTACCGCTTACCGCATACGCGGGGTTACCGGGATCTGCCGCTCGATGAGTTCGGCCATGTCGCGCAGTTTCGCCGCGAATTCACGCGCCGCGATCGGATCATCGCTCGAGCCTTTCACGACCTTCTGGGTGAGTGCGGCCAGGCGTGATTCGACGGTGCTGAACAGATCGGGCGTGCGCTGGTTCCCATCGATGAGATCGCCGCGCAGCCAAGCCTGTAGCCGCGCCACGACCGCACCCTCGTCGAAGTGGTCGGGCAGCACCGCCACGGCCTCGCGCAGCTTGCCCGCGGTGACCTTCACATCGGCGGCCAGGGTGGTATAGACGGTGACGGCCGCGTCCTCGCCGTGCGCCGCCGCCACCGGCAGCAGCTCGCGGATCTGCCCCTCGTTGATGGAGGGGGCCAGCGGATGCAGCCGCGCCGCCAGCGGCCAGGCGCGAATCAGCTTGTGCGCGTACGACCGCTGCATATCCCACCGCTTCTCCACGTAGTCGTCGAAGCTGGCGTGGTCGGCCCGGTAGAGCCGGCCGTCCCGCACGATCTGCAGCGCGCGTCCCGCCATCCAGAACGCGACCCGCAGGGCATCGATGGAGGATTCGCACGCCTCGAGCTGCGCCTGCTCGCCGGAGCTGAGCGGCCCGTCGCCCGCCGTGGGCAGCGGCATGGTCAGAACGTTCGAATTCGGTTCCGCCCGACCCGGTTCGGGCCCGTCCGCGATGAGGTCGATGACGCCGCGGCGGGGTTCGGCCGGGCGGGTCTGGGATGCGGTTGCGCCGTCGCGGGATGCGGTGGTTCCGCTGCGCACCTCGAACGTGCCGCCCAGCCATTCGGCATCGCGCAGCGGCGAAACCGGGGGAGTGTGCTCGGCCTCGTCGGCGAGCGGATTGCGGGCGGGTGCGGCGGTCCCGCCGCCGATGGATCCCTTGCGTCGTTGCGGAGGCATCAGGCGCTCACCTCCACCGGGATCCGAACCGGCTGTGCGCCCGCGAGATACGGCCGCAGCAGTTCGTCGCCGACCTGCCGGTACTCGCCGAGATCCTCGATCGGGTTCTCCGCGCCGTCGCCGACCTCGCCGTCGGCGGCCTCCCGATACCACTTCCACGCGCTCACATAATTGTCGAAGACGTCGTAGCCGGCGTCCTCGAGATTCTGTCGCTGCGTGCGGTATTCGGTGGAGACATTGACGCCGTTCTTCATGGTGACCGGAACCTTGGTCATGAGCACGCGCACGCGGATCTCCTTGGCGTTCTCCGTGGCCGCTTCCTCGGCGGCCCGATAGGTGCTGGGCACGCGTTTGACCTCGGACGGGCTCACGCTGGTCACCAGGATCAGTTCGTCGCTCTCCGGTACCGCGGCCTTGAAGATGTCGGCCGATTCACCGCCGGCGTCGACGATGATGACGTCGTAGCGCCCGGCATTGTCGGTGATGCAGTCGTTCACGTGCCGGGACGGGAAGGCGATGAGTTCGAACGGCACCGCGATCTCCGCTTTCTGCAGCCGCCGGTACCACGAGTATCCGGTCTGGCTGAGCGGGTCGGCGTCGATCACGAGCACGCGCAGACCGTGCCCGGTCGCGAAATACGAGGCGAGAAAGAAGGCCGAGGTGGTTTTTCCCACGCCGCCTTTGAGATTCCCCAGCGTGACGACGAGCGGTCGGGGAAGTTCCGGTGTCGCAATGGAATCGGTCATGGACATCCTCCGGGTGATGTGGGAGGGCACTTTCGACTGCGCTCGATCCTGTCACGCACACCTCTTTTCGCCCCGGATTCCGTGCGCCGTTTCGCAAAAATGAGCCGTTTTCGGGCTGTGTCCAATTGGACACGGCCGCACATGTTTACGAATTCGTTATGAATTACATGGGCGTTATTCGTTGCACGTCATGCATTTTGCGTGAACTATGCATTTTCGGATCGACTGGCACTACCGAGATGTTCGAGTTGATGGACGGAAACCGGAATAGCTTTCAGTGGCTTGATCGGAGGACCGCATCATGGAGACAACCGGTGACAGACAGAAGGTTCGATTCCTTCGCCTCACGTGGCGGGGCCTGGCGACAGGCTTCCTGAGCGCAGCGGCCGTGGGTGCGGCGCTGCTGTTCACGGCGGGCGAGGCGGAGGCCACGCCGGTGGCCGTACCCGGTATCGGGGAATTCGATATTCCGAACGAATACGTGCCTGCTGCGGAGGCCATGTTCGGATTTCGTCCCGTGACGATTCCCGGTGTGGCCCAGGCCGATACCGCCACCATGGCATCGATTCCCGCTGAGGCCGATATCGCCCCGATGCCGGAAACCGTCATGGCTGCGGCGAATCCGGAACCCATTCCGTCGAATACGGTCGCGGCTGCTCCAGCGCCCGCTCCGATTCCGGCGGCCCCGGAATCCCGGTCGGTCACGGTGGCGGGTCTCGGAGAATTCTCCGTACCGAATTCGCTCCCGGTGCTCACCGGAATTCCGGGCCTCACCGACAGTGCGGCCACGCCCGCTCCCGCGATGGCGACGCCCACGCTCACCACGGGCGAGCGCGCGGTCGAGGCGGCCAAGTCGCGGCTCGGTTCCTACTACCGCTCCGGCGGCAACGGCCCGGACTCCTTCGACTGCTCGGGTCTGGTGCAGTGGTCCTACGCGCAGGCCGGTGTGGCGCTGCCGCGCACGAGCCATTCGCAGCTGGCCTCCGGAACCCCGGTGGAGCTGGACGAACTGCAGCCCGGCGATCTGGTGTCCTTCTACGGCGGCGGCCATTCCGCCATCTACGCCGGCGACGGCAAGATCATTCACGCCTCGACCTACGGGACCGGCGTGATCGAATCCCCGATGGACAATATGCCGGTCGCGGGTGCGCGCCGCTTCTGAACGGAGTCACCGTGTTCAACGGAAACACCGTGTTCAACGGAAACACCGTGCTCGCCGAAACCCTTGTCACGCATGGCCACCGCGCTCTCGATTGTCACGGGCGCACCCGCCGCGCAGGCGGCGCCGATCTGTCCGGGCGCATCGGAGGGGCTCACCGTCGACGCGGCGGGCCGGGCCTGCACCACCGACCTGTTCAGTGGCCGCGTCTACCGCTTCGACGCCCCTGGCGCGCCACCGGTCGCCATCGCCACCGTCCCCGGCGGCGGAGCGGGTGCGCCGGCCTGGTCGCCCGGTGGTGCCGCCGAATCCGTCAGGCCCCGGTGACGGCGGGCAGTGGTTCGGTCAGCAGTCCCACCAGCATGGCGATGATATTGTCCTGCACCTCGATTCGGTCGGCGTCGCCGAGTTCCTGCCGCTCGTAGTCCGCGAGCAGGGCGAACATGACGGTGCTCATGGCGGTGATCCGGTATCGCCGCATGCTGGGGGTGAGGCCGGGCATGGCCCGGTAGAGCCGCTCGACCAGGATTCGCGTGGCGTGCCAGCGCTTTTCGTGCAGATCGGGTCCGCTGACGGCGGGGTGTGCCCGGGTCTGCTCCAGGAACCGCGCGTAGTGCGTGGAGCCCTCGGCGTAGGGGATGTCGAACATCGGGCGCACCAGCATGTCGAGCAGCGCGGCCACGGAATCCGGTGCGCCGGCGGCCTCGTGGTCGGCGAGCAGGGCGGTGCGCCGGGATTCGAGTGCGGGCTGGTGTCTTTCGATGATGGCCGCGATGAGTCCGTCGCGGGAGCCGAAGTGGTAGTGCACGGCCGAGTTGTTGCGCTGTCCGGCGGCCACCGCGATATCGCGCAGGGCGACATCGGGTCCGCGTTCGGCAATGGTGCGCTCACCTGCGAGGAGGATGAGTTCCCGGGCATCAGGGCTGGTCACGGGGACACTATAGCGCCACTCGGCCCCGGTTAAGCTCACCGGATTGGACTGTTAAGCAGTGTGGCTTAGTCGCCGCGGCGTGCCGGTTCGAACTCTGGCGAACGCTACGTTGCGTTCACAAGGTTGAAAATGTGCATGGGCCCTCGAAATCGATCCAATGCCAGGTGAATACGGTATTCGCGGCATGGATGACCGTGCAGCCTAATGCAATTGGCCAGGTCGTGTGTTGCAATAGGTTCGGGGGCGTCGCACCGCGTGGACCGCGCCGCCGCCGCGCACGAGGGAGGTTGCCCGATGCCGGGCGGAAGGCTCACACCCGAGGACCGTCGGCGCATCGCCGCGGGTCTGGCGCAGGGGCTCGGATACGCGGAGATCGCTCGTGAACTCGGGCGGCCCACCTCCACCGTCAGCCGGGAGGTCGGCCGCAATGGCGGGCCCGGCGGCTATCGCGCGGATCTGGCCCACGCCGCCACGGTGGTGCGCTCCCGGCGCCGGACAGCGCGGCCGAAGAAGACCGAAAGTGCTTCCGGCGCAGACGAATACGGTCGTTCGCCGGAGGCTGTCGCGGAGTTCGGCGCGCAGTTCGCGGAACTGTTGGCGCGGACCGGCGTTCCCAAGATGCCGGCCGCGGTGCTGGCCCGCCTGTACGCCGCCGACTCCGGCAGCGTGACCGCCGCGGAACTGGTGCGGCACCTGCGGGTCAGTCCCGCCACCGTCTCCGCGGCGGTCGGCTATCTCGAAGGGCAGGAGCTGATCCGGCGCGAGCGTGATCCGGGTACACGCCGCGACCGCTACTTCATCGACGAATCAGCCTGGTACAGAGCGACTCTCGCAAGTGCGCGGAACAATGAACTGCTGGCCGCGCGGGCGCGCGCCGGGGCGGAGGAACTGGGCATCGGCACGCCGGCGGGAATGCGGCTGCTGGGCATGAGCGAGTACCTCGACGGCGTGGCGCGCGACATGGTCCGCTCGGCGGAACAGTGGCACGCGAAACTCGTCAGACGGCTCTGGCGGTAATACCGGGAAATCTGCGGTGAATTCGATCTACATACCGGCGCACGGTGGTGAGCTCGGTATCGATCGACTGCCGCGCTTCGGACGTCAGCGCGGTCTGCAATCGGCGCGTCAATCCGGCCATATGCCGTTCCAGCTCTCGCAAGAACACCCGGGCCTGAGCTAACTCGGGATCTTCGGAGAGCTCTGGATCATCGAACATATCGCGGAAGTATCCCACCGACCCGATACCCGTGCCTGCCGAATAGTGTGTGCTCACTGCGTAATCGAGATGTTCGAGAAGGCCGGCGCGGTGTCCGGGCGCGGAGCAGGCCCGCGCCGGGGGGGTGCGGGCGGCGGGCTCAGGCCCCGTATCCGCCGTCGATATCGAGCTTCTGGCCGCTGATGAAATCCGCGCGATCCGACGCCAGGAAGCAGACCGCCTCGGCGATATCCTCGGCATCCCCGAATCGCCGCAGTGGAATATTGCGCCGGGTGATGTCGAGGGCTTCCGCGTTCAATTCGCCTGTGCTGATCAGTCGTTCGGCCATGCCGTCGGTGGTCATCCCGGGGCCGACGCAATTCGCGCGAATGCCGAACCGGCCCTCCTCGGCCGCGATCGCGCGGATGAGCGCTTCCACCGCGGCTTTGGGGGCGCTGGACAAGCCGTCGCGGATGGGGAATCGCGTGGTCGCGGCCGTGGTGATCGCGACGATATTGCCGCGGCTCTCGCGCAGATGAGGCAGTGCGGCGTGGGCGGCATTGAAGAACGCCGTGGCGTCATTGGTCAGCTGCCGCTGGAAGTCGGCAGGTGTGATCCGGCTCAGATGCACCATGGGCACGTGCGGCCCCGCGGCGTAGACGAGTGTGTGGATGCCGCCGAGTGCGGCGGCCGCGTCCTGGAGCACCGCCGCCGTCTGATCCGCGTCGGCGAGGTCGAGTTGCCAGGCCAGTGCGTGACGGCCTGCGGCGGAGGCGGACTCGAGCAGTGGTTCGATCGCGGCCCGCGACCGGAAGTAGGTCAGCCCGACGGCGCTGCCGCGGTCGATGAGCATGCGGGTGACGGCCGTGCCCAGTCCGCCGCTCGCGCCGAGCACCAGTGCCGCGCCGGATCGGTGCGCGAAATCGTCCATGGATTCCATTGATAACGCACCCAGTGGAACCAAGCAACTGCTTGGTTCCACTGGGTGGGCCCGCTACTCGCCGGCGTTCTTGGACTGCGCCAGCCCGCCGCCGTCGACCGGTTCGAATCCGGCATCGCGAATGAGCGGCAGGACCGTGGCCGCGGCCAGCGGATCGTCACTCCAGTAGCGCATCTGCCCGCGCGCGCCACCGCCCTGCCCGCGCTGCCCGTCGGCGAGCAGATCAGCCGCCGGCCGATCCCCAAAGGTGCGGACCAATCGGACATCCCCGAGTCGCCGCAATTGATACTGCGGACTGGTGAGCCCGTCCGGAATCGGCAGTCGCACGATCTGCCCGTCGCGTTCGGTGAGCGGATTGCTGGGATCGACGACGATCCTGCCCTGCAGTGCCGCCCCGTATTCGAGGGCGATCTCCGGGAACGCCTCCCACCACACCGCGATCACGACGACATCGGCGGCGGCGATGGCGTCGAGCGGGCTCGTGGCCGTGGCGTGTGCGCCGAGCTCGTCGGCGAGTGCCTTGGGTCCGTCCGGCCGGCCCGCGCTCAGCAGGACCTCGTCGCCGCCCGCGACGAGCAGCCGGGCCAGATTGCCGCCGATGCGGCCGGTGCCTATCAATCCCACGCGCATGGGCTCTCCTTCGTCGAAGTGGACGAGTCGACCAGTGCTACATCGGGTTTCACACGATGCGACGGCAGGCGGCCGCCGCGCTCGAATGTCAGGCTACAGGGCGGGCGGACCTGCGCCGATCGCCGCCGCGGCGGCCCGGACGGGTGTGTCGGACGGTCCCTGGAAAGTCCTGCGGTAGGCCGAGGGTGTGGTGCCGAGGGCGCGGGCGAACTGCTCGCGCATGGTGACCGCGCTGCCGAAACCGCATTGATCGGCAATGCGTTCGATGGTGCAGTCGCCGGTCTCCAGCAGGCGCTGCGCCATGACGATGCGCTGGGTGGCGACCCAGCCGCTCACGCTGGTGCCCACCGTCTTCCGGAACTGCCGGGTGAAGGTGCGGCGGCTCATGTTCGCGTGCTCGGCCAGGCGGTCCACGGTCAGCTCCGTCCCGAGCCGCTCGATCGCCCAGTGCAGGGTCTCCGCCAGCGGATGCTTGGATCCCGTTGCGGGCAAGGGATGTTCGATGAATTGCGCCTGCCCGCCCGCGCGATGCGGCGGGGTGACCAGCCGGCGCGCGACCCTGTTGGCGAGTTCGGCGCCGTGCTGACTGCGCAGCAGGTGCAGGCAGGTGTCGATGGCGGCGGTGGTGCCCGCCGACGTGACGATATCGCCGTCGTCGACATACAGCGATTCCCGATCCAGCAGCACGTCCGGGAACCGGCGGGCGAACACATCGGCCCATTTCCAGTGGGTGGCCGCCGGACGGCCCGCCAGCAGCCCGGTGTCGGCGACCACGAAGGCGCCCAGGCACAGCCCGACCACACGCGCGCCACCGGCGTGCGCGGTCCGCACCGCGTCCACGATCTCGCCCGGCGCGGGTAGTTCCGGATCAGGCCAGCTGGGCACGATCACCATCGACGCCCCGGCCACTTCTTCCAGCCCGTATCCCGTCGACACGCTGAATCCGGCGGTCGTGACGATCGGCGCGGCGCCGGGCGTGCACACCCGGATCTCGCACGGCGGCAGCTCCGCCGACGGCTGCTCCTCACCGAAGACCAGGCACGGCACCGACAGATGGAACGGATTGATCCCGTCGAATCCGACAACCGCGATCACATCCACGGCGATCCTCCCGCAAACAAGTGGCCCGATTCCGTTGATTGTAGGCACGCGAGCCACTGTCGAGCCGGCCGCGTCCGAGCGAAGGTGGATGTCGTGCCGGTCCCGACCGGCAAATAGGCACCCTCGGCAAGGAGAAAGCGAAATGACTACTGCCTCAGCGACTTTGCGCACCGTGAGCGGACTCGACAGCCGGCCCGCGCGGCTGGCCGACGCCACCCTGGTGCTGATCGACTTCCAGAACACCTACCGCACCGGCGTCATGGCGCTGCCGGACGCCGAGCGGGCCCTCGAGGCCGCCGCCGGGCTGCTGTCCGCCGCGCGGGCGCTCGGCCGCCCGATCGTGCACATCGTCAATGACGGCGGGCCCGGCAGCCCTTACGACATCACTGCCGAGATCGGTGCGATCAGCGATCCGGTGGCTCCGCTGCCCGGCGAACCCGTGGTGGTCAAGACCGTGCCGAACGGCTTTCACGACACGACGCTGGAAGCCACGCTGCGCGCACTGAGTTCCGGGACGGACCTGGTGCTGGCCGGTTTCATGACCCACATGTGTGTGCAGTTCACCGCCGAGGGCGCGTTCTATCGCGGGTTCCGGCCCACGGTCGTGGCCGAGGCCACCGCGACCCGGCCGCTGCCCGGACCCGACGGTCGCACGGTCCCGGCCGAGGTGCTCCAGACCGCCGCGCTCACCACCATCGGTGATCTGTTCGGTGTGGTCGCGCCGAGCCTGGCGCAGCTTCTCCCGGAGCAGCTAACTCCGGCGAACTGACCTCCGCCGCGCGTCCACGACGAACGCGGTCGAATTGTCGGTGCCGCCGAGACCCAGGGCGGTGTCCACCAGGGTCTCGGCGGTCGGTCCGGCCGGAACATCGGCCGCCAGCAGGGTTTTGATCATGACGATATCGAGCAGCTTGTGTGCCCCGTCGCTGCACAGCAGCAACCGTCCGGCACTCGAACCTGTTGCCGCGTAGCCGATTTCCTCCGGCTTCACGGTGCGGGCGGAGGTGGTGACCAGATGTCCCATCCGCGCCGTCGGCTGCTTGCCGCGAGCCCGGAAGTATTCGGCCACAGTGTGATCGGTGGTGATCTGCTGGAGCGTGCGCCCGTTCCAGCGATAGGCGCGGCAGTCGCCGATCCACGCCACCTCGCACGGCCCGTCGGGCTGTCCGGCCATCGGCAGCACGGCCACCACGACCACGCAGTCGGCATTGGCTTCGGGTAGCTCGCGCAGCAGTTCCCGTTGCGCCGCAAGAATTCCCGCCCGCACCCCGTCGGCCGCGGCCACTCGCGCCGCGACCGTGGCCACCAGCCGCGCCGCCCGCGCCGCCGCCAAATGATCACCGACCCCGTCCGCCACCGCGAAGGCGGTCCGCCCCGTCCGTGAATTCGTCGCCGCGGCATAGGAATCCGCATTGACGCTGCGCCGCCCCCGCTTGCTCACCGCGCGCCCCGTCACCTCGGCCAGTGGCGTCACCACGGGCCTGGCCATGACTTCGGTGGGACCGATCTCGATGGCTGCGGAACTCATGGGCCCGACCTCCTCGGACTCGAATGGCCGGATGTGCCCTTCCGGCGTACCTAACAGTCAACGCCACCAACCCGTGTCGCGTGCCCGAATTGCCTGTGCGATTGCTGTGTAGTGGGTATCGATCCGGTCGCGCCCGGAGCCGGAACGTGTCCAGGGGTATTGCGTTCGATCGTGTCCGGGCCCATTCTCCGGGGCCGCGGTCGGCGGTGTGACCGGTGTTACAGTGAAGTCCCGCAGGTTCGAAGGACACCGATTGGGCAGCTCGGAACAGGTGAATCCATGGGTCGCCGCGCGGCCGGGAGAAGATCTCGGGCTGCTGGCGCGGCGGGTTTCGTCGGCGCACGCTCGGTTCGTGACCGGGGGCGAAACGCCCGCCGGGGGAGATTCGGTGCGGGCGGTGGTGCTCGAATCCTGGCGGCGCAGCCGGGAACACGGGGTGGATCCGGACGCGGCGGGCGGCGGGGGCGTGCTGGGGGACTCGGAGTTGCGCGGGTATCGGGCCGAGCATCCGATGGCGGCCGTGCGGCCGGTGGTGCGAAAGCTGTTGGTGGAGGACGCGGTAGAGGCCGGACTGCTGGTGGCGGTCAGTGATGCGCGGGGGCGGCTGCTGTGGGTGGAGGGGGAGTCGCGGGTCAAGGACCGGGCCTGTGCGATGAATTTCGTGGAGGGGGCGGACTGGAGTGAGGATCGGGTGGGGACCAATGCGCCGGGGACGGCGCTGGCGCTCGATCATCACGTGCAGATTTTCGGGGCGGAGCATTTCAGCCGGATGGTGCAGGAGTGGAGTTGTTCGGCTGCGCCCGTGCATGATCCGCTCAGCGGGCGGGTGATCGGGGCCATCGATATCACCGGTGGGCCGCGGGTGGCGGCGCCGGAGGTGCTGTCGCTGGTGCGGGCCACGGTGGCGGCGGTGGAGTCGGAGCTGCGGCTGCTTCTGCTGGAGTCGCCGAAACCGTTGGGGGACAGTACGGCTCGGTTGCAGGTGCTGGGGCCGGCCGCGATTCTGACGCGGGCGGGGGAGCGGATTCGGTTGTCGCAGCGGCATGCCGAGATTCTGTTGCTGCTCGTGGAGCATCCGGAGGGGCTGAGCGCCGATCATCTGGCGCTGCTGCTGGACGAGTCGGAGCTGGATCCGGTGACGATTCGAGCCGAGCTGTCGCGGGTGCGAAAGCTGGTGGGGGCCGGGGGTATCGGGTCCAAACCGTATCGGCTGCTGATCGATCTGCGCACCGATGTGGACGAGGTGCGCGCCGCCCTCGCGCGCGGTGATGCGAAGGCGGCGCTGCGCGCGTATCCCGGTGCGCTGCTGCCGCGTTCGCTCGCGCCGGGCATTGCCGAACTGCGGGCCGAATTGCGGGAACGGCTGCGCGCCGCGCTGCTGACGAGCCGGGATCGCCGCCTGCTGGCGCGCTGGACCGGCTCGGTGGAAGGCCGTGACGACAGCGCCGCGTGGGCCGCGTATCTCGGTGCGCTGGATCCGGGTTCCTCGCTGTATGCGCAGGTGAAGGCCCAGTTGCGGGTCCTGGACACGAGATTGGGCATCTGACCAGTTAGTTGCAACCGTCGCGCAACAGGTCGCTTCGTAGTGTTCTGGATCACCCTGACGCCCGAGATGTCAGCTGATCGAGGAGTATTCGATGACCGTCTTCGCCCGCCCCGGAACGCCCGAGGCCGCCATGTCGTTCCAGGCCCGCTACGACAACTGGATCGGCGGGGAATGGGTGGCGCCCGTCAAGGGGCAGTACTTCGAGAATCCGACTCCCGTTACGGGACAAGCCTTCTGCGAGGTGGCGCGGGGCACGGCCGAGGACATCGAGCTGGCGCTGGATGCCGCGCACGCCGCCGCGCCCGCGTGGGGCAAGACCTCGGTCGCCGAGCGGGCCGTCCTGCTCAACAAGATCGCCGACCGGATGGCGGACAACCTGGAGGCGCTCGCGCTCGCGGAGACCTGGGACAACGGCAAGCCCATCCGCGAGACCCTGGCCGCCGACATCCCGCTCGCCATCGACCACTTCCGCTACTTCGCGGGAGCCATTCGCGCACAAGAGGGTTCACTGTCGCAGATCGACGACGACACCGTCGCCTACCACTTCCACGAGCCGCTCGGCGTGGTCGGCCAGATCATTCCGTGGAACTTCCCGATCCTCATGGCGGTGTGGAAGCTGGCCCCCGCGCTGGCGGCCGGAAACGCGGTGGTGCTCAAGCCCGCCGAGCAGACCCCGGCCTCGATCCTGTTCCTGATGAGCCTCATCGGCGACCTGCTCCCGCCGGGAGTCGTCAACGTGGTCAATGGATTCGGCGTGGAGGCGGGCAAGCCGCTGGCCTCCAGCCCGCGCATCCGCAAGATCGCCTTCACCGGTGAGACCACCACCGGCCGCCTCATCATGCAGTACGCCTCGGAGAACCTGATCCCGGTCACTCTGGAGCTGGGCGGCAAGAGCCCCAATATCTTCTTCTCCGATGTGCTTGCGGCCGACGACGATTTCCGCGACAAGGCCCTCGAGGGTTTCACCATGTTCGCGCTCAATCAGGGCGAGGTCTGCACCTGCCCGTCCCGCGCGCTCATTCAGGCCGGCATCTACGACGACTTCCTCGGCGCGGCGGTGGTTCGCACCAAGGCCGTCAAGCAGGGCGACCCGCTCGACACCGAGACCATGATCGGCGCCCAGGCCAGCAACGACCAGCTCGAAAAGATCCTGTCCTACATCGAGATCGGCAAGGGTGAGGGCGCGACCCTGCTCACCGGCGGCGAGCGCGCCGACCTCGGCGGTGACCTGTCCGGCGGCTACTACGTGCAGCCGACCGTCTTCACCGGCGACAATTCCATGCGCATTTTCCAGGAGGAGATCTTCGGCCCCGTGGTCTCGGTGACCTCCTTCGCCGACTACGACGATGCTGTCAAGATCGCCAACGACACCCTGTACGGTCTCGGCGCCGGCGTCTGGTCCCGTGACGGCAGTGTCGCCTACCGGGTGGGTCGCGACATCCAGGCCGGCCGGGTCTGGACCAACACCTATCACCAGTACCCCGCGCACGCCGCCTTCGGCGGCTACAAGCAGTCCGGCATCGGCCGCGAAACCCATCGCATGATGCTCGACCACTATCAGCAGACCAAGAACCTCCTGGTCAGCTACGCACCCAAGGCCATGGGCTTCTTCTGATGCCCCCCAACGCGATTCCGGCGCGCGTGCGCGCCACCGCGGCGGCGATGGACCTCCTCCATCGCCTCCGCACCACGCACGGCCCCCTCATGCTGCACCAGTCCGGCGGCTGCTGCGACGGCTCCGCCCCCATGTGCTATCCCGCAGGCGAATTCCGGATCGGCGACCGGGACGTGCTGCTCGGCCTGCTCGATCTGCGCCTGCGGGCGGGGGATATGCCCGCAGCCGCTGTCGAGCCGGAAGACGCGGTCCCCGTGTGGATTTCCGGCCCGCAGTTCGCCGCGTGGCGGCACACGCAGCTGGTCCTGGATGTCGTCCCCGGCCGCGGTTCCGGTTTCAGCCTCGAGGCGCCAGAGGGTTGCCGATTCCTCAGCCGGGCACGAGTTTTCAGCCCGGCGGAACTCGAAAACCTTGCCGCGCAAGAACCCCTGACCGGGGCGGACTGGGCTTCGGGCCGACGACCGGACCCGCCCTCCGAACCGCAGGTGGTCACCGAGGCCGCTGACGCCTGCCCCGTCCCCGGCGGCCGGTGACCGCGTCCTCCGGGATTGCATCGAACCCTCACGGCCGCAGGTTTGCCGCCGCCGACTGGTGGAAAGTGTCGTCGCGTAATACTGTACCGGGGTACGGTACGCCTGCGGTGCGGGCTCCGGACGGTTGATGCAACCAGGAGGAGATTTCCATGCGAGTACTACTCATCGGTGCCAGCGGCTATGTGGGTTCCGCTGTCGCCGAACACCTTTCATCGCTCGGCCAGGAGGTCGTGGCGCTCGAACGCCCCGGCGCCGCCGCGACCGGGTACGAGACCCGCACGGGAGATCTGACCGACCCGGCCTCGCTGACCGCCGCGGTCACCCCCGACATCGACGCCGTCGTCAACCTGGCCACCCCCAGCGGCGATGCGGCCGTCGACGCGGCCGCGATCACCGCGCTGACCGATCCGCTGCGCGGCACCGGCAAGCCGTTCGTCTACACCAGTGGAATCTGGGTGCTCGGCGCGACCGACGGGGCCGACGAAACCACGCCGACCAACCCGATTCCCATCGTCGGGTACCGTCCCGACATCGAACGCCAGGTCCTCGCGCTCGCCGACGCGGATGTCCGCGCGGCCGTCATCCGCCCCGGTATCGTGCACGGCCGTGGCGGCGGCATCCCCGCCCTCCTGGTCGATCTGGCCCGCAAGCACGAGGCGCCCGTGGTCGTCGCCGACCCCGCGGTCGTGTGGCCCATGGTCCACATCGACGATCTGGCCGACCTTTTCGCCAAGGTCGTCGACGCCGCGCCCGCCGGTTCGGTCTGGCACGGCATCAGTCAGCCCGCCGTCCCGGTCGCAGACCTGGCCGTGGCCGCCGGCCGGGCGGCCGGCGTCTCCGGTGAGATCAAGGTCTGGCCTCTCGACGAGGCCCGAGCCGAACTGGGCGCGCTCTTCGCCGACGCCCTGGCGCTGAGCCAGGCCATCACCGGTCGAGCCGGAATCGACCGGCTGCGTTGGGAACCCGCGGGCCCCGACGTCATTTCGGACCTGACCAGCGGTTCCTACCGCTGATCGGCGCGCGCCGTGTGCACGAGCCCGTCGCACCACCCGGCGGGCCGCGCACACCGGTGCACGGCGGCGGCCGACCCCCACCGGCGGCTCGATTACGCGCCGGCGGTGTCGGTAGCCAACGGCACCTCACCCGCGGTCTTGCTGTACCCGAGTGCCTCGGTGATCCGGCCCGCGCGCACCCGCATGAGGTTCACGCCCTCGACCCATTCGTCGGCCCCGGCCCCGTAGCGGTAGTGCCAGCGGATGGTGGCCCGGTCCCCGGCGACAATCACCTCTTGTGGCTGGAACCGCGTAGACCGGTCCTCGATCAGGGTCTTCCACCAGATCAGGCAGTCCTCCCGCCCTTCCACCCGCTCCCCGGTCGGCGCGGGCTGCACCGACTCCATGACGCAATCCTCGTCGACGAGGTCGTCGAGCAGCTCGGGCGCGGTCTCGGTGAACGCGCGATTGAACAGGTCCATGACCTCGGCCGTACTGCGAATCGGCATGGGCACATCCTCGAAAGCGGAGGGACAGTTGCCATTCGATTCTGCGGAGCCCGAAAACTCCGGCAAAACAATCTTTTCCGGTGCCTGCGACCAACACGGTTTGTGCCGCCAGCTCGCCCGCGTCATGCCGTCACTCCTCGTACAGCGCTGATCAGCTCCTGCACCAAACCTTCCGGAGCCTGTTCGTTCCACATGACCACCGCGTCGATACGGGGCGCGTCGGCCAGCGGAAGCAGCCGGGATCCACTGTCCGCGTGCCGCTGTGCCATGGATTCCGGAGCCAGCCAGATGCCCTGCCGCCGTGCCGCGATGATCGGACCGTGCTCCCAGTTCAGCACCACCGGATCACGCATGGACCGGCCCGGGCGCAAGGCGGCGACCCAATCCCGTTCCACCGCTTCGGACACGAAGATGGCGGGCAGCACCATCGGATCCTCGGCCAGCTCGGCCAGCACCAGCACGTCGTGGTCGGCGAAACGGTGGTCGCGCGAGACCGTCGCCACCCACGCCTCGGATTCGATGACGCTGTGCCGCAACCGGGTTCCATCGAGCGGGAGCCAGCCGAACCCGGCATCCGCGCGGCCCGACTCGAGCGCGCGTACCCCCTCCGGTATGGTCCGCACGCTGACCAGATCCAGCCGCAGTTCCGGCACCGCCGCCTCCAACGCGTCGGCCATCCGGATGAGGAACGGCGCGGTCTGGCACGGGTAGCCCAGCACCCGCAATCTCTTGCTGGACTGCCCCGCCGCGGAATTCACGCGTTCGGCCAGCGCGATCCAGCCGTCGACCAGTGCCGCGGACCCCTCCGCCAGCGCCTGTCCGGCCTCGGTCAACCGCACCCCGCGCGGACCGCGCACCAGCAGGGTCGCCCCCAAGGCCCGCTCCAGCTGCCGGATCTGGGACGAGAGCGTCTGCTGTGTCAGGTGCAATCGCGCCGCCGCCCGTGTGATGTTGCCTTCCGACGCCACCATCAGGAACGCCTCGAGCAGCCGAACATTCAGCTCCGGCAGTACATCCCGCGCGTTCGGCTGGTAGGGCCACCGACCCGCGTGTGCCGGAACATCGCCAGCACTCACCATGCGAACAACTCCTCATCTGTGAAATCCCCGCCGACCACCGTGATCGATGGAGCCCTGCTTAGAATGGGCGGCCCGGACGGGGCCGAACAACGACGAAAAGCGCAATGCGGCATTAACCGCGGAGTAAGTGAGGCGGGAACCGCGTGGAACTGCGCGACATCGAGATCTTCTTGACCCTGGCCGAAGAACTGCACTTCGGGCGTACCGCCGAGCGGTTGCACGTCACCCCGGCCCGCATCACCCAGGCGATCAAGAAGCAGGAGCGGAAGATCGGCGCGCTGCTGTTCGAGCGTACGAATCGCACCGTGCGGCTCACCGCGGTCGGGGAGCAGCTGCGCGGCGATCTGCTGCCGCACTACGAGGGCTTCGCGCACAGTATGCAGCGCGCCAAACTGGCTGCCAGCGGGCAGACCGCGGTGCTGCGCGTGGGCTTGATGCCGTTCAACATCAGTGAGTTCCGCGTCTTCTGGGACACGTTCCGGGAGCGACATCCCATGTGGCAGTTGCGACTTCGCCGCATGCACTACACCGATCCGTTCGAACAGCTGCGCACCGGCGAATTCGATGCCGCGGTTCTGTGGCTCCCGGTGCGGGAGCCGGATTTCGTGGTGGGACCGACGCTGTGCACCGATCCCCGGGTGCTGGCGGTCGCCGACGACCACGTACTGGCCGGGCGCACCGAGGTTTCGATCGAGGAGATCGCCGACTTCCCGGTTGCCATGGCGCCGCTGGGGGCGCGCTACTGGGAGGAAGGGTATCTGCCGTTCAGCACTCCCGGTGGCCGCCCGCTCACCCGCGGCACCCCTAGCCTGCACGCCGACGATCTGATCGACATGGTGAGCACCGGTGAGGTCGTGCACCCGTTCCCCGGCCATGTGCGAAGGCACTGGGGCATGTCCAACATCGACTTCATCCCCATCGTGGATATGCCGCCGCTGTCTTTCGCGCTGGTCTGGCGCGGTGAGTCCGAGGACGAGCCGATCCGCGCCCTGGCCGAGGTCGTTCGAGAGCTCGGCCCCCGGACACTCTGAGCGGCACGCCTGCCCCAACCGGACGCCCCCGATCAGCGCTGTTCCCACCCCGATCTTGCATATACGTATACGCCTACGTATATTCGAATCGTGCCGCAGCAGCGGCGCGGACCAGTGCCTGATCGGAATGACCCATGACCGTCCTGCAGACAGCCCAGCCGGGAATGCTCTTCGGAGCCGTCGGCGTGATGCGGTACCTCCGTGGCGATCACGCTTTCGCTCAGCTGATCCGGTTCGCGCTGGTCGGCGGCTTCAGCAATATCGCCTACGTGCTGCTTTTCGCGGCCTTGAACGGCAGCGGTCCGCTGGTCGCCAATATCGCCGGATCGATCGTGAGCACGGTGATCGCGAACGAACTGCACCGACAGCTCACGTTCCGCGCGGCCGGGCGGGTCGGTTGGCTCACCGCACAGTGGGAGGGCGGCGGCCTGGCCGCGCTCGGCCTGTTGATCAGCACCGCGGCCCTGGCCCTGCTCGAGTTCTGGGCGCCGGGTTTGGACCAGATCGAGCAGGCGAGCGCCGTGGTCGTCGTCATGGCCGCGGTCGGCGGACTCCGCTTTCTCGCACTGCGCGGCTTCGTCTTCTGACTCCCGTCGATCAGGACGGTGTCGGCGAAGCGTGAGCGACAACGCCATGGCGTCCTACATGCGAGAGCCCTCCCGATCAATCTGGAACCTGTTACAGTTCCGTGCTGAGGGGAAGGTGGGGCCGATGTCGGCGAATCAGAAATTCCGTTACGGGGGAAGGGTTTTCGCGCAGGCGGTACGTGTACTGCTGCCGGTGGCCGTTGTCCTCGCAACCGCCGGTGCCATCGCGGCTCCGGCGGCGGCTGCGCCGAATACCGCCGATCCGTTCTACACTCCGCCCGCCGATTATGAAGCGGCGCAACCGGGAACGATCCTGCGCACCCGCTCGATCGAGCCGAGCTTTTCGCAGCTGATCCCCATGCGGGTCGACGCGTGGCAGCTGCTCTACCGGACCACCGATGCCGGCGGCCGTCCGTACGCCGCTGTCACGACAGTGCTGAAGCCTGTTGACATGGCACGGCCGACAGCGCTGCTGTCCTACCAGAACATGACCGATGCCGTTGCGCCGCACTGCCAGCCGTCGCAGACCCTGCAACAGGGCAAGGTGCCCTGGTTCGACCTCTCCAGCTCGAGCCCGATCCAGCTCTCGACAATGGCCAATGAAACCCCCATGGTCGCCGCCGCACTCGCGCGCGGCTGGGCGGTGTCGGTGCCCGACCACGGCGGCGTGGACAATAACTCCGGGGGCTATCGAGAACCCGGATACGTTGTCCTGGACGGTATTCGGGCAGCCACAGCGTTCGATTCCCTGAGTCTCGACCCGGATACCCGGACCGTGCTGTGGGGATACTCGGGCGGCGGGATGGCCAGTAGCTGGGCCGCGCGGGAACAGCCGAGCTACGCCCCCGAACTGAACCTGGTCGGCGCGGCCCTCGGTGCACCGGTGGCCGACACCCGGGCAGCCCTCCTGGCTACCAACGGCACCCCTGTCGGCGGTGCATTCGTTCTGCTCGGCTTGATCGGCATGGTGCAGGACTCCCCGGAATTCGCCGCAGCCCTGAACCGCTACCTCACCCCCGCCGGCCGCCAGAAGATCACCGAGGCAATGGCCAACTGCGCCCCGCAGAACATGGCCTCTTTCTTGGGATTCGACGCGAACCAGTTCCTCACGGCCCCGCTCGAGCATGTGCTGGCCG
This sequence comes from Nocardia huaxiensis, assembly GCF_013744875.1. Taxonomy (NCBI): domain Bacteria; kingdom Bacillati; phylum Actinomycetota; class Actinomycetes; order Mycobacteriales; family Nocardiaceae; genus Nocardia; species Nocardia huaxiensis. The sequence continues at coordinate 2,247,385 of NZ_CP059399.1, forward strand.
ATCCGATCATCGGCGCGGCATTGACCGCCCGCAACCTCGACGCCCCCGCCCCGACCGCGCCCCTCTACGTCTACAACGCCATCGACGACGAGGGCAGCACGATCGCCGCCGTCGACGCCTTCGTCGAAAACCACTGCGCCACCGGCACATCGGTGACCTACCGCCGATCACAGCTGTCGATGCCGCTGTCCGGCCACACCGGCGAATGGTTCCTGGGCGCCCCCGCCGCCCTGGCCTGGCTGCAACAGCAGGTCGAGGACCCATCCCCGCAAACCGGCTGCGACACCCGAACCATCCCCACAACCGCCGTAGAGCCCGAAGCCCTGGAGGCTCTCACCTCGGGAATCCTCACCGGCTCGATCCGCGCCCTGCTGGGCTTCTGAACCAAGATTGCCTCGCTACGGCCACGCCGACGCCATAGCGGCCGCACCGGCAGCTAGCGGGCGGATGCCCCATCGGCCTGCCGCAGGCCCACCGTGGGGAAGTCGACCGGTACCGCGAGGGCGATATTGATGTAGTTGGTGAACAGGTTGAGTGCGACCTGGCCGATCACCTCGACAATGTGCTCATCGCTCCAGCCCTCGTCGCGGAGTGCCTGCACGTCTGCCGGGGTGACCTGACCGCGCTCTTCCACCAGCTTCAGTGCGAAACCCAGCAGCGCCGCGGTCCGCGGATCGTCGGAATCACCCGTTTGTGCGGCTCGCAGCGCCGCAGGGCTGACGCCGGCCTTGCGTCCGAGGGCGGTGTGCGCGGCCAGGCAGTACTCGCACGAATTTCGGTTGGCGACCGCCACGGCGATCTGTTCGCTGAGGGCCGATCCCAGCGCGCCGCCGCCGAAGGCGCCGAACGCGGCCCACATGCTGGTCAGTGCGGCAGGTGAATTCGCGACCGCTCGGAACATCGCGGGCACGGTCCCGAACGCCGCATGAATGAGATCCAGCTGGTCCCTGACGATTCCGGTCGCGGATTCGCGTTCGACAAAGGGGACGAGAGACATGGTGTGCTCCTAGGGTCGTGGCTCGGACGACGCCCCGGCGGTGCCCCGCCGGATGACGTACTCCCAGACTGCCCGCGCACCGTGGACGTATTGATGCAATTCATCCCGATTACTTACCAAATCGTCTGGCATCCTTGGTGTGTGGCTTCCCTCGACCAGCTCTCGCCCCTGCTCGAACGCTTCCGCGTGCGAACCCGTCTGTTCCACGCCGGACCGCTCTGCGGCGTAACGACTTTCGACGCACGCCTGGGGCGAGGGTTCCTCCACGTGCTCCGCCGCGGCGAAATGGAAGTGACACACCAGGCCGACTGCGGCCGCCTGGAAACTCGCCACATCGACCAACCCAGCCTGCTGTTCTACCCCCGCCCCCTGGACCACGCCTTCCACAACGCCCCCACGCTGGACTCCGACTTCACCTGCGCCACACTCGATTTCGATGGCGGTCCCACCCATCCCCTGGTCCGGACCCTCCCGCCCCTGATCGTCCTCCCCCTGAGCGCGGTCCCCACCCTGGAACCGGCCCTCGACGTCCTCTTCGCCGAAATGGACAACGTCCGCAACGGCCGAAAAGCCCTGGCCGACAGACTCTTCGAAGTGGTCCTCATCCAACTCTTCCGCTGGATCCTCGACCACGCCGAAGACCTCTCCCTCCCCGCCGGCCTCCTCCCCGGCCTGGCCGACGAAAACCTCGCCCGAGCCCTGGTGGCCATCCACGAATCTCCCGCCCACCCCTGGACCCTGGCCACCCTGGCCCGCGAAGCCCACATGTCCCGCAGCACCTTCGCCGCCCGCTTCAAAACCCTGGTAGGCCAACCCCCCGCCGACTACCTCACCACCTGGCGCATAACCCTCGCCCAAGACCGCCTCCGAGCCGGCGCCTCGGTGGCCCGAACCGCCACCGAACTCGGCTACGCCACCCCACCGGCCTTCACCCGAGCCTTCACCCAAAAAGTAGGCTGCTCCCCCCGCACCTGGCTCGCAACAACCCGCTGAACCGCCACTCCATATGCCGGCCCGCAGCGAATCAACCACACAATTCACCACAGTGCCCTGCGGAACCCGCGACCCTGATCGCGCCAAAAACGAGATCAGCCCCCGGCGAATCGCCGAGGGCTGATCTTTCTTGTGGAGCTAAGGGGAATCGAACCCCTGACCTTCTCGATGCGAACGAGACGCGCTACCAACTGCGCTATAGCCCCAGCCGCTGACCGTTTCCGGCCTGCGGTGAAGAACTTTAGCAGGTGGGTTGGGGAAGAGCCGAATCGGCTGGTTATTGGGGGTTTTTCTAGGATTGGGGGATGGATATGACGGGGTTTACGGGGATGGTGGCGGGGTGGGAGGAGAGGGTCAGGGGGATGTTGGCGGGGTCGCCGATGCCGGAGTTGGCGGAGGGGCGGGTTCGGGTGTTGGGGGCGGGGATGGACAGTGTGGCGCTGTTGGTGAGCGGTGGGGCGGGGGAGTTCGTGGTGCGGTTGCCGAAGGGGGAGGACGGGGCGAAGGGGATTGCGGTGGAGGGGCGGGTTCTGCCGGAGTTGGGGGAGGGCTTGTCGGTGCGGATTCCGCGGTTTGCGTTCATGGCGGCGAATCCGTTGGGGCCGGGGGAGTGCTGTGTGTATCCGGCGGTTCCGGGGGAGTCGCTCAGTGATGGGGCGTGGCGGGAGCGGGGGCTGTTGAGCGACGAGAACGCGGGGGTGGTGGCTCGGTTCATCGAAGAGGTGCACGGGTTTTCGGTGGGGCGGGCTCGGGAACTCGGGGTGGGGGAGCGGGATATGCGGTCGGAGTTCGGGGAGGATCTGGAATTGGTTCGGGCGCAGGTGGTTCCGCTGTTGCCGACGCGGGAGGGGCGGCGGCTGCTCGAGGTGTGGGAGGGATATCTGGAGGGGGAGGCCAACTTTCGGTATGAACCGGCCGTGATGCATGCGGACGTGAGTCTGGATCATCTGCTGGTGACGGGGGATCGGATCACGGGGGTGATCGATTTCGGGGATTTGCAGATCGGGGATCCGGATTACGATCTCTGCTACCTGTGGACGGATGCGGGGGCGGAATTCGTTGGGCGGGTGCAGGATCGGCGGGGGAAGACGGTGGATGCGGTGCTCAGGGGAAAACTGGATTTCTGGGCTTGTTCGGATTCGGCGATCGATGTGCTGCATGCGATCGAGCACGATATGCCGGAGTTCCGCGAGGAGAGCGTGCGGAACCTGCGGGCGGCGCTGGGGGAGTACGGCGGTCAGGCGGGGACGCTGTAGGAGTCGAGGACTCGGAGGAAGAGGTCTACGCGCTGGGATTGGACCGCGGGGTTGTCGGGTTCCAGCAGGCATTGGGCGAGGGTGCCGTCGTGGACGGCCACCAGGGCCCGGCCCAGGGCCTCGGGGGCGGGGACGCGGCGGCCCTGGGATTCCAGGAGGCGGACGACCACGGGGGTCAGGGCCGCGCTGATCGCGGATTCGCGGGCGACCATGACCTGGCGCAGCGCGGGGGTGCGCAGGGCGTGGGCGGTGAACTCGGAGGTGATGCGGAACCACTTGTCGTCCACCGGAACTGCTTCGAGGATGTGCTCGACCAGGCGGCGGGGGTCGGTGGTGACGTCGAGGGCGGCGCTGTCGTCGAGGAAGGCGGTCACGTGGGCGAGCATGGCGGCGGAGCGCTGCTCCCACATGGCGAGGAAGACCTCGTCGAGGGAGGTGAAGTTGGAGTAGAAGGCGCCGCGGGTGTAGCCGGCGCGGTCGCAGAGCTGTTCGACGGTGCAGCGGCCGAGACCGTCCTCGGCGAAGGCTTCGAACGCGGCGTCGAGCAGGCGCTGTCGGGTTTCGGAGCGGCGGCGCTTCACCCGCACCGGCGCTGCCGTGTCTTCTCCGGCATCGCCATCGGTCGAGTTTCCGCCCCTGTTCACGAACCGAATACTAACCAATCGGCCTGTTCATGGCCGTGGACGCAGGCCCGCGGCGGTGGCGGCGGAGACCAGCACGGCCTCGATCATGGCGGGGGTGAGGCGGCCGGTGAAGGTGTTCTGCTGGCTCGGGTGGTAGCAGCCGAAGACCTCCAGGGGCGCGCCTGCGGGCACCGCGGAGGCGAGGGTCACGTGCGCGCCGTGGCCGAACTTGGGTCTGGGTTTCGGTACCGCCCAACCGGATTCGGCCAATGCCGGGAACAGGGCCTGCCAGCCCCAGCCTCCGAGGACGACGATCGCGCGAACCGAAGGCCGCAGCAGCTGTAGTTCGGTGTCCAGCCAGTGCCGGCAGTTGTCGCGCTCGCCGGGCGTCGGCTTGTTGTCCGGCGGCGCGCAGTGCACCGGCGCGGTGACCCGCGTACCGAGCAGTCGCAGACCGTCGTCGGGATGAGTGCTCGTGGGCTGGTTCGCGAGCCCGGCGCGATACATGGCCGCGATGAGCACATCCGCCGCCCGGTCGCCGGTGAACATCCGCCCGGTTCGATTGCCGCCGTGGGCGGCCGGCGCCAGCCCGACCACCAGCAGTCGCGCATCCCCGGGCCCGAAGCTGGGAACAGGCCGTCCCCAATAGGTTTCGTCCCGGAACGCGGCGCGCTTGTCCCGAGCCACCTGTTCCCGCCACGCCACCAATCGCGGGCACGCGCGGCATTCGGTGATCTCGTGGTCCAGCTCGGCGATGGTGCGGCACACCCCGCCGACTCAACCACACGGACCGCCACCGCAGGCCGAACCGGGGCCGCCCGGCATACTGTGCCCCGGTAGCCGAGAGTTTGCGATTGAGAAGGGAACCGGCCCGTATGAGTGACCTCGTCGAGCTCGGCACTGCGGTCGATGCCGCGCAGGGCGTGGGAAACACCTTGGGCGTGTTCGCCTTCGGAGTATCCGGTGCGCTGCTGGCGGTGCGCCGACAGTTCGACGTGGTCGGTATCACCGTGCTCGCGGTCGCCACCGCCACCGGCGGCGGCATCATCCGTGATGTCATCATCGGCGCGACACCGCCGACGGCCTTCGTGAATCCGATGCTCGCGGGCGTGGCTCTACTATCCGCACTCGTCATCTTCTTCTGGCATCCCCCGCGCAAGCTGGTCCGCACCCCGCTCAATGTCGCCGACGCCATCGGCCTCGGAATCTTCTGTGTCACCGGCACGGTCGCCGCCTTTCAGCACGGCATGTCCACCTGGGCCGCCGCGGCGCTCGGCGTGGTCACCGCGGTCGGCGGCGGCATCATTCGCGATGTGCTGGCCGGTGTCACGCCCAGCGTGCTCAGCGACGGCGAGCTCTACGCGGTGCCCGCGCTGCTGGGTTCGGCGGTCACCGCCGCACTGCTGCACTTCGGCTTCTACACCTATTGGACGGGCGGTCTGGCCGGTGCGGGTGCGGTCGGGCTGCGCCTGATCGCGCTGTGGCGGCACTGGCACGCGCCGGTCGCCCGCCCGCATCGCCGGCGCGATCCGGTGTGATCTTCGGTCGCCCCGCGACCAGCCGCGATGACCGTGCGGCGAGTCACGCGCATCGGCACATGTCGTGTCGCGGAACACTGTCCGATGCGGTTGATAGCATGGCGAAGGTTGGCCGACGGGCTGTGCATCACATCTCCGAGAGAGTTCCTACCAATGCAGTTTGAGATCGTCGAGCGGGACGAGACGTGGGTGGCCGGGCTGCCGGTGCGCAGCCCCAAACGTGCCCTCGGGGAACTGCGCGATCACGACCTGGAGGTGGCCTGGGCCGCCGTCCTGCATCAGGAACTGGGCGGACCGCTGGCCTCGGCGTACACCGATTACGCGGCCGAACTCGGCACCTACAACACGCAGATCGTCGGCTATCAGTGCGAGTCGTTCGAGGATGTCACGCGCGGGCACATCGTGGCGCGGCTGGCGGGCGGCACCTATGCCCGGTTCTCGTCGGTGGGCAACTTCCCGACGGTGATGACGGATCTATGGACGCAGATCGCCTACGCCGAGGAGCACAAGCAGATCAAGCGCACCTACACCGGCGATTTCGAGTGCTACCCACACGCGTACAAGATCGAGCTGTATCTGGCGGTCGAACCCTCATGACCTATTCGATCGTGGTCCGCTCCGGCGGCGTGTACGGCGGGCTCGTGGTGCCGCGGGTGCGGCCGAGCTTCAAGGTGAGCAACAGCGAGCTCATCGAATTCCTGCGTGATCGCCTGCGTGACCGCAACGGCGTCGAGCGTCCGCTGGCCACGGTGTACGTGCCGGATCCGGCGGGCAACTACAACGTGCTGGTGTCCTACGAGTACCCGACGCCGCACGATGTCCCGATCGGCGATGTGCTGATCCGGGTTCCCAAGGGCGTCTACGCCCGCTTCCAGCCGAACGGCGACTACCACGATCCGGCCGAGGACGTATGGGCGCAGGTCGACGATGCGACGGCGTCGGCGGAGATCACCCGGGCCTACCGGGAAGAGATCGAGATCTGGTCCGGCCCTTCTGAACTGGAGCTTTTCATCTCCATCCTGGTGTAATTGCTGCCGATTAACTGAATCGAAACCGACCGGTCCTGTGGTTGTGATTCATGACTGATAGCAATGGTTTGACCAGCGCGGATTTCCGCATCCCCATTCGGGTTTCGGAACGTTTGCCAGACACCTGGACAATTTTATCCCCGTGACGGATACTCCCCTAGGTGCCCATGCCAGGCACGGTCGATGCACGACCGTATCGGGCGGGAGCTCGGTAGCCGCGCGGAGACATTGCAGTAATGGAGTGGGAACCTGATGGCAGTCGAATCGATCGCGCTCGTCCCGGCAGAAGGTGTTGGTGACGGCATGCTCCAATTTCACGACGCACAGTCCGGATGCACATTCCTGGTGGGTACGCCCCAGGCCGATCCGACGCTGTGGGCCGACTTCATGGATGGGGCATTGGCGGTTTATCGGCATTACGGCGCGGAGGACGCGCTCGAATACGACGCCGTGATAGACGGCCGTAGCACAACTCTTTTCTGCGTGGCGGTGGATTCCAGCGGGCGGGCCGTCGCCGGGGTGCGCGCCGAGGGGCCGCACCGGCAGGTCGACGAGGTACACGCGGTGCAGAGCTGGGCCGGGCGGGTCGGGGAGGCGTCGTTCCGGCGGATGGTCGCCGACCAGATCCCCGAGGGCGTCATCGAGTGCAAGGCCGGTTGGGCCGCGCGAGATGCGGAGAACCGTGCCGCACTGGCGGATTGGGTGGCGCGCAGCATCGTGTACTGCATGGCGCTGCTGGGGGCGCGGTATGTGGTCGGGGTGTCGCCGGAGCACGCGCTGCCGTGCTATCGCAGCAGTGGGGCGAAGGTCGCGTGGTGGGTGCCGGCGACCTCGTATCCGGATGCGCGATACAGCACCGTGCCGGTCTGGTGGGATATGCAAACTTACCGGTCTGTCGCAACCGAAGCGCAAGTGCGGCTGATTGATTCCGAATTGTCCGAATTATTGGCGGATGGGGCGGTGGTGCCGACTTCGTGGACGCACGGTGAGGGCCTGGCTCCGGCATGACAGTCGACCATTGCGCCGCATGGGTATACCGGCCGCTGCTGCTCGACGAATTCGATCTTGAAGATAATGCGCGGCTCGCGGAATTGCGGGCCGGCGGGCGTGTCGAATTTTCGGATTTGCGCGGTTTGCTGAGGCATGAATTCGATCTTCTCGTGGCCCCGCCGGAAATTTCGGAAGGCCCCGAGTCGGACCGGTGGGTTTATTACCCGTGGCGTCGCGCGGCGGTAGCTGTACTCGGCCCCCGGCACATGCGCACGCTGCGGCTCGACCGCAACCGCAACAACCTCACCCGCGCCGAACAGGACCTGCTCGGACGGCAGTCGATCGGCGTGGTCGGGCAGAGCGTCGGGCACGCCGTCGCGCACACGCTCGCCCTCGAAGGACTGTGCGGGCGACTACGTCTGGCCGACTTCGACAGCATCGAGCTCACCAACCTCAACCGGGTGCCCGGCACGCTCTTCGACCTCGGCGTGAACAAGGCCGTCGCCACCGCGCGCCGGATTGCCGAACTCGACCCGTACCTTCCGATCGAGATCGTCACCGATCCGCTCGACGAGGCGAATATGGACGCCTTCCTCGACGGCCTCACCCTCGTGGTCGAGGAATGCGACTCCCTCGACGTGAAGCTCGCCGTGCGCGAGGCCGCCCGCCGCCACCGCCTCCCGCTGCTCATGCAATCCAGCGACCGCGGCCTGCTCGACGTCGAACGCTTCGACCTCGAACCCGCCCGCCGTCCCTTCCACGGCCTGCTCGGTGACACCACCACCGCCGACCTGCGCGGCCTGTCCACCCGCGACAAGGCCCCGCACGTCATCCGCATCATCGACGGCCGCACCCTCTCCGACCGCCTCGCCGCCAGCATGGTCGAAATCGGCGAAACCCTGAACAGCTGGCCGCAACTCGGCGGCGAAGTCCAGCTCGGCGGCGCGACGGTGGCCGCCGCCGTCCGCCGCCTCGGCCTCGGCCGCGACCTCCCCTCCGGCCGCATCCGCATCGACCTCGACAACATGCTCGACGACCTCACCGAGCCGATGCCGAGCATCACCCCCGCCTGGGCGGACAGCCTCACCACGGGGACGGACGCAGAACCCGCGCTCACCGCGCGAACGGGGGAATCCGCGCGGGTTCGGGATGGCAAGGCTGCTGACGATGTGGAGGACGCTCAGGTATCCGGCATCACGGCGGTGCTGCACTGTGCGCAGCGTGCGCCGTCGGGCGGCAACGCGCAGCCCTGGACGCTCCGGGCCGATGCGGAGTCGATCACGATTTCCCTTGCCTCCGAACGGTCCTCCGCCATGGATATCGGCTTCCGGGGCAGCGCACTGGCTTTGGGCGCGGCCTGGTACAACGCGCGGGTCGCCGCCGCGGCGCTGGGGCTGCTCGATCCGAGCGAACTGCGGCCCCGCGCGGGGATCGGCTCCGAGGGCATGCCCCGAGCCGGTGGGCTCGGCGCGCTCGGGGGCGGGAGCGCGCAAACGCGGCGCGGCGTGACCGAGCCGCGCATCCGCACGGACGTCTTCCTCGGTGAATCTCCCAAGGGCCGCCCGCAGGACTATTCGGACGCGGCCACGTGGGGCCGGTTCTTCGACAGCCGTGAGCAATCCGTGCGTGATCGCGATCTGTGGGAGGACACGTCGTCCGAGGCCTGGGAGCGGGGGCGGCGTGACCGGATCCCCGGGCCCGAGGTTCCGGGCAGCGGTGCGCTGCGGGGCTTCACGGACCCCGAGTGGCCCGAACCGTTCGGCGGTGACCAGCCGCCCGCCGTGGGCGTCGACCCGCGCAGGGCGTTCTCCAGTGTCGGTCCGCGGATGAGCGGCCCGGTTGCCTGGCCCGGACAGCCCCTCGGTGCGGGTGGCCGCCCGGAGTGGCGTGGCAGCGGCTGGGCTGGATCGATGGGTGGTGAGCTGCGTCCGGGCGGGGTGTCCCTCGGGCTGCGCCCGCCGCACGAGAATGGACTGCGGGCCGGCGGATCGACCCTGCTGAGTGCCGTGGTCCGGCTCGGGGACTGCACGGATTCCGTTCTGGCGCGGGATTATTCGGCGCTGCTGGCGCGGCATACGAATCGCAGGTTCGGCACCGGCGCGCCGATTCCAGGGGAGGTGCTGGAGACCCTCGCGGAGGCCGCACAGGTCGGTGGGGGCGGGCTGCGGTGGGTTACCGGGCGCGCGGAGATCGACACTGCCGCACAGATTCTCGCGGAGGCCGAGCGGATTCGGTGTCTGACGCCGCGCCTGCATCAGGAGATGTTCGCGGAGTTGCGGGGGCCCGGGGACGATCTGCGGACGGGGCTGGACGTGCGGACCCTGGAATTGGCGCCGGGGGAGCTGGCGGTGCTGGAGATCGCGCGACGCGCGGATGTGATGGGGCGGATCCGGGCGTGGTCGGGAGGGACGGCATTGGGGCGACACACCGGAGATCAGGTGCGCTCGAGTTCGGCGGTGGCGGTGGTGACGCTGGCCGCGCCGCCGCCGGCCGATCCGTACGAGTTGGTCGCTTATGCACGTGCCGGGGAGGCGCTGCAACGGGTTTGGGCTCGAGCACAAAGACACGGACTCGCGGTGCAACCGGTTTCCCCGGTGTTCCTGTACGCCCGACGCCCCGAGGAGCTGCATACTGTTTCCCCGGAGTTCGCCGATACACTAACGTCACTTCAGGGCCGCTTCCTGGACTTGTTGGGAGTGCCTGGGCACGAAACGGTGGCATTGGTGCTTCGCCTCGGGTATGCGGCGGAGGTCACGGTTCGCAGCAGGCGACTTCCGGTTCCGGACGCGGAAACCCGCGGTTAGTGCGATCGGAGACAAAGTGCCTCGGCGAACGCTCGACTCACTGGTGACCCAGGTCGCCTCGGAGTTGATGGCGGTCGACGCCACGACCATGGTGGCGGCGAGTGAGCGCGTGCTCTCCTGGCTGGTGGAGCACTTCGACGTCGACTTCAGCTTCCTCCGACATACCGACCACGAGCGCCGGGCCTCGGTGCTCATCGCCGAATGGCCGCATCGCACCGGTGGCAACGACACCGATCCGCTGCGGGTGGCCTACTTCGACGAAACCAATTCGGTCTTCGCACGGATGGAACACTCCACCGAGCCGATGATCATCCGGCCGCGCCCCGAATTCGACGACTACCAGCAGCTCATCCAGCAGTCGACCGGCATCGCGGAGGTTTCGGCCGCCGCCGTGCCGCTGGTCTCGCGGGGTGAGCCGACCGGCATTCTCGGCTTCGTCAAAGAGGGCGACCGTGAGTGGAGTACCCGGGAACTCAACGTGCTCAAAGCGATTGCCGCACTGCTGGCTCAATTGCAGGCGCGTGTGGTGGCGGAGGAGCGGCTGCGCTACATCGCCATGCACGACGATCTCACCGGCCTGGCCAACCGGCGGGCCTTACTCGAACACATGGAGGAGCGGCTGCGGCCCGGAAATCCCGGCCCGGTGGCGGCGTTCTTCCTCGACCTCGATCGGCTCAAGGCGCTCAACGACTTTCTGGGCCACACCGCCGGGGACAATTTCATCCGCACGCTCGCCACGCGGTTGCGGGAGAACCTCGACCGCGGTGACATGATCGCCCGCCTGGGCGGCGACGAGTTCGTCATCGTCCCGGCCAAGCCCATGGACGCCGGGGCCGCCGACCTGGAGGCCACCCGCATTCAGCGGCTCATCGGCCGCCGCGTCACCGTCGGCGGCGAGACCGTCAGTCGTGGCGCGAGTGTCGGTGTGGCCGTGGGTATTCCGGGCGAGACCACGGTCGCCGACGTGCTGCGCCGCGCCGACCACGCGCTGCTGTCGGCCAAGTCGAGCGGTGGCAACGGCGTGGCGGTGTTCACCGACGCCATGCGCGCCCAGTTCGAGCTCCAGGACGATGTGGAGCTGAACCTGCGCGGCGCGGTGTCCGACGGCTCGCTGCTGCTGCACTATCAGCCGGAGGTGGACCTGCGCACCGGGCGGCTGGTCGCCCTGGAGGCCCTGGTGCGCTGGCAGCATCCCACCCGCGGCCTGCTGCCGCCCGGTGCGTTCGTCGGCGTCGCGGAGGCCACCAACCTGGCCGGTGAACTCGGTCGCTGGGTGATCCGCTCGGCGTGTGAGCAGTTCGCCTCCTGGCGGCGGCGCGGGCTGGCCTCGAATGTGGTGATTCGCATCAATGTGTCTCCGGTGCAGCTGGTTTCGCTGGATTTCGTGGAGACCATGGAGGGCATTCTGCGGCGCTTCGGCATCGACGGCTCGTCGGTGTGCCTGGAGATCACCGAGCATGTGGTGGTGCAGGACCTGGCGCGCACCCAGGTGACGCTGCGCGGGCTCAAGCGGATGGGCGTGCAGATCGCCATCGACGACTTCGGCACCGGCTACTCGTCGCTGTCGCATCTCAAGGCGCTACCGGTGGACGCGGTCAAGATCGACCGCGGCTTCGTGCAGCGCCTCGGCGCCAGCGCCGACGACCTCGCGATCGTGAAATCCATTGTGGGACTTGCGGGTTCGTTCGGTCTAGGCGTGGTCGGCGAGGGCGTGGAGACCACCGTCGCGGCCCGCACCCTGGTGGCGCTGGGCTGCTATCGGGCCCAGGGATTCCTCATCGCGCGCCCCATGCCGGCCGACGAGGTGGAAGTGCATCTGACCTCCGGGCGCATCGCCCTGGATCTCGATTTGCCCGGCACCGGCCGCGCCTCCGCCCCCTGAAATGTCGACTCGCGAACAATAGTGTTCGCGTAGTAGCGTGCGCTCTGACACTGCTGTCAATTTGAGGATGGATTCGGGTGGGCGGTCGAAGCCTGACAGGCAAGAAAACACTGATAACCGGCGCGGCCAGCGGCATCGGCCGCGCCACGGCGCTGGCGGCGGCGCGCAAGGGGGCGGCCCTGGTTCTCACCGACGTGAACGCCGACGGACTGACCGAAACCGTGGAACTGATCCGCGCGGGCGGCGGGGTGGTCGAAGCCGCCGAAGCGCTCGACGTCAGCGACTACGAGGCGGTGACCGCCTTCGCCGAGAAGGTGCACGAGCAGCTCGGCTCGCTCGACGTGGTCATGAACATCGCGGGCGTGTCCACCTGGGGAACCGTCGAGAACCTCGAGCACAAGCACTGGAAAAAGATGGTGGACGTGAACCTCATGGGTCCCATCCACGTCATCGAGAACTTCGTCCCGCCCATGGTGCGCGCGAAACGCGGTGGCGCACTGGTGAATGTGTCCTCGGCGGCGGGCCTGCTCGCCTTCCCGTGGCATGCCGCCTACAGCGCCAGCAAGTACGGCCTGCGCGGTGTATCCGATGTGCTGCGCTTCGACCTGGAACGGCACGACATCAAGGTGCACCTGGTGGTGCCCGGCGCGGTGGACACCCCGCTGGTGCACTCGGTCGACATCGTCGGCGCCGACCGCGACGATCCGCGAATCCAGTACTGGATCAAGCGTTTCCGCCGCCACGCCCGCAAACCCGAGCAGGTGGCCGATGCCATCGTGCGCGGCGTGGAGAAGGGCACGTACCTGGTCCACACCCAGTTCGACATCCGCTTCGGCTACTGGTGGGCGCGGAAGTTCGCCTGGCCCTACGAGTTCGTCATGCGCCGCGCCAACGACCTGTTCACGACCTTCCTGCCGAAGGATCAGCAGTAGGAACGCAGCCCGGCTGCTCGGGTTTCGTGCACTTTTCCGCAGCGTGCACGTCCAGCATCCGGGCGCCCGGCCCGGCGTCGCCGAGGTGATCGTGCGCGTTCACGATCTTGCAGCTGCCCAGGGAGAGGCAGCCGCAGCCGATGCATCCGGTCAGGTTGTCGCGCAAGGCGATCAGCTGTTCGATGCGCTCGTCGAGATCCTCCCGCCACATGGTGGACAGGTTCTCCCAGTCGCGGCGGGTGGGGTTGCGGCCGTCGGGCAGATTGTCGAGGGCCTTGCGAATCTCGGCGAGGGGGATGCCGACACGCTGTGAGATCCGGATGAAGGCCACCCGGCGCAGGGTTTCCCGGGGGTAGCGGCGTTGGTTGCCGCTGGTTCGTCTTGCACCGATGAGGCCCTCGCGTTCGTAGAAATGCAAGGCGGACACCGAAACTCCGGCGCGCTGCGCCAGTTGGCCGGGCGTCAGTTCCTTGGCCTGCCAGGACACCGTCTCCATACCTGAACATTACTCGAGGTTTTTCCCGGGCGCGAATTGCATGCCATCTTTGCTCAGGGGAACTACCTTCAGATTATGGGAATCGAGGCCGCATCCGCGGCGCGACCGTTTTCCGTGACCTCGGAGGTCGGCGCACTGCGCACGGTGCTTCTGCACCGGCCCGGCGATGAGCTGCGCCGCCTCACCCCGCGCAACAACGACCAGCTGCTCTTCGACGCCATCCCGTGGGTGGAGCGCGCGCAGCAGGAGCACGACACCTTCGCCGAGGTGTTGCGCGGACGCGGGGTGGAAGTGTTGCTGCTGGCGGATCTGCTCGCCGAGACGCTTCAGGTGAGCGGAGCGGCGCGGATTCAGGGCATCTCCGGGGCGGTCGACGCGCGCAGGCTCGGGCACACGCTCGCCGACGAACTCGCGGCCTATCTGCGCACGGTGCCCGCGCCCGACCTGGCCGACATTCTCATGACGGGGATGACCTTCGACGAACTGCCCTTCGGACCGGACGCCACCTCCCTGGTGCGGCGCATGCACCACGGGCACGACTTCGTCATCGACCCGCTGCCGAATCTGCTGTTCACCCGCGATTCCTCACTGTGGGTGGGCAATCGGTTCGCCATCACCTCACTCGCCATGCCGGCGCGGCAGCGGGAGACCTCGCTCACCGATCTGATCTACGCCTTCCATCCGCGGTTCCTGCGGGTGCGCCGCGCCTACGAATCGCACACCGCGCCCATCGAGGGCGGGGACGTGCTGCTGCTGGCCAAGGGCGTGGTGGCCATCGGGGTGGGGGAGCGAACCACGCCGGCCGGGGCGGAAGCCCTGGCGCGCAGCCTGTTCGAGGACGATCTCGCGCACACCGTGCTGGTGGTGCCGATCGCCCAGATGCGGGCCACCATGCACCTGGACACCGTGTGCACCATGGTGGACGTGGACGCGGTGGTCATGTATCCGGCGGTGCAGGATTCACTGTGCGCGTTCACCATTCGCAATGAGGGCGGCGCGGTGCACATTGCCGGGCCGGACCCCTTCCTGAAGGCGGCGGCCGAGGCCATGGGCATCGGGAAACTCCGCGTCGTCGACACGGGACTGGACGGTGTGACCGCCGAACGGGAACAGTGGGATGACGGCAACAACACGCTCGCGGTCGCACCGGGCGTCGTCGTCGCCTACGAACGCAATGAAATGACCAATGCGCGGCTCGCCGATGCCGGAATCGAGGTGCTGCCCATCCCCGGTTCCGAATTGGGTTCCGGTCGAGGCGGTCCGCGCTGCATGTCCTGCCCGCTGTCGCGTGACGAGGTGTGAAAAGCCATGCTGGACATCCCGGTTGACCACCACTCTGCGGTCCCCCCGTACGAGCAGCTGCGCCAGGGCGTCGTCGCCCGCGTGAGGTCGGGTGAACTGGCCGCCGGGACGAAGATCCCCACCGTGCGCGCCCTCGCGGCGCAACTCAAACTCGCCCCCAACACGGTCGCGCGCGCCTACCGCGAACTCGAACAGGACGGCGTCCTCGAAACCCGCGGCCGACTAGGCTCTTTCATCGCCTCCTCCGGCGACCCCACCCGCGACGTGGCCGGCCGCGCCGCCACCGAATACGTCGCGGTTATCCGCCGCCTGGGCCTCGACGACGAAGCGGCGCTGCGCTATCTGCGTGCGGCACTCGGGGAAACAGCGCGGGACTGATCACCTCCAGCTGGGCAACCAGAGGTGGTCGTGCCAGTCCGAGGGGGTGATCGACATGCCCGTCAGGATCGGCCAGAGCCAGATGAAGTTCGCGATCACCAGGGCGAGGTAGAGACAGACGAGCAAGAGCCCCAAGCCTTGTCGCTCACTCGGTGGGGTGAAGTTCTGGAGGTTCGGGATGCCCGATAGTCGCCGCCCACTCGGCGGGGCGTGGCCGAGAAGGTCGCCGAGCGCCAAGGCCACACCCATCACCAGGAACGGCGCGAGCGGCACCGCGTAGAAGAAATACATCTGCCGATCCAGTGACAGGAACCACGGCAGCAGTCCCGCGCCGTACGCGACGAGCACTGCGGCGTACCGCCAGTCCCGCCGCACGAACGACCGCCACATCGCCCACGCCAGCATGGGGAACGCCACCCACCAGATGGCGGGCGTGCCGATCAGCATGACCGCGCGCACGCA
The DNA here is from genome assembly GCF_013744875.1 of Nocardia huaxiensis. Lineage (NCBI taxonomy): Bacteria > Bacillati > Actinomycetota > Actinomycetes > Mycobacteriales > Nocardiaceae > Nocardia > Nocardia huaxiensis. Next base: position 2,263,066 of record NZ_CP059399.1, read on the forward strand.
CATGCTCTGCCCGCAGCCGGTCACGCCATTGTCGGCGTAGTAGTAGAGCATCGGCCGCAAGCCCATCGGCCACGTCCACGGTTTCGATTCCCACGGATGGTGATTGCCCGCCGAATTGGTGAGCCCCTCGTGGAAGGTCAGCACCTCCCCGCCGTAGAACCACAGCGACCGCAGCGCCGACGGCACCCACGCGAACATGCCGCCCTCGCCGACCCGCACCCCCACCGCGTACCGGTCGTAACTGGTCTCCCCGGCGAACCAGGCCCAGAAACTGCCCATGTACACCAGGAACGGAACCGCCACGAGCGCATACACACTGGGCCCGAGATCGCGGATCGCGGTGCCCGCCCACGGCCGCCGCACCCGATAGCCGCGCCGCGCCGCCAGGTCGAAGCCGAGGCTCAGCGCGGTGAAGGCCACCACGAAATACAGTCCGGACCATTTGGTTCCGCACGCCAGCCCGAGCATGATGCCCGCCCCGAACCGCCACCAGCGCACCCCGAAGCGCGGCCCGAACTCACTGTCGTCCAGCCGCCCCTCGGCATCGACTCTCGCCATGCGCATACGTATGTCGTCGCGATCGACGATGAGACAGCCGAAAGCCGCTGTGACGAACAAGGCTTGGAAGATGTCCAGCATTCCGAGCCGCGAGGACACGAAGGTGAGCCCGTCCGCGATCAGCAGAATGCCCGCGAACGCGCCGATCAGCGTCGAACGCGACATGCGCCGCACAATGCGAATCACCAAGAGCACCAGGATGGTTCCCGACACCGCCGCCGTGAACCGCCAACCCCAGGCGTTGTACCCGAAGATCCACTCCCCGATGGCGATCATGTGCTTGCCGACCGGCGGATGCACCACCAGCCCGTAGCCGGGATTGTCCTCGGCCCCGCCATTGGTGAGCGCCTGCCACCCCTGTGGGGCGTAATGCTTCTCGTCGAACACCGGCGTGCGCGCATCGGTGGGCCGATTCAGGTTGATGAACCGAGTCAATGCCGCGATCGCCGTCAAGAACAGCGTGACCGCCCACCCCCGCGCCCAGTCCGTGGGTCCGTAGTCGGGCGAGGGCCGCAGCGGCGCCGGACTGGACATCGCCACCCCTGCTCCGGCTTCCGGAGGTCGCACGTCGGTCACCTGGGTCACGCTCCGATCGTAGGCGGTCCGCCTCGCGCGTCGCGCCCCGGTGAGTCGGGGCACCCGGCGACCGACCCGGGATTCGGCGGCGTGTCCTGTCCGCGCGCCGGGGCTCGGCGGGGCGGTCGTATGGTTTTCGCTGGGGTCGGACGGCGAGGAATGGAGTGAGATGAGCGCGGAACCGGGTGCGGGCCGGCTGGTGCTGGCCGCGACGCCGATGGGCGATATCGGGGACGCGTCGCAGCGGCTGCGGGACGGGCTGGCCACGGCGGAAGTGGTCGCCGCGGAGGACACGCGGCGGACGCGGTCGCTGGCCAAGGCCATGGGGGTGGAGATCGGCGGTCGAGTCGTCAGCTTCTACGACCATGTCGAGACCGCGCGGATTCCGATGCTGCTCGAGGAGATCGAGAACGGGCACACCGTGCTGCTGGTCACCGATGCCGGAATGCCGTCGGTGAGCGATCCCGGATATCGGATGGTCGCCGCGTGTGTCGAGAAAGACCTGCCCGTCACCTGTCTGCCCGGCCCGTCGGCCGTCACCACCGCGCTCGCGCTGTCCGGGCTGCCGGTCGAGCGGTTCTGCTTCGACGGCTTCCCGCCCCGCAAGTCCGGCCAGCGCAAGGAATGGCTGAAAACCCTCGCCGCCGAACCCCGCGCCTGCGTCTTCTTCGAAGCCCCGCACCGCCTGGCCGCCTGCCTCGCCGACGCCGTCGAGGTGCTCGGAGCCGACCGCCGCGCCGCGGTCTGCCGCGAACTCACCAAGACCTACGAGGAGGTCGTGCGCGGCACCCTCGCCGAACTGGCCGCCTGGGCGGTCGAGGGCGCGCGCGGTGAGATCACCGTGGTTCTCGAAGGCGCGCAACCGGTTTCCGCCGACCCGGAGGATCTGGTCGACCGCGTCGAAGGCTTGGTCGACAAGGGCATGCGCCTCAAGGACGCCTGCGCCGAAGTGGCCGCCGCCACCGGGGCTTCCCGCAAGGAGCTCTACGACGCGGTATTGAGCGCGCGCGCCGAGCACTGAGGTCGGCACCCCGGAACCGCCGCGTGCTTTCCCGTCATCCCGGCATGCTTTTGGCCGGGATCCACCGCAATCGGCTGTGCCGCCGACTGTGTGGATCCCCGCCAAAAGCACGCGGGGATGACGAGAAAAGTACGCGGGATGACGGGGGTGGACCGTGCGGTGTTGACGGAGCGGGACGTCCCGTGCGGACACGCCGGGGCGTGTGGCGACTGACGTCCGGGGCCGCCGCCGCGATGCGAAGATCGAAGGGTGGCTGTGAATCAGGTGCGCGGTACGGGGTGGGGTGTTGTCGCCGCGTATGTGGCGCTCGCCGTGGTGGTGTCCGGTGTGCTGCTGGGAGTGCAGGCGCGATCGGGGATCGACGCGGCGGCGTTGTCGCTGGCGCAGTTCGGGCCGGCGGTGGCGGTGGGGGTGGTTGTGCTGCTGTGGGGGAAGCGGATTCGGGGCGTGGTCACCGCGGCGGTGGACTGGGAGGATGTGGGCGGGGATATCGCGGCGGTGGTTGGTGCGGTCGCGCTGCTCGGGGTGCTGGTGGCGGGCGCCGCGCTGGTGGGCGGTATGGAACTGGTTGGGCCACAATCGGTCGGCGCTGTTCCGTTCGCGGTGTTCGTAGGGTTTCAGTTGGTGGGCGCGCTGGGGGAGGAGATCGGTTGGCGGGGGTTCCTGCAGCCCGCCTTGGAGTTTCGCTACGGTCGCCTGATCGCGGTGGGCATCACGGGGTTGATCTGGGCGCTGTGGCATGTCAAGGCGTTCACGCTCGGGGTGGTGCCCGCGGTGTCGTTTCTGGTGGCGGCCATGGGGTTTGCCGTGGTGCTGGGGTATCTCGCGAACGGCAGCTTCGTGCAGCGGGTGCTGACGGCGACCGTCGGGCACTGGCTGATCAATGTGACGCTGTACCTGGTGATGGGGGACGACACGCTCGGGGTGCCGCAGGTCTGCTACTACGCGGGGGCGAGTTTCCTTGTGGCGGTGCTGGTTCTGGCCTGGAGCGTGGCGCGGGACAATGCGCGCCGACGAGATCTCGTCGGCGCGGCGGACTAGGGGGTCGGCCCGTCAGCGGTTGGCCGGTTCCTCCAGCTCCGCTTCCAGCGTGAGGGCGATGCGGTCCAGCAGGGCTTCGAGCCGATCCGGGATGCCGCGGCCGCTGCGGGCGGACACCGTGAGCTCGGTGCGGCCGCCGCATTCGGTCATGGCGAACAGCAGCGGCATGGCGACACTGTGCTGGGGCAGGACGCGCACCGAGGTGGGCTGCCAGCCGGGGATGGCGAGCTCGTCCAGGTCGTAGCGGCCCATGTGGGAGACGGTGGCGGAAGCCAGGTTTCGGCCCGCGCGGGAGCCGAGCACGTTCAGCGTCCGCGCGAGGCCGCGGCCGACGGCCGGTGGCAGGGCGGTGAGGCCGCTGTTGTCCATCTGGTTGAGTTCGCGGCCCTCGTCCAGCCCGGCGCGCTTGATATCGCGGATCTGCTTCCAGTCCATGCCGGGTGTCGCGTCGATGAACAGCGGCAGCGCCAGATTGGCGGTGGAGCGCAGGCCGGGGAGGTGACGGCGCAGGTCGACCGGGATCATGATGCGCGAAACGGGGCCGCCCTCGGAGGCCAGAATGGCGGCGACGCGTTCCATGGCGCCGCGGCCGGTGGCGTGAATGGTGCGGTGACGCAACAGATGCCGGTGCTCGCCCGGATCCTGGCGGCCCCGGCCGACAGCCGAGCGGAAGCGCGGCTGCATGAGCGTCGGACGGCCGGGCGCACCGACCTGGGCGACGAGTTCGGCGTCCGCGACGGGCTCGTCCGCGCCGATCGGGTCCAGGCCGCGCAGCGCCCGGAACACATCGGTGACGAACATGGCCATGCCCATGCCGTCCATGACGCCGTGGAACACCCGGAACACGATGGTGACCGGGTCGGCGGTGAGCAGCAGCACCTCCACCGTGGACTCCGGGGTGGGGCCGATCGGGCTGGTGAGCACCGGATCCGTTTCCAGCGCAGGATATTGCAGGGCGTGGTGCACGACGCGGACGGCGGGCGCGATACCGCTGTCCACCCAGTACTTGCCGTCGCGGATCAGCCGCGCGCCCGGATTGGCTTCCGCCGCAACGGTTACCGCGCGGCGCAGCTGGTCGGCGTCGAGGGCGCCGTCACCCTCGAACGCCATCTGCATGAGGAACGGCGGCGCCAGATCCCGCATGGGGAAATAGATGAGTTCGGTCGGCGAGATGGGTCGGCGAAAGGTGCTCATTACATCCTCTGCGGGTGGGATGGCGCTACGGTGGGCATGGGCTGCTACTTGATGCCCCTGGTCAATTCGACGACCCCGCCCTGGGTTTCGAGCCAGGCCAGGAACTCGGTGAGGCCGGTCGCGCGGTCCACGATCGGCCGGTAGCCGAAGTCGCGGGTGGCCGCGCCGGTGTCGTAGGTCGCGGTGCGGGTCATGAGCGCCACCACGTACCGCGACAGCGGCGGTGACCAGCGGGTCGCGACATACGGTATGCGCCAGATGGTTTCGATGAGCGCGACGGCCGCGTGCACGACCTTCGGATTCGGCTGCCGGGTGGGCGGCGCGTAACCGAGCCCGCTCGCCACCTCGCCGAGGAAACCCCACACCTCGGTCTGCTCGGCATCGGCGATGAAATACGCCTTACCGCCCACATTTTCGGAGGCGGCGGCTTTCACGGCCGCGTCGACGATGTTCTCGACATGGCACAGTGAGGCGTACACCTGCTTGCCGAACGACAGATCCGGCAGCGAACCCGCCGCCGCCCGGCTGAGCAGCCGCACGATCGGCCCGGACCGGTCGCCCGCACCCCAGATCGCCCGTGGCCGCAGCGCGCAGGTGGTGAATTCCGGTGCGTCGGCGGCCAATACGGCGCGCTCGGCGGCGGCCTTGGTCTCCGAGTAGAGGTTCAGATAGCGCGCCGGGTACGGCAGCGACTCGTCCACATTCACCTGATCGCCGCCGTCGCGATCCATGAGCGCGCTCGGGCTGGACACGAAGACGAACCGCCGCGCTCCGTTGCCGCGCGCCGCGCGCAGCAAATGCTCTGTGGCCGTGACATTCTCGGCCACGAACTGGGCGCGGGTGCCGCGCTCGTCGACGCGCGCGGCACTGTGGAACACCACATCGACGCCTTTGGTGGCGCGCTGCAGGGATACGGTGTCGGTCAGATCGCCGTGCACGATCTCGATGCGGTCCAGCACATCGGCGAGGTCGCGCAGATTGCTGGTGGGCCGCGCCAGAATCGCGACCTGGTAGTCGCCGTCGCGGACCAGGCGGCGCACCAGCGCGCCGCCCAGGAACCCCGACGCGCCCGTGACGAGGGCCTTCCTGCTGTCTACGCTCATGCTGTATCCATTCCGGCATGGGCGGAGCGCTGCGTGGTTACGCTCCGCTGCCGCCTCCGCGCTTGACCGCTCATGCCGCCTCTTGTGTCTTCCACCAGGTCAATCCGAAGATCTGGGTGAGTACGGCCGTTTCGAGGGCCGACCGTTCGCTGTCCTTCGCGGCGCGCAGCGCGGCCGGAATCTGGGCCGCGTGCACGACCACGCTCAGGAACACGTCGATCCACCAGGCCGCGCGCAGCAGCCGGTTGGCGGGTGCGCGGTCGGTCAGCAGGGCGATGAGCCCGGCCGCCACGTACAGCCAGCCGAGCACCGGAACCGCCCGCAGTGCGAGGACCTTCATTTTTCCGCTCCGATCTGCTCTGCCGCCCAGACCGCGAGTTGTTCGCGGCCGATCTTGGCATTGTGTCGGATGTCCACCGGGAACTTCGGGTGGAACAGGAATCTGGAAACCTTTGCGGCGACAGCGAATTCGCCTGCTCGGTGACGCAGGGCGGCCATCAGCGCGGCGGTGTCCGCGCCCGCTTCGGCCTCCACGCACAGCACGGGCTCCTGTGCGCCCTTCGGCCCGACGCCCACCAGCGCGGTGCGCGCCACGCCGTCCAGCACATTGAACACCTGCTCGACCTGCACCGAGAACATCGGCCCGTCGATGGTGTGCAGGCGTTGACTCTTGCGCCCGCAGAACCAGATTCGGCCCTCGTCGTCGATCCACGCCAGATCGCCGGTGCGATGCCACACGGTGTCGCCGTCGACGATCTTGCCCGCGCGATTGGCCTCGTGCGGCCAGTAGTACCGGGTGCTCACATTCGGCCCGGCCACCACCAGCTCGCCGATGCCGCGAGTGGCGGCCAGCTCCCCCGCGAGCGCCTCGGCGTCGGCCCAATTCGGCAGGGCCGCATCGGTAATGGCCACCAGCCGCGCCCGCACCCCCTCCGCCGGCCGCCCGATGCAGGTGCCTTCCCCGCTGTGTGCGCGCTCGACCAGCCCGCCCAGCAGCTCCCGCGATTCGATGGTCGACATGGGCAGCGCCTCGGTGGACCCGTACCCCGCGTGCACCTCCGCGTCCGCGGCCAGCACCGTGCGCAGTCCGGCGATGCACCAGTCCGGCACCGGCGCACCACCGGAGTAAATGCTGTGCAGCGTAGGAACTTCCGTCCGATGCAATTCCAGATGCCGCAGCAGCGGAATCAGCACGGCCGGGCTGGCGAATATGGTCCGCACCCCGAACCGGTTCACCGCGTCCACCACGTGCAGCGGATCGGTGGACCCCACCTGGCTCGGAATCAACGGCGGCAGCACACATCTCGACCCGAGCAGCATGTCGAGAATTCCCACCAGCGGCAGCGTGATCAGCGACGTCCCCGGCGCGACCCGATTCCGCGCCGCATCCACCTGATCCACCATGGCGGTCAGATTCCCGTGGGTCAGCTCCACCGCCTTCGCCGGTCCGGTGCTCCCGGTCGTATAGGCGATCAGCAGCACCTCATCGGCGGGCGCGGGCACGCGGCCGCGGAGCACACCGGAATGGTGGGGAGAGATCGCGGGGGAGGCGGCGGCACCGGCGGTGACGTCCGTGCGACCGCCGGTCAGGAAATCAACCAGCGCCGCATCGGGATTCGTGGCGGTCGCCTGCCGTGTGCCGCTCGCGGTGGTGCCACCGGTGCGGCTACTGCCGAAGCCCGCCGGGCTGTCCTGTGCGCCGATGCGGTGCGCGGCACGCGTAACCGCCGCGCCGATGCGTTGTGCGGCCGAATCGGCGGCAGCCGGACCCAAAGCCACCGTGCCCCAGCTGTCACTGGTCAGACCCCACTCGCGCAGCGTCGGGCCGCGCCAGAACCAGCGGCGGCCGACGGTGACGGGGATGCGGACCTCGCGGAAGTACTTGCGGAACAGGACGCGGGCGGCATGGGCCTGCGGGATGCCGATGAAGGCTTCGGCATTGGCGGCGCGCAGGCAGTTGAGCATTTTGCGCAGGCCCATGCCGGGGTCGATGACGACCGGGACCGCGCCGATCTTCAACAGGCCCAGCATGATCGCGTAGAGCTCGGGGCTGGGCAGGACCAGCACGATGGTGCGGGTGCCTCGGCCCACGCCTTCGGACTGGAGCCGGACAGCGAGCGCGTCGGACCAGGCGTCGAGTTCGCGGTAGGTGACGTGCCGGTAGTCCGGGAGGCCGGAGGCGGTCTTCCCGTCGGGGAAGATGACCGCCTCACGGTCCGGGTGGGCGGCCACGACCGCGGTGAAGCGGTCGAGGGCGCCCCAGTAGGTTGCGGTCACGCCGAAGCTCCGACGAGCGCCGGGAGGCGGTAGACCACCGCGGCGGCCGACGGGCCCGCGCCGGCGGCGACGAACAGCACGTGGGTGAATCCGCGCAGCGACTCGTCCTGCACCGCGAGGTCGTATGCGAGGGGCAGGGCCGCGGTGTGCGGGTCGCCCTGGGACAGGTCCGGGGTGCGGACCGCGTCATTGGAGATGCCGAGCTCGCCGGCCAGCCGCTGCGGGAATCCGGCGGCGGGTGTGGAGGCGATCAGAGCCGTTGTGGCCAGCGGGATTTCGGCTTCTTCCAGCGCGGCCAGCCCCGCCTGCACCGCCACCGCGATCAGCCGGTCCTCGAAGTCGGGGTCGCGCACGACGGTCATGAGTTCACGACCCCGCGTGCCCATGGTCGCCACGTCCACGTAGGACTCGACGGCGGGGGAGCCCGCGCCCGAGACGGTGTGCACCCGGCCGAAGCCCTCCGGCGCGTCGGTGTATTCCAGCAGCAGCGCGGCACCGGCACTGGCGTAAGGGAATTCGTCGTCGGCGGCCGACCGCTTCAGCGACGGATGCGTGTCGCCGGACACGATGAGCACGTGCTCGACCCCGCCCGCGGCGAGCACGGACTGCCCCACCTGCACGGCATTGAGCACGCCCACGCCGGCGTTCATGAGGTCGAAGGAGAACGAGCGCGGATCGTTCTTCTGGTAGTCGAGCCCGATGCCGGCGGCCTTCTGGATCAGCGCCGACACGGCCGGTTCGACGGTATTGGAGTCGCGGAAGATGCCCGCGTTGATCAGCACCCCGATCTGGTCGGGCCGCACGCCGGCCCGCTCCATGCTCTGCCGCGCCGCTCGCGCGCTGAGCTCGATAATGCTGGAGGTGTCCGAGACCCGGCTGGCTCCGGTGGATTTGATGCGCACGCCCATGGCAGACCTCAGACCTTCAGCGACGAAATCGTGGTGGACAGGAATCCCGCGACGACGCCGGAGGCGGCGGGAACCATCAGGATCTTGGATCCGGACGGGATGCTCTGCTGCGTCAGATGATCGTGCAGAACAATGAAATGCGAAGTGGTGGAGGTGTTTCCGTACTTCTCGATGACGTTCAGGTCGGGCGGCATGGGCACCGCGAACTCACGCGCGGCAATGGCGTTGATGAACGGCACCGCGCCCGCGCCGAACTGGTGGTGGATGAGGTAGTCGAAACCCTCGTCGGCGAAGGTGGTGCCCTGCTTCTCCAGGTAGCCGCCCTGGGTGTCGGTCCACAGCAGGAAGCGGGATTCGTTGTGCATCTTGCGGTTGTCGGTGTACAGCGCGACGCCCTGCGTCTTCTCGCTGGGCATGCCGAGGCACAGATGCGAATATTCCGACGCGGTGGTCAGATCGACGTAGTGAATGCGATCGGACTCGTCGAGGGATTCATCCAATACGACTGCCGCGCCGGAATCGCCGACGGTGAGCGACGCGAATTGCAGATCGTATTTCTCGGTGATTTCCGCGACCGCGGTCTCGGCAATGGGAGTAATGGCCTCGCCGCTCACCACGAGTCCGCGCCGCACCGCACCCGACCGGATCATCCGGTCGAGAATGTAGGTGCCGGTGAGCATTCCCGCGCACGCATTCGACAGATCGAAATGAATGACATCCGCGCGCGCTCCGATGGCGCGTGCGATGGAACCCGCGAACGAGGGTTCCATATACATCCTGGTGCCGTCCTTGCTGCGCGTGATCGAGGTGGAGATGATCACGTCCAGATCGGCTGCCGCATACTGTGATCTGGAAAGACAGTCCTCGACGGCCTTGAGCGCCAGCACGAACGAGTCCTCGTGACTCGCCGGCGTGGTGTCGCGGAACCGGCGTTCTTTCACGCCCGTGATCTTCTCGAGATCGAAGCCGGGCACGGCCTGCAATTGCGCGATGAGTTCTTCGGTGGTGACACGTTTCGCGGGGAGATAAGCCCCGATCGACTCGAAACGAGAAAATGACACGGGAACTCCTGATAAGTAGGAAGAATTCGGCTCGTCATCGAGATGCCGATGAGGCTACCCGACGGTAACTGGACGAGCGAACGGCTCGAAGCGCGATAATTGTCTGAGACGCGATGGATCGCAGTCTGAAATGGCTATCTCTCCGGGTCGGCGATCGTACTGTGAGGTTCGCTGTGAGAGACTTCACCACTCCCGCGCCCGGGAAGCGTGACGCGGCCCACGGCGTCTGGGCCGATCGGCAAACTGTCTCAGCGACAGGGCAATTCGCAGGTGGAATGCCTATGGATTTCACGCGCCGCCGCGATTAGCTTGTGGGGGTGCGACTTCGGGCTGTAGTGACCGGCGGGATGGCCGCTGTCCAGATGACTGTGCTGACGGTAATGGGAGCGGCCGGCATCGCGACGGCCGACACCGCGCCCATCGGCTGCGGGCAGTGGACCGCCTCGACGGTCGCCTCCGGCTACGGCACCCTGGAGAATCTGGCCTTCGACGGCCGCGGCGGGCTGCTGCTGTCCGAGGTGAGCCTCGGTGGTTCCGGGGGCGGGTTGCAGCGCCTCACCGCCGACGGCGTCCGCGCCACCGTCGCGGAAATCGAATCGCCCGGCGGCATCGTGGTCACCGGCACAACGGCTTTCGTGAACTCCGGCAATACCGCCCGCAGCGGGCTGTCCGACGCCGCCGACGGATCCATCCGGGCCGTCGATCTCACCACCGGCGCGATCACCACGGCCGCAACGGGTCTGACCATGCCCAACGGCCTGGCCCAGCTGCCCGACGGCGGGTTCGTGGTCAGCCGCGATCTGGGTGCGGACACCACGCTCACCCGGGTCGCCCCCGACGGTTCGACCCACCCCCTGGCTCCGGGGCTGACCTCCACCAACGGTCTGGCCTACGACCCGGCGCGGCGAAAACTGTTCGTGTCGACCACTTTCGACGCGGTCTCCACCCTCGCCGCCTTCGACGCCGACAATCTGACGGCCGAACCGGCGCGCATCACCATCCCCGGCCCCGGACCGCTCAATGCCGCCGACGATCTGACCGTCGGCCCGGACGGCGCGGTATATGTAGCTCTGAATGTGCTCGGTCAGGTGGTCCGCGTCGATCCGGAGACCCAGCGCACCTGCGTCGTGGCCAGTGGCCTGCCGTTCACCACGTCGGTGCGGTTCGGTTCCGGACCCGGCTGGGATGCGCATTCCCTGTATGCCACAAGTTTTCTGGGCACGGTCACCCGGCTCACGCCCTGACGCGTGCCCGGATTGTTTCTTCCCCGGACTTGACTCTTGCTGTGCTGTAGCCGAAAACTGTTGAAGCCGCCTATATTTCGCCCGACGCGGTGTGAACCTCGGTGCAGGGAGTCCCATGCGCGTTCATCACCTGGAGTGCGGCAACCTCGATCCGCTCGGCGGCGAATGGCTGTGGGGCATGGAATTCGTGGTGCACTGCCTGCTCGTCGAACACGACACCGGTCTGCTGCTGGTCGACACCGGCCTGGGTGAACAGGCCGCGCGCCGGCCCGACTGGCTGGGAAGGGGCTGGTCGAGCGTCTTCCGCCCGGGTCTGGATCCGGCGATATCGGCCCTGGCACAGATCGAATCGCTCGGCTACACGCGCGAGGACGTCCGCGATATCGTGCTCACCCACCTGGACCTCGATCACGCCGGCGGTCTCGCCGACTTTCCGGACGCCCGCGTGCACCTGTTCGAAAACGAGCTGCGCGCAATGGAATCCCCGCGCAGCCTGGGCGAGACCCAGCGCTACCGCGCACCCCAGCTGCGGCACGGCCCGCGCTGGCAACTGCACTCCGAAGGCGGGGACAGCTGGTTCGGTTTCGCGGGCGCGCGCACCCTGCCGGGCATACCGGAGGAGGTCGTGCTGGTGCCGCTGGCCGGCCACAGCCGCGGGCACGCCGGCGTGGCCTTGCGCACCGGCGATTCCTGGCTGCTGCACGCCGGGGATTCGTACTTCGGCCACCTCGGCCGTCCAGAGGATGGTGAACGCCCGTGGGCCATCGCCGCCTTCGAAGCCTTCGCCGCCGCCGACGGCCGCGCACGGCGACTCAATCACGAGCGGCTGTCCGAGCTGGCCCGCGACCACACCGATGACGTGACGGTCTTCTCCGCCCACTGCGGGCGGGAACTGCGCGCCCTGTGGGCCCGTGCGTCGGCCATGTCTTAAGTGCGACATAATCCACCCGGGAAGGTCTCGGGAGGTAGGCAGCAAGTGGTCGGCAGGTTCGGTCAAGCGGACGCCATACCCGAGTTACCCATGCTCGGACGGTATATGCGGTACCGGCGCGAAGGTCTGGGGCTCACCCAGGAGGAAGTCGCGCGGCGCATGTTCGTCAGCCTGTCGCTGTACCGGAAGCTCGAGAAGGGCGAGCGCCCGCTGTCGATGAGCCGGATCGAGGACTGGTGCGCGGCCGTCGACGCGCCCATCTGGATGCTGCAGAAGATGGTGTCCATCGCACTGCCCATGCTGTCGTCCGCCATCGCCAAGGGTTCGTGGCCGCCCGCGCTCAAGGACGAGGACCTCGAACATCTGGAGGCGTTCCCGTTCCCGGCGTTCTTCCACCGGGTGCCCGAATACGACGTGCTCGCCGCCAATGCGGCCGCCCGCAGCGCGTTTTCGTGGCTGCTGCCCGCCGATCAGGGCGCGGCCCGGCCCACCAATGTGATCGAGCAGATGATGACGGCGCCGGAAGCCCCCCTGGTGCTCGACAACTGGTACGAGATCGTGCACCGGCTGCTGTTCTACATGCGGGTCGCGGCGCCGGGCATCGTGCCGCCGGAGCGGATCGCGCAGATCATCGAAACCTGCCGCGTCAACCCGCATTTCGAGGACATGTGGACCACGGACATGTCCGAGGAGGTGTTCAACAGCGCCCGCGTGGTGGTGAACGTCCCGGACAGCGATCAGCAGCTGTTCTTCACCATGCGGTCCTACAACGCCGTGCATCCGGACGACACCGGTTACCAGCTGTTCATGCTCACACCACGCAGCAGGTGACCCAATAAGTGTTACCGACCCGAGTTGACCTGGGACGGGGCCAAATTGGATGCTTTTCGAGCTGCGGTCCGTACAGCAGGAAATACCGGTGGAAGTTGTGGAGTTCGGAGGGGAATCTCCACCGCCTTGAGCGGTGTGCCCCAAATCGAACGGCTGTCGGACCATGGACCCCGGACCCCCGCACACACTGTCGTGTGCGGGTTCCTGGGGATCAAGCCTTCGGCGCCACGTACTTCGGGAAGACCACTTGCGGCTCGGGCAGGGCGGTGCCCGGCGCGATCGGCGTGGCCACGGCCGCGAAGGTGCGGTCGGACTGCGCCAGCAGATCCAGGATCTTGCCCGCCGAGGCCGGAATGACCGGCTGCACCAGCAGCGACACGATCCGCACGACCTCCATGGTCACGTAGAGAATCGTGCCCTCGCGCGCGATGTCCTCGGGCGTGCCCGACTTGGCCAGCGTCCACGGCGCCTGCGCGGAGAAGTACCGGTTGGTCTCACCGAGCGTCAGCCACAGCTGCTCCAGGCCCAAATGGATCTGCTGCTGGTCGAATTCGGCCCGCACCGCGTCCAGCAGCCCGTTGGCCCGCTCCAGCAGCGCCTTGTCCTCGGCGGTGAACTCGCCCGGCGTCGGCACCACGCCGCCGAAATCGCGCGCCACCATCTTCAGGCAGCGCTGCGCCAGATTGCCGAACTCGTTGGCCAGATCGGTATTGATCCGTCCCGCGATGGCCTCCTCGCTGTAGGAGCCGTCCTGCCCGTAGGAGATCTCGCGCAGCAGGAAGAACCGCACGGCATCCAGGCCGTAGGTCTCCACCAGCGACATGGGATCGACCACATTGCCGACCGACTTGGACATCTTCTCGCCGCGGTAGTTCACGAAGCCGTGCACGAAAACCCGCTTGGGCAGCGCGATCCCGGCGCTCATCAGGAAGGCCGGCCAGTACACGGTGTGGAAGCGGGTGATGTCCTTGCCGATGATGTGCAGATCGGCCGGCCAGAAGCGCTGGAACTGCGCCGAATCCACGTCCGGGAAGCCCGCGCCGGTCAGGTAGTTGGTGAGCGCGTCCACCCACACGTACATGACGTGCGCCGGATCGCCGGGCACCGGCACACCCCAGTCGAAGGTGGTGCGGGAGATGGACAGATCCTTCAGCCCGGCCTTCACATACGAGACGATCTCGTTGCGCCGGGTCGCGGGCGCGATGAATTCCGGGGTGTTCTCGTACAGTTCGAGCAGCTTGTCCTGGTACTTGGACAGGCGGAAGAAGTAGTTCGACTCCTCGGTCCACTCCACCGGGGTCTTGGTGTCGGTGGAGATGCGGGTGCCGTCCTCGAGGAGGGTGGTCTCCTCCTCGGTGTAGAAGGCCTCGTCGCGCACCGAGTACCAGCCGGCGTAGGTGTCGAGGTAGATGTCGCCGTTGGCGGCCATCTTCTCCCAGATGGCGACCGACGCGGCGTGATGGTCCTCATCGGTGGTGCGGATGAAGCGGTCGTAGGAGACATCCAGGGCCTTGTCCATGGCCTCGAAGACATCGGAGTTGCGGGACGCGTACTCCTGCTCCGGGACGCCCGCGGCCTTGGCGGCCTGCTGCACCTTCTGGCCGTGCTCGTCGGTGCCCGTCATGAAGAACACGTCGAAGCCGTCGAGCCGCTTGAAGCGGGCCAGGGCATCGGTCGAGATGTACTCGTAGGCGTGTCCGATGTGCGGTGCGCCGTTCGGGTACGCGATGGCCGTGGTTAGGTAAAAGGCGGGGCGGTCGGATGCGCTCATGGTGTGTCTACTCTATCTGCGTGCCTCTAGACGTTCGCGCGAATATGCCCGTGGCAGGTGTCGCCCATGAGTAGCCGCCGACCTGCCCCCGAGCCGCCGGAGCCGCTCGCCCCGCTGGTCGACGCGCACACCCACATCGACGCCTGCGGCGCGACCGACCCGGAATCGGTTGCGGCGCTGGTGGATCGGGCCGAGGCCGTGGGTGTCGGCAAGATCGTGACGGTGGCCGACGACCTCGAGGCCGCGCGCGCCGCGGTGCGGGCCGCGCACTGGGACGATCGCGTGTACGCGGCGGTCGCGCTGCATCCGACGCGCGCCAACGCGCTCGACGACGCGGCGAAGAAGGAACTCGAGGAACTGGCTCGCGATCCGCGCGTGGTCGCGGTGGGGGAGACCGGGCTCGACTACTACTGGCCCGGCAAGCTCGACGGCTGCGCGACGGTCGAGGAACAGGTCGAGGGTTTCCGCTGGCATATCGACCTCGCCAAGCGAGTGCGCAAACCGCTCATGATCCACAATCGCGAGGCCGATCACGATCTGCTGACGGTGTTGCTGGACGAGGGCGCGCCGGATCAGGTGATCTTCCACTGCTTCTCGGGTGACGCCAACATGGCCCTCGCCTGTGTGGAGGAAGGTTATGTACTGAGCTTTTCGGGCACGGTGAGTTTCAAGAATGCCCACGAATTGCGGGAGGCCGCGAAACTCGTTCCGCAAGATCAGATTCTGGTGGAAACCGATGCGCCGTATCTGACTCCGCATCCGTTCCGGGGCGCGCCCAACGAGTCTTACATGCTGCCGTACACGCTGCGCGCGCTGGCGGAGGTGCGCGGGCAGGATCCGCAGGAGCTGGCCGAGATCACCACGGCGACCGCGCGGCGGTTGTACCGAATCTAGGTGCTGCGCACCTTTTTTCACGTTCGCACGGTTTCTGCGTGAAAGTCTCGCGTTGAAACCGGCGAAACGTGCATACTCGCGGCTCGGTTCGCAAACTGTGTTTCGGGTCACTATGATGACGCCGGATCGTGATCTACCTGCGGATTGATATCGGCTCGTAATTTCCGAATACACAGTTCCGCATGGATAGGTTGTCAACCCTCCACCCCCTCGTTATCGTACTGTGACCATGCCGGGATTTCCGATGAACGCTTTGGCGAAGATCAACTCGTCGCGATCGCCGCTCCTGTACGGCGCCATCGCGGCGATGCTTGTCACGCTCATTGTGGGTGCGGGACTGGCCATCGTGAACAAGAAAGAAGTCACGCTGGTCGTCGACGGGCAGAAGCTCATCCAGCACAGCATGTTCGGGGATGTGCGCGGCGTTCTGAAGGACGCCGGCTACGCCCTCACCGATCGCGATGATGTATCCCCTTCGCCCGCTTCGAAGATCGCGGACGGCGGCACCATCACGCTGAACCGGGCCCGCGAGGTCTCGCTCATCGTCGACGGCAAACCCTCGACGGCGTGGACCACCGCGCTCACCGTCGCGGAGGCCCTCGTGAAACTGGGCCTGCCCGACGACGTCTTCACCTCGCCCGCACGGCCCTCGCCGCTGCCGCTGCAGGGCGGGAAGATGCTCATCACCAACCCGCGCACCGTGGAACTCTCCGACGACGGCGCGCCGCTGTCGCTGGTGCGCCTGGCCGCCCCGACCGTCGGCGAACTGCTGCAGGTCCAGGGCCGCCCCCTGATCAATCAGGACTTCGTGGAACCGGCCGCGAGCACCCCGCTCACCGACGGCATGAAGATCACCGTCACCCGCAAGATCGTCACCAACCGCGTCGAGCGCATCCCGCTCGATCCGCCGGAGAACGTGATCGAGGATCCCACCCTGAACATGAGCCGGACCATCGTGGAGAACCCCGGCACCCCCGGCGTCCAGGACGTCACCTTCGCCATCTCCACCGTGAACGGCCAAGAGGCGGGCAAGGATCCGATCGCCTCCACCGTCATCGTCCCCGCCGCACCGAAGACCGTGCGCAAGGGCGCCAAGCCCGGGACCGAGGTTCCCGAGGTCCGCGACGGCCACGTCTGGGACGCCCTGGCCAAATGCGAATCCGGCGGCAATTGGGCCATCAACACCGGCAACGGCTACTACGGCGGCATCCAGTTCGACGAGAGCACCTGGGCCCGCCAGGGCGGCCTCAAGTACGCCCCCCGCGCCGACCTGGCGACCCGCGAAGAGCAGATCGCCATCGCCGAGGTGACGCGTGCCCGCCAGGGCTGGGGCGCCTGGCCCGCCTGCACCAGCCGCCTCGGCATCAGCTGACCGTGGGGTGTGGGGGCACGGCCCCCACCTTTCCGCGGTGCTACATCAAAGCGCCGCCGTCGACGCGGAGTTCGGTGCCGGTCATGTAGCGGCCGTCGTCGGAGGCGACCATGGCCACCACGCCCGCGATGTCTTCCGGCTTGCCGAGGGTGCCGCCCTCGAGCCAGCCGGGGAGGCGGGCCATGAGGCTCCAGTCGGCGTCGGACGGAAGGTCGAGTCCCGCGGTCAGGCTGGTGCCGATGCCGCCGGGCACGATATTCACCGCGCGCAGGCCCTTTTTCACGTATTCGAGGGCGATGGTGTGGGTGAGGGCGTTGATGCCCGCCTTGGACGCGGTGTAGGCGGCCATGTAGGGGGCCGCGCCGAAAGCCGAAGTGGACGAGAAGTTCACGACCACGCCGCCGTGCGGGGAGTCCAGGAGTTTGGGGATGCCCGCCTGGACCATGAGGAAGGTGCCGGTCAGATTGACCGCGAGGACCTTGTTCCAGGTCTCCAGGGGGAGTTCGTGGGTGTGGCCGGCGCGCATGATGCCCGCCGCGTTCACGAGAACATCGAGGCCGCCGAGGAATTCGAAGGCTTCGGCGGTGGCGGATCGCACCGATTCCGGGTCGGCGACATCCAGCAGGACCGTCTTCAGCTTGTCCCGCTGATCGGCGGGGACGGCTTCCGCCGTTGCGGCCAGACCGTTTTCGCTCACGTCCGCTGCCACGAGCTGCGCGCCTTCGGCGAGCAGGCGCAGAGCGATGCCCTGGCCGATGCCGGAACCGGCTCCGGTGACGAGTACCCGACGGCCTTCGTATCTCTGGTTCATGGCCAGAAATTAGAACAAGTTATAGGGGTGGTCAACGGCTGAAGTCTGGCAAATTGCCAGAGAACTTTCATACTGGACCGTTGTTCAAATAGGTAGGCTCTGCCGGGGTCACGCAAAGTTTCCGGTCGGGGTTTATCTGATGGAGGATTGATGCGGTTGTTCGGTGGACGGATGCGCGCACTGGCGGCAGCCACGGCATCGGCAGGCATTCTGCTGATCGCGCCGGGGACCCCGGCACACGCGGCGGAGCCCGGTGCGGTGATCGGCACCGTGGCCCAGCCCAGCGGATTCCGCGGGATGGCCAATGGATACGCGCTCGACTACTGGACCAGTCGCTCCAATGGCGAGGCCGTGGAAGCCAGTGCGGGACTGTTCATTCCGGAGGGCGACGCACCCGCGGGCGGCTGGCCGATCATGGTGTACGACCACGGCACCTCGGGCCTCGGACCCGGCTGCGGCGGGCAGACCGCCAACGGCCGCTTCAGCCGGCCCAAGGAAGACGCGATCCTGCAGTACTTCGTGAACAAGGGCTTCGCCGTCGTCGCACCCGACTATCTCGGACTCGGCCGCTTCGACACCGGGCCGCACCCGTACCTCGAGACCCGCAGCGAAGCCACCGCCACCATCGACGCCGTGAAGGCGGCGCGCGCGGCGCGACCGGAACTCTCGCGCACCTGGGCGATCATCGGCTTCTCCCAGGGCGGGCACGCGGCACTGGGCGCGGCCAACCTGCAATCGACCCTCGCACCCGACCTCGACTTCCGCGGCACCATCGCCTCGGACCCGGCCTCCGACATCGAGAAGCTGCTGCCCATCGGCGGGCCGTGGGTGCCGGAGATTCCCGGCGACGCCGGCAATGCCGTGAACGGCTTCGTGGTCAGCATGTTCGTCGGACTGCGGGAAACCCATCCCGAACTCGACTTCGACAGCTACCTGACCCCGCGCGGCAAGGAGATCCTGGATCAGGCGGGCAGCATGTGCTTCCTCGACATCATGAAGCTCACCGATGGCGTCTCACTCGGCCAGATGCTGTCGCGGCCGCTGTCCGACGAGCGCTTCCGGGCCATCTCCGACGAGTACATGCGGGTGCCCACCACCGGCTACGACGCGCCGATCCTGTTGCTGCTCAATACCAATGACACCACCGTGCCGTCTCCGCTGCACGCCGCGCTGGCCGCCCAGTTCGCCGCCAATGGCGTGGACTTCCGGACCGTCGTCGGCACCGGCACGCACACCCAGGTGAGCCCGCAGATGTGGGATGCCATCGGCGCCTTCAGCGATCGGATTCTCGCCACCCCGGTCCAGCCCTGACACCTGCCGGGTTGATAGGTTTCGCAGAGTGTCCGAATCCGAAACAGCTGGTCGAGGTCAAGCCGCACTGCTCGGTCCCGCCGAGGTGCGCGAAATGGCGGAGCGCTTCGGCGTGCGCCCGACCAAGCAACTCGGACAGAACTTCGTCCACGATGCCAACACCATGCGCCGCATCGTCTCGACTGCCGGTGTCGGTCGTGACGATGTGGTGCTCGAGGTCGGGCCGGGGCTCGGCTCGCTGACCCTGGCCCTGCTCGATGTGGTCGACCGGGTGGTGGCGGTGGAGATCGATCCGGTGCTGGCGCACTTCCTGCCGGAGACCGTCGCCACCCGAGCACCCGAGCTGAAGGACCGGCTCACGGTGGTCGAGGCCGACGCTCTGCGCGTCTCGGCCGCCGACATTCCGGCCGAGCCGACCGCGCTGGTGGCCAATCTGCCCTACAACGTGGCGGTCCCGGTGCTGCTGCATCTCATGGCCGAATTGCCCAGCATCCGAACGGCTCTGGTGATGGTGCAGCTGGAGGTGGCGGATCGGCTGGCCGCCGTGCCCGGCAATCGCACCTACGGCGTGCCGAGCGTGAAGGCGGGGTTCTACGGACCCGTGCGCCGCGCGGGAACCGTTGGGCGGCAGATCTTCTGGCCCGTCCCGCAGGTCGAATCCGGGCTGGTGCGCATCGATCGCTTCACCGAACCGCCGTGGCCGATCGACGAAGCCAATCGCCGTCGCGTGTTCGAGGTGGTCGACGCCGCCTTCGCGCAACGCCGCAAGACCTTGCGCGCGGCCCTCTCCGGCTGGGCGGGTTCCCCCGCCGAAGCCGAAAAGCGCCTGCTCGCAGCCGGTATCGCGCCCACCGCGCGCGGTGAAACCCTCGATACCGCCGCGTTCGTCCGGCTGGCCGAGCAGGCGTAGCGCCACCCCGTCATCCCGGCATGCTTTTGGCCGGGATCCATACGGTGGCGGCAGGTCAGGCGCGGATCACCAGATTGTTCAGCAGGTCCGAGTCCACGTTCTCGTGATCGGCCTTGGCGGTGACGGTGATCTGCACCAGGTACTCCTCGGTGCCCGCCACGACCACCACATAGCGGGTATGCACCCACAGGTCGAGCGTCTCCAGGCTGTAGGTGCCGACCACGTCGGCCGACGGGTAACCCTCGAACTCCGCGATATCGGCGACGATCTCCCGCCACTTGGGCAGCGCCCGCGCATCGGTGAACGCGCACGCCAGCAGCTCCTGCGCATCCGCCGGCTTGGAGAACCGCCCGACCAGCAGCACCACATTGTCGGCCCAGCCCCCGGCGGGCGGCAGCGTCCACACCCCGTACGCCCCGGGGAAGACCGAGCGATCCACCGCCTGCCACTCCTCCGGCAGCTCGATCGTCACGGCCGGCGCTCCGGCCGCGCCCGGCTCGACCGGGGCGATCTGAACATTCGCTGCGGCCAGGAATTCGGCGATGGTGGTCACGAGTGGTGCTCCTCTGTTGATGGGCGGTCCGCCCCCGAACGCTATCGGATGAAGTTCGTTGCCGTGCGCCCGCTGTCCGGGTCCCGGATCCGGCGGTGGTGCCGTGGCGCGCCCGGACGCCGAAACGGAAAACGGGCCGTCCGGATCCGAAGATCCGAACGGCCCGGTGCGGCAGGCTGTTCCGCTCATCCTTTGAAGCGGCGCAGGCGGAGGCTGTTGCTGACGACGAACACACTGGACAGCGCCATGGCGGCGCCAGCGAGCATCGGGTTCAGCAGGCCGGCGGCGGCCAGCGGGATGGCTGCCACGTTGTAGCCGAACGCCCAGAACAGGTTGCTCTTGATGGTGCGCAGGGTGGCGCGGGACAGCCGGATGGCGGTGCCCACGGTGCGCAGGTCGCCGCGCACCAGGGTGATGTCCCCGGCCTCGATGGCGACATCGGTGCCGGTGCCCATGGCCAGACCGAGATCGGCCTGGGCCAGCGCGGCCGCGTCGTTGACGCCGTCGCCGACCATGGCGACCACCTTGCCCTGCTCCTGCAACTTCTTCACCACGTCGAGCTTGTCGGCGGGCAGCACCTCCGCGATCACCTCGTCGATGCCGACCTGGTCCGCGACGGTGCGGGCGGCGGCGGCATTGTCGCCGGTCAGCAGGACGGGGGTGAGCCCGAGCGCCTTCAGGTCCGCGATCGCCTCGGCGCTGGTGTCCTTGATCGCGTCGGCGATCACCAGCACGCCCCGGGCGACGCCGTCCCAGGCCACCGCGATGGCGGTGTGCCCGGCCGACTCCGCCCGAGACTTGGCCTGCGCCAAGGACTCCGGCAGCGTGACCGACCAATCCGCCAGCAGCTCGGTGCGTCCGATGACGACCGCGCGCTCACCGACCAGACCCTGCACGCCCTTGCCGCCGTGGCTCACGAACTGCTCCACCTGCTCGGTGTCGAGTCCGCGATCGGCTGCGCCGGACACCACGGCCCGCGCGACCGGGTGCTCGGAGCCGTGCTCCACCGCCGCGGCGACGGACAGCAGCTCGTCGCTGTTGACGCCCTCGGCCGGAATCACTTCCGCCAGGGTCATCTTGCCGGTGGTGACGGTGCCGGTCTTGTCCAGCACCACGGTGTCGATGCGCCGCGTCGACTCCAGCACCTGCGGGCCCTTGATCAGAATCCCCAGCTGCGCGCCGCGACCCGTGCCGACCAGCAGCGCGGTCGGCGTGGCCAGGCCCAGGGCGCACGGGCAGGCAATGATCAGGACCGCGACCGCGGCGCCGAAGGCGGTCGCGACCGCGACGCCCGTGCCGAGCCAGAAGCCCAGCGCCGCAACGGCGATCGCGATGACAATGGGCACGAAGACCCCGGCCACCCGATCGGCCAGCCGCTGCACCTGCGCCTTGCCGTTCTGCGCCTCCTCGACCAGCGAGGCCATCTGCGCCAGCTGCGTGTCCGCGCCGACCCGGGTGGCGCGCACGGTCAGCAGACCGCCCGCGTTCACCGTCGCGCCGACCACCTGATCGCCGGGGCCCACCTCCACCGGCACCGACTCGCCGGTCAGCATGCTCATGTCGAGCGCCGAATTACCGCTCACCACAACGCCGTCCGTGGCGATCTTCTCGCCGGGGCGGACCAGGAACTCGTCACCGACGTGCAATTCGCCGATGGGAATGCGGGTTTCGACGCCGTTGCGCAGCACCGCGACATCCTTCGCGCCCAGTTCCAGCAGGGCGCGCAGGGCCGAACCGGCCTTCTCCTTGGAGCGGGTCTCGAAGTACCGGCCCGCGAGGATGGCCGTGATCAGTGTCGCCGCCACCTCGAAGTACAGCGCCGAGGACGAGTCGCCACGGGTAATGGCAAGGCTGAAGGGGTGTTTCATGCCGGGCATGCCGGCGTCGCCGAAGAACAGCGCGTAGACCGACCAGCCGAAGGCGGCGAGGGTGCCCAGCGAGATGAGCGTGTCCATGGTGGCCGCGCCGTGCTTGGCGTTCACCCAGGCGGCGCGGTGGAACTGCCAGCCCGCCCACACCACGATGGGTGCGGTCAGGGTCAGCGAGAACCACTGCCAGTTCTCGAACTGCAGGGCCGGAACCATGGCGACGGCGACCACCGGGATGGCCAGCGCCAGGCTCACCAGCAGCCGGTGCCGCAACTGCTGGGTCGCGGACGGGGCCGAATCACCTTCCGATTCGGTCTTTTTCACCGGATTCGGGTCGTGCACACTGGCCGTGTAGCCGGTGTCGACGACCTTGGCGATCAGATCATCGGCACTCACCGACTCCGGGAAGCTGACCTTCGCCTTTTCCGTGGCGTAGTTGACGGTGGCGGTGACGCCGTCCATCCGGTTCAGCTTCTTCTCGATGCGGGACGCGCAGGAAGCGCAGGTCATGCCGCCGATCTCGAGTTCGATCGACTGCACGGGCAGACTGCTGTCGGGCAGGCTGCCGCCGCCGAGCTGGTCGCGTTCGGGTGCGGGCGCGCTCATTGGTGACCTCCTTCGTGCTGCGTGTGCCCACCCGAGGGTGCGGGTGTGCCGGATACTGTTGTAGTGCTTGCGGTTTCGGCGGTGAACTCGGCCGTGTGCACCTTGCCGCCGTGCGAGAAATCAAGGTAGAGACGGTATTTGCCGGTGCTCGGGGCCTCGGCGTGGAAGGCCACGTCCGGGCCGGGCGGCGTCTTGCCGATCTCGCCCTGCGGGTGCACGTGCAGGTAGGCCAGGTCACTGGCCCGCAGCGCCACCAGGTGCGCGTACGCGCCCAGATACGGCTGCAGATCGGTGACCGGTTTGCCGCCGCGGGTGACGGTGAACTTCAATTCGCTTCCCGCCGTGGCCATATCGCCGGTCAGCGTGACCTGGTAGCCGTCCACCTCGGCGGTCTTCGACACCGGCGGCAGCGGCCGATCCGGCGCTGTGCCCGCGACGGTCACGGTGCGGCTCAGGGTCAGTTCGCCGGGGCCACCGGCGGGGGAGAAGTCGGCGAACACGCGGTAGGTGCCGGGTTCGGCCCACTTCCAGTCGATGGACCAGGTGCCGTCCGCGGCCAGTTCCGGGTGTACGTGCCGGAATTGGCTCGCATCGGTGCGGACCACGATGAGGTGCAGGTTCTTCTCGTGCAGGGTGTTGTACCGGGTGACCGCGCCCTGCGGACCATTGATCCGGAAGCGCAGCGGCCCTTGCTGATTCGCGGCGGCGGGGGCGGTGACCTCTCCGAGGGTGTATCCGGACTCGCTGTCCTCGAGCCCGTTCGCGGTGTCGGTTTCGGTGGTGGTCGTGGCATGTTCGCTGTGGGCGGCCGTGGTGCCGGGGGCCGGCCCGGTCGGATCGCCCACCAGGGCGCCGATTCCGAGCGCGGCCCCGAACAGTACGACCAGTCCGCCGCCGAAGGCGGCGAACCTCAGTCGATCGTTCATCTCAGCTCGCCACCTCGTATCCCGCTTCGTCCACGGCGGCGACGACATCGGCGTCGGCGATCGGGGCGGCGGACTCGACCTTGACCAGGCCGCTGGCGAGGTCCACGTCGACACTGGTCACGCCGTCGATCTTGCCGATCTCCTTCTGGACCGATCCGACGCAGTGGCCGCAGGTCATTCCGGTGACGGTGTAGGTGCTGGTGGCCATTGTTCGACTCCTTCGCTGGCGGTTCATACGGTGTGGGGGTATCCCCGACACCGAGAAACATACCCCCCATGGGTACCTAGCGCAAGTGCCGGATGTCGATGATTTTCGAGCGGTCAGTGCTCGGTTCGCGTCTCCTTCGGCCAGGCGTGCATCGCCAACCCCGCTACCTGCTGCAACTCCTCCAGGGTTGCCCCGTCCTGGGCTGATTGCGACATGCCCTGCATCACCACGCCGATGTGCCTGGCCAGGGCTCGGGCATTGGCGGTCGCGGGCAGGATTCCGGCAGCGATATCGGTGCGGATCCGGTCTTCGAAGGCTGCGACATTGCTGTTGCGCATGTCCTCCAGCATCTTCGAGACATCGAGGTTCGAGGTGTTGCCGGCGGCGCTGATGATCATGCAGCCGGGCGGGCGGCCGGGGAGGGTGTACTCGGCGGCGGCCTCGTGCAGGGTGCGTTCGGCGGCGGCGCGGGCGGTCGGTTCCTCGGCGAGGGCGCGCATCGCGAACCCGCCGTAGTTCGCGCCGTAAGTCTGGATGGCTTCGTTGAAGAGCTTCTGCTTGTCGCCGAAGGCGGCGTAGAGGCTGGGCGCGCCGATGCCCAGCGCGCCGGTGAGGTCGCTGATCGAGGTGGCCTCGTACCCCCGCTGCCAGAACAGTCGTAAAGCCTTGTCCAGGGCGGCATCTCGGTCGAATTTGCGGGGTCGTCCCCGGGTCGCGGTGGCCATGACCTCGATTTTATAGCGCTCGCTAAATAATGTGCTACGGTCCTTTCTGTAACGATCGCTAGATAAAGCGATCGCGGGAGAAAGGTAAGGGTCATGGGCGCACTCACCGGCAAGACGGCACTGGTCACCGGCAGCGGACGCGGCATCGGAAGGGCCATCGCCGAACGGCTCGGACGCGACGGGGCGCGGGTCGGCGTGCACTACAACGGCAATGCCGCAGCCGCCAAGGAGACGGTCGCCGCCATCGAGGCCAACGGGGGAGAAGCCTTCGCGATTCAGGCCCCGCTCGGCGTGCCCGGCGATGCCGAAGCGCTGTGGGCGGCGTTCGACGCCCACGCCGACGGGCTCGACATCCTGGTCAACAACGCCGGCACCGACGGCATCCGGGAACCCATAGGGGGTACCGACGAGGAGTCCTTCGACCGCGTGTTCGCCGTCAACACCAAGGCCCCGTTCTTCGTCACCAAGCTGGGCCTCGACCGTCTGCGCGACGGCGGCCGGATCGTGAACGTCTCCACCGGCCTGACCCGGGGCGCGTACATGCCGGAGCTGATCGCCTACACCATGACGAAGTCGGCCATCGACGCGCTGACCTCGATCCTGGCCAAGCAGCTGGGCGCTCGCGGCATCACCGTCAACGCCGTCGCGCCGGGCGCGATCGACACCGATATGAATGCCTCCTGGCTGCGCACCGAACAGGGTGCGGCCGCCACCGCCGCGCTGTCGCCGCTCAATCGCGTCGGCCAGCCCGCCGACGTCGCCGATATCGTCGGCTTCCTCGCCTCCGACGACTCCCGGTGGGTCACCGGCCAGTGGATCGATGCCACCGGCGGCGTGCTGCTGTAGTCCATCGACCAGCGGGCGGTTCCCTCGCGGTCGGGGGTTCGGGGCGGAGCCCCTGAGGACCTCGGGAGTGAGATGCCCCCGTTAGGCTGTGGGCGTGCTGTCTGTTGTGCCCAGTCCGGTTGTCGTGCGCGCACCCTCGAAGGTGAACCTGCACCTCGGCGTGGGTGATCTGCGCGAGGACGGATACCACGACCTCACCACGGTCTTCCAGGCGCTGTCGCTGAGCGACGATCTGCGGCTGTCGCCGTCGGCCAATCTCACGGTGAAGGTGTCCGGCGAGGGCGCGGACGAGGTGCCGACCGATCGCGGCAATCTGGTCTGGCAGGCGGCGGTCCGGCTCGCGCACATCGCGGGCCGGGCGCCGCTGGTGGAAATCGCCATTACCAAGGGGATTCCGGTGGCGGGCGGTATGGCGGGCGGCAGCGCCGACGCCGCCGCCGCGCTGGTCGGATTGAACGATCTGTGGGAGCTGGGCCTCGGCCGGGCCGAATTGTTCGACCTCGCAGCCGAATTGGGCAGCGATGTGCCGTTCTCACTGCACGGCGGGACCGCGCTCGGCCGTGGGCGGGGTGAGAAACTGCTTCCGGTGTTGTCCCGCAACACTTTCCACTGGGTGCTGGCGCTCGCCAAGGGCGGGCTGTCCACCCCGGCGGTCTTCCGAGAGCTCGATCGACTGCGCGAGACCGGCAACCCGCCGCGGCTGGAAAGCCCGGAAGAGTTGTTGCAGGCGTTGGCTTCCGGTGACGCCACACAGCTTGCGCCGCTCCTGGGCAACGATCTGCAAGCCGCCGCGCTCTCGCTGAAGCCGGAACTTCGCCGCACCCTGCGCGCGGGCGTCTCCGCGGGCGCGCTCGCCGGCATCGTCTCCGGCTCCGGTCCCACCTGTGCCTTCCTCTGTGAGGACGAGGAGTCCGCGGTGGCCGTCGCGGCCGAACTCTCCGGTGCGGGTGTCTGCCGCAGCGTCCGCACCGCCAGCGGCCCGGTCCCCGGCGCGCGTGTGATCAGCGATTCGGCGGCTCGGTAGGCTGGCATTCGGCAATCGCCGCCCGTCTCGTCGCATGACACAGAGGACCAATGGCCAACCTGATCAACCTGGAAGCTGTCAACAAGAGCTTCGGCGTCAAGCCGTTGCTCGACAATGTGTCTCTCGGTGTGCAGGAGGGTGAGCGGATCGGGGTCGTCGGCCTCAACGGTGGCGGTAAGACGACGCTGCTGGAAGTGCTGACCGGAATCGAAGAGCCGGACAGCGGCCGTGTCAGCCGGGTCGGCGGATTGCGCATGGCGGTCGTCACCCAGCGCGGCGTGCTGCCCGAGGGCGCGACCGTCGGTGAAGTGGTGCTCGCCGGTCTGGCCGAGGATCAGCAGACCGACGGTGTGGCCGAACACGAGTGGGCCTCGAATCCGCGCATCCGGTCGGTGGTCGAGGGCATCGGCATCGCCGATCTGGGCATGGACACCCTCGTCACGAATCTTTCCGGTGGTGAGCGCCGCCGGACCGCGCTGGCGGCGGCGCTGGTGCGCGATCTCGATCTGCTGGTGCTGGACGAGCCCACCAACCACCTCGATGTCGAGGGCGTGCAGTGGCTGGCCGAACATCTGACCGGCCGGCGCAGTGCGCTCGTGGTCGTCACCCACGATCGCTGGTTCCTCGACACCGTGGCCAACCGCACCTGGGAGGTGCAGGGCGGCAAGGTCGAAACCTACGAGGGCGGCTACAACGACTGGATCTTCGCGCGCGCCGAACGGGTCCGGCAGGCCGACGCCACCGAGGCGCGGCGGCAGAATCTGGCGCGCAAGGAACTCGCCTGGCTGCGGCGCGGCGCGCCCGCGCGCACCTCGAAGCCGCGCTATCGCGTGGAGGCCGCCGAGGCGCTGATCGCGGATGTGCCCGCGCCGCGCGACAGCGTGCAGTTGGCCTCGTTCGCGCGAAAGCGGCTGGGGCGCGTGGTGATCGAACTCGAGGACACCACCCTCGCCACCCCCGACGGCCGGGAACTGGTCAAGGATCTGACCTGGCGGCTGGCTCCGGGCGAGCGCGTCGGTCTGGTCGGCGTGAACGGGTCCGGCAAGACCACGCTGCTGCGCGCGCTGGCCGGTGAGGTCGAACCCAAGTCCGGCAAGCGGATTCAGGGCCAGACCGTCAAGATCGGCTGGCTGCGCCAGGAACTCGACGATCTGCCCCTGGATATGCGTGTCCTGGAAGCGGTTCAGGACGTCGCCATGCGGATGATGCTGGGCGACAAGGAGATCAGCGCCGGGCAACTGGCCGAGCGGCTCGGTTTCACCCCGGCCAAACAGCGCACCCCGGTCCGCGACCTCTCCGGTGGTGAACGCCGCCGCCTGCAGCTGACGCGAATCCTCATGAGCGAGCCCAACGTTCTGCTCCTCGACGAGCCCACCAACGACCTCGACATCGACACCCTCCAGCAGTTGGAGGACATGCTCGACGGCTGGCCCGGCACCCTGGTGGTCATCTCCCACGACCGCTACCTCATCGAGCGCATCTGCGACACCACCTGGGCGCTGTTCGGCGACGGCAAGCTCACCAACCTGCCCGGCGGCATCGAGGAATACCTGAAGAAGCGCGCCGCGCTCACCTCCGGCAAAGCGGCTCCCGTCAAGGCCGCGGCGACGAGTTCCGCTGTGACAGCCACGGATTCGGCCGCCTACCGCGCCGCTCGCAAGGAACTGGCCAAGCTGGAGCGCTCCATCGAGAAGCTCTCCGAACGTGAGGACAAGCTGCACACCGCTCTCGCCGAGGCAGCCACCGATCCCGACAAGCTCATGAAACTCGGGGCGGAGCTCAAGCAGGTTCAGGCGGAAAAGGAAGCGGCAGAGGAGCGCTGGCTCGAACTGGCCGACGACGCGTAAGGGCGCTGATCAGAGCGCCTGGTCCAGGCTCGGCACCGGCAAACAGGTCCGGACGAAACCCGCACCGAAGGAAGTCAATTCTATGGTGCGGTAGAGGACCTTGGTGCCGAAGCTTGCGCGCTTGAGGCGCTGGCGGACCTCCGGCAGTGCTTCCAGCAGCTGGTAGCGGTTGGGGTTGCCGAGGGGTTCGCGGGCGATGTCTACCAGGCCGAGGCGGTCGAGGTTGATGAGGTAGGTCTCGACTCGGTTGGGGTAGCGCAGGCCGGCGTCTTCGCCGAGGAGGTTGAACTCGCCTGCGGAGGTGCGGCCGGTGCGGACCTCCAGGATCGGCTGCGGGCCGTCGAGATACAGGTAGCGGATGATGCGCGCTTCGTCCGGGGTGAGCTCGCCGAGGATGCGGGAGTAGGCCGGGTGATGCGTGTCGTCCTCGTGGAAATCGGCTGAGCGGCGCAGTAGTTCGGCGCCGCGGGCGCGTAGTTCGGTGGCGGCGGAGACGGGTTCGGTGACCGCCTCGGCGGTGC
Source organism: Nocardia huaxiensis (assembly GCF_013744875.1). NCBI lineage: Bacteria > Bacillati > Actinomycetota > Actinomycetes > Mycobacteriales > Nocardiaceae > Nocardia > Nocardia huaxiensis. The sequence goes on from NZ_CP059399.1 coordinate 2,292,004, forward strand.
GCGGTGTGGGCACGCCGAGGGCCTGCCGCACCGAATCGCGCACCTGCGCACCGGCTTCGGTGAGGATGTCGCGGGGTGGCTGCCCGGCCATGCTGCCGCGCAACACGATTCCGGTGACGCCGAGGGCGGTGCCCAGCCCCCAGGCGCTCGCTTCCACCGCGGCCGACACCGCCACGCGCAGCACGCCGGTGGCGGTGCGCACGGGTGACGGCATCGGGGTCTTGCGGGAGGTGACCGGTACCGGCGTGGGCGCCTGCGGCCGCACCACGAGTTCCGTCGAGGTGGTGGCCGGTTCTTCAGCGCCCGAACCGGATTCGGTCATATCCATGTAGTGGCAACTCCTGTTCCGAATATCAGGAGATGAGCGTATCCGGCGATGAGCCCCAGCGCGCCGCCATGGACAAACAAAAGCCATTCATCTTGTTTGATGGCCGATCGCAGCATGTCCACGAACTCCGGAGGGGGCAGCGCCGACATTTGTTTGGCGATGTACTCCGAGACCTCTTTGCTCTGTTGGACATTGAAGGCCGGGTCCGCGAAGCCGATCGGCGCGATGCGAGTCGCCTCCATGGTCAGCGTCTCCTGCAGCGAGTCGAACTCGCGGCCGCCCATCATGAACCGGACCGCGCCCTTGGCCGGGCCGAGCGCGCGATCCGCGGCCGGGCGCAGCGTGTCCTCGAGCATCTGCATGGTGCGGTCCGAGCGCGGGCCGTTGAGCAGTTCGTCACCGACATTGGCGAAGGTCATGATCTCCCGGGACACCAGTTCGGCGTAGCCCTGGGTGATTTCGTCCTGCCGCTTGATGAGCAGCCCCTGCCGCCACGGGCACCACCACTTCGGGTAGGCGGGCGCGAAGATCAGGTTGATGCCGACCCAGTTCACCACCCAGCCGATGATGATGCCGCCGATGGGCAGCACCGCCAGTGCCGACCAGCCGGTCCAGTGCAGCACGCCGACCAGCACCACACCCATGGGCGCACCGAAGTAGAAGCCGAAGTTCTGCATGAACCGCAGCTCTTTCGCGCCCAGCACCTGGAACACGCTGTTGAGCAACTGCGGCCGCGCCTGGAAGTACCGGATGACCATCTGCTTCACATCCAGCAGTTGATCTATGTTGTTGCCGATTTCATCGGTCAGCTCGCGCAGAATATCGGGCAGCTGCTGCCGCACGCGTTCATGGATCAACTCCCGCACCTGCGTCGGGAGGTTGTACCAGAGCTGCGGATGTTCGCGTTTCAAGATCTCTTCGATGATGTCGCGAATCTGAACTTCAGCAATTTCAGTGAGATGTTCGGCGAGCTTCTCGGGATTCAACTCCCGATAGAAGTCCGCCACACTCCCGAGTTTCGCCAGCCCCTTGTCCACGGCAATACTCGCCATCTTGTCCGCACGTGACGGAACGATCCCCTGCCAGCCGATCCGCCCGTCGTACTGCAGCAGCGGCAGCACCTGAATCTTCTTGGGCAGGAACGGAAACAGCGCCGCCAACCCCGGAACCCTGATTCCATGGAACTTGATCGGCTTGAACAGCATCAGAATGCCGGTCCAGTTGGTGATGTAGCCGATCACACCCGTGAACAACGGAATCGTGATCAGTTCCATCAGAATTGTCGGGTGGACTCCGAAAACACTCTCTAACACGTCACCCTCCTGCCGACCCGCCACCGTTCACCGCCGCCGGTGTACGCACCCCATCGGCGCCTCGGACCTTACTGTGCCTTTAGGAAGTGAGTCCAGTGACGGAGTGTCTGGGCCGGAGATCTCGGTCACATTGGTGTACCCCACTGTTCCGTGTACTCGGCCGCAACGGCGAGAATGACCGACACCACATCCATATCGCTAGCGGTAAGGGGGTGTTGGGGGTCATGTCTGCCGCGTGTCGGCGGGCGTGAACGGGGTAGCCTCCACATGGCTTGCGGGTTCGACATGCCCGGGCGCCTGTCGGGGGCAATAATCTTGTGGACGATTGTGTTCACCTGGCGATATTCGGAGATGGACGTGGCAGACGACAGGACCGGCGAGGTGGTCCGTCCGGGTTCCCGTGCCGTGGAACGCAGTTCCGATGTGGAACAGCGCAACATCAGTAATGAGGCGCGACTGATCCGCGGGGCTTTCCGGGCTGCCGGACTCGCGGTCGGCACGGCGGTGCGCGGGGGACAGTGGGCGGTCGGCACCAGCGTCGAGGTCACCAAACAGCTGACTCAGGCAGCGCTGGACGGGGATTCGTCCGCCGATATCGCGGAGCGCACGGGCAATGCGCTGCGCTCCATCGCGCGCAGTGCGCTCGGCGTCACCGAGGGGTCGGTGCGCGAGATCGTTTCCTATGTACCGACTCCCATCGGGCCGGGGCAGCAGTCCATCGGCATGGGCAATCTGGTGCGGTCGGGCACCACCGAGGAGCTGCGGCGGCGCGGGGACGCGCTGCTGGCGCGGTCGGCGGATGTGTACTTCACCGAGGATGTGCATCCGGCCTACGACCGGATTCTCGATCAGCTCGCGCCCGACGAGGCCCGCATCCTGCGGTTCATGGCCTTGAACGGCCCGCAGCCGACGGTCGACGTGCGCACCAACCGGCCGCTGGGCATCGGGTCGGAGCTGGTGGCCGGGGATCTCACCTCGGTGCCGGAGCAGGCGGGCGTGCGCTACCCGGATCGGGCGCGCCACTATCTGATCAACCTGAATCGGCTCGGCCTCACCGCCACCTCCGAGGATCCGGTGGTGCTGTCGCGCTACATGGTGCTCGAGGTGCAGCCGGTGGTGGAGTTGGCATTGAAGAAGGCCGGCCGGGTACCCAAGATCGTGCGAAAGAGCTTGCGCCTGACCGAATTCGGTGAGGATTTCTGCCACACCTGCTTCTCCATCGGAAGCAACAACGGCGGCTGAGCTCTGCGCGGGCGGAAAACCGCCTGTTCACCCCGTGCTCCGGACCGATTCGGGGTGCGGGGTAGCGCGCTTATAGCGATACGGTACAAATTCGCTCGAATATGTGCAGGATCCCGCACGGCTGATGGGATTGTGGACGGTATGGATTCCGACGCCGTCGCCGCGATCAGCCGGCTGAAGTTCCGGTACCTGCGTGCCCTCGACACCAAAGCGTGGGAGGAGTTCGCCGACACCATGGTCCCGGAGGCGACCGCGACCTACAGCGAATACCTCCAATTCGAGTCCCGCGACGCGTTTCTCGCGTTCATGCGCAACACCCTCGGCCCGCATGTGATCACCGAACACCGCTGCGATCACCCCGAGATCGATGTGGACGGCGATACCGCGGTCGGCACCTGGTATCTCGCGGACACCGTGCTCATTCCCGGCCACAATATGCTGCTGCGCGGCGCGGCCTTCTATTCCGACCAGTACGTCCGCTGCCAGGACGGCCAGTGGCGCATCGCCCACACCGGCTACGAACGCACCTACGAGGTGGTCCTGTCGCTATCCGACTTACCCAGTCTCCGACTGACTTCCAGCCGCTGGGGCCTGATCGCCCGCGACCCCGCCGACATCCCCCGCACCGAACCCACTATGCCCCCGGACGGGTCCGGCACCCTGGGGTAGCTCTACTCCGCGCCCGCGACGAGGGGCTCGAGCGTCAGATTCGGGTGTTCCTTCTGGACGTAGGCCAGCTTCCACTTGTCGCCGAACAGCGCGAGCATGACGCCGTCGGTGCGGGTGAAGACCTCGACGCCGCGCTGGCGGGCCAGCTCCGGAGCCGACTCCGCGTCGGTGCGGCGGGCCAGCTGGTAGGGGAGGTTGTCGAGATTGGTCTCGACGTTGTACTCGCCGAGCATGCGGGCCGTCACGACCTCGAACTGCATGGGGCCGACCGCCGCCAGCACCGGGGAGGCGTCGCCGCGAACATCATTGCGCAGCACCTGGACCACGCCCTCGGAGTCGAGCTGATCGATGGCCTTGCGGAACTGCTTGTACTTGCCGGCGCTCTGCGCGCGCAGGATGGCGAAGTGCTCGGGCGCGAAGGACGGGATCGGCGGGAACTGCACCTTCTTGTCCACGAACAGGGTGTGGCCGGGGGCCAGGGCGGTGGCGTTCACCAGGCCGACGACATCGCCCGGATAGGCGGTGTCGACGGTGGTGCGCTCGCGGCCGAACACGGTGAGTGCGTACTTGGTGGCGAACGGGCGACCGGTCTGCGCGTGCGTCACGACCATGCCGCGCTCGAATTCACCGGACACGATGCGCATGAAGGCCAGGCGGTCGCGGTGCGCGGTGTCCATGCCCGCCTGCACCTTGAAGATGACGGCGCTGAACGGGTCGGTGGTCTCGCGCTGATTGCCGTTCACGTCCTTGCGTGAGCGCGGCGCGGGCGCGAGTTCGACGAGCGTCTCGAGCAGTTGGCGCACACCGAAATTCAGCATGGCGGAGGCGTAGATGACCGGGGAGGTGTGGCCTGCCAGGAACAGTTCCTGATCGTGGTCCTGGCCGGCGGCGGACAGCAGTTCGCTCTCCTCGGCGGCGGTGGTCCAGACCTCGCCTTCCTTCTCGGCGGCCTGCTCGGGGGAGTAGTGCTCCTCCGGTGCGATGGTCGCGCCGCCCGCGGTGCGGGTGAAGTTGATGTATTCGGTGGCCGCGCCGTCTTCGCCGCGCCGCAGCAGACCGCGGAAGTCGCCGGCGATACCGACCGGAAGGAACAGCGGGGTGGGCGTGAGTCCGATGCGATCGGTGATCTCGTCGAGCAGTTCCAGCGGCTCGCGGCCCGGCCGGTCCCACTTGTTGATGACGGTGATGACCGGAATGCCACGGTCGCGCGCCACCTGGAAGAGCTTGAGCGTCTGCGGTTCCAGGCCCTTGGCGGCGTCGATGAGCATGACCGCCGCGTCGACCGCGGTGAGCACGCGGTAGGTGTCCTCGGAAAAGTCGGAGTGACCCGGGGTGTCGACCAGGTTGATCACGCAGTCGCCGTACTCGAACTGCAGGGCGGTGGAGCTGACGGAGATGCCGCGCGCCTTCTCCATCTCCATCCAGTCGGAGACGGTGGACTTGCGACCCGACTTGCCGTGGATCGCGCCCGCTTCCGAGATCACCTTGGCGTGCAGCGCGAGCGCTTCGGTCAGCGTCGACTTACCGGCGTCCGGGTGGGAGATGACCGCGAATGTGCGCCGCCGGGACACCTCGTCGGCCAGCCGCCCGCTCGCGGGTGCGGTGGTCGCATCGGTGTTCGGGGAACTCACGGGGGACTCCTTTTGTGCAGACGAGGCAACCTGTCCAGGGTACGTGACCGGCCGGAGCGCCCGACCGGCCGGTCCAGAGCCCTCCGGCATCAACACCCCGTCATCCCGGCATGTTTTTGGCCGGGATCCACGCAGGCCGTGCATCTCTCAACTGTGTGGATCCCGGCCAAAAGCGCGCCGGGATGACGAAGGGGATGTTCCGAAGCAGGCAGTTATCCGAGGTGCCGGGTAATTGCGATTTCGATCAGGCGGTCGACGTCTGCCTGTGGTGCGACGGCTTCCAGGCTGCGGTTCGCGGCGACGACGGCGATGCCGTGCAGGTTGGTCCACAGGGCGATGGCGCGGTCGTCGGGGGCGTCGGGGGCGCAGGCGGCCACGAGGTCGCGCCACCAGCGGAAGAGGGGGAGGGTGACGGTTTCGCGGAGGTTCTCGCCCGCGCCTTCGAGGAGGTCGTGGCGGAACATGAGGGTGAACATCTCGGGGCGGCGGGTGGCGAAGCCGATGTAGGTGCGGCAGGCGGCTTCCAGGCGTTGGCGGGGTGAATCACCCTGCACCGCTTCGATTTCGGTGCGGAGGTCGGCGTATCCGCGGGCGGCGACGGCGGCGAGCAGGGAATTGTGGGTGGGGAAGTAGCGGCGGGGTGCGCCGTGCGAGACGCCTGCTTCGCGGGCGATGGCCCGCAATCCGAGTTGGACCGCGCCGACCTGTTCGAGCATGTCCACGCCGGCGCTCACCAGTCGTTCCCGCAAAGGCTCGGCCACAGTCATGTCGAGCATTTCACCTCATTCCTGACGCGATTCGCCGTAGACACTGTCTACCTCATGGTGGTAGACAGGTGACAGTCTCGTAGACAGTGTCTACGAATTTGTTCCGGGGAGGAATGCCATGTGGTACTGGGTGCTCAAGCACATCCTGGTCGGCCCGGTGCTGCGCCTGCTGGGGCGGCCGAAAATGGAAGGGCTGCACCATGTTCCGAAGGACGGGCCGGTGATCATCGCGGCCAATCATCTGGCCGTGGTGGATTCGCTCTACCTGTGCCTGGTGCTGGACCGGCCGGTCACCTTCATCGCCAAGCAGGAGTACTTCACCGGCGGCGGGGTGCGCGGGCGCATCAACCGCTGGGTCATGAAGGCCACCAATCAGGTTCCCGTCGACCGCACCGGCGGCACCGCCGGATCGGATTCGCTGGCCGCCGCAAGCCGCATTCTCGAGCGCGGCGGCATCTGGGGCATCCACCCCGAGGGCACCCGCTCACCCGACGGCCGCATCTACCGGGGCCGCACCGGCGTCATCCGCGTCGCCATGCAGACCGGCGCACCCGTCATCCCGGTCGTCCTCTCCGGCACCGACAAGGTCAACCCGCGCAACCGCCGCACCCTGCGTCCGGCGAAGGTCCGCATCTCCTTCGGTCACCCGCGCTTCTTCGTTCCCGCGGACAAGGCGGGCGTCCGCGCCGCCACCGACGACCTCATGTTCGATCTGGTCCGCCGCTCCGGCCGCCCCTACGTGGACTGCTACGCAGCCACTTTCAAGTCGCACGCGGCCTGAACCTCACTCCCATGGGGTTCGGGGCAACGCCCCCGCCCTTCTTGCGCAGCCCCGTGCTGGAGTGGGGGGTGGTGTGGAAGCGCTATCGATGCGTGTTAAAGTTCTCGGGTTGTCTCGGCGAGGGTGTGGCTTCGTTGCCCACCGTGATCGACGCGGCTCGGCTCTTCGGCCGTCCCCTGTTCGGTCTCCTTGCCTGTGACTAGCAGACCAACAGAGTCAGTGTGGCCCAGTCCCCTGATTCGCACACGCCGATAATCTCGCCGACGCCGTAGGAGTAGACAAGTCATGTCCGACGCCAACCTTCTCGAAGCCACCGTTCGTACCGAATTCGGCAAGGGCGCCGCGCGTCGTACCCGTCGCGCCGGCAACGTTCCCGCCGTGCTGTACGGCCACAACGAGGAGCCGCAGCACCTGTCCGTGAACGCCCAGGCGTTCGCCGCCATCCTGCGTGAGCACGGCACCAACGCCGTCCTGAACCTGGACATCGCGGGCAAGAAGCAGCTGGCGCTGACCAAGTCGGTCGTGGTTCACCCCATCCGCCGCTACATCGAGCACGCCGACCTGCTGATCGTGCGTCGCGGCGAGAAGGTCACCGCCGACGTGCACGTCACCCTGACCGGCGACGCCGCCTCCGGCACCCTGGTCACCCAGGAAGCCACCACCCTCTCCATCGAGGCCGAGGCCCTGCACATCCCCGAGTCCATCGAGATCTCGATCGAGGGCGCCGAGGCCGGCACCCAGATCCTCGCGGGCGGCATCGCGCTGCCGAAGGGTGTCACCCTGGCCGGCGACGCCGAGGCCCTGATCGTGAACATCATTGCCGCGCCGGCCGCCGAGGCCGCCGAGGGCGAGGCCGAGGCTGCCGAAGAAGCCGCCGAGTAATAACTCTCGCAACGGTTTTCGAAATCGATGACCGAGGCATATGACGGGCCCGCGCTCGTGGTCGGTCTGGGCAACCCCGGATCCGAATACGAGCGCACCCGGCACAATGTCGGTTTCATGGTCGCCGATGTACTCGCGGAGCGCGTCGGCGGCCGTTTCACCGTGCACAAGAAGTCGGGCGCGGACCTTTTGGAGGCCCGCCTCGACGGACGCAAGGTGCTGATCGCCAAGCCGCGCAGCTACATGAACCTGTCCGGCCGCCCGGTGGCGGCACTGGCCAAGTTCTTCTCCGTGCCCGCGACCGAGGTGATCGCCGTGCACGACGAACTGGATCTGCCCTTCGGCACCATTCGGTTGAAGCGCGGCGGCGGCGAGGGCGGCCACAATGGCCTGCGTTCCATGTCGCAGGCGTTGACCACCAAGGATTATCTGCGCGTGCGCTTCGGCATCGGCCGTCCGCCGGGTCGCCAGGATCCCGCCGACTACGTGCTCAAACCGTTCTCCGCACCGGAGCGCAAAGAGTTGCCGGTGATCGTGGAACAGGCCGCAGACGCCGTCGAGCTGCTGCTCCGGGTCGGGCTGGAAACCGCGCAGAACCAGCTGCACTGACTCAGCGCCGGGCCAGCTGCTCGGCGATGAGCTCCATGAAAGTCGTGACGGCTTCGGATGTTTCGTCGTGCCGGGTGGCGCAATACCAGGTGCGTCGCTCCGGAATCTCACCCACGCGCACGGTCGCCACATCGGTGCGACCGGTGACGCGTTCGGCCACCCACTGCGGCATGACGCTCACCGATTCGCCAGAAGCCACCACTTCGATAATGGTGTCGAATCCGGCCGCCAGCGTGGTCAGCTTCCCGTAGCGCGCGCCCTCCGGCAGCGGCAGCGGCGGCGTCGGAATCCGTTGTTGGTCATAGGAATCCGGCAGCACCAGGTGAACGCCCTCGAACTCGTCCGCCGTGACGAAGTCTTTTCCCGCCCAGGGATGCTGGGCGCTCACCACCGCCCGCACCTCATCGTCGAACAGTCGATCCAGCCGCACCCGATCCACCCGCCGATCCAGCTTGGCGATGAGCGCCACATCCAGCCGATCATCCAGCAGCGCGTCGATCATCTCGTCGTCATGCACCGGCTCCACCTGAATCTCCGACTCCGGCATGCGCTGTCGGAAAGCGTTGAGCACCAGCGGCATCCACTCGTAGCTCGCCGCACACTGCGAGGCGATCCGCACCGCCCGCGCCCGCCCCGCCCCGAGCTGCCGCAAATCGTGTCGCGCCGAACGCAATTCACCGAGCGTGCGCCCCGCCGCCTGCAACATGCGCCGGCCCGCGACGGTGGGCTCCAGATTCCGCCCCCGCCGATCGAAAAGCGGTGTGCCCAGCCGATCTTCGAGCCGCAGCAGCCGCTGACTCAGGGCCGGTTGGCTGACATAGAGCTGCCGCGCCGCCGCCGTGAGCGTCCGGTGGCTCCCCAGCGCTTCCAGCAGCTCCAGGTCGCGGATATCGACATCCATAACCTCAGCTTATAGGAGCCATCCAGAATAGGTCGTGGTCTTATGTCGCTGCCGTTCCTAGCGTGGGTTGTACCAGCCCGAGGGAAGGAACCACCCAATGACCACCGTCGCGATCGTCTACCACTCTGGCTTCGGCCACACCCGTGTCCAGGCCGAAGCCGTCCGGCTCGGCGCGGCCTCGGTGCCCGGCACCGATGTCCGCCTGGTCGCCGTGGACGAATACGAATCCGCCTGGGAGGCAATCGATGCCGCCGACGCCATCATCTTCGGCACCCCGACCTACATGGCCGGAGTCTCCGCCCCGTTCAAGTCCTTCCTCGACGCCACCTCGGGCCGCTGGGCCCAACAGCTCTGGAAGGACAAGATCGCAGCCGGTTTCACCAATTCGGCGGGCGTGAACGGCGACAAACTCAATACCCTGCAATCGCTTTCGCTGTTCGCCATGCAGCACGGCATGGTCTGGGTCGGCCTCGGCCTGCTCCCCGGCGACTTCGACACCACCGCCGACCTCAACCGCCTGGGCGCCTTCCTCGGCGCCATGGCTCACTCACCCGCCGACGCCGCCCCCGAAATCGCCCCCGGCCCCGGCGATCTCGCCACCGCCGAACACCTCGGCCGCCGCGTGGCCCAAGCCGCCCACCGCTGGGCCGGCGTGCGCGAACTCACCGAGGTGGCCTCGTGACCGAACAGGACGTGGCCGCCGCCCTCCAGCTCTACTTCGACGGCCTGTACCACAGCGATACCTCCCTACTACGCAAGGTTTTCCACCCCAGGGCCATGTACGCCTGCGCCACCGAAGGCACCCTGACCCACCTCACGATGGACGAGTACTTCCCCATCGTGGACGCCCGCCCCGCCCCCGCCTCCCGTAACGAAGTCCGTCGCGACCGAATCGTCTCGATCGAATTCGCGGGCCCGGTCACGGCGCTGGCCCGCCTCGAATGCTCCCTCGGCCCAAAGCGATTCATCGACCTGCTCACCCTCATCCACCTGGACGGCCGCTGGCAGATCATCGCCAAGGTCTTCCACTACAACCTCGAACAGGACTGACATGCCCTACGTGAACATCAAGGTCACCGACGAAGACGTCACCCTCGACCAGAAACGCCAACTGATCGCCGGCGTCACCGACCTGCTCCAGAAAATCCTGCACAAGGACCCCGCCACCACCTTCGTCATCATCGACGAAGTGGCCCTGGATGACTGGGGAATCGGCGGCCTCCCCGTGCCGGAGTACCGTCAGGTCAGGTGAGCGGCTGTGGCCGAGCGGCGGAGTTTGCCGGAGGACGTTTTCGGGAGGGCGCCGGGGCCCAGGACGGTGACGCTGCGGGGGCGGACGCCTACCTCGGAGAAGACGGCGTGGACTATGTCGTGTTCTATGCGTTTTACTTCGTTGGGGTTTTGGAAGTCGTTGCTTTCCACTACTACGGCGAAGCTTTCGCGTTTGTGGCCGGCGTCGAGGCGGACGGCTACCGCGTTGCCGGGGCGGACGCCCTTGATGCGGAGGGCGGCTCGTTCTATGTCGGTGGGGTAGATGTTGCGGCCGCCCATGATGATGACGTCCTTCATGCGGCCGCAGACCACCACCAGGCCGTCTTCGGTGAAGTAGCCGATGTCGCCGGTGTCGAGCCAGCCTTCGGGGTCGAGGGCGGGGCGGAAGCCGTTGGTGGTGACGTAGCCGGAAGTTACTGCGGGGCCGCGGAGTTCGATGATGCCCACGGAGCGGACGGGGAGGGGCTGGCCTTCGTGGTCGACTACGCGGCCTTCCAGGTTGTCGACGAGGTAGCCGAGGGTGGGGAGGCGGCGGAGGTTGCCGTGGTGGTGTTCGGGATGGCGGACGGGGACCGCCTTGCCGAGGGCCTCCAGGAGGTCGGCATCGACCACGTCGAGGACCTGGCCGAGGCCGGGATCCGGAATCGACACGGCCAGTGTGGTTTCGGCCATGCCGTAGACCGGGGTGAGGGCCATGGGGTTGAGGCCGAAGCGTTTTCCGGCGGCGGCGAGGGTGTCCATGGTGTCGGCGTCCACGGGCTCCGCGCCGTTCCACATGTAGCGGACACTGCTCAGGTCGATGGTGCCGTCGTCGGCGTTGCGGAGTTTGCGGGCCAGCAGGGAGTAGGCGAAATTCGGTGCGGCGGTGACTGTTCCGCGGTACTTGGAGATGAGTTCGGCCCACAGGATGGGGCGCATGAGGAAGTCGAGCGGGGTCACGCACACCACTTCGGCGCCGAACTGCATTGGCACGGAGAGGAATCCGACCATGCCCATATCGTGGAACAGGGGTAGCCAGCTGATCATGACGTCGGCGTCGAGCTGGAATTTCACTCGGTCGAACATGGCGTAGGCGTTGACGAAGAAGTTTCCGTGCGTGATGCGGACGGCCTTGGGGATGCCGGTGGAGCCGGATGTCAACTGCTGCAGGGCGATATCGGCCTCGCCGGTGGGCAGCGGGTCGATGGCCGCGCCCGCGCGCATCTGCTCCATGGTCACCACGGCGATACCGCGTTCGCGCAGTAGAGGTTCCGCGACCTCGAACGGTGCGCCGAGAATGACAGCGCGGGCCTCGATCATGTTCAGCACGGTTTCGGTGTCGCGCGCCCACACCTCCAGATCGGTGCGCGGGGTCGGCTGATGCAGCATGGTGATGGAGGCCCCGCGCATCCACACGGCCTGACAGGCGGGGGCGATATCGACCGGCATCCCGGCCAGCACCCCCACCGCGTCGCCGTGGCCGATGCCCGCCGCGGCGAGCCCACCCGCCATGTGCCGGGCGATGTCGTGGATTTCGCCCCAGGTCTGCCGCAGCGGCGCGTCCGGTTCCCCGGTCACCAGTCCACGTTCGGAAACCTGCGCTGTCGCATACATTTCATCGGTGAAGCGGCTCATCGGGCACTCCTCGCACGGTCGCCAACATCTCCACTATCCCGCCATAGCGAGGTGCTGTTAACCGATTCGCCGATGTCCGCCGCATGCGAACCTGCGAGGGTCAGCGCAGGTTTCGGACTGCTCCGGCGAAACGGTCGAGGTCGTCGAAGCTCACGAAACAGTGTGGGGAGGCGCGCACCACCGACGACAGGCCGCGGGCCGTCATATCCAGCAGCGTGGAGGAACGGTGGCTGACGGTGACCGTGATGGACTGGCCGGCCAGCCGGTCGCGGACCTCGACCGGCTCCAGGCCGTCGACGGTGAAGGACACGATGCCCGCGTGCTGCACACCGGCATCGCGGACCGTGACCCCGGGGATCTCGGATAGAGCTGCGCGCAGGTGCCGGGCACGCTCGGCAATGGCCTCGTAGACCAGCCCGGGTCCGAGGTCCAGCAGGTAGCGCACCGCCGCGCCCAAGCCGAGGCGGGCCGCGACATCGCACTCCCAGAATTCGAAGCGGCTCGCGTCGGCTGCCACGCGGTAGGCGCCGGGGGCGGTCCATTCGGCGCTGTGCAGGTCGAGGCGGGCGGGTTCGAGCGTGCGGGCGAGCTCCGGACGCACGTACAGGAAGCCCGTGCCGCGTGGGCCGCGCAGCCATTTGCGCCCGGTAGCGGACAGGGCGTCCACATCCAGCGCCGCCACATCGAGAGGCAGCTGACCGGCCGACTGGCAGGCGTCCGCGATCACCAGCGCGCCCGCCTTCCGGGCGATGGCGGCGGCCTCCGCGATCGGATTCGCCAGGCCGCCATTGGTCGGAACATGCAGCAGCGACACCAGTTTCACGCGTTCGTCGACCAGGGTCTCGAGGGCCTCGAGGTCGAGCTGCCCGGTGCTGTCGCCGGGGATGGATTCCACGGTGGCGCCGGTCTGCCGGGCCCGCTGCAGGGCGGCGATGGCATTGCTGGCGTAGTCCGCGCCGGAGATGAGAATGCGGTCGCCGGGAGCCAGCGGGACCGAGTAGAAGAAGTCGGTCCAGGAACGGCTCGCGCTGTCGCTGAGCGCGATGGATTCGGCGTCGGCATTGATGAGCCTGCCGATATCGGTTTTGACGGCGTGCAGGTCATCCAGGCGTTCATTCGCTGCCCGATAGCCGCCGACCTCGGCCTCGCGCCGCAGATGCGCGATCTGGGTGTCCAGGACGACGGTGGCCGGCAGCGAGGAACCGGCACTGTCCAGGAAGACTTTGTCTTCGCAACCGGGAGTGTCGGCGCGGAGCTGCGCGAGATTCAGCATGTGGGCGAGGGTAGCGCGTCGGGACGGCCGCCGGGTTTCGCCGGTGGAATGCGTGGAATCGATTCTGCCACATGGGCGGAATCAACCATGTCGATCACAGTGTTCACTGTTTCGTCAGGTTCGCTTGTCGGTGTTGCTCGCTACCCTGGTTTGATCGGTGTCCGCGCGGGCGCCGGTGGGGGGAGGAGTTGGAGGTTGGAATGTCTGTCACCGCATCTCCTGCTGATCTATCGCGCGCATTCGCCTCTGCCGACGGTCGATGTCGGCAGCTACCGGCGGGTGAATTCTCCTCGCGTGCAGCAGCTGAGGCTTATATCGGAGGTGTCTGTTTCAAGCAGGGCCCACCGAGTCTGATCGGCGCCGAACTGGAGTGGCTCACCGCGCAGGGTGAGTATTCGGCGTCCGCCCCGCGTCCGGAATTGAGCCGGCTCGCCGACGCGCTCGGACCGTATGCGCCACGGTCCCTCGACCCAGAGTCCCCCGCCCTGGCACTGCCCGGGGGCAGCCGGATCACCATCGAACCCGGCGGTCAGATCGAACTGTCCAGTGCCCCGTTCGGCACCTCCGCCGAACTCTGCGAGAGCCTGCGAATCGACGCGGCCCGCCTGCGAGAACTTCTCGAAACTCGCGATATCCGAACCTTTTCCGCCGCCGCGGACGCCTTCCGCCCGCCGCGCCGGCTGCTCCAGCTGCCGCGCTACTGCGCCATGGAGAACGCCTTCGCCAATATCGGGCCCTTCGGCGCGCTCATGATGTGCAATACCGCCGCCACCCAGGTGAGCGTGGACGCCGGGGCCGATGCCGAGGAGATCGCCGCCCGCTGGACCGCGCTGTACACCATCGGCCCGGCCTTGCTGGCTGCTTTCGCCTGTTCACCGACGCTGCGGGGCGCGCCGCCGGGGGAGTGGGCGTCGCAGCGCATGCGGGCCTGGCTGCGCCTGGATCATCTGCGCACCCGGCCGTCCGTGCACGACTGGCCGGGGCCGCTCGCCGGGTACGGGCACTGGGCGCTGGATGTGCCGCTGCTGTGCGTCCGCTCCGAAGGCGAGGACTGGTCGCCGCCGCCGGGGGCCACCTTCGCCGATTGGCTGTGCGGGGCGCTGGACGACGAGCTCGGCCGCCGGCCCGATCGCGCCGATCTCGACTATCACCTGACCACGGTGTTTCCGCCGGTGCGGGCCGCCGGGCATCTCGAGGTGCGCTACCTCGACGCCCAGCCGGGTGACTCCTGGTCGGTGCCGGTGTACGCCGTCGACGCGCTCATGTCCACGCCCGCAACCGTTTCCGAGGCCACGACCCTCGCCAAGTCGGTGGCGGAGATGTGGTCGGAGGCCGCCCGCTACGGGCTCGCGGATCCCGAATTGCGCGCTGTCGCAGTGGCGCTGCTGGAACTGGCCGCCGCGCACGCCGCAACCGCCACCGCCGCCCGCGAATTGGATGCCGCCGCGCAGCGATGCCGTGGCGGCCGCACGCCTCTCGAAGATTTCGAATCCGGAGTTCTCTCATGACTGTTCAGCACCTGCCGGGCACCGATCGTGCCGAGACCGAACGCCTGCGCGAGCGAATTGCGGAAGTCCTGGAACGTGCCCGCCGCCGCACCGTCGGCCTCACCGACTGTGTGGACGAAGCCGAACTGGTGGCCCAGCATTCGCGCATCATGAGCCCGCTGGTGTGGGATCTCGCGCATATCGGCAATCAGGAAGAGTTGTGGCTGGTGCGCGATGTGGGCGGCCGGGAACCGGTGCGCCAGGACATCGATCACCTTTACGACGCCTTCAAGCATGCACGCGCGGATCGTCCCGCACTGCCGCTGCTGGATCCCGCGCAGGCCCGCGACTATGTGGGCACCGTGCGGGAGAAGGTGTGGGATGTGCTGGAGCGCAGCCCATTACAGGGTGACGCCCTGGTAGCGGGTGGCTTCGCCTTCGGCATGATCGCCCAGCACGAGCAGCAGCACGACGAAACCATGCTGGCCACCCATCAGCTGCGAACCGGTGACGCGGTGCTCGCGGCTCCCGCACCGCCGGCCGCGAAGCTGAGCGTCAGCGGTGAAGTGGTAATCCCCGCAGGCGAATTCATCATGGGCACCGACACCGACCCGTGGGCGCTGGACAATGAGCGGCCCGCACATCCGGTGCATGTTCCCGGTTTCGCCATCGACGCCGCCCCCATCACCAATGAGCAGTACCTCGCCTTCATGGCGGATGGCGGTTACGACCGCCCTGAACTGTGGTCCGAACGCGGCTGGACGCACCGCGTCGAAGCCGGTCTCACCTCGCCGCAGTTCTGGGAGCAGGATGGTGGCGGCCGTTGGTGGCGAAGGAGTTTCGGCGTCATGCAGCCGTTGCGTCCGCACCAGCCGGTGGTCCACGTCTGCTGGTTCGAGGCCGAGGCGTATGCCAACTGGGCGGGCAAACGCCTCCCCACCGAAGCCGAATGGGAGAAGGCCGCCCGCCACGACCCCGCGACCGGCCGCTCCCACCGCTACCCCTGGGGCGACACCGACCCCAACGTGTACCTCGCCAACCTCGGCCAGCACCACCTGGAACCGGCCGACGTAGGCGCGTACCCGGAAGGCGCATCCGCCCTGGGCGTTCACCAGCTGATCGGCGACGTCTGGGAGTGGACCTCTTCAGGTTTCACCCCCTACCCCGGCTTCAAAGCCTTCCCCTACGCGGAGTACTCCGAGGTCTTCCACGGCGGCGACTACAAGGTCCTTCGAGGCGGCTCCTTCGCCGCCGACCAGGTGGCGGTGCGAGGCACCTTCCGCAACTGGGACCACCCCATCCGCCGCCAGATCTTCTCCGGCTTCCGCCTGGCCCGAGACCTCCGCCCGGAGGACCTCTGATGTGCCGCCACCTCGCCTACCTCGGCCCGCCCACCTCCGTGGGTGACCTCCTGACGAGAGGCCCGCACTCCCTGCTCACTCAATCCTGGGCACCCCGCGAAATGCGCGGCGGCGGAACGATCAATGCCGACGGCTTCGGTGTCGCCTGGTGGCTGCCCGTCCCGTCCGCCCCGGAAGACCATGGCGCGGGTGTCATCTGGCACGGCGGCGCACCCCAGGACCCGGTGGACGCGCAGCGCGACGGCGCGTCGGCTCCTGCCCGGGGGTCGGCCGCTACGCAGGAAACTGCCGAATCCGCTCGCCCGACCGCGCCGGGGCTTCGAGTCAGCCGCTATCGCAATGCCGCGCCGATATGGACCGACCCGGCGGTGGAAGAGATACTGCCGCAATTGCGTTCGTCGGCCGTGCTGGCGGCGATCCGCTCCGCGACGGTGGGCATGCCGGTGGAGCGGGCGGCCTGTGCGCCATTCACCCACGGCCGCTGGGCTTTCAGTCACAACGGCGCGATTCCGGATTGGCGGCGGGCGCTGACCGCTATTGCGGCGCGATGCGGTTCGCCGTCACTGCTCGAGGCGGAATCGCTGACGGATTCGGCGGCGCTGTGGGTCATTCTGCGCGGACTGCTCGAAGGCGCTGCCTCGCCCGACGGGGAAAGAGTCACTGCCGCATCGCATGTGGACGAAACCGAGAATTCGGGAGCGGCGAGTGCGGCTGGGGCGTCCGCCTCGGCCACAGGGGAGGACGGGCCGATTCGATCGGAGGCGCACACCGGCTCCTTCGGGACCGCGGCGTCGTACGGGTCGGCGGTGAGCGTGACCGTCACCTCGGGTTCTCCGCCGGAGGTGCGGAGCTGGAGCTGGGGGCACAGTGACAGTGATGTGCCGCAGGCGCGCGAGCATGCGTCGAATACCAGTGCAAGGGTCAGGGGGCTTGCGCCGGATGTCGCACTGCGGTGGGTGGTTTCGGCCGTGCTGGCGGAATCGCCCAGGGCGCGGCTGAATCTACTGCTGGGGGATGGGGAGACGGTGTGGGCCACTACGTGGCATCACTCGTTGTCGATTTTGGTGACCGATGAGTTCGCCGTGGTGGCCTCGGAACCGTATGACGATGATCCGCGCTGGGAGGCGATCGGGGATCGGATGCTGGTGGAGGTTCGGCCGGGGTGGAAGTCGGTGCGATCGCTTGACATTGAGACTGGAAGGGCCACTTCATGAGTGCGGCTACGTTCGAGATCCATTTGACCGATGAAGATTTGACCGCCGCGCTGCGGGGGGATGTGCAGGCGGGGTTGACCGCTTCGCCGAAGTCGTTGCCTCCGAAGTGGTTTTACGACGCGCGCGGGAGTGAGCTGTTCGAGAAGATCACGGAGTTGCCGGAGTACTACCCGACTCGGACCGAGCGGGCGCTGCTGGAACGCGTGGTGGGCGAGATCGCGCAGGTCGCGCAGGCCGAGGTGCTGGTGGAGCTGGGGGCCGGATCGGCGGCCAAGACCCGGCTGCTGCTGGACGCGCTCACCTCCGGTGGGCCATTGAAGAAGTATGTGCCGCAGGATGTTTCGGTGTCCGCGCTACGCGGTGCAGCGGATGAGGTGGCGCACGAGTTTCCGGGGCTGGCCGTGCACGGGGTGGTGAGCGACTTCACCGCCACGCTGGAGAACCTGCCCCGGGGCGGGCGGCGGATGATCGCCTTCCTGGGCGGCACCATCGGAAACCTGGTCCCGGACGAGCGGGCGGAGTTCCTGGCGGGCATCCACGATGTCCTGGAGCCGGGGGAGCAGCTGCTGCTCGGCGCGGGACTGGTGATCGATCCCGCCGTCCTGGTCCCCGCGTACGACGATGCCGCCGGCGTCACCGCCGAGTTCAATCGCAATGTGCTGCATGTGCTCAACGCGCGACTCGGCGCGAACTTCGAGCCGGAACGGTTCGAGCACATCGCCCTCTGGGATGCCGAGAACGAGTGGATCGAGATGCGCCTCGAAGCCACCGCCGACATGGTGGTCACCATCCCCGAACTCGACCTGACCGTCGAGTTCGCGGCGGGTGAGCAGATGCGCACCGAAATCTCGGCCAAGTTCCACCGCGACGGCTTCGAAACCGAGCTGGCCGCAGCCGGTTTCGCGACCGAGCGGGTCTGGACCGACCCCGACGACCGCTTCGCGCTGTTCCTGGCCGAGCGCCGCTGAACTCGCTCGGCGTATCCGGGATTTATCGAGCGCTTATCGGCTCCGCGGACGCTGAATGTCTCGACCGGTGTGTGGATCGGTCGAGACATTCGGACGGGGAGTTATGCGCATGGGTCAGGATCGGAGTCTTCGGTTCGCCTCGTGGCCGGCGCGCGTGGGCGCGGGTGCGATCGATCTGATATTCGCGGTGACGGTCATCGTGATCGCCCTGGCGTGTATGCGGTGGGCCGTCGATGCCTTGAAACCCGAACTGGGAGACCCCTACCCGGGGAAACCGGGCTACGTGGTCGGGTACGCGGGTCAGATCAGCCTCACCAAGAGGCTGATCCTGATTCTGCTGGTGCCCACGATCCTGGTCATCGTCACCGCGATCGGGTGGAACGTTGCGTTCCGGCAGGGTCGCCGGGGACAGTCGCTGGGTAAACAAGCCCTGGGATTGTGGCTGGTCGGCCTCGAGAGTGGACAGCCGGTGGGTGTGGGGCGGGCGCTGCTTCGGCAGATCGCGCACGCTGCCGATGCGATCCCGTGCTACCTGGGATATCTGTGGCCCCTGTGGGATGAACGCCGGCAAACCTTCGCGGACAAGATCGCTGCTACCGGCGTGGTCGTGGCCGCTCCCTGGGCATCGGCGAATTCGGCTGAGGCGCAAGACGATCCCACCCCTCGTGCACAGATGCGGGCGCGGATGCGAGAGTCCCGCGGACCACGGTCATCCTGACGCCGCACCGTTCCCGGCGCCGCTGACCACTACTTCTGGTCGGTGACCGCCGCCAGGAATTCCTGGAGTCCGCGCAGTTCTTCCCAGGCTGCGCGGACCTCGGTGGCGGCGCGCGGGGTGGTCAGCCAGTCCGGTGCGCCGAATTCCTTTCCGGCGGTGAGGGATTTGTGGCGGAGCAGGTCGATGCGGGGGTGGTCGATCGAGTAGCCCTTGGGTTTGGTGGCGAGTTTGTCGCCGCCGATCTGGTATCCGGCCGATTCGAGCCGGGCGAGGATGGCTTCCAGTTCCGCGCCGCGGACGTCGTCGTCGATGGCGGTGCGCAGGGCCGCCAGTTGTGCGGGGGACGCGGCGTAGAGGCCGCCGGCGACGAACAGCCCCGCCGCGCTGATGTGCACGTACCAGCCGGAGGTCTGGGTGGTGTGCACGACCGCGCCCTGGTGAGTCTTGTAGGGGGACTTGTCTTTCGAGAAGCGCACGTCCCGGTACGGCCGGAAGATCTTGGCGGGTCCGAAATCCGGTTCGAGTTCGGCGACCAGGGCCAGCAGGGGGTCGCGGACGGACTCCTCCCACACCTTCTTGTTCGCGTTCCAGAAGGATTTGCTGTTGTCGGCTTCCAAATCCTCGTAGAAGTCGAGCCCGGTCAGGGGGAACCCGGTGAACTGCGCCATGCGGCAACTATAGGAAACCGTCAGTCGCCTATGTCGTCCACGATGTCCATGGCCGCCACCTCGGCGGGTCGATCGTCCTCGCTCGCGTTCTCGTCGCGCCGCCGGCGCCGCGTCCACTCCTGGTCGAGTTCGGCCTGGATGCCGAGCCGTCCGGTGTCGTCGTTCTCCCGATTGCGGATGACCAGGTCCTCCGGCGGGTCGGCGATGTAGCGCTCGTATTCGCGGATCTCGTCCTCCTGGTCGTCGTCGCCGAGGTCGTAGTCGAGGTCCGTGTCGATGTCGTCGGTGTCGAAGACCTCGTCCATGAGCTGGTCTTCGTCGTCGGCTCGCCGGTCGTCCATTGCACCCACCACCTGTCCGCGCTGTAGCGCACCAGTAGCTAACCGCTGAGTTCGGATCCAACGCTACCGCCGCGCCCCGGCCCGAGACCAGATTGCCTTGTTTTTCACACGAAAAACGCCCCTCCCGGTTCGGAAGGGGCGTTTCGGCAGTTAACCGGCGAACGTCAGGCGTTGCCGTTGAAAAGGCCGGTGACGGAGCCGTTTTCGAAGACCTCGCGGATGGTCTGCGCCAGCAGCGGGGCGATGGAGAGAACCGTCAGCGTCGGGAACTTCTTCTCCTCGTCGATCGGCAGGGTGTTGGTCACCACGACCTCCTTGGCGCCGCAGTTGGCGAGGCGCTCGGAGGCGGGGGCCGACAGGATGCCGTGGGTGGCGGCGATGACCACGTCGCCCGCACCGGCCTCCTTGAGCACCTTGACCGCGCCGGCGATGGTGCCACCGGTGTCGATCATGTCGTCGATCAGGATGCAGGTGCGGCCCTCGACCTCACCGACCACGCGGTTGGCGACGATCTGGTTGGGGACCAGCGGGTCGCGGGTCTTGTGGATGAACGCCAGCGGCGCGTCGCCCAGGTTGTTGGCCCACTTCTCGGCGACCTTCACGCGGCCCGCGTCGGGGGACACGACGGTGATGTTCTCGAGGGTGTAGTTGTTGCGGATGTGCTCGACCAGCTGCACCTGTGCGTGCATGTGATCGACCGGGCCGTCGAAGAAGCCCTGGATCTGATCGGTGTGCAGGTCGACGGTGATGATGCGGTCCGCGCCGGCGGTCTTGAGCAGGTCGGCGATGAGGCGAGCGGAGATGGGCTCGCGGCCGCGGTGCTTCTTGTCCTGGCGGGCGTAGGGGTAGAACGGCAGCACCGAGGTGATGCGCTTGGCCGAACCGCGCTTCAAAGCGTCGATCATGATCAGGTGTTCCATGACCCACTGGTTGAGCGGGGCCGGGAAGGACTGGAGCACGAAGGCGTCCGAGCCGCGGACCGATTCCTCGAACCGGACGAAGGTCTCGCCGTTCGCGAAGTCGCGGGCGGTCTGGGGGGTGACGTGGACGTTGAGTTCCTTGGCCACCGCCTCGGCGAGCTCAGGATGAGCGCGTCCCGAGAACAGCATCAGGTTCTTGTGATTGTCGGTAGAGAACGCGGTCACGGACGTTCGCCATCCTTTTGCTCGTCGGTTTTCTCGGTGGCCTCGGCGGCTGATTCGGCCGCCTTGGCAGCAGCGGTGCCGGGTCGCTTGCGCTGCACCCAGCCCTCGATATTGCGCTGTGCTCCACCCGACACCGCGAGAGCCCCCGGCGGAACATTTCTACGCAGCACAGTACCTGCTGCGGTATACGCCCCGTCACCCACGGTTACCGGCGCGACAAACATATTGTCGCTTCCCGTTCGCACGTGGTTTCCGATCACAGTGTGGTGCTTGTTGACGCCGTCGTAGTTCACGAACACGCTCGACGCGCCGATGTTGCTGGACTCGCCGATGGTGGCATCGCCCACATAGGTCAAATGCGGCACCTTGGTCTTGGCGCCGATATTCGCGTTCTTGGTCTCGACGAAGGTGCCGATCTTGCCGGCCTCGCCGAGCTGGGTGCCGGGCCGCAGATATGCGAACGGGCCGACATTCGCGCCGGGGCCGATGCTCGACTTCTCGCCGTGCGTGCGGACCACCTTGGCGCCGTCGCCGACGGTCACATCGGTGAGCGTGCAGTCGGGGCCGATCTCGGCGTCCTCACCGATCACGGTGTCGCCCAGCAGTTGTACGTTCGGCCGGATGACGGCGTCGCGCCCGATGGTCACACTGCCGTCGATCCACGTGGTGGCCGGATCGATGATGGTCACACCGGAGCGCATGTGCCGTTCCACGATGTACCGGTTGAGCGTGCGACCCGCGTCGGCCAGCTGCACGCGGTCGTTGACGCCGGTCACCTTGGCCGAATCCACCAGGCGCGCACCGTGAACCGGATGCCCGGCCTCGCGCGCCAGCTTCAGCACGTCGGTGAGGTACAGCTCGTGGCGGGCATTGGCGGTGTCGATGCGCCCGATCATGATGCGCAGCACCGCGGCGTCGAAAACGTATACGCCGGAATTGACTTCGGTGATGGCGGCCTGTTCCGGCGTGGCGTCGGCGTGCTCGACGATCTCCATGACCTGACCGTCGGCATTGCGCACGATGCGGCCGTACCCATTGGGGTCGTCGGGTTCGAAGGTGAGCACGGTGACGGCCGAACCGTCGGAGTAACTGCGGTGCTCGTCGAGCAGCGCGGTGAGCGTATGTCCGTCCAGCAGTGGCACATCCGCGTAGGTCACCAGCAGGTCGCCGGTGAAATCCTCGGGGACCGCGGTGAGCGCGCACTGCACGGCGTGCCCGGTGCCGCGCTGCTCCTCCTGGATGGCGAGCGGGATCTCGCGCCCGAGTTCGGCGGCTTCCTTGCCGACGGCGGTGCCGACTGCTTCCCGGTCGTGTCCGACGACCGTGATCAAATACGCGGGGTCGATCTCGTTCGCCGCATGCAGCGCGTGCGCGAGCATGCTGCGGCCGGCCAGTGGGTGCAACACCTTGGGGGTCTTGGACCGCATTCGGGTTCCGGCTCCGGCGGCGAGAACGACGACGGCGGTCTGCTGTGGCATGGATCTCCCTCGGCTGCCGGTCATCGTGCTGAGTTCTGCTTTGTGCTGGGCCACAGTTGTGCTGGGTCAGCTATGTGCCGGGGCAACGATAGTGCCCCTGCTCGCGAGCTCCGCCGCCAGGACTCGAACCTGAACTAACTGAACCAAAATCAGTGGTGCTGCCATTACACTACGGCGGATCGAACACCGGCGGACCGTACGGTTCGCGCGGGTTACATCATCGGCATGCGCCTAGATACTCGCACACTAGGCCGCCGAAACGCGATTCTTATGCCCGCCCATGTTGGCCCGGCGGGGTGATGCGGCTTCCAGGTCAAGTGTCTGGAACAGTTGTGGTGACAGTCGGGCGATGCGCAGGGAGGCGAGACGATGGCTTCTGGTGAGCCACAGCGGGCGGTCCGGCAGCGGATGACCGGCACGCAGCGTCGCCAGCAATTGATCGAGATCGGGCGGGCGCTGTTCGCCGAACGGGGGTATGACGCGACCTCGATCGAGGAGATCGCGCAGCGGGCGCAGGTGTCGAAGCCGGTCGTCTACGAGCATTTCGGCGGCAAGGAGGGGTTGTACGCCGTCGTGGTGGACCGGGAGATGTCCACCCTGCTCGAGATGATCCGAACGTCGCTGACGCAGAACCGTTCCCGGGTGCGGCTGGAGCAGGTGGCGCTGGCGTTGCTCACCTATATGGAGGAGCGCACGGACGGCTTCCGCATTCTCATGCGCGATCAGCCGGTGTCCGCGGCGGAGGGCACGTACTCGAGTCTGCTCAACGAGGCCGTGAATCAGGTGGCGCACATCCTCGCCGGGGATTTCGAACGGCGCGGATTCGACACCAGTCTGGCCACTCTGTACGCGCAAGCGCTGGTGGGAATGGTTGCGACGGCGGCGACCTGGTGGCTCGACGAGCGGCAGCCGTCCAAGGAAGTGGTGGCCGCGCACCTGGTGAATCTGTGCTGGAACGGTCTGACCCATCTGGAGTCGGACCCGAAGCTGGCGTCGGAATGGCCCAGCGGCAAAGGGCTATCGAACCCATCGGTCTGAAATATTCGGTTCACGGCGCCGGAACTGGACAGTTAGCCCATGAATTGCGGTGGAGGACGGGTCGAATGCTCGAATCGGCTGGCATCCTGCCGTCGGATGGTACGGTTCACCCATCCTACGTGTGCTGTTCGAACTGCGGTGTCGGTCTACTTCGGGATGGCGGTCTACTTCAGGATGGCTGGTGTGATGACAGGCGGATCTGATGGCTAGGCAAGCGCGTGCGGAGATCACCCGCGATTCCGTGCTTGCGGGTGCGGCCGATGTCTTTCTGCGACTTGGCTACGCGAACGCGAGCCTGTCCGAAATCATCGCGCAGTCCAATGTGACCAAGGGCGCCTTGTACTTTCACTTCGGGTCCAAGGAAGAACTGGCCCGCGCGGTGGTCGATCAGGGCAATGAGCGACTGATCAGCGCCTGCCAGGGATTCTTCGATCCGCGCGTGCCCGCGCTCGAGGCATGCATCGGAATCACCTACGTGGTGGCGGATCTGACCATGAACGATCCCATGGTCGGCGCCATGCTGAAACTCACCCATCAGATCGGTGATTACCGCGGCGCGGCCGGCGACAACATCGCCAAGACTTGGGGCGAAACGCACCGTTTGCTCGCCGAACGCGCCATCGCCCAGGGCGATTTGAAGGCGGATCTGGATCCGGAGACCATCGGCCTGCTGCTGCAGGAGATGACGACCGGCGTCCATATCGTCGCCGTCTCAACGGAATCCATCGACCAGATGGCGACCCGCATGGAACGGGCCTGGTTCTTCCTGCTCCCGTCCATCGTCCCGGACGAGAAGGTCGCGTACTTCCGCGAATTCGCGGCGCGACGCCTGCGGCGCTACGTGCAGTAATCCAAACTCTATGGGGTTCTCAGGGGCTTCGCCCCCGAACCCCCATTGATAATCAGGGGCAGGCCCCCGGACCCCTCGAGCCTGGGGCAGGCCCCGAACCTCTTTTCGGGGTCGGGGCCTGTCTCGTTTGAGAACCGGTGTCGCGCTTGCGCTCCCGCGCTTTTCGCGGTTACTTGACGGCGGCCTTCCATTTGGCCAGGGCCTTGTCCAGGAGCAGCTGGGCGTCGGCGGCGTTGTAGTCGTTGCTGTTGGCCGAGTACTCGAACAGCCAGAAGCGGTCGCCGTCGTAGGCGATGTAGCGCAGCGCCTTGGCCTGGCCGGTGCCGACCACGGCGGTGAGTTCGTAGCCGACCAGGCCGTCACCGATGGTGGTGGTGTCGATCTTCTTGTAGGTGAGGCGCATGTCCTCGTAGAGCACGACCGGGCATTTGGTGAACGTGTCCTTCTCCCGGTCGAAGTCGTTCTTGGCCTGGGCGGCGGTTTCCAGCTGGGCCACCGTCTTCACCTTCGCGCCGCCGCTGGAGCCGCTGCGGCTGAACAGGGAGCGGCCCTCGAGGATCGGGTCGTAGTCGACCGGGGTCGCGTATTGGCGTAGGAGCGTGGTGCATTCGGGTGATTCGCCCGACGTCTTGTTCGGGTCGTCGGTTTCCTCGTCCTTCGGCTCGGTCTTCACCTTCCAGCCGACCGGCAGATCCGACTCGGCCAGCACCATGGCATTCAGCTGCGCCTGCGTGGTGGTGCCGGACCCGCTCGTGGTGGTCGACGCGGCGGTGCTGCCCGCAGGCGTGGAGGTTCCGGGCGCGGCCTGCTCGTCGTCGCCGCCGGTCATCACCAGCGCCACGACCACACCCACCACCAGCACCAGCACGACGACCAGCGACAGCACCAGAATCAGCCGATTCTTGTTGGGCGGCACCGGCTGTGGCGGGAACTGCTGTCCGGGGTAACCCTGCTGCGGCGCGAACTGCTGCTGGGGAGCGAACTGCTGCTGCGGCGCGAAGCCTTGCTGCGGGTGGTACTGCTGCTGGTCGGGCGTGAAGCCGGGCTGCGGGGCGTACTGCTGCTGCGGCGGGTAGCCGCTCTGCGGTGGCGCGAATCCTTGCTGTTGCGGATCGAATCCGGGCTGCGGCGTGCCGTACTGGCCATAGCCTTGCTGCGGTTGACCGGCGGCGGGCTGCCAGCCGCCGTACGGGTCGGGCTGACCGTTGTTCGGCGGCATGGGCGGTTGTGTCATGGCATCCCTCGGCCCGGATTGTCGCGGTGTCAGCGGGTCGAATCCCCGGGCGCCGTCCCCCCGCCGCGACAATTGTTAGCACAGCCCGAGCCGTGAACTTCACCTGTCATCGGGTAGCACTAGACTCGGTTGGCCGTCCGAATCACTGCTCTGTGCTCAGGAGTCTGCCCCATGCCCACGCATCGTCCACCTCTGGCGGGACTGGCCGCGGTGGCCGGTGCCGATACCGCTCTGCGGCAGGTCACGAACCTGATCGGGCGCGATTCGGCCATGCTCGTCGCACCCTCGGCCGTGCGGCCGTTCGTGGCCGCGAGCATTGCCGGGCAGAAACCGCTCGTGGTCGTCACCGCCACCGGGCGCGAGGCGGATGACCTGACGGTCGAGCTCACCGAGATCCTCGGTGACACTGTTGCCCTGTTCCCCTCGTGGGAGACGCTGCCGCACGAGCGCTTGTCGCCGGGCGCGGACACGGTCGGCAAGCGATTGCAGGTGCTGCGGCGGCTGGCGCATCCGCAGGATCCGGTCCATCCCGAGCCGCTGCGCGTGGTCGTGACCACCGTGCGCTCGCTCATGCAGCCTATGGCGCGCGGGCTGGGCGATATCGAACCCATCGTGCTGCGCGCCGGGGCCGAGTTCGACTTCGACGAATTGCTCACGCGCCTGGTGGAATTCGCCTACGAGCGGGTCGACATGGTCGGCAAGCGCGGCGAGTTCGCGGTGCGCGGCGGCATCCTCGACCTGTTCCCCTCCACCGCGGATCATCCGGTGCGCGTGGAGTTCTGGGGCGACGAGGTGTCGGAGCTGCGCGCCTTCTCCATCGCCGATCAGCGCTCCATCACCGATGTGCCGGTGGATCTCGTAGTGGCCCAGCCGTGCCGGGAACTGCTGCTCACCAACGACCTTCGCGAGACCGCCGCGCAGGTCGCCGCCGAGAATCCGGCCGACGCCGCGCTGGTGGAGATGCTGGAGAAGATCGCCCAGGGCATCCCGGTCGAGGGCATGGAAGCCCTGCTGCCGGTGCTGCAGCCCGGCGAGCTGCAACTGCTCACCGATGTGCTGCCCGCGGAAACCCATGTGCTGCTGTGCGATCCGGAGAAGATCCGCACCCGCGCCGCCGACCTGGTGCGCACCGGGCAGGAATTCCTGGAAGCCTCGTGGACGGCGGCCTCCTTCGGCGGGGCCGCGCCGCTGGGCGCGCACGGCCTGGATCTGGCCGCCTCCTCCTATCGCGGCCTGGATGTGGTGCACGCCGATGCGGAGAAGCGCGGCCTGCCCTGGTGGACGCTGAGCCCGCTGGCCGCCGACGACCCGGACGAGATCGTGCTGCCGGTGCTGTCCGCACCCTCGGCGCGTGGGTCCGAGGAACTGGTCGCCACCATCTTCGCGTCGCTGCGCGCACACGTCTCCACCGGTGGCCGCGCGGTCATCGTGGTGGCGGGGCACGGTACGGCACACCGCATTCTGGAACGGCTCGCCGATGCCGAGGTGCCGGCGGCCGAGCTCGAGGCCGGTGCGGAACCGGTGCGCGGGCTGGTCGGCGTGCTGTGCGGTTCGCTGCACGACGGCATCGTGTTCGACGACGCCAAGCTCGTCGTCATCGCCGAATCCGATCTGACGGGTAACCGCGTCACCGCGCCGGGCGAGGGCAAGAAGCTACCCGCGCGCAGGCGCAATCAGGTCGATCCGCTGGCGCTGAGCGCCGGTGACATGGTCGTGCACGATCAGCACGGCATCGGCCGCTTCGTGGAGATGATTGAGCGCACCGTCGGCGGCGCGCGCCGCGAATACCTGGTCATCGAGTACGCGCCCAGCAAGCGCGGCCAGCCGGGCGACCGGTTGTTCGTGCCCATGGACTCCCTCGATCAGCTCTCCCGCTATGTGGGCGGTGAGATGCCGAGCCTGTCCAAGCTCGGCGGCTCCGACTGGCAGAACACGAAACGCAAGGCGCGCAAGGCCGTTCGTGAGATCGCCACCGAACTCGTGCAGCTCTACGCTGCCCGGCAGGCCGCGCCCGGTCACGCCTTCGGCCCGGACACCCCGTGGCAGCAGGAGATGGAGGACGCGTTCGCCTTCACCGAGACCGCCGATCAGCTCTCCGCCATCGCCGAGGTGAAGGCCGATATGGAGAAACCGGTCCCGATGGACCGCGTCGTCTGCGGTGATGTCGGCTACGGCAAGACCGAGATCGCGGTGCGCGCCGCCTTCAAGGCCGTGCAGGACGGCAAGCAGGTCGTGGTGCTGGTGCCGACAACCCTGCTGGCACAACAGCATCTGCAGACCTTCACCGAGCGCATGGCCGGATTCCCGGTGACCGTGAAGGGGCTGTCCCGCTTCACCGACGCCGCCGAATCCCGCGAGATCCTCGAGGGCATGGCCGCGGGTGACGTGGACATCGTGGTCGGCACGCACCGGCTGATCCAGACCGGCGTGCGCTGGAAGGATCTCGGCCTGGTCATCGTCGACGAGGAGCAGCGCTTCGGTGTCGAGCACAAGGAGCACATCAAGGCGCTGCGCACCCACGTGGACGTGCTCACCATGTCCGCCACGCCGATTCCGCGCACCCTGGAGATGAGCCTGGCGGGCATTCGCGAAATGTCGACCATCCTCACTCCGCCCGAGGAGCGGCATCCGATCCTCACCTATGTGGGCGCCTACAACGACAAACAGGTCGCCGCGGCCGTGCGTCGTGAGCTGCTACGCGACGGCCAGGTGTTCTACGTGCACAATCGTGTCGCCTCGATCGACAAGGCGGCCAAGCGGATTCGCGATCTGGTGCCCGAGGCGCGGGTGGTGGTCGCGCACGGCCAGATGAACGAGGACATGCTGGAGAAGACCGTCCAGGGTTTCTGGGAGCGGGAATTCGACGTGCTGGTCTGCACCACCATCATCGAGACCGGCCTCGACATCTCCAATGCCAATACGCTGATCGTGGAACGCGCCGACGCCCTGGGCCTTTCGCAGCTGCACCAGCTGCGCGGCCGCGTCGGGCGCAGTCGCGAACGCGGATACGCCTACTTCCTGTACCCGCCGGAAAAGCCGCTCACCGAAACGGCTTACGACCGTCTGGCCACCATCTCCCAGAACTCCGATCTGGGTGCGGGTATGGCCGTCGCCATGAAGGACCTCGAAATCCGCGGCGCCGGAAACGTGCTCGGCGCGGAGCAGTCCGGCCATGTCGCGGGCGTCGGCTTCGACCTGTACGTGCGCCTGGTCGGCGAGGCCGTGGAAGCCTACCGCGCCGCCGCCGACGGCCGTCCCATCACCGTGGACGAGGAGGTCAAGGAGGTCCGCATCGACCTCCCGGTCGACGCGCACATCCCGCCCGACTACATCGCCTCCGACCGCCTGCGCCTGGAGGGCTACCGCAAACTGGCCACCGCCCAGGACGATTCGGCCCTGGCCGCCGTGGTGGAGGAGTTCGTCGACCGCTACGGCCCGCTGCCGGTCGAGGTGGGTCGCCTGGTCTCGGTGGCGAAGCTGCGCCTGCTGGCCCGCGAATACGGCCTCACCGAAATCGGCGTCACCGGAACCACATTGAAGGTGTCCCCGCTGCAACTGCCCGACTCCAAGCAGTTGCGCCTCAAACGCCTCTACCCGAATGCCACCTACCGCGCCGCCACCGGCATCGTGCAACTCCCGCTGCCCCGCGTGGAAGACAGCGTCGGCGCGGCGCGCGTCCGCGACGTCCAACTGCTCCAGTTCGTGGCCGACCTCCTGCTCGCCCTGGACGGCAAAGCCCCCGGCGCGGTGGACATTCGAGTGGAAACCGAGGTGACCGCCGCCCGATGACCGCACCGGATTCCAACGGCGACGGCCCTGCCGACGCTGCCGCCGACTCCGCCCGCCTGTCCGAGGCACTCGCCAGGGCGGTCCGCATGAGCGAGACGCTCGCGGACACCGCCCGCATGACCGAGGCGTTGGGCGAGGCCGTCGACGTCATGGACCGCCTGTGGAACTTCGGCGGCTGGGAGGTGACGCAGACGCACGACTCGCTGCGCCCGTACCTCCTCGAGGAAACCTACGAGCTGCTCGACGCCATCCAGGCCGCCGACGCCGGCACCATCCGCGAGGAACTCGGCGACCTCCTCCTGCAGGTCCTCTTCCACTCCCGAATAGCCGAGGCCGCAGGCGAATTCACCGTCGCCGACGTAGCAGCCACCCTGGTCGGCAAACTGGTGCACCGCAGCCCCCACCTGCTCGACGACTCCATCGGCGTGGACGCCACCCCCGAGGAAAAAATCGCCGCCCAGGAACGCGCCTGGGAGGAACGGAAAACCACCGAGAAGGCCCGCCGCTCCTGCCTCGACGGCATAGCCCTGGCCCAACCAGCCCTGGCCCTCGCCGAAAAAATCCGTTCCCGCAGCGCCCAAGCGGGCCTCCCCGAAGACCTTGTCCCCGAAGACCTTCGAGTAGTCCACCTGGGCGGCCCCGGCAGCGCCGAGGAACGCCTCCGCAAAGCCACCCTCACCTTCGCCGCCACCATCCGCGCCGCCGAAGACGCCGCCGAATCCGACCGCGGCGCCCGCCTCCCCCTGACCCCCGCCGACTGGCGGCACTACTGGAAGCACGCGTAGCCGGGCGCCGACCGCATTTCGCAGCCAACTCCGGTCGGAATTGCCGTAACAGCCGTGCCGTTCGCACGCGGCGCGGCGCAGACATCGCATGCACCGGCCAGGCGTGTCACCAGGGGTCCAGCACCCGTCAGGGACCGGCCGCCCGTCATCCCGGCGTGTTCTTGGCCGGGATCCACCCTGTCCACGCAATATGTCAGGTGTGGATTCCGGCTAAACGCATGCCGGAATGACGGGGCGGGGTACACGGAGAACTTCCGATCAGGCGCTCGAGAGTCGATTGGCCGCGCTTGATATCGCATCGGTGTCACAGGATTCGGTACCTTCGGCGGCGGGCTTGTCAATCCTTTTCGGAGTGTTCCGTCGGCGACACGATGGGGAATCGTTCCCGGTGCTCTCGGCTCGGCGGTGATCCTAGGATCGCGTGGATGAGTGCGGCAGCGGGGGATTCGGATATCGGGGAGCTGCTCGAACGTCTGGCGCGTGGGGAGGATGGCTGGGCGATCAGGGCGGTGACCGAGCGGCTGGCCGTTCGGCACGACACGCAGGCGCGGGATGCGCTGCTCGTCGCTCTGGAACGGGGTCGTGGTGGCGTAGCGCATTGCGCGGCAGCGGCTTTGGCTCGTCACGGTGGGCGCTGGGTCGTCGGGGAGACGGTCAGATGCCTGCGAACCTCGCCGAACGCGAGCTTCGCCGCCTTCGTGCTCGGGGAGTTGCGGGCGGTGGAGGCGACGCCGGTCCTGCTGCGGCGGCTCACGGCCGAAGTCGACGAGACGACGGGTGTGGCGTGTGCCGAGGCGCTGGGCAAGATCGCGAAAGCGCATATCGGGCAACGGGAGTCGATGACCGCTCCGCTGCTCGAGGCCGCCCGCCATCCCGCCGCGCCGGTGCGGGCGGCGGTGTTGATCGTGCTCGGTGTGATCGGTGGGCCGGAGGTGGTCGAGCCCGCGCTCGCGGCCACGGACGATTTCGATCCGCGGGTGCGGGAGCGGGCGGTGCGGGTGCTCGCACGGTGGGCCGATCGGCGGATGAGTGCGCGGCTGGCCGCACTGTGCGACGGCCCGTACGTCGATCAGGCGCTGATCGGTCTGCTGCGGGTGGCCGATCCACGCGTCGCGCCGACCGTGGTCGAGGTTTTCCGGACTACGGCAGAGCGCCGCACCCTGTACCTGGCGGGTCGGGTGCTGGCCGCCTGCGGTGCCCCGTTCTACTACCACGGAACGGATCCGGTGCGGCGGCGGATTCTGGTGTGGGTGCGCGGGCAGTGCGGCAGCGCCCGCGATCGGTGGTGGCTGGAGCAGCAATTGCTGGTGTCGGACAGCACGATTCGGGCGCGGGCCGCGGAAGCCCTCGGTCTGCTCGGGCTCGCCGCCGAGCCGGTGTATCCGCTGCTGGCGGATCGCAGTCCGGTGGTGCGCGCGTATGCCGCGACCGCGCTCGGGCGGGCGGGCCGTCCCGCCGCTGCCGCGGTATTGCGTGCGAACCGATCCGATCCCGACCGGCAGGTTCGAGCGGCCGTGGCGGCGGCCCTGGCGGCCCTGTCCGAATCGGCGAAAGAGTCCGAATCAGTGAAAGAGTCCGAATAGCGGCAGTGTTGCGATGGCGCGGATTGGGCTACCGTCACAGGGGTGCAAGACGCAGGGCGCGAGGCGAGGACCGAGTACTACCCGTCGAAGGCGGGGGCTTTCGGGGCGCTAGCGTTCTGCCTACTGATGGCGGTGGTGCCCGCCTTTCTGGTGTTCGATGGCGGTGAGGCGCTCGGGTGGCGGGTGCTGGGGGCATTTGCCATGCTGCTCTTCGGGATCGGTGTGATCGCCATGGTCGACGAGCTGTTGCGGCCGCGGGCGACGTTGATCATGACCGATCAGGGGTTCACCTATCTGGGATATCCGCATATCGCGTGGTCCGAGGTGGAGCGGGTGCGCACCCGGATCGGCCGACTACGCGGGCGCGGTGGTGAGGAGCGGTTCGCGGAAGTGGTGCTGCGCAATCCGGGGGAGTTCCGTTCCCGGGTGGAGGCTTTGGGGGACGTGCGGGCGCGGCGGGCGGTGGATCGGCCGCTGTACATCGTGCCGGAGCGATTGACGGTGCCGGTGCCCGCGGTGGTGGAGGCCATGGGGCGGCATTGCCCGGCGCTGCTGATCAGCTCGGGTGACAGCATCGATTCGGTTCCGGTGCAACGGCATTCGCCCGATCAGGCCATGGTGGAGACGGCGTTGACGGCCGCGCTCACCGATATCCTGCCCGCCGGATGGCAATTCGCGGTCATGTGGTTCGCGCTCATAGGCGATGACGGGCACGCCGGCCTGCAGGTGCAGTCGGCCGACGAGACGGTCGATGATCTGACCCCGTCGGAGGAGATCCTCACCCTGCTCAACCGCTACAAGGACATCTGCTACGACCGGATGACCGGCACCTGGCTGAGCGGAACCATCGCGGTGAAAGCCGGTGTGGACAAGGCGAAATTCGACACCTCCCGCACCGAGGTCCCGGATTGGCTGCCCATGCCCGATGCCGACGAATGCCGTCGCGAGCTGAACGCCTATCCGCGCGCGGGCGACGAGATCCCGGATTGGATGCGGGCGCGCATCTCCTGATCCTCCCCGCGAGCCCGGGCAGCGCCCACGAGGCCGGGCAGCGCCCACGAGGCCGGGCATGGCGCCCCCGCCGCCCGCTATGCTTCTGCTGATTTCGGCTCGAGGAGGACCAATGCGGGGGCGAAGAGTCGCCATGTGCCTGGCTCTGCTGTTTCTGGTGACGGGGTGTGGCAAGGTCATCAGCGGTACGGCCACACCGGATCCGGCCGTCGCCAAGCTGCCGAGGCTGACCCCCGACAAGATCTCCGATGTCATGCTCACTCCCGACGAGGTCGGAAAGATCGTCGCCGCAACGGGTTTGACGCAGAAGTTCGAGAACACGGTGCCGACCAAACCGAACTTCACCTACAACCCGGCCGAGTGCGCGCCCATGATGTACACCGGCGATCTGGACACCTACGGCGAGAAGTGGACCGGCTACCGGCTGCGTTCGCTGCAGGAGCCCGGCGACGACTACAAGCACGCGATCTATCAGACGGTCACCACCTTCCACAGCTTCCTGACCGCCGAGGCCCTGGTGAACCAGTACCGCGCCGTCCTGAACAAGTGCGATGGCAAGGAGGTCACCAACACCCCCAAGGACGCCGACGGCAAGAAGAGCGTGCTGCGGGTGACGGCGGTGCCGCACAATTCGGATCCCGCGGCGCTGTCGGTGGATTGGACCAACTCCTCCGACGGCAGCACCTGGGTCTGCTCGGACACGATTCGCACCCAGGGCAATGTGGTCATCGAGGTCTCGAGTTGCTCGTACGCGGATGCCCGCACCTCCGCGGTGATCGCGGACAAGATCGCGGCGAAGATCAAGCAGCGGCAGTGACCGGCAGATGGCAGTGACAGGTGAACGGCAACGGGCGCTGTCGCATCGGAATTCCTTGCCGATGCGACAGCGCCCGCGGCGTATCACCGTTCGATGAGCTACACGTTGACGCCGTAGTCGCGAGCGATGCCCGCCAGGCCGGAGGCGTACCCCTGGCCGATGGCGCGGAACTTCCACTCGTTGCCGTGCCGGTACAGCTCGCCGAAGACCATGGCGGTCTCGGTCGAGGCGTCCTCGGTGAGGTCGAAGCGCGCCAGCTCGGAACCGGTCACGGCGTCCACGACGCGGATGTACGCGTTGCGGACCTGACCGAAGGACTGACGGCGATTCTCGGCATCGTGGATGGACACCGGGAAGAAGATGTTGGTGATCGTCGGCGGCATGGCCCCCAGATCGACATTGATCACCTCGTCGTCACCTTCGCCGGACCCGTCCAGGTTGTCACCGGTGTGTTCGATGGTGCCTTCCGGCGAACG
Organism: Nocardia huaxiensis; assembly: GCF_013744875.1. NCBI lineage: Bacteria > Bacillati > Actinomycetota > Actinomycetes > Mycobacteriales > Nocardiaceae > Nocardia > Nocardia huaxiensis. The sequence goes on from NZ_CP059399.1 coordinate 2,326,249, forward strand.
CAGATTGTTGTAGAACACGAAATGCGCGTCCGACAGCACCCGCATATTGGACCCGCAGACCAGCGCGCTCGCGTCCAGGTCGTAATCCGCGCCGGTGGTGGTGCGGACGTCCCAGCCGAGGCCGACGGCGACCTTGCTCAGGTTCGGGGCCTGCTTGGACAGCGAAACATTTCCGCCCTTGGCCAGGCTGACGCTCATGATCTCCTTCCCCGCGACGTCTTCACGCCGCATCCCCTCCAGATTATGGTCGATTCGGGCGCTCGGTGGGCGCGTTCAAATTCGGTTGGGGCCGTAAGTACCACGGCATATGTCCGAAATGTCCGAATCATGGTCGGTCGGTGAGACGGTACCCCGGAAACTCAGTTCCGTTCCGCCGCCATTGCTTTCAGCGTCGCCACCCGTGATTCCAGGTAGCGCAGCTCAGTGGGATCCAGCACAGTGCGCCGGATGCCCCCGGCCACCGCGAACGCCGACTGCCGATGATCGTCGATGGCCTCCACCTCGATCGCCACGGCCACATAATCGTCGGCCCCCGGCATGGGGTCCGCGATCACCCGGGCCTTGCCGCGCGCGCACAGCGCCACATTGCCGCCGCCCAGAATCAGCAGGGCGATATCGGGCCGCTGCCGCAGCCGGGCAAGCGATCCGCGATCCGACTTGAGGCTGAGCAGAATTCGTCTGTCTCCGGCGCGTACGGGCCAGGAAACGGGGATCGCATGCGGTGCCGGATCAGTGGTGACCAGGACTGCGATCGTATCCAGCGGCCATTCCGGCAGGACGGTGAGTTCGGGGTGGTCGGGCTCCTGCGTCGAGGGCTCCTGACGTTCCCGCGCTTCGGCTACCATCTGCGTCACCTCACGATCGGGTACTACACAGCGGGCTGGACTGTGTTGCCATGAAGTGTATGCCGTTGCGGCCGTGGCGCGCTGGGGACGGAAATCGGCCGCCCGGAACGCCGTGATCGGCCCACTTGCCGGTTACGGTTGCGAAAACACGCGCGGACCTGCGGGTGAACCGATTGACGAGAAGCGGTTACGGCCTCATCATTCGTTACAGTCCCTCGTCCAATCGAGGTCGTGCGAGTAACCGGCCGATGACCGTCCGGTGAAGATCGTCCGCTGCCTTCCGCGGCGTCGACGTATGCGCACAAACAAGTTTCGCGGCATTGCCGGGGCGAGGTCGCGCCGGCGCGGTGATCAGACGTGAGGTGAGAACGCGAAGAGAGCGGAGAAAACGGTGACGGTTGGGGGCTCTACGGTGGCGAATCTGGTGGTGTCGGCGGCGGTGCTGGACGATCTCCGGTATCTGCGGGGTGAGATGACGGCGGCGGAGGTGCCGTATCTGCTGGTCCGGGATGCGTCGCACCGGCTGGTGCTGGCGGTGGACAGTGCGTACAGCGTCCCGTTACGCCGGGTGCTGGGCGCGGCCATGGTGGCGGGGTTCATCTGTAACGAGAAGCAGCACAATGTGTTCCGGCTCGGCAGAGACCTGGACCCGGCGCACCACGTGGACATCGAGGTGTGGGAGTTCCACGGCGACACCGTGGAGTGCCCCCGCCCGAACGCGCTGACCCGCAATGTGTTCGACCTCGGCGACGTGGAGTTCACGACCGTCCTGCTGTTCGACGCCAGCTGGCCCACGCTGGACGGCATGTTCGCCCCCCACCCCACCGATGTCGGCTTCGACATCGACATCGTGTTCTCCTGGGTGGACGGCTCCGACCCCGAATTCCGCGCTCGCCGTGCGGGAATGCTCGCGCAGGTGGTGGTCGGCGAGGGCGACGACGCGGACGCGCGCATCCGCCAGATCGACGAACTGCGCTACGCGCTGCGCTCGGTGCACAAGAACGCACCCTGGATCCGGCGCATCTTCATCTGCACCGACTCGCGCATCCCCGACTGGCTGGCCGAGGACCCGAAGGTCACGATTGTCCGTGCGGTGGACCATTTCTCGGATGTCAGCGCGCTGCCGGTGTTCAATTCACACGCCATCGAATGCCGGCTCCAGCACATCGACGGCCTGTCCGAGCACTTCCTGTACTCCAATGACGACATGTTCTTCGCCCGCCCGGTGCGCCCGTCCATGTTCTTCACCCCCGCCGGCATCAGCCGCTTCATCGAGGCGGGCACCCGCATCGGCCCGGGCGGAAACAACGAGCGCCGCAGCGGATTCGAGAACGCCGCCCGGATGAACCGCCGCCTGCTGGCCGAACGCTTCGGACACGTGATCATCCGGCATCTGGAACACACGCCGGTTCCTTTGCGCCGCAGTGTATTGCAGGAGATGGAGGCGGCCTTCCCGGAGGACTTCGCGCGCACCAGTGCGAGCCGATTCCGTTCCGCGACAGACATTTCGGTGACGAACTCGCTCTACCACTACTACGCCTTGCTCACCGGCCGCGCCGTCCCGCAGGAGGCGGCCAAGATGCGCTACGTGGACACGACGATGTACACCGGACTGGCCTTGCTGGACGGTTTGGAGAAGCGCCGCAATGTCGACTTCTTCTGCCTCAATGACGGCAGTTTCCCGGAGGTCCCGGAGACCGACCGGGTGCGCGCCGTGTCGCAGTTCCTCGACACCTACTTCCCGGAACCCGCGCCCTGGGAGAAGCCGGACACCATCGCCGGCTCGATCACCGCCTACGAGTCAGGAGCAGCGTAGCCGAAGCGTTTGCCGCACAACTGAATCCGATGCCGGTTCGCCGCGGATCACGCCGCGGGAGGATCAGCCCACCGTTTCCGTTTCGCCGTCCGCTTGGGGGGCTGTGGCGCGGCGGCGAAGGACGTGTGGGATGCGGCTCGCAGGGGGTATGACGATGCCCGCTGCCGCGAGGCGGTCGGCCGCTTCGACCGGCGACGCCGGTTGGCCGACCGTCGGACCCGCGCCGATGGGGACGATGGAGTGCACGACCGTGTCCGGATACACGTGCACGTAGTTGAACGCCTGCGCGCCGTCCCGGCCGCGCTGGCCGCCCTCCTCGACCGCCATGTCCTGCGTGTAGCAGGTGGCCGAGGCGACCGACACCGGAACTCCGGCGAAGGTGGCGAAGGTGGACAGGTGCAGATGCCCGGCCAGGATGGCCACCACATCGGTGCCGTCCAGCACGTCGGCGAGCTCGCGCTGATCGCGCAGCTCCACCAGCACGGCCAGATCCTGCACGCAGGGCACGGGCGGATGGTGCATGGCGAGCACGGTGCCGAACGGTGCGGGCTCGGCCAGCACCGAGCGCAGCCAGGCCAGCTGGGCGTCGGAGATCTCGCCCCAGTGGTGCCCCGGCACCGTGGTGTCCAGGGCGATGATGCGCAGTCCGTCGACCATGTGCACCCGGTCGAAGGGCGCACCGGAACCTGTTTCGTCCAACAGGTTTTCGCGTAGCGCGGCGCGGTCGTCGTGATTGCCCGCCACCCAGATCACGGGTGCGCCGATGCGTTCGGCCCACGGATCCACGAGTTCGCGTAGCTTGCGGTAGGCGCCCGGCTCACCGTGATCGGTGAGGTCGCCGGTGAAGACGATGGCGGTCGGGGTGATGCGGCTGGCTTCGGCCTGCCCGAGTAGGAGACGTAGCCGCTGCGTGGCATCCACCGCGCCGTAGAGGTCGGCGTCGGCGGCGATCAGGTGGGTGTCGCTGAAGTGGAACAGGACATGATCTGCCCTCGGGTGTTCGGCGACTCGCGAGATGTGCACGGACATCCTCCCCGGCGTGTGGTTGGTGCGCCCTTGGACCTTCTGCCGATTCCGTCGCAAGAATAGGCGAGGTTGTTAATTTCAGCGTGCCCGGCTCCAGTGACGACATGCTTGCGGGAAGGTGAGATTTGCGTGTCGGCCTAATGCCCGAAGCTACTGGCCAGCACGCGCGGATGTTCCTGCTCACGAACGTGCAACAGAGTGAAATAGCGGCGCAGCATCAGGGCAGCGGTGGTCGCCAGTCCGGCGGTGAGACCCCACCAGACCCCCGCTGCGTCCAGATTTGCCAGGAATGCGAGCAATAGCGCAGTGGGCAATCCCACACCCCAATAGCCGACCAGGGAGAGCCGGAATCCGGCCTTGGTGTCCTTGAGACCGCGCAGCAGCCCGACCCCGATGTTCTGTGCCGCGTCGAAGAATTGCAGCACGATGGCGATCAACAGCAGGGTGTGCGCGAGCGCCACGGTCTGTGCGTCGGTGTCCTCCAGGAAGGGCCGCAGCACCCAGTCCGGGGCCGCCACATAGACGATGCCGGTGAGCACCGCGACCCCCGCCGCGAAGCGCAGCGCCAGCCACGCCACCGAGCGCGCGTGCGCGAATTCGTCGCGCACGACCGCCTTGCTCACCAGGATCGAGGCTCCGTGCGAGAGCCCGATCGCCACCTGGAACACGATGTAGACGATCTGGTAGACGACATTGTGCGCGGCCAGCGCCGCCGCGCCGAGGCTGCCCATCACCAGCGCGAGCACCGAGAACATGCCCGCCTCGGAGCCGTAGGTGAGCGCGATCGGGGTGCCCAGCTTCAATTCCGCACGCACCGTTGCCATGTGCACCGGCCACATCCGAATGGGCAGTGTCGCACCGAGTTCGGCGTCGCGGCGCACCATGGCCCAGAAGACGCCGAAGGTGATGAGGAAGACCAGCGAGGTCGCGACGCCGATTCCGGTGAGCCCCAGGGCCGGAAGGAACAGCCAGCCGTGCATGAACGCCAGCGCCAGCGCCAGGTTCAGCACCACCGACCCGAGCGTCACCAGCAGCAGCGCCTGCGGCCGCTGCATGCCGACGGTGTACTGCCGCAGCACCTGAAACCACAGGCAGGGCAACAGACCCGGCGCGAGCGCCACCATCATGGGCCGCGCCTGCGCCAGCACTCCGGCGTCCTGCCCGAGCCACTGCAACGACCAGCCCAGCCCGATCAGCAGTGCGCCGCCGAGGATTCCGGCGATCGTCGCGATCAGGAAGCTGGATCGCACCACCTCGCGCACCTCGGCCTCGGCCGCGCGCCCGCGCTTGTCGGAGCGGCCGGCCACCGTCGCGACCTGATTGCCGGTGCCCGTGATCAATCCGACGCACATGGTGCGAATCTGGTTGAACAGCACCATCGCCAGCCCGCCCGCAGCCACCTGCGCCACCCCGAGCGTGCCCATGAGGGCGATATTGATGGTCGACACCGCCACCTGCGCCAGCTGGGTGAGCGCGATCGGCGTGGCCAGCTGGGTCAGCTGCCGGGCGTCGGATTGCCGAGCGGCGATGATCATTTGGCGGTGACCTCGTCGAGCAGGCGGCCGACCTTCATCTCGGTGATCAGCTGGGCGAGCACGGCCACGCGTTCCTCGCGCTGCCGCAGCCGGCGCTCCAGCACCGCGACCGTGTCGGCAGCACCGGCGGCGAGCACCTCGCCGATCTCGTCCATGGTCAGGTCGGCCATGCGCAGCATGTGGATGAGCTTGGCCTCGGGCACCTGCTGATCGGCGTAGGCGCGCAGCTCCGGGCCGGTGAGCCCGAGGGCGGTGGCGTGCGCGTCGGGCAGGGTCGAATACAGGTGGTGCAGCACCAGATAGTCGGCCGGGCCGGTGCGGTGCTGGACCGCGTATTCGCGCAGCAGCGCGGCGATCTCGGCCTCCTTGGCCTGATCGAGCAGATCGCGGTCGCCCATCCAGCCGTCGTCGAAGACGGTGTCCAGATACTTCTCGCCGTCGTCGTTGATCACCACCACGACCGTCGACCGCTCCGGGAAATCCGCCAGCCGGGTGAGGGCGGCGTAGACCGAGCTGCCGGAGGAGCCACCGATCAGCAGGCCGAGTTCGGCGCCCAGTACGCGGGCGGCGGCGAAGGCGTCCACATCGGAGACTTTGACGCGATCACGCTCTTCAATCAGATGCAGATCACGATCGACCTGAATGCCCGGATCCGCGCCCAGCGGGGTGCCGGTGCCGGACTGCCAGTAGTCGTGCGCGGGACCGCCGAAGGCGATGGACCCCTCCGGTTCCACCCCGATCAGCCGGGGTTCGCGGCCCAGCGTGCGCAGGCCCTCCGCGGTGCCGAACAGGGAACCGCCGGTGCCGACCGCGCCCACCAGAATGTCGATGCGCTCGAGGTCGTCGGCCAATTCCTCGGCGAGCGCGTGATAGCCGATGCCATTGGCGAGATTGTCGTGCTGCGCGGGGAAGTGCGCGGTCGGCCCCTCGGCGGCAGCCAGTTCCGCGGCCAATTCCTCGCGCGCGGAGGTGGCCAGGTTTCCGTCCCCGTCCTCGGCGACGAATACCAGCTCGGTGCCCATGGCCTTCATCGCATTGAGCTTGGCCGTGCACGCGTGATGGTCGACGACGGCGGTGAAACGGTAGCCGCGCTCGCACGCCACCACCGCCAGCCCCAGGCCGGTATTGCCGGACGTCGATTCGATGATGTGCCCGCCCGGCGGCAGCAGGTCGCGCCGCTCGGCATCGAGCACCATGGCCCGCGCCATCCGAATCTTCGCCGCGCCAGTCGGATTCATGGTTTCCAGCTTGAGGAACAGCTTGGTTCCGGTTCTGGGGTGCACCGCGAGTTCGAGCAGCGGCGTCCGGCCGATCAAGTCGGTCACACGCGTGACAACCGACATTAAATGTTCCTCCTCGCGGGAAATGTGCGACGCGGATGAATTCTGTGTCCGGAGGGCGAACCGCACCCACTGCCGGAATTTGCGCTCCGTATGCTCGTGGTGTGCTCAGGTTACCTGAGCTGGAGCGATGTGGATCGTATGTCGTGACCGTCGAACGATATTGCGAATCCGCCGCCGGGATCGCCCCGTAACACGACTTTTCGGGGAACCGGCAATTCATGGAAAGCGGACTCATTGCTGTCCATCTGATAGCCGGCCGTATTGGGGTAGACGAGCAGATCGCCGGTGCGCGCCCTGCGGGGCAGCGGAATTCGGCGGCGGCTGATCATGTCGTCCTCCAGACAGGACGCGCCGCCGACGCAGGCGGGCAGGGGTTCGGCCTGCTCGTCGGGGTGCCGCGAGACCAGCGCCGGGTCGGGCAGGAACTCGCTGGCGAACCACTGTTCGGACAGGCTCAGGCTGGTGCCGTCGGCGGTCAGCACGAGGTACGGGTGCTGCTCGCCGTTCACCCGGGCGTGCAGTTCCTTCACGCCCTGCACCCGGAATACCGTGCAGCCCGCGCCGTCCAGCACCGCGCGACCCGGCTCGATGGCCAGGCACAGACCGGCCGCATTGAGCCGGGCGGTCAGGGTGCGGCCGGTGCTCGGATCGGTGTGCCGCAGGATCGCGCGCAGCATGCCGGGGCCGGGGTTGTCGAAGTGATAGGGGTAGTAGTTGTCCAAGGCGGGAGCGCGCCCGGCGTGAAACCAGTCCGGTGTCATTCCGGCTTGGAATGCCGCCCAATTCGCCGCGGGCACATAGTCGACGCCGAATCCGCCGCCGATCGAAATCGTGCTGATCTCCGGGCAGTGTTCGCGCGCCGCGAGGCCGAGCGTGATGAGCCGGTGCGCGAGTTCGGCGCGCGGCTCGACGGCATAGCCGGAGAGATGGAAGCTGAAGCCCTCCAGCGAAATACGCGCGCCGACGATGCGGTGCTCCGCGATTCGGCGTACAGCCGAATGCAATTGGGGCTCGCTCATGCCGAAACGGCTCTCCCGCCTCGGATCCCGCATGCGCAGGGTAACTCGCGCGGGGACGCCCAGCGTGATCAGCCGCTCCAGTTCGTCGAGCGCGTCGAGGGCGATGAGCGCGGTTTCCGCGGCCGCGCGCGCCAGCAGCGCGTCGGATTTCGCCGGGCCGGTGACCACGAGGTCACCCCCCGCGACACCACCGGCGAGCGCGGCGCTCAACTCCTCGGCACTGGAGACATCCACTCCCGCACCGTTTTTCGCGCACTCCTCGACCACGCAGTCGGCCTTGTTCGCCTTCTTGCCGTAGTAGAGGGCGAACCGCTGCACCCCTGCGGCCTCGAACGCCTGCCGGAATCCGCGGATATTGCGGCCCACGCGCTCGGGATACAGGACATGGAAGGGCCCCGCGACGGTCGCGGCGATGTGGAAGAGCGTTTCCACATCGGCGATCAGCCACTGCTCCCAGGCGTCGCGGTGGGCGGGCATGGGCGCGGCGGCAATGGGCGATACCGCGTCCGATGCCCGAACTCGGGTGGTCTCCATGAATTCCGTTCGATTCGAATGTCAGTCCCAGAGAGGTACTTCGGTGCCGCGACCCTCGCTGATCGCGCGGGCGGCCAGCGCGTGCGCCACCGCCACATCGGTGAGCACCAGGCCGCTGTTGTAGACGAAAATGCGCTCGTCGTCGCCGATTCGGCCGACCGCGCGCCGGTTGAGGATCTCGGGTAGCTCGGCGTCGACCCTGCGTAGTCGGCCGTCCGGCCCGGCCATATCGGTGCCCGTCAGCGCCATCTGCTCGGCGCTGGTGGCGATCACCCGATCGGCCTCGTGCAGGGTGGAGGGGGCCAGGCCGTAGCCGACCAGGACGGCGGTCGCGCCCGGTGCGAGATCCTCGGCCTCGATGGCCACGCGGGTGCCGGGGCCCGCGGTCGCGAGCACGACGTCGGCGGTGCGGGCGGCCGCGCGGGCGTCGCTCACGATTTCCAGTTCGGCCTGCGGATTGTATTGCAGCAGTTCTCGATACACCGCTTCGAGTCCTTCGGGGTGGGTGCCGTAGAGCATGAGCCGGTTCAATTGCGGGTTCGCCGACAGCAGGTGCGGGAGGGCGTTGCGGCCCTGGGTGCCGGTGCCGATCAGCAGCACGCTGCGCGCGCCGGGGCGGATGGTCTCGCGCACCAGCAGCGCCGAGACGGCGGGGGTGCGCAGCGCACCGACGCGGGAGCAGTCCATCAACGCGATGGGCAGGCCCGTCGCGTCGTCGTAGAGCGAGATGGTCGTGTAGTACCGCTTGGTGCTGCGATCGTGGTGCGGGTCGAACTTGTACGAGGTCTTCATCGCCACCACCCGGCGGCGGCCGTCGCGGCCCAGCATGGCGTAGGCCACGGACCAGCCGTCGGGATGGGCGACGCTGAGCTTGCGCGGGTTGTCCGAATCTCCCGCCGCCAGTGCGAGATACGCCTCTTCGACGGCGCGCACCACCTCGGCCGGGGCAATGGGGACATCCGCGAGATCGCTGCGGCTGAGCACGCGCAGCGGGGTGGGTCGGGTATTCACGTGCGGTTTCCTAGCTCTGTGTGGAACGGCGCGATCACCCGTTGGCCATACCCGTTCTCGGTGGCCTCCGCCGCCGCGCGGCGGCGCTGCGGCAGCCGGATGTTCACGCGTTTGAGCCAGCGGTCGGTGCCGTCGTATCGGGGGGTGAACGGCACGCGGCCGTGCACCACCACGTCATTGTCCACCAGAAGTATTTCGCCCGGTTCCAAAGCGGCGGTCATGCAGACTCTTTCGAGCTCGGACGCCAGATGCGTGTAGGCGCTGCGGTACTCGAGGTCGGCGTCGTCCAGGGGGGTATACGCCGGATCGAAGCGGAAGACCTGCTGCCCGTCCACCTCGCTGAGGGCCGGCACGGGCGGGGTGGCGGCATCCGGGAAATCGGTGCCGTAGGAGACGTCGGGCAGGATGGGCAGCAGCGGTCTGGAGAGCTGATGTCGTTGTGCCGCATCCAGTTCCACATTCCGCACCGAGGACACGGTGGTGCCGACCCCGTCCGGATTGCGCAGGCAGCCCAGCATGAGCAGGTTGGCGCGCAGCGGGTGGAAAGCGTCCTCGGTGTGCGGGGCCAGCAGGGTGGTGGAGCTGGCGCCGGACTGCTCGTGCTCCTTGCCCGGGGTGGGCAGGATGTTGTTGACCAGCCGCCCGGCCTGCTGGCCCTGCCAGCCGAACGGCGCACCGGCGCAGCGCGCCAGCAGCAGCATGGCGATATCGAGTTCGAAAGAGGCGCAACGGCGTTCGGGGTGCCCGGCCCAGGAGGCGGCTTGCTGCCAGTCGATCGGGGTGCGGCCGAGTTCGTCCTCGCGGACCGGGATGCGGCCGATGACGGTCACCCCGGCATCGGTGGCCGGCGGGCGCATGGCCTCGCGCACGGCGGCGGGTAGTTCGTGGTGACGGGTGTCGATGTGGTGCAGCAGTGCCGGATCGGCCAGGGTGGCGGCGGTCGCCGGGCTCGCATCGACTGTGAGGGAAATCTCGGCGGCGAGGGCGCGGACAGCGCGTGCGGCGTCCGGCGGCAGGTCGCGTCGTTCGAGATCCGAGAGGTGAAGCGTCTTACGTTCGGAGAGAACGCTTTTCGCCAAGGTGTACCTTCCTGGCATCGGAGGTGACGTGGGGAATTCTCGCTCGGACCGAAACCGTATGCGGCGGAGATTAATTTGGCAAGGCTTACCTAAGGGTGTGTCAGAAAAATAGCCGATGCACATCAAACCGCTGGGCCGCAGAGTAACCGAACGGCATCGAAGGCGGCACGGCCGGGGAGTCGCGGTTCACGCTGGTGGATGCCGGACCGATTCATCTGGATGATGAACAGGGTGCGTTCCACCAAGGCCGGTCTCCGCGCCGTACTCACTCGCGCCGGCCTGCTGGGCACGGCGGTCGCTCTCGTGCTGCTGACCGGTTGCGGCTCAGCCGATCTCACGCCCATCCCCGACGACATGCCGCCCGGCGCCGGCGCGCCGCTGCCCCTCATCGACCTCGACGCCCCCGGCCGCGCCGCCCTGCAACTGCGCGACTGGGCGGATCAGCAAGGCTCCCTGGGCATTCCGACGGTCTCCCTGGAGGCGTACGGCTACGCCGCGGCCGTCATGGCGCGCTCCCGCCCGGACTGCGGCATCGGCTGGACCACCGTCGCCGGCATCGCCAGCGTCGAAAGCAAACACGGCACCCACCGCGGCGCCGACGTCGGCGACGACGGCAAGGTGACCCCCGGCATCCGCGGCGCCGCCCTCGACGGTTCCCCCGGCATCATGCTCATCAAGGACACCGACGGCGGCAAACTCGACGGCGACCCCGTCTACGACCGAGCCGTGGGCCCCCTCCAATTCATCCCCGAAACCTGGACCCGCTGGGGCGTGGACGCCAACGGCGACGGCATAGCCGACCCCGACTCCATCGACGACGCCGCTCTCACCGCCGCCCGCTACCTCTGCGCCATGGGCGGCAACCTCACCGCCGCCCCCGGCTGGCAACAAGCCCTCCTCACCTACAACCAGTCCACGGCCTACATGCACAAAGTCCGCGACCGCGCCGCCGCCTACTCGGTAGGCCGCAAAGCATGAAGGGGCCACTCGGGGAATCGGCGGGCCTTCGCCCAGAAACCCCCGGACGGACGGTGACAACTGATTTCGTGCGGGCCGGGTAACTCCTCGGGTACCCCCAAAATCGGTTTGGCACCAGACCGCCGGCACGCGTGCACGACGGCCCACGGCACTCGGTCGGGCGCAGAAGTCGCGGAGAGGCGGGCGAGCCTCGCCGTGGTGGGGCGGAGGCTGGCCATTGCCTTGCGTTAGGCTCGGGGCAGCACGGCGCATGCCGTGCGACCTGCCGAGTCAGCAGCCGAAGGAGTGTCGTTTCGTGGCCATCATCGAACAGGTCGGAGCTCGCGAGATCCTGGATTCGCGTGGCAACCCCACTGTCGAGGTCGAGATCGTTCTCGACGACGGCACCCTCACTCGCGCGGCGGTCCCGTCCGGCGCCTCCACCGGTGAGCACGAGGCCGTCGAGCTGCGTGACGGTGGCGACCGCTACCAGGGCAAGGGTGTGCGCAAGGCCGTCGAGGGCGTCCTCGACGAGATCGCCCCGGCCGTGATCGGCCTCGACGCGGTCGAGCAGCGCACCGTCGACCAGGCCCTGCTGGACACCGACGGCACCCCGGACAAGTCGCGCCTGGGCGCGAACGCCCTGCTGGGCGTGTCGCTGGCCGTGGCCCGCGCCGCCGCCGAATCCTCGGGCCTGGAGCTGTTCCGCTACGTCGGCGGCCCCAACGCCCACGTCCTGCCGGTCCCCATGATGAACATCCTCAACGGTGGCGCGCACGCCGACACCGGTGTGGACGTGCAGGAATTCATGATCGCCCCGATCGGCGCGCCCACCTTCAAGGAGGCGCTGCGCTGGGGCGCCGAGGTCTACCACTCGCTGAAGTCGGTGCTCAAGGCCCAGGGCCTGTCCACCGGTCTCGGTGACGAGGGCGGTTTCGCCCCCGACGTCGCCAACACCCGCGCCGCGCTGGACCTGATCAATGTTGCCATCGAGAAGGCCGGCTACAAGCTGGGCTCCGAGATCGCGCTCGCGCTCGACGTGGCCGCGACCGAGTTCTACACCGCCGGTACGGGTTACAAGTTCGAGGGCAAGCCGCACTCGGCCGACGAGATGGCCAAGTTCTACGCCGAACTGCTGGCGTCCTACCCGATCGTCTCGATCGAGGACCCGCTGTCGGAGGACGACTGGGACGGCTGGGTCTCGCTGACCGACGCCATCGGCGACAAGGTGCAGCTGGTCGGCGACGACCTGTTCGTCACCAACCCGGAGCGCCTGGAGGAGGGCATCGCCAAGGGCGCCGCCAACGCACTCCTGGTGAAGGTCAACCAGATCGGCACCCTGACCGAGACCCTCGACGCCGTCGACCTCGCCCACCGCAACGGCTACAAGACCATGATGTCGCACCGTTCCGGCGAGACCGAGGACACCACCATCGCCGACCTCGCGGTCGCGGTGGGCTCGGGCCAGATCAAGACCGGCGCCCCCGCTCGCTCCGAGCGCGTCGCCAAGTACAACCAGCTCCTCCGCATCGAAGACGCGCTCGGCGACTCGGCCCGCTACGCGGGCGACGTCGCCTTCCCGCGCTTCGCATTCGAAGGCTGAGAACAGGTTTCCAGGGGCTTCGCCCCTGAAAACCCGGTAGTTGGGGGTTCGGGGGCGAAGCCCCTGAGAACCCCGAAGAGTCGGATCCTCTAGCTACGAGGTGTGAGATGACGGAGCGACGGGCGCGCGGTTCCAGTCCGGCCGGACGTGGTGACCGCCGCCCGTCGCGGCCGTCCAAGGCTCGTGCGGGGCGCGGCAAGCCGGGCGGTTCGGATTCCGCGCGGACTTCCGCCGGACAGCGGGCCGCGCAGCGGCGCGCGGGCAAGTCCGCGAAAACCGCACGGCACGACCGCAAGATCCTCGGCATGTCCACCGGTCGCGCGGTGCTGCTGGCCGCAGTGCTGTGCGGGCTGGCGCTCACCCTCGCGGTTCCGCTGCGCACCTATTTCACGCAGCGCGCCGAGTCCGCCGAACTGGCCGCGCAGCGCGAACAGTTGCAGGACGATGTGGCGCGGCTGCGCGATCGCCGTGCGCAGCAACAGGATCCGAACTACATCAAGACCGAGGCGCGCGACCGGCTGCGGCTGGTGATGCCGGGGGAGACCCCGTACATCGTGCAGGTGCCCAGCCTCGAACAACCGGCCGTACCGTCCTATCCCGCCAAGACGCGGGTTCCGGACCCCTGGTACACGGAACTGTGGCGCAGCATCTCCTCGCCACAACCGTCCGGCCCCGCTACAGACACTGCCCAGGAAGGACAACCCCGGTGACCGAATCCGAGACCAACCCCAGCGAGCGGGATCTCGAGATCGTCGCCAAACAACTGGGCCGGGAACCCCGCGGCGTCATCGAGATCGCGTACCACACCCCCGACGGCCTGCCCGCCGTCGTCAAGACGCTGCCGAAGCTGCCCGACGGCACCCCCTTCCCGACGCTCTACTACCTGACCGACCCGCGGCTCACCGCCGAGGCCAGCCGGTTGGAGACCACGGGCCTCATGCGGGAGATGAGCGAACGGCTCACCCGCGACACCGAACTGGCGGCCGCCTACCGCGCCGCCTACGACAGCTACCTGGCCGAACGCAATGCCATCGAGGATCTGGGCACCGATTTCGCGGGCGGCGGCATGCCGGATCGGGTCAAGTGCCTGCACGTGCTCATCGCGCATTCGCTGGCCAAGGGACCGGGCGTGAATCCGCTCGGCGACGAAGCGGTGGCGCTGGCCGCCGAGCACGGCTTGCGCGGCACCGCGATTCCGGCAGACTGGCCGAAATACGAACAGCCGCAGGGCGACCCGGACGACCAGGCGTGAGTGCCCCCACTCATGCTCGAAAGGACACAGCATGAGTGAGCGGATCGCTGCGATCGACTGCGGCACCAACTCGATTCGACTGCTGATCGCCGATGTCGGTCACGACGAGGCGGGGGCCCCGCATCTCACCGACGTGCATCGCGAGATGCGGATCGTCCGGCTCGGTCAGGGCGTGGACGCCAATGGCTCACTGAACCCGGAGGCCATCGAGCGCACCCGGGTGGCGCTGCACGATTACGTGGATCTCATGCTCCAGCACGAGGTTGCGCGGGTCCGCATGGTCGCCACCTCCGCCACGCGCGATGCGAGCAATCGCGAGGACTTCTTCGGCATGACCGCCACGGAACTGGGCCGTGCGGTGCCCGGCGCGGTGGCCGAGGTCATCACCGGTGACGAGGAGGCGCGGCTGTCCTTCGCCGGCGCGGTCGGCGAATTGTCCGCGGCCGAAGGGCCTTTCGTGGTGGTCGACCTGGGCGGCGGCTCCACCGAGGTGGTGCTGGGCGACAGCTCGGGCGTGCACTCCGCCTACTCGGCCGATATCGGCTGCGTGCGCATCACCGAACGCTGCCTGCACGGCAATCCGCCCACGCGTGAAGAGGTCGCCGCCGCACGGTTTTTCGCCTCCGAGCGGCTGGCGCAGGCGTTCGGCGTGGTGCCGGTGGAACGCGCCCGCACCTGGGTGGGCGTGGCCGGAACCATGACCACGCTGGCTGCCGTCGCCCTGGATCTGCCCGAATACGATTCGGAGAAGGTGCATCTCACGCGCCTGTCGCTGGGCGAGGTCCGCAAGGTGTGCGATCGGCTCATCGGCATGGATCACGATCAGCGCGCGGCGCTGGGCCCCATGCATCCGGGCCGGGTCGACGTGATCGGCGGCGGCGCGGTGATCACCGAGGTGCTGGCCGACGAACTGGCCCGTCGCGCGCACATCACCGAACTCATTGTGAGCGAGCACGACATCCTCGACGGCATCGCGCTGTCCATCGCCTAGACCGGTCTCCCGTCGTTCCGGCATGCGACGGCCGGAACGCGGTTCAGCGCACGGCGTACAGTCGCCGCCCCGCCTGTTCGGCTCGCGCCCGCCGCTGCCGGGCGATCGCCAGGTCGGCGGGTTGGCCGCTGTGCCTGTCGAATCGATCGAAGACGTCGCCCAGGCCGGGGGAGTAGCGCACGAGTTCCTCGCGGATGGCTCCCTCGGTGTCCAGCCGGCACAGCACCGCGAGCGCGGTGAGCAGGCTGCGCGCGTGCGGTATGTATTGGTCGGGCAGGGTCAGTTGCCGGAACACATTGGTCAAGCGGGGATTGACTGCGCGCCGGGTCTGTAGCCGCAGCCATTCGACGGTGAGCCGGAAGTTCGGTTGCCGGGCGAGGTCGCAGATGGGGATGGAGAAGGCAGCGAAGCCGTCGACATCGAAAGGCTTTCCGGGCGCTACGAATCCGTGCTCGCGCATGGCCGCGTCCAATTCGGTGAGTCCGCCGTTGAAGGCGGCGTCGCCGACGGCGGCCACCATCTCGTGGAAGCCCGATACCGGCCAGGGTTCGCAGGCTCCGAAGTCGAGGACGGCCAGCCGCCCGTCGGGCAGGATGCGGAAGTTGCCCGGGTGCGGATCGCAGTAGATGAGTCCGGAGCGTTCCGGACTGGAGACGAGGAATCGCACGAGCAGCATGCCGACCCGGCTGCGTTCCTCCGGTGAGCCGGATTCGATGATGCGGGTCAGCGGGATGCCGTCCACCCACTCGCTCACCAGGACATCGCCGTGCTGGCTGATCACCTGTGGCACAAAGAAATCCGGATCATCGGTGAAAGCGTCCGCGAAGGCCGCCTGGCAGCGGGCCTCGGCCGCGTAGTCGAGTTCCTGTTCGATGCAGGCGCAGATGGCGTCCAGCACCGCGGTCACGTCCGCGCCGGGCAGGAAGACGGTCGCCAGGATCGAAATGCGGCGCAGCTGTTCGAGATCCGCGCGCACCATCTCCCGTGCGCCCGGGTACATGATCTTCACGGCCACTCGGCGGCCGTCCCGCCATACCGCGCGATGCACCTGGCCGATGGATGCCCCGGAGGCTCGGCGGTCATCGAATTCCCGGAAATACGAACGCCATTCGCTGCCCATGCTGTCCGCCATGGCCGCGTGCACGGTGCGTGGCAGCATGACCGGCGCGGATTCGTAGAGGCGGCTCAGCGCGTTCCGGTACGGCTCGCTCAGTTCCGGCGGCAGCGCCAGTTCGTACAGCGACATGAGCTGTCCGAGCTTCACCGCGCAGCCCTTGAGTTCGGCCAGCACCTCGAAAATATGCTCGGCCGTGCGGAGTTGGATATCCCGGTCCACGTCGGCCGCGGACTGCCCCATGGCCTTGCGTCCGGCTCCGGCGAGCTGACGGCCGGCGAAGGCGATCGGCAGGCTCGCGATCTTGGCGCTGCGGACGGTCTTCCGGGTCGGCGGTACGCCGCCGCGTCGAATCGACATGGTCATCCCATCCTGCGCTGCCTCGCCCGCGCGCCCGCCCACGCGCGGTGTTCCCTGCCATCGAGGGTAGCTGTCTGGGACATGGTCGGGAAGCGATCTTTCCGCGGGTGCCGCGGCGGCCCTTGGGTATTGCGACACCGTGGGCCGGAGCGGCTGGTCTACCGGTTCCGAAGGCGCCCCTCTGGCAAACTGTGAAGTCTGGTCGAGCGCGGTGTCGAAGTGGACTTTCGGTGAATCGAATGTGACTGGCGTCAACATCTGAGGTTGCTGCCGGATTGCCCCATATGGGAGGGTCTGGGTTATGTCAGGAGTAGTGCATCACGCGAAACCTGCCGCCGAACGCACCCTGTTCGGCCACCCCATCGGTCTCGCGAATCTGTTCGGCGTCGAGCTCTGGGAACGCTTCTCGTTCTACGGAATGCTCACGATTCTCGGCTACTACCTGTACTACACGAGCACCGAAGGCGGCCTCGGACTCGAGAAGGCCACCGCCACCGGCATCGTCGGCGCCTACGGCGGCCTGGTCTACCTCTCCACCGTGCTCGGCGGCTGGATCGCCGACCGCGTGCTCGGCATGGAGCGCACCGTCTTCTACGGCGGCGTCATCGTCATGGCCGGCCACATCGCCCTGGCGTTGATCCCCGCCCTCGCCGGTGTCGGCATCGGCCTGGTGCTGATCGCCCTCGGCTCGGGTGCGTTGAAGGCCAACGCCTCCTCCCTGCTGGGCACCCTCTACGAGAAGGGCGACGCCCGCGCCGACGGCGGCTTCACCCTCTTCTACCTCGGCATCAACCTCGGCGCCTTCGCCGGCCCGCTCATCACCGGCCTGCTGCAATCGCATGTCGGCTTCCACTACGGCTTCGGCGCCGCCGCCATCGGCATGGCCCTGGGCCTCACCCAGTACGTCGTCTTCCGCCGCAACCTCGGCACCCACGGCCGCGAGGTCCCGAACCCGCTGCCGCGCACCGAGATTCCCCGCACCCTGCTGTTCGTGGCCGCCGTTGTCGTGATCGTCGCCGTCGCCTGGGCCACCAAACTGCTGACCCTGTCCAACCTCCCCGACGTCACCACCTTCGTCATCGCCGCGGCCTCGATCGCGTACTTCGCGATCATGCTGACCAGCCCGAAGGTCACCCCGGTGGAGCGCACCCGCGTCCGCGCCTTCATCCCCCTGTTCATCGCCAACGCCGTCTTCTGGTCCCTCTTCCAGCAGATCTTCACCGTCCTGGCGGTCTACTCGGATGAGCGCATCGACTGGAACGTCTTCGGCTGGACCGCCCCCTCCAACTGGATCGGCTCCATGGAACCGGTCTGGATCATCGCCCTGTCCCCGCTGTTCGCCATCATGTGGACCCGCCTGGGCACCCGAGCCCCCAGCACCCCCCGCAAGTTCTCCCTCGGCGTCATCGGCATGGGCATCGCCTTCCTCCTGTTCGTCCTCTTCGCCGGCACCGAAGGCAAAACCGTCCCCATCATCGCCGTCTTCCTCATCCTCGGCGCCTTCGCGGTCTCGGAACTGCTCCTCTCCCCGATCGGCCTGGCCGTCACAACCAAGCTGGCCCCCAACGCCTTCCGAGCCCAGATGATGGCCCTCTACTTCTTCTCGGTAGGCATCGGCACCTCCATGTCCGGCGTCCTGTCGAAGTTCTACGACCCCTCCCACGAGGCCGTCTACTTCGGCATCACCGGCCTCATCACCGTCGGCGTAGGCGCCGCAGTCTGGTCCATCTCCCCCTGGATCACCCGCCACATGGAAGGCGTCCACTAACCCCCTGTCACAGTTCCGCCCTCCCCCAGGGCGGAACCTGTCCCAAACTGTCCCCCTCGGGTCATTCCAGGACGACCGTACGGCTCGGTAGGCTGACCCCGCGCCCCCGTAGCCCAATTGGCAGAGGCAGCGGACTTAAAATCCGCACAGTGTGGGTTCGAACCCCACCGGGGGCACCTAGCAAACAGCAGGTAGGTCGGGGTTTTCGGTTTCCGCCGATACCGCTTTCTCGATCTCGGTCCGCAATTCGTCCGCAGCAGGCTGAGCCAAGGTGTCCTCTGGCCCGACCCGAACGCACCGCGCAAAGGTGGAGCCCGGACACTGGTCACTCGATGTCCGGCAGGCCGAAGGCCATCATGGCAGTGCCTACCCGATCCCGCCAAGGCCAAGCCCACGGGTTACTACGGGTACACCTCCCAATTGAGCTGCCGCGCAATTCATTTCAGGAGGCGCACCCGCAGCGAGCCTTGACAGCGCCGGGCAGACACCGCCCCGATGTCCCCGTCCCACCAGACAGCGAGAGCCCGGCGGCCTCGGACTCCAGACCCAGGAGGCATCAGTCATTAGGAAAGCAGGGCGGATCCCAGTCGGGTCGTATGGTGACTGCCCAACATCTCAACCCTGGTCACGGTAGGGTTTCGCGAAGTTCCAACGCTCGACCCTCGGGGGAAAACACTGTGACCGAGCCATCTTCCGGGCCGCCTACCCCGCAGAAGCCATCATCACCGCCGACCGGCCGGAAAAGGCCTGATTCGGTCCTCATCATGTCCCTTGTCTTGCTGCTGGTGGCGACCACAATCGCGGCCGTGGTGTGGGTGACCCGTGATCGCGGACCCGACCTGAAATACTCAGGCCAAGGCATAGCCAACGGATGTGACCTGGTGGACCCGTACGTGATTTCTCGATGGGCAACGATTCCACAGAAGCCGATCGACTCCACCCAGAATTTCCTGGGATCTGAGCCACCACCGGATGGTTTCTGGGCGGATATGCCACGGGCACAGTACGGGTGTGCTGCGGTCAACCAGGGTGAGCCGGTCAGCGCCGAGTTTCAGACTGTCAGCGATCGACTCGCATACATCGACTTGTACTTGATCGTCGGCCAGACAGATGAACAAGCCGCCACAGAGTTCGACAAGCTGGACAACCAGAACTCATCGAGGCGTGGCACGACAACTGGATTCGGACAACAAGCCGAGTACCTCACCGACGGGCAGTCGCCGAGCAGCGCCTCGTACACGTTGATCGTCTTGGACGGCAACCTCACCTTTCGCATCACCATCAGCGCCCTGATCAAGGAAGGCGCCGTGGACGCGGCGGAGGTACAGAAGATCTGCGAAGAGCAAGCACGTAGCGTCCTGGAACGAATGAAATAGGCCGAATCCGCGCCCGGAGTAGCAGATCCAACTCGACTGCGAAGACTCGAACCACAACTACGGTCTTCGAGATCGACATCGTGGAACCAACGTCATGAGGCACCACAGCTAGCCTGCCCTCCGGTGCCGGCGACTGATCCTTGACCGATAGGTCGCCGGTCTCCTCCTGGATGATCCTCATCCCTTCGGCGATCTTGCGCGCCGCATTCTCCAGAATCCCGAGAACTGCCACCTGAAACCCGCACAGTGTGGGTTCGAACCCCACCGGGGGGCACATACAGCATGGACACAACATCGGTGACGTGCTCGAGCTGATAGTCCCGAGCCGATGACAGCAGTGACCCTGAAGCAGCGGAAATCCATGGTTGGAACAAGATTGAGCACAACTCCCGTGAGGACCTGACCACCTCCATCTGCGCCCCGGTGAACGCGCTGAACCGGCGCCTCTCTATGTAAAACGTCGGGGTTCGTTGGGCTGTCGTGGATTGGGGACGGTAGAAAATACGATCTTGGGATGGCTATCGATGCTCGATATCGGGCACTGCCTTACGAGCCGCTGCTGGGACGCGCGATGCGGGATCGTGAGGCTGCCGAGGACGCTATCCAGTTCTTCGACAGCCTGGCCACCGAGGATGTCGCGAACTCCCAGTATCGGGATGACCCGATCTGGTTGGAGCTGGCCCCGGTGGCTCGGCGGATCGTCAGGGAGCGGCCCGGCATTCTGGAGCGGTGCTTCAGCACGCGGGCGTGGGATGCGGTGTATTGGTTGCTTGCGCCCAACCGCCGCAACCAGGAGGGCCGGAATCCGACCGGGCTGGCCGAGATCGCCGTGTTCGGGGCGGAGCCCTTCTCTTCGGGCGCGACTGCGGGACAAGGAATTCCGCTCCGCTTCGTGCGACCAGATACGGCCAGGACGGTGGCCGAATTCGTGGAGAGCAGTCTCGAGAGCGTTGCACGGCTGTGCGACCTGGACGCGATGGAAGCCGCTGGTGTCTACAAAGGCCCGCAGGACCGCGATCATCTTCTCGATCTGCTGGGCCGGTATGTCGATTTGTATCGGTCTGCCGCCGACCTGGGCGAATGCGTGCTGGTGAAGCTCGATTGAAACGATGATCACCTCATGACTGGTTCCTTTCCGGCCCGCTTTGACCGATCTGTTCTGTTGGGTGCCTACCTGGATGCGGTGGGGGAGTTCGCCACCCTCCAAGGCAAGACCGGAGCGGAGGCCGAGGCTGCGTATGCGAGTTGGTCCCCGGATGCGGTCATACGCTCGAAGTCGCGTCTGGCCTACCTCGCCGGTCTCGAGAAGTTGTTCGGCACGGATCTCGGACTGCCCGACCCCATGTCCGGTTCCGGCGGCACTCGCCGTCGCCTCCTGCTGAGGTTTCTACTCCAGACGGCCCGGTCGTATCGGGCCATCGGCACGCCGCTCGACGGGTACATGGAAGCCGGCTTGCTGGTGAAGGCCATGGAGGATGTCGGCATCGTGGACACGGTCACCGACGGTTGTGCTCGCATGCAGAGCCCCGCCCGGACGCTGCGGCAGCAGCATCTGGAATTGCTCGACATCCTGCTGCGCGGATTGCTCGGCGAGCGCGCTGATGCGGTCTACGAACTCGACGACCTGGCCGCCGCTGACATTGTCGTACCCGAGCCATGGGATCCGTGGGCAGTCGAGTGATGGATCGGGTACAGGGTCTGTATCCGAGATCCCGATATCGAGAACGCGTGGACACCTGTTCCTGGTGCGGTGCGACGTTCCGACCAGATGTTTCATCTTGTCTGCGACAGTGGTTTCGCGCGTGCCACTCCGGGGCACGCGAATGGTGGACGTCAGCTGGTGTGCGGTCGAGTTCGGCCGTAGGCCGCGAGGAACAGGTCGATCGCCGTGTCGGCGGTGTCTGTCGGTGTTGTTGTGGGGTCGAGCATTCGGGCGTTCAGTGGTGCGCCTACGACGAGCCAGGTGAGCTGTTCTGCGGCGGTGGCGGGGTCGGGGATTCGCAGCTTGCCGCGGTTGTCGAGTTTCTGCAGTGTTGTGGCGAGGTCGGCGATATTGGTGATCCAGCTGTTGTGTAGGTAGGTTGTGCCCACTTCGGGCTGGCGGGCGGCTTCGGCGGTGACCAGTCGTCGCATTTCCACTACGGGTGGGGCGAGAATGCCGGACCGCAGGGTTTGCGCCCAGGTGAGCAGGGCCTCGCGGATGTCGTCGGCGGCCTCGAGATTCGCGAGGGCCGGGCGCAGGGCGTGACGGCCGGCGGCTGCCCAATGCGCTACGACGGCGGCGAACAAGCCTGTCTTGGACGGGTGTTCGCGGTAGAGCGAGGTTTTGGAAATCCCTGCGCGCGTGGCGATTTCGTCCATCGTCGATCCGGCGAATCCGCGCTCGAGAAACACCTCGCGGGCGACGTCCAGCAGTTCGATGCCGGACTTGCCGGGCGGTCGGCCGCGACGTGCACTGGTAGGGCTCATTCCCTCACTTTAGTACTTGACGGTACTAAGTCCGTCGCCCTACATTAAGTACTGAACCGTACTGAAGGAGCTGGCCATGGTTATTGCAGGTGTTGTCGTTGCGGCGGTCGTCTCGTTCGTCATCAGCGCGGCGCTGTATGCGACGCCTCGGGTCGCTGCGCTGGTGTCGCGGACGAGCACTCCGCGTCCCGGGATCGGGGTGCCGGTGCAGATGCTGTTCGTGATTCTGCGTGGTCTGCTCGCGGCGGCGGTGCTCGCGGCACTACTCGTCGCCGGTGACCGGCACGGAGTCGGTGCCGGGGCGGCGCTGGGCGCGATCGTGGCGATACTTCCGGTGACCATCCTCGCCGGGGCCGTTGTTCACGAAAACGTGCCGATCCCAACCGCTTTGGTGCACATGACCGACTGGGTCCTCAAGCTGGTCGTCAGCGGCATCGTGCTCGGGCTGTTCATCTGATCCTGACCCGCCGCTGCCCTTCGCTCAGCGTGGGTGCGCGCCGTTACGGTGTTGGCGCACTGCGACCAACCAGTCGTAGGGGGCGATGACGGCGTCGAATTCGGCCGGGGAATCGGCTCTGAACAATGATCCGTAGCGCTTGCGGATGAGGGTGTGCCGGCCGGAGATGTGGGCGGCGGTGCGGACCGCGCTCAGGCTGCTGCGGGCATCCGATGCTGCTATGAGGCGCTGATTCGCCACGGGGACAGGGATTTTCGCGCAGCCGCGCAGCCAGCTGGCCTGCGAAACCAGTACGGCTTCGGGGCGGCCGCGCCGGAGAATGACATACGCCTCGCCGCCCGTGCAGGCGTCGGCCAGGACCGTGCGCCAGGACATCCGCAGCGCGCGCGAGTCGATACTTCTCATGCTGTCGTCGGACCGCTCCCACCGCGGCGACGGGACGGGCTCGATGGAGTCCAATCCTCTTCTCCTTCACAGCCTTTGGCGAGTCGTCGAGGTAATCGGATGCACCATATTTCCCGCGCTGGTCCGGTGACCAGGATTCGGTCCAGTTCTTGTTCCGCGGCACAAGCAGCGCCCCCGCCCGCCCCGCTACCTTTGCGCCCGGTCACAAGCCGCGACAGGAGAAAGTTTCGGACCCCTACCCGATCCGACGCTGCGAATCGATACAGCTCAGGGGATGTCGAGGGCGGTGCCGTAGAGGCGGGTGACTCGCAGGGTGATGATCACTCGGTTTTCACGGGCTTGCTGCGCGAGGTGGGTTTCAGGGTCGGCGGGGTGACCGGCGAAGGCGAGTAGCTCTCGGGGGCTTGCCGACACCTCGGCTTCGCCTTCGGCGACGGCGAAGGACCAGACATTGGGGCCGGGGATGTGGAGGGCCACGTGAGGGTTGTTGCGGATGTGTTTGGCCTTGAGCCGGTCGGCCGTGGTGGAGATGCGGATGGTGCGGTCGGTGGGGGTCCAGCGGTAGAGGACGTTGGAGAGGGCGGGGTGGCCGGATCGTTTCACCGTTGCCAGGACGCCGAATTGGTTCGCTTCGAGGAGATCGAGCAGTTCGGGTTCGGTCAGGGTTCGGGGGGCGGGGCCGGAATTGTTGTCGCTCATGGGGATTCACTCCTGGGTGGGGAAGGTGGGTTAGAGTCCGCTGCGGGTGACAGCCGCGGCCATGGCGCGGTAGCCGGAGTCGTTGGGGTGCAGGTGATCTCCGCTGTCGAAGGTGGGGTTCAGGGCAGTGCGGTCGGTGGGCGAGGCGAGGGCGGTGTCGAGGTCGACTACCGCGTCGTACTCGCCGCTGGTGCGGATCCAGGTATTGACCTCGTGGCGGATGCGCTCCTTGTCGGGAGTGAAGTAGGGCGAGCCGGCGAAGGGGAGGATGGTCGCGCCGATGATGCGGATTCCGGCGGTGCGGGCCTGGCGGATGAGGTCGCGGTGGCTGTCGATGAGGTGTTCGGCCGTGATTGCGGGCGAGTGCCGTCCGTCCGGGTCGGGGCCACCGCTGAGGCCGATGTCGTTGATGCCCTCCAGGACGATGACCGTGCTGATTCCCGGCTGCTGGAGGACATCGCGACGGAATCGGGACAGTGCGCTGTCGCCGAGCAGCGCTGAATCCACGGTCACGCGATTTCCGCTGATGCCTGCGTTGAGGACGGGGCGGGAGCGCCCGGCGGCGGTGAGTTGCTGGGCGAGTTCATCGGGGTAGCGGCGGTTGGCGTCGGTGGTGGAGAGGTAGCCGTCGGTGATGGAATCGCCGAACGCCACGGTGACGTCGGGCCGGGGCGCTGATCGGAGGACGTCCACGCCGGCCAGGTAGTACCAGGAGCGGGAGGTTTCGATGAAGGGGGTGGCGGTGGCGTCGGCCGCGTGGTTGCCTGCGGCTCGGTAGGTGGTGGCCGCGGCTTGGGCGTGGTGGGTGGCCGGGCCGGTCGGGCGGGCGAAGTACATGGTGACGGTCAGTGACTCCCCGGGAGATACCGCCAATGGCACCGGGTCGGTGGACAATTCGGTGCCGGGGGCGATCTCGAATGCGGAGGCCAGGCCAACTGTCAACGGGCGCAGCGATTCCGGTGCCACCGCCGCGCCGCCGGTACTGCGGGCCACGGTCGCGTGGCTCAGGGCGAGCGGCTCGCGGCCGTAGAGGTTGGACAGTCTGATGCGGAGGGCGGGCCCGCCCGCGCTCACCCGAATGGTTTGCCGCACAGTCTGATCGGCGAAGCCCTGGGCGGACCAGTTGCCGTGCATACCGGTGTCCGGGCGCTGCTGTGCGGTGGCCCACACGGCGGACCAGTCGAGGACCGGTGCGGTGAGGGCTGTTCCGGCGGGGACCAGCAGCATGGTGATCAGGGCGGCGATCACCATGCCGAGCCGGGTGAGGCGCTGTGTCACCGCACTTCTCCGAGCGTCCAGGTGATGCCGAATTCGCCGAGAGCATCGAGGAATTCGACAGGATCGAACAGTTCGGCGGGGGACTGGGCGCCGGGTTTGCCCGCACCGGCGGCGATTCGCACCGCCGTCTCGACGGCCAGTTGGGCGCTGTTGCGGTAGGCGTCGGGGCCGCTGCCGATGCCGCGCAGATGGCGGCCGTCGCGGTAGATGTCCGTGACCATCGAGTAGGCGGCGGGTGCGCCGGGCGTCTCCGGGGCATTGGCCAGATCCGACTCGGTCACCGTGCCGACGATCTCGAAGATCGACTTCGCCAGCACGCCCTCGATCGACGCGGCCGTGGTGTGGCGCGGGATCGTCACCACGGAGGGCTGCGGAAACTTCATGACCGCAATGGGTTCCGGCGCCGCTGGCGGCAGGAAGGTGTCGCGCTGCGGCTGCGGTCCGGTGCGGAATTCGCCGTCGATCCAGGACAGTCCGCCGCTGGTGAACACCTCGAGGTTCCGCAGCACCGTGCGCATGCTGCCCCGCGATCCTTCCCCGCCCGGAGCCGCGAGGTGGCTGAGCACGATCTCGTCCGCGCCGCCGAGTCGCGCCGCCCCGAGGTTCGCGAGCAGATCCCCGAAGATCCCCGCCTCGGTGATGGCCGGAGCCAGCGTGACCCCGGCGTTCTCCGCGAGCGGACCGTACTCGTCGAAGATCTTCTTGACGAACAGCTGCTCGCCCGCCACATCCACGTAGTGCGCACCCGCCGCGATGGCCGCCCGCACCACACCTTCGCCGGTGCCGGTGAAGTCCGGCAGCGTGCTGATCACGACATCGATTCCGGTGAACGCCGCCACCAACGCCTCATGATCATCAGCGGCCGCAACCCGAACCTCGGCCTCGAATCCATTGAGCCGCTCGGCATTCCGCCCGACCACGACCACATCGATCCCGCGTCCCCGCAGCTCGTCGACCGCGAACCGGCCGACGTGGCCACTGGCTCCATACACTGCGATCTTCATGTCGTTCTCCTTGCTCGTTCTTGGTGATGTACTCACCGTAAGAGCCAGGGGAGAGACGTGAAATCATCAATGATCTCTGCCGGATGTCCAATCGTCTCTGCTCCGGTCCATATCGGAGAAACCCCGGTTAGAGGGTGATGTGCAGAAGGTGGCCGTAGCCGGTGGAGGCGTACAGGCTGCCGTCCGGAGCCAGTCGTGGGCTGGTGACATTGGGGCCGCTGAACAGCGTTGTCACCGTGCCGGTTTCGGGGTCGACGCGCAGGAGCTCGCCCATCAGCGGGGAAGTGGTGGACGCGACGTAGATGGTGCCGTCGGGGGCGACGGTGAGGTCGTCGAGCAGTCTGGGCAAGGGCTTGGTCTCGAGGCGTGCGACGACTTCGCGGACGTGGGGGCGGTCGCGCCGGATGCGGTAGATCGGGGAGCTCATGTCCAGGGTGACGGTGAGGTAGAGCCAATCACCCACTGCCGTAATGCCATTGGGGCTGAACAGGTCCGCGACCGCGGCTATCCACTGCTCGTCGCGGCTGCCGTCGGGGCGGATCTTGACGATGCCGACCCCGAATGCGTCGGTGGCGTACAGGTTTCCGTCGTTGTCGGCGGTCAGGCCGTTGGCGCCCCAGGTGGCGTCCGCGACGAACTGGGGAACCGGCTGCTCGGAGTGCGGGTCGAAACGGAACACGTGGCCGAGGGAGGCAGGTCCGGACGGCGCCCAGGCCGCATTGACGTACATCGACCCATCCTGGCCTCGGATGAGGCCGGCCGGAGCCGCGATCGAGAAGCCGCCGGTGATGCGGCCGCTCGCGTCGTAGCGGACGACGCGCTGTTCGCCGGTCTTGCTGACCCACAGCGCGCCCGAATCGTCGAAGGCCAGATTCTCCGACCAGCTCAGGACGGGAATCTGGGCGGGTACGAATACCGATACCGTGGGTTCTGCCGTGGCCGGTGCTGTGGCCGACACCATCGCCGCAATCGTGATGGTCATGAATCCCGCACGAGCACAATGCATTCCGCCACCCCGGATCGGCCGATCGATAGCTCCTATTCTGCGGACCGGTGCTCGGCGGAACCCGCCTGCTCATTGATCGGGCTCGCCGATCCCGAGCGCTCGCCGGGGTTGCGCAGCAGGCGTGTGACCGCGTAGGCCATGGCGCGGTAGGCGAGAACGGCCGGCACGACGACCAGCAGCAGGATGCGGAGGCCGACGGTCGCGGCGGCCACGGCGAGGTAGGGGAGGCCGAGACCGTCCGGTGAACCGTAGCCGTGCCGCTCCGACAGTTCGGCCAGGATCTGGTGGAGGGCGAGGTAGGTGAGCAGGATCGTGGTGAGGATCAGTGGTGTGCGGATTCGTCGCCAGGTGGTTCGCGTGAGTTTCATTGCGCCAGTTCCGGTCCGGAGGTGAGGATGGCCAGGAGCAGGGCGTTGCCGATGACGCCGCCGGTGGCGAAGCGGTGGCGGGAGTCGCGCTGCAGGGACAGTCCGAAGAGGTCTGTGGTGCGGTAGAGGCGGGTGAAGGTGTCCTGGTGGCCGAAGGCTCGGGCGGGGGCCAGGGCGAAGGCGGTGGCGGACATGGAGATTCCTAGGATCAGCGGGCCGCTGTCCATGTCTCCGGGGCCGGTGTGGCCATCGGGATACTCGTGGATGGCGCTGAAGCCCAGGATGTTTCGTTCCTCGCGGAACAGTGCGGTGGCCAGTTCCGCGGCGAGGGAGCGGTCGGCGAAGCCCGCGAAGTAGGCCCCCAATGCGGTGCCCGAGGCTCGGGGTGCGTCGTGTGATTTTCCGTCGGTGCCCATGCGCTGCAACACGAGTCCGGTCGCCCGGTCGATCTGGACCTCGCGGACCTGCTTCGCCCAGTGGGTGAGGACAGGGGAGTGGTCGGTGCCGGTCGCCCGGCCGTGCACCGCGATGGCGGCGGCCACGGCTGCCACATCGGTGGGGTAGGCCTCGCCGGGGAAGGTGTCGAGCAGGGCGGTGGGGGAGGCGAGCAGCCGCCGTTCGAAGGCGGTGATCATGGCGTCGTGCTGTGCCGACAGGTCGGCGGGGAATGCCGGGTCGATCAGGCGGGCCATGCCGAGGGCGAGGGCGGGATACGACAGATAGGCGTGGCCGTTCGCGCTGTCCAGGTCGGTCAGGCCGTCCCGGCCGTGCCAGGCGGCGGTGAATTCGGTGCGCATTTCGGGCAGCAGGCTCTTGGCTGCCGCGCGGGTTGCGATGGGGGCGTAGCGGTCTCGCCAGCCGGGGTGGTCGAGGCAGATCTGGGCCAGGCCGAGGGCGGTCATCTGATGGGCGAGCAGGCCCCACATTTCGGTGAGGCCGGCATCCGAGCCGGTGGCGCGGCGTCGATCGTCCTCGGATTCGAAGGTGACCAGTTCTTCGACGAGGCCGCGGACCAGTGTGGGATCGCCGCGATACCAGTTGTCGGCGTCGCGGGCGCACCACCATCTGGGTAGCACGGCGATGACCGACAGGGCCACGATGAGGCCGAACGCAATCGCAAGCGGCCGGCGAAATCTGCGCAACCGGTGTATCGGACCGGTCGTTCTCCCACTCCCCATGCTCCGAACGTACCTGTCGGCGCGCTGCCCGGCCGTGAGCTGGATCGTCGCTACGATCGGGCTGCTTACCTTTGTTAACGAGAGTTCGGATGAGGGGAGTACGACGATGAAGCGCATGGTTTTCGGAACGGTTGCCGCGCTGTTCTTCGGCGCGGGCGTGGCGGTCGCGGGACCGGCCACGGCGGACGGGGGCGACCCCTGTCAGCTCGGATGGTCGAATGTCGGGCCGCGGACGTGCGCCAAGACCGACTTCAATATGACCCCGGTATTCACCGTCGGCTACGGGACCTGCGCCGGAATGCTGAACACGGGTGGCACCGCCTTCGACGGCCCGCTGTACGAATACTCCGAGGCCCCCGGCGCCGTGCATTCGATCGTATTGCGCATCACCCCAGGCTTTTCGCCGGTGGGTGAGTGGGGCCCGCAGCTGCTGGCCTGCGACATCACCGCGATCGTCGATTGGCGCAATCTCGATACCGGGCAGGCGGGCAGCGTGAGCCGATTCATTCCGGCCTGGCAGCGCCTGTCCCCGGCGATCGTGCTGGCGGAGACCGGTGCCGGGCGCGTTCAGCTCACCGTGCGCACGGACCGCCCGAACATCCCGGCCACGACCGAAATCGTGGTGCCGTAAACGGATTCCGGTGCCGCCCGCTGTCAGGCCCGCAGGTTTTCGAGATAGCGGGCGGTTTCCGGATCGGCCGGGAAGTACGCCTCGACGGCGATTTCGGTAAGGGTGATATCGAACGCGGTGCCGAAGACCGTGAGCGTGCTGAACAGGCGTAAGTCCCTGTCGCCGTGGCGCAGTGCGATCGGCATGGTGATCTCGTCGGGGGTGTGCGCGACCGTGACCGGTGGACCGTATGCCAGCAGTTCCTCGTACAGGGCGGCGAGCTCCGGGTCCGCGGTGGCGCGGACCTGCCGCGCCAGGCGTGGCAGCAGGACGGCGCGAACCTGGCCGAGATTGTGCAATCGGGAGGCGAAACCCTTGGGGTGCAGGGCCAGCCGCATCATATTGAGCGGTGCGGTGAGCAGACCGGGATCTGCCTCGTCGAAGAAGATCCGCACAGTGTCGTTGGCCTGCACCAGATTCCACCGCGGATCCACGGCGAGGGCGGGGTAGGGCTCGTGCAGGTGCAGCAGGCGCTGCACGGCCTGCCGGGCGTGCGTAAGCTCGGGGTCGTTCCAGGGGCGGCGCTGGTATCGCGGGGCGTGACCGGCGGCCATGAGCAGTCGATTACGTTCGCGCAGTGGAATATTCAGATGCTCGGCCAGGTGCAGGACCATATCGGGGCTGGGAATGGTGCGGCCGGTTTCGACGAAACTGATGTGGCGGGCGGAGACGTCTGCCTGGAGCGCCAGGTCGAGCTGGCTGAGCCGGTTCCGGCGTCGCCACTCGCGAAGCTGCTCGCCGATCGGCCGATCACTGTCCATGGGGCCAGTATCGGGACGGCGACCGAGTGCACGCCATTACCCGGCATGTAATCGACACCGGGGCAGGCGCTTCGCCAGGCTCGACGGCATGACGGATACAGCTACAGCCGATCGCAACAAGGCTCTCGTCCAGCGTGGATTCGCGGAATTCGCGGCGGGCAATGTCGAGGTGCTCGAGGAGCTCCTGCATGACGATTTCCTCGAGCACAGTCCCGGAAATCCCTCCGGGAAAACCGCTTTCATCGAATACATCGCCAACGCGCCGGTCGCGTCGGCGCGGCTCGACCTGGCTCGCGTCATCGCCGACGAGGAATACGTGGTCGTGCACTACCGCATGACACCCGCCGCCGAGCCCGTCGAATACGCGGTCGCCGACATCTGGCGGATCGCCGACGGCAAGATCGTCGAGCACTGGGATGTCGTGCAGCCGATGCCCGAGGCCGGGGAGATCCCGCACGGCATGCTGTGATCCGCCGGTCGGGCCCGATGGCATGCTGGAGGTTGCCGGGCGGGCACAGATCGGAGGATGTCGCGTGCGCTACCGGAGAGAACTGGGATGGCTGCACCTGGCGGTGCGGGTGGTGCTGTCGCTGTTGATGATCGCCTTCGGCATGGTGAAAGTCATTCCTACGCAGTTCATCTCGTTCACCCTGCCGGGAGAGATGCTGGTGACGCTGGGGGAGTCGTCCTCCTCGGGGATGCTGTGGAAGTTCATGGCCACCTCGACGCCGTACACGGTAATCACCGGGTTGGTCGAGGTGGCGGGCGGTGTGCTGCTGATCTTCCGGCGCACCACGCTGCTGGGGGCGCTGGTCTGCGTGGTGGCGCTGATCCAGGTGAGCATTCTCAATATCGCCTATGGCGTGCCGGTCGTGGTGACGCCGCTGGTCATGCTGGGCATGGCGGTGCTGGTGTCGGCTCCGTGGTGGCAGCGGCTCATCGATGTGCTGATTCGCAATCGTGATTCGGCGAAACTTCCGGAGCAGCCGCTGGTGGCGGATGTGCGACTGCGCCGGGCCGGCGTGGCCGCACATGTGGTGGCGGCCCTCATCGTGCTGACGGCGATGGGCGCCAACGGTTTTCGCCAGTATCACAATTACGGGGACAGATTGTCACCGCTCGACGGGGTGTGGGCGGTGGACGAATTCCGGGGCGCGGGCCCGGCCTGGGTGCGAGTGGCCATCGAGGTCCGGCCGGTCGCGCAGCGGCTGGTGGTCGTCCGGGCCGCCGGTGACAACCTCGATCGCGAGTTGCTCGTCGATGATTCGACATCTGCTCTGCGACTGGGGGATTCGGTGCTGGCGTGGACCCAGGCCGACTCGACGACCCTGCGCCTGACGGGCACGGTCGACGGCGTGTACACCGAGGTCGCACTGCGCCGCCTGCCGTTGCGCAGCGACTCGCGCGAATTCCGCTGATCAAGGTGCGATTCGGCCGACGATCATTTGCACCCTGACCGTCGGCCGAATCGCGGAGTCACTGTAACAGTTTACTGTCACCTGGCGTCACGTTTATCGAAAAATTCCATGGACCCGGCGACCTACCCGCCCGCGGCCGATCGGTAGGTTCATCTACCGGACGGTATCGAAAGCAGTGTGCTCTGGAGGTAGTTCGGATGGTCGATTCACACCGGGCCATCGCGGGCTACCTGCGGGAACGCCGAGAGTCCCTGGGCCTCAGCCGCGCCGCGCTGGCCCGCCGGGCCGACGTCTCCGAGGGGCTGATCCAGAAACTCGAGCAGGGCACCCGCCCGCCCACGGCGACCGCCCTCAGTGCGCTCTTCGACGCCCTGGAGGTCCCATCGATCTTCCGTGATCACGCCGCCATGGTCCTCGAGATCGAGCTGACCGGCGGGGCCGGTGCGATCCTCGAACTCACCTGGGTGGAATTGGACTTCCTGGAGAGCATTCCGTACCCGGCCTGCTACCACACCGGCCCCACTCTCGACCTGATCGCCACCAATACTGCTTACGCCCAAGCGTTTCCGGGGCAGAAGCCCGGCATGAGCGTCATCGAGTGGCTCCTGCTGGACTCGCGCGCCCGCGAGGTCGTCGAGGACTGGGAACGCGAAGCGCACATGGCGGTGCAGTCCCTGCGTCACCTGGCCCCGGGCATTGCCGCGCCGGAACGAATCGACGAGATCGTCGCGCGGTGTGAGGAGTCGCCCGACTGGCATCGCCTGTGGACGACCGACATCACCGCGAATGTGCTGCCCTGGCGGCCGGTTCGCATCCGGCTGCTCGACGGCGGCGAGTGGACCCCGATGCACGTGCAGAACATGCGTTGCGAGGTACCGCGCCAGGGCCTGTGGCTCTACTCCATGGTCCCGATCCGGGAGCCGGAGCTAGCCGCCGAGTAGACCCTTGGCAATGTGCGTGACCTGGATTTCATTGCTGCCCGCGTAGATCATGAGCGACTTGGCGTCACGGGCGAGCTGCTCCACCTTGTATTCGGCCATATAGCCGTTGCCGCCGAAGAGCTGCACGGCCTCCATGGCGACCTCGGTCGCGGCGCGGGAGGAATAGAGCTTCATGGCGGAGGCTTCGGCCAGGGAGACCTTCTCGCCCGCGGCGGTGCGCTCGATGGCGTTGAACACCATGTTCTGCACATTGATTCGCGCGATCTCCATCTCGGCCAGCTTGAGCTGGATGAGCTGGAACTGCGCGATCTCCTTACCCCACAGCTTGCGCGACTTCGCGTAATCCACCGAGAGCCGGTGGCATTCGTTGATGATGCCCAGCGCCAGCGACGCGATGCCGATGCGCTCGGCCGCGAAAGACTCCTTGGCGCTGTCCTTTCCATCGCCCTTGGCGGGATTCTCGGTCTCCCCGAGCAGGCGGTCCGGGGTGATGCGCACATTGTCGAAGAACAGCTCACCGGTCGGCGAGGAGTTCATGCCCATTTTCTTGAAGGCCGCACTCTGCGTGAATCCCGGCATGCCCCGGTCCAGGACGAAGGTCAGCACCTTGCGGTCGCGCCGATCGGTGCCGTCCTCCTCGTCGAGTTTGGCGTAGACGACGGTCACATCCGCATGGGGACCATTGGTAATGAACGTCTTCCGGCCATTGAGGATGTAATCCTCGCCGTCCCGGCGCACATACGACTTCATTCCGCCGAAAGCGTCTGAGCCCGAATCGGGTTCGGTGATAGCCCATGCGCCGACCTTCTCGAACGTGACCAGCTCCGGCAGCCACCGCTTCTTCTGCGTCAGCGTTCCCCGGCTGCGAATGGTCCCCACCGTGAGCCCGAGGCTCACTCCCATCGAGGCCACCAATCCCAGACTGACTCCGGCGAGCTCGCTATTGAGAATGACCCCCATGCTGCCGGATCCGCTGAACCCTCCGCTCGGCTTGCCCGAGGCCCCGGTCTCTTCCCGCTCGATGGCCTTGGCCAGCGCCTCCCGGGCCATCTCGTCCAGCCCGAACGTCGCGTACAGCTTCCGGATGATGTCGAACGGCGGCAGCGCCCCACTCTCCAGCTGGTCGACGTGCGGCTTGATCTCCTTCTCGATGAACCCGCGCAGCACATCGCGGAACATGAGATCTTCGTCGGACCACTGGTACATGAGGTGAACTCCCGGGGGATCGCCAGAACGTTTCCCCGAATATAGAACACGTTCTAGAAATCGATCATGCTGGCCCGACCTCCGAAACCGCTGTAGCCCCCTCCGGACGGGAGGGGGCTACAGCCGTTTCGCGCGCGGTGGTCTACCGGGCGGCGACAGCCGACCAGCCGTAGTGCGTCGCGGTGGTGCCACCCGCCACCGAGGCGACGGGATCGCCCGAGCAGTCCTTGTTGTCGAACACCAGGTAGGTGCGCGAGCTCTGGTTCTCGAAGCGGATATCGCGAGGGAACCCGCTGGCCCAGCAGTTGTCGAGGTCGCTGATCTCGAGGGTGCCATCGATGATGACCACCTCACGGCGTTCGCCGGACCCGAACGATCCGGTGGGGAGGGCGGAGGCGGCGGGCGCCGCGGCGGCAAGAGCGGTAAGGGCGAGAAGTCCTGCGGCAGTGCGCATTACCGATTTCATCGGATGATGGTATCGCCCGGGGTGCGACTGCCGGCATCCGGTGCACGAGTCAAACCAGTTCCATCTCCCACCACTGCTCGTAGAGGTCCTTGCCCGAGGCCATGCCGTAGGCCTCGAGGGCGCAGAAGTTGCGGTCGGGGGTGTCGAAGCGGATCTCGAGGTTGCCTACGGTGGTGCGGTACTGGTCGGGGCTGGTGCGCCAGACGGCGGTGCCGGTGCCGGTGCCGTGGGACCAGCGGGCGGTGCCGGGGTCGGTGCCGCCGGGGGTGGCGGCGGGGTACTCGGTGCGGTCGGTGCGGCAGGTGACCTGGAGCCACCACACGGTGTTGTTGTCGCCGGTGCACACCACGGCGGGGGCGGTGGGGTCGTCGACGGCCTCGCACGTCATGTTCAGATAGCCACGGGTGGATGGTTTGGCGGGGAGGATCGAGGTGAAGGCGTCCACGATGAATGCCGCATTGCCCCAGGGGGACTCGGGGGCCTGGGTGGTGGGGGGTGCCACCACGGCGGGCTGTGGGCTGGGGCCGGCGCTGGTGTCGGAGGGTGCGGCGTCGGTGAGGACGACGGCGGCGACCGTGGCGGCCACCGTGGCCGTCGCGGCGGCCGCCAGTGCGCCCCGGCGGGTTCGGCGGATGCGCTGGAAAGTCTTGCCGCCCAGGGTGGCTCGCGCTGCTTCGGCGAGTTCGCCGCAGCTGCGGAAACGCTCGGCGGGATCCTTGGCGAGGGCGCGCGCGAGGACGGCGTCCAGTGCGACCGGCAGGGTCGGCGCGATCCGGCTGGGCCGGGGCGGGGTGGCGGTCAGGTGCGCGTGCACCATGGCGGCGGTGCTGTCGCGCGGGTAGGGGACCTGCCCGGTGAGCAGGTGGTAGAGCGTCGCGCCGAGACCGTACACGTCGGCGCGATGATCCAGGGATCCGCCGCGAATCTGTTCCGGGGCCGCGTAAGCCGGTGTGGCCCGCAGCATTCCGGTCGCGGTGGGGTCGGCGGCTTCCCGGGCGATGCCGAAATCTGCGACCAGCACCCGCTCATCATCTTGCGTCACCAGGATATTGGCCGGTTTCACGTCCCGATGCAGCAGCCCGGACCGATGCGCCGCATCCAATCCGCGCGCGGCCTGCGTCACGATGGCAATGGCGCGTTCGGCGGTCAGCCCGCCGTCGCGCACCAGCTGTGCGGAATCCTGTCCGTCCACGAATTGCATGGCGATCCACAGTAATTCGCCGTCCTCGCCGCTGCCATGGATGGACACCACATTGGGGTGGTCGAGCCGCGACGCCAGTCTGGCCTCGCGTTGGAAACGTTCCCGGAAGCGCGGATCGGCGCCGCGCGCCAGCACTTTCAGCGCGTCGTAGCGGGGGAGCCGGGGGTGGCGGGCCAGGTACACCGCACCCATGCCGCCCGCTCCCAGCAGGCGTTCGATCCGATACCCGGCCACCTGGCTGCCGGACTGTAGTTCACGCACGGGCTTACCGGGTATTGACCAGCAACGCGTACTGGGCGGCGGCCCGCTGCCGGGTGAAGGTCTCGTCCGGCCCGATCACCGTGGCCATATAGCGGCCGTCGAGCAGATAGCAGCGGTTGTAGGGATCGGCGCCGTGGAATTCGATGCGATAGCAGAACACGTCCGGCACGCCCGCGGGCCCGGCGATCACGGTGCGGTCGCCGTCGGTGGAACTGGTCACCTGCCGCGCGATGGCGTCCACCAGCGCCTGGTAGTACCAGCGTGCCTTGCTCGCGTCGGTGAACCGGTAGAGGGTTTCCACCCCGGTCACCGCCATCCGATCGATGCCGAGCTCGCCGGGTGCGGTGGGATCGGTCTGCTCGGTGCGCATGAGGTGATCGACGCCGCCGGGCCCGAAGACGATGCCGCCGTTGAGCCGCATGCCGATGGCCACGGACACCTCGTCGATGTAGTTCTCGCGCCGGCTCAGCGACGGATAGGTCCACTGCCCGGGGCGCATGGACACCATGCGGCGCAGCACGCCGTCCGGGTCCAGCGGCAGGTCGGCGAGCCTCCCGGACGGGGTCGGGGTGAAGGTGTCCAGCTGCGGCAGCTGCTTGTCGAGGGTGGAGGCCGCGACCGCCGCCAGGGCGGTCGAATCCGGTTCGGGCAGCCGGATGTACAGCGCCACCAGGAACGAGCCGTGCGCGGTGTACACCCCGAGGGTTGGCACGCCGGGACGCCAATGACTGTGTGCCCCTTCATGTCCGGGAATCGTCACGGGCTCGTTGCCCGCGCCCGCCGCGAAGTCGGCCTCCTCGATCCGCTGTGCGGCCGCGGTCGCGGCACCGGCGTCGGGGAAACTGAGGACGGTCACGCGGATCATCCTGGACTTGGCCGCGAGCGTGGATCGTTCGCCGCCGGTGTCGTTGGCGCCCATGGAATATCCGGCGATCATGCCGTATTCGGTGAGGATCGGACGGGCGACGTCGGCGAGAATGCCGACCGAGGCCAGCGGTGTGGGAACCAGGGCGGGCGTCGCGTAGCCGAGGGTGCCGATCACATCGATCGGGTTGATCACCGCGTCCGCGAGCCGCGCCGACTCCACTATGCGCCCGTACGAGGTCTTTCCATTGCCGGGCACGGGAAGCGGCGTCGTGTCCCAGCCGCCGACGTCGAGGACGCCGAGCCCGGCCGGTTCCGGCGTGCCGGGCACGGTGGAGGTGCAGCCGGTGACCAGCCCGACGGCGAAAAGCGCTGTCACCCAACGTGGCAGGCGTTCAGAGCGGCGCATCGATCCACCACTTCTCGTACAGGTCCTGTCCGCGAACCTCATTGGATCCGAACGAGTACAGGTAGCAGAGGTTCCGTTCCGGACTGTCGAAGGTGACCATCAGGCCGTAGGTGTAGCCCTGCGCGGTGTCCCCGTCACCCCAGACGACGGTGCCGTTCTCGCCGCCCTTGGTCCAGCGCTGTTCGCCGTGCTGAGTTCCGAAGGGGAAGTTCGGTTTCGGCCGCGGCGTGCGATCCACCGTGCAGGTGAGGACCACCATTTCGAGGGGGTCGCCGTCGCTGTCGCAGCGCACGCTGGCCAG
The DNA here is from genome assembly GCF_013744875.1 of Nocardia huaxiensis. NCBI lineage: Bacteria > Bacillati > Actinomycetota > Actinomycetes > Mycobacteriales > Nocardiaceae > Nocardia > Nocardia huaxiensis. Next base: position 2,363,240 of record NZ_CP059399.1, read on the forward strand.
GCCCTCCGGGGTGCGGTTGCGCGGGACCACGGTGACGACATTCTTGGAATCGACCGCGTAGCAGTTCATTCCCTTGTAGCCGAGCGCGGTGGGGAAGGACGGCAGCAGGTTCGGGAACCGCTCGGCAATGTAGCCGTAGACACCCCACGGACCGGAGTCGCCGGTGACCGGTGTCGTGGGAGCCGCTGTCGTGACCGGTGTTCCGGACGGACCGTCGGTCGCCGCGGCGTCGGAGGATGCCCGCAGGGTTACCCCCAGTACGACCGCCAGCGCGGCCACGAGCCCGATCACCAAGCCCGCCAACAGCATCCGCCGACGTCGGCGCGGGTTCGGCAGCGCCGGTTCGGGTTCCCCGCGCAATGCCGCCCGCGCGGCCGTCGCCAGTGCGCCGCAGCTGGGGTATCGATCGCGCGGCTCCTTGGCCATGGCTCGCGCGATGACCGCGTCGAAACCCGCTGCCAGTGCCGGATTCACCGCGCACGGCCGCGGCGGCTCCTGCTCCAGATGCGCGTGCAGCACCTGGAGCGGATCCTCGTACCGGAACGGCACGAACCCGGTGAGCAGGTGATACAGCGTGGCCCCGAGGGCGTACACGTCGGCGTGATGGTCGATGGCCTCGCCCGAGAGCTGCTCCGGCGCCGCGTAGGCGAGGGTGGCCAGCACCATGCCCTCGGCGGTGAGGACCGTGCTCTGCTCGGTCGCGCGGGCAATGCCGAAGTCGGTGACCAGCACCCGCCCGGGCGTCGCGTCGAGCTGTCCCGGCGTGGTGTCTTCAGGGGCGGCGACCAGGATATTGGCCGGTTTCACATCGCGGTGCAGCAGTCCGGCGGCGTGCGCGGCGTCCAGTCCGCGCGCCGCCTCGGTGACGATGTGCACGGCCTGCTCGGCGTTCAGTCCCGCGCGGACGGCTTCGGCCGCATCGGTTCCGGCGACGAACTGCATGGCGATCCACAGCTGTTCGTCGTGGACGCCGCGGTCCAGCACCGACACCACATTCGGATGCTGCAGCCGTGCCGCCAATTCGGCTTCGCGCAGGAAGCGGGCCCGGCTCTCGGCGTCGGTATCGCCGGTGAGCACCTTCAGGGCCACCGGCCGGGCCAGCTGCGGATGGCGGGCCAGGAACACCGCGCCCATGCCGCCGGCGCCGAGCTTGCGCACGATGCGATAGCCCGCGAATTCCTCGCCAGGCAACAAGGTCCCCACCCCGATCCGAACTCCGCACTCCTCGCCCATGCGGCGAACGTCTCGAAGGCTAGCATGGCGTTCGTTTGCGGAAGAGTTCGAATCGGACGGAAATTAATTGTCGCGCACAGGGATAGGGGAGTGCGACGCGCGTCACTAGGATTCTCCGGGGCGATGCCGATTACTTTCGAAAGACTGTCGCTATGTCCTTTTTGGGAGGTCTGTGACAGGTCTGGTTAATGCACGGTAACTTCCGTCTGAAAGCTGTAAACACGAGTGGTCAGCTGCCCAGCAGAGTTGTAGCGTCAGCGCATCGCACCGTCGCGATTCCATGTTTCGAAACATTCTCGAATCGAGAGCGGGCGCTCTCCCGCTTTCGTGAACTCTCGTTAGGTGGTTGCTGTGGTCGGTCTGCTCGCAAATGAATCCCATGGCGGAATCCGAACCTGGTCCGCGCCCAATTGGAGTGTGCCGGATCTGATTGCCGCCAAGGGTGATCGAACCGTGTCGGTGGTATTGCCGGCCCTGAATGAAGAAGCCACGGTGGCGGATGTGGTGCGCGCGGTGCGCAGCCTGCCCGATGGCCTGGTGGACGAGCTGATCGTCATGGATTCGGGGTCCACCGACGACACCATCCGAGTGGCCCGCGCGGCCGGTGCGCTGGTCGGCCGGCGCGAGGACGTGCTGCCCGAACATCCGCCGGTGCCGGGCAAGGGCGAGGTGCTGTGGCGTTCGCTGGCGGTGGCGTCCGGCGACATCATCATGTTCATGGATTCCGATCTGATCGAACCGGATCCGCAATTCGTGCCGAAACTGATCGGGCCGCTGCTGCTGGACGAATCCATTGTTTTCAGCAAAGCCTATTACCGCCGTCCATTGCTGACCGGGGAAACGTTCGACGAATCCGGCGGCGGGCGCGTCACCGAACTCGTGGCGCGGCCATTGCTGGCGGCCCTGCGCCCTGGATTGCGCCATGTTGTGCAACCGCTCGGCGGTGAGTACGCCGCCACTCGCGAAGCGCTCGAACGATTTTGGTTCGCCTCCCACTACGGCGTCGAAATCGGTTTGCTGATCGATGTCTTCGACCATTACGGCGCGGGCGCGATCGGACAGGTCGACCTCGGTGTGCGCAAGCACCGCAACCGGCCCCTGCACGAACTCGGCGTCATGAGCCGGCAGATCGTCGCCACCGCGCTGGAACGCTGCGGACTCGCCGATTCGGGCGAGGGCATCATCCAATTCCCGCTCGGCGCACACGGATTCACGCCCCATGAGGCCGCCCTGCGCACCGAGCACCGGCCGCCCATCGGCTCCCTGCTGAAAATCGCTTCCTGAGTACGGCTTTCGAGAAGAACGAGGAATCTTCGCCATGATGCAGAGCGGGCTCATCGACGACTGGCGGCCGAAAGGCGGCCAGCTCACCATCATTCGTCCCAGTGAGGTTTCCCGTGCCGCGGCCATTCGCGCCCGCACCGACGCCACCCCGCCGTCCTTCCAGCAGGACGCCTATCTGGAGATGGCGCGCACCGCCAAACTCACCGGGCAGCGTTTCGACCGGCTCATCCTGTGCGCCTTCACCCTGCAGGGCGTGCCCGATATTCCGGCGCTGGTCCGCGCCACCACCACGATCGTGCGTCGGCACGACGCCTTCCACAGCTGGTTCGAGATCGACGCCGAATACCGCGTACTGCGCCGCGTGGTGCAGGCCGAGGACATCCATCTCGTGGCCGATTCGTGGGGCGAGATTGACGGCCCGCTGGTGAGCCGGATCGTGCAGCACGTGACACCCGGTCCGAGCAGCTGGGACTGCTTCACCTTCGCCGTGATCGATCACGGCGGCTCGTTCACCGTCGTCGTCGCCAGTGACCACATCAACTGCGACGCCATCTCCGGCGCCATCATCAGCGGCGAATTCGCGCAGCTGTATTTCGACCCCACCGGGGCCGAGCGGCTCGCGGCGGTGCCGGTGGCCAGCTACCGGGCGCACTGCGACCGGGAACGCTCGCTGGCGGCACAGCTGGAGACCGACTCGCCGCAGATCGTGGAGTGGGCCGACCGCATTCGCGCCAATGGCGGCCGGTTGCCGAGTTTCCCACTGCCGCTGCGGGATACCGATTCCACGGCCACCACGCACGCGGCCTCGGACCGGCGGGTGCTGCTCACGGGCGCGCTCGCCGACCGCTTCGAGGCCGAATGCGCCGCGGCCGGGGTGCGGCTGGTCTCCGGCATCTTCGCCGCCGCGGCCTACGCGGAGTACGAACTCTCCGGGCGCACACGGTATTTCAACCTCTCACCGAAGAGCACCCGCGCCGATGCGGCCGAACGCCGGTCGGTGGGCTGGTACGCCAGCCTCATCCCGATCGCCTTCGACTTCGACCCCGCCGACGGGTTCGAAGTGGTCGCTCAGAAGGCCGAGGCGGCCTTCGTCGCGGGCAAATGGCTCTCGGACGTCTCGCTGCATCGCGTCGTCGAATTGCTGGAGGAGCGTGAGGGATTCGAGGTGCGGCGCGGCTGGGTGGCGCCCATGCTCTCGTTCCTGGACCTGCGCAAGCTGCCGGGCGCGGAACTGTTCGAGGCGCTCGAGTTCTCGTTCTACGGCAGCCGCGGCACCTCCGAGGAGGTGTACACCTGGGTGCAGCGCACCGCCGACAATATCTGGATGGCCTCGCTGTTCCCGGACACCGGCGTCGCGGCGCGGTCCATGGCGCGTTACGGCGATGTGCTGACCCGGGTGCTGGAGTCGATCGTGCACTCCGGGTCGGGGCTACCGTCCGGCGCCGTCGCCTAGGCCCGGCATGAGCGCAATCGGCCTACAGCGGGAAACCGCTCTCCCCGTGCGTGATTCGTCGGCCTGGGTGGCGATCGCGGCGGTGTTCATCGCCGTGTTCATGCAGATGGTGGACGCCACCATCGTGACCGTCGCCATCCCCGATATCGTGCGCGATCTCGGCGCCACCTCCTCCCAGTCGTCGATGATGCTGACGGGATACACGGTGGCGCTGGCCTGCTCGCTGCTGCCGAGCGCGCGACTCGGAATGCGCTGGGGGCGTGGCGGTTTCTTCACCGCCGCGCTCACCCTCTTCGTGGTGGCCTCGGTGCTGTGCGGCATCGCGCCGACACCGCCGGCCCTGATCGCGGCGCGCGTGCTCCAGGGCGCCGCGGCCGGAGCGGTGTCGGCGCAGCCCATCGCCCTCATTACGGCGCGGTTCGCGGACACCGCGCGCCGCAACCTGGCCTTCGCGCTGTACGGTGCGACGGCCGGCACGGCCGCCATGCTGGGGCCGCTGGTGGGTGGAGTTCTCCTGGGCGCCAACCCCTTCGAGCTGTCCTGGCGGTCGATCTTCCTGGTCAATCTGATCCCCGGGGCGCTGGCCCTGGCGCTGGCCGTGCGGCAGGTGCGCGGCTCGGTGGCCTCCCAGCGCAGCCCACTGGACGCGGTGGGCGCGCTGCTGGCGGCGGCGGGGCTGTTCCTGCTGATCTACGGTCTCTCGGTCGGGCGGGAACACGATTGGTCGCCGAAGATTCTCGCCATGCTGGCGGCGTCGGCGGTGGTGCTGGTGGTCTTCGCGCTGCACGAGCGGCAGGTGGCGGCGCGCGGGGGATCCCCGCTGGTCGATCCCCGCCTGTTCGCGTCGATGCGATTCTTCGGGTGGATCGTCGCCTGTCTGGTGGTGTACGGCGTGTTCGCGGCCTACCTGTTCACCATGTCCATATCGCTGCAATACGGGCTCGGGTATTCGGCACTGCGCACGGGCGTCACCACCCTCCCGTTCTCGGCGGGCGCGGTCATCGGGGCGCTGTCCGCGCCACGGCTCGCGGATCGGCTCGGAAACCGCATGGTGGGAATGGGTTTCGCGCTCTTCGGCATCCTCCTGGTGGGCTGGGTGCTGGCGCTGGACCCGGATCCCGCGAGCCTGTCGTGGTCACTGCTGGTGATTCCCTTGGTACTGGGCGGATTCGGGGTCGGCGTGGCGGCGGCCCGATTGCAGATCGCCGTGGTGGCGGCGGTGCCGGCCCGATCGGTGGATTCGGCGTCGGGCCTGGTGCCCGCGGCCCAGCAGGTGGGCAATTCGCTCGGGGTCGCCCTCATCGGCATCCTGTTCTTCCACTCGGTGGCGGTGGCGGCGCCCGATGCGGTGGGCCGCGAACAGCAGGCCCTGAAACAGGAACTGTCGGTGAGCAATCCGTACGCACCGGCGATCGCCGACGAATTCGCCCGCTGTGCGACCCTGCAATTGCAGTCGGCGACGCCCGAGCGCACGCCACCCGGATGCGACCATTCCGGAGCCGCGGCGAATCCGGGCCAGGCGGCCATGCGCGCGCAGGTGACCACCGCTGTCGGGGAGGCCGCACAGCGTGTCGCCGGAACGGTTTTCGTGTCCGCGTTCCGCACCACCGCCGTGGTGTTACTGGTGCTGGTGGCGATCTCCGGGGTGCCGTTCGTGCTGCGCCGCAGGCAATGAGAGCCCAGTTGAATACTGGTCGGTAGGGCTAGTATTCGGGCGATGAGGTACGACGAATATCGCGGGTTCGATGCGGTCGGATTGGCCGATCTGGTGCGGCGCGGGGAGGTCCATCCGACCGAACTGCTGCGGGTCGCGCTGGAGCGATGCGCGGAGGTCGATCCGGCGCTCAATGCCATCAGCCTGCTGATGGAGTTGAACGGCAAGGAACTGGCGGGACGGGCCGAGCCGGGCGGTCCGTTCGCCGGGGTGCCGTTCCTCATCAAGGATCTCGTCCAGGACTACGCCGGATATCCGACCTCCTGCGGCACCGGGCCGCTGCGTGGAGTTCCGGCCACACAGCACAGCATCGCGGTACAGCGCTGGCTCGACGCCGGACTCGTCATCTTCGGCAAGACAACCACCCCGGAATTCGGCAGCAAGGCCATCACCGAGACCAGAACCTTCGGCGCCACCCGCAATCCGTGGGACACCGCCCGCACTCCGGGTGGATCGTCGGGCGGGTCGGCCGCGGCCATCGCGGCGGGCATCGTGCCCATGGCGGGCGCCAGCGACGGCGGCGGCTCGATTCGAATCCCCGCCGGCAGCACCGGATTGTTCGGCCTCAAGGCCGGGCGCGGGCTCATCCCCAGCGGGCCGGTGATCGGTGACTTCCTCCTCGGCGCGGCCACCGAGGGCGTGCTCTCGCGCAGCGTCCGCGATACCGCGGTCATGTTCGACGTGCTCGGTGTGCCGGATCCCGGTGCGCCCTATATCGTCGCGCGCCCCGAACAGCCCTACCGCACCGCCGTCGACACCCCGCCGCGCCGACTACGCATCGGCTTCAGCCACGAATCGCCTTTGGGCACAGCGGTGGACGGCGAGGCCGTGAAAGCCGTCGAGGATGCGGCGCGACTGCTGGAAGAACTCGGCCACACCGTCGAACCCGCCGCACCGGTCGTCGACGGCAAGCAGATGGCCTTCGATTTCATGACCGTCTGGACCGCCTCCGCCGCGACCGACCTGGCCCGCGCCTGCGCGGTGAGTGGCGCGGCCGCAACGGATTTCGATATCGACACCCAGGCGCTGGCCGCGGTCGGCCGCGCGGTGCCGGCCCCCGAACTCATGGCGGCGCACGGGCGCTGGAATGTCTACACCCGCGCGCTGAGCGACTTCCATGCCCGGTACGACCTGTTGCTCACTCCCACCCTCGCGGAACCGCCGCTGCTGATCGGCCAGAACCGCACGCCCGCGCTGGCCGATACCCTCCTGCCGCCGCTGCTGCGCCTGGGCGCGGGAAAGGTCATGTCCCGCACCGACTTCTATCGCGACCTGGTCACCGCGAACCTCGCCGCGGTGCCCTTCACCCAGCTCGCCAATATCACCGGCCGCCCCGCCATGAGCGTTCCCACGCACTGGACCGCCACCGGCCTGCCGCTGGGCGTGCAGTTCGTCGGCCCCTCGAACAGCGAATACCTGTTGCTCCAGCTGGCGGCCGAAATCGAAACCGCCCGGCCCTGGTTCGACCGTCACCCGAGCATCTGACGAACCCGCGTCGGACGGAACCCCTCGTCATCCCGGCATGCTTTTGGCCGGGATCCACACTTTCGACAGTGTGGATCCCGGCCAAGAAGCGCGCCGGGATGACGGTGCGATCAGTCCTTCACGAGTTCGGTCTTCTTCAGTTCGGTTTCCAGCTCGGCGTCGAGATCGGCGTCGGCGGTGGGGATTTCGCCGCCGTGCTCACCGCCGTGGCCGCCGCCGTGCGGGTTGTCGGACCGGCTCGGCAGCAGCACCGCCATGACGATCACGACCACCGACAGCACGGCCGAGACCGCGAACGCGATCTTCATACCGCTCAGCATGGCCTCGTTCGGCGCGATGCCGTCCTTGACCAGATCGGTGGTGCGGGCCGACATGATGGTGACCACCAGCGCGGTACCGAAGGCCGCCGCCACCTGCTGCAGGGTGCCCAGCATGGAGCTGCCGTGCGAGTACAGGTTCATCGGCAGCGCGCCCAGACCCAGGGTGAACACCGGGGTGAAGGCCGCGGCCAGGCCGACCATGAGCAGCACGTGCAGACCCAGCAGGGCCGCGTACGGCATGTTCGCGGAGATCAGCGTGAATCCGGCCAGCGACGCCGTGATGGCGATGGAACCCGGAATCACCAGCACCCGGCCACCGAAGCGGTCGAAGATCTTGCCGACGGTCGGGCCGAGCAGACCCATGGCCAGACCACCCGGCATGACCAGCAGACCGGTCTGCAGCGGATCCAGGCCGCGCAGGTTCTGCAGGTACAGCGGCAGCAGGATCATCGAGCCCATCATGGCCATGAAGGCGATGGACATGAGCACCAGCGCCTTGGTGTAGGTGCCGGCCAGCAGGACGCGCAGGTCCAGCAGCGGAGTCGAGGTGCGCTGCAGCGAGATCTGACGGAACGCGAAGGCCGCGATCAGCGCCGCGCCGGCGGCCACGATCAGCGCCGGGGTGGTCCAGTTGTCGGTCTCGAAGTGGCTCAGGCCGTACACCAGGCTGCCGAAACCGAGCGCCGCGAGCACCACGGACAGCCAGTCGATGGAGCCCGACTGCGGTTCGCCGACATTCTCCAGCTTGCGCAGACCGAACCAGGTGACCGCCGCGGCGATCGGCAGCACCAGCACGAACAGCCAGCGCCACGGGGAGATGGTGTCCTTCATGCCGTCACCGGCCTTGAGTACCAGGCCGGAGATGACCGGGCCCATGGCCGGGGCGACCGAGATGGCCAGGGTGACATTGCCCATCACCTTGCCGCGGTCCTGTTCCGGCACGACGGTCATGAGGGTGGTCATGAGCAGCGGCATCATGACCGCGGTGCCGCCGGCCTGCACGACGCGGCCCACGAGCAGCACCGCGAAGTTCGGCGCGACCGCACACAGCGCGGTGCCGGCCAGGAAGGTGACCATGGCGATGAGGTAGGCCCGCCGGGTCGAGACCCGCTGCAGGAACCAGCCGGTCACCGGGATGACCGCCGCCATGGTGAGCATGAAGGCGGTGGACACCCACTGTGCCGTGCGCTCGGTGATCTCGAGATCGTGGATCAGCGTGGGAATCGCGTTGATCATGATGGTCTCGTTGAGAATCACCACGAAGGTCGCGAGCACCAGTAGGCGGATGACGGTCGGCGTCCGCCCACCGACCGGTTTATCCCCGGTTTCTAGAGCGGATGAGTCGGCGCGCATCGATGTCCTCCGAAGCGTTCGTGAGCGAGATTTCGACGTGTGGATCGATGGCGAGCCGCTGTGATCGCATTCCCGCCGCCACACGAGAACAGACGGGATCGTCAGGCTCAACTCATCGGTCGCGCGTAAGTATTCCGGCTCACACCGACAGGAAGCACTGGGTTTTCCGCCCGGAGGGGATTGATACCCGGATGAATTCGCCTGCTCACCAGGGCTTCTCACCCGGGTGCCGAATCCCCAGTGAGCCTGATCACGTCAATGGTGCTTCAGGTGGTGCCGCAGCAGCACCGACAGCTGGGCGCGCGCGTCGTCGAACGGATGACTCGATTTGAGGGCGCGGCTCTGCACGATCGCGCCCTCGATGACCGACAGCAGGAATCCGGACAGCGAGCACGCGGTGGCGCGGTCGACGCCGACCGAGACGAGCCCGTCCGCGAGCCGGGCCGTCCATTCGGCGAACGCCTGCCCGGCCGTGGACTGCAGCGACGGATCGAGTTCGTCCAGTGCCGCGGCCATCATGAACGAGCCCGCGCGGTAGTCGCTGGATTCGAGTTGCAGCCGCCAGAAGGCGAGCAGTTCGTCGAGCCACTGTTCCACCGAGCGCGCGTCGGGCAGTGCGTCGGCGGTGCGGCTGATGTGCGAATACACCAGTCTTGACACGATTTTGGCCGCGGTCTCCACGAGTTCGCCCTTGCCTGAAGGAAAGTGCTGGTAGAGCGAATTCCGGGAGGCATTGCTGCGTTTGAGTAGCTCGCTGAGCCCGGCGGCGTGCACGCCGTGTTCCTGCACCGTGGCGATGGTGCTCGCGATCAATCGGGCGCGGGGTCCCGCCGCCATGGAAACTCCTCCAACCGTTGTGTGAACAGTTTGCCGGGCTCTTGTGTGAACCGATCGGTCCATGTTAGACGTATTCTAAGTGAACCGATCGGTTCATATGGAGAGGATCGTCGTGCCCGCAGAAATCGCCACCGCAGCACCCGTGGCCCATGCGGCCCTGCTCGGGCTCGGGGTCTACCGGCCCCGCCGGGTCGTGCCCAATGCCGAGATCATCGACAAGATCGACTCCTCGGACGAGTGGATCCGCACCCGATCCGGCATCGCCGCGCGCGGCTGGGCCGACGCGGACGAGACCATCGTCGGCATGAGCGTGGCCGCCTCGAAGGACGCACTCGCCGCCGCGGGCATCACCGCGGAGCAGATCGACGCGGTCGTGCTGGCCACCTCCTCGCAGATGGTGCTGGGCCCCTCGGCCGGCGCGGTGGTCGCCACCGAACTCGGCATGCACGACACCGCCGCCTTCGACGTCTCGGCCGGATGCGCCGGGTTCTGCTACGCGCTCGGCAACGCGGCGAGCCTGATCCGCGCGGGCCAGGCGCGGCATGTGCTGGTGATCGGCGTGGAGCGGCTCTCGGATCTGCTCGACACCTCCGATCGCACCTGCGCGTTCATCTTCGCCGACGGCGCGGGCGCGGTCGTGGTGGGACCGGGGGAGACCGAGGGCGTCGGCCCGGTCGCCTGGGGCTCGGACGGCAGCCAGACCGATGCCATCAAGCAGGACAAGGATTTTCAGCAGTACTTCGCGGAGGTCGCGGCCGCCGAGGCGGCCGGTGGCAGCACGGTGCGGCCCTACATCCGGATGAACGGCACCGCCGTATTCCGCTGGGCCGTCACGTTTCTGGAGAAGGCGTGCCGGGACGCGCTGGACAAGGCCGGGATCAAGGCCGAAGATCTGGACGCCTTCGTGCCGCACCAGGCCAATATCCGCATCACCGAGGCGCTGGTGCGCACCCTCGGCATTCCGGAAACCGTCGCGGTGGCAAGGGATATCGTCGAAACCGGCAATACCAGCGCCGCCTCTATCCCCATGGCCATGGAACAGCTGCTGCGCTCGGGCGAGTCCAAGCCGGGCGATACCGCCCTGCTGCTGGGCTTCGGTGCGGGTCTGGCCTATGCGGGCCAGGTGGTGCGCTTGCCCGCCCTGTCGAGCTGATCCGCTGCGGCGGAGAGGAGTTCGCTCATCATGGTCGCGGTGGTGGCCGTGCGGTCGAAGCGGTAGCCGAGATCGGTGGTGAAACCGTCGAACAGATGCCAGACGGAGGTCGCGAGCAGACGTGCGATCTCCTCTGTGCTGCGGGAGCCGGAATCCCTCGGCGCGATCACGTATTCGTTGATCACGCCCTCGACCAGGCCGATGATGCCGTGGGACAGCGGCCGGAACGGTTCGGTGTCGATGCCGAGAATCGCCGAGACCGCGGTGAATCGCTCCCACAGCGCATCGGCCAGCCGTCGCCGTCCGACGGTCAGGCCGGAATCCGGTGCGCTGTAACCGTGTAGCCGCCCGCCCTGTTCGAAGCGATACAGGTTGGGATGCTCGGCAGCCCAGTCGACCACCGTGCGCATGATGCCGAGCAGGGTCTCCTCGGCGGTCTTGCCGGGTTCCAGCACCATGACGGATTCGAACCGCTCGAACGAGGTGTCCATGATGTACGCGCGGATGCGGGCATCCAGATCCTCGCGATTGTCGAACTGACGGTAGACCACCGAACGCGCCAGACCGGCGCGCTCGGCGATCTGCTGAATGGAGATGTCCGCGCCGGGCTCGTTCTCTTCGAGCAGTTCCACCGCGGCCCGCAGGATCCGGTCCTGGCGGGCCGAATTGTGCTCACTCCACCGGCGTTCCCCGGACCGCTTGCGGCGACCCCTCAGGTCGGAATGCAGGTGGTGGTGGCTCACAGGCCGACTATACGGCCCGGTCGGCGGGCGTCGATTCCGGCAGAAAGCGGGGGCGCATGAGCAACGGGGCATCCGGCCCGCCGGTGAAGGAGAACTGCCGGCGCACGCGCTCACCGGAGACCGCCTCGAACCTCAGGTGCTGGGCGAAGGTGGCGACCACCAGGGTGGCCTCCATGCTCGCGAAACCCGAAGCGACGCACATGCGTTTGCCCGCGCCGAAGGGAAGGTGGGCCCGTTTCTGTTCGCGCTGAACGATTTCCGGAAGGAAACGGCTCGGATCGAATTCGTCGGGCCGCTCCCACACGCCGCTATGGTGGTGCACGGAGTCGATCATGATCGCGATCGTGGTGCCGGGGTCGATCCGGTAGCCGCCGATCTCGTCGTAATCCTTGGCGGTGCGGGCCAATCCGATGACGGGCGGCAGCATGCGCATGGTCTCGGCGATGACCGCCTGGGTCCACGGCAGCCGGTCCAGGTCGGCGGCGGTGGCGGGGCGGGCGCCCAGGGCGGAGTCGACCTCGTCGTAGAGCCGGCGGCGGGCGTCCGGATTCTCGGCCAGCAGCTGCCACACCCACGTCAGAGCCGTTGCGGTGGTTTCCATTCCGGCGCCCATGAAGGTCATGAGCTCGTCGTGGATCTCCTGATCGCTGTAGCGGTAGCCGGTTTCGGGATCGGAGGCGTCCATGAGCAGAGCGAGCAGATTGTCCTTGCGGTCGATCCGGCCGCTGCGATGATCGGCGATCAGATCGTCCACCACGCGTTCCACCTGCACGAGATCGCGCATGGCCTGGGGATAGATCGCCCAGCCGAGTGTGCGCATGACGCGAATCGCCCAGCGGGAGTTGGCCGGATCGCCGTCCTTGCCGCCGCGTGCGTGCAGCCGGACCGCGAGATTGTGCAGGGGATGGCTGGAATTGCTGAGAAACCCCCGGCCGAAGAAGCGCAGCAGCCGTGACAGCACCACCTCGGACATGGGGCCGGTGATATCGGTGCCGAACATGGTGCGCGCGGTGACATCCAGGGTCAGCCTGTTCATTTCGACGTTCACATCCACCGCGCCGCCGTCCGCGGTCGAACCCGCGATGCGCTTGATCGCGTCCTGCGCGGCCTCGACCATCACCGGCGCGAAGCCGTCCACATTGCGCTTACCGAAGATCGGCTGCACCAGGCGTCGATTGCGTTGCCACTGTTCGTCGTTCAGGTCGGTGACCAAGCCGCGGCCGAAGGCGACGGCGAGCATGTCGTACTCGGGGCTCTTCATGTAGTTGTTCTGGTTGCTCACCAGCACATGGCGGGCCAGTTGCGGGCTGCGCAGCACCACGAACTTCTTGAAGGGCAGGCGCGCGACGATCACATCGTCGGCGCCGGGCAGGCTCGTCAGGTACTCGATGACGGTGTGATCGCGTAGCCGGGGGAGCAGCCCGATGGCCATGCGCATGGATTCCGCCCAGCTGACCGGCGTGTTGTGCCAGCGAATGAAGGTGGGCGCCCACTTCGGGGGGTGCAGTGTGGAGTCGATTTCAACGGCCATAGCCCGTTCCTCGTCCATCTCGATGTGCAGCACATGGGACGTTCCGTCTCATTAAATGTAATGAGACACCATGACCCAGTCAATGAGCAGAAGAAAGCCGCCCACCTCGGGGAGATGGGCGGCTGTCGAAGTGGTTTCAGGCCGAGCGCAGGGTGAGCACCGTGATCTCGCTCGGCGCGAACACCCGCAGCTGCGGGCCCCAGAAGCCGGTGCCGCGGCTGGTGTAGAGCTGGGTGCCGCCGTGCCAGGACAGCCCGGCCACCACCGGCTGCTCCAGCCGGACCAGATAGTGGAAGGGCCAGATCTGCCCGCCGTGCGTGTGACCCGAGATCTGCAGGGCCACACCGGCCGCCGAGGCGTCGGCGACCTGGCGCGGCTGATGGGCCAGCAGCACCACCGGGTCCGCCGGATTCGCCCCTGCCAGAGCGGCTTTCAGGTCGGGGCCGTGGCCGGGCAGGCTGGTGCCGGTCGGATCGTTGATGCCCGCCATGACCAGCCGGTCGCCGCCGCGGGTGAGGGTTTCGTGCCGATTGAGCATGGGCTGCCAGCCCAGTGACGCCATGTGGTCGACCCAGCCCTGCGCGTCGCCGAAGTACTCGTGATTGCCGGTGATGTAGAAACGGCCGAGCGGGGCCTCGATCTTGCCGAGCGGATCCACCTGCGGATGCCGTTTCGCCACCGAGCCGTCCGCGAGATCGCCCGCGTGGCAGGCGATATCGGGCTCGAGCGAATTGACGACCTCGACCACCTTCTCCGACCAGCGCAGCCGGTTCAGCGCGGCGTAGTGGGTGTCGGTGATGACCACCATGCGCAGGCCGTCGAGGGCCGGGCCGAGGCCGCGGATCGGAACATCCAGGGTGCGGACGCGGGGCACGCGCCGCGCCTCGGCGATGCCGTAGGCGACCAGGGCCGCGCTCACCGCCAGCACGCCGATCGCGACGATGCGGGAGCGGGCCGGATCGTCCACTCCGGCCACGAGCAGGCCGAGGCCGGCGATATTGCCGAGCAGCGACCAGCTGAACAGCACCCACATCACGCCGAGCAGGGTGTCGCCGATGATCGAGGCCGGATCCGATTGCGCGGGGCCGTGGCCCAGGAACATGGCCGCGGGCAGCGTCAGGTAACCGAGCAGGAAGACCGCCGACCCGATCCAGAAGGCCGCGCCGGCCATGGTCGCGCCGACCAGCGTCCACCACGGCAGCGCGAACAACAGGGCGGGAATCGCCAGCATGAGGACGATGCGGGGAACGTATTTCAAGGCGATTCCTCGAGGAGGGCGGGTGCGGCGTGTGGCTCCCCCTGCCCGACGCCTCGGATGCCATCGACGATAACAGCGACGGCGGTACCGGAGGAGGTACCGCCGTTTCGCTCTGTGCGAACGAAGCCGCTGGTTCAGCCCGCCAGCGCCGGTTCCGGGCGCTGGACCCGGGCGGGAGTCAGCAGCGCCAGCGCGGCGAGGCTGAAGAGCAGGCCGAGCGCGAAGTAGCCGCGGTAGCTGTCGGTGAGGGCGTGAATCAGGCTCGCCACGCCCAGACCGGCGGCCGCCGACAACTGGTGGATCACCCAGGCGGGCGACAGTGTGCGGCCCATGTGCGCCGGGTCCAGGCCGCGCGACAGGATGGCCATGGTGAGTGGCACCACGGGGAAGGAAGCCGCGCCGAACAGCAGCGCCACCGCGATCAGCACTTCCGGTCCGGGAACCAGCACCGCCAGGGCCAGGGCCACGACGCGCACGACATACAGTGCGCGCAAAAGGTTTTCGGGTGGATGTGTGCGCAGCAGCCGCACCATGGCGGCGGAGGTCAGACCGGCCGCGAGGGCTGCCAAGGCCACCAGGCGGCCCGCGCCGGAGACCGTCCACTCGTTCTCGGCGGCATGCTCGGGCAGCATGAGAATGACGACATACAGTGTCGCGGAATGCAATCCGAAGGAGAGCAGGACCCTGCCGCGGCCCGCCAGCGACTCGCCGCGGCCGGGGACGCGCGCCGCGGCTCCCGGGCAGCGCGGCAGCCAGAACCAGAGTCCGACGGTCATGGCCAGGCCCACCGCGCCCAGCAGCGCGAAGGTGCCGCGCACGCCGATCGGATCGAACAGGGCGGTGGCGGCCCACGGCGTGATCAGCTGTCCCACATTGATTCCGAGCGCGGCGCGCGCCAGCGACGGCCCGGCCTTGTCACCGTGCACGCGGCCGATGAGCGTGGTCACCGTCAGGGTGGAGGAGGCGGCGAAGCCGATGCCGCCGAGCAGCATGTACGCGGCGACGAACTCCCAGGTTCGGGTAACCACCGACAGCACAAGGTAACTCGACGAGATCAGGGTCAGGCCGCCGATGAGCACCCGCTTCGGCCCGATGCTGTCCAGCAGTCGCCCGATGGGCTGCTGCACGAGACCGGTGACGGTGGTCCCCAGCGCGGCCGCGACCGCCAGCGCCGTGGCGCTCACGCCGTACGATGCGGCGGTGGGCGCGAAGAACACGCCCATGGTGAAGTTCAATCCGAATGACACGGTCATGGCCGCCAGGCCCGCCCACGCGATCTGTTCGCGGCGCATCGACGTCATCTCCCAACTGAGGACATAGGGGTTCTCCGCGCCCTGACGGCGGCGGGTCGAACTAGCTCTGTGTGGTGAATTGCGCACGCAGGCGCGCGTTCTCGCGTTCGAGTTCGGCGACGCGGTCGTGCAGGGTCTGCACCGCGTCGAGGACTTCCTCGCGCGGGTACAGCTCGGGGATGTGTTGGCTGCAATTCCAGTCGAAGGCTTCCACCTCGATCAGGACCGCGCGTTCGAGCCGGGCTCGGTAGTCCGGAATCGCCAGGGCGGCAATAAGATCCGGATCTTCGGACGCTTCGACCGCGCGCGCCCGGCCGAAGATCTTCAGCCGGGCCTTGGCGGCGTAGTCCATGAGGAACAGCGCCACCCGGTCGTCGTGGTCGAGATTGCCGCGGCTGATGTACTGCTTGTTGCCGGCGAAATCGGCGAAACCCAGTGTGCGGGAGTCGATTACCTTCAGGAAGCCGCGCGGGCCGCCGCGATGCTGGATGTAGGGCCAGCCGCTGTCGCCGACGGTCGCGAGGTAGAAGCTGTCGCGTTCACCGATGAACCAGGACTCCTGCTCGCCGATCGTGTCGGCCACCGCGGGGACCGCCGCCATGCGCTCGTAGCTGCGCAGACTGCCGTGGGTGCGCTGATGTGCGCGAACGGATTCGGTGAACGCGATCTGCGCGTAATGCCCGGTCATGGTGTCCTCCGCTAGCGGTCGATCTTGGCGGCCAGGGCGTCGAGCAGGCCGTGCAGCAGGTCGATGGTGGTCTCGTCGACGAGGTTGCCGTTCTCGTCGAAACGTTCGTGCGAGCGGAAGGCGATGACCTCCGGCTTCACCACGATGTCGCTCTCGGTCCAGACGAAGACCTGGCGCAGGGCCAGTTGTGCACGGACGGAACCGAACTGGGTGGGGGCGGCGCCCATGATGGCGATGGGCTTGCGGTGCAGCGGCAGGCCCTCGGTCTTGGTCCAGTCGGTACTGACCCAGTCGATGGCGTTCTTGAGCACGCCCGGGATGGAGTAGTTGAATTCCGGGGTGGCGATGAGCAGGCCGTCGGCCTCGGTGATGCGCCGGCGCAGGTCGGCCACGGCCGCGGGGCGGTTGGCCGGGGTGTCGAGATCCATGTCGTACGGCGGGATTTCGCGCAGGCCCTCGTAGATGTCGATGTCGAGGCCATTGCTGAACTTCTGCGCCGCCCGCAGCAGCGCGGTGTTGTGCGAGTCCGCGCGGAGGCTGCCGGAGATGGCGAGGATCTTGTGGTTGGTCATGTGCGGTGGCCCGTCCTTCTCAGGTGTGGATGCGTCGGCGTCTAACCGATGTAATAGCGATCAACGGTTAGATGCACCGGTTGATTCCCGGCCCGGACGAGATTTCTTGCGGGAGTTCCGCGCCCGGGTGGGTGCGCGAACTGAATCTATGGGCGCCATGTGCTGCGGCCGGGGGCTCTACGCGTCATTCTGGGGACTGCACACGCCAAACCGACCAGTTGGAAGTACCCCTTGCTCACTATGCTGCGCCGATGATCGAAGGCACCCTCCCTGCGCGGACCATCGCCTTGATCCGGACCACCGCCCTGCGGGTCGGCGTCACACCCGCACACCTCGCGGCAGTCGCGGGATTGGATCCCGCCGACCTGGACGATGACCTGCTGCGCGTACCGACCGAATCGGCCTGGCGCATCTGGGAACTCATCGACGCGGCCGCCGGGCCCGGATCCGGCCTGGCCGCCACGGCCGGCGCCGAATTCGGCGGGCTCAGCGCCTGGGACTATCTGTTCAGCAGTGGCGCCACCCTCGCTGACAGTCTGCGCACCATCGTCGAATTGCGCGCCATCGTCACCGACCCGGCCGTGAGCTGGGAGGTGATCGAGGACGGCGGGCTGCTGATCATGCGCGAACGGACCGCCATCGAACCCGAGCCGGTGCTCGCACCCGTCGAGGAATTCGTGCTCTCACTCGTGCTGCGCCGCATTCGCGAAGCCACCCGGCAACTCGTGGTGCCCATCCGGGTCGGCTTCTCGCACCATGCCACCGAACGGTACCGCTGGCTGGTCGACGAATTCGGCACCAGCCGCATCGAATTCGGGGTGCCGCATGCGCAACTCACCTTCCTCGACGTCGGGACCCTGCCCACCGGCGCGGATCCGCATCTGGGCCGCGTCATGCGCCAGTACGTCGAACTGACGCTGGCCTCGTCCCGTGCCATCCCCGACTGGCACGAGAAGCTCCGCCACGCCATCTCCGCCGCCCTGCGCCGCGGCGACCTCGACCTCGACGGCGTGGCCCGCCGCCTCGCCGTGAGCCCCCGCACCCTGCAGCGCCGCCTGCACGAGATGAACTCCAGCTGGCGCAAGGAGGTCGAAACCGTCCGCTACGAACAGTCCCTGGATCTGTTGCGCGGCACCACACTTCCGATCCAGTCGGTGGCGGCCCGCCTCGGCTACACCGATGCTCGCGCCCTGCGCCGCGCCTTCCACCGCTGGACCGGACAGACCCCCGACGCCTTCCGCCGGGAACTCGCCTCGGCGGCAGGGGGTTTGCTCACCGAGGGGATGATCCCGAACAGCTCCACCCGGCTGGGCGGGGATCAGGTCGGGTCACGGTCGGTGACCTGATGCGGCCGGAGCAGTATCTGATCGGATGGCCGCTGGTAGAAGGGAATCGGGTCACTGGTGATCCGGGCCGTGCGCGTGGTCGGAGCGCCGGAGCGGTACAGCCAGATGAAGCCCTGCGGGCCCAGGTCGACCGTGCGCGGCAGCGCGGCAGCCACGCGGTCGTCCACCTCGGTCGTTCCGGAAGATGCTGGAGCGAAAGGGATTTCGGTGAGGCTGTCCGGCGGACCCGGTACGCGGGCGCGGTGGGTTTCGGCGCCGGCCGGGTCGTGTGATCGCGCGTCCGGCATGGGAGATTCACCGGCGGTGAGATAGACGGGGCGGGCGCGCAGGTGCGGCCAGGCCGCCTGGAAGTCGGGGTGGAGTCGCAAGGTGGGGACGTCTGCTTCGGGAACCCAGCGCAGGGCGAGGGTTTCGTGGTCCGGCCGAGTGCGGAGCGGGGCCGGGGCGTCGGCCACGACGGTGGTGTAGGTCCAGCCGCCCAAGGCCGTCGTGGTGATTCGCTCGCCGCGCACGGTGATTCGGCGCGGGTCGATCGCCGCTTCCTCCCAGGCTTCGCGCAGGGCCGCTTCGACCGCGGTCTCGTGACTGTCCCGGGCGCCGCCGGGGATGGTCCAGGTGCGGCGGGTGGCGGCGCGGCCCTGGGCGCGGAGCTGGAGGAGGACCGCGGTGCGGCCGGAATCGTCGAGGGGGGTGCGCAGGAGCAGGCCGGCGGCGCCGTGGCGGCCCCAGTGGCGGATGCCCTCGAGGTCGCGGAACCAGCCGTTGCCGTCACCCCGCATGGTCATGCCCTCCCGCCGACGTCGCGAGCGCTCGGTGGCCGGGCGGCCGCGTTCTGTCGTATCCGATCAGAAAACACGGTGCCTGGGAAGGGTTTCAGGGGCGGGTGGCGCCGGGCGGCCAGATGACGGTGAGCGGGAGGCCGCGGGCGCGGGCGGCGCCCACCACGTCGGCGGTGCCGCCGTAGCCGCGGGCGGGCTTGCCGTCCCACACCGCGAGGAGTTCGTCGGACAGGTCGAGCATGCGGAGGCTGCCCGCCTGGTGGGCGCGGGAGTTGGATTCGGTGTGGTCGAGTTCGATCACCTCGGTGGCGGCAGCCAGCAGGTGGTCGTAGACCGGGTGATGGGTGGCGGGCAGACTCTCACGGTAGCCGTGGGCCGGGACGACCGCGATGAGGCGGCCGCCCGCATCCAGGATCGCCTGGGCGAAAAGGGAATCCGGGCCGTCGGCCAGACAGCTCACGCCGGTGAGGCCGGTGTCCGCGCGTTCGGCGATGGCCAGGCGCAGGGCCGCGTCCACGCGCGTGAGGGTGTCGGGTGGGAGGCCGCGATGTCCCGTGATGGCGAGGCGCGTCATTGCTCATCTCGTCCGTAGAGGGTGGCGAGCGCGTCGTCGAGGGCTCGCGCCTCTATGGTGTGCACGGGCAGTGCGGCTCGGAAAGTCCTCGCGGTGCGGGTGATTCGTTCGCTGTGATAGGTCAATCCGACCGTGACCGCCTCGGCGGCCAGCGCGCACCCGCCCTCGATGTCCCCGCTGCGGGCCAGCACCTGCGCGTGCTCCACCTTCGCCAGGGCGCGCGGCTTCTCGGCGATGAGGGCGGTGGCGGCCAGTTCGAACGCCGTCCGGGCGGCGCGATTGTCGCCCAGCCGGGCCAGGGCGCTGGCCTGATAGCGCGCGGCCTTGGTGGCGTCGAAGGCGAAGACCCACGGCCACTGCGGTTCTCCGCGCTGACGTTCCACCAGGCGTTCCGCGCGCCGCAGCGCGGCGAGGGAACCGGCGCGATCCCCGGTGGCGGCGTACGCCACCGCCAGCAGCGAGGACATCCAGGCCCCGGCGCTGTCGGGCGTATCGGGCCCCAATTGCGCCGCGGCGGTGCGCAGCAGCGTGAGACCGGCACGCCCGTCACCCATTTCGACGGCGTAGTGGCCGAGGCTCGCGGTCATGTACGACACCAGCAACGGATGATGCGTGCGCTCCGCGTGCCGGATGGCCTCGATGTAGCGCCGCCGCGCCGCCGCGTCGTCGCCGCGATCCGCCGCCAACCAGGCTGCGAGCCCGGCGATTTCGGAGAGCACCCGGAAGCCGCTGGAAGTTCGCAGCCGATCCCGCACCACCCCGGACACCAGGTTCAGGTGCGCGTCGACCACCGGCGCCAGCCGATCCGACGGCACCGAGGACTCCATACGCCGATAGTTCGCGGTCGGCCCGGCCATGGTCTCGACGAGCCCGGATTCCGTTGGCGCGGAATTGGCCAGCACCGCGCCCGTGCCCACCACGAGTGCGCTGGAGAGGAACTGCTTGCGGTTCACGCTCTCGTCATCCGTGGCCCGGCGGGGCGCCGCGAACCCCAATTCGGTATCGGTCGCCACATTCAGCACCGCCCGCAGCGCGGCGCGGTAATGCTTTCTCGGCCACGTCGTTTCGCCTCGCTCCCACTTGCCGATATGTCGTTCGTCGACGGCGCCCCGCTTGCCGGTGGCCCGGAGTACGTGGTCGTTGACGGCCTCGGCCAACTCCCGGCGGGTCATCGATTGGCCGGGCGATCCGGGCGACTCCAGGCGCGACCGCGCCTCGACGAGCAGATCGTTGCGGTCGGTCACGGCATGCGGCCTCTCTGCTGGACCTCTCCCGAGAATAGGCTTTCCACGGATTTGCCGTGCCGTCACGACCCTTGTTTGCCCAATACTTTCCCCATCACACACCGTCGATCACGCGGGCGCGCGCGACGTAGGTTGAAGCCAGCACCCGGCGCCGGGCGCACTCCACAGGCAGCGATCCTCGAGGGATAGCCATGACACCGGAACCCAGTGCGATCGGATGGTTGCGGAGCGATGTTTCCGGAGACCTGCGGGACTGGGACGAGGGCCGAATTCGTTGGCTCGCCAAGAAACTCGGATACGACCTGCGCAGGACGGTGGTCTTCGATCATCGGACCGATCGGCCCCTGCACCGGCTGCGGCTGCTGGTCTCGCGGCTCGAGGTGGACGCGGTGATCGTGCCCAGCGCAGGGCATTTCGACGGCGGGCGGGTGCCGGCGGATCTGGTGGCGGCCGCCGATGTGATCACGGTGTCGCCGGAACAGACGTATGCCCGCTATGCCACCGGGCTGCTGCCCGGAATGGATTGAGGCGGCCGAGGACAGGGTGACCCAGCTCACTCCGGTTTAATCTTGCCGATACCCCTAGGGGGTATGTAACTTCGTCTCTGCAAGAGAACGAAAACGGTTGAGAGAGGCCGAGAGATGACCACCAACGCGCACGCCGCCCACCATAACCACGCCGCTCACGCCGACCACACCGGCCATGGCGACCACGCGGCGCACGGTGCCCACGAAGCCCATGCGGGACACGGCAATCACGCCGGGCACGGTGCGCACGCGGCCCACGCCGAGCACGATGCCCACGCCGGACACGACGCCCATGCCGGACACGGCGGCGGGCTGCCGGGCGGCCTGCAGATCACCCAGGACGGGTACACCCTGGAGCTGGCCGAGAACGTCGCTCGCCCAGGCGAAATCGACTTCCGCTTCCGCATCCTCGGCCCGGACGGCAAGCCCGTCACCGAGTTCGACGCCATCCACGACAAGGAACTGCACCTCATCGTGGCGCGGCGCGAGCTCACCGGCTTCTGGCACGTGCACCCCGAACTCGCCGCCGACGGCACCTGGTCGGTCGAGCTGAACCTCCCCGAGGCGGGTGCGTACCGGGTCTTCACCGACATCAACCCCACCGCCCTCGGCAAAACCATCACTCTCGGAGCCGATTTCGCCCTCGCCGGCGCCTACGACCCGCAGCCGGTCCCCGCCGCCGCCCGCACCACCGTCATCGACGATTACGAGGTGGCGCTCGACGGTGAGCTCGTCCCCGGTGAGGGCCGCCTGGTCACCCTCACGGTCCGCAAGGACGGCGTCCCCGTCACCGACCTCCAGCCGTACCTCGCGGCCTTCGGTCACCTGGTGATCCTGCGTGCCGGCGACCTCGCCTACGTCCACGTCCACCCGAACGGCGAGCCCGGCGACGGCATCACCGCCCCCGGCCCGGACATCGCCTTCCACACCGTCGTCCCCGGCCCCGGCACCTACCGCCTGTTCCTGGACTTCAAGCACGGCGACGTGGTCCGCACCGCCGCCTTCACCCTCGCCACCGCCTAGCCCGCCCGCGGCAACGCCCCGCCCGATGTGACGACCTGGATCAACCATGGAATTCACCTGGGCGGGGAGTGGGGGGAACATTAAAGTGACTGCTGACAAACGTGGGCCGGTCCGAGGAGTTCCATGATGGCCGAGGTGCGGGCTCAGCTGGGAGTGCTCGGCCCGGTGCAGCTCACCATCGACGGGGTGGAGCAGCCGCTGGGTGGTCCCAAGCAGCGGGCGGTGCTGGCCTACCTGACAATTCATGCCAACCGCCCGGTCTCTGTCGACGCCCTGGCCACCGCCGTCTGGGAGGAGAATCAGCCTCCGGACGTCCGGGTCAGCCTGCACGCCATCGTCTCCAACCTGCGCAAACCCTTGCGCGACGGCGGAATCGACGCCCGCAACACCCTCCAGCACATGGGCACCGGCTACCGCATCGTCGTGGACGACTCGGCCTGCGATGTCTTCCGCTTCCGCGCCCGCCGCGAGAACGGCCTGCGCGCCCTGGCCGCCGGTCGTTTCGCCGCCGCGAGTTCGGCCCTGTCCGACGCTCTCGCGCAATGGCGCGGGCCCGTCCTGTCGGACCTGCGCGGCCTGGGCTTCGCCGACGCCTACGCGGTGGCCCTCGACGACGAACGCATCGGCGTCATCGAGGCCCGCGCCGAAGCCGATATCGCGCAGGGTCGCGCCGAAGCCGTCATCGCCGAACTCGCCCTGCTGGTGCGGGAACACCCGCTGCGCGAATCGCTGTGGGAGCAGCTGATCACCGCGCTGTACCTGGCCGGCCGGCAATCCGACGCCCTCGATGCCACTCGCCGCCTGCGCACCACGCTCGCCGATGAGCTCGGCATCGATCCGGGGCACCGCATTCGCGAGCTCGAGGCCCGCATCCTGCGCCAGGACCCGCTCACCCTGCGCGCCGCCGGGCAGGCGTCGGCGACCCGCGCCACCACCATCGTCGACCGCAGCTGGCATGAGCCGCACGCGATTCTGCGTGATCGGGCGGGCAATGTGTATCCGCTGGTCGGCACCGTCACCCGGATAGGCCGCCTGTCCGACAACGACATCGCGCTGCCCGACGGCCGGGTCAGCCGGCACCACGCGATCATCGCCGACAACGAACTCACCTATGTGCTCAAGGATCTGAACTCCTCGAACGGCGTCTTCGTCGACGGCACCCGCGTGGTCGACAGCGCCGTGCTCTCCGATGGCGCGGTGGTGCGCATCGGCGACACCGAACTCACCTTCGTGCTCGTGCGCGTGGGCAATGGCGAAAAGCCCTGAGCGACGGCTCGGTAGGATTTGCTGCGGGACGGCCACGGGGGCCGGGCGGGAGGTGAGTGGCGGTGCTGGAGGTCTGGGGGCGCAAGGTCGCGGTCAGATACGACGGCGGGCGGGTGGTCACCCAGCCGCTGCAGGCCGACGACGAAGTGGCGCTCGACGTGCCGGTCGCCGAATTGCGGCGGGCCCGGATCGCTACCACCGAGGACGGGCGCATCGCGGTCCTGCTGTACTTCCGGTCGCCGGACTACGTGGTGAACGGGGTTCCCGCACAGCATCATCCGGTGCCGGTATTCCTCGAACCGGAGCGGCGCGAGCAGGCCGCCGAACTGGTGCGCGCCATCGAGAAGGACCTGCTGGGACTGCATCGCGTCTTCCAGCCGCGGCCGGATTTCACGGTGCCGCCGCTGCTGCTGTCGCCGCACGGTCCCATGCGCGAGGATGTCACGCGGGCGGCGCAGCGAATGCGGTTCGCGGGCCATTCGATTCGCGAGATCACCGCGCTGCAGCAGCTGGCGCGCGGGGACGAGTACGTGCTGGAACTGGCGCAGGCCGCCTACGAGCGGACACCCGGACTGGTCGCGATCACCACCCTGCGTTTGCTGTTCGTCTGCGCCGCAACGGTGTACGAGTTGCCGGTCGCGGCGCTGGACCGGGCGGAGGTGGTGGATCCGGCCGCGCCCGGTGCGGTCGCGACCCTGAAGGTGCAGGCCGGACCCGCCGAGCTGGAGTTCATCGATTGGGAGCCGGTCGATTTCGCGCGGGTCGCGCAGGCGTTGCGGCTGGCGGTCGACATCGAGCACGTGGACGGTTCGGTCCTCGCGTCCCGGCCGTCCTCGGTGGATCTCTTCGCGGAATGGCAGCTGCTGGTGGAGCGCCGTCGCCTGGGCATGGTCGAGGATGAACCGTTTCAGCGCCAGGCCGTCGGCATCATGATCGCCATGGGTGGCTAGAAGACCGGCGTATCCGGGTGCAGCGCCACCCGCCGCCACGGGCTCGACGGGCGGACGAGCAAGCCGTGCAACATGTTCCGGCGCTCCTCGATCTGGTCCTTGGCGGCCGCGAGATCCCGGGTCGCGGCCCAGAAGATCGCCCCGGTGAAGAACCCCGTCGAGAACTGACGCCAATTGCGATAGTGCTGTTGCGCCTGGTCGAGGGCGGCGAGCAGATGCTCCCACGCCTCGTCCTCGGTCAGATAGCCGGCGGTGCAGGCGGAGCGGGCGATGAAACCGACGCGGGCCAGATCCCAGGCCGTGGCATCGGTATTGAGGGGTTGCGGCAGCCCGTCGGTGATGCCCAGTTTGATGGCCTGCAACCACGCGTCGTAATCGCGGTCGAGGCCGGAAGCGCCTTCGTACCCACGGAATTTCGAGAGCGTGTGCAGGAAGTCGCGGTGCTCGGAGGCGATGCTGGTGCGGTCGGGGCGATAGGTTTCCGCGGCCGCCGCCGTGGCCAGCGGGTGGATCACCGTGAACAACGGCGCGTGCATGCCGGCGAGCAGGCGGCGGATGGTGTCGCGGGCGTCGTCGGCATTGTCGACGCCCCACGCCTCGTGCAGGCCCTCGATGGTGGCCTCGCGCCGGGTGTCGGTGCGGCCGGGCAGTTCCGGCAGGAAGGCGACGGTGTCGTTGTAGGCGCCCCAGCTGCGGCCGTAGTAGGCGCCGATGGCGAGCGCGCGAATGCGGTCCTCGGAGATCGTCGCACCCGACCATTCGTCCGGTTCCGAATTCGCTTCGGGCAGGGGAAACCCGGTGATGCCCGGCAGATTTCCCGGTATGGCGGCGTCGACCACCACTGACCCCCTCGAGCGTTGATCCGATGTCCGGTGGGAATCCTACCGAGCAGTCGCACTGAAACGTGTTCTAGACATATTGGTCGATTTGTCTTACCGTCGATTCATGAGTTCAACGGCGTCTCAGCGAGTGCGGTTCGAATTGCGGTCGGGGGAGACCTGGCGCGACCCGTGGCCCATGTATTCGGCACTGCGGGAACAGGATCCGGTGCACCGGGTGGTTCCCGACGCCCGTCCCGAACACGACTTCTACGTGCTGTCCCGGCATGCCGACGTGTACGCGGCGGCACGTGATCCCGAGACGTTCTCCTCGGCCTCCGGGCTCACCGTCGACTACGTCGGCCTGGAGCGCGCGGGCGTCGGACAGCACCGGCCGTTCGTATTCATGGACCCGCCCGAGCACACCGACTTCCGGCGGCGGGTGTCGCCGGGATTCACTCCACGCCAGGTGAATTCGGTCGAACCCGAGGTGCGTGCGTTCGTGGTCGAGCGCATCGAGCGACTGCGCGCCGCGGGCGAGGGCGATATCGTCGCCGAGCTCTTCAAACCGCTGCCGACCATGGTCGTCGCCCACTACCTCGGGGTGCCGGAAGCCGATCGCGGCAAGTTCGATGTGTGGACCGAGGCCATCGTCGGCGGCGCGGTCGCCGGAGCCGGCATCACCGGCGGTGGCCAGGACGCCATGACCGCCGTCGGCGAACTGCTCGGCTACTTCACCGAATTGATCGCCCGCCGCCGCGTCGAACCCGGCGACGACACCATCTCGCACCTGCTGGCCTCCGGACTCGGCGCCGACGGCGACAATGACGGCCTGATCGCCATGCTGGGCTTCGCCTTCACCATGATCACCGGCGGAAACGACACCACCACAGGCAATCTCGGCGGCGCGGTGCAGCTGCTCACCGCCCACCCCGAGCAGCGGCGGCTGCTGATCGACACCCCGGCCCTCATCCCCGAGGCCGTCGAGGAATTCCTCCGCATGACCTCACCGGTGCAGGGCCTGGCCCGCACCACCACCCGCGAGGTCACCCTGCACGACACCACCATCCCCGCGGGCCGCCGCGTCCTGCTCCTCTACGCCTCCGCCAATCGCGACGACCGCGAATTCGGTCCCACCGCCGCCGAACTCGACGTCCGCCGCAATCCGAAACGCATCATGACCTTCAGCCACGGCCACCATCACTGCCTCGGCGCGGCCGCCGCCCGCATGCAGGCCCGCGTCGCGCTCGAGGAACTGCTCGCCCGCTGCCCCGACTTCACCGTCGACCTCGCCAATGTCCGCTGGTCCCAGGGCAATTACGTCCGCTGGCCGGTCTCCGTGCCCTTCCGCGCACGCGCGTGAGACCCGGTGTCCCGGGTGCCGCCAACGCCGCCGGCCCCGGGATACCGCATGATCGAGCAGGATTGGAGGAGGAAGCATGAGTCGTGACTGGCTCGCCGACGACCGCGCGGACCTGGCTGCCCAGCGCATCCTGGACGCGGCCGCGGAACTGTTCGCCGAACGCGGCGTGAGCAATGTCGGCATGGCCGATATCGCCAAGGCCGCGGGCTGCTCCCGCGCCACCCTCTACCGCTACTTCGACAACCGCCACGCCGTTCGCCTGGCCTTCGTCCACCGCGAAACCCGCCGCATCGCAGCCGAAGTCATGCGCCGGGTGCGCGACATCCCCGACCCCGCCGACCGCGCGGTCACCGCCATGCTCACCGCCGTCCGCGAAGTCCGCGCCGAACCCCTCCTCATAGCCTGGTTCCGCGCCGGCGAATCCGGCCCCGCCGGCCGCATCAGCCAGGACTCCGCCGTCATCGAAGCCATCGCCGCGGGCCTGTTCACCCCGACCGAACTCCCCGACCCCGACCGAACCCGCCTGGGCCGCTGGCTCACCCGCATCATCGTCTCCCTGCTGGCCTCCCCGGGCCGCGACGACGCCGACGAACGCGCCATGCTCGAAGAATTCATCGCCCCCGCCGTAACCCGCGCCTTCGCGTGATCACTGGCCGCCGATGGCGGTGACGCCGCCGTCGACGGTGAGGTGGGTGCCGGTGATGAAGGAGGCTTCGTCGCTCAGGAGGAAGCGGACTGCTCGGGCCACCTCTTCGGGGGCGCCGAGGCGGTGGAAGACCGAGCGTGACGCCTCCTGGGCGATGATCTCCTCGGGGATATTGGTGCGCATCATCGGGGTGTCGATGTAGCCGGGGCAGATGGCGTTCACGCGGACGCCGCTGCTGCCCAGTTGGTGGGCGAGGGCACGGGTCAGGCCGAGGAGACCCGCTTTCGACGAGCAGTACGCGGGGATGAAGGCTTGGCCGATGAAGGCTTCGATGGAGGAGATGCCGACGATCGCCGAACCCGGATTGCCTTGCAGGTCGGGAAGAATGGCCTGGGTGATCAGGGCTTGGGCGCGGAGGTTCACATCCAGCACGGCATCCCATTTATCGGCGTCGAGGTAGCCGATCGGTTCGGCGCGCACCACGCCTGCGGCGTGAACCAGGCCGCCTATGCCGCCCATGACTTTCCGGGCCGGAGCCACGGCGGCTTCGACGGCGGCGGTGTCGGTGACGTCTATGCCGACGCCCAGCGCGGCCACGCCGTACTTATCGGTGATCGCGGCGGCTGCGGTTGCGGCCGCCGCACCGGCCAGGTCCCACAGGGTGACCGGGCGGCCCACCTCGGCCAGGGCGTACGCGCAGGCCAGGCCGATGCCCGACGCGCCGCCGGTGACTATGACACCGGTCGAGGGGGAGTGATCGAGGGCGGGCATGAATCCTCCTGGGGATCGGAGTGTTTCGGGGCGGAAGCCGGGCGCGTGTGAGCGCGCGGCGACGGGCGAGTCAGAATGTGCGCATGTCCTCGCATGTCCCGGCCACCTTCACGACCGTGCATCCGCTGTCGGACAGTCAGCGCGAGCGCAGGCAGCGGTTGCTCACCGCCGCGCGTGACCTGGCGGCTACCGGCGGGTATGCGGCGGTGACCATGCATGCGGTCGCCGACAGCGCGCAATTGGCCAGGGCCACCGTGTACCGGTACTTCGGCAGCAAGGATCAGTTGCTCACGGCGGTCGGGGCGGAGTGGGCGCGGGAGGTCACGGCGGCGTGGGAGTCGCACGATGTGCCGGGGCGGCCGGCCGAGCGGGTGGCCACCCTGCTGACCGAGATCATCGATCGGACGGCGGCGGAACTGCCGCTGTGCTCGGCGGTGGTGTCGGCGATCATCTCGGGGGATCCGACGGCCGAGGGGGAGCGGCGCGGGCTGTACGGACTGTGGATGGGGCGGTTCGACGAAATCCTCGAGGAGGCGGTGGCCGCCGAGGATCGGGCCGAAATCGATTACCTGCTGGGGCAATTGCTGTTGGCGGCCTTCACCAGCATGTGCATGCTCGGGCAATCGCCCGAGCAGGTGCGGAACATGATGGTGGGGGCCGCGCACCGGTTACTGCCCTGACCGGTAGCCGGTGTGGTGACCGTAGACGGCTTCGGCGAGCATGCGGGAGAAATCGTGCACGGCCTCGCGAGCCGGTCGCATGGGCATGGCGTGGAAGACGTGCCACAGGTTGCGATACTCGCGGTGACGCAGGGGCACACCGGATTTCGCGGCACGGGCGGCGAATCGGCGGGCGTCTCCAGCCAGGAGATCGTCCCCGGCGGAATGCAGCACCATGGGCGGCAGGCCGGTCAGGTCCCGGTTGACCGGAGACAGTGCGCGGCGCTCCGGTTCCGGGACACCCGGTAGATAGGCGTCCATGAACCGGGCCATGAGCTCCGGTGTGAGCAGCGGTTCACGGCTCGGATCACAGTGGAACGCTTCGGAATCCGTGGAGAAGTCCAGTACCGGACAGAGCAGGCCGAGGATCGCCGGAGCCGGTAGATGCCGGTCGCGCAACCGCTGCGCCAGATCGAGGGCGAGCGTGCCGCCGGCCGAATCACCCACCACCGCAATGCGTTCGGCCGGAATCCCGCGATCCAGCAGCGCCTGATACGCCTCCACGGTGTCCTCGACGGCCGCCGGGTACGGATGCTCGGGCGCCAGCCGGTAATCCAGCGCGTACACCGTGGTCCGCATGGCAGCGGCGATCCCGCCGCTGAGCGGCCGCACCATCTGCGGCGCACCGATCACGAAGCCGCTGCCGTGCAGGTACAGCACCGCCGCATCGGCGGGAGCCGCACGCGGCGTGAGGATTTCAGCCGGAACGCTGCCGACCCGGCCGTTGTCCACCCGCACCTCACGTGGTGCGCGGGCATACCGGGTGCCCGCCACCACCCGGGCGCGCACCCGCTCCCACTCGGGTGCGGGCCCGAACCACCAGCGGCCGTAGATCCGGGATAGGAAGCGCCACAGGGCAACCGACACGACGGTCATCTCCGCTCCAGCTCATAGTCGACCGGATCGGGCGTGCTGCGTATGAGTTTCTCGTACCGGCTCGGTGTCCACGGCCACAGCTCCGGCAGCCCGTCCTTGCCCAGATACCAGCTCTGGCAGCCGGTGGTCCACACCGTGCTCGGCGCGGCCGCCCGCATGCGCGCGTTGTAGCGATCGGTGGCCGCCCGGGTGGGTGCGACGGTATCGAATTCCCCGGCCTGCCAGCGCTGCAACCACCCGACAATGCGCGCAGCCTGCGCCTCGGCCACCGCCGTGAGCGGATGATTGGCGAATGGGCTGTGCGGTCCGATGAGCATGAAGAAATTCGGGAAGTCCGGCATCATGACGCCCTCGAAGGCGCGCGGCCCCTCGGCCCACGCCTCATCGAGGGTCCGCCCGGCGGTCCCGGTGATCCCCATCGGCCGCATGAACGCGTGCGAGTCGAATCCCGTTGCCAGCACCAGCATGTCGAGCTCGTGCAAAACCCCGTCGGTGGTGACGACACCCTCGGCCCGCACCCGGTCGATACCCTCGGTCACCAGCTGCACGTCCGGTCGCTGCACGGCGGTGTAGAACCGGTCCGACACCACCAGCCGCTTGCACATGGCCTGATAGTCGGGGGTCAGCTTGCGCCGCAGCTGCGGATCCCGCACCTGTCGCAGATTCCGCGCCACCACCCACTGAATGAGCCGGCGCACCCGGCCCGGATGCACCAGTCCCTGCGAAAAGATCTCGAAGACAGTCCGATTGAACCCGTAGGCGATCCGCCCCAGCGCCGGCGCCCGCCGGTACGCCGCCTTCGCCAGCCGCGAGTAGGGCCGATTCACCGTCGGCAGAATCCACTGCGCGGTGCGCTGGAACATGACGACCTTCGGCACCTGCCCCGCCAGCGCGCTCACCAGCTGGGTCCCGGTCGACCCGGTTCCGATGACGCCGATTCGCTTGCCGGACAGCTCGATCGAGTGATCCCAGCGCGCCGAGTGCACCACCGGTCCCGCGAAATCCCGCAGCCCCGCAATGTCCGGCCGGTTCGGATGATGCAGGAATCCCGTTGCGCACAACACGAAGTCGAAGCGCTCCACATCCCCGTCGGCGGTGGTGACCCGCCACGCCCCGGCCTCGAACTCCGCGCCCTTCACCTCGGCGCCGAACCGGGTCTTTCCGTGCAGCCCGTGCGACCGCGCCACTCCGACCAGGTAGTCCTTGATCTCCGGTCCGGTCGAATACAGCTGCGACCATTCGGGATTCATGGCGAAGGTGAACTGGTAGTACCGCGACGGCACATCGCACACCAGCCCCGGATAGGTGTTGTCGCGCCAGGTGCCGCCGAAGTCGGCGGCCTTCTCGTAGACGGTGAAGTCGGTGAATCCGGCCCGCTGCAAGGCGATCGCCATGCAGATGCCGGAGATTCCGGCGCCCACGACGGCGATCCGCGGTTGACCGGGCGGGCGGCGCGACTCTGCGGAACTCATGGGACGGCAGCCTAGACTCGAGTCTCATTTTTCGGAGCGCTTTGAAAAACATCGTTAGACGTTCTGTCATTCGCTAGACACAGTGTAAAGCGACAGCTATCGTGTGCGCCAGATCACAAGCGCGAACTGCAAGGATTCCCATGCGAGCACTCCAGTGGACCGGCCCGGAAACGGTGGAGGTCAACGACATTCCGGTGCCCGAGATCGGGCCCACCGACCTGCTCATCCGGGTCGGCGCCGCCGGTGTCTGCCACTCCGACCTGACCCTGGTCAACTTCCCCATCCGCTTGCGCGAGGACCCGCTCACCCTGGGCCACGAGATCGCCGGAACCATCGAGGCCATCGGTTCCGAGGTCACCGGTCGCGATATCGGCGAGCGCGGCGTGGTGTACCTGTTCTGGACCTGCGGCACCTGCCGCGAATGCGTGAGCGGCAATGAGAACGTCTGCCTCGCGGCCGGACGCGTGGCCATGCCGCCGTGCCCCGGCCTCACCATCGAGGGCGGCATGGCCGAGTACGTGCGCGTTCCGGCGAGCACCTTCGTGCCGATCGGCGACCTCGACTTCCTGCAGGCCGCACCGGTCGCCGATGCGGCGCTCACCGCCTATCACGCGATCCGCGGCGCCAAGGAGGCCCTGCGTCCCGGCGGCACCGCGGTGGCCATCGGCATCGGCGGGCTCGGGCACGTGGCCGTGCAGATCCTGAACGCGATCAGTGGCGTGCGCGTCGTGGCCGTCGACGTGGCCCCCGAGAAACTCGATTTGGCCGCGAAATGCGGTGCGGACCTTGGGATTCTGGCAGGTGACGACGCCGCGAAGCAGATCCTCGACCTGACCGGCGGGCGCGGCGCGGATGCGGTGTTCGACTTCGTCGGCGTGGACGCCACCGCCAAGCTCGCCGTCGAGACGGTCGCGCCCAATGGCGCCTATCGCATGGTCGGAATCGGCGGCGGCGCACCGGAAATCACCGCCGGACCGGCCGGCGGGCCCGGCTGGCCGTGGGGCGCCTCGGTGCGAAAGTCGCTGGGCGGCACCCGAAGTGACCTGCACGACTGCGTCGCCCTCGCCCAGGCCGGCAAGATCCACATGGAGGTCGAGCGCTTCGACCTGAAGGACGGCCCGGACGCCCTGCAGCGCCTGGACAAGGGCCAGATCCGCGGGCGCGCGGTGCTCGTGCCCTGATTCAGTTGCCGCCCGGCTCGATCTCCGACAGGAAGGTCCGCAGCCGGGCGGTGATCTGGTCGGGGTATTCGCCGGTAATGGCGTGGCTCGCATCGGGCCACAGTTCGACCTGCGCGTCCGGCATCAGCTTTCGCGCGTTCTTCGCCATCCGCTTGGCATTGTGAATGATGCTGCGCCCGGCGAAGACGGCCAGGAGCGGCGCCTTGATGCCGGAAAGCTGTGCGGCCGAAGGCTTCTTCACCATCGGCAGGAACGAGGCGAAGTCCTTCATGCCCGACGCGATGAGCTTGCCCACCGGCATGTTCTCCGGCGCTGCGACACCCCCGGAGATCCAGCTCAGCAGTTTGCCGCGCCACTTGTCCGGCATGCCCGGCAGCACCGCGCCCAGCGACACCACGATCGATTTCCAGCTGATCCCGCCGAAGACGAACGGCGGATCGAGCACGGTCAGCGAGGCCACCCGATCCGGATGGTGCACAGCGAGATTCACCGCCGACCAGCCACCGATCGACGCACCCAGGACATGCACGGGACCGGGTTCGAGGACCCGGAGCGCCTCGGCGAGCCACTCGGCCTGATCGGCGTCACCCTCGAGCGGCGCGGACTGCACACTCAGCCCCGGCTCACCGAGCAGGTCCAGGGTGATCACCGGGCGCACCGCGATCAAGCCGGGCAGGTTGTCCGCCCACATCGGCGTCGCCGCCTGACGGCCCGGCAGTACGACCAGCGGCGTCCCCGGACCCGATCCGAACCGGTAGGCCCGCACCGTCCCGAACCGTGTCGGCACATCCACGGACTCGACCGGCGGCGGCAGCAGATCGAATCCCTCCTGGTAGGCGCTGCGGTAGCGCTTGTACCCCGCGTTGTCGCGGAAGTAGCCGATGCGCTTGCCCTTCCACTTGGGGCCCACATTGTGTTCGGGAAACTCGACGGCCGTCATCCTTCGAGCATCCCCCACTTTCAATGCAGCCCGGTAATGCGCCGCGCCAGCCAGCGCCGGGTCTCCTGATCCCGCGCGTGATCGAGGATCTTGCGGCGAGCCGTGGGGGACAGGGCCGTCAGCAGTGCGCCCACCCGTTTGCGGGTGTTCCAGTTGACGAGATACCGCACCGCCCCCGCCGCGGCCCGGGTGTCCGCCCGCTCCACCGCGCGCGCGAAATCCGTCCGCGTCTCCCGGTCCAGGAATTGGCCCGGAATGCGTTCGTGCACCGGGTAACCCGTGTACGCGCCGGTTCCCGAGGCATACCAGGTGCACAGCGCCAGGATGCGCTCGACCGCATCCGGGTAGGCGGCGACCAGCCGGGTGTGGACCTCGTCCAGGTCCGGCTCGGCCAGTCCGCCGCCGGATTTCGAGGTATCGAGAAAGAGATGGGCGTACCTGGACAGCGGCTCCGGAATCTCCCTCACCCACAGCCGCGTCACTCGATCGTTCTCGGCCTGCCGCTGCTCGGCGGCCCGGAACTCGCGCAGCGGTTCGGAAACCCCGCGCACCGCCAGCCATTCCAGCGACCGCACGCCGTCGGCCAGCACCGCGTCCTCCGGCCAGCCGTCCCAGCGCAGCGAATACCCGTGGTGCAAGGTCACCGTCGTGAGCGCCCTCCCGGCCGCGTCGTGGAAATCCAGGGCCACATCGCCCCAGCACATGCACACGAATCCGGGCAGCGCGGTGACCGCGAGGGCCTCCCGCAGCGCTCGCACGGCAATCGGATCGCGTTCCTCGAGCAGGACGGTCGAATCGCCCCGCATCTCGCGAACCCTGACCCCGTGGGCGTCCGCCAACACCCGGTCCAGCGCGTCCAAATCCGGGCTGGACGACTCACCGTCCCTATTCATTGAGCGATAGTGAGTATCGCTCGGTGGCGGCCCGAACGGTCTTGGCCACCGACGGGTGCCGCTCGCTGCCGGAGCGGTCCGGCCGCCCGCAGGGGCCGGTGCCGAGACAGCGCTTCTCACCCGCCACACGGTCCCGATGCGCTGCGCTCGCCAGGCTCGAGGGTTGGCCCGCCACGCTCCGCTGTGCGTGGCGGGGACCGCTCGAGTGACGCGAGAGCTTCACCCCGAGTCCGCGTCGACCGATTGCCACCGCCGCTCCATGATGGACCGACACGATAGCATCGGAAGTATTGGATTGTGCTTGTAAAGGTTTGCGCCAGTAACGGTTCCCGGCCTTACTGGTGTAGGCCGGATCGACCGCAACCACCGCCAACATACGACGGGCGGCCATGGCGCACAACCGATCCCGGAACCTCGCGGTCGGAATGCCGGCGACCGCGTGCCGGAATCGCTTGCCGCGTCGCCCGCGTCCCATGGTTTCGCGGCCGGTGGCGCGGGCGTCGGCGAAGTTCAGGTTCTCGATCACGATCGCGGTGCATCCGGCGTATTCGGCCCGGTCCAGGATTGCGGTGAGTGCGGTGCGCAGGTGCCCGTCGCGGCGGGAGGCCGAACTCCCCTGTCCGGACAAGGCGATGGTGGCCGGAGTGCCGATCGGGTTGCCGGAGGAGTCGAGTGCGCAGGTGGCAAGGTGCCCGTCGTTGAGATCGATCCCGAGTACCCGCCCGGCCCGCAGCGCGGCGAGCGGGGGTGGCAGAGTGGGTTCGAGGGTCCAGGATGCGTCCAAATACCAGCGGTCACGGTCCGGGTCGTAGGTGATGTCGTAGCGCACCGCCCGACTACCCTCGATCCGCTCCTGCCACTGCATACCCTGGTGATGAAACTCCACCGGGGCGGCGAGGGTCAGATGGGTGCCGAGTCGATCGGCCAGTGCGGCGGGCACTTTGATCCGCAGATGTCTGGTTCCCGGTGTGACACGCAGGGTTTCGTTGCCGCCAATCTTGCCGGTTTCCCCGTCGGCGGTCAGGAACATGCGTGTTGCATCCCAGGCTTGCCTCCACTGTTCGGGGGAGATTCCGGCGTCGTCGAGGTGGTTGCGGGTGCGCCACAACCGTTTTCCGCCCATTACTATCGAGGGACGGCCTTCGGCGAGGGCGGCATGGACTTTGCCGGCACGTTCTTGCAGCACCTGCAGCCGTCGGGTCTTGGCGAACCATTCGGCCTCGTCCCGATAGCCAGTGATCTTGCCAGCGCGTTCGCGCGGAGCCAGCGCGCAGCGGGCGGACAGTGTCGCGATGGCCGCGTCCAATCCCGACGCGTGCGCGGTCAAAGCCCGTATCCCGGACTGGTATTGGTCCTCCACTGCGCGGGTGATCGTTCCGGCCCATCGTGAGGAGTTCTCGGCTGTCACCGCGCGTTTGCGGTCGGCGCGGTACGCGCTCTGCTGTCTACGGTCCAGGGTGCCCAGCGCGATGCGGGCGGCGAGTTCGCGTCGATAGACGTGGCCGTTGAACTCCCCGATCTCGCGCACGGTCCGGGCCTCGTCAGCGGTCAGGTGCAGGCGTGTGCGGATCCGTACACCGGCGGGAGCGGCTACCACGAACGGCGCCCCACGTCGGGACCTACCCACGTTCCACCCCTCCTAGGCAACCGCCGCGACAAACTATGACGTGAGATCTGCGATCAATATCAAGCAGCCTATCCACCCGAACGTATGTTCGCTCACAATTCGCGAAACAGCAGCAATCCTTAACGGGACCGCCGGTTCGGGAAAGCCGGTCGGGCGCTTGAACATAGCGTTGTCCAGCAGGTTGCTGAACTGGTTCGTACCAGTTGGTGATACGGTTCCGTGTGACGCCGACAACTCAGGTCTCCACCCGAGATCGAGAGCAGTAACCGGGACCGGGACCAGCAATTCTGTCTTGTGGTTGCTCGCGCAGGCGAACAAACCTGACACCGGACTGATGCGTTTTGGACCAAGACAGCGATGGCCGGGTATGAACTGAATTGTTGCCGAGAAGCCAAAGCTAGGAGAAACAGTGGCGATATCGGAACCTGCGCCGGAGGCCACCGGGCCGGCCGCCCAGCGCAGCACCGGAATCTTCCGCACCAAATCCGTCGAGCAGTCCATTCGCGACACCGACGAGCCCGATGCCAAACTCCGCAAGGATCTGACCTCGTGGGACCTCACCATCTTCGGTGTGGCCGTCGTGGTCGGCGCGGGCATCTTCACCCTCACCGCGCGCACCGCCGGCAACCTTGCCGGACCCGCGGTCTCGCTGGCCTTCGTCTTCGCCGCCGTCGCCTGCGGCCTGGCCGCCCTCTGCTACGCGGAATTCGCCTCCACCGTGCCGGTCGCGGGCAGCGCGTACACCTTCTCCTACGCCACCTTCGGTGAGGTCATCGCCTGGATCATCGGCTGGGACCTCATCCTCGAATTCGCGCTCGGCACATCGGTTGTCGCCAAGGGCTGGTCGCAGTACCTGGGCGTGGTGCTGGGCGGGCATCAGCCGATCTGGCACTTCGGATCGGTGAAATTCGACTGGGGCGCGGTGCTGCTCATCGCCATTCTGACCGTGCTGCTGGTGCTCGGCACCAAGCTGTCCTCGCGGGTGTCGGCGGTGGCCGTGGCCATCAAGCTGGCGGTCATCGCGCTCGTGGTCGTGGTCGGCGCGACCTACTTCAAGGTCGACAATCTGAAGCCGTTCATCCCCGAGTCCGTTCCGGGCGACGACGGCGGCGCGAGTGCTCTGCGTCAGTCGCTGTTCTCGCTCGTCACCGGGAGCGGCCACAGCACCTTCGGCTGGTACGGCCTGCTCGCGGCGGCCTCCATCGTCTTCTTCGCCTTCATCGGCTTCGACGTGGTCGCTACCGCCGCCGAGGAGACCAAGGATCCGCAGCGCAATGTGCCGCGCGGCATCCTCGGCTCGCTCGCCATCGTGACCGTGCTCTACGTGGCCGTGTCGCTGGTGCTCACCGGCATGGTGTCCTACAAGGACCTGCAGGGTGAGAACGCCACGCTGGCAACGGCTTTCGCCATCCACGGCGTCGACTGGGCCAAGAACGTCATCTCCATCGGCGCGCTGGCCGGTCTGACCACCGTCGTCATGGTGCTGTTCCTGGGTCAGACCCGGGTGCTGTTCGCCATGTCCCGCGACGGCCTCATGCCGCGCAGCCTCGCCAAGACCGGCGCCAAGGGCACCCCGGTGCGGATCACCGTCATCGTCGGCGTCATCTGCGCCCTGCTCGCCGGTTTCGTGGACTTCGGCACCCTCGAAGAGATGGTCAATATCGGCACGCTGTTCGCCTTCGTGCTGGTGTCGCTCGGCGTGATCGTGCTGCGCCGCACCCGGCCGGACCTGAAGCGCGGCTTCCGGGTGCCGCTGGTGCCGTTCGTGCCGATCCTGTCCGTGATCGCCTGCGCCTGGCTCATGTTCAACCTGTCGGTGGAGACCTGGCTGCGATTCATCGTGTGGATGGCGCTGGGCATGGTCGTCTACTTCGCCTACGGCCGCAAGCACTCGCTGCTCGGCAAGGCGCAGGAGCTGATCGGAAAAACCGGAAGTTCCGCAAAATAGGTAGCTGATCGGGTGCTCGAGTTGGGTGCCGGTGGTGTGTCGGCGCGGTTCTACCTCACGAAATGCGGTTCAATTGTTTCGCATAGTGAGAGTTGGATCACCGTTCCGTCCCCACCAGCACCCCTTCAGCATCCGAGAGGAACCCGATCGTGAGCATGCTCCTCGCCGTGCACGACGCGTACACGAACGTGGTCGCGCAGATCGGCAACCCGACACCGGAAACGCCGCCGGTCGCTGACAAGCTGATGAAATTGGTTCGCTACTTCACCTGGTTCACCATGCTCTCCGGCGTCACCGCCATCACCTACGGCGGCGGCCGGTTCGCCTGGGAGAAGTGGAGCGGCGGCGGGCTCGAATCACCGAAGATGGTGGCGGGAGCCATGATCGGCGGCGCGACCGCCACCAGCGCCGGGACCATCATGAACACGGTCATCGGGGGCTAGACACGAGCAAGCCAGCGAGTGCGCCGGATTCCGGCGCACTCGCTGTCGTTTCTAGGACTGCGTCAGCATGCGGGTCATCTGGTCGATCTCGGCCTGCTGGCCGGAGATGATGGCCTGCGCCATGGCCTTCGCGTCGGCATTGGCGCCATTGGCCAGCTCGGTCTGGGCCATGGTGACCGCACCCTTGTGGTGCTCGATCATCATCTGCATCCACATCTTGTCGAAGGCCGTGCCGGACATGCCTGCCAGATCCTTCATCTGCTGGTCGGTCATCATGCCGTCCATGTGATGACCGCCCATGTCGGCGCTGGGCGCGGGCTTGCCGAAAGCGGCCAGCAGCGTGGTGATCTGCTGCATCTCGGGGGACTGGGCCTTCTCGACATTCGCGGCGAGGGTGATCAGTTCCTGATTCTGCGAGCGGCTGGGCACCAGCTTCGCCATGTCCACGGCCTGCGCGTGATGCGGGTACATCATCTGCAGGAAGGTGACATCGGCGTCGTTGAAGTCGGTGCGGGTGGCGGCCTGCGCGGAGGTGCTCGTCATGCTGCCGTGGTCCATGCCCGGCATGGTGGCGCTCGAGGTGGTCGAGGTGGCGTCGCTCGGCTCCTGGCTGTTGCTACAGCCTGCGGCGAGCAGGGCGACGGCCGAGGTTCCGGCGATGAGGGCAAGCTTCATACGGGTGCTGAACATGGCTGTACTCCTTGAGAATTGGTGAGGATTCGGAAAAGGGCATGGGTCGCCCATCAGATCCGCAGAATTGCCAATTCGGCCAAGGTGAGATGTGTCCACGGCGGTGGACGCGCGCGCGAGCGGCGCAGCCGCCGGGCCTGCACGGTCGCGGGCGGATCGCGGCGCAATCCGGCCCAGCCCAGCAGGATGAGACCCACGCCCAGCAACAGGGCGGCCAGGACGAACACGCAGGCGTGCACTGCGGCGTGGGCGCCGCAATCACCGCAAGCGGGGGCGGCCTGATGGCCGGGGCTCGTGGCGGCCATGGCTTCGTGGCCGGTGCCGGTCATGGCTTCGTGGTCGGCCACGGTCATGACCGAGGCCATCGCCTGGTGCTCGTGGTGGCTCGATTCGCCGTGTGACATGCCGAAAACGGCAATGTGCATGGCCACGATCCCGGCCAGGAGCGCGAACAGCCCGAACGCCCGGATGTACCGGGTTTCGGGTGCGGACTGTTCGGTCATACGTCCCAGTCTAGTGAGGTGGTCCGGCGCTGACGCGGTACCCCCTCCTGGTATCGCAGGGGACGCGCCCGCGCTCGCTGCCGCGAGTATCCGCAGTTCGGCCGGTAGCCTGGCGGCCGTGTCACAGCGCGAACTGGTCGTTCTCGGAACCGCCAGCCAAGTACCGACCAAGCAGCGCAATCACAATGGCTACCTACTGCGGTGGGACGCCGAGGGGATGCTGTTCGACCCGGGGGAGGGCACACAGCGGCAGATGATCTACGCCGGGGTCTCGGCCACCGACATCACCCGCATCGGCATCACCCACTTCCACGGCGACCACAGCCTCGGCCTGGCCGGTGTCGCCCAGCGCATCAGCCTCGACAGGGTGCCGCACCCCGTCGACGTCTACTACCCGGCCTCCGGCGAACAGTTCTTCCAGCGCCTCACCCACTCCACCGCCTACCACCAGACCGCCGAACTGCGCGCACACCCCATCACCGAACGAGGCGAACTCCCCGCTCCCGGAGCAGGTTTCACCCTCACCACCGCCCCGCTCTCGCACCCCGTCGAAGCCTTCGGCTACCGCATCACCGAACCCGACGGCCGTCGCATCGTCCCGGAACGCCTGCGCGAATTCGGCATTTCCGGTCCAGCGGTGGGCCTGCTCCAGCGGGAGGGCGGCATCGACCTCGACGGCCGCACCATCGCTCTCGAAGAGGTCAGCGAACCCCGCCCCGGCCAGAGCTTCGCCTTCATCATGGACACCCGCCTCTGCGGCGGCGTCCACGAACTCGCCGAGGGGGTCGACATGCTGGTCATAGAGGCCACCTTCACCGACGCCGACGAGCGCCTCGCCAAGGAGTTCGGCCACCTCACCGCCCGCCAGGCGGGTGCGGTCGCCGCCCGCGCCGGGGCCCGGACCCTGGTCCTCACCCACTTCTCCCAGCGCTACCGCACCCTCGACGATCACCTGACCGAGGCCCGCGCCGAGTACGCCGGTGAGATCGTCGTAGCCGAAGACCTGATGCGGATTCCGCTTCCGCCACGCCGCTGACCCCCACCCCACGGGGCATGATGGTTCGCATGGATGCGCACGAGGAACTCATCGCTCTTGCCGACCGCTACTGGGACACCATGCTGGAGTCCGCGCCGAGTGAGGCGACTCTGTTGGGGGACAGGCGATTCGACGATCGCATCGAGGATCTGTCGGAGGAAGCGGAACAGCGGCTGCTGGGGAACTGGCGCGGGCTGCTGGCCGAGGTGGAGGCCCTCGACCCGGAACGGCTGACTGCCGAGGACCGGGTCACGCGGAGCCTGCTGCGGACCGAATTGTCCTCCGCCGTGGATACTTTGGAGTGGCGGCCGGTCGAACTCGCCTCGGATCAGATGACCGGTGTGCACGCGGGCATGCTCACCATGGCCCCGCAGCTCAACGCACCCGAGCCGGAGAACGCCTTGCGGCTGGTGCGACGCTACCGCCAGTTCGGTGAGCTCATGACGCAGGCCACGCAACGCTTCCGGGCCGGTCTCGCGGCGGGCCGCACCCCCGCCAGGATCGCGATTCAGCGCTCGCTCAATCAACTCGACGGCTATCTGGCCTCCGACCTTGCCGGTGACCCCTTCGCCACCTTCCCGGGCCCGGTGGACTGGGATGGCGAAAAGGCTTGGCGCGCAGACTTGTCCGATGTCGTACGTGACGTCATCCGGCCCGCCTTCGCCGCCTACCGCGACGTGCTGGCCAACGACCTGCTGCCCGCCGCCCGCTCCGACGAACAGCCGGGTCTGTGCTGGCTGGGCGAGGACGGCGCCGATATCTACCGCCGTCTCCTGAAGCATCACACCACCCTCCCGGACCTGGGCGCGGAAGAGATCCATCAGCTCGGCCTGGACGAATTGGCCGGTCTCCGTGCGGAATACGCCGAAGTCGGCGGCCGCCTGTTCGGACTCACCGAACTGACCGAGATCTTCACCCGTCTGCGCGAGGACTCCGCTCTGCGTTACGGCGACGGCGAGGAGATCATGACCGACGCCCGCCGGTATCTGGCCTCCGCGCAGGCCGAGATGGGCAACTGGTTCGGCCGCCTGCCGCGGCAGAGCTGCGACATCCTGCCGGTGCCGGAGTTCCTGGCCGCGGATGCGCCTGCGGCGTACTACTTTCCGCCCGCGGCCGACGGTTCGCGCCCCGGCGCGTACTACGTCAACACTCATGAGCCCAAGGGCAAGAACCGCTACGAGACCGCATCGGTGGCCTACCACGAGGCCATTCCCGGTCACCATCTCCAGCTCACCATCGCCAACGAACTGGATCACCTGCCGCGCTTCCAGCGCATGTCGTTCTCCAATACCGCTTTCGTGGAGGGCTGGGCGCTCTACACCGAGCGGCTCGCCGACGAAATGGGTTTGTACCCGGACGATCTCGCGCGCATCGGCATGCTGGCCGCGGATTCGTGGCGGTCCTGCCGACTGGTGGTCGACACCGGTCTGCATGCCAAGGGCTGGAGCCGGCAGCAGGCCGTGGACTTCATGGTCGCCAATGCTCCGGTGAGCGTGGCGGAGATCATGACCGAGGTGGACCGGTACATCGCCATGCCGGGGCAGGCGGTGGCCTACAAGGTCGGTCAGCTGGAGATCCGGCGGCAGCGCGCGTCGGCCGAGCAGCGGCTGGGTGATGCCTTCGATATCAAGCGTTTTCACGACGTGGTGCTCGGTTCGGGCTCGGTGAGCCTGCCGGTGCTCCGGGAACTCGCCGCCACCCTGTGATCCGGGCGCGGCGGTGATCCCGCCGCGTCCCACTCCGTAATTCGCCGGTTCCGGAATAGCGAACCCGCCATCGTGTTCGACTCATAAGGTGAGTTGAGCTAACGAAAGGGGTTGTCGGTGACGGACACCGAGGCGCGGGCGGCGATCGGGCTGAGATCGGAGCGCGGCCCGATCCTGGCGGCGATCATGGTGGCGACCTCGCTCATCGCGCTGGACTCCACCATCATCGCCACCGCGGTGCTCACCATCACCGATCAGCTCGGCGGATTCGCGCAGTTCCCCTGGCTTTTCAGCATCTACCTGCTCGCGCAGGCGGTGACGGTCCCGATCTACGGCAAGCTCGCCGACACCTTCGGCCGCAAACCGATCATGATCTTCGGCATCGCGGTCTTCGCGCTCGGCTCACTGCTGTGCGGCCTGGCCGGCAGCATGCTGACGCTCATCGTGGCCCGCGCGGTGCAGGGCATCGGCGCGGGCGCGGTGGGGCCCATGTCCATCACCATCGCGGGCGACATCTACACCGTGGCCGAACGCGCCAGGGTGCAGGCGTACCTGGCGGCCGTGTGGGCCTCGTCCTCGGTGCTCGGGCCGCTGCTGGGCGGCGTCTTCTCCGAATACGTGAGCTGGCGCTGGATCTTCCTGATCAACCTGCCGCTGTCGGCGCTGGCCGCCTGGATGATCCTGCGCTACTTCACCGAATCCACACCGCGGCAACGGCATCGGATCGACTACCTGGGCGCGGGCCTGCTCACCGCCGGCGCGGGGGCGCTCATGCTGGCCCTGCTCGAAGGCGGGCACGCCTGGGCCTGGAACTCACCGGCCAGCCTCGGCCTGTTCGGCGGCGGCGCGCTGACGCTGGTGATCTTCGGCTTCGTCGAGCGCCGGGCCGCGAATCCGATTCTGCCGCTGTGGGTGCTGACCCGCCGCGTGCTGGTGGCCAGCAGCCTGATCTCACTGCTGGTGGGCGCGATTCTGCTCGGGCTCACCTCCTACGTGCCGACCTTCGCCCAGGGCGTGCTCGGCACCAGCGCGCTGACCGCGGGCCTCACCGTCGGCGCGCTCACCCTGGGCTGGCCGCTGTCGGCATCGCAGGCGGGAAAGATCTACCTGCGCACCGGTTTCCGCTGGACGGCGCTGCTCGGCAGCACGATCGTCGTCGCCGGTTCCGCGGTGCTGCTGCTCGTGAACGCCGAATCCGCGCTGTTGCACGTGGCACTCGGCTGTTTCGTGGTCGGCATGGGCATGGGTCTCGTCGCCAGCCCGACTCTCATCGCCGCGCAGGCCAGTGTCG
This sequence comes from Nocardia huaxiensis, assembly GCF_013744875.1. Lineage (NCBI taxonomy): Bacteria > Bacillati > Actinomycetota > Actinomycetes > Mycobacteriales > Nocardiaceae > Nocardia > Nocardia huaxiensis. Next base: position 2,406,788 of record NZ_CP059399.1, read on the forward strand.
AATGGTCCGAGCGCGGCGTGGTGACCTCCTCGAACATGTTCGCGCGGTCTCTCGGCAGCGCGCTCGGCGTGGCCCTGTTCGGCGCGCTGGTCAACTCGCGGGTGGGCGGCACCGACCATCCCGAGGCCGCGCAACTGGCTCCCGCGGTGCATCTGGTGTTCATCGGCGTCGCGGTCGCGGCGGTCGTCATGGTCGCCGCCTCGGCCGCCATGCCCCGCCGGGACGCCGTCGTCCACGCCCCATGAGGCGGGTTTGGGTGAATTTCCGGCATCCCCTTGGCTTTACAAGATCAGTAACTGTTTTGCGGTGGCACAGAATATCGCTGACCTCGAACGACGCCGATATGCACAGAATCGGCCCTCGGCTGGGAACCCTCGGCAATGATCTAGCACACTGTAGAGGTGGTTGAGGTCGAGGACGTGTTGAGCCGGTTGCGACGGTACCCGGACGTGGAGGCGGTGAACCTCTACGCGGTCGACGCCGCGGACCGGTTGCTGCTCGATGAAGCCGCCGAGGCACTGGCCGCGGCGGGCGACAATCGGGTGGCGGTGATCGACGACGGCTACGGCGCGCTCACCCTCGGCGCCGTCGCCGCACACGATCTGCGCGGGGTGCGGGTGCATCAGGATCTGCTCACCGGCGAGCTGGCGCTGACCAACAATGCCCGCATCGTCGGGCTCGGAGATCGGTACGCCGCACACGAATTGGGCCCCGCGCTGCTGTCCGGCGTGCGAGTGGTGCTGTGGCGGCTGCCGCGCGCGCTGTCCGGCCTCGCCGAGACCGCCGACGCCATCGCCCGCTACGCCGATCCGCAGGTGCGGGTGTACGCGGGCGGCCGGGACAAGTACCTGACCCCGGCCATGAACGACGTGCTCGCCGAATCCTTCGGCTCGGTGCGCGCCAGCCGCGGGCGGCAGAAATCCCGCATCCTGCTGGCCACCGAGCCCAAACCCGTTGGGGATCCGCAGTTCCCGGTGCACAATCGCCTCGACGAGCAGGACCTCGAGGTGGTGGCGCACGGTGCGGCCTTCTCCGGACCGCGCCTGGACATCGGCACGCGCTTCCTGCTCGACTACCTCAAGCGCATGAAGCCCGATGCTCGCGAGGCCATCGATCTCGGTTGCGGCACCGGCATTCTGGCGGTCGCGCTGGCCAAGGCGCGGCCGGGCATCCGGGTCACCGCCACCGATCAGTCGGCGGCCGCCGTGGCCTCCACGCGCGCCACCGCCGCCGCCAATGAGCTCACCGAGCGGATCACCGTGCTGCGCGACGACGCCATGTCCTCCAAGGCGGACAACAGCGCGGATCTGGTGCTGTGCAATCCGCCGTTCCACGTCGGCGCGGCCGTGCACACCGGCTCGGCGATCAAGATGTTCCAGCAGGCCGGGCGGGTGCTGCGGCCGGGCGGCGAGCTGTGGACGGTTTACAACACGCATCTGAACTATCGGGGCGTGATGGAGCGCCTGGTCGGCAAGACCGAGGTGATGGGCCGCAATCGCAAATTCACCGTCACGCGGTCGGTGCGGGGACTCCACCACGAGAGCTGAGCGACCGACCAGCACAATGGGGTGATGGGACGAATCGATCTTCGAATCTTCACCGAACCCCAGCAGGGCGCGACCTACGACACCCTGCTCACCGTCGCGAAGGCCACCGAGGACCTCGGCTACGACGCCTTCTTCCGCTCCGACCACTACCTGGCCATGGGCGACGCCGACGGCCTGCCCGGACCCACCGACGCCTGGATCACCCTCGCGGGCCTGGCCCGCGAGACCAGCCGCATCCGCCTCGGCACCCTGGTCACCGCCGCCACCTTCCGGCACCCCGGCGTGCTCGCCATCCAGGTCGCCCAGGTCGACGCCATGTCCGGCGGGCGCGTCGAATTCGGTTTGGGCGCGGGCTGGTACGAGGCCGAGCACACCGCCTACGGCATCCCCTTCCCGGGCGAGCGGTTCCCGCGCTACGAGGAGCAGCTGGCCATCGTCACCGGACTGTGGAACACGCCGCTCGGCGAGACCTTCTCGTTCGAGGGCGAGCACTACACGCTCACGGACTCGCCCGCGCTGCCCAAGCCGGCGCAGGACCGGATCCCGGTGGTGGTCGGCGGCATGGGCGCCAAGCGCACCCCGCGCCTGGCCGCCGCCTACGCCGCCGAGTTCAATGTGCCCTTCCAATCCCCGGAGGCCACCGCCGAGCAGTTCGAGCGGGTTCGCAAGGCCGCCAAGGACGCCGGGCGCGACCCGGAGGAGCTCGTCTACTCGAACGCACTGGTCGCCTGCGTCGGCGCGAGTGATGCCGAGGTCGCCCGCCGCGCGGCCGCCATCGGACGCGAGGTGGACGAACTGAAGGCCAACGGCCTGGCCGGCAGCCCGGACGAGGTCGTCGAGAAGATCGGCCGCTATGCCGAGATCGCCGGAACCAGCCGGATCTACCTGCAGATCCTGGACCTCGGTGATCTCGACCACCTGGCGCTGATCGCCGATCGCGTGCTGAGCCAGTTGCGCTGATCAGGCGGTAAAGCTCGGGTAAAGTCCGATTGGTCTGATGCGCGCCGGATGGGAACCAGTCCGGGGTCCGCGTCGTTGACACGGGTAGAACGAGGCCACGATCGACGTGCGCCGCGACTCCAGAAAGGGACGCCAGTGCGCTCCACATCCAACCCGGTCTTCCGGAATCTGCAGCCGCAGCAGGGCGGCGGCTACGCCGGCTTCGGCTCGGCGGCCGCTGGAGCCGGACAGTTCGCGAACCAATACGGTCAGCAGCCGCCCTACGGCGGTTACGGGCAGCAGTACCAGCAGATGCCCGTCCCGGCCACCCGGCCCATGACCATCGACGACGTCGTCACCAAGACCGGCATCACGCTGGGCGTGGTCACCGTGGCCGGCATCCTGTCGTACGCGCTGACGTCGATCAATCACGGCCTCGCCCCGCTGTTCGTCATCGTCGGCGGTCTGGTCGGTTTCGTGCTCGTCATGGTCGCCAGCTTCGGTCGCAAGCAGGACAACCCGGCCATCGTGCTCAGCTACGCCGCCGCCGAAGGTCTGTTCCTCGGCGCGCTGTCGTACATGTTCACCGGCGTCGAATTCGGCGGCGTGGGCGGCGCGGGCCTGATCGCGCAGGCGGTGCTCGGCACCTTCGGCGTGTTCTTCGGCATGCTCGTGGTCTACAAGACCGGCGCTATCCGCGTGACCCCGCGCTTCACCCGCATGGTCATCGGTGCGCTGATCGGCGCGGTGGTGCTGGCGCTCGGCAATATGATCGCCATGTTCTTCACCCCCGACGGCTTCGGCCTGCGCTCGGGCGGCACCATCGCCATCATCTTCAGCCTGGTGATGATCGGCATCGCGGCCTTCAGCTTCCTGCTCGACTTCGACGCCGCCGACCAGCTCATCCGGGCCGGCGCGCCGGAGAAGGCGGCCTGGGGCGTGGCGCTCGGCCTGACCGTCACCCTGGTCTGGCTGTACGTCGAGATCCTGCGCCTGCTGTCCTACTTCCAGAACGACTGACCCCACTCTCGGGGAGGTCTCAGGGCTTCGCCCCCGAACCCCCTCGGGAGGACAGGGTTTCGGCCCCGGTGCGAGCAATCGCACCGGGGCCGAGTGCTTTTGAGGGTTGGGGTTCTGGGGGGCGAAGCCGCTGAGGGCCCCGGGAGCGGGTTGTTCACAATTCGGTCATGAAGGCTTCGGTCTACTGGTGTCCAGCCGGATGAGCAACACCGGCCCGGACCCCCGAAGGGAATTCTTCATGAAGAAAATCGCTGCGGCGCTTGCCATCTCCGCTGCCGCTCTGACCGGCATCGCCACCAACGCCGGCATCGCCTCCGCCGAGGAACTGATCGGCGAGAACAGCTACGGTTCCCCGGAGGCGTGCATCGCCGACAACAACAACGGCACCTACATCGGCCCGAACGGCATCGAGATCAATGCCGCCGGCGGCTGGACCTACGACTGCCTGCAGCACAACGACGGCAAGTGGTACCTGCACTTCTACCGCTGATCGCGGACTTCCACACCCTCGGGCCCTGCACTCGAGCGGTAGGAAAGCCGAAGGCCCACAGGGGAACCGGACCCCCGTGGGCCTTCGGCCGTTCCGGGGCAGCCGGGCGTGGGCGACCGGATCGGTAGCCGTGTCATAGCTATAGCGGCCCGGGATGGCGTGCAAGCATCGAAAGATGATGTTGTCGGCGGAGTCCGCGGCCGCTCCCGGGCCATCGGCGATCGTGTCGCTGTTCTGGATCGTCGCGATCGCGGTGGTCGCACCGCTGGCCGCCCGGCTGCTGCGCGGATACGTGCCCAGCGTGGTGCTCCTGCTCTTGCTCGGAATGTTGCTGGGACCCAATATGGCCGGCTGGGCGGTCTCCGCCGGCGGCGTCGACCTGATCAGTGAGCTCGGGCTGGGAATGCTGTTCCTGCTGGCCGGCTACGAGCTGAATCCGCAACTGCTGCGCGGCAAGCCGGGCCGGGTGGCCTGGGCCACCTGGCTGATCTCGCTGCTGATCGCGGTGGGGTTCATCGCGCTGGCCGCGCGGGACGCGTCGTTCACCGAGCAGGTGGCGGTGGCCATCGCGCTCACCTCGACGGCGCTGGGCACCCTGCTGCCCATCCTCAAACAGGACGGACTGCTGGAGAAACCTCTGGGACGCGCCGTTCTCGCGCACGGCGCGGTGGGGGAGCTGGGTCCCGTGGTGGCCATGTCGGTGCTGCTGACCAGTCGCAGCCCGCTCGCGGCCATTGTGGTGCTGCTGCTGTTCGTGGTCGCGGCCCTGGCCGTGGCGCTGGTGCCGCGGCGGCTGGTGGAGCGGATGCCCGCGGTGGGCCGCACCATCACCGCGCTCGAGGGCGGCACCGATCAGCTGCCCGTGCGCGTGGTCTTCCTGCTCCTGCTGGCGCTCATGGCCGTGGCCGAATCCTTCGACCTCGACGTGGTGCTCGGCGCGTTCGCCGCCGGCGTGATTCTGCGCAGCCTGGTCGCCGAGACCTATCCGGAGATCGAAACCGCCCTGGAAACAGTCGGTTACGGACTGCTGATCCCCGTCTTCTTCGTCGTCTCCGGCATGGGCATCGACCCCCGCGCCGTGGCCGGGAACCCGCTGCTCTGGCTGGTCTTCGTGGCCGCCATCGCCATTGCCCGGGGCCTGCCGGTGCTGGTGAGCGAACGCTATGTGCCGCACGGCGCGAACCTCGACGACGGCGCCGAACGCGTCGAACTGGCCCTGTACGCCGCGACGGGCATGCCCATCATCGTCGCCGTCACCGAGGCGGCCACCCATGCGGGCCTGATGGATCAGCGCCTGGCGTCCATCCTGGTAGCCGCGGGCGGCACCACCGTCCTGCTGTTCCCGCTGGCGGCCAAGGGCATCAGCGCGGTGGCCGCGCGGCGCTGAGCCAGTTCCGGAAGCGCCGGGCCGGGCCGAGTTCGCGGCCGCTGCCCGGTCGCAGGCTGAGCACCACAATCCCCGCCACCACGATGCCCAGCAGGTTCACGGCCAGCTGCAGCAGTGAGCTGCCGGCGACGGGCCAGGCTCCGGCCAGGGCCGCTGCCACCGCCAGCCCGGCCGCGGGAACCGTTGTCACCGAGATGAACACGCCGACCAGGGCCGCCGAGCGCGCGGTCACCTGGGCCAGCATGCCCGCCGCGCCCGCGAGCAGCGCGACCACGAACGAGAACGGGCCGACGTCGTAGATGAAGTCGAAACTGCGGGCGTTCTCCACGCCCTCGACATCGATCCAGCCGAGCCGCACCCACAGCAGCGTCGCGACGGCCGTGACCACCATCGCCACCGGGAAACCCACCGCCAGCGCGAGCGCGCCGCGCCGGATCTGGGCCCGCTCGCGCCGCACCAGTCCCACCGAAATCGCGGCCAGCGGACCGTATTCCGGGCCGACCACCATCGCGCCGACGATCGTCACCGGCGAACCGGTGGCCACGCCGATCACCGCCAGCAGCAGGGCGATGGTGAGCAGCGTCAGGAACACCGGCGTGAGATGTCCGTCGCGCCACGCCCGTTGCAATGCCTCCTGCCACACCACGGCCTCGCCGACCCGACCGGAGACGGCGTCCTCGGCGCGCTGCGCCGCCTCCGAAAGCTGATAGTCGACCGATCCGAAGGTGATCGCGCCGGACTGCGACAGGCCCAGGGCCGTGAGCCCGTCGAGCACATCGTTGGCGGCGGCCCGCGCGATGTCGGCCTGCACCGTATCGCCCTGCGGCTGAACGGCATTCGCTTTGCTCACGCTGACATGCGCGGTCCCGGGGTCGGCGGTCAGCAGGGTGAGCACCTGCGGGGTGAGGTCGGCCGGGCAGATCACCTGCAGGCGGATCACCGGATGCCCCGTCGATCGGTCACAGGGGTTGCTCCGCCGTGGACTTGTCGCCGATCAGCACGTTCACCCACCGTGTCGCCGGATCGATATCGAGCAGCATCGCCTTGAGCAGCAGCGTGAGCGGTACGGCCAGGATCGCGCCCAGGGGGCCCAGGATCCACGCCCAGAAGACCAGGGACAGGAAGGTGATCGTCACATTCAAACCGACGGCGTCACCGACGAATTTGGGCTGGATGACCGATTGGATCACGACGTTCAGGACGCTGTAGATCACGATCACCCAGAGCATGGCACGCGGCCCGTCGCTCAACAGCGCCAGCAGCGCGGGCGGCACCAGGCCGATCACGAAGCCGATATTGGGGATGTAGTTGGTGATGAACGACAGCAGCGCCCACAGCACCGGCAACTGAATCCCCATGAGCCACAGCGCCCCACCGTCCAGCACCGCGACGATCAAGCCGAAAACCGTGGTGACGACCAGGTATTTGCGGGTGCCCTCCGCGAAAGTGGTGAGCGCGTAGGCGATATCGGGCCGCGCACCCGAGATGATGTCGATCTTGCGGTCGATGGTCATCCCGTCGAGCGCCATGAACAGCACCAGCGCCAGAATGAACAGCAGATTCGAGAACACCGACAGGGTGCCGCTGAGCAGGGTCTCGAGCAGGCCCACCAGCTTGCCCATATCGACGTCGCCCAGCATCTCCTGAATCGGCGTGCCGTCGATTCCGAAGTCGTGCAGCAGATTCCGCACCCCGGCGAGCAGATCGTCGAGACGGTCGGCGTACTGCGGCAGCAGGGTGGCCAACTGTGCGATGGACACCGCGAGCATGGCGACCATGCCGACGATGATGGCCGCCACGGCCGCCGCCGCACCCACCATGCCCAGCCAGGGCGGCAGTCCGCGGCGCTGTGCCCAGCCCTGGATCGGCTGCACCGCGACGGTCAGCATGAGCGCCAGGAAGATCGGTCCGAGCAGTCCGGCCGACAGCTTCATCCCGGCGATGGCGACGACGCCCGCCGCCACCGCGAGCAGGACGATCAGCCCGCGGGGAATGGTCCACGGCGCCGGATCGGTGAGGGGCGCGGAGGCGCGCGGCCGGGACGATCGCATCGGCTCTCTTCTCTCGCCGGGACGGCTCACGCCGCGGACGGTCGTGCTGTGTCGAAGGCTAATCGAGGCGCGCAGTGCCGTGAGAAACCGAAACGCGGTGAATTGCGGTCGGTTCGCCGAGGATTCGATTGAGGTGCCTCAGCGCTGCCTGATGCATTGCGCTGGGTGTTTGCCACTGGGTGGCACTATCGAAGAATGCGCGCTGACTTCTCTGGACTCACCGCCCGCTCCGATGACGGCCGCTCGTTCGTCATCGCCGACGCCGCCGGCAGTGCGTATGCCGCGGGATCCCTCATCGTCGTGGTCGCCCGCTCCCGCCGGCAGCTGGCCCTGGTCGAGGAGCGCTCGGACACGACGCCGGTGCGGCTGCGCGGGCGGCTCATCGGCGAGCTGACCGAGGACGGCATCGACACCCGCGCGAGCCACTCCTTCGACTACGCCACCGTGCAGCCCGCCGACGTCGGCACCGTGCAGACCCTGCACGACACCACCGGGGCCATGCTGGAGGTCGGCGTGACGCTCACCGCGCCGGGCGGCCCGGCCCGGCTGCTGCCCAAGCGGTTCAACCGGCACACCTTCTGGTGCGGCCAGAGCGGTTCCGGCAAGACCTACGCGCTCGGCGTGGTCCTGGAGCAGCTCGTCGCCCACACCGCGCTGCCCGTGGTGATCTTCGATCCCAATGCCGACTTCGTGCGGCTGGGCGAACCGGCGCCCGACGCGAGCGGCCCCACCGCGGACGCACTGCGCGAGCGCGATATTCGGGTCCTGCGGCCCAACGCCGACGGCGACTCCCGGCTGCGCGCCAGCTTCCTGGGGCTGCCACTGGCCTCCAAAGCCGCTGTCCTGCAGATCGATCCGATCGCCGACCGGGAGGAGTTCAACGAGCTCATCCACCTGCGTGACGTCCTGGACTCCGGAGATCTCCCGGATATCATTCCGCAGCTGCGGAATACGAGTGTGCCCGCACGGCAACGGCTGGCCCTGCGCGTGGAGAACCTGCGCCTGACCGACTGGGAGGTGTGGGCGCAGCAGCATCGGTCCGTCACCGACGTCGTCGCCGAGCGGCCCGATGTCACCGTGCTGGATCTGGGCGGATTCTCCACTCCCGAACAGCAACTCGTGGTCGCGCTGGCCCTGCTGGACGATCTGTGGGCCCGTCGCGAGGAACGGCGTCCCGTCCTGCTGGTCATCGACGAGGCGCACAATCTCGCCTCCCCGCACCTGGATTCGCCGATCGCCATCGCGGTACGCGAGCGGCTGGTCCAAATCGCCGCAGAGGGCCGCAAATTCGGCCTCTGGCTGCTGCTGTCGACCCAGCGGCCCTCGAAGGTCCACCCCGGCATCATCTCCCAGTGCGACAACCTCGCCCTGATGAAGATGACCTCGCCCGCCGATCTGGCCGAACTCGGCACCTACTTCGGTTACGCCCCCGCCGCCCTGCTGGAACGCTCCCCGTGGTTTCGCCAGGGCGAGGCGCTGTTCGCGGGGGGCTTCGTCCCCGCACCCGCCCTGGTCAAGGTCCGCAAGCGCCTCACCCGCGAGGGCGGCAGCGACGTCGACGTCCCGCTGCGCTGAAAATCCTGGACTCTCCCCTCACCGGAGGGTCCACCCTGGACTCCTGGAACCACTTCCCGAGACGGCAGCGCATTACCCGCCGGGTAATCGACTTCGCTACCCCGACCGGGAAACATCAACAGCGACAAAGCAACTCCCCAGGAGCCTGAAATGCCCGGTTACGCGATAGCGCACCTCAACAACATCGACTTCAACGCCGACATCGTCGAATACCTCGAGCGCATCGACGCCACCTTCACCCCCTTCGGCGGCCGCTTCCTGGTCCACGGCCCCGGCCAGACCGTCATGGAGGGCCCCGCCGACAGCAACTTCGTCGTCGTCGAATTCCCCACCCGCCAAGCCGCCCAGGACTGGTACAACTCCCCGGCCTACCAGGCCATCCTCCCCCTCCGCACCGCCAACTCCACCGGCTCGGCCGTCATAGCCGAAGGCTGCGGCGCCGACCACATAGCCACCGACATCCTCAAAGAACTCCAGAGCTGACGGCGCTACGAGACCACCCAGCCCATACCGCCGTCCTCGCGGCGACGGCCGATCTCAGAAGGGCTGTCGCCCGGCCGCTTTCGGCCGGGCGACAGCCCTTCATGGGGGTCCGGGGGCTTTGCCCCCGATTTCCTCCCCCTTCAAAAGGGGGAGCCGAGCGTCAGCTCAGACGCTCGATGATCATCGCCATGCCCTGGCCGCCACCGACACACATGGTCTCCAGACCGAACTGCTTGTCGTGGGTCTGCAGGTTGTTGATGAGGGTGGCGGTGATGCGCGCGCCGGTCATGCCGAAGGGGTGGCCGAGGGCGATGGCGCCACCGGACACGTTCAGCTTGTCCTCGTCCATGCCGAGGGCGCGGGCCGAGCCGAGCACCTGGACGGCGAAGGCTTCGTTGATCTCGTACAGGTCGAGGTCGCCGATGCTCATGTTGGCGTTGCCGAGGGCCTTCTTGACGGCCTCGATCGGGCCGAGACCCATGATCTCGGGCGACAGGCCGGAGACGCCGGTGGACACGATGCGCGCCAGCGGGGTCAGGCCCAGCGCCTTGGCCTTGGTGTCGCTCATGACGACCAGCGCGGCGGCGCCGTCGTTGAGCGGGCAGGCGTTGCCGGCGGTGATGGTGCCGTCGGGGCGGAAGACCGGCTTCAGCTGCGAGATCTTCTCGTAGGTGGTGCCGGCGCGCGGGCCGTCGTCGGTGGTGACGACGGTGCCGTCGGGCAGGGTCACCGGGGTGATCTCCCGCTCGAAGAAGCCGGCCTTGATGGCCTCCTCGGCGCGGTTCTGCGAGCGCACGCCCCAGTGGTCCTGGTCCTCACGCGAGATGCCGGTGTAGGTGGCGACGTTCTCGGCGGTCTGGCCCATGGCGATGTAGACGTCGGGCAGGATGCCCGCCTCGCGCGGGTCGGTCCAGGTGGCGTTGGTCTCCGCGGTGGCCTTGGTTCGGGCCTCGGCGTCGGCGAACAGCTCGTTGTGGGTGTCGGGCCAGCCGTCGGCGGTGCCCTTCGGGAAGCGCGACACCGTCTCGACGCCGGCCGAAATGAACACGTCGCCCTCGCCGGCCTTGATGGCGTGGAAGGCCATCCGGGTGGTCTGCAGCGAGGAGGAGCAGTAGCGGTTGAGCGTGACGCCGGGCATGAAGTCGTAGCCGAGCTGCACGGCCACGGCGCGCGCCATGTTGAAGCCGGCCTCACCGGCGGGCTGGCCGTTGCCGAGCATCAGGTCGTCGACCTCGCGCGGGTCGAGGGCGGGGACCTTGTCCAGCGCCGCGCGGACCATCTGAGCCGTGAGGTCGTCCGGCCGCATGCTCACCAGCGAGCCCTTTCCGGCGCGGCCGATCGGTGAGCGGGCGTACGAAACGATGACGGCCTCAGCCATGAGGACTCCTTGTTTGCAGGGGTGAACCTCTTCGAATTTACGACGACTGTGGTGTGCGCCAAACACCCGGTATGCCGGTATCCCACTTGATGAACTGTGCGATATCTAACACTTGTCCGCTATAGCTAGGTGTAGCTGCCCATTCGGTCGAAGTAGGGGGTGCCGGATTGGGGTCGGCCGGAACATCGAACGCGCCGTGCTGCGGGATGTTGGCCATATCGGTGTAGACGGTGACGACCACATGCCCCGGATCGGTGTCCTGGAACTGTGCGTACTGGATCGACCCGTAGATCCCCGCCACCAGGGTCACTCGGTATTCGCCAGCGCGCCCGGTGTTCACATTCCGCCAAGCCACGGTGACGACGGTTTCGCACTGCGGCGCGAAGCTGTACTCGCCCGAGGTGTACCCGACGATCGGCAGCGCCTGCACGCTGATGATGGCCCGCCCCGGCCACTGCGGCCCGGTGTCGGCCCAGCTGCGAATATTGCCCATGCACGGCGTATCCCGGAGAAGCGTTGGCACCTGCGGGAATTCGACGAGCCGTGCCGGTGCGGGCGCGGCCGTCGCGACCAGCGCCGCGGCGGCGACGGGACCGAACAGTACGGCGGCGCGCAGACTCGTCGGCGTCCTCATGCGGGCGATGGTAATTTCCCGCGACCGTGATATCCCCGACGTGCGCGAAAGCCTCGATCTCCTTTCTGCAACGATGAGGGGTATGCGCATCGCTAACCACGTCGTCGATCTCATCGGAAACACCCCGCTCGTTCGGTTGAACTCCGTGGTGGGCCCGAACTCGGGACTGGTGGCCGCGAAGGTCGAATACCTGAACCCCGGCGGCAGCTCGAAGGACCGCATCGCGGTCAAGATGATCGACGCCGCCGAAGAGGCCGGCCTGCTGAAGCCCGGCGGCACCATCGTCGAACCGACCTCCGGCAATACCGGTGTGGGCCTGGCCCTGGTCGCGCAGCAGCGCGGTTACAAGTGCGTATTCGTCTGCCCGGACAAGGTTTCCGAGGACAAGCGCAATGTGTTGCGCGCCTACGGCGCCGAGGTCGTGGTGTGCCCGACCGCGGTCGCGCCGGAGGACCCGCAGTCCTACTACAACGTCTCCGATCGCCTGGTGCGCGAGATCCCGGGCGCGTGGAAGCCGAACCAGTACTCCAACCCGGGCGGCCCGGCCTCGCACTACGAGACCACCGGCCCGGAGATCTGGCGCGACACCGAGGGCAAGGTCACGCACTTCGTGGCGGGCGTCGGCACCGGCGGCACCATCACCGGCACCGGCCGGTACCTCAAGGAGGTTTCCGGCGGCAAGGTCAAGATCATCGGCGCGGATCCGGAGGGCTCGGTGTACTCCGGCGGCACCGGCCGCCCGTACCTGGTCGAGGGCGTCGGCGAGGACTTCTGGCCGTCGGCCTACGACCCGGCCATCCCGGACGAGATCATCGCCGTCTCCGACGCCGACTCCTTCGAGATGACCCGCCGCCTCGCCCGCGAGGAGGGCCTGCTGGTCGGCGGCTCCTGCGGCATGGCCGTGGTGGCCGCGCTCAAGGTCGCCGAGCGCGACCCCGATGCCGTTGTGGTCGTGCTGCTTCCGGACGGCGGCCGCGGCTACCTGTCCAAGATCTTCAACGACCAGTGGATGAGCTCCTACGGCTTCCTGCGCGAAAGCCTCGACGGCTCCACCACCGAGGTCCTCGTCGGCGAGATCCTGCGCGGCAAGTCCGGCAGCCTCCCCGACCTGGTGCACACCCACCCCTCGGAAACCCTCCGCGACGCCATCGAGATCCTGCGCGAATACAACGTCTCGCAGATGCCGGTCGTCGGCGCCGAACCGCCCATCATGGCCGGCGAGGTCGCGGGCAGCGTCACCGAACGCGACCTGCTCTCCGCCGTCTTCGAGGGCCGCGCCAAGCTCACCGACTCGGTGGCCCAGCACATGAGCCCCGCCTTCCCCCTCATCGGCTCCGGCGAACCCCTCTCCTCGGCCCGCAAGGCCCTGGAGGAAACCGACGCCCTCATGGTCGTCGAAGACGGCAAGCCCGTCGGCGTCATCACCCGCCACGACCTCCTCGGCTTCCTCAGCACCGGGCAACTGGGCCACTGAGCGGCTAGGCGTACCACCGTGTGCCGCGGGGCACACGGATTGCGCTCACCCTGATCGGGTGGTCTCCGGAACAGCGTGTTCGGGGGTGCGGTAGGAATCACGTCGGCGCGTCGGCCACGATAACTGCCCTGTTACTGGGAGTTCATACTCGGCGAGCAGGATCGCGGGGTATGAACCGGTGGCAGGCGATCTCGTGGGTGGCTCTGTTGGCCGCGGTGCTGGGCATCGCGGAGCTGTTGGAGCGCACCGGGTTCCCCGCGCCGCAGATGATCGTGGCGATCGTGGTGGGCGCCGGGCTGGCGGTGATCGGACGGCTGCCCACGCCGATGCCGCGTGAGGTGAACACCGGCGTGCAGGCCATGCTGGGCGTGCTCATGGGTAGCTACCTGCAGATCGAGTTGCTGTCGTCGATCGGCTGGGATCTCGTTCCGGTCCTGGCCATCACGGCCGCCACGGTGGCGGTGAGCATCGGCATCGCGGTGGTCTTCGCCCGGCTCGCCAAGGTCGAATTGCCCACCGCCACACTGGGATTGCTGGCTGGTGGGTCGGCAGCCGTGGTCGCGGTGGCCGACGAGCTGGACGCCGATCCGCGCCGGGTCGCCTTCATGCAGTACCTGCGCGTGGCCATGGTGGCCTTGACGGCCCCCGCGCTGGCGGTACTCCTGGACGACGGGGACAGAACGGATTTCGGCGCGGCAACCCTCGGCGGGGGAGTGACCAACCCGGACCTGCCGCACTGGATGATCGTCGGCCGCGGCGATCAGGTCGCGGGCCTGTCCATCGCGGTCATGCTGTGCCTCATCGGCATTCGGCTCGGCCGCTACCTGCGGCTGCCGAACCCCGCCCTCATCGGCCCCATGATCATCACCGCGGTGCTCACCGCCTTCGGCGTCAGCCACGGCTACGCGCCCACCAACCTGCTGAAGGAATTGCTGTTCGTCCTCATCGGTTTCGAGGTCGGCACGCGCTTCACCCGCGGCGTGGTCCGCGAGATGGCCCGCATGATCCCCGGCATGACCGCCGCCATCGTGGCGCTGTCGGTGCTGGTCGGCGGCCTCGCCTTCGGCCTGGCCTACCTCGTGGACCTGGAACTCTCGGATCTCTACCTGGCCACCACGCCCGGCGGCATCAACGCCGTCCTGGCCGCCGCCGAGAACATGGAGGCGAACATGCCGCTCATCACGAGCGTGCAGAGCGTCCGCCTGCTGCTCATGGTGCTCATGCTGCCGCTGGTCATGCGCGGCCTGCGGCGTTTCACCCCGCCCGCGCCGGTCCCGACCGCGGCGAGCCCCGATCCGGATTCCGAGCAGCTCGCCGAGCCGGTGGCGGCTGCTCGCGCCGCCGCCTGACCGCGTCGCACCTGCCGCACGACGACGGCCCGGCCGGGCAGGACCGGGCCGCCCGTATCGAAACTCAGGCGAAAACAGTTGAGGTAGAAGACATCACCCCCCGACCGCAGCGGTGATGTGCTTGGCGGTGTCGGCATAGTGGCGGAACCGGGTGACCTTCCCGTCCGCGTCGAAGCTCCACAGATGCAGTTCGTCATCGGTGATGCGGGTCCCGCCGGGCAGCGTCACATCGACCCGGATCTCCGCCGCCACCTGCCCGTCCGTGCCGATCACATCCAGCACGGTGAATTCGTGGAACGTCCAATCGGCCAGCAGCGCAAAGAATTCCGCGACCTCGGCCGGCCCCTTCCGGGCGGCCATGTGCGCGACACCGGCGAGCTGCGCGGAGTTGGAGTTCCAGTCGGCGTCCCAGGCGACGTCGTCGCTGAGCTGGTCGAGGATGTAGGCGATATCGCCGGTGCCGAAAGCGCGGTACAGGGTGCCGACGATATCGGCATTGCTGGGCCGGAAGTTGGCGTTCATGGGGGATCTCCGTCAGTGCGGGAAGTGGAACCGCCTGTCGGAGAACCCCCTTCGGTCTCCGGCGGAACAACCGTGTTCCGCGGCGGTGTGCACCCATCGTCGCGGTGCCCCGACCCGCCCCACATCGGTCGAACGACCTATCCCGGAACGCCCGCGTGCTCGCGAAGGATCTCGATGAACGCGCGCATCCGGGGCGTGTCCTCGCCGCGCCGCCGGATCAATCCGTATTCGACGGGTGGCGCGTCGTGGAACGGGACGTAGGTGATGCTCGGCCGGGACATTCGATGGCCTGCTGTACCGCCTGATAGGCCGGAGCCAGGTCGGCGTGCAACTGCCGTCCGGTCGGCGTGAGCGCGGCCTGACGGCTGCTGCGTTCGAAAAGCGGTACGCCGATGCGGCGTTCGAGTTTGCGAATGGTCTGGCTGACTCGGCCCTGCGCCAGGCACAGCCGCTCGGAGGTGCGCCGGAAGTGCAGTTCCTCGGCGAGGGTGAGGAACGCCTCGATCTCGTGCAGATGATCAAGGATCAGTACGAGGTCCTGCTGTCGGAGTCGCAGCGCAGTGCCCGCGTGATGGCGATCGCGTTGCACCCGGGCTGCCGGGGCGGGCGCGGACTATCCGGGCAGCAGTCCGTATTCCATGGCGAAAACGGCTGCGCCGGCGCGGGTTCGGCGGCCGGTCTTGTCGTAGATGTGGGCCAGATGGTGGCCGACGGTGCGTTCCGACAACACCAGTTCGGCCGCTATCTGACGATTGGACAGCCCACGCGCGGCCAGCCGCAGCACGTCCACCTCGCGCTCGGTCAGACCGCACGGGTATTCGGTGCGGGGTTTGCGCAGCCCGGCGGCCTCGACCACGGCGGAACAGGCGTCGCGGTCGAGGCGACCGGCGGCGGCCTCGGCGGACAGTTGCGCGGCGGCCTCGCTGGGCTTGTGGGCCGGGCGGTGCGGGCGTTCCTCGGTCATGGCGGCGAAAACGTCTGCGGCGGCGAGTATCCGGGCCGAGGGGGAGAGGTCGTGCACGCGGACGCCGCGGTGGTAGCCGCTGCCGTCCAGGCGTTCGTGGTGGCCTGCCGCGATCTCCGCCAGATCGGTGAGGCTGGGGCAGCGGCGCAGCACCCGATCGGTCCAATAGCTGTGCAGCCGAACCCTTTCCCAATCACCCGCGCCGAGCGGCCCCGGCCGGTCCCAGATCGAGCTGGAGATGCCCGCCCGGCCGATATCGTGCAGCAGCGCGGCCGCCCGCAGGGTGGCGCGATCGGTGCGGTTCATGCCCGCGAGTTCGGCTGCGGCGTCGGCCAATTGCGCGACATGCGCCGAATGACCCAGCAGATACCGGCCTTTCAGGTCGACGACGACGGCCATGGCCGCGCACAGCTGATCACGATCCTCCGGCCGGATGATGGTCGGCAGCCCGGGTTCCGCGCTCACCACGGCTGTCAGCAGATCGTTCTCGTCGAGCACGCCCCACACCGCGTCCGGATCGGCCGCGAACACGGCCACCAGTTCCGGATCCAGGTGCCCGCCCGCGCGGCGGCGCAATTCGGAGAGGGCGGCACCGCGATCCCGCGTCCGGAACGCCAGCACCGCCTGTTCGGCCAGGTGCAGGATGCGCCCGGTGAGCGAAAGCTGGTCGCCGCGCAGCCGATCCGGCGCGCCCAGCCCGTCCCAGCGTTCCTTCACCTCGGTGAGGGCCACCACGGCCGCCTCCGGCAGGCCCAGCCGTGGTCCCAGCGCCCGGCTGACCTCGCACACCGAGCGGACCGCGATGGGCGCGCCTTTCGGCGCGTTCGTGATGAAGCGCTCGCGCATGGCGGCCTGCTGCTGCGGGGCCCACTGCCCGAAGCTGCTCATCTGGGCGGCGAAAACGCCCGGGTCACCCGGGTCGAGGGTGTGATACGCCTGCTGGAAGGCGATGTCGTCGGCATAGGATTCGGCGTTCTCCGAGGCCCGGCTGGTGCAGCCGACCGCGCCGAGCAGGGCGGCGTGGAAGACGATGCGGCGGCCGGATTCGTCCAGGCCGACCTGCTCCGCGACGGCATTCGCCAAAAGGCAAACTGCCAGGCCTTTTTCGAAAGGCATTCCGGTGGCGAGGTCGGTCGTCAGGGAGAGTGCGGCCAGCACCTCGGTGACCCGAATCGATGCCATGAATCGACAGTAGTGGGCTCTGACCGGCCGCGCAGTGCGATCGCAGGGTCCTTTATGCGTGTTATTCGTGTTATTGATGTGAAAAGAATTAACTATTGTTGTTTGCTGAAAGATCACGGCGAGGGTTATCAAATGCCGACACGCAGCATGCGACACGCCGAAAAAACGGCAAATATCGCTATATCGCTCCGCGGGGCCTAAATTCTTCTGTGATCTGAAACACTTTGTGTTTGGACTCGGATCACCAGGTCAGCGCTTGTATTAATGCAGGTCCCGAAGGTGCCGAACGAGCCGATTCACCCGCTGTTCACTTTTGGTTCAGGCTGTGTTAACTAAGCGCAATCAAGCTGTGACCTTGTCGGAAACAGACCACAAGTCTGAATGACGCAAGGAGATGTCGAAAACGTGCGGAACGTGATCACGACACCGGTGCGATGAGGCGCCGCGGCCACCCTGGCCGTCACTGTCACCCGCTGACCTCCTGACAGCGTCTATTCCATTGGCCCGTAACGGGTTTCACAACAGCAACGGACAACAGCCCCCAGTGCGCGGGCAAGCGCCGTGATGGCGCGCGCCCGAAAACTGCGCTGGGTCCCCAGGCCTGCGAGCCCGAAACCGAACAGGAATCAACTCCGCCATGCCCAAAAATGCCCTGACCGCACTGAGTGACCCTGCCAGACGTAGCAAGGCGGTTGCCACCGCCCGCACCGTCGGCACCGCCGCCCTCGCCCTGGGCGTCTTCGGATCCATCGTCACCGCAGCCGGCGCCGCCAACAGCGATGTGAAGCCGGCCGCCGTGCAGGCGACCCTGGCCGCCGCGGCGCCCGCCGCCCCGGCCAACGAGGCCAAGGTCCAGCCCGCGCCCGTCGATGCGCCGGCCCCGGCCCCCATGCCCGAGCCCGCCGTGGCCCTCCCGCCCGCGCCGCCGGTCTACCCGGACAATCTGGACGGCTGGATCCGCCAGGCGCTGGACATCATGTCCCAGAAGGGCATCCCCGGCAGCTACGACGGCATCTACCGCAACATCATCCGGGAGTCCTCGGGCAACCCGCAGGCCATCAACCTGTACGACTCCAATGCCGCCATGGGCATCCCGTCCAAGGGCCTGCTCCAGGTGATCGACCCGACCTTCGCCGCCTACCACGTCGAGGGCACCCCGTTCGACGTCTGGGATCCGGTCGCGAACATCGTGGCCGCCTGCAACTACGCGGCGCACCGCTACGGCTCCATGGACAACGTCTTCAGCGCGTACTGAGCGCACCGCCGGAGAGCCCTCCTCTTGATCTCTGGCAAATAACAGGCACCCGAATCGGCAACTTTTTCGCAAACTGCCGGTTCGGGTGTTCTGTTAGGGGTATAAACCCGCTTGGAGCAGTTCCGGCAACACGGTCGGGGCCGCGGATAGCGAAGGGACGGGGTTCATGGGCACCTCGAGTTTTCTGGCTATCAACATCCAGGACGGGCTCTCCGACGCCTGGAGCAACATCGCCATGTTCGTGCCGAAGTTCGTCGGCTTCCTGGCCATCCTGCTCATCGGCTGGATCGTCGCGAAAATCGTTGCGCGCCTTGTCACCGAGGTGCTGCACCGGGTCGGATTCGACCGGCTGGTGGAACGCGGCGGCATCAAGGAGATGCTGGCGCGTGGGCGCTACGACGCCACCGGCATCATCGCCAAGCTGGCCTACTACGCGGTTCTGCTGCTGACCCTGCAGCTCGGCTTCGGGGTGTTCGGGCCGAACCCGATCAGCACCATGCTCAATGGCATCGTGGCCTGGCTGCCCAGGCTGGCGGTGGCCATCATCATCGTCTGCATCGCCGGGGCGATCGCCCGCGTGGTGCAGGACATGATCTCCAATATGCTCAGCGGCCTGTCCTACGGGCGCATGCTGGGACGCTTTGCGGCCGTGTTCATCTGGGGCGTCGGCATCATCGCCGCGCTGAATCAGATCGGGGTCGGCACCTCGGTCACCATGCCGATTCTCATCACCGTGCTCGCCATCATCGGCGGTGTGCTGATCGTGGGCGTCGGCGGCGGTCTGATCAAGCCGATGCAGCAGCGCTGGGAAGGCTGGCTGGAAACCATCGAGAACGAGATGCCCGAGGTGAAGGGGCATGCCGAGGCGTATCAGCGCGGCCGCGAGGATGCCGCCCGGCAGCGTGAGGCGCAACAGCAGCAGATGGCGCAGCAGCAGGCCATGATGGGCCAGCAGGTCATGGCCGGCCAGCAGATGCCGCCCGGAAAGTGGGCCGAGCAGCGGCCCGTCCCGCCCGGATACGGCCAGCAGGGTTACGGTCAGCAGCACGGCTACGGTCAGCCGATGCCGGGTCAGGGCGGTCAGCCCATGCCGGGGCAGGGCGGACAGCCGGAGTCTGGCAACAATCCGGGGATGCTGTAGCAAACAATCGTGCTCGCCTGTCGGAAGTCGACGGGTGGAAGTACTCGGCTCAGTCCGTGCGGGCGAGCGCGCACACCGCGGCCAGCCGCAGGTGGATCCAGTCGGCGGTGCGCCAGTCGTCCGGTTCGGCCGGGACGGGAATGTCCAAGTCGTGCAGGTCTTCCAGCACGCCGCGGGCGTATCCGGCCAGCAGCACGCTGGCCGGGACCATGCTGGAATTGCGCACTCCCACATCGAGAATGTCGCGGACCGCCGCCGCATGCTGGTCGATCTCCGCCGACAGCGCCGGGAAATCCTGGGCGGCCAGTCGAGCGGGGGCTCCATGCGTGCGGTTCAGGCGGGTCAAAGTCTTTCGCGCCGAAACGACGAGCAACGCGGAGCCGAACACCGGCCGATACTAGCAATCACCCGGCATTCACGCGGCCGCTGTGAGATATCGCGCACCGCTGAGTGGGACGCCGGTCAGCGGAAGGCTTTGGATCCGGTCAGCGCCTCGCCCAGCACCAGCTGATGCACCTCCGCCGTGCCCTCGTAGGTGAGCACCGACTCGAGGTTGTTGGCATGGCGCAGCACCGGATATTCGAGGGTGATGCCATTGGCCCCGAGGATGGTCCGGCATTCGCGCGCAATGGCGATGGCTTCCCGCGTGCTGTTGAGCTTGCCCGCGCTGACCTGCTCGCCGCGCAGCTCCCCGCGATCCTTCAGCCGGCCCAGGTGCAGCGCCAGCAGCTGCCCCTTGCCGAGCTCCACCGCCATATCCGCCAGCTTGGCCTGCGTCAGCTGGTACGCGGCCAGCGGCTTGTCGAACACCTCGCGCGTCTTGGCGTAATCGATTGTGGCGGAAAGACAGTCACGTGCCGCGCCCAGCGCACCGAAGATGATCCCGAACCGCGCCTCGCTCAAACAGCCCAGCGGAGCGGACAATCCACGCCCATTGGGCAGCATCGCGTCCGCGGGCAACCGCACTCCGTCCAGCGACAGCTCGGCCGTGATCGACGCCCGCAGCGACAGCTTGTGATGCATCTCCCGCGCACTGAATCCCGGTGTGTCCGTGGGGACTACGAACCCGCGAATCACCTGCTTCTCACCTTCGAGCGTCTGCGCCCACACGATCGCCACATCCGCCACGGACCCATTGGTGATCCACATCTTCGACCCGTCGAGGATCCAGTCGTCCCCGTCCCGCTTGGCCCGAGTCCGCATCCCGCCCGGATTCGACCCGAAATCGGGCTCGGTCAACCCGAAGCACCCGATCACCCGCCCCGCCGCCATCTCCGGCAGCCACCGCTGCTTCTGCTCCTCCGACCCGTACTTGTGCATGGCCGTCATGGCCAGCGACCCCTGCACCGAAACCAGCGACCGCACACCGGAATCCACGGCCTCCACCTCCATGCAGGCCAGCCCGTACGCGGTAGCCGAGGTCCCCGCGCACCCGTACCCCTCCAGGTGCATCCCCAACAGCCCGAGCTTCCCCAGCTCCGGTGCGATCTCCCGCACCGGGAACGTCCCCGCCTCGAACCACTCCGCCACATTCGGCCGCAGCCGCTCCGCCCCGAACGCGCGCACAGTGTCGCGAATGTCCTTCTCCTCATCGGAGAGCAGGGAGTCGATAGCGAAGAGTTCGTCCACGGTGACCATGGCCTCACCCTAGGAGCAGCGCCTCGCGCGGACAACGACCGAGGGCGCCCGGATGCGTGGAGCGGACCACGAAGCAGGTCCGGGACAGTGAGGTTGGGCACCGCGAATCTGTGGCGATCCGTGCGCGCAATAGACTCGGCTCATGAGCGATCAGCTGGGTTTCTCCACACGGGCCGTGCACGCCGGGTTCGATCCGGACCCTCAGACCGGTGCGGTGAACGTGCCCATCTACGCGAGTTCGACCTTCGCCCAGGATGGGGTGGGCGGGATGCGCGGCGGGTACGAGTACGCGCGCACCGGCAACCCGACCCGCACGGCGCTGGAGGCGAATCTGGCGGCGCTCGAATCGGGTACGTACGGGCGGGCTTTCGCCTCCGGTATGGCGGCCACCGACTGTGCGCTGCGCGCCAACCTGCGGCCCGGCGATCATCTGGTGATCCCGAACGACGCGTACGGCGGCACCTTCCGGCTCATCGACAAGGTCTTCACGCAGTGGGGGATCGAGTACTCGGTGGCGGCGGTCAATGACGCCGACGAGGTGGCCAAGGCCATGCGGCCCAACACCAAGCTGGTGTGGATCGAGACGCCGACCAATCCGCTGCTGAACATCGGCGATATCGCGGCTATCGCGGATGTGGCGCACAAGGGTGGGGCGAAGCTGGTGGTGGACAACACCTTCGCGTCGCCGTACCTGCAGCAGCCGCTGCTGCTGGGCGCGGACATCGTCATCCACTCGACCACCAAGTACATCGGCGGGCACTCCGATGTGGTCGGCGGTGCGCTGATCACCAACGATCAGGAGATGGACGCCAAGTTCGCCTTCCTGCAGAACGGTGCGGGCGCGGTGCCGGGTCCGATGGACGCGTTCCTGACCATGCGCGGCATCAAGACCCTGGCCCTGCGCATGGACCGGCACTGCGACAACGCGGAGACCATCGCCGAATTCCTGTCCAATCACCCGAAGATCGCCCAGGTCATCTACCCGGGCCTGCCCGAGCACCCGGGCCACACCATCGCGCAGAAGCAGATGCGCCGCTTCGGCGGCATGATCTCGGTCCGCGTGCACGGCGGCAAGGAAGCCGCCCTGGACTTCTGCGCCCGCACCAAGCTCTTCACCCTCGCCGAGTCCCTCGGCGGCGTGGAATCCCTCATCGAGCACCCGGGCGCCATGACGCACGCCTCCACGGCCGGCTCCGCCCTCGAGGTCCCCGCGGACCTCGTCCGCCTCTCGGTCGGCATCGAGGACATCAGCGACCTCCTCGCCGACCTGGAGCAAGCACTCTCCTAACCCTCGGGGGGCTCTCAGGGGCTTTGCCCCCGAACCCCCCAGAGGCGCGGGCGAGGCTCGTCTCCGAACCCACGACGAAGGGCCGCACCGAAGCCGGTGCGGCCCTTCGTCGTTCTCGCCCCGGACAGCAATGCGGCCCCCGGTCGCTGCATGACCGGGGGCCGTGAAATCCGTGGTTCGAATTCCTAGCTGTGGTACGGCTCCGCGCTCACCAGCGTCACCTTCATGGTGTTGCCGTTGGGCAGGGTGTATTCGCGGGTCTCGCCGACCTTGGCGTCGATGAGGGCGCCGCCCAGCGGGGAGCTCGGGGAGTAGGTTTCCAGGTCGGCGCGACCCAGACCCTCTTCGCGGGTCGCGATGAGGAAGGTTTCGGTGTCGGTTTCATCGCCGTCGTAATAGACCTTGACGACGGAGCCGGGCAGCGCGACGCCGGACTTGGTCGGGGCAATGCCGACCTTGGCGTTGTTGAGGAGTTCCTGCAGCTGGCGGATGCGCGCCTCCTGCTGGCCCTGTTCCTCGCGCGCCGCGTGGTAGCCGCCGTTCTCCTTGAGATCGCCTTCTTCGCGACGCTCGTTGATCTCGGCCGCGATGACCGGACGGTTGGCGATGAGCGCGTCGAGCTCGCCCTTGAGCCTCTCGTGCGACTCCGGTGTCAGCCAGGTCACTGTCTCAGTCATCTCGATCACTCCCTAGTAGTTGTCCCCGGCAGAGCCGGGATTCCCTGATACCCGCCGCTGAACCCCACCCGGAGGCAGGCACAACGACAGTGGACGGCTAGAGCGATCCTGGGGGAGAATCCCGACAGCACCTGCCGCCAATGCAAGCAAACACGGCTCCGAACCCCGGAACCGTGTATCGGGCCATTTTAGCACGATTTGCAAAGATGCAGGTAGAAGCATCAAAGCGGGTTGCGTACCGGACTTTTCACCCGGCGCGAAGGTAAGCGGGAACCTTGTCGCTACATCCGTAGATGTTCGCCGCGCCGGCGCGCTCGGTGGTGCGCAACCTCGTTGTGAGCCGGACAGTTCCGCTGTCGGAGGCCGGGACGAGAACTTCGCGGCGGCCGACCTCGGTGCTGTCACCGGTCAGGGCCCGAACGTAGCAGACGATCGGTTTACCCGGATCCTTGCGGGTCACTTTGAAATCCACGTCGACCGTCGAGTCGTCGACCACGGTGTAGCCGAGGCGTTCGGGTTCGATGTCCTTGGGGCCGTAGGTGCGGTAGCCGAGGAAGGCGACCACGAGTCCCGCGACGATCACGAACGCGCCCAGGGCGTAGGGCAGCCAGCGGCGGTTCTTGCGCGGCGCGATTCCGTACCGGTCGGCCGGTCTTTCGCTCATGGCGCAACGCTCCCGGGGGGTAGGTCGGAACAAATGTCGGTCGGATGGAACTATAGGGAAGGAGATCGGACACCCCCTGCCCGGAGTCGGCGGAGAGCGATGAGGTGACAACTGTGATCGGTGAGGTGAACGAGAAGTGAGTGGTCTTCGCCTCATGGCGGTACACGCCCACCCCGACGACGAATCCAGCAAGGGCGCGGCAACGACCGCCCGGTATGCGGCCGAGGGGAACGAGGTCCTCGTCGTCACGCTGACCGGCGGGGAACGCGGCGACATCCTGAATCCCGCCATGGACACCCCTGGCATCAAGGACCGCATCGCCGAGGTGCGCCGCGAGGAGATGGCGGCCGCGGCCGACGCGCTCGGCGTGCGCCAGACCTGGCTCGGCTATGTGGATTCCGGTCTGCCGGAAGGTGATCCGCTGCCGCCACTACCCGAGGGCAGCTTCGCGCTGGTGCCCCTCGAGGAGGCCACCGAAGCGCTGGTGCGGGTCGTGCGCGAATTCAAGCCGCACGTCATCACCACCTACGACGAGATGGGCGGGTACCCGCATCCCGACCACATCATGTGCCACAAGGTGTCGGTCGCGGCCTACGAGGCGGCCGGAGATCCGGAGCAGTTCCCCGACGCGGGCGAACCCTGGACCCCGCTGAAGCTGTACTACAACCACGGCTTCAGCCTCACCCGGCTGGAGATCTTCGCCGACGAATACGAGCGCATCGGTGAACCGTTCCCCATGCAGGAGTGGATGGACCGGATGCGCAAGTTCGCCGCCGAACGCGGCGACATCATGGCCCGGGTGACCACCCAGGTGGAATGCGCCAAATACTTCCCCCAGCGTGACGACGCCCTGCGCGCGCACGCCACGCAGATCGACCCCAACGGGGCATTCTTCGCCATTCCGACGGAGATGCAGCAGCGGCTGTGGCCCACCGAGGAATTCGAACTGGCCAAGACCCGGGTGAAGACCGCCATCCCGGAAACCGACCTGTTCGCGGGAATCGACGACGCCGACACCGAGGACCCCGACCGATGATCCTGACCCTGCTCGCCCAGTCCCCGACCAACCCGACCGGACCCGAGTTCGGCAAGGCGTCGCCGCTGGGGCTCGTCATCGTCCTGATTCTGCTCGCGGGCACGGTGCTGCTCATTCGCAATATGAACAAGCACATCAAGAACCTGCCCGCCACGTTCTCCCCGGAGAACCCGGAACCGGATCAGGAAGCCGACGAGGGCACCGAGCACGGAATCACCAAGCGGGAGAACGAGACCCCGAAGCCGGAGTCCTCGGACAGCTCCGCCTGAACACTCAAATGGCTTGCGGCCCCGGTCCGGACGGACCGGGGCCGTCGTCTGTAAAGGGGGATGCCGGTCCGCGGCCGATCGCGACCCTGCATGATGGGCGAATGCTTCCGACCGGCAATCTGGCTCAGGTGGAGCAGCGGCCCGCTGTGATCCACACTCCGCTCGGCATCGTCGAATTCTCCGTGGCGCTGGGGCCCGATGCGCTGTCGGCGCAGCCGGATGCGGTGTGGCGCTTGGCCAACGGGGCGCATCTGCATCGGTGGGAACGGCGCGGGGCGACGGTCGATCTGCTGCTCGGGCCCATCGAGGTGCCGGCGTGGGATGGTGGGGCGGCGGTGCCCACATGGGCGGCGGTGTGGCAGGTGGCGGCCGGTACAGGGATCTCGGGATTGATGGTGGCGGCCGAGTTGACCGGGCTGCCCGCCGAGGCGGACGGGGGCGCGGATCCGGGGGAGTGCCTGGCGGCGGTGACCGCGGATACCGAGCAGTTCACGGTGTCGATCGGCGGGCCGGACGACGAGTTGCTGTCCATGCAGGCCGCCGACGGCCGGTTGCTGCCGGGTGATTGGGTGGAGCTGCTGCCGACCGCCGACGCCGCCGGGTCCGGCGAATACGGTGTGCGGTATCAGGATTCGCTGCGGATCGCCTGGCATCTGCCGGGACTGGTTGCGCCGGAGGCGGTTCGGCTGTGCATCGCGACCGCGTGGGGCCCGCGCGACGACGAGCGCCCGGCGGCCTGGTTCGCGGTCGACATTCCGCTCGATACCGCGTTCTCGCATCTCACCGCGGAGCCGATCGGCGACGAGAATTAGGGCATTCGTCCGATAGCTGGAGTGGCGCTGGGTTTCTAGGCTGATAGCCGGGTGTCGAAGCGCCCGCCCGATGTGGTTGGTGAGTGGCCCCCGGGTGGCGCGCGCTGAGACTTTCCGGCAGACCTCCCTTTGCCGGTGCCCCGCGCGAGGAGCCGGCAGCGCCCATCCCTCCCGGTTCCCCTTGGGGGTGGAGCCGGGGGCGCTACCGCCGCTCTTCGCGCCGAATTCGCCGCGCCCGCTCCTGGTTGCCAGCGGGCGCGGCGAATTCACCTCTCAGAACGGCCAATCCGCGTTCTCACCCGCCTCGATCAGCGGGATCATGGCGAACGCGGCATCGGACAGGCCGCCGAAGGCGTGCCGGTTACGGGAACCGCTGGGGGCGTGGCCGTGGCGGTAGCCCGCCAGATTCCACGTGTACAGCGGCACCCGCGCGGGCAGCGCCCGGCCGACATCGTGGCCGGTGGCCTGCTCGTCGGTCAGGATGACCACACGGTCATGGCCGGCGAAGTGCCGGCGCACCGCACCGGCGGTGTCGGTGCCGCCGCCGATGAAGTAGCCGTCGGACTTCCACCGGTCCACCGCGCGCAACACCGATTCGCCTGCCCGCGTGGGGAATACCAGGCTGTCCGGGTAGGTCTGGTTGTACCAGCGGCCGCCCTGCGAATACGAGACGACATCGGCGTCCGCGCAGCGCGAGGCCAGCGCGAGGCCGAAAACCACTGCGGCATCCCAGAATCGCAGCGATCCGTCCTTGGAGAAGACGGATTCCATCGACCCGGAGGTGTCGATCAGGACCAGGGTGCGGCCGGGCAGCGCGGGCACCGAGGCCAGCGAGTGGTTCAGCGCCTGCTCCAGGGCGTGACCCCAGCGCAGCGACGGGGCCGCTCGGTACGCCGACAGGAACCGCATGGGCAGCTGCCGGGAGGCGGCGACCTGCGCGGGATCGGCAAGACGCGCAGCCACATCCACGGCCACGACGTCCGAGACTCCGGCCTCGTCGAAGTTCCGCAGATTTCTCAACGTCGCCATGTAGCCCATGGAGGGGATCAGCGCCTCCCACACCTTCGAGTCCATCGGACCCTGCAGCCAGCCCGCGACCGACTCCCAGGTCATCCCGGCCGCGCGCAGGGTCTCCCGCACCCGCTCCGGATTGCTGAACTGGTTGCGGCGCTTCGCGACCGGGATCGACAGCAGCGCTTCGCGGGCGCGCAGCATGGACAGTCCGTCCGGGATGGCCTTCTCGCGGTTGTGCCGGCGGTCGATGGCGTGCGCGAAAAGCGCACCCTGCCACGGCTTGTCGGCGGACGGTGCGGCGTGCACGAGTTCCAGCACGTCACCGAAGCGGATGCTGCGCGCGGCGCTGTCCCACTTGGCCAGTGCCCGTTCGTTGTACAGGCGGCCGACGGCATCGGCGATACCGCGCTTGACCGGCTTGGGCAGGGCGCGACCGTGATTGGCGTGCCAGTAGGCGATCAGCTCACCGGGTTCGTCAGCGCGCTGCAACACGGAATCGATGACCTGGCGCGACATTCCGGGCTGCTCGGCGACCAGCCGGGCCACGGTGAACTCGGCCGCGCCCACCAGGGCGGCGGAACGCATATTGGCCTCGGTGCGCAGCCAGCGCAGGAAGCGCGCGGTCCACTCCGGGTCGGTGAGCGTGGCCTCGTGGATCAGGGCCGCGTAGCGGCTGTCGCGGGCGGCGCCGCTCTCGTAGAAGGTGTTCTCGCCCACCATGTTCGACACCGCGAGCAGGAAGAGTTCGCTCTGCGGCGTGCGCTCGTAGCCGGGCGCGCCCTGGTGGGTGCGGCCGGACGGCAGCTGTGCGGATCGGACGGGCGAGGTCGCCGCGGTGGCGGCGATGGCGTAGCCGCTGGAACCATTGTTGAACTTGGCCAATGGAATTCCCCCATGTGTTGCGGGGAGGCGGCAGCGCGTCGGCCCGAGATCGAAGCGACGACGGTCTGCGTTGCTACCACTACACTAACGCCGCTTTCACGGCGTGCCGGAATCGAACCGGCCCTGCCTGAACCCGAATCAGGTGAAGTAACCGTTGCCTGCG
This sequence comes from Nocardia huaxiensis, assembly GCF_013744875.1. Classification (NCBI taxonomy): domain Bacteria; kingdom Bacillati; phylum Actinomycetota; class Actinomycetes; order Mycobacteriales; family Nocardiaceae; genus Nocardia; species Nocardia huaxiensis. The sequence continues at coordinate 2,434,622 of NZ_CP059399.1, forward strand.
CACCGGGCCGGTGCACGACGCCTCCCGAGATCTTCTGGTGCACACGGCGTTTGGTCGTTTCACATTGGAAATCCACGAAGTATCCGTATGCGGCGCACCGGGAGGTGCATGTGTTCCGCACGTGGGGTGCGGAAGTTTGTAGGCGTCCGAGATCGAAGCGGAGACGGTACGTTTAGCTGCTCTGACCGACTGAGCTACTGGGCCCATGGGATTGGACCCAGGCGGGACTCGAACCCGCGACCTGCCCATTATGAGTGGAAGTAACCGTTTCCTACGCACCGGACGCAGTTGGAACTGTAGCGAGACGAATTCGGCTCGCGCATCCTATTTTTCGAGGCGTGGGGTGTCGTAGAGGGCGAAGTCGCCGTCGCTGCCGGAATCGACGCCGACGAAACGGCCCGCGTGCAGGGGATTGTTGGCGAGGAACCGGACCACCGTGCCGTCGGGATCGATGATGTCGAGGAAGGCTCCGTAGTCGCCGCGATCGACCACCTCGGTGTGGTCGTAGCCGAGCTGTTCCGCGCGGGCGGCGAGGGCGCGCAGCTCGTCCACGGAGTCCAATTCGAAGGCGAAGGCGTCGAAGCCGGTCAGATCGGGTGTGCTGGCGCAGTGCGCGCGCTCGCGCAGGGCGACGCCCCAGCCGGAGGGGTGCATGAGCTGTGCGCCGCGCAGCTCGCCCGCCTCACAGAATTCGGCGGCCAGCTCCAGGGCGAGGAGATCGCGGTACCAGGCGACACTGCGCGGCAGGTCGGTGACCGGCAGCTTCACGTGGCGAATGCGGATTCCTGCCATGGGTTCTCCTCCTCGGGTCGGGCGCGGGGTGCGCACCCTCGAAGGGTTCCACTGCGCTGCCCCCGTGGCATGAGCAATCGACTACTCGGGTGCGGACTTGTCGAGGCCGAGGGCGGCCAGCGCGCTCCGGTCACCGTCGACGAGGGCCAGGGTCCGGGCCTGCTGATACGGCCAGTGCGCCGCCGCGAAGGCGTCCGCGACGGCCCGCAGGCGGGCCGGATCCTCGTCGAGCAGGGCCTCGGCGCGGTCCACGAGGGCGGTGGCAGCGGGATTGCCCGACACCGTGTTTCGCGCCGCGGCGAGGTGATCGCGGGCCTTGGGATCGCGGGCGAGGACGGCCGCCTCGGCACGCAGCGCCAGATACCAGTGCCGCCAGATCCAGATGACCTGAGCGTCCATGGTGTCGGGGTCGGTGGCCAGTACGGTCAGCGCGGGTCCGGGCTGTCCTTGGTGCAGGAGGACGAGCGCGTCGAAAACCGCACTGTAGGCGGCACTCTGCTCGGCCGTCACCCCCAGCTCGCCGACGATGCCCAGCCATTCCACTCGCGCGTTGTCGTCCCCGCACAGGCCGTGCGCCAGGGCGACCGAGGCCGCCGCCGGAGCGAGATTCGGGGCGTGCGGGCGGCCGGAGAGCAGCCATGCGTCGAGGAACCGCTCGCTCCCCGTGAGCACGTCGGCGACATGGCCCGCCAGGGCGTCGGCCACCAGCAGCCGGGAGGTGGCGAAGTCCCCGCGCTCCGCCAGCAGTGGCAGATCCCGCAGCTCCTGCCCCCACCGGCGCGCACCCGCCAGATCGCCCACCCCGATGCAGCTGTCCGACGCCTCGGCCAGCGCGTTCACCCTTTCCAGCGCGCTCCCCGGCGTGATGGGCACCCCCGCGAGCAGTTCGACCCGCCGCTGGGAGGTCGCCGCGGTCGCGAAGATGTCACCCGTCCAGCACTGTGCGGCCGCGAGCGCGTCCAGCGCGGCGCTGAGCGCCAGCGGCTCCCTGATGCGCTGCGCAAGGTCGACTGCCCGCTGCGCACGCGAGATGGCCCGCTCGGCCAGCGTTTCCGACTCGGATGCCGAGCCGCTCGGCGCGGCGGTCAGCTCATCCCGCGAGATCGAGTGGAAGGCAATGGATTCCGGCCCGCCCGCAGTCGTTTCGGAACCTGCTCCGTGCGGGGCGGGGGGTGTGGTCGCGGCTGTGTCCTGTTCGACTCCGTGCCCGGCGGTGGTTGAGCCGGAGGCATCGCGCCGGGTGGCGGTCGAGTTGGAGGCGTCGTACCCGGTGGCGGTCGAGCCGGAGGCGTCGTGTGCGGTGGTGGAAGAGGTGGAATTTGCTCGTTTCGAGGCGAATTGCATGACGTCCGGCGAGTGTTGTTCGCCCGGTGTCGATTCGGTGTCATCGGTGAGAATCCCGCACTCCGCCAGGGCGATTGCCGCTCGGCTGGCGGGGTCGTCTCCGGCGAGTTCGCGGGCTTGGGCCAGCAGGTTCGCGGCTTCGTCCGGTGCCGGTGGCTCCGGGAAGGCGTCGGAGAGGCGGAAGACGGTGATGGCGGCGGTGGCCAGGTCGCGGGCGGCGGCGGCCGAATCGCCTGCGGTGCGGGCGATGTCGGCGGCGGCGCGGTAGAGGCGGTACATGTCCTCGCCGCGCATGCGGCAGCCGGCCACTTCGGCGGCGTGGCGCAGGGCGGATGCGGCGGCGGCCGGGTCGTCGGTGAGGGCGGCGGCCTGTTCGTAGCGGCGCTGGGCTTCGCCGATGAGGTTGCGGTGGAAGGCGAGTCGGGCCAGGGTCGCGGCGAGGGTGTGGGCGTCGGCGCGGTGAGCGTCCTGTTCCGATGCCCAGGCGAGGGCCGCGCGGATGTCATCGGCCACCGCGTCGAAGCGAATGCGCCACGCACCGGTGGATTTCGGTTCGCCGAGCGGATACGCCGCGTCGGCCAGGGCGTGCGGGCGCTGTCCGGAGGGGGCAGCCGGGTTGGTTCGCGTGCGTCGGCTGCCGGCTGTGCGCGGGAGTTCGGCGGCCAGCTCGGTGGCGGTGGCCAGACACCAGTGCAGGTGGTGGGCAAGGGTTTCGGTGAGTTCGCCGGTGCTGACGAGCTGTTCGTTCTCGTACTGGCGAATGGTTTCCAGGGCGCGGTAGCGGGTGCCGCTCGCGGTCGGCACCGCGGTGAGCAGGCTCTGTTCCGCGAGCCGCGCCAGGCCCTCGATGACCGAGAGTGGTTCCAGGGGGTCGTATCCCGCCACCTTCGTGGCGTCGGCGGCGGTGAAGGGGGCGACGAAGACGGCGATGCGGCGCAACAGGATTCGGTCTTCGGTGGTGAGCAGGGCTTGGCTCCAGTCGAGCATGGCGCGCACGGAGCGGTGGCGGTCGTCGGCGCGTCGGCCACCGACGAGTAGTCGCAGCGGGTCGGCGAGACTGGCGGTGAGGCCGTCGATTCCGAGGGTGGGCAGGCGGGCGGCGGCCAGTTCGATGGCCAGGGCCAAACCGTCCAGGCGCTGGCAGATCTCCGAAACCTGGTCCAGCTGAGCGGGATCCACGGGCCAGCCGAGGGCGGCGGCCCGGTCCAGGAAGAGCGCGATGGCGTCCACCGTGGCGTCGCCATCGGCGCTGAGGGCCATCGGGGGAACGGTGTAGACCTGCTCGAAGGGCACGAGCAGGCGGGCGCGGCTGGTGGCCAGCACCGTCACGCGCGGGCAGCAGGCGAGCAATCGTTCGATGAACGGGGCGACGCCGTCGAGCAGATGCTCACAGTTGTCGAGCACGAGCAGGCTGTGCCGATCGCCGAGGGCGGTGAGCACCGAATCCTCGAGGCTGCGCGCCTGGTGTTCGCCGAGCCCGAGCGCGCGGGCCACGGCGGATCCGGTCATGGCCGGATCGGTCACGGGGACCAGGTCCACGAACCAGGCGCCATCGGTGAAGTCGGCGGCCAGATCGGCGGCCACCGCCAGCGCCAGCCGGGTCTTGCCGACGCCGCCGGGCCCGAGCGCGGTCACCTGGCGATTGCCCGCGACGGCGGCCCGCAATGCGGCGCGTTCCTGGTCGCGGCCGATGAACGAGGTCAGCGGGGACGGCAGGATGGCGACGGTTTCGCTCACCGGTTCGGCGGTCGCGGTGAGTTCGGCCGCGCGCTGCGCCAGCGCGCGCCGGTCGGGGACGCCGACCTTGCGCAGCAGCGAGGACACATGGGTTTCGACGGTGCGGACCGAGATGAACAGCTCGGCGGCGATCTCGGCATTGCTGCGATGCTGCCCGACCAGAGCCAGGACTTCGGCCTCCCGGTCCGAGATTCCGGCGGAGACCTTTTGTTTCGACACGTCACCCATTCTCACGTATCGATCACCGCTCGTCGCGCAGTCGGTGGGTACGTGCCGATTCAGTGGTGGGATCCGTGGTCGGCACGGATGTCGGGTGCTCGGCCGCTCCCTACCGTTGTAGACATGAACGAGAGCATCACGGAAACCAGGCAGAAGAGCACCCTGAGCAGCGGGAACGCCGGAATCAAGACCGTGCTGCATCCCGTGTCCGATCTCGCGAAGGCCAAGCGGGTGTACGCCGCACTGCTCGGGGTGGAACCCGAGGTCGACGGCACCTACTACGTGGGCTTCGAGGCCGGCGGCCAGCACATCGGGCTGGTGCCCGGCGGCGGCCCGCAGGGCATGACCTCGCCCGTCGCCTACTGGCACGTGACCGATATCGAGGCCACGCTGGCCGCGGTCACCGACGCCGGCGGCACCGTGCGGGAGCCCATCCGCGAGGTGGGCGGGGGCCGCCGGGTCGCCACCCTCACCGATCCGGACGGCAATGTGCTCGGCCTGCTGCAGGACCCCGCCAACTGATCCCCAGATTTCGCTTGTAGAACCCAAAACGGAGGAACCCGACATGTCCCCTCAGACCGAAACCAAGACCACCGTAGGCTTCTCGGCCGATGAGCGCGCCGCCATGAAGGAGCACGCCAAAGAGCTCAAGACGGCCGCCCGCCGCGGTTCCAAGGCCACCAAGGCCGACGGCGAGGCCGATGTGCTCGCCAAGATCGCCGAAATGCAGGAGGCGGATCGGGTGCTGGCCGAACGGATTCACGCCATCGTGAAGGCCAATGCCCCGGCCCTGTCGCCCAAGCTCTGGTACGGCATGCCCTCCTACGCTCGCGACGGCAAGGTGGTGTGTTTCTTCCAGTCCGCCGAGAAGTTCAAGGCCCGCTACGCGACCTTCGGCTTCAATGACACCGCCCGGCTCGACGACGGCGCGATGTGGCCGACGGCCTTCGCCCTGACCACCCTGACCGCGGCCGCCGAGGCGCAGATCGCGGACCTGGTGAAGCGGGCCGCGGCCTGACCCCGACCCGAACGGCCCGTCACGGAACTCCGTGGCGGGCCGTTCGCTGTTCCCGCGATCGTTCAGCCGGGCTGCATCCAGCGTTGCGGAATCGCTGCTTGTTGGGCGCGAGCGCAATTGGCGATGATCATTGGGTGCCCGTCGGGCACATGTGGTGTGCATCACAGCGATGGTGCGATGAAATCCGGAGTGGGCCCCCGTCTGCATTGACGAACGCGCCGGACATCGCCGCTGAAACCAATTGCTAGGAAAGGCATTACCGATGGAGACCATCACCACGCCCGCGGGGATAGAGCTGGCCTTCGACCGCATTTCCGGAGGCGACGCCGGAACCGTCATCCTGATCGGCGGTGCGTTCAGCTACCGCACCTTCCCGAAAATGGTGGAATTGGCCGAGAAATTGGCCGATCAGTACGGGCTCACGGTCGTGAATTACGACCGGCGCGGCCGGGGCGACAGCTCCGATTCGCCGGGCGTGTACGACGTCGAGAACGAAATCGACGATCTGGCAGCGCTGGTCGAGGAGCTGGGCGGCAATGCCGCCGTATTTGGGTGGTCCTCGGGTGCGGGCTTGGCGCTGCGGGCCGCCGCTTCCGGGCGGGTGCCGGGCATCACGAAGGTGATCGCTTTCGAGCCGCCGTTCGTGGTGGACCGCGAAAACTTCGTTCCCGCAACGGATGTGACCGAGCGACTGCACGCGTTGATCGCCTCGGGCAAGCGCGCCGACATCGTGAAGTACTACATGCCGAACGCGATGGGCATGCCGCGGCTGCTGACCGCGATCATGCGCTTCACCCCCTTCTGGAAGAACCTGCTGGCGACCGCCCCGGCCACCGGCCACGATTGGGCGATCATGGCGCCGTTCATGCGCGGGGAGGCCCTGCGTTCCGCCGATTGGGAAGGCGTTCAGGTTCCCACGCTGGTCATTTCGGGTGGCAAGAGCGACGCGCTGCTGCGGACCGCCGCCCGCGCGATCACCGCGGTGCTGCCGAATGCGCGGCACGAGGAATTGGCGAAGCTGAGCCACAATCCGAATGTCGATCTGCTGGTGCCGGTTGCCGGAAAATTCCTCATCGACTCGGATCGCTTCGTGGCCTGACGTTTTCGCCGCCATAACCCTTCTTTTCACCTTCACCCCGATTATCGAGGAGCTCCGTCATGCCCAAAATCACCGCAGGACTGTTCATTTCACTCGACGGTGTCGTCGCCGAACCGCAGGACTGGCATTTCCCGTATTTCAACGAGGAAATGGGCGCCGCGGTCGGCGCTCAGATGAGCGACACCCTCCTGCTCGGCCGCACCACCTACGACACCTTCGCCGAGGCGTGGCCGCCGCGGGAGGCCGACGGCGGCCCGGATGCCGCCATCGCCAAGACCTTCGGCGACGCCCGCAAGATCGTGGTCTCCCGTCAGCGGCTCGAATTCACCTGGCGCAATTCCGAACAGCTGGACGGTGACCTGCTGGAGGCCGTCACCGCCCTGAAGCAGGAGCAGTCCGGTTCCGACATCGCTATCTCCGGCTCTGTCTCCGTGGTCCGGCAGCTGCTGGCGGCCGGCCTGATCGACGAACTGCACCTGCTGGTGCATCCGGTGGCGCAGCGCGCCGGTGAGCGCCTCTTCGACGAGGGCACGCCGATTCCGCTCGCCCTGCTCTCCGCGCAACCTTTCAAGACCGGTGTGGTCCACCTCGTCTACGGCCCCGCCGAGGCCCCGACCGGCGATTACGAAGACGCCAAAGAGCATCTTCCCCAGTAGCTTTCAGAATCCGAGGAAGTCGAACCCATGCGAATGCACATGAAGTCCCCGGCCGCCTTGATCGCGGTGGCCCTGTCCGCCGTGCTGGTCACCGGTTGCGGCAGCAGCGACACCGCCGATACCGCGTCCACATCGGAAACCCGCACCGCCGCAGCCGATCCGGCGTCCGCCGATGGTAAGGGGCGGTACGCCGCGGTCGACGGCGGGCAGCTCTACTACGAGATCCACGGCACCGGAAAGCCTTTGATCCTGCTGCACGGCGGACTGGCGACCGCCGAAGCCACCTTCGGCGCCATGGTGCCCGCGCTGTCGGCCAACCGCCAGGTCATCCTGGTGGAATTGCAGGCCCACGGCCACACCCGCGACTTCGGCCGCCCCATGGGCTACGAGTCGATGGCCGACGATGTCGCGCAACTCATTGCGCACCTGAACCTCGGCAAGGCCGATGTGGCCGGTTACTCGCTCGGTGGCGGCGTGGCCCTGCAACTCGCCGCTCGCAATCCGGACCTGGTGAACCGCCTCGCCCTGATCTCCTCGCCCTACCGTTCCGATGGCTGGATGCCCGAGACCCGGGCGGGCATGGCCGCCATGAACCCCGACGCCATGCGCGAAACTCCGATGTATCAGCTGTACACCGCCGTCGCACCCGACGCGTCGGGCTGGACCGCCCTGGTCACCAAGACCAGGGATCTGCTCGGCAAGGACTACGACTGGACCGCGCAGGCGGCGAAGATCCAGGCCCCCGCCCTGGTCGTCACCGCCGAATCCGACGCCCTCTACCGAGAGCACGCGGTGGACACGGCCGCCCGGATCGGTGACGGTAAGTCCGCTCGCCTCGAAATCGTGCCCGGCACAACGCACTACGACATCATGTACCGCGCCGATCTGCTCCTGCCCCTGCTCACCCCGTTCCTGGACGCCACCACCTGACGACGAGGATCGTTGGCCATACCGCAGATGCGCGATCTGTTCCCAGATCTATGGCGCGGCCGTGCTCGGGGCGAGTATCGGCCGCAGTGCGTCGGTGAGCATCGGCGGGACGAGGTCTTCGAGTGCCGGTGGTGTGAGCACGGCCGAAATGTCGGTGAGTGCGGGGCGAACCGCGTCGACGAGGGGCTGCACGGCCTCGGCGACCTGCGGTGGCAGGGCGGCGAATTCCGGGACTGCGGGAGCCGGCGCGGTCGCGGCGGCGATCGGTTTGCGGGCGACGTCGCCCTGTAGGCGCAGGGTGTTGTAGGCGTTGATGCCGGAGACGATGCCGACCGGGACGCCGAGCACGAGACTGCCGATGGTGCCGCCCATGGCGCCGAGAATGGCCGCGCCGGTGAGGCATCCGCCCGCGAATCCGGTGGCGGTGCCCGCCAGCGCCGCGGAGAAGGTGCCCGCGGTGCCCGCGCCGATGCCACCGGCCAGACAGCCGACGGCCAGGCCGAGCGCGCCGCCGAGGACTCCGCCGAGGGCGACCGCCAGGCCGAACTGGGTGCCGACGGCGCTGAACGCGTCGTTGATGTCCTTCTGCCGTTGCACGGGATCGTTCTGTGGTTTGGGTCCGGGCGCGGGCTGGGCGGGGTCGTCGACGGCGGTCGCGATCGGCACGCTGGCGGGGGCCTTGCACACCGGATCGGGCAGCTCCGCTGCCGTGCGCGGCTGATTGCCCGCCGCGAGGTCGGCGCGGGTGGGCAGCTGCGAAATGGGCACGGTGCCGATCGGGCAGGGGACGGCGGCATTGGGCCACAGCGCCATCGGCGATCCGAGGGTCAGCGTATTGCCCATGACGTAGCGGCCTTGCGCATCGAGGGCCTGGAAGTTGTTGAGCAACTGCACCTGTCGCTGGCCGTCGGGGCCGGGCTGGAGCGGGTCGGGGCCGGTGCCCGGCGCCTGCACGATGAGGGAGCCGATCGGGGTGGTGAGGTAGGCCGACATATCGGTGAGGTCGCCGGTGTAGACGACACCCGGCATGACCCCGACCGTCACACGCGACACGCCCTCCCGGATCGCCTGCTCGTGCGGGGTGAGATCGGCGGTGTTCCCGGGCATCGGCGGCGGAATCTCACGGCCGAAGGGAATGTGGTGCAGTGTGCTGCCGTCCTCGCCGAGGATCAGGTTCCCGGCGTGGTCCCGCAACTGGTAGTGGTTGTTGCCGATGATGCTCACCGTGACATCCGGGCCATAGATGGTCGAAAGCCGCGGGTAAGCATTGCTGCGCAGGTAGATCCCGTTCGTCAACTCCATGTCGTTCTCCCCGCACAGCGGGTCGCGAGGCGGGATGGCGGCCATCGGGTCCTCGGGACCGGGTATCGCCGGGCAGCTCAGCAACGGCTGATCGGAGCCGTTCGATTCGGCGGCGGCCTGCGTGTCCGACGCGTCGAGCGGAAGCGGGGCGGCCTGCGCGCCGACAGCGGCGGCCACCGCTGTCACAGCGGCCAGGGCGGTGGTCAAGGCGACGGAGACGATCTTCAACGGAACCTCGCAATCCATAGCGCGCGGATGAGAACCGAATGCGACCAGACGAGAGCAAGATCTGAGCGCCAGGCTAACAACCCGCGCCGGGATTCCCGGGTAGCGCGCCACCGCGACGGCCGGTCGGTGTCGCGCCGCCGCCGGACCGGCGATATCAGGCGTCCGGCCGGTGCGCGCCGCGCAGCAGCCGAATCACCGCCCTGTCCACGATGTTTCGTTGTTCCTCGGCGTCGTGCGCACGGGCGGCCCGGCGCAGGGCGGCGGCGATCGTCGTACCGTTCTCGTAGGCCCGCACCACGCGCGGATCGACATACGAGGCGCGGGCGACGGCGGGGGTATTGCCGAGCACCTCGGCGACATCCGTCATGACCTGTTTGATCACCGCTCTGCGCCCGCGTATCGAGGCGGGCCGGGGCGAGGTGGCGAAGTCGGCGGCCGCCAGTGCGGTGGCCTGCCAGGTCCGCAGATCCTTGACGCTGAACTCCGGTCCGGTCAGCTCGCGGAAGCGGGCGTTGACGTCGTCGGCGCGTACTTCGCGGTAACCGCGGCCGTTCCGGTGGACGAGCAGCCTGGCCGAACCTGCCGGGCTACCCAGCAGGGCTCGAATCACCTTGGCGAGCAATCGATCCCGGACCGTCACCTGCTGCTGGATGCTGCCCTTGGCGGGATAGTCGAAGCGTATCTCGTCGTCCGCGACCCGCGCGTGTGCGCGCAGCAGGGTGGCGGCGCCGTGGGTGCCGTGGGATTCGGCGTACTCCTCGCCCCCGACCCGGAACACCCCGGAATCGAGCAGCGCGATGGCCACCGCGAGCACCCGGTGCTCGTGTAATCCCCGCTGCGACAGATCGATTCGCAGTTGTGCGCGCAGGCGCGGCAGTAGCGCGGCGAGTTCGAGCACCCGGTCGAACTTCTCCTCGTCGCGTTCCCTGCGCCACTGCTCGTGATACAGGTACTGCCGCCGTCCCGCGATGTCCCGGCCCACGGCCTGGATGTGCCCGTTCGGATGCGGGCAGATCCACACCTTCCGCCACGCGGGCGGAATCGCCAGCGCCCGAATACGATTCAGTGTTTCCGCGTCGGATACCGGAGCGCCCGCGGAGGTTCGGTACGTGAAGCCGCGTCCACAGCGCCGGCGGGCGATGCCGGGTCCGTGGATCACGCTGCGCCGCAATCGCACAATGCTCGTCACCTGCTCCGGGGCCGCCGCTCACAGGTCCATGCCGCCGAGGCCGCGCGGGGATTCCGGTTCGGCGGAGGCGGGCCGGGACGGGGTCGCGGTGGTGACCAGACTGTGCTCGGAGCCGATGTCCTCCTGTCGATAGTCCATGCGGCGCATCGGCTCACGGTCGACGGGATCGGAACCGCCCATGCCCGAGGTGAATTCCCGCACGCGCAGCGGGCCGCCCGCCTTCCGGGCCAGTGGGGGAGTGTCGAGGCCGGCGGCGTCGTGCAGGCCGTCGAGCAGTTCGCGCAGCGCGTCGGTCGAGCTGTGCCGCGGGTTCCAGCCGAGCTCGGTGCGCGCCCGCGTGGCATCCATGAGCGGCAAGCGCAGGAAAGCGTCCAGCAGCTGTGGGTCGACGGGGATGAGGCGCAGATGCCAGGCCGCGGCGACCGCGGTCCGCAGCAGCGCCGCCGGTATCGGGATCGGACGCGCGCTCAGCAGCTCGCCGAGCACGTGCGCGTCGACCACCGGATCCGCCGCGAGATTGAACGGTCCCGCCACGTCCCGGACCAGCGCGAGCCGGAAAGCCTCGGCCACGTCCCGGCTGTGCACCGCCTGGAACATCAGCCCCGGCGGCGCGGGCACGAACGGTACGAGGCCCGCCCGCACCAGCCGGTTCGGCAGCAGCGGACCGGCGAACAGCCGCCGCTGCGCACTGGCGGCGCCGCGCTGGAAGATGAATCCGGGGCGCATGCGCACCACCCGGCAGGCCGGACGGGACTGCACGAAGCTGTCCAGCATCCGCTCGACGTACGCCTTCTCCCGCGTGTATCCGGCGGCGGGCCAGCCGTCGGTGGACCAGCTCTCGGTCACCGGCCGGGCGTCGCGGCGCGGCGCGTAGGCACCCACCGACGAGGCGTACACGAACACCGGAACCGACTCGGCGGCCACCGCTTTCAAAACGCGCGCGGTCCCAGTGACATTGGTGCGCCAGGTTTCCAAGGGCCGGCGCATCGGCTGGAACGCCCACGCCAGGTGAATCACCGCGTCCGCGCCCCACAGCAGCGGCTCGAGATCGTCGACGCGCACATCGGCCGCGCCCCACTCGGTCTTGTCGATCCGGCGCTCCGGCACCCGGCGCGCCAGCCCGAGAATCGAGGTCACCGCCGGATCCGCGGCCAGCGTCTCCACCACCGCGGTCCCGACATTGCCGGTACCGCCCACGACCACCACGCGCATAAGAAGCTCCTCACCGCGAACGACCCCCGCTGACGCCATACCCGCGACGCCGGCGATCACACCCCGGCCGACGTCACCCGTCGCAAGCGGTCGGTGCGGGACAGGCCCTACCCGTTCTGGGGCACGTAAAAGGTCGCCGGTTCAGAGTCCGGCGGCGGTGAGCCGGTAGTCCGCTTCGAGCAGCATCCAGCCGCTCAGCTGCACCGACAGGTCCGGGCTCAGATTCTCCGAAGGCGATACGGCGGAAGGGAACAGCTGGGCGACGGCTTCCGGCGTGCCGGGGACCGTGACCGGGCGGGACCAGTCCATGCCGAACAGTGGGAGACCCTGGACCTCGGCGCGGTTGTCCCATGCGGCGCGGGCGGACTCGTGCACTATCCGTGCGGCGGTCGTATTGCCCAGGGCCAGTGCGGTTTCGGCGAGGTAGCGGGCGAGAATGCCCATGAACAGCCCGGAGTCGTTGCCGCCGGCCGCGGCGATGACCCCGGCGCGCGTGAGCCCGGTCGCGGTCGCGGCGACGAGATCCGTCGCACGGTTGCGATGGTCCACATCTCCTGTGCGCATTGCCAATTCGGTTTCCAGGCCGATGGCGACGCCCTGGCAGTAGGTCAGTACGGTGGGGTTCACCTGGCCGCCGGGCTCGTGGACGCCGTCGAGGATCAGACCGGTGGCGGGATCCCGCAATCGGGTGTGCAGGAACTCGGCCAGCTGCCGGGCACGGGACACTTCGCCCAAGCGCGCCATGGCGATTCCGGTCGGGCCGATGGCCACGGCGTTGTAGTAGTCGTCGCCCATCCGCCACGGCACAGCCCCGACCACCGGATTCCAGCCGTCGAACAGGGCACTCTTCAAGTCGCCGACAGCGTTCCCGAACCGGACGCCCAGCAGCCGATCGGCGCGCTCGAGCGCGATGGCCAGCCACCCCATGTCGTCGTAGTACCGGTTGGTCCAGCCCGTCAGGTTCCGGGTTCGAATCCCCCGCGCGAGCGCCGACACCCGCCCGATCCGTTCCGGATCCCGGCCGCGCTGCGCCGCATCGACCGCACAGTCGAGCAACTGCGCCTGCCACCAGTAGCACCACCGCACGAATGACTGATCCACCACCGCTGCGGGCCACACGAGCCTGCCCAGCCGAGCCCAGGGCCGCCCCCACACCGTCCGCACGTGACGCTGCACGACCGCCTGCTCCGCCAACTCGGCTCTCGCGCAGCATCCCTCGACCCCGGCCGCGTACGAACTCACATTCCGGGTGATCCGCCCCGTCGGCGCCGGGCGCGTGAGTGCGGCGAGCCCGATCGAGGCCCCGGTCGCGATCAGCACCCGACGCCGGCTGAGCCCTGCATTCCGGTGATCCATCCCGCTCAGGGCTCCTCTACCAGAACACGATCACCTGCACCGGAAATCGTTCGGTTACAGCCTAACTCGCGACCCGGCCGCCGGTCGCGCTGCGGAGCGGCGCGCCGACGTGGTGGAGGTGGCGCAGCGCCTCCCGATACGAGGAGATCAGCCCGGTCTCGTGGTAGGGGACGCCGATCTCGACGCAGTAGTCGCGGACGATCACCCGGGCGTGCCGCAGATTCGGGGTCGGCATGCTCGGGAACAGATGATGTTCGATCTGATAGTTGAGGCCGCCGAGAGCGAAGTCGGTGAACCTGCCACCCCGCACATTGCGGGAGGTCAGCACCTGCCGGCGGAGATAGTCGGGCCGGGCGTCACCGGTGAGGGTGGGCATGCCCTTGTGATTGGGGGCGAAGATGCAGCCCATGTACAGGCCGAACAGGGCCTGGTGGACGACGAGGAACGCGATGGCCTTGTCGGCGGGCAGCACCACGAACAGCGCGGCCAGGTACGCGGCGAAATGGCCGAACAACAGCGCGCCCTCGATTCCACGGTGCGCGACCGATCGGTTCCGCAGCGCACGCACACCGGCCACGTGCAGGTTCACGCCCTCGAGCAGCAGCAGCGGGAAGAACAGGTACGCCTGCGCCCGCCCGATGACCCGGGCCAGGCCACGACTGGACCTCGCCTGCCGTTGCGACCAGACCAGAATGTCCGGTGCGACATCGGGATCGAGGTCCTCGTGGTTCGGATTGGCGTGATGCCGGGTGTGCTTGTCCTGCCACCAGCCGTAGCCCAGGCCGATGCCGGCATTGCCGACGACTCGCCCCACCATCTCCGTCGGCCGCCGCAACCGGAAGACCTGACGATGCGCGACATCATGCATGACCAGTGCGACCTGAGCGAACGTCACGGCCATGAACGCCGCGACCGCGAGCGTCCACCACGAATCGCCGACGAGGACGAACGCCGCCCACCCGCCGGCGAACGCGAGCCCGGCGAGGCCGAGCCGGATCGTGTAGTAGACCGGGCGCCGGTTCATCAACCCGGCGTCGGAGACGCGGCGCAGCAGCCGCGCGTAGTCACCGCCGGCACGGCCGGGCCGCGATGAGGGTGGAGTCGATTCGGGGACCACGGCAGATGTAGTCATAGATCTTCCTCGGAGCTGGGCACTGCTCGGGCGCCGCGTGGCGGTGACGAGTGCGATACGCCGAAGCTATCGGCCGGGATCTCGCTCCGTGTAATACCTTGGTATGGCAGGAAATCGAGCCGCCGTGTGGTAGTGGATGGCATGACCGAGGCCGGCGGCGGGTGGCGCGGTTTCGGCCGCGGTTTTCAGGTCAGATCGGCAAATTTCCTCAGCCCCTCCATGTTTCGGACTATCAGGCGGCGGGTGCGCAGCTCGGCGAGCCGCGCGGTCCGCAGTTCGCGCATGGCGAGACCGACCGCATCGACTCCGGCGCCGATGAGGTCGCCCAGTTCTTCGTACGACAGCCGGACGGTGATCTCGATTTCCGGTGGGGCCGTGCCCGCTTCCGTCGTGAACCGGCCGTAGGCTTCGCCGAGTTCGGCCAGGAGCCGGGCCAGCCGGACCGGGACCGGGCGATCGCCGAAGTCCAGTCGCCGTGCTTCGGACCAGGCGAGCCGGTCGGCAATGGTGCGGCACAGGGCCTGCCACGCGTCCGCGTGCAGGTTCAGGAAGTTCTCGAAGACCTCGCCGGGAATGTGGTGCACGATCGTGGCGGTGCAGGTGGTGTCGGTCGAGGAACGACGTGCGGTGGGATCGAGCGCACCGAGATAGCCGACGACATCACCGCTGACCCGGATCCCGAGCAGTTTGTCGTCGGCCGTGGTGATTTTGGCGCACGCGGTGCGGCCGATATCCTTCGAACGCAGCAGGTAGGTCGTGGTGCCGTAGGCGCCCTGCTGCATCACCGCCCGGCCCGGCGGGTAGAAAACCTGGGTTCCCAGCGTCAGCAGCGCATTCCGTGACGGCGGGCTCAGCCGCGCCATGAACGTGCGCTCCGGCCACGGCCAATCCTCCAGGTGCACAACCATATTCAGCTCCGGTCCGAGTAGTGCAGTCCGTGCACCTTCCACGGTAGGCGAGTCCGCCGGACGCTGAGCCTGATCGGCCGGCCGGAGTCGTGGTGGTGGCGGGCGGATTGCTCATCCGTGGACACGCGGAGTTCCTGTTCTTCGTGCCATTGCTCGGCGGGGCGGCGCTCTACACGCTGTACTTCTGGGGCCGTGGCGGCGATGGCCGAGGTCGCCGGAAACCGGCCGATCACCCTGCAGAGCCCGACTCACGAACAGTGGGGTGCGATGGCCGCCCTCGTCCTGAGCGGAGCCCGCAACGGCACGCGCGTATGCGCCGCCGACGCCGAAAGAATGGAACTGCTGGTAACCGCCGAATTCGTCTGCACCCCGTCCGAATTGACCACCGGAGTGCGTTTCTCGGTGACGAGCAAGGACGCCGGCGCACCGGCCGGACAGGTCATCGGCGAGATAGGCCAGGCGGTCGGAAACCCGCAGAGTTAGGTGACAATGATGTGAGCGAGAGACGTCACCCCGCAGGCTCCAGTATTACGACCGAGCGCAGCACCTCGCGGTGTCGTAGTTTCTCGAGGGCCTTTTCCACCTGCGTGAGCGCAATCGTTTCGGTGACGAAGGCGTCCAGGTCGAGTTGGCCCTGACGGTGCAGGGCGGCCAGAGCGGGAATGTCGCGGGTGGGCAGGCTGTCGCCGTACCAGGCGGACGCGAGACTGCCGCCGGGAGCACGCAATTCGACGAGGGCGATGTCGAGGATCAGCTCGGGTGCGGGCAGACCGAGCATGACGAGCATTCCGGCCTGGGCTCGAACGCGCAGGGCCTGCTTCCAGGTGTCGAGTCCGCCCATGGCATCGAGGACGACGTCGGCGCCGAAGCCGTCGGTCAGTTCCCTGACCCGTGGCACGAGATCGACTGTGTTCTCGAGGGTGTGGGTGGCGCCGAAGTGTTCGGCCCAGCCCAGTTTCCGCGGGTCGTCGTCGGCGGCGATGATGATGGTCGCCCCGCCCAGTCGGGCTCCGGCGACGGCCGCGCAGCCGATGGTGTCGCAGCCGATGACCACGACGCTGTCACCGCGTTGGACGCCGCCGGTGTGGAGCGCGGCCCCGACTCCGGTGGTGACTCCGCACCCGAGCAGAGCGGCCGTGACGGGAGCGGTCCCGGGATCGGTTCTGATGCACTGGCGTTGATGCACAAGGACCTTGTCGGCGAGGGTGCCCAGGCCGAGGACCGGGGTGAGCGGGGTGCCGTCGGCCAGTGTCGTCGGGCGGCCGGCGGTCAACGGGGACAGACAGTCGGTGGGCTTGCCTCTGCGGCAGGCGCGGCAGGCGCCACACACCGCGCGCCAATGCAGGATGACGAAATCGCCCGGTACGACGTCGGTCACGCCGTCGCCGACCGCCTCCACCACCCCCGCGCCCTCATGCCCGAGCAGGAACGGAAAACCGCCGCCCACCTTGCCGTCTCGATGATTCAGGTCCGTCTCGCACACACCGGAGGCCTGCACCCGCACCAGCACCTCACCGAACCCCGGATCCGGCACGACGATCTCGGCCACTTCCACCGGCGCTTGCTTCGCGCGTGCGATCACGCCGTGCGCCATGTACGCCATGTACTCGCCTTCCTGTAGGAGAGCAGTTCGTTGAGAGGGAATCGCAGACGTTCGGCCAGTATCTCCGGGCTCGGATCCAGTGGAAGGATGCACACGGCGAGTCGCCCTTGGTGTCGGCATGGACCGGAACCGCGCTCGCGCCCAGCGGCTGCGGCGCTGAGCGCGGCCCGGTTCAAAGGATCGGCGTGCGGTCAGATCCCGAATGGCACCGCGTAGGTCACCGTTCCGCGAGGCAGCGGTTGATCGGTCAGGCTCATGACCATCAGCGCGTCCGCGGGCACCTCGATGCTGAGCTCGACACCGTGGTCGATCGCACGCTCGAACCCGAATCGCGGGTAGTAGTGCGGGTGGCCGAGCACGACGACGAACGATTCACCGCGTTCGGCAGCAGCACGCAAGGCCGCGCGGATCACTGCCGAACCCGCTCCGCTGCTTTGGAATTCGGGCAGCACAGCGCACGGAGCCAGACACAACGCCGGCGTCGTGCCGATATGGCAGCGGGTCAGCAGGGCGTGACCGACGGCAGTTCCGTCAGCGTCGGCGCTGATCATCGACAAGCCCTCGATCCATGCTGGATCGGCGCGCAACGCGTCGACGAGGTCTGCCTCCTCGGCCGTATCGAAGGCTGCGAGGGTGATCGCACGGATTGCCGCGATATCGGAAGGGGTCTCGGATCGGGTCAGCCAGGTGTGGTTGCTGGACATGGGGGGACATCTCCTGAAGGTGGTGTATCGGAAAGTGCAGGACCACAACATGCGAGAAGTGACCACTGTCGATACAGCACAGCGAAACCAGCAATCGGCTATCGGACCGTAGCCGGCGGCTCAGAAGAAAAGGGGCAGATCAGCTCAGGCGTGAACGACGAGCACACCCCGGGTGCCGAGGACGACAGCGATCATCGGCGCGGTCATCAACTCACCTCCCGGTCGAAATGCTGCGGCTGAACAAGACGTCGTCGAACCTAACAGCGAAGCGAACAGGCGGCAACCCAATTGTCGCGTTCGCCGTATGTAGTGGCGGCGATTCGAACGGCAGGCACGACTGGTCGAGCCCGGTCGCGGGTTCGGGTCGGGTGCAGGCTTACTCGGGTGGGATCTCGGTGCGTGATTGCACCTCGGTGGTGTTGATGATGGTGATTTCGCGGCGGTCCTCGGTCAGGATTTTCAGGAATCCTGGCGGGTTTTCGAGGACGTAGCCGTGGATGGTGGCGGTCGGGGTTTCGATGCGTTCCAGCGATACCCAGGGCACACCGACGGTGGCCGCGAGGATAAACGCGGCGGCCAGCATGAGCACGCTGGTGTGGTCGACGAGCCAGTCGAAGCGCCGGGCGGTGGGGTGGCGACGCCACAGCAGCAGGGGGAGGGCGAGCAGCGCACCGACGGCTGTGGCGAGCGCGAGTACCCACCACAGGTGGTAGGTACTCACCAGTGCCACGGTCGCCAGCGCGACGATCAGTAGCGCGGCCATGGTGCCGATGCTGTCCCAGCCCAGTCGCCCGAGCCCGATCTGGTGGATGAGTGTGGCGGGCAGCAGTACAGCCAGGACGACGCCGACCAGGCGCGGGTCGGCCATCAAGGTGCCGATCACCATGCGGGGGACGTCGTCGATGCCGATGGTGCCCGCCATCGAGAACGCCAGGCGCCAATCGTATTTCGAGACGGCGAGCAGCCGCAGCACCAGGAACAATACTGCCGCGCCGGTCAGCGACAACCCCACGGTCCATCCGGTCGGTGTGGCCTGCTCCTCGGCCGGGCGAGAGTCGGTCATGAGGGTGCCTCCTGGGTGTGGATCGACCGGGTGCTCAACACATCACTGGTGGTCACTAGACCGACTGGGCCGTGGTGATTGTTCATCACCACGGCCTAGCCCCGGCGCATCTACTGTTGGGGCGTGTCTGGTGCATGGGGGCGGGCCGAACCGACACAAGCGTGGAACGGCGTAGATTGCTCGTTCCTGCTGATGTCGACCTCGGGTTGGCGGGCCGAACAGCCGTTAACCCCGGCTCGCGCTTGTCGAACCAGCCAGTGCGGGCCCCGAAGGTTGACGGGTGAGTCGTCCGGACCGCTTGGCACAATGAGGATGCAGGTAGTCCTATGTGATGGCGCACTAGTTGTCACGGGGCGGATGGAAGGCTGTTCGGCGGTTGTGCGCTTGTGCAGCATCTGAGCCCATGGGGCAATGCACGGGTCACACGGTGTGCTCGGCCGG
Source organism: Nocardia huaxiensis (assembly GCF_013744875.1). Classification (NCBI taxonomy): domain Bacteria; kingdom Bacillati; phylum Actinomycetota; class Actinomycetes; order Mycobacteriales; family Nocardiaceae; genus Nocardia; species Nocardia huaxiensis. The sequence goes on from NZ_CP059399.1 coordinate 2,453,555, forward strand.
CGTGGGAGGTTGAAACAGTGAATCAATTGGCAAGTGCGACATCGCCTTACCTGCGTCAGCACGCGGACAATCCGGTGGATTGGCGGGAGTGGGATGCGCAGGCGCTGGCCGAAGCGGCCGCGCGCGATGTGCCAATACTACTGTCCGTAGGATACGCGAGCTGCCACTGGTGTCATGTGAGTTATTAAGGTTACTGGTCGCATTTGTGCAGGTAGAACACCTGTTTTGGGTTACTGTGATGGCGACCGTCGTGGTGGTAGGGCGCGCAGGGCGGCGCCAAGTTCGAGGATGGCTCGGGGGTCGGTGAGGGAGCGGCCGGTGACTTCCTCGATGCGACGCAAGCGGTAGCGCACGGAGTTGGGGTGCAGAAACAGTTGCCGGCCGGTGTCGGCGGCGGAGCCATTCGAGTCGTACCACGTGCGGAGGGTCTGCAGTAGGCGTTCGCGCTCTTCGTGGGGGAGGGCCAGGAGCGGGCCGAGCGAGATTCGGGTCATGCGTTCGGCTTCGACGGGTGCGGCGGCGATGAGCATGGCGAGGGGGTCATCGTCGAAGCGGGCCACGCCGCGTGGGCGGTCGCGCAGCCCGGCAAGGGCGAGGCGGGCGAAGTGCAGCGCCTGCGGCGTTTCGGGCAGGGCGTCGTAGGGCGGGCTGATTCCCACCCGGATGCGGTGGGCACGTAATGCCTTGAGCGCAGCCGATTCTCGGGGTTCGGGCAGGGAGAGGACGCCGATCTGCTGGTCGGGGAGTAGTCGCCAGGCGGAGGTGATTTGTGCTGCGCGTAAGGCGATTTCGATGCCGGGCAGGGCCTCGCGGCCGGTGGTGGGGGCTTCAGCGGCGACGACGACGTAGCGGCCGGTGGGTGGCAGGCCGAGGATTCGGGTGGCTTCGCCGAGTGTGGTGGGGTCGGCGATCATGCCGGTGAACAGGGCTTCGACCAGTACCGAGCGTTCGTGTTCGCGTTGCAGGACCAGTTCTGTGGTGGTCTCGCGGTAGGCGGTGGCGACCGCGACGGCATATTCGCCCGACAGTGCCCATACCTCGGCGGCGAGAGAGACGAGCATGGCATCGGTGACCTCAGGGTGCTGCCGGGAAGCGGAAACCAGTTCGGACCACAGGAATTCGAAGCCGATGCGGAAAGCGTGCAAGGTCTCGGCGAGGGGTACGCCCTGCTGCGCGCGTAGTCGTCCGGTCTCCTTCGGTGGTTCCGGGTCGACGGGTGCGGTGGTGGTGAAGTGCCGCAGCATCAGCGTGAGATTGCGAGTGCAGGAGGTCTGAATGGTGTCGAAGGGGACTTGTGCCTTGTTGCGGTAGGTCTCGAGTTCGACCAGGAAACGCTGGGCCAGCCGCAGGCCGAGGTCGTCGATGTTCTCCAGGAGCAGATCGGCCACGTCGACGATGGCGTCCGGCGGCGTTGGTCGAGGCATTACCGCAGGTTACCGGTTCGCCATTGTCGCCGAGGACAGTCGCCGTGCCGGTGATATTGTTCGCGCATCCATGGGATCGCGGTCACAGGGGTGCGACGATTTTCGGCGAAGTTCTCGCCTTATCGGAAAGTTGACGATGCGCTCCCTGACCGTGAATCTGCTCCAGTCGGCCCTGCGTGCACCGGACCGGGTCGCGGTGCGGCTGGACGAGACGGTCCTGACCTACGCGCAGCTCGAGGAGCAGACCGCCCGGGTTGCCTCGATGCTGTTCAACGAGGGTGTGACCCCCGGTTGCCGGGTGGCGTTGATGGTGCCCAACGTGCCAGAGTTCGTTGTCCTCTACTACGGCATTCTGCGGGCGGGATGCGTTGTGGTGCCGATGAATCCGCTGTTGAAGGCACGCGAAGTCGCCTACTACCTGGACGACTCCGGTGCCCGGTTGCTGTTCGACTGGAAGGACGGCCCCGGGGAGGGTGCGCAAGGCGCGGCCGAAACCGGCACCGTGGTCCGGACGATTGATTCAGTGTCGTTCGCCACCCTGCTCAGCCAGCACGTGCCGCGTCATGGCAGCCCGGACGTGGAGCTCGATCAGGTCGCGGTGATCCTGTACACCTCGGGGACAACCGGCCAGCCCAAGGGCGCGGCGTTGACACTGGCCGGGCTCGCGCACAACGCGGAGGTGTACGCCTCGACCGTGCAGGAATTGCGTTCCGACGATGCGATCCTCGGCTGTCTTCCACTGTTCCACACCTTCGGACAAACCTGCGCGCTCAATGCCGCGATCTACAGCGGTGCCGCACTGACCCTGATTCCGCGCTTCGAGCCGGCCGCGGTCTTCGAAGCGATTGCCCGCGACCAGGTCACCGTCTTCGCCGGAGTGCCGACCATGTACTCCGCGCTGCTGCACGACGCGGGTGCAGCAGCAGCGGATGTTACGTCGTTGCGGCGCTGCGTATCCGGTGGCGCGTCTCTGCCGGTGGAGTTGCTCACCGCGTTCGAGCACAGGTTCGGCTGCGAGATTCTGGAGGGCTACGGCCTGTCGGAGACCAGCCCCGTGGTCACGTTCAACCACACCGGACGACCGCGTAAACCCGGCTCGATCGGGGTGCCGATCCGGGATGTCGAGGTCGAGCTGGTGGATGTGATCGACGGGATCGGTGAGATCGCGGTCCGGGGCCCGAATGTCATGTCCGGCTATTGGAATCGCCCCGAGGCGACCGAGGCCGCGATCTCTGACGGCTGGTTCCGCACCGGCGATCTGGCCCGCCGCGACGACGACGGCTACTACTACATCGTCGATCGCAAGAAGGACATGATCATTCGCGGCGGATACAACGTCTACCCCCGCGAGATCGAGGAACTGCTCTACGAACACCCCGACGTCACCGCGGCCGCCGTCTTCGGCATCGCCGACGATCATCTCGGGGAGGAGATCGTCGCCGCGATCGTGCTGTGCCCGGGGTCGAACACGACCGGCGAGGAACTCCAGAGTTTCGTGCGCGACCGCATTGCCGCCTACAAATACCCGCGCCAGGTGTGGCTGCTCGACGCATTGCCCACGGGCCCGAGCGGCAAGATCCTCAAACGCGCCATCGCCCGGCCGTGAAACACGCTGCCGCCTTCCCTATTTCATTCCTCGACATCGCAGGAGCACCTCGAATGGCCACCTTCACCAGCAGCGACGGCACCATCATCCATGTCCGGGAATGGCTGCCGACCGACCGGGAACCGATCGGGATCGTGCAGATCGCGCACGGGATGGGCGAATACGCCGCCCGCTACAGCCATCTGGCCGAAAGACTCGCCGAGCACGGCTACGCCGTCTACGCCCCCGATCATCGCGGGCACGGCCACAGCGTCGCCGCCAGGCCCGGCGACCTCGGGGCCAACGGGTGGAATCTGCTGGTCGAAGATCTCGTGCACCTGACCGGGCTGTTGCGCGCCACGCACCCCGGCGTCCCGGTCGTGCTGTTCGGGCACAGCCTCGGATCCTTCGCCGTCCAGCAGTACATTCTCGAGCACTCGGGCCTGGTCGACGACGTCGTGCTGTGCGGAACCACCGCCGTCGACCAGCTTTTCGCATTGATCGCGGCGGCTGACGGAGATCTGTTCGGACTGTTCAACGCTCGCTTCCAGCCCACCCGCACGCCTTCCGACTGGATCAGTCGCGATGAAGCGCAGGTCGACGCGTATGTGGCGCATCCCTGGTGCGGCTTCGAGATCGACCCGGAGAACATGGCCCTGCTGGCTTCGGTTGCCGCCGAACGGCTTTCGAAGCCGACAACCGTTCCCGGCGATCTGCCCCTCTACGTGATGGTGGGCGATCAGGATCCGCTCAACGACGGTCTGCGGTTGAGCGATCTGCTGGTCAGGCGATACCGCGACGCCGGGCTGACCGATATCACCTACCGGGTTTACCCGGGTGCTCGGCACGAGATCCTCAACGAGACCAACCGCGATGAGGTGGAGGATGACTTGATCGCCTGGATATCCCGCACTGCCGAATAGTTCGTAACTCTCAGCCGCCCTGCGTATTCCGGTGCGGCAATGGCGGGATCGGCTGGGCGAGTTGGTTATTCATCGCATCCGTCAGCTCGGTCAGGAAGTTCTCGAACTGCTGTAGCTGCGCAGCGGAGTAGCGGCCCATGACAGCGGCGACCTCCTCGCCGAGTGGACGAAAGAACTCGTCGGCGAGGTCGTGGACTCTCGTACTGCCGCGCAAGGTGACGATGCGCCGGTCGCTGTGCTCGCGCGTGCGCAGCACATGGCCGGCCTTTTCGAGCCGGTTCAGCAGCGCCGTGGTGGCGGGCTGCGACAGCGCAATGCGTTCACTCAGGCGGGCGGGCGACAGTGCCGCGCCGCGTTCTTCGGCGCCGAGGATCTCGATGAGCGCCTCGGCGTCGGTGGAGTGCAGGCCCAGCCAGGCCGCGAATCGGCGGCTGAACTCCCGATAGTTCGCGCCATGGGCGCGCAGTCCTTCGGTCAGCTGATCCTGCTGAGCCCGAGTAGCCGGGTGGTTCATCGGCCCTTGCCCACCTTTCTCGCACCGGAGTGGCATCGGCGACACCGTTTGACAACCTACTCCGACCGAATGTACTTTCACAATGGAATGATTCCATCATGGAAGGAAATGTTCGGTGGATGAGACGAAAACGGTCGAACCGGAGGTGAAGGCATCGCTGCTGCGTTGGCTCGGCTTGCTTGCCATCGCCCTCGGCGTCGCGCTGATCGTGGTCGACACCACGATCGTGAACGTGATCATTCCGTCGATCATCGAGGACCTGAACACGGGTTCTACTGAGGCGCAATGGATTCAGGAGTCCTACGCGATCGTGTTCGCGGCGCTGCTGCTGGTGGTCGGTCGCATCGCCGACATCATCGGCGCGCGGCGGGTTTTCGTCGCCGGTGTCGTCGTGTTCGGTGTGACCAGCATCCTGGCCGGGCTCGCGCCCGGTGGCGGTCTGCTCGTGGTCGCGCGGTTCTTGCAGGGCGCGGGTGCGGCGATGATCCTGCCGACCTCGTTGGCGCTACTCAATGCCACGTTCACGGGTAAGGCTCGTGGTCAGGCGTTCGCCGTGTGGGGTTCCACCATCGGCGCGGCCGCCGCGCTGGGCCCGCTGCTGGGTGGCTGGCTGGCCGAACATGTCTCGTGGCGTTGGGCTTTCGGCATCAACGTGCCGCTGGCCGTGGTGATCGTGATCGGTGTGCTGATGTGCATCGAGCGTTCGCCGCGCGGGTCGGGACGTCTGGACATCGTCGGTTCGGTGCTGTCGGTGCTCGGTCTGGGCCTGCTGGCCTTCGGTCTGGTCGAGGGGCGTACCTATGGCTGGATCACCACGAAGAACGCGCTGGAAATCGGTGGCTTCCGCTGGGACAGCGGACCGTCTCCGGTGCTGGTCGCGCTGATGCTGGCCGTGGTGACGCTGGCCGGTTTCCTCGGCCGTCAGGTGCTGTTGCGCCGTGGCCGTGACGCCGACAAGGCGCTGATGGACCTGAGCCTGTTCAAGCTGGCCTCGTTCCGCAATGGCAATATCGCCACGCTGATCATCGGGCTCGGCGAGTTCGGCATCGTCGCGGTGCTGCCGCTGTGGCTGCAGTTCACTCTCGGCTACAGCGCGGTGCAGTCGGGTCTGGCATTGGTGCCGATCGCCATCGGTAGCTTCATCGCCAGCGGCGCCAGCTTCGGTCTGGCCGACAAGAATGTCTCGCCGGTGAACCTGGTCCGCCTCGGCCTGGCCTTCGAGGTCGTCGGCCTGGGTATGCTCGCGCTGTTCGCCTCCCCGGACAACTCGTGGTGGGCACTGGCGCTGATCCTGTGCCTGTACGGCATCGGCGTCGGTTTCGCGACCGCTCAGGTCACCAATGTGGTGCTGGCCGACATCCCGGACAACGACAACGGGCAGGCGTCCGGTATCCAGAGCGCCTTCCGTCAACTCGGTTCCGCGCTCGGGATCGCGGTCCTGACCACGGTGTTCTTCACGGCGCTTGGGTCGCAGGTCACCGACCGTCTCACCGCGGACGGTATGGCCACCGTCCAAGCCGAGCAGCACGCGCACGCGATCACCGACAGCGCGGGCGCGGCGATCGAAGGCTACGCGGCCCAGCCGCAGACCGAGCAGATCGCCGAGGTCGGCCGGACCGCGATGACCGCCGGCGTCGAGCTGGGTGGGTACCTCGCAGCGGGATTCGTCCTGCTGGGCCTGATCGCCACCGCCCTGATCCCGAAAACGACGGCACGCGAAGGCGAACCGACCAGGGCAGCGGTCGCGCACGTCTGATCGACAGCGATCCCCGGCCCGCCCATCCATTGGGGCGAGCCGGGGATCTCGAAGGGGAGGTGCTGGCTCACTGCATCTCTATGTGATGGCCCACCGGTCTGAGGTGTGATGGCGAGGCAACCTTTGCCATTCTGACAAGTCCGTATCTGTGGGCTGAGGCGGCGGCGCGGGACGTGCCGATTCTGCTGTCCATCGGCTACGCGTCTTGCCGCTGGTGCCATGTGATGGTTAAGGTTGCTAGCCGTATTTAGGCAGGTAGAACGCCTGTTTTGGGCTAATTAGATGGCAACCGTCGTGGTGGTAGGGCGCGCAGGGCTGTGCCGAGTTCGAGGATGGCTCGGGGGTCTGCGAGGGAGCGGCCGGTGTCAGCGGCGGAGCCGTTCGAGCATCTGCGCTACAACAGGGTCCTGGTGGCCGCGATGCTGTCGGTTCCCGTGCTGCGCATTGCGAATCGGGTGTAGTAGCTGCATCCGGAAGTGAACCTCACCGGCTTCCGCACCACCCGTATCGGACAGCTACTGGGCTGACTCACGCGATAACGCGAACCGCTCGCCCCGCGCAGGTGGGGCGAGCGGTGACGTCGATCAGCGCATATCCACCGTGTGGGGAAGATCGGCGACTGATGTCCCGACCTGAAGAGTGAACACGCCGGGCTCGATCGTCCAGCCCTTGGGAGTCCAGTGCTCGAAAGCGCGTCGGGACAAAGCGATGTCGATGGTGCGGGTCTGCCCGGGCTCCAGTGTGACGGCCGTGAATCCGGCGAGCCACCGCACCGGCCGATCGATCGCGCTCTCCGCCCGGGACAGGTATGCCTGATACACCTGTTTTCCGGTGCGGTCGCCGGTATTGGCGACGGTGAGGCGCGCCGTGCGCTCCGAGACGGTCAGATCCTCGGAAGACCAGGTGGTGTAACCGAGTCCGTGCCCGAAAGGGTAGGCGGGTTCGGCCCCGGCCCGCAGCCAGGCGCGGTAGCCGATGTGAATGTCCTCGGTGTACTCGAGGACGCCGTGCTCCGGTGTGGTGTCCAGTACCGGGACGTCGGCGATGGTCCGGGGCCACGTGGTGGGCAGTCGCCCGCCCGGTTCGACCACGCCGGTGAGCACATTCGCCAGCGCGTCGCCGAACTCCTGTCCCGGGAACCAGGTCAGCAGAACCGCTGCGACGTCGTCACGCCACGGCATCTCCACCGGCGCACCGGAATTGACGACGATGACCGTACGCGGATTGACGGCGGCCACTGCGGCGACGAGTTCGTCCTGGCGGTCGGGCAGGCGCAACGAGGTGCGGTCGGAGCCCTCGCTCTCGATCTTCTCGCTGGTGCCGACCACGACTACCGCCACCTCGGCCGCGCGGGCCAATTCGACTGCTGCCGCGAACTCTTCGTCCTTGGGACGTTGTGGCCGGGCGATGCCCAGCAGCACGGCCAGCAGGACGCCGAGTCCCGGCATGGCCTCCGGCACGGCGATCGTGACGCGCACGTCGACCACTTGACCGGCGGTCAGGGTGCGAGTCACGGACCGCTGCGGCGGTTCCATCAGCGCCGCGACCGGATCGCCCGCCTCGTCGACGACATCCTCGTCCAGCACCGTGACCCCGTCGACGTCGAGCCGGACCGGACCGGTGCCGCCGAAGCCGATCTGCCAGTCGCCCGCAGTATCGGCGCGCACCAGCCCGTGCAGTTCCATATGTGTTGCACGCGCAGCTATTTCGTCACCAAGCAGCACGACATGGGCGGTGCTGCTGTGCCGGGCACCGATCTCGGTCGCGCCGTCGAAGTAGCGCACCCGCACACCGGGCGTGCCGATCTCCGGATCGGTGGTCAGCCCCGCCGGTGCCGGGACCAGCCCCTCGATCAGGCGGACGCCCGGGGTGTGCGTCACGGGCAGCACGGCGCGCAGTCCGGCCAGCGGAGTGCTGATGTGGGTGGGGATCACCGTGGCGCTGCCGCCGCCCATGATGCGAGGTTCGGCTGCGGCCGGTCCGAGCACCGCGACCCGCGTGCCCGTGCGCAACGGGAGCGTTCCGTCGTTGCGGACCAGCACCATCGATTGGGTCGTCAGGCGTCGTACCAGGTTCCGCGCGCCATTATCGGAGAAGTGCGTGGTGGGCCAGGGGGAGCCGTCGAGCGCGCCGACCCGGGTGGCGAATCGCAGGATGCGCCGCACCTTCTCGTCGATCGCGTCCTCGGAGATCTCGCCGGCCCGGATCGCGGCGAGCAGCGGCTCACCCCACAGCATCGGCGGGCCGGGCATGCACAGGTCGGTTCCCCCCGCGGCGGCCGCGGTGGATCGGACGCCACCCCAGTCCGAGACCACCACGCCGTCGAATCCCCATTCGCCCTTGAGCGGTTCGCCCAGCAGCGGATTGTCCGACATGGCGGTGCCGTTCACCCCGTTATAGGAGTCCATGATCATCCACGCCCCCGCCTCGACGGCGCGTTCGAACGGGTACAGGTAGAGCTCACGCAACGCGCGGTCGGAGACCTGGACGTCCACGCTGAAGCGCTCAGTCTCGGAATCGTTGGCCACGTAGTGCTTCGGGCACGCGGCGACCCCGTGGTCCTGCACCGCGCGCACGTAGGCGGCGGCCATCTCGGCGGTGAGCAGCGGGTCTTCGGAGAAGCATTCGAAATGCCTTCCGCCCAGCGGTGACCGATGCAGGTTGATGGTCGGCCCGAGCACCGCGTACACGTTCTTGCGACGCGCTTCGGCGGCGATGAGCGCGCCGATCTCGGTGAGCAACTCCGGATCCCACGTGGCGGCCACCGCGGTGCCCGACGGCAGGCTCACCGATGGATCGGGTTCGGCCATACTCTCCCCGCGCACGCCGGAAGGTCCGTCCGAGATCGGCATCTCCGCGAGTCCGATGACGGGTTCGCCGGCCAGACGGAAGAGCCCGGCACCCGAGACGAGTCGTAGTTTCGCTGTTAGGTCGAGCTTCGCCAGCAACTGGTCGATGCGGTCGTCCATGTTCGGGTCTTTCCCTTTCAATCGATATTGGTCTGCTGGCCGGTCCAGTGCGCGTTGTGCAGGAGTTCGCCTGTCTCGGAGACGAATACGCGGTGCGCCTGGGCGTCGCCGCGCAGTCGGTCCATGAACCATGCGGTCAGGTACCCGAGGTAGCCGTCGACCCCGTGGTTGCAGCCGAAGGTGGTGCAGCCGGGCTGCCCCTGGATGTCGTTGTGGCTGGCATCGATCAGCTCTGCCCGGAACTTGGGTGTCGAGGCGGGCAGCGCGTCGTAGATGACCTGATTGGCCCCGCCGGTCGTCCCCACACTGGAGATGGGGGCCGCCGTGCCCGTGATGAGCAGTACCGGGCTCGAGATCTGCCCGGCCGGGATGTCGCAGACATTCTGGCCGGGAACCAGGGCGGGCAGGCTCGAGCACAGGGCCGGCGACGGCATTTCGAGGGTGACCGCCGTTTTGATGAGGCCGTTCGAGCGCGCGGTCGCGTTGAGCGTGCCGAGCCCGCCCTGGGAATGCCCCATCGCGCCGAGTGTTTCGGTATCGAGCTTCCGGTAGAACTCGCCGGCCGGATCGTCGTTCTGCCGGGTCAGGTAGGCCAGCGCGTCGAGCATTTGAGCGCCGGAGCCGGTGCTGGTCAGATCGGGGGCGATCACCACGAAACCCCAGGAGGCCAGGTGCCGCAGCAGATAGTCGTACTCCCGCGGATGCGCCGCCGTGCCGTCACCCCAGGCGATGATCGGATGGCGCTGTCCGCTCGTACCGAGATCCGCCGGGTACCAGATGTCGTAGGACTCCCCGGTGGATGTACAGCAGTCGATCCCGGATCGCTTGGTCACCGGATGCGTGCCCGTCGCGTGGTACGTGGCTTCGATCGGTCCGCCGGGTTGAAAATCCGGGGCGGCCTGGACGGGTGTCACGGCCGCGAGCGCCGCGAAGGCCACCGCGATCGCCGCTGTGATGGCATGGACACGGCCGCGCTGCCGTGCGAGTTTTCGACTGCTGTGATTCACGATGGCAGACGTTAGGGGCGTCGGCAGCGGTCCGGGCCGGTCCGGATCGTTCTGCAGACAGTTGCAGACGGCGGGTACCCGCGGACGTATTCTGACGAAATGTTCGATCCGGTATGACCGATCGGCACGCGGAGAGGCGGGCGCATGACGGAGATCGGGCGCGCGTTGCGCACGGCCCGCCTGGACGCGGGGCTGAGCCTGCAGGGTATGGCGGTCCGCACGAACTATTCGAAGCCGTACCTCGGGCAGTTGGAGACGGGTGCGCGCGTCGTCCGGCAGGAGCACGTGACCGCCTACGAATCGGCGCTCGGGATCTCGCTGAGTTCGCTCTACACACGGCTTCCGGTGGTCACGCGGGACGAGGGAGACCTGTCGATCGAGTTGTCGGCGTTCCTGCGGCCGATCCTTCCCACGAGCGGCGCCGAACCGAGGCAGGCGCTCGCGGAACTGATCGCGGCCGAGCGCATGGCGAAGTGGGCACGCGGTCTGCAATGGTCGGAGTCGGCGCCGCCCCGGCGCGCCGTGATCGACTGGCTGGAGGCGAATCTTCCTCGACTGCGACAGCTCTCGCCCGGTACCGGGCAAGCCGAGCAGGCCCTGCGGGTGGGCGCCGAACTCGCCGACATCGCGGCCGCCATGTCCTGGGATGTCGAGGACACCGAGTCCGCCCGGCGGTTCTACCTGGGTTCGGCGCGCTTGGCGCACACTGCCGGCGACGCCGGTCTGACCGCCGCCGCGCTGGCCGGACTGGCCCTGCAGTACCTCGACCAGGGCCGGCCGGGGGACGGGCTGGAGGTCGCGCAACTGGCGCAGTTCGTCGCCCGGCGGTCGGCGACGCCGCGGCTGCGGGGGACCCTGGCGCATCTGCAGGCCACCGCGTACGGGATCGTCGGCGACACCGCGGCATTCGAGCGGGAAACCGCATACGCCACCGAGTGTCATCTGGCGGCGGCCGCGCACCCGTCCGCGGACACCGCGATCGACCGGAGCCTGACGGCCTTGAATCTGAGCCTGCTGCTCGGTCCCCGGCGCACCTGGCCGAGTTGTGGCAGGCAATCGGAACTACTCGGCCCCGGCTACCGGCATCTGGTGCGAACCCGGCCGCGGCTGGCCGGTGCGGCATTCGGCATGGATCGAACTCCCTTGCCCGCCAATATCGTCCACCCCGCGATGAGCATGACATCGCTGGCCCGCCTGCATCTGATGCTGGGGGAACCGGACCGGGCGGCCGAGCTCGCCGGAGACGCGCTCACCCTGGCCGGACCGCGGATCGGCGGTCGCACCGCCGCCCGCCTGCGCGACTTCCACCACGAATCGATCGAATTCGCCGGAGTTTCCGGGATTCGGACGGTGCGCGCCGCGATCGAGGAGATCACCACCCGCGCCTGAGCCGCACGCCGAACCCGAGGCGCGATCGTCGCCAGTGTGGTGTCCACCACCGTTGGCCGGGTGGCCTTCCCCGTCATTGCGCGGGAATGACAAGGGGGCGGATTCCCCGCTGAGGTTCGTGGACACCGCACTGGCGAGACGGCGCTCCCGGTTTCAGCCGAGCCCGCCGCGCTGGGTCAGCAGCAATCCGATGAAACCGATTTCCTGGCCCTGGGTGGTCACCATGTCGCGGGCGGCGAGTTTGACCGGGCCGCCGGTGAGCAGCGCGTTGGCGGCCTGCGCCATGGCGACGCCGCCGTAGTGGTGGCGCTGCATCAGTTGCAGGAAGAGGATTTCCGCGTCCAGGCCCGAGGCCGCGGACAGTGCGTCGAGTTCGGTCATGCTCGCCATTCCGGGCATGGTGGCGGTCGCCGGGCTCGCGACAGAGGTCGTGGCCGGATGCGCGTGCCCGGTCACCGTGGATTCGCCCGCACCGTGCATCCACACCATCGGGTGGCTGTTGGTGGGTCCGGCATTCGTCAGTCGGAGCCAGCCCAGCAGCATGCCGATCTCGAACCGCTGGCTGTCGGAGATCTGCTGAGCCAGCCTGCGCACCATCGGGTCGGCGTCGGGGCTCAGGCGTTGCGCGATGACCAGCGCCTGCTGGTGATGGGCAAGCATATCCTGCGCGAATCCGATCTCGGTGGCATCGAGAATCGGTGTGGGGGAGGGGTTCTCGGTGATGAACAGGGGCCGTCCGGCGGCGCCGAGCACCAGCAGCAGCAAGGCGAGCGAGCTCAGGGCCGCGCCGGTGATCCAGCGTCGCCGCGTGCCGGCGGGGGTGGATCGCCGCGCGCGGGGAGCGGGGGATGGAGTCATGTACTGCCTCTGCTGCGGGGCGCCTTCGTGGGAAAGGTCGAAGAACCGGGTTCTCCAGTGGGTCGGTCACGTGAACCGCGCGACCGGCAATAACGTAACAGCCTACTATGTAATAGTGACTTCGGATAAACAGCCGCGTCCCGGGCGACCACGTGACACGGACAAGGATCTCGCGGTGCTCATCGCGGCCCGGCACCTGCTCGCCGAAGTCGGCTACCCGCGGACCACCGTGGTGGCCATCGCCAAACGCGCCGGCGTGAACACCCCGGCGATCTATCGGCGCTGGCCCACACGGCAGGCATTGCTGGAGGAGGCGATTCACGGGCCGGGGGGATACCCGCCGCCCGAACCGACCGGCGATCTGCGAGCGGACCTGGCCACCTGGGTGCGCATCTTCCTGGCGCGTGCCGAGAGTCCGGCCGCGCGTGCGGGCGTGCCCGGGCTGCTCGCCGATTCACAGACCGAGGACGCGCGCCGCCGGCTGCTGGCCATCGGCGCTCCCGCCCGCAAGCGGTTCGCGGAGCTGCTCGGCGGCGCGGTGGACGACGGCCGGATCCCGCCCGGCGCGGACCCCGAGTTGCTCTTCGAGATCCTTTCCGGTGCGACGACATTCCATGCGCTGCTGCGCGGCGGCGAGGACGCCGAGTCGTTCGTGTCCGGTGTCGCGGAAGCGCTCTACGTGATTGCGTCCCACGGGGTGCGGTCACGGTGACGTCGTACGCCGAACCGTCGGGCCCGCTTGCTGGCGGGCGCGCGGATTCCGTGCCCGCCGACGGCGAGCCGATCGTTTGGACGCCGGTCATTCCCGCTGCGGCACAGCAGATTTGGCGGATCATCCTGCGTCCGATCGCACGCGAGCTTGGCCGCAGTGCCCCACAGCTGACGAGCGAGGCGGTGGAGCGGATGCGGGCCGAACTGCCCGCGCTGTTTCCCGACGCGCAGGCCGTCCAGGAAAGCGCGGCCAGCATTCTGGCTCACGTGCTCCAGCTGGTGGAGACTATCGAAAGGGCGAGTGATCCAAGGCGATTCGAGCTTCCCGAGCCGGGTCTCTCGCTGATCAGGTCGCGGGTGCGGCGCGGGATCCCACCATCGGAGATCATGCGGCTCTACCGGATGGCTCAGGAACGGGTCTGGCAGTGGATGCTCGTCCGGATCACCGCCGCCGCGCGCGATTCCGCCGACTTGGCGACCGCGCTGGAACTGGCCACCGGGTGGCTGTTCGCCTATACCGACGGGGCGATGATCCGGGCCGAGCACACCTACCAGTTCGAACGCGAGGACTGGATGCGCAGCGCCGCGGCGGCGCACGCGGCGGCGATCGCCGACATTCTCGCCGAGCGGGAACGCGATGCGGCGCGGGCATCCTCGCGCCTGCGGTATGACCTCAACCGGCATCACATCGCGGTCGTGCTGTGGCTCGACAGCGATCGGGACGGCGGCGATCCGCAGGGATTACTCGGTACGGCATTCGGCGAACTCGCCCGCAGGCTCGGCGCCGAGACCACCTTCACGCATCATCGCGGTGCGTTGCTGCTCGCGGGCTGGGCCAGCCGCCGAGAACCCTTCGGCTCCGGGATCTTCGAGGATCTCGGCCGAGCCGAGCGTCTACCCGAGGGGGTGCGGGCAGCCGTGGGCGAAACCGGCCACGGCTTGACCGGATTCCGGCGCGGACATCTCGACGCGGAGCACGCACGTCGGGTCGCCACCTTGATCGGCGCGCGGGCGGAAACGGTGACGCGGTACAGGGATGTCGCCGTCGCAGCGCTGTGCACGGTCGATCGCGAGCACGCCCGGGTCTTCGTGAGCCGGGTGCTGGGGCCGCTCGCCGCCTCCGACGAGAACACCTACCGGCTGGCCACCACGCTGGCGGTCTATCTCGAGGAGAACCGCAGTCGGCGTCGCGCCGCCGATCGGTTGACCGTGCACCCGAACACGGTCAGCTACCGGGTGCAGCAGGCGGAGTCGATTTTGGGCCGCAGTGCCGACACCGGCGTGCTGGAACTACAGGTCGCGCTGGCGATGCTGCCGACATTGGCCGCCCCCGACCTCGCGTCCGCGCCGGATTTGTGACACGAGCACAGGATTCCCGGAATCTTTGTCGTCCGGTCACGAGCCGCGGTGACCGGACTCCGCCTACGGTGACGGCTGTGGCCGATCGGCCGCTCTTCCTGCCGAGGGGGCACGCCGCGCCCCTTCGGCAGGGCCGATGCGGCTACGACGGATGCTTCATGGTGCTGGATCTGAACGCGACCACCGCGAGTCTCCGTGTGGTGACCGTGGATTCGGCGACCGGTGCGAGCACCGGGGTATTCGATCAGCGGCTCGCCTGAGCGCAACCGAACCTGGCCCGGATGCGGTGGAACTGGCGCCACCGTGCGGCGCGGGCCCCGGGTGGGAACGAGCCCCACCCGGGGAACGTGTCACGATCCGATGGTCGAACGCTGGTCGGCCGGAGGGGTGTAGACGTCCGGGGACAACGCCAGTGTCATGAAGCCGTTGTCCGCGCAGGAGGCCCACAGTGTCGAACCATGCCATTCGGGTGCGGACATGCACCAGTCGCTCGACAGATCACCGAATACCGGCTGTCCGCCCCGCGAGTTCCAGGCCAGCGCGGGATCGAACGCGCCCCGTTCCATCGCCTGTGTCACCGACGGCAGGTTCAGCAGCGGCAGTCCGATGATGGAGGCCAGCGCATGCGGCGAGTTCCACAGCTCGGCGTTCTGCCCGGTGCGCGCGGGCGGGTTGTAGTAGGCGATCTCGCGGACCCGGAGGGGGTCGCGCACATCGAAGATCCGGATGCCGGAGGAGATCCAGCCGCAGGCCAGCGCCGTCGGGTCGACGGGCCGATCGGCCGAGCAGTAGTGCGAGTCGTAGGCGAAGATCGAGCCGCCGATGCTCGAAGCGATTGCCTCGGTGCGGTTTTCGAGCAGGTTGATCTCCAGCTTGATCGAGTTCACCACCTCGGGGTGGCGTTCGTCGGAGATGTCGATGAGCTTGACCCCGCCGGATCCGGCCTCGTCCACGGTGTACACGTACGGGGTTCCGCCATAGGTGACCGGGATGGCGTGCTGGGTCGCCATGCCGTCGGTCCAGGTCAGCTGGGTCAGCACCGGTACCCGCGGATCCGGATCGCGGCGCTGGACCGCGCTGATGTCGAGCACGCTCACCCCGCCCATATTGTTCGTCAGATACATGCGATTGCCGTCGTCGCTCAGGCCCATACCGTGCATGGAGTAGCCCGGCATGCCCTGCCAGATGACGTGCGGCCGAGCTGGATCGGTGAGATCGACGGCGCTGACGATGCCCGGGATGACACCCGAGGACCAGTAGGTATTGCCGTCCGGGGAGAACGCGCCCTCGTGGCCGGTGAGCGGGACGGGCATCGACAGGCTGGTGCCCGGGCCGGGATTGAGCAGGACGGGGTGCGCGCAGTCGGAGATGTCGTAGACCGAGATCAGCCCGTACCCGGTCATGGCCGGAACACCGACGCCCACCAGCAATTTCCGGGCCGGGCTGACCTTGAGGCTCTCCCAGGTGCCGGCGAGCATCGCCGGTTCGGTGAGGTTCGCGGTGGGTACCGGATTCGCCGGATCGGACACGTCCAGCACCTGGACGCCGTTCGAGGGCCCGAGCAGATCGCCGGGGAAGAAGCTGCCCAGATACACGCAGTGGTCGAAGCTGGTGGATGTGATGCCGCCGCCGCGTCCGGTGTAGCCGCCGATCCGAGTGATGTTGCAGCTGTAGCCGAGTGTGCTGCGCCCGCTGCCGCGATCGGCGGCGGGGACATCGCCCTGCAGACCGGTTTCGGTGAGCGCGGCGTCGTGGCAGTCGGCGCGCTCGACGGCGGTGTCGGCGATGTCCCGCAACTCTCGCGTGACGTCGGGGGTGATGGCGGGCGGCTGCGCGGCCCCGGTTCCGGTGGGGAGAAGTGCTGCGGCCGCGACGATTGCCAGGTAATTCCTGGCGCGGCGAACTCGATGAGATCTCATGCCCTTGCCCTCGTCGATGAGGGCGCCTTCCTCTTGATACCGATGGAAACGATGGCAGGATCGGACGCCGCTTCCGCCTGCCGGTGTATTTGTCTGTTCCGGACCGTGTTCTGTCACGGCACACGGGTATGACTTGGCACACCTGCCAATAACGTTACAGTGCACCATGTAACGGTGCGAGCTCGCTTGTCCACCTTCGCGGAAACCGGTGATCGCCGCCGTCAAGGGGCAAGCCATCGGCATCGCCATGACCCCGGCCATGTAGATCGATACCCGCATCGTCGCCGACACCGGCCGCTACGCCATTCCGCAGGTGCGGCTCGACACCGCGATTCACGAGTGTCACTCCACTTGGGTCGCGAAGCTCGAAACTGAACTGCATCGAGGGTCGGAAGCTTTCCAGTATCGCGTTGCCCAGGTTGTCGTCGATGCTTCCGAAGTGCGGCAGCAGGCCCACGGGGCCGATATTCTCGCCGAAAACCCAAGAGGTGAACTGAGTTCCGTGATCGGCATGCACGATCCCGCCAACGCGCTTTTCGACAGTGTGTGTCGAAGTTTGCCCCCTCCATGGTCGGTGCTCGTCGGTCGAGCCGGTTTCATGTGATGGCGCACTACTCTTCATGTGATGGCGCACTAGTTCACTGGGTGATAGTGGGACAAATGTGCCAGTTTTGCGGAGTCCAGGCTTCGGGTATGGATCGAGGCTGGTCCGAGCGTGTTGTGCGCCGGTTCGACATAGGAGGTTGGTGGATGTGAACCAATTGGCTAGTGCCACATCGCTTTACCTGCGTCAGCATGCCGCCAATCCGGTGGACTGGCGGCAATGGGGTGCCGAGGCTTTGGCTGAAGCGGCGGCTCGGGACGTGCCGATTCTGCTGTCGGTTGGATATTCGTCTTGCCACTGGTGTCATGTGATGGCGCACGAGTCGTTCGAGGACGAGGCGACGGCCGAGCTGATGAACGCGAAATTCGTGTGTATCAAGGTGGATCGGGAGGAGCGGCCTGATCTGGATGCGGTGTACATGAATGCGACCGTGGCCATGACGGGGCAGGGTGGGTGGCCCATGACCTGTTTTCTGACGCCTGCGGGGGAGCCGTTCTATTGCGGGACTTATTACCCGAAGACGGCTCGGCATGGGATGCCTTCGTTCACGCAGTTGCTGACGGCGGTGGCGGATACCTGGAGCAATCGGCGGGGGGAGGTGGATCAGGCGGCCAAGCAGGTGGGGGAGGCGTTGCGGGAGCAGGCCGGGGGGCTGCCGGACAGTGATGTGACGGTCGGAGCGGAGCTGCTGGATCATGCGGTCGCGGCGGTGCTGCGGGATGTGGATCATGAGCACGGCGGGTTCGGGGGTGCGCCGAAGTTTCCGCCTTCGGCGCTGCTGGAGGGGCTGCTGCGGGGGTATGAGCGCAGTGGGAACGAGGTTGCGCTGCAGGTTGTTTCGATCACGGCGGATGCCATGGCGCGGGGTGGGATCTACGACCAGCTGCGGGGCGGGTTCGCGCGGTATTCGGTGGATGCCGCCTGGGTGGTGCCGCATTTCGAGAAGATGCTGTACGACAATGCGCAGTTGCTGCGGGTGTACGCGCATCTGGCACGGCGGGCGCGGGCGGCCGGAGCGCCGGATGGGTTGCCGCTGCGGGTGACTCGGGAAACTGTGGAGTTTCTGCTGACGGATCTGCGGACCGCGCAGGGGGCGTTCGCCTCGGCGCTGGACGCCGACACGCACGTGGAGCCCGGAGCTCCCGGGGTTGAAGGCGCCACCTACGTGTGGACGCCCGCGGAGTTGAACGGCGTGCTCGGCGCGATCGACGGGGCTTGGGCCGCAGAGTTTTTCGGTGTCACGACGGCCGGCACCTTCGAGCACGGCACCTCGGTGCTCACGCGGTACACCGATCCAGGGACGGGGGAGGCGGACGCCGCGGACGTGCAGCGGCTGGAGCGGATTCGCGCTGTCCTGCGCGAGGCCCGCGAGCTGCGCCCGCAGCCCGAGCGGGACGACAAGGTGATCACCGCGTGGAACGGCATGGCGATCACCGGACTCGTCGAGGTGGGTGCGGCCGACCCCGATTCGCCCGGCACGGCGGCGGCTGTCGAATGTGCGCGGTTCCTGCTCGACACCCACGTGGCCGGTGATCGGGTGCTGCGGGCATCGCTCGGCGGCGTGGCCGGTTCGTCGCCGGGCGTGCTGGAGGACTATGCCTGGCTCGCAACGGGATTGCTCGCGCTCTACCAGGTAGATGCCGGCGAGGATTGGCTCGGGCACGCACAGCGGATCCTCGACGCGGCCATCACCCACTTCGCCGATCCGACGGCTGCGGGCAGCTGGTTCGACACCGCCGACGATGCCGAAACCCTGGTGGCGCGTCCCCGCGATCCGATGGACGGCGCGACCCCGGCCGGAGCCTCCGCGCTCGCCGAAGCGCTGCTCACCGCCGCCGCGCTCAGCGACCCGGAACGCGCCACGCGCTACCGCGACCTCGCCGACGCCACGCTGAATCGCGGTGCGCTCATTCTGGCGCGGGCACCCCGCTCGGCGGGCCAGTGGCTGGCCGTCGCGGAAGCCGCCCTGCGCGGCCCGATCCAGGTCGCCGTCGCCGCCGATGCGGAGCAGGGCGACGAATTGCTCCGGGCCGCAAGGCAATCCGCGCCCGGCGGCGCGGTGATCCTGCGCGGCGCACCTGGCAGCGCACCGCTGCTGACGGACCGCCCCAAGGTCGGCGACCAGGCCGCCGCCTATATCTGCCGTGGCTCGGTCTGCGACCTCCCGGTCACCACGGCAACGGACGTCCTTGCCGCCCTGAGTATTCCGGGGAACTGAGCGATGAACAGCGAAGCGCCCGGATTCCGTGGAATCCGGGCGCTTCGCTGTTCCAGCGGCGAAAGCGTCCGCGGCGCTGTGTTTCTCACCGCCGGAAATATGAGCGGGCACTGAGCATCGCGGGCACGGTGACCAGCACGGCGACGACGTGCACGGCGCGGAAGAAGCCGATCGTCACCGAGCCCGAGGTCCAACCGGTGGTCAGCTCGCCGAGCGACTCGGCTGCGGCCACCGCGCGGATCGGCTCGACGATCAGCGAGGCCAGGCCGATCACGCCCAGGCCGAGGACGAGAACCGTGCGCGCCCAGCGGGCTCCGGCGGTCATGCGGACGGCGACCAGGTAAACGGCCAGATAGATTCCGGCCCGGATCGCCAATCCGGGCACCAGCGAGGCCACCTGCACCTCGGGCCGTTCGAGCAGCACGGCCAGCCGCATGAGGGTTTCGCAGATTCCGGCCAGCAGTGCGACCACGATCGCCACGAATGCGATCGAAACAGACTGTGGGCGAACGTTGTTCGAGTGTCCGGTGGATGCGGACACGGTGCGCGGGAGTGCGATGCGGGAGCCGAACGCGGTCATGCTCCGAGCCTGCGCGCCCGAAGGCCGCCCGCACATCCCCCTCGAGTAGCACTCGACCCTGATCCTCCGGTACCGGTCCCACCCCTGAGCTCGGATATTTCGTTGCCGGGCGGCGGGGGCGGTCCTACAGTCCGGACATGTCTACGTTGATTCTGTCGCCGCGATATTCCGATGACTCGCGGGTCATGCGGACGGCGGCCGTGCGGGCCGGATGGAATGTGATCCGGCTGGGTGGGTGGCGTGCACCGGAGGACCTGATGGGGGAACCGGCGGCGGTCTACGGCGAGCCGCTCTACGGGGAGGCGATCGCCGCGCAGCTCGAACTGGCGCTGCTCGACGCACCCCAGGACTGGCTGCCCGGACTGCCCGAGGAGCATCGCAAGCGGGATATCCGCGTGTCCACGCTGGGGGAGGCGAGACAGTGGGAGACACCGGTTTTCGTGAAACCGGCGGACGGCCGCAAGGGGTTCGAGGGAGCCGTATACGAAGGCGGTGACGGATTGCCACCCGTCGCGGCGCTGCCCGATACGACAGCGGTCCTGATGGCCGAACCCGTGCGCTGGGAGCTCGAGGTCCGCTGCTTCGTGCGCGACGGCGAGCTGGTGACCCTGTCGCCGTACGCGCGATTCGGCGAACTCGCACAGGCGCGGGACGACAGCTGGCCGATCTCCGCCGCCGAGGAGGCAGCGGCGCGAAAGTATCTCGAACGCCTGCTCTCCGATGTCCCCGTCGCCCCGTCGGTGGTCCTCGACATCGGCCTGATCGAGGGCCGCGGCTGGGCGGTGGTGGAATCCAACAGTGCTTGGGGCGCAGGCGTTTACGGCTGCGATCCGGCCGGAATTCTGGAAGTCCTGGAGCGCGGCTGCGTCCCGCGCGCACAGCTCGATCCCTTCGACGCCGTGTGGGCCGTCGACCGCGTGCGGATCGCGGGTTGATGGTCAGCGGTCGGCGACGCCGGGGACCGGGGCTGGGACCGGAGGGGGTGTCGCGGCCTGCGGGGCGCTGCCGTTGCGGTGGCTCGTTCCGGCTGTCGGGGCGTCGGTCCACGTCGGAGTGGGTTCCCTGCGGCCCCGGAGGTGGATCGTGTCGTGCGGCGTCCAGTTGCTGCGCTCGGACTCGCAGGCGGCGTCGATGACGGCCTGACTGGCCAGGATTCGACGGGGCACGTGCTTGGCCTCGCTGGTCAGGCGAGCCGCCTCGTTGACGGCGTCGCCGATGACGGTGAACTCGAGGCGGGTGTCCGCGCCGACATCACCGGCGAAGACGAGCCCGCGGGCCAGTCCGATGCCGACATCGAGTTCACCCACCGCGGCGACGGCGTCGCGAATGCGGCGGGCGGCCCGCAGGGCGGGAGTCGCATTGTCGTCGAGGGCGATGGGCGCGCCGAAAATGCACAGCGCCGCATCGCCTTCGAACTTGTTGACCAGGCCGTGGTTGTCCTCGGTGGCGGCGACCACGGTGGACAGCAGCCGGTTCAGCTTGGCCACGAAATCCTGCGGCGCGAGCTCGGTGGACAGTGCCACCGAACCGGTGACATCGACGAAGAGTGCCGTGACGACCTGGAGATCGCCGGTGA
Organism: Nocardia huaxiensis; assembly: GCF_013744875.1. Classification (NCBI taxonomy): domain Bacteria; kingdom Bacillati; phylum Actinomycetota; class Actinomycetes; order Mycobacteriales; family Nocardiaceae; genus Nocardia; species Nocardia huaxiensis. The sequence goes on from NZ_CP059399.1 coordinate 2,474,947, forward strand.
GATTGGCTCCACCGGAGAGCGCGCGCTCGGCCACCTCCGCGCCGACGTGCCGCCCGAAGACGGTCCGCATGCGTTCGCGCTCTTGGAGATTGGCGACCATCTCGTTCACCGAGTGCTCGAGCCGGCCGATCTCGCTGGTGCTGCCGATGGGGACGCTCACATCGAGGTCGCCGCGCGCGATCCGGTCCAGCGCGTCGCGCAGCGTGTGCATGGGCGAGGCCACGGCCCGCGCGAGCGCCGCCGTCGCGACCACGCCCGCCGACAGCCCGACCACCGCGAGATAGATGCCGGTGCGAATGCGTTCGGTGGTCGCCGACGATGGGTCGGCCAGCACGGTGATGAGCATGAACAGCGGCACCGCCCCGGTCACCGCGAAGGTCACCAGCACGCGCGCCAGCACGGTGGAGCTCCAGTGCGCGGTGCCGCCCAGCACCTCCGCCACCACCGGCACGGTCGGTTTGATGAGCCGGTCCACGATCAGATAGGTGATCCCCGCCGACTCCAGCCCGCCGAGCGTGAACATGGCCAGCACCACCGCGAAGTCGCGCTGCGGCGTGGCGTGCGCGAACACCGCGGCCGTGACGATCACGCCCGGAGCCCAGATCACCAGGGCCCGAACGGCGATCGCCATGGGCAGGTGCGTGAGCCGGCGCGCCTCGGATTCGGTCGGCGGCCGATGCTGTTCGAGCCAGCCGAAATAGTGCCCGCGATCCCGGAAGGCGAGCACGATGCCCAGCAGTGCGCCCAGCGCCGGATAGATGGCGACCTGCACGAAGGTGGTCATCCAGTCCGAGCCGAGCCGCACGAAGAAGCCACTCAGCCACAACTCGGTGGTGATGACGCCGAGTCCGCCCAGATTGCAGGCCATGACGACCGCCGCCAGTCCCCATCGCGCGCGCAGCGCCCACAGGATGAGTGCGCTGATCACCGCGGGACCACCTCGCGCATCGGCCAGGGCGTCGCGGCGACGGTCGGTGCTGTCATAGCGGTTACGTGCCTCGGGATCGAACTGAACTTGCAGCCGACTTTAGAGATCTTTGACGCGAGAGTGCACGTTTGTGAGTAATTGCTCGTATCAGCTGAGCACGACCAGCCACACCGCGATGTAGTGGCACAGCGCCGCGACGACCGTTGCGGCATGGAAGAACTCGTGATGCCCGAAGACCTCCGGCCACGGATCCGGCCAGCGGCTGGCGTAGAGAATCCCGCCCACGCTGTAGGCGATGCCGCCGGCCAGCAACAGCAGCACCGGCGTCCAGCCGACATTGGCGATGAGCGTCCCGGCCACCGGCACGATGGCCCAGCCCAGCAGTAGATACAGTGGCACGCCCAGCCAGCGAGGGGCGGTGGGCCACAACATCTTCAGGATGATTCCGGCCAGTGCGCCCGCCCAGACGACGGCCAGCAGAATAGTGCCAGCCTTCCCCCGCACTCCGAGAAGCGCGAAGGGTGTGTAGCTACCCGCGATGAAGGCGAAGATCATGCTGTGATCAGCCCGCTTCATCCACGTGCGCGCGCCATCGGTCTTCCAGTTCACCCGGTGATAGGTGGCGCTGATCCCGAACACCCCGCACACGGTCAGCGCATACACCGCAGTCGACCATCCGGCCGTGGCCGAGACGGTCGCGGACACGGCCACCAGCACGATCCCCGCGATGGCCGCCACGCCGACGGCCCAGGTGTGGATCCACCCGCGCATGCTGGGTTTGATGAGCGCGAGTTCTTCTCTGACGGTTTCGACGACGTCCGCCACCGGGTGGGACGGCCGCTGCACAGTGTCGGACATCGGTTACCTCCTGAGTAACCTACGGTACCGTAGGTTGGCGATTTCCGGGACTGTGATCTCCACTGTCCCGGTCACTACCGGGGTCCTTTCCAAGGCGTAGGGTTGGGCGTCGTGAAGCTTGCGAGTCAGGTGCGTGGACTCCCGTATCGCATCTACGAAGCCCGGTTGGCAAAGCAATTGGCCGGCAAACAGCATCCCCGCCATGTTGCGGTGATGTGCGACGGTAATCGACGCTGGGCGAAAGAGAACGGCTTCACCGATCTCAGTCACGGGCATCGGGTGGGTGCGCTCAAGATCGCCGAACTGGTCGGCTGGTGCGGCGAGTCCGGGATCGAGATGGTCACGCTGTATCTGCTCTCCACCGAGAACCTCGGCCGTGACCCCGACGAACTGGAAACCCTCTTCGAGGTGATCACCGATGTCGTCGACGAACTGTCCGCGCCGGAACAGAATTGGAGCGTCCGCATTGTCGGCGCGCTCGACCAGCTGCCCGAACTCGTCGCCAAACGCCTGCGCGTGGCCGCCGAGAGCACTCGCGGGCGCGACGGCGTGCACGTGAACGTGGCCATCGGCTACGGCGGACGCCAGGAGATCGCCGACGCGGTGCGCTCGCTCGTGCGGCAGGAGATGGAGGCCGGGGAGACCGGCGAGGATCTGGTGCAGTCCATCACCGTCGACGCCATCGGCCAGCACCTCTACACCTCCGGGCAGCCGGATCCGGATCTGGTGATCAGAACCTCCGGCGAGCAGCGGCTGTCGGGATTCCTGCTGTGGCAGAGCGCGTATTCGGAGATCTGGTTCACCGAGGCGTATTGGCCGGAGTTCCGGCGGGTGGATTTCCTGCGGGCACTGCGCGATTACGCGGCCCGGCACCGTCGCTTCGGGGTGTAACCCGCGCGCCACGGTTGTATTGCAGTGCAAGCGCTTCCGTGGTTCGCGGGCAGGTGGCTGCCGTACCGTCGGGTTGTATGGGCGAGGCGGTTTCGTATACCAGCTATGAGGAGTTCGGCCGTAGTTTCCTCGAGTACGCGGCGTCGGAGGAACGGATCCTGGGAGCGTTCGAGAAGCTCACCGGGGAGGCGTTCGAATTCGGGCCGATCGGGGCCGGTCCGGGGCGAATAGCGAAGCTGTCGGCGAGCGTGCGGTTGCAGCAGCCACGGCTGAATCGCGAAGTGCAGGACAATATTTCGTTCGATCTGGTGATTCCGCTGGATGTGGATCTGCTGATCGACCTGTCGGTGGACAGGTATCCGTTCCACGTGGACGGCACCATTCATCTGCATCTCACCGTGCGCACGGCAGCGCCGCTGCGGGTGCTCATAGAAATTGACGAACCGCAGCCCAGCAATGTGCGCATCAATGTGGCGAGCGCGTCCAAACGCGGAGAGCTACTACGGATTATCGCGAGCGTGGACCACGAGATTCGCCGTTTCGTCTCCCGGTACATCGCCGAGGAGCTGTGCAAACCCAACATCCAGGCCGCCACCGATATCGATGTGGCGGCGCGCCTGGACGCGGCCTGGAAACTCTAGAGTTTGCGCAGGCGCAGCCGGTTGATGCTGTGGTCGGAATCCTTGCGCAGCACCAGGGTTGCGCGGGGACGCGTCGGGAGGATGTTCTCGACCAGGTTGGGCCGGTTGGTGTTGTTCCAGATCTCCTTGGCGGCGCTCACCGCTTCCGCGTCGTTGAACCGCGCGTAGTGGTGGAAGGCCGAATTCGGATCGGAGAACGAGGTTTTGCGCAGCTCCAGAAAGCGCTCCACATACCAGTTCTCGATGTCCTCGATCCGGGCGTCGACGTAGACGGAGAAGTCGAACAGATCCGAGACCATCAGCCGCGGACCGGTCTGCAAGACATTCAGGCCCTCGACGATCAGAATGTCGGGCTGGCGCACGCAGTGGAACTGTCCCGGCACGATGTCGTAGGCGATATGCGAGTAGACCGGCGCGCACACCTCGGTCGCACCGGATTTCACCTCGGTGACGAAACGCAGCAGTTTGCGGCGATCGTAGGACTCCGGGAAACCCTTGCGGTGCATGATGCCGCGACGGGTGAGTTCGGCTGTCGGGTACAGGAAACCGTCGGTGGTCACCAGATCCACGCGCGGATGGTGATCCCAGCGCGCCAGCAGCGCCTGGAGCACGCGCGCGGTGGTGGATTTACCCACTGCCACCGACCCTGCGACGCCGATGACGAACGGCACCTGCCGATCCGGATGCGTTTCCCCGAGGAAGGTCGCGGTCGCCGCGAACAATCGTTGTCGCGCCGCCACCTGCAGGTGAATCAGACGCGCCAGGGGCAGGTAAACCTCAGCGACTTCTTCGAGGTCGATCTGTTCACCCAGGCCGCGCAGGCCGATCAGTTCTTCCTCGGTGAGTACCAGGGGAGTCGACTTGCGCAGGGTCCGCCACTGCTTCCGGTCGAACTCCACATAGGGACTCGGCTCGCTCATCCGTGCCACAGCCGAATTGTGCTCGGCTCCAACAACGCGGTGAACACCAGGTGTACCTACTCGCCAGTAACACGAGTGAGTTAGGCCACTCCCGGGAATCTCACAGCGGGCCCGGTTCGATGGTGCGCGGCGCGGGAAACCCTGCCATCCAATAGGGTCGAACGCTATGGCAGCGCATCCGCTCGTGACCGATTATCTGCGACTGGGATTGGCCTTCGACCGATTGGAAGAAGGACTCGTCGACGCCTACACCGGTGACCCCGCGCTGCGCCGCGAAGTCGAGAACGCGCCCGCGCCCGATCCGCGCGACCTGGCGCACCGGGCGGCGGCCTTGCTGAAGGAACTGCCCGACGCCGGATTGTCCGCCGAGCGCACCGAATTCCTGGCCGCGCATCTGAAGGCCCTGGAATGCTCCGGCCGCAAGTTCGCCGGCGAGGACATCGGCTTCGTGGACGAGGTGCGCGCCTACTTCGACGTGGACATCGCGCCCGGCGACGAAGAGGACTATCGCGAGGCACACCGGCAGCTGGACGAAGCGCTGCCCGGCGAGGGCGCGCTGTTCGACCGCATCACCGCGCACCGGCGGGCCGACGAGATTCCGGCGGAGCGGTTGCAGGAGTGCGTGGCCGCGTTCTCCGGCGCACTGCGCGAACTCGTGCGCGAACGGTATCCGCTGCCCGATCACGAGTACGTGGAATACGAAGTGGTGGGCGACAAGCCGTGGTCCGGGTTCAACTACTACCTGGGCAACTTCAAGTCGAAGGTCGCCATCAACTCCGATCTCAAGCAGCACATGTCGCAGTTGCCGCACCTCATCGCGCACGAGTCGTACCCGGGGCATCACACCGAGCACTGCCGCAAGGAAGCCGGACTCGTCGCGGCCGGGCAGGACGAGCAGACCCTGTTCGTGGTCAACACCCCGCAGTGCCTCATGGCCGAGGGGCTGGCGGATCTGGCCTTGAAGTCGATCGTCGGCCCGGGCTGGGGCAAATGGGCGCAGGAGATCTACGCCGATCTCGGCCTGCGCTTCGATGGTGAACGCGCCGAACGCATTTCGACGGCGTCCGCGAACCTGCTGAGTGTCCGCCAGGACGCCGCGCTGCTGCTGCACGACCGGCACCGCAGTGCCGACGAGGTGGCCGAGTTCCTGCAGAAGTGGAGCCTGGTCACCCCCGAGCGCGCTCGCCAGTCCCTGCGCTTCCTGTCCTCATCCCTGTGGCGCGCCTACATCTCCACCTACGTCGAGGGCTACAAGCTCCTCGGCGGCTGGCTCGACCAAGCCCCTGACGCCGACGACCGCGCGGACCGTTTCCGCCGTCTCCTCGACGAGCCGTTGACGCCCCGCGCGATCCGCAGGATGTGACTCGCGCACCAGGTTCGCGGCCGTCTCGATTCTGGACTGACGGAGCGGGGGAGCGAAGCGGAGGAGCGGAGGAGGGAAGAATCGAGACTTAGGGGCCGCGAACACACCCGGAGCGAAGCGGAGGGTAAGTTAGACGCAGCGACTGGCGCACTCGAGGTGGAAGTAACCACCGGGAAGCACCGAAGTCCCGCACCGCGCGCCTGGGTGCAGGGCGAGCCCTGATCCCTGGGCACCCGGATGCACGGAGGTTGCGATGCCACAGCACGAAGCTGCCGACACACAGAACCCCTCGAACGACTCGCCGAGCCAGGCCAATACACTCGGCGGCGTGACCCAGACGAGCGCTTCTGTCAACAGCCAGTCCCTCAACGAACTCGATCCCGAGGTCGCTGCCGCGATGGCGGGAGAGCTCGCGCGCCAGCGCGACACCCTCGAGATGATCGCCTCGGAGAACTTCGTCCCGCGGGCCGTCCTGCAGGCGCAGGGCAGCGTGCTCACCAACAAGTACGCCGAGGGCTACCCGGGCCGCCGCTACTACGGCGGCTGCGAGAACGTCGACATCGTCGAGGACCTCGCCCGCGCCCGCGTCACCGAGCTGTTCGGCGCGGATTACGCCAACGTCCAGCCGCATTCGGGTGCACAGGCGAATGCCGCGGTGCTGCACGCGCTCATGACCCCGGGCGAGAAGCTGCTCGGGCTGGACCTCGCGCACGGCGGCCACCTCACCCACGGCATGCGCCTGAACTTCTCCGGCAAGCTGTACGAGGTGCACGCCTACGGCGTCTCCAAGGAAGACCACCGCGTCGACATGGACGAGGTGCGCAAGCTCGCCAAGGAGACCCGCCCGAAGGTGATCGTGGCCGGCTGGTCCGCGTACCCGCGGCACCTGGACTTCGCGGCCTTCCGTGAGATCGCCGACGAGGTCGGCGCGTACCTGTGGGTCGACATGGCGCACTTCGCCGGTCTGGTCGCCGCCGGCCTGCACCCGTCCCCGGTGCCGCACGCGCACGTGGTGTCCTCCACCGTGCACAAGACCCTGGGCGGCCCCCGCTCCGGTCTGATCCTGGCCAAGGAGGAGTTCGCCAAGAAGCTGAACTCGGCCGTGTTCCCGGGTCAGCAGGGCGGTCCGCTCATGCACGCCATCGCCGCCAAGGCCGTGGCCTTCAAGATCGCCGGCACCCCCGAGTTCGCCGAGCGCCAGCAGCGCACCCTGTCCGGCGCCAAGATCATCGCCGAGCGCCTGGTGCAGTCCGACGCGCAGGAGAAGGGCATCACCGTCCTCACCGGCGGCACCGACGTGCACCTGGTCCTGGTCGACCTGCGCAACTCGCAGCTCGACGGCCAGCAGGGCGAGGACCTCCTGCATGAGATCGGAATCACGGTCAACCGCAATGCCGTTCCGTTCGACCCGCGCCCGCCGATGGTCACCTCCGGCCTGCGCATCGGCACCCCGGCACTGGCCACCCGCGGCTTCGGCGACGCCGAGTTCACCGAGGTCGCCGACATCATCGCCGCCGCCCTGACCGGCTCCGCCGACCTGGACTCGCTGCGTCAGCGCGTCTCCAAGCTGGCCCAGGCCTTCCCCCTGTACCAGGGCCTGGAGGACTGGAACCTGCTCGGCTGAGCAAGTCCCGCAACGGTATCGAGCCCGCCGCGATCATCGGATCGCGGCGGGCTCGGCCCGTTTCCGGGGAATGCATTTCGAACATCGCGACTTCGACTGATCGAGGGATAACGACAGTCCGAGGGAACGTGATGACAGACAACGACATCGAGGGGATGGACGGTCGCACGGTGCTGATCACCGGATCGACCGACGGCTTGGGCAGAGAGCTGGCAGTGCGCCTGGGGGCGGCCGGCGCACGGGTGATCGTGCACGGACGGGACGCCGAGCGCGCCGCGCGGGTCGCCGAAGAGATCGCGGCGGCGGGCGGCCCGGCCTCGGACATCGTGCTCGCCGATCTGTCCGAGCTGGCCGAGGTCGACCGACTCGCAACGGAAATCGGCTCACGCACAACCCGATTGGACGTGCTGGTGAACAATGCCGGAATCGGGTTCGGGCGGCCGGGGTCGGGACGGGAGCTGAGTGCCGACGGGATCGAATTACGCTGGGCGGTCAATCATCTCGCGCCGTATCGGCTGACTCGCCGGTTGCTGCCGCTGCTTACGGCCGCCGCGCCCGCGCGGGTGGTGAATGTGGCCTCGGCCGGGCAGCAGGCCATCGACTTCGACGATCCCATGCTCGATCGTGGTTACGACGGCATTGCCGCGTATCGCCGCGCCAAGCTGGCGCAGATCATGGCGACCTATGATCTCGCCGAAGAGCTGGCGGGCAGCGGTGTCACTGTGAATGCCTTGCATCCCGCCACTTTCATGGCCACGACCATGGTGGCCGAGGCGGGCGGAACGCCGATCAGCACGATCGCCGAGGGTGCGGCCGCCACGCTGCGGCTGATCGCCGATCCGGCGCTCGCGGAGACGACCGGGCGCTACTTCAACGGCACGCGGCTCGGTCAAGTGCATCCGCAGGCCGCTGATCCGCTGGCCCGCAAGCGATTGCGTGAGATCACCGATCAGGCCATTGCGGGGGTGCTGGGCTGATCCCTTCCGGGACAGCGGATTCCGGCTCAGCGCTCATAGTCGCGCCAGCCGGGGGATCTGCCCGAACTTTCCGCCCCGGAAGTCGAGGTACGCCTGTTCGATCTCGGCTCGGCTGCCCATGACGAACGGGCCGCCGAAGACGATGGGTTCACGAATCGGCTGGCCGGAGAACAGCATCAGCGTGGTCGGCCGGTCGGGGTCGGTGGCCAGCAGCTCGATGCTCGTCGGGTCGCTGCCGCCGACCGGATCGGACCAGGCGATCTGTCCGTCCGCGACCGCGGTTCCGGCGACGGTCGCGCCGCCCTCCACGACGTAGACGAAGGCGCGATCCTCCGGCGCGAGCACCGGCGTATAGCTGCTGCCGGGCTCCAGCGTGACCAGCAAACCCGTTATAGGCCACTGGTTTTCGGCCGTACCGGTAATGCCGGACTGGGTGCCGGAGACGACTCGCACCAGCACGCCGGGTGATTCGACCACGGCTTGGTCCGGCTTGCGCAGATCCTGGTAGCGGGTATCCACCATGCGCTTGTCGCCGGGCAGGTTGAGCCACAGTTGCAGGGTGTGCGCGAATTCGTTGTGGTAGGCCAGCTCTCGGTGAATGATGCCCTTGCCGGCCGTCATCCACTGGATGTCGCCGGGTTCCAGCGCGCCCGCGTGCCCGAGGCTGTCGCCGTGTTCCAGCTTGCCGTCGAGCACGACGGTCACCGTCTCCACGCCGCGATGCGGATGCCATTCGAAGCCGGGGGAGGAGAACCAGTCCTCGGCCATGAGCAGGAACGGGTCATTGTCGCGGACCTCGTTCGGGGAAATGATCAGAGCGTTCTTGTCGACCTGTTCGGTGGGTCCGCCCAGCGCCTTGGTGCGGACGCGATCGACCTTGCGCGGAACCGGCACGGCTGCGCTCATACCCACTCCTCTCGGCGACCGGATGACTCCGGATTTTGGATGACGTATCAACCAACGTTCGAAGAGGGTGCCGCATTCCCGGCCCGGAACCGGCTGCCTACCAGGACCAGAAGCGTCGCGGCCCGCCGGTGAGCGCGGGCGCGTCGGCGCGCACGGTTTCGATCAGCTGCTTCGGATGTGGGTTGACCCAGTGCCGCTCCGAGGAGCCGTCGCGGAACACCACGGTGGGCACGGTCTCGTTGCCGTCCGCGACCGAGCGGACGAAGGCGGCGGCGTCCGGGTCCTCCCAGATGTTCACCTCGCGGTACACGATGCCGTGGCGGTTGAGGACGCGGCGCATGCGCGAGCAGTAGGGGCAGCCCTGGCGGCGGTAGACGATGAGCTCTGGAACTTCAGCGTTCATGGTCGCCGTCGATCACACTGTGGGAGTTGAACGGGAGGACACCATGACAACCACCGTACTGCTGCTGGGATTGAAAGCATCGGTAGTCGAGGAAGTTCGCGCGGGGCTGGATATCCCGAATCTCGAAATCCGTTCCGGCACAAGCATCGAGGATCTGCGGGAGACGCTCGCGCAGCTACCGGTCGACCACGTCGTCATGGGGGCCGGATTGGATCTCGAGCAACGTCTCGGCATCGTGCGCGAGATCTTCGAAACCAGTGACCGGACGACCGTGCACATGAAGGACAGGGCGTCCGGTCCCGAAGGTTTCCTGCCGTTCGTGCAGGGCGTGCTCGGCGGGCTGAACCGCGCCTAGCTCAGGAGTGTTTGGCCAGGTAGTCGAGGTAGAGCGGGCGCAGCACCTCGCCGATCTCGCCCTCGCCCGCGTGCACGTAGTCGTCGAGCATGGGCAGCACGTACTTGATGTCGGCTTCACTCTCACCCAGGTCACCGGCGGCGGCGGACGCGGCCGGGATCGACTCCAGGAGATTCCACAGGAACTTGACGTCGCCGTGCCGGACAGCCAGTTTCACGGCGCGGTCGTGCAGTTCCTTGGTGGACAGCGACTCCAGATCCTGAATTTCGGCCATGCCATCGACTCTAATGGAGGGATGGCACAGCATCCGAGGTACCGGGTCAAGCGTGTGTACGACGCACCCGACGCGGCCGACGGCCGCCGGGTGCTGGTGGATCGATTGTGGCCGCGCGGCATCAGCAAAACCGCGGCACACATCGACGAGTGGGCCAAGGATGTGACGCCGTCCACGGAACTGCGCAAGTGGATGCACGAGGACCCCGATTCCCGGCGTGTCGAGTTCGAGCGCCGTTACCGTGCCGAGCTCTCCGGCCGGGCCCAGCAGGAGGGCCTGGCGCGGCTCCGCGCGGAGGCCGCCGAGGGGCCGTTGACCCTGATCACGGCCGTGAAAGACGAGCAGCACAGCCACCTTCCGACCCTCCTCGCGGAACTGGGCGAAACGCCCGAAAAGCCCCGGCGTTAACGGGATCTTCACCAACGCGCCCGCCTGTTGAGAAGCCGGATCGCCGATTCGGCGGTAGCGTCGGGGGTGCGGGCCGCGGAGATGTGGCACGTACGGGAGGTCCTGATCGTGACTGAGCAACTCAGTGCGAGGGGGCCGGCACCCGGCCCTCGGATCGCTTGATCCCAAGGCCGACCGGCCCAGCGAGAACGCTCGCGCGGTGTCGCGCGAGTGGCAAAGGAGCCCACCGTGACTGATGCACGCTCCGTAACCGCCCCCGCGGGGGACGCCAGCTCCACCGAGCAGACGCGTCACACCACAGCGGGAGCTCGCGCCTCACGGTCGCCGCGAAAGGGCGACACCGAATCCGGACCGAAGACCTTCGTCGTGGACACCTCGGTACTGCTGTCGGACCCCTGGGCCCTGACCCGCTTCGGCGAACACCACGTGGTGCTGCCGCTCGTGGTGATCAGTGAACTCGAGGCAAAACGACACCACCACGAACTCGGCTGGTTCGCCCGTGAGGCATTGCGCATGCTGGACGATCTGCGTCTGGCACACGGTCGGCTCGATCAGCGGATTCCCGTCGGCACCGCGGGTGGCACGCTCCAGGTGGAGCTCAACCACACCGACCCCAATGTGCTGCCCGTCGGGTTCCGCACCGACTCCAACGATTCCCGAATCCTCGCCTGCGCCTTGAACTTCGCGGCCGAGGGGGAGCGGGTCGTGCTGGTGTCCAAGGACATTCCGCTGCGCGTCAAGGCGTCGGCGGTCGGCCTGGCCGCCGACGAATACCACGCGCAGGACGTGGTCACCTCCGGCTGGACCGGCATGGTGGAGCTGGAGGTCGGCTCCGATCAGGTGGACCGGCTCTACTCCGAAACCCTGATCGATCTCGACGAAGCGCGAGATCTGCCATGCCACACCGGCATTCGGCTGCTCAGTGCCAAGGGCAGCGCGCTGGGCCGGGTCACCCCGGACAAGCGGGTGCAGCTGGTGCGCGGCGACCGGGAAGCCTTCGGGCTGCACGGGCGCTCGGCCGAACAGCGCATCGCTCTCGACCTGCTGCTCGACGAGAGCGTCGGCATCGTGTCGCTGGGCGGGCGGGCCGGCACCGGCAAGTCGGCGCTGGCGCTGACCGCGGGCCTGGAAGCCGTGCTGGAGCGGCGATCCCATCGCAAGGTCGTGGTGTTCCGGCCGCTGTACGCGGTCGGCGGCCAGGATCTGGGCTACCTGCCCGGCAGCGAGAGCGAGAAGATGGGGCCGTGGGCGCAGGCCGTCTTCGACACCCTGGAGGGGCTCGCCTCGCCGGAGGTGATGGAGGAGGTGCAGGCGCGCGGCATGCTGGAGGTGCTGCCGCTCACCCACATTCGCGGACGGTCGCTGCACGACTCCTTCGTGATCGTGGACGAGGCGCAGTCGCTGGAACGCAATGTGCTGCTCACCGTGCTCTCGCGGCTGGGCAGCGGGTCGCGGGTGGTGCTCACCCACGATGTGGCGCAGCGCGACAACCTGCGGGTCGGACGGCACGACGGCGTGGCCGCCGTGATCGAGAAGCTCAAGGGGCATCCGCTGTTCGCGCACGTGACGCTCACACGCAGCGAGCGGTCGCCGATCGCGGCGCTGGTCACCGAGATGCTGGAGGAGTTCGGACCCAACTCCTGAGCGGGTTGTAGTTCGTGCGGCAGTCCGATCGGCGCTTCGATCGGACTGCCGTTCCGCGTGTATCGGGCGGCGCGCCGTGCGATGGCGGGCAAATGTCCAGCATGTGTTTACCTCGAGGGTCTGCGGGTATATTCCGCGCATTACCTGCTCGGCAAACAAGATCGGGAATCACTTTGTGATTCGCCGGTGGGTTGCCGGGTGTCGGCCTGGATTCTCGAGGAGAGGGACATGCACCACTTCGCTCGACGCACGGCTGGCATCATCGCGGCGGTTTCGCTCGTGACCGTTTTCGCCGCGGGTTGCGACAAGGACGACAAGGACGGCAAGTCCGAAACCGGCATGGCGACCATGACCACCACCATGGCCCCGATGACCGACCACGATCACGACGAAACCGGCGAGGCGAAGGAAACCAAGATCGCCACCCGGAACGGCGAAATCGAAGTCAGCGGAGACTTCCTCGCCAAATACAACGAACTCGGCGGACCCACCGGAGCCCTCGGCATGCCCACCGGCGAGGACGAAGACGCCCCCGGCGGCGGCAAATACCAGGACTTCGCGGGCGGCGCGATCTACAGCAGCCCCGCCACCGGCACCCACGTCGTATGGGGCGAAATCCGCAAGGCCTGGGACGAGAACGGCGGCCCCGGCGGCAAACTCGGCTACCCCACCACCGACGAGATGGACATCGCCGACGGCAAACAGAGCGACTTCACCGGCGGCACCATCACCTGGGTCGACAACCAGATCACCGTCACCGAGAAGTAGGGGAGTCCCCACTCTCGGGAGGGCTCTCAGGGGCTTCGCCCCCGAACCCCCCAGCAGCCGTGCGGGGTCCGGATGTGGTCCGGGCCTCGCGCCGGGGTTGTGATGCGGTCACAGTGGGTGGGGGTCGGGGCTATAGCTTTTCCGAATACGGGCGCTAGGTCCCCGCGTTTGCCGGACAGCCGCTAGGTTGTGGACGTGCAGAACGTTTTGGCCGACCGTGAACTGCTGGTGGAGCTCGCGGAGACGGTGGAGGAGAACCTGGACCGGCATGTGGCCGCGGCGGCCGACTGGCAGCCGCACGACTACGTGCCGTGGGCCGACGGGCGGAATTTCGAGTTTCTCGGCGGAACCGACTGGGAGCCCGGGCAATCCGAGCTGAGTGAGGTCAGCCGGACCGCGCTGACGGTGAGCGTGCTGATTGCCGACAATCTGCCGTCCTACCACCGGGAGATCGGCAAGCACCTCAATCGCGGCCCGTGGTGGCGGTGGGTCGGACGCTGGACCGCCGAGGAGAACCGGCACGAGATCGTCATCCGCAACTACCTCATGGTGGCGCGCGCGGTCGATCCGGTCGAACTGGAGCGCATGCGCATGCGGCACATGACCGACGGCTTCCGCCGCCCGGCCATGCACCTGCTCGACGTGCTCGCCACCCTCGCCTTCGAAGAGGCCGCCGCGGCTGTCCGCCACCGCAATACCGCTGCCCTGGCCGACAATCCGATCGTCGCGACCATTGCCGAACGCATCGCCGCCGACGATGAACTGCAGACCGTCTTCTTCGCCAATATCGTCGCCGCTGCCCTCGACCTGGTCCCCGACCAGGCCGCCCGCGCCATCGCCGACCGCATCGCCGACTTCCACGTCCCCTCGGTGACGCTGGCCGACGGCCGCACCAGCGACGATGTCCTCGCTGCGGCTGGCATCTACGACCGCGCCCGCGAAACCGAACTGGTCTTCCGCCCGCTGCTCGAGCGGTGGAACTTCTTCACCCGCAGCGACTTCGGCGAAGCGGGCGAGAAGGCGCGCGCCGAAATCGTCCACCTGCGGGGGTAGCGCCCAACTCCCGGCGCTGTTGTTTTGCCGAGGACGCTCGCCGCTGGGGTGTTCTGCGCTTGCCCACCCTGCGCCCCTGGCGCAGACTGCCCAAGCGCCCCAGCGGATCGCGTTGTCGTCAGTAGGACGGGCGTTTGGGCGGGAGGGCGGCGCGGATCAGGCCCATCACGGTGCCGCGGAGGAAGTTCTCCCACGAGAAGTGGTCGTGCCACAGGGTGATCCGGCCGTCGCGGAGTTCGAAGGTGCCGCAGACCCAGAAGGAGATTTCGACGGGGCCCATGCGGAGGTGGTCGGTGCGTTCGGTGAGGACGACACTGTCACCGTCGGCGGCGATATTGTGCATGTCGGCGCGGAAGCCGAAACGGTCGGCGCTGAGGAAGTTCAGGACCCAGCGGACGCGGTCGAGGCCGCGAATGTCGGGGAGGCTGGTGTTCTTCCAGACGATGCTCGGATCGGCGAGGTCGAGCGCCTCGTCGACGGCGTTCATCTCCAGTGCGGCGAAGAATTCGCGGACCGTGGTGATCGCGTCCTGCTGCAATTCGGGAAGTTCGGGCATGGTCCGACTGTAGGCCGGACCGGCCGTCCGGCAACAGGGTTCGAGCCGCCACGGGTATCGCCTGCGGCGATCCGCGAGTGACAGCCCGCAGCCACCCGCGTGTCACCGGAGGCGCCTACCGGCGAGTGGCGATGAGTGCTTCCACGCCGTCCAGGATGCGGTCGATGCCGAATTGCAGGGCGTTGTCGCGCCCGCCGGGTCCGGTGGGAGCCCGCAGCGCTTCGGCGAGGGTGGTTGCCACGTTGGGGAAGCGGTCGCCGTGCTCGGCGAGCACCGTACCCATCTCCCGTTTCAGCGCGGCTTCCGCGTCGTCGCCGGTGCCGCTGCCGACCTGCTGCACGAGTCCGCGCGTATGGCCGAGCAACAGCACCACGGTGTCGAATCGTTCCGGCGCGGTGAGCCCGGTGTCGGTGAGTGCCGCGAGAGCCGTTTCCAGCCAGGCCATTTCATTGGGCCCCATGGGCCGCGCGCCGATCGACAGTTCGAGGGCCCACCGATGCGCCCGCGACCGCTCGTAGAAGACCTCGGACCAGCGCCGTAGATACTCGCGCCAGGATTCGTCCGCGGCCTCAGGCGGTGCGCCCATGGCGGAGTCGAGCATGAGCGCGGTGAGTTCGGTTTTGCCCGGCACATACCGGTAGAGCGCCATCTTGGCGCAGCCGAGGCGTTCGGCCAGCCGGGCCATGGACAGCCCGGCGATGCCTTCGGCATCCGCGAGTTCGACGGCCTCGGCGACGACGCGCTCCAGGGTGAGCGAGGGTTTGGGCCCGCGCTTGGGCTTGTGCTGCTGGGTGCCCCACAGCAGTTCGGTCGTGGTCGGTGCCGCCATGGCCGTTGATCCTTCCGAAGCGCGCTTGACTTTCAAACTGCGTCCAGCATACGCTTTTAGTACAGCGTCCATCGGACGCAATTCATGAAGGAGTCTCCGGCATGCGCAACACCACCGTTCTCATCTCCGGCGCGAGTGTCGCCGGCCCCGCCCTCGCATACTGGCTGAACCGCTACGGCTTCCAGGTCACCGTCGTGGAGAAGGCCCCGGCACTGCGCTCGGGCGGGCAGGCCATCGACTTCACCGGCAGCACCCATATGACCGTTTTGCAGCGCATGGGCATCCTCGCGGACATCGAGGCCCGGCAGACCGGCAAGACCGACATGTCGATGGTCGACGCGGACGGCCGCGAATTGGCGGTCATCTCAGGCGATTTCACCGGCGGCGACATCGAGATCCTGCGCGGCGACCTGGCCGAGGTCATGTACAAGCACACCGCCGAGCACTGCGAGTACCTCTTCGGCGACACCATCACCGCGCTGGCCGACACCGCCGAGGGTGTGCACGTCGAATTCGCGCACGCACCCGCCCGCACCTTCGATCTCGTCTTCGGTTGCGACGGAATCCATTCTCGGGTGCGCAAACTGGCCTTCGGGCCGGAGCGGGACTTCGTCAGCCATAAGGGCTACTACTACTGCATCGCCGGGGTGTCGCGCTGGGAGAGTGACGGGCCGCGTGAGCGCGCGCATTCGCAGGCGCGCAACGCCCCCGGACGGCTCGCCGTCTACGGCGGTTCGAAGGCGGCGCAGATGTACATGTTCGCCTCGCCCGAACTCGATTACTCCCGTGACGATTTCGATGCACAGCGCCGGATCGTCGCCGAGAGGTTCGCGGATATGGGCTGGCGGGTTCCCGAAATGCTGGCGGAATTGCCGCAATTGGATGGCTTCTACCTGGATTCGATCAGCCAGGTGAAGATGAAGAACTTCGTGAAGGGCCGCGTCGCATTGCTCGGTGACGCCGGATACGGAAACACCCTGGCGGGATTCGGAACCGGATTGGCAATCGTCGGCGCGTATGTGCTGGCCGGTGAATTGGCCGTCGCCGGGGGCGATCACACCGTGGCGTTCGCCCGCTACGAGGAGATGATGAAGCGCTACTGCAAGCTGGCGGACGGGGCGCACCCGGGGCGTTTCCTGGCGCCGAAGACCGGGGCCGGCATCCGATTCCGCAACTGGTTCCTGGGCTCACGCTTCATGGAGATGATGATGAAGTCGGCCGAGAAATCGAAGGACGATATCGAACTGAAGAACTACCCGGAAATCGTGGGCGCGCGGTGAACACGGGGCGCGGGTATGGCAGTTCTCACCGCCATACCCACCGACCGCGTTATTCAAATGATGATGCCCACCGTGGCCAAGAAGGCGACAAGTCCAGCGGCGCCGAGGCCGACGAGAAGGGCAGCGAGTCCAGTAAGCATTGTTCTTTCCTTTCAGTGGAGCATCCGCGGTTGCGGACACTCAGCTAATCGACGGCAATGCGTGATGCGTTTCACACGAATCGCCGAAAAGGAAAAAACGTAGTTTGACCGGGAGATGGTGTATGCCGTCAGTTCTTCTGGTCGTCGACTTTCGCCATCGAGAGCACATCCAGTCGCCGATCGAGTTCCTCCAGCGACAGCTTGTCGCCGATCAAACCCCGGTCGATGACGGTCTGCCGAATGGTCTTCTTCTCCTTCAGCGCCTGCTTGGCCACCGCGGCGGCCTCCTCGTAACCGATCGCCGAATTCAGCGGCGTCACGATGGACGGCGAGGATTCCGCCAGCTGCCGCAGATGCTCCACATTCGCCACCAGTCCGACCACGCACTTGTCGGCGAACAGGCGAGAAACATTGGCCAGCAGGCGAATCGACTCCAGCACATTGCGCGCCATCACCGGAATGTAGACGTTCAACTCGAAATGGCCGTTGCCGCCGCCCCACGCGACCGCCGCGTCATTGCCGATCACCTGCGCGGCGACCTGCGTAACCGCTTCCGGCAGCACCGGATTCACCTTGCCGGGCATGATGGAGGATCCGGGCTGGAGGTCCGGCAGCTGGAGTTCGGCCAGGCCGGTGAGCGGTCCGGAACCCATCCAGCGAATATCGTTCGCGATCTTGGTCAGGCTGATGGCGACCGTGCGCAGCGCACCCGACAGCTCCACCAGACCGTCCCGCGCGGCCTGCGCCTCGAAGTGGTCGCGGGCCTCGGTCAGATGATCGAGGTTCGTCTGCTTGGCAAGCTCCGCAACGACTTTCGTGCCGAACCCGTCCGGGGCGTTGAGCCCGGTGCCGACGGCGGTGCCGCCGATGGCCAGCTCACCCAGTCGCGGCAGTGTCGCCAGCAGCCGCTCGATGCCGGCGCTCACCTGGCGGGTGTACCCGCCGAACTCCTGGCCGAGGGTGACCGGCACGGCATCCATGAGATGGGTGCGGCCGGACTTCACCACGTCCTTCCACTGCACCGACTTGTCCAGCAGCGCCAGCCGCAGATGCTCCAGCGCCGGCACCAGATCCTTCACCACGGCCTCGGTGGCGGCGAGATGTGTTGCGGTGGGGAAGGTGTCGTTGGACGACTGCGACATGTTCACGTCGTCATTGGGGTGCACGGTGACGCCCTCGCGCGCCGCGATGCTCGCGATCACCTCGTTGGCGTTCATATTCGAGCTGGTGCCCGAACCGGTCTGGAAGACGTCGATCGGGAACTGGTCGTCGTGCTTGCCGTCGGCGATCTCGGTGGCGGCGGCGATGATGGCGTCGGCCTTGGCCTTGTCCAGCAGCCCCAGATCGCGGTTCACGGTCGCGGCGGCCGCCTTGAGCAGGCCCAGCGCGCGGATCTGGGCGCGCTCCAGACCCCGGCCGCTGATCGGGAAGTTCTCCACCGCGCGCTGCGTCTGGGCCCGCCAGAGCGCGTCGACGGGGACGCGGACCTCGCCCATGGTGTCGTGTTCGATGCGGTACTCGGTCATGGATTCGACCCTATGCCCGCCTCGAACGGCGTGGGGGTGCCACGCCTGAGCGAATGACCACACCGCCCCCGGGAATAGCCGGGAACGGTGTGGCCGCACCCGTTTACGACGAGAAGAACAAGCGCCCGACGCCATGCTGCGGGCGATGGCCGTGCCCGTGGCCGTGCCCGTAGTGCGGGGCCTGATGATGCTGCGGCGCACCCCACGCGGGTGCGGCGGGCGGCGGCGGAGCCTGATATCCGGGCTGCTGGTATCCGCCCTCGAGGCGCTGCAGGGCTTCCAGCTCGCCGTAGTCCAGGAAGATCCCCCGGCAGCCGCTGCACTGCTCGATGTGCACCCCCGCCCGGTTGTACGTATGCATAGCCGCATGACACTTAGGGCATTTCATCGGTATTCATCTCCCCGCACTCAACAATCACATGCGAGTTTCACGATACGGCAGCCGCCATCCGCCGACACGAATCCACCAGTGCCACATCCCATTCGTCCAGTTCGCGCCCCTCGGCGCCCGCCTTGGCCACACTGATGGCCGCCGCTTGAACAACGAGCGCCCGCGCCGGACCGTCCAGCACCGCCCACTCGTCATGCGCCGGCACCGCAGGCCCACCGGCCAGTCGGTATGCGTTCAAGAACCGTTCCCACGCAACCGAATCCAAGATCCCCGCCGCGAAGAACCCCGCCATCCGAGCCAGATCCCACACCGGATCCCCCACCCCGAGATCATCGACATCGATGAGCCGCAACGAATCCCGGTCGCCGTCGCCGAGCCGGACCAGCTGTCCGAGATGAAAATCCCCGTGCACGAGTGTGAACGGCCTCATCGGATCGTGCCGCATCGCCTCCAGCGCGGCATCCCCGGCCGGACCCGCTGAGGTCTCCGGCAGCACCGCATGAGCTCGCCACACCGCTGCCGCCGCCACGGGGTCGACGGCGGAACCGGCGATATGCAGCCGATCCATTGCCCGCCGCACCCGAGCTGGACCGCCCGAGACCGGGATCGCGCCCCGTTCCGTGAATTGCTCCTCATCCAAACGGGATTGGTTGATCATGCGCCGCGCGGGGCGATCGCCGGGGGAGACGGGTATGGGAGCTCGATGACCGCCTGGCACGTGCGGCCGACATAGGTCGGCTCCACCGGACGGCTCCTCGGGCTGATACGGCAGGGTGGAACTACCTGGCACTGCTGTGGGAGGCGAGTTGGCCACATCACCTGGTCCTGATCTGGTGCCGATGATCCGCGCCGAGCCAGAGTGTAAGTGGCCGAGGGGGATCCGGTGCAGGCGGGCGAGGAGGATCGCGGCATTTTCCCAGGGGACGTCGTCGGCGGGGTCGAGCGGTCGACGGTACGGCCAGAGCGTCAGTGAGCGGTCCGCGTGTGCGGTCATGAGCGTGCCCGCAGATGGGTCGGCACGCGCGGCTGCGGGTTCCGCACATGGGGAATCGGTGCGGGAGTCAGTCGAACTCGTGTCGAAAGGGATTGGCGGCACGAAGATTTCGTGCAGGACGGGGTGGGCCGCCAGCTGCAGGCGGGCGCGCAGGGCGACGGGGTCGGAGTCGACGGGGTGAGCCTTGCCGACCAGATGTCCGACTCGGACCACCGGACCATCGGCGCGGGCGGAGAGCACCTCCGGCGCGCCGATCGCTCCTGCTCGCCGAGCCAGGTCGGCGAGCAAGGTCACCCAGTCATCGGTGCTGGGCGGCAAGGGTTTTCGCCTGTCAGGGCAGCGGCGGGGCGGCGGCCTCGTCGCCGTGGAAGTCGACGGAGGCGTACTCGCGCAGCTTGGAAAGGCGGTGGTAGGCCTCGACCATGCGGACGGTGCCGGACTTGGCGCGCATGACGATCGACTGGGTGGACGCGCCGCCGCCGAAGTAGCGGACGCCGCGCAGCAGGTCGCCGTCGGTGACGCCGGTGGCGGAGAAGAAGACGTCCTCGCCGGAGACCAGATCCTCGGTGTTGAGGATGCGATCCAGATCGTGGCCGGCGTCGATGGCCTTCTGGCGCTCCTCGTCGTCCTTGGGGGCCAGCTTGCCCTGCAGCGCGCCGCCCATGCAGCGCATGGCGGCCGCGGCGATGATGCCCTCGGGGGTGCCGCCGATGCCGATCAGCATGTCGACGCCGGAGTCGGGACGCGCGGTGGCGATGGCGCCGGCCACGTCACCGTCGGAGATGAGGCGGATGCGGGCGCCGGCCTCACGCACCTGCTGGATCTGCTGCGCGTGGCGCGGGCGGTCCAGGATGCACACGGTCAGGTCGGAGACCGAGGAGTTCTTGGCCTTGGCGACGCGGCGCAGGTTCTCCGCGATCGGAGCCGACAGGTCGATCACATCGGCGGCGTCGGGGCCGACGGCGATCTTCTCCATGTAGAACACGGCCGACGGGTCGAACATGGCGCCGCGCTCGGCGACCGCCAGCACCGAGATGGCGCCGGCCGAACCCTTGGACATGAGGGTGGTGCCGTCGATCGGGTCGACCGCGAAGTCCAGCTCCGGGCCGGTGCCGTCGCCGACCAGCTCACCGTTGTAGAGCATGGGCGCTTCGTCCTTCTCGCCCTCGCCGATGACCACGATGCCGCGCATGGAAACCGTCGCGACGAGCTGTCGCATGGCGTCCACGGCCGCGCCGTCGCCGCCCTCCTTGTCGCCGCGGCCGACCCAGCGTCCGGCGGCCATGGCACCGGCCTCGGTGACCCGGACCAACTCCAGGGCTAGGTTACGGTCCGGAGCCTCGCGGCGGCTGGATGCGGTCATGGCGGATGCCCTCCTAAGTCGTGTACTGCTGCCTAAATTGTCGCATTGCTGTTAACGCCGCTAACCAGGTACGTGCGTTTCCCTTACGCGCAGGTCGCGGCTCTTTACGGAGCGAACGGCGAGCGACCGGGCCTTCGCAAGCTTGCGACACGAGACTGTGAGACGGGTCGCACCGGCTCGCCGTGGATACTGGGGGTCGTGTCGTACCAGAAGCCGCGGAACCAGCACGATTACAAGGACCTGATCTGGTCGTTGGTGCCACTCGTGCTCGGCGCCCTGTTGATCGCGGGTGTGGCCCGCGCCTGCACCTTCACCGCGGACGGTCCGACGCCCGGGCAGATTCCGAGCATCGACGCCAAGGCCACGCTCGAAGGTGACGCCCGCACCATGGGATTCCCGATCCGCATGCCGGCGCTGCCCGAGCAGTGGCGGCCCAACTCCGCCAACAAGAAGAAGACCATCGACGGCGCGGGCGGCGGCAATATCAGCACCATCGGGTACATCTCGCCCGAGGGCACCTACATGCAGCTCACCCAGACCAACGCCACCGAGGACGCGCTGGCGCGGGAGATCATCGGCAGCCGCATCGCCACCGGCACCGAACAGATCGGCGACCGCAAATGGGTGGTTTACGCCGAACCCGGCACCGAACCTTCCTGGATCACCGACTACGGCACCGTCCGCGTCCTGATCAAGGGCGCCGGCAATGCCGCCACCTTCAACACCCTGGCCACGGCCGTCGGCCAAGCCCAGCCGCTGCCGACCACCTGAGCCGCCGCGCGACGCGAAAGGGCCGCACCCGAACGGGGGCGGCCCTTTTCGTCATCCCGCGCCGACGCTCAATCCTCCGAAGCGCGGTGGGCGAGGGCGTCCTCCACACGCTTGCGCGCGCCCGCGAGGTGCTCCTCGCAGCGGTTGGCGAGGGCCTCGCCGCGCTCCCACAGGGCGAGGGAGTCGTCGAGGTCCATGCCACCCTGTTCGAGCATCTTGACCACATTCACCAGTTCGTCGCGGGCGCGCTCGTAACCGAAGGCGGCGATCTCGGAGAGGTCGGTGGATTCAGGCATCGGGGGCGGATTCCTTTCGCGGGCCGAGGGATTGGGTGCCGAGGGCGGCGGCGGTGATCGCGCCGTCGGCCACCCGGATGCGGAGCTGACTGCCGGCGGGGGCGTCGTCGATGGAGCGGACCACCTCGCGGTCCTTGCCGGTCACCTTCTGCACCACGGCGTAACCGCGCGCGAGGGTGGCGGCCGGGCCGAGGGCCGAAACCTTCTCGCGCAGATGGCGAGTGGTGGTGGATTCGGCGGTGAGCAGATGTTCGATGGCGCGGCGCGCGGAGGTGCGCAGGCGCTCGGCCTCGTCGTAGCGCTGGTCGAGCAGACGCAGCGGTTCCGCCAGCGCGGGGCGGGACCGAAGCTGTTGCAGGGCACGGGATTCGCGATCCACCCAGCCGCGCAGGGCGGCCGCCGCGCGGGCGCGCAATTCGTCCAGCAGCGCGGCCTCGGCGGCGGCGTCGGGGACGATGCGCTTGGCGGCGTCGGTGGGGGTGGCGGCGCGCAGGTCGGCCACATGGTCGCTGATCGGATTGTCCGGCTCGTGGCCGATGGCGCTCACGATCGGCGTCTTGGCGGAAACGATGGCCCGGCACAGGGTTTCATCGGAGAACGGCAGCAGGTCTTCGACGCTGCCGCCGCCGCGCGCCAGCACGATCACATCCACCTCGGGATTCGCGTCCAGCGCGGTGATGGCCTCCAGGATCTGCGGCACCGCTGTCGGCCCCTGCACGGCGGTATTGCGAATCTCGAAGCGCACCGCGGGCCAGCGCTGCGTCGCCACCGTCACCACATCGTGCTCGGCGGCCGACGCGCGCCCGGTGATGAGCCCGATGCGTTTGGGCAGGAACGGAATCGGCCGCTTCAACCGCGGATCGAACAGTCCCTCCGCCGCCAGCAGCGCCTTCAACCGTTCGATGCGCGCCAGCAGCTCGCCGATGCCGACCGGCCGAATCTCGGTGACCCGCAACGACACCGTGCCGCGCCCGGTGAAGAACGACAGCTTGCCGTACACGACGACCCGGCTGCCCTCCTGCAACGGCACCGCCGGATCCCGCAGCAATGCCGGATCACATGTCACCGACAGCGACATGTCCGCGGCCGTATCGCGCAACACCAGGAACGCCGTCTTCGTCCCCGGCCGCAGATTGATCTGCGTGATCTGCCCCTCCACCCACACCGAACCGAGCTTGTCGATCCACTGCGCCACCTTCACGGCGACAGTGCGCACCGGCATGGGGTTCTCGGCGGTACTCGACGGCCGCTCGGTCTTCTCGGTGCTCACTGGGCCCATCTTGTCAGGAGCCACCGACCAGATTCCGGAACCCACCGATTTCGCCGCCGACGACAACGCCGACCGCCCGGGTTCCCGGAGCGGTCGGCGCGGAAGTCGATGAGTTATTTGGCCTGGACGGTGGCGATGCGGTTGGTCAGCATCGTGACGAACGGGGCGCGGTCCAGGGTGCCCTGCTCGAACTCCAGCAGGGCGGCGAGGTCTTCGACGGTGAGCTGGCGCAGGCGGGCGCGCAGCTGGGCGATGCTCAGCTCGGAATAGCCGAAGCGGGTGGCCACTTCGGGTTCGACGACACCGTTGCCGTTGCCATTGCTGTGGCCATTGGTGGCGGCGAGGGATTCCGTTGCGGGAGCCTCGGATTCGGTGGACTCCGATTCGGCGGCCTCCTGCACGGCCGATTCGGCGGCGACCGGTTCGGGTTCGGCGACCGGTTCGGGTTCGGCGGCGGCCGATTCGGTGACAACCGGTGCTTCGACGACCGGCTCTTCCTCCGGCGTAAAGAGGTCGAAACGGCTCTGGCGTACCGATTCCGAAGCGGCGCCAGGAGTTTGCTCGAACTCCTCGTCCTCATCGAAAGTGGCCCACTCCGGCTGCTCTTCCGGCTGATTCAGCAGCTGATCGAAAAGGGCATCGCCCTTGAGTGCGAGGCTGGTCACGAACTGCTGCACGTGCATTGTCGTCTGCAGCATCTGAC
Source organism: Nocardia huaxiensis (assembly GCF_013744875.1). Lineage (NCBI taxonomy): Bacteria > Bacillati > Actinomycetota > Actinomycetes > Mycobacteriales > Nocardiaceae > Nocardia > Nocardia huaxiensis. The sequence goes on from NZ_CP059399.1 coordinate 2,499,079, forward strand.
TGATCGCGGTGATCGGGAAATTGAGTGCGGTCGTCGGTAGCCGACGAGTTTCCTCGAGGGCATAGACAGCGGCCCCGGCAGCGACCCGGGCCAGGAACGGAGGTCGGAACATGCCCCTAGCCTGCCCGAAACGCCGTGTGATGCATAGGTGAGAACTCACGAAAAGTGATTCTGGTATCTGCCTCCGGGCGGCTGCGCATCACCCCGCACACGTATTCTGTGGGGCATGTCCTCGGCTATCCCTTTGAACGTCGGAATCGTGCGGTCCACGTCGGGTGCCGCCGACGCACCGCTGGGTTCATCAAAAAAGCGAGTACTGCTCGCCGAACCGCGCGGCTACTGCGCCGGTGTGGATCGCGCGGTCGAAACCGTGGAGAAGGCTCTAGAGAAGCACGGCTCGCCGATCTATGTGCGCAAGGAGATCGTGCACAACCGGCACGTGGTGGAAACCCTGCGGGAGCGCGGCGTGATCTTCGTGGACGAGACCGACGAGGTGCCGCACGGCGCGGTCGTGGTGTTCTCCGCGCACGGCGTGTCCCCGATGGTGCACGAGTCCGCGGCCGCGCGGGAACTGCACACCATCGACGCCACCTGCCCGCTGGTGACCAAGGTGCATCAGGAAGCCAAGCGTTTCGCGCGCGACGACTTCGACATTCTGCTCATCGGCCACGAAGGGCACGAGGAGGTCGAGGGCACCGCGGGCGAGGCGCCCGACCACGTGCAGCTGGTCGACGGGCCCGACTCGGTCGACAAGGTCACCGTGCGCGACGAGAACAAGGTGATCTGGCTTTCGCAGACCACGCTCTCGGTCGACGAGACCATGGAGACCGTGCAGCGGCTGCGGCAGAAGTTCCCGAAGCTGCAGGATCCGCCGAGCGACGACATCTGCTACGCCACCTCCAACCGGCAGACCGCGGTCAAGGCCATGGCGCCGGAATGCGATCTGGTGATCGTGGTGGGTTCGCGCAACTCCTCCAACTCGGTGCGGCTGGTCGAGGTCGCGCTCACCGCGGGCGCGGGCGCGGCGCATCTGGTCGACTACGCCAAGGAAGTGGATCCGGCGTGGCTGGAGGGCGTGCGCACCATCGGCGTCACCTCCGGGGCCTCGGTGCCGGAGATCCTCGTGGAGGGCGTGCTGGAACTGCTCGCCGAGCACGGCTTCGGTGAGGTGCAGCCGGTGACCACCGCCAACGAGACCCTGGTGTTCTCGCTGCCGCGTGAGCTGCGCGCCGCGCGCCAGTAACGCACAACGGCTGGAGAAAACACGAATCCCCGCACTGTGTGCGGGGATTCGCTGCTTCTCGGAGAGACTGCTCAGCGTTCGATGCGGCCCGAATCGCGTTCGCGGTAGCGGACATTGGGGCGCGGATGCGGCGGGACCTCGCCATTGGGGTTGCGGCGGCGGCGCGGTTCGCCCTGCTGGACGTTCGGCTGGCCGTTTCGCTCCGGGGCGGCACGGCGGCCGGGGGCGGGCTTGCGTTCGCCGGGTGCGGCGGGCTTGCGCTCGGCGGGCTGGGCCGCGGCCTGCCGGTCGGCGGTCTTGGCGGCGCGGGCGCGGTCCGGCTGGCGGTTACCGCGCGCGGCCGGGCGGCCCGTGCGGGTGCGTTCCGGAGCCGACTGATCCTCGGCGCGGCCACGATCCGCGGCGGCGCGGCCCCGGGCTGTCTCGGCGGCCGGACGGTTCGCGTTCACGCGCGGCGGGCGCTCGGCCGTGCGGCCTGCGGGGCGGCGGGACGGGCGAGCGGTGGCCTCGGCGTCGGTATCGGCGGTGGCTTCCTCGGAGGTACCCCGGAAGCGTCGTCTGGCGGGGTCCTTGGAGTCGGCCGGGCGGGTGCGCTGGCCGCGGGCGGCGGCCGACCGGGCGGGGCGCGAGCGCGGGGTGCGCTGACCGCCGGAACCGGATTCCTCTTCGCGGCGGTGCAGGAACACGCGGACCGCGCCGACGGCGAGCACCAGCACGGTGGCCAGGGCCATGGTGGGGAAGCGGTTCACCAGGGGGATGGCCAGATTGAGTAGGAGCTCCTTCGGATTGCCGGAGCTGCCCAGCATCAACTGATAGGCCACCGGAACCGCGACGAACAAAAGCAGCGGCGGCAGCACCATGGCGGTGAAAAGCCCTCTGTACCGGACGATGAGCGCCGCGAGCAGACAGCCGACCACATACAGCGTGGCGAACGTACCGGTCAGCTCGGTACCGCCGCGTGAATCGATGAAGAAACCGATGAACGTGCAGGTCACCGCAACCAGCACGGCCGCCCCGGCCGGAACGCCGGGGACCGTCGGCAAGATCGACCGGTGCGACGACGGCACCTCGGCTCGCTCGTTCTGGGTAACTGCCACGAAAAGCACACTAAATCATTGCGATGCTTCGCGAGGTAGACGACATCACGCGGGTGTGAAGCAACCCTCACCCGCGCGTGCTCGAGGCGGTGAATTACGGGTTCAGATTCTCCGCGAAGCCGACCGCGCGCGGCCACGATTCCACCCGCTGAATTTCGGGTACCGGAGCCTCCGCGATCTCGAGATCGTGGAGTTTGCGGGCCGTCACCATGACCCGCGATTCCACCGACGCCACAGTGTGATTGAAGGAGTCCACCGCCTTGCCCAATTGCGCGCCCAGCCGGTCCAGATGCTTGCCGGTGGTACTCAGGCGGGTGTAGAGCTCGCGGCCCAGCTGCTGGATCAGCGCCATGTCGGCGGACATGGCCTCCTGTCGCCAGCCGAGCGCGACCGTGCGCAGCAGGGCCATCAGCGTGGTGGGCGTGGCGAGCACCACATTCCGGGTGAAGGCGTATTCGAGGAGGGCCGAATCGGTGCCGAGCGCGGCATCCAGGAACGGGTCGCCCGGGACGAACAGGACCACGAACTCGGGGGCGGGATCGAAGGCCGTCCAATACTCCTTGGCGGCGAGCTGATCGACGTGGTTGCGCAGATGCCGGGCGTGCTTGGCCAGATGGCCGTCGCGCTCGCGCGGATCCTCGGTGCCGGCGGCGTCCAGATAGGCCGAGAACGGGACCTTGGAATCCACCACGATGTGGCGGCCGCCCGCCAGATGCACCACCAGATCCGGGCGCACCACGCCGTCCGTGCCGCCGCGGCGGGTGACCTGGGTGTCGAAATCGCAGTGCTTGGTCATGCCCGCGAGTTCCACCACGCGCTCCAATTGGATCTCGCCCCAGCGGCCGCGCACCTGCGGGGCGCGCAGGGCGGCCACCAATTGGCCGGTCTGCGTGGACAGTTGGTGCGACATGCGCTGCATGCCCGCAACCTGTTCGCGCAGACCCGAATACGCGTTGATGCGGTTGTGCTCGACCTCCTGGATGTGGCGGTTGAGCGTGCCGACCGCCTCGCGTAGCGGTTCCACCAGCGTGCCGATGGCATGGGACTGCCGCCGCGCCGCATCCTCGCTGGCCGCGCCCAGTGACTGCCGCAACAGACGTTCGTTGTCGCGCATGGCCGCTAATCGCGCCTCGGCCACCGCCGCGCGCTGACCCGCCCGCGCGGCATGCCCCAGCCAGCCGACAGCCAGCCCGGAGAGGAACACCAACAGCAGCGCAAACAGCATCGGTGCGGTCATGAGTGCAGATAGTGCCGCATCCCACCGACAAAAGTGCGAATCCAGCAACCGCTCGGCACATTTCGTCCGTATTGAGGAGGAGGTTCTGAAACTCTTCAGACTTCTCAGGGGCTTCGCTCCCGAACCCCCAACGGCGAGAACGCTGGACGTTCGGGGGCTGCGCCGCGAACCGGCCGAGCGGCACAGTGTGGGCGGCTGAGGGCCGTACCGCGTGCCCGCCGGGTGGCACTGTGGGGGCGGCTGAGGGCCGTACCGCGTGCCCGCCGGGTGGCACTGTGGGGGCGGCCGACAGCTGTACCGCCAGCCCGCCGAGCGACACGGGGCGGCAAGTGTGCGCGGCGGGGGCCGCGCGTGGAACCGACTGAGTGACATCAGAGGTGGGTGTCCCGGGGCGTGCCGCGAGCCCGCCGAGCGGCGCAGCGGTGGGTGGCCGAGGTTCGCACCTCGAGCTCGTTGTGCGGCAGAGCGGTGCGCTCAGGGGCTTCGCGCGGAATCCTGTGGGGCAATCGGTGCGCAATACACCGGCGTGTTTTCGACACGGGCTGTGGGTTGGCGAACTACTTGTCGGGGGGATCGCCTACGGTCTCGGGTCATGCGGATCCTGCACACCTCCGACTGGCATATCGGGCGCACCTTTCATGGCGTCGATCTGCTTGCCGACCAGGAGTGTTCGCTGCGTGCCATGGCGGAGCTGGTGGCGGCGGAGGGGGTGGATGTGGTGGTGCTGCCGGGGGATGTGTACGACCGGTCCATTCCGAGTGCGGACGCTATTGCGGTGTGCAATCGGGGATTCGAGGCAATTCGGGCGGCGGGGGCAACCATTGTGGCCACGTCCGGCAATCATGATTCGCCGACGCGGCTGGGGGCACTGGGGAGTTTCGCGGCGGCGGGCGGGCTGCATCTGCGGTGTGCGATCCGGGATGTGGCGCGGCCGGTAGTGCTGGCCGATGAGCACGGGGAGGTCGCGTTCTACGGAATCCCGTATCTGGAGCCGGACATCACCCGGGTGGAACTGGGTGTGCCGCAGGCGCGTTCGCACGCGGAGATTCTGGACGCGGCCATGGGGTTGATCCGGGGGGATCTGGCGGCGCGGGCCGCAGCGGCGGGTGCGGGCGGTAGCAGGCCGCGCACGGTGGTGCTGGCGCATGCCTTCGTGGTGGGCGGGGAGGCCACCGGGTCGGAGCGGTCCATTTCGGTCGGCGGCGTGGAGACCGTGCCGCAGTCGGCCTTCGACGGCATCGACTATGTGGCGCTCGGCCATCTGCATTCGCCGCAGACGCTGTCGGATTCCGTCCGGTATTCCGGTTCGCCCCTGCCGTATTCGTTCGGCGAGCGTTCCCATCGCAAGGCCGTGTGGATCATCGATCTCGATGCGTCCGGCCTCGCCGGGGTGACCCGGCACGAACTGCCGGTGGTGCGCGGGCTCAGCCAACTCACCGGAGAGCTCGACACCCTGCTCACCGACCCCGGGTACGCCGAGGCCGAAACCCATTACGTCTCCGCCACACTCACCGACCACGCCCGCCCGGTCGACGCCCTGCGCCGCCTGCGCGACCGCTTCCCGCACGCCGTCCACGTGGAATGGCAGCGCCCCGAAGGCAATCCGGAACTGCGCTACCGCGAACGCGTGCACGGTTGCCGCGACGCCGAGATCGCGCACAGCTTCCTCACCGACGTGCGCGGTGCGCCGACCGCCGGTGAAATGGGCTGGGTCGAACGCGCCCTCGCGGCGGCGGTGCGCGAGAAGGACGGCCCGAAGCGGACCCCGGAGCCCGGCGATGCCGCCGAGGACCTATCCGCGTCGCGCGTCACGCCCACCGCCGAGTCCGGGCGGCCGGTCGATGATGAGCCGCGCGGGCTGTTCGACGAGTACGAAACCGGTGGCCCGGCTGCTGGATTGACCGCATGAGCGGAGTTGGTCACCGCGCTGTGACGCGCCCGCCGGGCAGTCGCGCGCGCGGAGTAGTCGGCCGCGCTGTGGCGCGCCGCGGCATGGGCGGAGTAGTCGGTCGCGCTGCGGCGTGTCCGTTAGGCGGCCGTGTGCGCGGAGTTGTTGGATTGTGCGTGGCGGAAACGGAAGGGGGCGCCGCGTGCGGCTGCATCGACTCGAACTGACCGCCTTCGGTCCGTTCGCCGATACCGCTGTCGTGGATTTCGACGAGCTCGGGGCCGACGGGTTGTTTCTGCTGCACGGGCAGACCGGTGCGGGCAAGACCACCGTGCTGGATGCCATTGCCTTCGCGCTCTACGGCAGCGTGCCGGGAGCGCGCGCGGAGAGCAAGCGGCTGCACTCCGATCACGCCGACGAGCAGACGCCGCCGCGAGTATCGCTGGAGGCCACCATCGGCGGCCGCCGCCTGCGGCTGATCCGCACACCCGAATTCCAGCGCCCGAGCAAGCGCGCGAAAACCGGGTGGGTGAAGGAGAACGCCTCCGCCACCCTGGAGTGGCTCGACGGCCGCGGCCAGAATCTGGCCCGCATCCCCGATATCGGCGACGAGGTGCTGCGCCTGCTCGGTATGAGCGCCGACCAGTTCTTCCAGGTCGTCCTCCTGCCCCAGGGCGACTTCGCCCGATTTCTGCGCGCCCACAACGAGGAACGCGAGAAGCTCCTCGAAAAGCTCTTCGACACCGAACGTTTCGGCACCGCCGAACAGTGGCTCGTCGACAAACGCCGGGCCGGCAGCGCGGACCTGGACTCCCGCAAACAGAGCATCGACCGCCTCATCGCCCAGGTGGGCGTGGCCGCGGGCCTCCCCGCCACCGAAACCGCCGGCATCCTCGAATCCGTCGACTGGTCCCAGCGCCTGCTCGCTGGAGCCCGCGCCACCGTCGCGAGCACCTCCGCGGATCTCGAACAGCGCCAAGCAGATTCGGCCCGAGTCCGCGCGTCCGCCGAATCCCTGCGCGCGCTGCACGAACTGCACCGCCGTCGCACGCTCGCGCGAACCCGGCTCGCCGACTTCCACGCCGGCGCCGTCCTCCGCGAATCACTCGCCGCCGAACTGGCCCTGGCCCGCCGCGCCGAACCGGTCGCCACCGCCCTGGCGGAGGCCCGCGCCGCCGCAACCACCCTGCGCCGCCGCGAAGGCAATGCCGTCCGCGCCGCCGAACAGCTGGCCGCCCGCCTGCTCCAGCCCGCCAGCGCCGAACTCGACGGAACTGCTTGGGCAGCACAAGATCTCGCGTCGGAGGAGCTGGCCACCACCGATCTCGCGATCGAACTGGAAGCACTGGAGCCCGTACCGGAACCAGGGTCGGGCCGGGTACCGCGGGAAACAACCGGCATGGCCGCCGTCGCTCCGCGTCGAGATCCGCGGTTCGGGGACTCGGATCCGAACGGAACGGCACGTGGCGCTGAGGGATCGCAGTCTCAGGCGATTCCGACGCCCGATGGGAGCCGTTGGAGCGCTACCGGATCGGCGAGCGGCCCGGAGGTTTCCGGTGCGGGGAGCTGTGGGGTGGGGTCGGGGGAACCGGCCGGGTTGTCGGCGGTCGTGGGTGATGCGGTGGTCGATCGGGGGACGGGGCGCCGCGTGGGTGGGCTGGATGTCGCGGTACGGGTGTGGAGTGCGCAGATCGGGGCGTTGGACGAGGTGCGCGCCGACGCTACGGCGGCGGCCGAGTTGACCGGAGAGCTGGCGCGGTTGCGGGCGGAGCAGGCGGCGCTGGCGGCGCAGCTGGGGGAGCTGCGCAGGCGGCGGGATGCGGTGCCGGAGGCCCTTGTGGGAGTACAGGTTCGGCTGCGGGCGGCGACCGATGCGAAGGCTGGGCTGGCTGCGCTGGAGGTCGAGTGTGAGCGGTTGCGGACCGCCGCGAAGGCGGTTGTCGAACTGGAGCGGCGGCGGGCTGAGCTGGCCGGGGCCACGGCCGGATTCGAGTCCGCTCGGGCCGCGCACCTGGATGCTCGGGAGCGCACGCTCGCGTTGCGGGAGCAGCGGTTGGCGGGGATGGCGGCCGAGCTCGCCGCAGCGCTGGTGGCGGGGGAGCCGTGCAGTGTGTGCGGGTCGGCGGACCATCCCGCGCCTGCCACGGCGACCGCGCAGGCGGTGTCGAAGGAGGCCGAGGAGGCCGCGCTGGCTGTGGAGCGGAAGGCCGAGGCAGCGCGGGAGCGGGCGGGGCAGCAGGTCGCGGAGCTGGAGCGGATCATCGAGGTGCTGGTCGAGCGCGGGGGTGATGCGGACAAGGCCGAATTGGCTGCCGCGCTGAACGATTCCACGAACCGGCAGACCGAGGCCCGGAAGCTGGCCGGTGCGGTCGACGCGCTCACCGCCGAGTTCGAACGGCTGCGGGCCGACGAGACTCGGGTGCAGGATGAGCTGCGGGAGTGCGAAAGCCGCAGCAGTGCCACGATGGAGCGCATCGTGGCGGCCGATCGGCGGCTCGCCGAGCTGACCGAGCGGTTGCGTGCCGCCGCAGGTGCCGACGGCACCGTCGACCGCCGCCGGGCTCGACTGGAGACTCTGGTGTCGGAAGCCGCCGCCTTGCGTGAGGCGCGCACCGAGGTCGCCTCGGCCCGCGATCAGGTCGCCGCGCTGGCGCTGCGGGTCGAAAAGCTTTCGTACGAGGCAGGTCTCGTGGAATCGGCACCGCCCGTCATGGGGGAGAACGGGCCGGATTACACGGTCCTCGCGGAGTACGCGCGCGCCGTGGACGCCGCCTCCCGCACCGCCCAGCAGCAAGCGGATATCGAGGCGAAGCTGGCCGAGGCCGAGGGGGCCCGCGCGCACGCCGAGGCGGTGCTGGCCGAGCCGGAGATCCAGGCGGTCGCCGACGCCGATCCGGGTGACCTCGAAGTAGCGGAATCGGCTGTGGCCCAAGCGCAATCAGCTCTCGAAAGCGCTGTCGCCGCACACGCCGAGGCCGCTCGCCGGGTGGAACAGCTCGAAGATCTGTGCAGTCAGCTGTGGGCCGCGGTGGATCGCATCGCACCGTTGCAGCGCGCGCACAATGAACTGTCCCGGCTGGCCGATGTGGTCTCCGGCCGCGGTGAGAACAACCGCCGCATGTCCCTGCGGTCGTACGTGCTCGCTGCCCGCTTGGAGGAGGTCGCTCTCGCCGGTTCGGTGCGCCTGCGCCGAATGTCCGGTGGCCGTTACGAATTCGTTCACACCGACGCCGCCGGTTCATACGGCCGCCGCGGCGGCCTGGGCCTCGACATCCGAGACGACTACACCGGCGCGATCCGCCCCGCCAAAACCCTCTCCGGCGGTGAAACCTTCATGGCCTCACTGGCTTTGGCGCTTGGCCTGGCCGATGTGGTGTCCGCCGAAGCCGGTGGCCTGGTCATGGACACCCTCTTCATCGACGAGGGTTTCGGCAGCCTCGACGCCGACACCCTCGACGCCGTCATGGGCGTCCTCGACGAACTCCGTTCCGGCGGAAGGGTTGTCGGCGTCGTCTCACACGTGGACGAAATGCGTCAGCGCATCCCCAGCCGCCTGCACGTCATCCGCGGCCGCAACGGTTCCAGGCTGGAAACCACCGTCGCCTGAGCGTCGGCGTCATTGCGATGGGATCTGGAACTCCGGATCCTCGTAATAAACGGTGATCGAGGGCCACGGGCCATCCGCGGTCACCTCGGTGTGCATGACCAGGTCCATTACGGTTGCAACGCCGAAATCCTCCAGGGTGTTCGCCACGGTCCGCAGGAGCTTCGCCACGTCGCCCTGTTCCGGGCCGGGCGGGTTCGATTGGGAGAACGTGCGAATCGGGTCGAAGGCAATGGGCACTCGACGCTCCTATGGCTGTTTTCGGTGGTGGTTCAGGCGTTTTCGTGGGCGATGAGCCAGCGTTTGATGTCCAGCCCCCAGCGGAAGCCGCCGAGGGTGCCGTCGGTGCGGATGACGCGGTGGCAGGGGACGAAGAGGGCGGCGGCATTGCGAGCGCAGGCGTTGGCGGCGGCGCGGGTGGCGGCGGGGCGGCCGGAGACGGTGGCGAAGTCGGTGTAGGTGACGGGTTCACCGGCGGGGATCTTGCGGAGGATTTCCCAGGCGTGGACCAGGAACGGGCCGGAGAGCTGGCGGACGGTGATGGCGTCGATGGCGGTGAGATCGCCTGTGTGGTAGGCGGTTACGGCCTTGGTGACCGCGCCCAGGGAGTCGCGTTCGCGCAGCGCCGCGGGCCGGAGGATGGGGTGGATGAGGCCGCGCAGGTTCTCGGCGTCGCCGGTCCAGCCGGACGCCAGGACCGCGCCGTCGGCGTCGACGAGGGCGGTGAAGGGGCCGATGGGGGTGGTGACGGTGCTGAAATCGGCTGTGCTGCGGCGGATGTCGGCTCCGGCGAGGGTTTCGGCGGTGCGGGTCGCGGCGTTCACAGGGAGGTTCTCGCTTTCCGGGCGCCGGCGGCGCCGTCGGGGGCAGGGGCGGGATTGGCGAGGGCGTGCTTCCACAGGTGCATGGAGAGGTAGGAGCGCCAGGGCGACCAGCGGCCGGTGTCGGTCAGATCGATGCCGAGCAGGCCCGCGCCGCGCCGCACCACCAGGTCGGTGTGCAGCAGGATGTCGGGGTCGGCGAGCAGGCGCATGGTGACGTAGTCGGCGGTCCAGGGGCCGACGCCGTCCAGGGCCAGCAGGTCGCGGCGCAGGTCGGTGGGGGTGCGGCCGGCGTGCAGGACGAGATCGCCCTGGGCGAGGGCGCGGGCGGCGGCGACGATCGCCTCGATGCGGCGGGTGGGGCCGGTGAGCACCTCCGCGCCGTGCTCGGCAATGGCGGCCGGGGTGGGGAACAGGTGCGGGATGGGCCCGGTGATGGATTCACCGAGGTGCTGCACCAGTCGCGAGGTGTGGGTGTTGGCGGCGGCCACCGAGATCTGCTGCCCGATCATGGTGCGCAGCAGCAACTCCGAGGCGTCGAGGCAGCCGGGGACGCGGATGCCGGGCGAGAGGGTCAGTGCGTGCACGGAGGCCGGTCGCGTGGCGGCTCCGTCGGCGAGACCCAGGCCCGGCCCGGATCCGTTGGCGGACGGGTGCGGTCGCAGCGAGGCTTCGGCCAGGCCCGCGGCGAGCGCCTCGTCGATGCCGACCGGGTCGGCGTCGAGGTCGAGGAAGTGGCGCAGCCGTGCGACGGTCGGTGCGAGGTCGCGCATATCGTGCAGTGCCAGCGTGGCCCGCACGTGTCCCGGCTGCACGGACAGCCGAACCGTGGTGTGCCCGTGCGGAGTTCGCAGGCTCCGCGTGTACACGCCGTCCTCCCAGGTTTCGAGCCCGGGTGTGGTGTGCGCGGCCAGGAACCATTCCAGCCACGGCTTGTCGAGTGGTTCGCGATAGGGCAGGCGCAGTGTGAGCAGCCCGTTGGTGGTGGGCAGGGTGTCGCCGTTGCGGCGGCGGGATTCCTCGCGCAGCGTGGTGGGGCTGACCGCGAAGACTTCGCGCACGGTGTCGTTGAACTGGCGGATGCTCGCGAACCCGGCGGCGAAGGCGATGTCCGACATGGGCAGCCGGGTGGTCTGGATGAGCAGCCGGGCGGTGTGCGCGCGGTGGGCGCGTGCCAGCGCCAGGGGGCCGGCTCCGAGTTCGCTGGTGAGCACCCGGGTGAGCTGACGTTGCGAGTAGCCGAGCGCGTCGGCCAGCGCGGGCACGCCGCCGCGTTCGATGACGCCGTCCCCGATCAACCGCATGGCGCGCGCGGCCAGGTCGGCGCGGGTGTTCCAGAGCGGTGAGCCAGGGGCGGCGTCGGGTAGGCACCGGCGGCAGGCGCGATATCCGCACTGCTGGGCGGCGGCCGCGGTGGGCAGGAAGGTGACGTTGGCGGGTTTCGGGGTGATGGCGGGGCAGGAAGGGCGGCAATAGATTCCGGTAGTGCGCACCGCGGTCACGAACTGCCCGTCGAACCGGGAGTCCCGGGTTGCCACGGCGCGGTAGCAACGCTCGAAATTCAAGTCGTTCGCACTCACGGTGTCCACACTGTCAGTCCGGGCGCACTCGTGCTAGCGGATATCGGACACGGGGGGTGCGGGAATCGGCCATGGCACGGCTTGTCAGTATTCGTGCACTCAGCAGCAGCGATTCGAGGGGTTCCGGTCGGCCGCGTCGTGCCGCTGCTTCCAGTATTCGCGCTCGCTCGGAATCGGGGCGCCAGGATGGTGCAGTCGCTGATGCTGCACATACCGCTGATAGTCGCCGCCGCCGAGAATGGCGTTGAACCACCAGATGACAGCGCGCACCGCCCGTGCAACGGCGCGTCCCGCCGACCGCAGGGGACCTGCGGTCGGCGGGACGGTCGGGTTGTTCATCACAGCGGCATCAGTGCGCGTGCGCCGCGCCCGGCGCGCGCACCTTGCCTTCGGCGATCAGCGCATCCCATTCCTTCTGCACTTCCTTCTCGGCAGGCGAGGCGAGGAAACCGCTGGGCCCGAAGATCTTCGACGGCTCCTCCGGCGTCTCGGTGGTCTCGACGCCGCCCTTGCGGATGGCCCGCAGGCACACCACCACGCCGACGACCGCCACCACCAGCACCAGCACCGCGAACACGATCGACAGCGTGCCCTGGATGAAGGTGTTGCGCACGATCTTCTCCAGATCGTCGATCTGCTTGTTCAGCGCGGCCGGATCCGCCACGCCCTTGGGCAGCTGCCCGGAGTCGCGCGCGGCCTCGTAGGCGTCGAGCTTGATGACCGCATTGTTGTGCGAGGTCCAGTAGCCGATCTTGGGGTCGCCGGAGAAGATCTTCTGCCAGGACGCGGTCATGGTGACCAGCAGATCCCAGAACAGCGGAATCGCCGGAATCCACGCCCATTTCAGCAGGCCCTTCTTCACCACGATCACCAGCACCACGGTCAGCGCGACGGCCGCCAGCAGCTGGTTGGAGATGCCGAACAGCGGATACAGCGTGTAGATGCCGCCCAGCGGATCGGTGACGCCCATGAGCAGCACCGAACCCCAGGCCGCCACCACGATGGCCGAGCACAGCCAGGCTCCCGGCCGCCACGACGCGTCCTTGAACTTGGTGAACGGGCCGCCGAGGTTGCCCAGCGAATCCGACACCATGAACCGGGCCACGCGGGTGCCGGCGTCGATGGTGGTGAGAATGAACAGCGCCTCGAACATGATCGCGAAGTGGTACCAGAACGCCTTCATGCTCGCGCCGCCCAGGAACTGGTGCAGCACTTCGGACATGCCGACCGCGAGGGTGGGCGCGCCGCCGGTGAGCGAGACGATGCTCTTCTCGCCGATGTCGGCGGCGGCCTGATTCAGCTGCGCCGCGGTGATGTCATCGCCCTGCAGGTTCAGCGAATTCACGTAGGTGGCCGCGCCCTCGGCGGTCTTGCCGGTGAGCGCGCCGCTGGCGTTCATCGAGAAGTACAGGTGCTGATCGATGATGCTTGCCGTCACGATGGCCATGACCGCCACGAACGACTCCATGAGCATGCCGCCGTAGCCGATCATCCGGGCCTGCGACTGCTTTTCGAGCAGCTTCGGGGTGGTGCCCGAGGACACCAGCGAATGGAAGCCGGACAGCGCGCCACAGGCGATCGTGATGAACAGGAACGGGAACAGGCTGCCCGCGAAGGACGGGCCGTTGCTGTTGGAGGCGAACTCCGACACCGCCGGGGCCTTCAGCACCGGCATGGTGATGAGAATGCCCGCGGCCAGCAGCGCGATGGTGCCGATCTTCATGAAGGTCGACAGGTAGTCGCGCGGCGCCAGCAGCAGCCACACCGGCAGCACCGAGGCGATGAAGCCGTAGGCGATCAGCATCCACGCGATGGTGGTGCCGGACAGGGTGAACCAGTCACGGCCCCAACCGGATTCGGCCACCCAGTTGCCGGACACGATGGCCAGCATGAGCAGCGCGAAACCGATGAGCGACACCTCGCCGACCTTGCCCGGCCGCAGGTAGCGCAGGTACAGGCCCATGAACAGCGCGATCGGAATGGTCATGGCGATGGAGAACACGCCCCACGGGCTACCGCCCTCCAGCACACCGGTTTTCGCGTTCGGCGTGGCGGCCAGCGCGTTCACCACGACGATGCCGAGCACCGCCAGCAGGATCATCATGATGACCAGCACGGCCACGATGGCGGCGATGCCGCCGACCACGCCCAGCTCATCGCGCGCCATCTGGCCGAGCGAACGGCCGCGGCGTTTCACCGACGCCCACAGCACCAGGTAGTCCTGCACCGCGCCCGCCAGCACCACGCCGACGATGATCCAGATGGTGCCCGGCAGGTATCCCATTTGAGCGGCGAGAACGGGTCCGACCAGCGGGCCCGCGCCGGCGATGGCGGCGAAGTGGTGGCCGAACAGGACCCGGCGGTCCATCGGCATGTAGTCCTTGCCGTTCTCCATGGCCTCGGCCGGAGTGGCGACATCGTCGCGCGGCCTGGTGATCTTCCATTCGATCAGCCGGGCATAGAACTGGAAGGCCAGCACATAGGTACAGATCGCGGCGATGACGATCCATACGGCATTCACGTTCTCGCCGCGCACGAACGCGACGATCGCCCAGGCGATGGCGCCGAGGACGGCAACGGCCGCGAAGATGCCCTTCTTGGCGGTGGACATGGGTGTCCGGTCCACGATTCCCACGGGCGGCAGATCGGGATCTGTCCGTAGGTACTCGATGTCCGGGCGTTTCTCTAGGGTCGCCATGCGACAACTCTCCCGTGCGGTGCAGCGGTTTCTATCTGAAATGAGGACAACGTAGCGGAACCTGCATATGTTTTCGGCGGCTTTCGCCCGCCGTTCATCTGGTTCCGTACCGTCGGGTATGGGTGGCCCGATGGACGCTGTGCCGTCGGGCGGGGGTGGTGCTTTCCGGCGTGTGTTCCCGGCGAGTTCGCGTGTTGTCCGCGTGTCGCAGGTTGCTACCCGTATGCTGCCATGCGGTTTGGAGACCTGCGCCACATGGTCCCATGAATCCCACTCTGCGGGATGCGCTCTTGAGTACCGCTCGACAGCACGGCACCCGGCAACCGTGAGGAGACGCAGTGACCCGCCCGCTCGACCGGCGCACCCTGCTCCGCTCGGCGACGGCGCTGACACTGGGCGCGGCAGTGGGCGGTTGCGGCGGCGGAGACGACGACGCGGTGACCTTCTTCTTCCAGGCGCGGCCCGAAGAGGCGCGGACCAGGCAGCTCATCATCGACGAATTCCACCGGCGCAGGCCGGATATCAGGATCCGGACCATCATGTCCGGACCGGATCCGCTGCAGCAGATGTTCACCTACTGTGCGGGCGGGAAGTGCCCGGATGTGCTCATGGCGTGGGAGCTGCTGTACGCCGGGCTCGCGGAACGCGGTGTGCTGGTGGATCTTCGGGAATTCCTGGACCGCGATCCGGCCCATGCGGCGACGCTGTACGCGGACGGGTATGCGACGCTGCGGGACACGTTCGTGTGGCGGGGCGGGCAATACGTGCTGCCCGAGCAGTGGTCGGGGGTATTCCTCTACTACAACCGGAAACTGTTCGAGGAAGCCGGGATTCGACCGCCGCGACGGTGGAGCGAGGCGTGGACCTTCGACGAGTTCCTGGCCGCCGCGCAGGCGCTGACCCGGCGGGACGGCGACGGGCGGACCCGGCAGTGGGGGTTCGTGGATGCCTGGGTGCCGTACTTCTCGGCCGCCTGCTTCGGGATGAACAATGGCGCGGAATGGTTCAGCCCACCGGTGCGGCCGGTGCGGACCAATCTCGGGGATCCGCGGTTCGCGGACGGGCTGCAATTCTATGCCGACCTCGCGGTGCGGCATCGGGTCGCGCCCAGTGTCGGTGACCGGCAATCGGTTTCGGCGCAGGACCTGTTCCGGAGCGGGCAGGCGGCCATGCTGATGGGCGGGCACTGGCTGTTCTCGGAGTTCACCGGACGCGACGATCTCGACTTCGATGTGACGGTGCTGCCGGTCGGGCCGCACGGGGGACCGGGGGCCGTCACCGATGTCGGGAGCACCGGGCTGGCCATTGCCGCGAGTAGTCCGCGGCGCGAACAAGCTTGGGAATTCGTGAAATTCGCGACGGGGCCGGAGGGGCAGGACATCATCGCCCGGTCCGGGCTGTTCGTGCCGGTGCTGAAGTCCGCCATGGACTCACCGGGTTTCGCGGAGGCGCATCGCGAGATCCGGAACCTCGAGGTGTTCACCGAAGGGCCGGCGCATTCGCGGCAGATGGCGGTCACGCCGCTGTGGGGGAAGGTCGAGTCGCTGCTGGAACGGGGGTGCAATCGGGTATTGCGCGGGGCTGCCACGGCCGCATCGCTGGGGGATCGGACCACGACCGATATCGACGAATTACTCAGGGCGGCACCATGACCGGGCTGTTGACGAAGCCGGACAACGCGGCGGAACCGGTTCGCGTCTCCGGGCTCCAGCGGCGGCGCGCGCGAGCGGGCGCCTGGTTCGTCGCGCCGAATCTGGCGGCCGTCGCGGTGTTTCTGCTTTTTCCCCTGGGCTTTTCGCTGTACCTGAGCTTTCATTCGTGGGATCTGTTCAGCCCGCCGCGGTTCATCGGATGGGACAACTACCGGCGGCTGGTCTCCGAGGATCCGCTGTTCTGGATCGCGCTGCGCAATACGGCGGTGTTCACGGTGCTCACGCTCGTGCCGACCGTGGTCGTCAGCCTCGCGGTGGCGGGGCTGTTGAACCGGAAACTGGCCGGGATAGGCATCTTTCGCACGATCGCGTTTCTGCCGCTGGTGGCCTCGACGGTCGCCATGGCGGTGGTCTTCCGCTTCATCTTCGCCAGTGACGATGGCCTGGCCAATCTCCTGCTGGGCTGGATCGGCCTCGGCCCGATTCCCTGGCTGACCGATCCGGACTGGGCGCTGGTGTCGCTGAGCCTGGTGACGGTGTGGAAGAGCGTCCCCTTCGCCACCGTCATCCTCCTGGCGGCCATGCAGGGGATTCCCGAAAACCTGTATGAGGCAGCGGAAATAGACGGGGCCGGGCCGTTGCGCCGCTTCTGGTCCATCACGGTCCCGCTCATTCGCGGCGCGCTCTCGTTCGTCTTCGTCATCACCATCATCAATTCGGTGCAGGCGTTCGATCAGGCGTACGCCCTCACCGGCAGCAACGGCGGCCCCGAAACGGGCACCTACGTGCTGGGAATCATGCTGTTCCAGAACGCTTTCCGCTTCTACGAGGTCGGCTACGCGTCGGCCCTGGCCTGGGTGGTCTTCGCGATCCTGCTGGCGCTCACCCTCGTCCAGCTCCGCCTGTCCCGGCGAGCCGAGGCCGAACAGTGAATCGTCGCCCGGTGCAGTGCGTCCTGATCTATCTGGCCCTGATGGCCGTGGCCTGGTGCGCGCTCGCCCCCATTCTGTGGGCGGTCTCCGGTTCCCTGAAACCCGAAGGGACGCTGTCGGATCCGAATCCGCTGCCGACCGCACCCCGCTGGTCGACCTACGCCGAGGTGTTCTCCTCGATCCCGCTGGGTCGCATGCTCCTCAACACCACCGTGTACGCGGCGTGTGTCACCGCCGGTCAGGTCTTCTTCTGCTCGCTGGCCGGTTACGCCTTCGCTCGCCTGCGTTTCCCCGGCCGCGAAGCCCTGTTCCTCGCCTACCTGGCCACCCTCATGGTCCCCCTGACCGTCACGGTGATCCCGCAATTCCTGCTCATGCGCGCCTTCGGCTGGATGGACACCCCGTGGGCCATGATCGTCCCCGGCCTGTTCGGCAGCGCCTTCGGCACCTATCTCATGCGCCAGTTCTTCCGTGGGCTCCCAATGGAATTGGAGGAGGCGGCCACTCTCGACGGCTGCACCCCCTGGCAGACCTACTGGCGGGTCCTGCTCCCGCACGCCCGCCCCGCGGTCATGGTGCTGGCCGTCCTCACCTGGATCACCGTCTGGAACGACTTCCTCTGGCCGCTGATCATGATTCAGCGCAACGAGTACGCCACCGCCACCCTCGGCTTGCTCCGCCTCCAGGGGCAGTACACCACCAATTGGCCCCTCCTCATGGCCGCCGCCATCCTCCTGCTGCTGCCGCTCCTGCTGATCTACGCCGTAGCCCAGCGCTCCTTCATTCGCGGTATTGCCATGTCCGGTCTCGGCGGGCGGTGAGCTGATACCCTGGATATCCGACGCGGAACTCTAGGGTATCCAGAGGAGGTGCTCGCATGGCATCGAAGACTCCGATCGAGATTGATGAGGAAGCGTTGGCCATTGCTGCCGAGGTGCTCGGCACCAAGACCAAAAAAGATACGGTCAACGCGGCTCTTCGTGAGGTGGGTCAGCGGCTGGTTCGAGTCCGCGCTCTCGCGCGCCTGGGCGAAATGGCCGATCAGGGCGACTTCGATGAATTCCTCGACAACAAGGCGGCGTACCGCAGGTGACACCTGCCCTCTATCTCATCGACACGTCCGGACTGTTCCGGATTCTCCAGGACAAGCTTCGGCAGGCTTGGGTCGACCAGCTGACGGCGGGCGTGATCGCCGTGTGCCCCGTGGTCGAGCTCGAATTCCTGTACTCGGCCCGTTCCCTGGCGGACAGACTGGAGAAACGTCGCCTGCTCGGCGATCTGTTCGGCTGGGTGCCCATGTACGAACGCGGCTACGAGCGCGCAGACGAAGTGCAGCAGCTGATGACCGAGCAGGGGCTGCACCGTTCGGCCGGGCCCGTCGATCTGCTGATCGCGGCAACCGCCGAGCACCATCGTCTGACAGTCCTCTGCGACGACCGCGATTTCGCGACGATCGGTCGAATCACCCGTCAGCCGGTCGCCTTCGTTGGAGATGTTCGAGCGTGATGGTGGCGAGACTTCCTGAACCACCGTCCGCCCGGCTCCGGCCGGGAGCGAGTGCGCAGGTAAACTCTCGTTCTCGTGAGTCTCACCCTCGGAATCGTCGGCCTGCCCAACGTCGGAAAGTCGACGCTCTTCAATGCGCTGACCCGCAATGACGTCCTGGCGGCGAACTACCCGTTCGCGACCATCGAGCCGAACACCGGTGTCGTTCCGCTGCCCGATCCGAGGTTGGCCAAGCTCGCCGAGATCTTCGGCTCCGAGCGGCAGTTGCCTGCCGTGGTGACCTTCGTGGACATCGCGGGCATCGTGAAGGGCGCCTCGGAGGGTGAGGGCCTGGGCAACAAGTTCCTCGCCAATATTCGTGAGGCCGACGCCATCTGCCAGGTGGTGCGCGTGTTCGCCGATGACGATGTGGTGCACGTGGACGGCAGGGTCGATCCGCTCGCCGATATCGAGGTCATCGAGACCGAGCTGATCCTGGCCGACATGCAGACCTTGGAGAAGGCGGTCGTCCGCCTCGACAAGGAAGCCCGCATGAAGAAGGACCGCAAGCCGGTCGCCGATGCCGCCAAGCAGGCACAGGAGATCCTCAACAGCGGCCGCACCCTCTTCGCCGCCCAGAAGGAGCTCGATGTCGAGCTGCTGAAGGAGCTTTCGCTCCTGACGATCAAGCCCTTCCTCTACGTCTTCAACTCCGACGAAGCCGTCCTCACCGACGAGGCCAAGAAGGCCGAACTCAAGGCCGCGGTCGCCCCCGCCGACGCCGTCTTCCTGGACGCCAAGATCGAATCCGAACTCATCGAACTCGACGACGAGTCCGCCCTCGAGCTGCTCGAGTCCATCGGCCAGTCCGAGCCCGGCCTGCACGCCCTGGCCCGCGCCGGCTTCCACACCCTCGGCCTGCAGACCTACCTCACCGCCGGCCCCAAAGAGGCCCGCGCCTGGACCATCCACCAGGGCGACACCGCCCCCAAGGCCGCCGGCGTCATCCACACCGACTTCGAACGCGGCTTCATCAAGGCCGAAATCGTCGCCTTCAACGACCTCGTCGAAGCCGGCTCCATGGCCGCCGCCAAGGCCGCCGGCAAGGTCCGCATGGAAGGCAAGGACTACGTCATGGCCGACGGCGACGTAGTCGAATTCCGTTTCAACGTCTGATCTTTCGGCCGGTCAGGGTTTGCGGGCCACGCCGCAGTAGCAGGAGACCTTGGCGTCGAAGGAGGGGGAGGCGTCGGTGGGTTCGGTGGGGCGCCAGCTGTGGGGTGGGACTATGCCTGGGTCCAGGAGGGTCAGGCCGGTGAACCAGGTGACCACTTCGTCGCGGGTGCGGACCTGGGCGGGGAGGTCGCGGACGCGGTAGACGTCCTGGGCGCGTAGGACCGCGTCCGGGGCGAAATCGGCTGTGATGGTGCAGATCGTGAGGTAGGAGCCGGGGGCCAGGGCGTCGAGGTAGGTCGTGAGGAGCTCGGGGACGTCGGCTTCGACGAAGTGCAGGATGGCGATCATGCTCAATGCGACCGGTTGGCTCAGGTCGAGGAAGTCGCCGAGTTCCGGGGGTTTCAGGATTGAGTGCGGGTCGGTGACGTCGCCGTAGATGTAGGTTGTCGCGCCGAGGGAGGTGCCCGCCATCAGGGCGCGGGCGTGGGCCAGGACGACCGGATCGTTGTCGACGTAGACCACTCGCGCATCCGGGGCGACCTCCTGCGCGACCTGATGCAGGTTGGGTTCGGTGGGGATGCCGGTGCCGATGTCGAGGAACTGGCGAATGCCCGATTCTGCCAGGAAGCGGGTGCTGCGCTGCATGAACTGCCGGTTGACCCGGGCGGCGGTCCGAATGTCGGGCCACGCCTTCAGGATTTCCTCCGCGGCCTGCCGATCGGCCTCGTAATTGTCTTTGCCGCCGAGGAAGTAGTCGTAGACACGGGAGGTGTGCGGCCGGCCCGCTAACAGGTCCCTGTCCATCCCATCACCGATTCGATCGTCTGAAACGTGTGCGAGTTATCGCACAGCCTAGTCCTTCGGCCCGCATCGCCGAGCGGGTTTCGGGCGTGGATGAAAACCGGGAAAGCGTCCTGTTTCGCGCCGCGCGGTGGATCATGTTGATGTGCCGCCGATCAACAGTCGCGTCGCCCACAACACCGCCGATCTCGCGGAACTGTACCGAGACCTGCACGCCCATCCGGAACTCTCCTTCGCCGAACACCGCACCGCGGCGCTGGTCGCCCGGCGCGCGAAGGCGCTGGGCTACGAGGTCGCCGAGGGCATCGGCGGGACGGGAGTGGTCGCCCGGCTGGAGAACGGACCCGGCCCGCTGATCCTGCTGCGCGCGGACATGGACGCGCTGCCGGTCCGCGAACAGACCGGACTGCCCTACGCCTCGGTCGCTACCGATCCGGACAGCGGCCGGCCGCTCATGCACGCCTGCGGACACGATATGCACACGGTCTGCCTGCTGGGCACGCTCGGGCGGCTCGCGGCGGCCCGGGACCGATGGTCCGGCACCGTGCTGGGCGTGTTCCAGCCCGCCGAGGAGATCGGCGCCGGCGCGCAGGCCATGGTGGACGACGGGTTGTTCGAGCGTTTCGGAAAGCCGGAAATCGTTCTGGCACAGCATGTTCTGCCGATCCCCGTGGGCACCGTGGCAACCCGCGCGGGCGCGATCCTCTCGGCCAACGACAGTTTGCTCATCACCCTGCACGGCCGTGGCGGGCACGGCTCGCGGCCCGAGACGACGGTCGATCCGATCGTGCTGGCCGCCGCCACCGTCCTGCGCTTGCAGACCATCGTGTCCCGCGAGATCGCCGCCACGGATCAGGTGGTCGTCACGGTGGGCACGCTGCACGCGGGCACGAAGGAGAACATCATCGCCGACGAGGCTCGGCTGGGCCTGAGCATCCGCACGTATTCGGACGAGCTACGCGTCCGGGTGCTCGAAGCGGTGCGGCGGATCGTGCGCGCGGAGGCCGAGGCCGCGGGCGCGGACCGGGCGCCGACCATCGAGTACCTGACCCGGCTGCCCGTCACCGTGAACGATGCTGTCGCCCTGGGCAAGACCCGCGCCGCGCTGTGTGCCGCGCTCGGCTCCGAGCGGGTGCGGGAGATGGGAGCCTTCCCCGCCAGCGAGGATGTCGGTGTGCTGGCCGAAGCCGCCGGTGCGCCGCTGTCGTTCTGGTTCTTCGGTGGCGCGGATCCGGTGAAAGTCGCGGCGGCACAACAGCGGGGGACCGTCGACCACGACATTCCGATGAATCACTCGCCCTATTTCGCGCCGCTCGCGGAGCCCACCATCGGATGCGGAGTCACCGCCTTCACCGCGGCGGCCATGGCCTGGCTCGATGCCGGCGATACCGCGATGTGACAGCCTCCGACGGTATTCGGCCAATTTCGCGCCGCATGGATAGCTAACTTTTAGCAAGTTAGCCTTTTGTCCGTTTCCTCCTACTCTTTTGGGCCAGGAACTTCGTTATTCGGCACGGGTTCTGGGCCGATCACGCCGCGCCGTAGATGTGTGTCGCGCCAACATATTCCGGCTCGAGCTAACATCTAGCTACCCATCCTCGGAAAGGACCTCTGCCGTGTCGGCGTCTACTATCCGCAACCGCGATCATGATGTGCCATGGCATGTTTCAGCGTTTCGGATACCGCGGAACGGCACCGATCACGCCGAGCAGGTGCGCCGAGTGCGCGAACTGCGGGCCCGCATCCTGTACGACCACGGCAGGCGGCCGGAGTTCCGCGAGGCCGGCGGCTCCCATGTCGACGATCAGGAATTGGATTACGGCGCATGGCATTTCATTGCCCGCCTGCATCCCGGAGGTCCGGTGCTGGGCTATATCCGCCTGTCCACCCCGGAGACCGGTGAGCTGTTCCAGTCCCGCGCGCACCTGGGCGAACGGCGATACCGGGAATTGCTCGCGGCCGAAGGCGTCGGAGTCGACAGCACCTACGAGCACAGCCGGCTGGTGGTCGAGCATCGGGCTCGCAAACTCGGACTGGGCGTGTACCTGAACGCGCTCGCGATCGGCGCGGCACACCATCTCGGGGCCAGGCTCATGATCGGCACGTCGGGCACGAAGGACGGCCAGGACCTGTTCCACGGCCGGTTCGGATTCCATCCGGTCCCCGGAACCCGTTGCTACGTCGAGCGATACACCGAAGACGTGGTGATCCTGCTGCATCGGACCGCCGACGGCGCCGGCGAATACACCGGCCTCGTGGCTGCCCTGCGCGACCGATTCCCGGCCCTCGCGGACGGCGGCCCCGCCGCATGGACGGCGGCCGTGCCCGAAAACCCGCCCGCCCCAGTAGCTCTCGCCTCGTCCGGCGCCCCGGATCGCGACGTCTGGCAGCCGGTGCTGCTCGAGCCCGCCCATGCCGCCGACTACGCGGCACTGACCGCGCTGCTCGAATCGGATCAGGTCACCGAGGTGTGCGACACCATGGACAGTCAACTGGCGGAGTTGATCTGCTGCCGCGAACCCCAGCACCGGTACACCGGTGCGGACCTCGAGCGGAAGATCCGGGAACAGCTGGCCGGCGTCGAGCCGTGGGCCTACGGCAGCTGGTTCTGGTACCCGTGGTCGGGCCGGCTGGTTCACGTGCTGCCGCGCGAGGAGTTCCGGCTCGTCCGCGCCGACCGCAACCGGCCGAAACTCCAACGCCCCCAGCAGCGTTCGCTGCGTGAGCACCGCATCGGGATCATCGGCCTGTCCGTCGGCAACAGCGCCGCCGTCACCCTGGCGCTCGAAGGCGTCGGCGGCGCCTTCCGGCTCGCCGATTTCGACGACCTGAGCCTGTCGAACATGAACCGGCTCCGCGCGGGCGTCCATCACGTCGGCCTCGGCAAGGCGGTGCTGTGCGCGCGCCAGATGTACGAGATCGACCCCTATCTGGACATCGAGATCATCACGACCGGGCTCACCGACGACAGCCTGGCCGAGTTCTTCCACGGTGACGGAACGCCGATCGATCTGCTGGTCGAAGAATGCGACACCCCCTACATCAAGGTCGCGGCCCGGGAACACGCACGCGCACTGGGCATTCCGGTGATCATGGACTGCAACGATCGCGGCATGCTGGACATCGAGCGCTTCGACCTCGAACCCGATCGGCCGCTGCTGCACGGACGGCTCGGCGACCTGCGCGCCGACGATCTGCGCGAGCTCAGCGACCAGGCCAAGGCCGAACTCATTCTCGCCATGGTCGACGCCGACCGGATCAGCCCCGAGCTCGCCGCCTCCTTCGGCGAGATCGGGCGGACGCTCAGCAGCTGGCCGCAGCTGGCCTCCGATGTGGCGCTCGGCGGGGCCCTCGTCACCGCGGCCGCGCGCCGCATCCTGCTCGGAATCCCTTGTGACTCCGGACGCTTCTACGTGGACCTCGATCAGCTGATCAGCCCCGAGTACAACACCGCCGGCACGCACGACGGAATCCGCGCATGAGCGCCGCGTGCCCGGCGGTCGAGCAGCCGCTCGCCGCGTCCGTCCGCTCGCCGCTCGCCCGCCCGCTACCGGTGACGGTGTCGGGCTCGAGTGTTCACCTTCCCTCCACCATCATCACCAACGCGGAACTCACCAGGACGCTGGACACATCGGCCGAGTGGATCGTCAGCCGCACCGGAATTCGCGAAAGGCGGCGGCTGCCAGCGGAACTCGCGGTGTCGGACATGTGCGTCGCCGCGGCCCCGCCGGCCCTCGCCGACGCCGGGATATCGCCCGGCGAACTCGATGCCGTCATCGTCGCCACCTACACCTACGACCAGCCCCTGCCCTCGACCGCACTGATGGTCAAGGAACGGATCGGCGCGCATCGCGCGCTGCCGATCGACATCACCCAGGCCGCATGCGCGAACGGATTGCAGGCGATCCTGCTGGCCGCCCACCTGCTACAGGTCTCGGCACACGCGGTGCTGGTCATCGCGGCCGATTGCGCGTCCCGGGTCACCGATCCGCGCAACCGCACCACCGGTGTCTTCTTCGGTGACGCGGCGGGCGCCGTCGTGCTCACCCGCACCGAGACCCCCGACGCCGGAATCCTGTCCTGGGACTTCGGATCTCAGCTGTCGCACAGTGTGGAGATCCGGGCCGGCGGATCCCGCCTGCCCACCAGCGATCGGACCGTGGCCGACCGTGAGCACTTTCTCCGGATGGACGGCCGGGCGGTGTGGGAGACGGCCACCAGCCGGCTGCCGCACAGCATTCGCACCGCCGCCGACCGGGCCGGGCTCGCCGTCACCGAGATCGACCACTTCTTCCTGCACCAGGCCAATCTCAATATCCTCACCGCCGCCATGACCGAACTCGGGGTGCCGATGCAGCGGGCTCCGATCACCCTGGACACGCTCGGAAATACCGGCTCCGCAGGCGTTTTCACCGCTCTGCACCGAGCGCGCGCCGAGCGCCGCATCCACCCCGGAGACACCTTCCTGCTCTCCGCCATCGGGGCTGGATTCCAATGGGGGACAATCTGTTTTCGTCAGGGGAGCAATTCGATGTAGCCGTCGGTGCCGTTCACTCGGATCTGCTGACCGTCGCGGATCAGGGTGGTGGCGTGTTCCACGCCCACGACGGCGGGAAGGCCGTATTCGCGGGCTATCACCGCGCCGTGCGTCATGAGGCCGCCGACTTCGGTGACCAGACCCTTGATTGCCACGAAGAGCGGGGTCCAGCTGGGGTCGGTGTAGGCGGTGACGAGGATGTCGCCGGGGGCGAGGTCGGCTCGGGCGATGTCGGAGATCACCCGGGCCCGGCCCTCGAT
Source organism: Nocardia huaxiensis (assembly GCF_013744875.1). Lineage (NCBI taxonomy): Bacteria > Bacillati > Actinomycetota > Actinomycetes > Mycobacteriales > Nocardiaceae > Nocardia > Nocardia huaxiensis. Next base: position 2,524,090 of record NZ_CP059399.1, read on the forward strand.
GGCGCCGGCGGAGACGGGCATCCCGGGGAGGGCTCCGGCGGGGAGATCCGCGCGGCGGTAGGCGCCGGTCAGGGCTTGGCCATCGGACGTGAGAACCCTTGGTGCGGTGAGGGATTGGTAGGACCGGAAGGCCGTCTTCCGGTCCTCGATCAGGGCTGTGTCCGCTTGCCGGGCGCGGACCACCTCGTGCAACTCGTCGAATTTCAGATAGAAGATGTCTTCGGGGTCGCGAATTACGTTGGCCCGCACCAGGCGGTCGGCCTCGCGCAGGAGGGCCTGCTTGTAGATGAAGTAGCGGGTGACCATGCGGTACTTGGGGTATTCGCGGTAGCCGGAGAAGGTGCGGACGCGGTCGATCATGCGGGCGGTGTCGGCGGCCTTGCGGTCGCCGTCCGGAAGGCCCCGGAGGCGTTGCAGGAGACGGTCTCTGGTTTCCTCGGCCGTGCGCAGGCCGTAGTCGAAGAGCTTCCTGGCCGCACCGGGGGCGAAGTGGTCGACATTCCCGAGGATGGTCGGGACGAGGGTGGCGGGCCGCTCGGCCCAGCGGGGGCGGGTGATGTCGATTTCGCCGGCGCAGCGCATGCCGTACCTGTCGAGGAAGTCCTCGATCGCAGCACGCGCCTCGGGGCCGCCGCCCGGTGTGGCGGCCAGGTCGTTCAGGAAATCGCCTGGGGGCGTGTCCTCCTCGGCCTGCCGGAGGTAGGCGACGACCTCGGGATGCGGGCGGATCACATCGGCGACATCCAGAAGCGCCAAGCCCATTTCGGAGGTGACATTGCCGGGCACCGATTGGGTGAGGGCGTCGGCGGCGTTCTTCTCGCCCAGCCATTCCCACAGGTGGGTGTTGAGCCATTCCGCGGCATCGATGGCGGCATTGATCACCTGTAAACCCTTCGGGGTGAACAGGACTCGCTGAAGTTCCGCGATATCGGACCGGATGAAGTCGAGCAGGGCGGAGCCGGACTCGGACCGGATGTCGTGCTCGAGCCTGGCGAGTGAGTTCTCGCTGTCGGCGATCAGCTCGGCGACGATCGCGGGATCGGTGTCGATCTGCTCGGGGGCGGGGCGGAGCGCCGCGGGCGCGGCGGCGGGGGAATCATCCTGCGGCACTTCGGGAATGAAGCCGCGGTCGATCACGGTCCGCAGGGCATCGCCGATGAGGGGGTCGGATTTTCCGAGGCCCTCGACCAGGCGAGTGCGTGTCGCCGGGGACGACAGCATGGTGGTGACATCGACGAACAGGCGGCCGCCCGCATCGCGCATGGGTCCGCGGCTGGTGAGCTGCCACAGCGAAATCCCCAGCGGTTTCATGGCATCGGTCATCATCTGCTGATGGCCGACCGAGACGTAGACGTGGTTGCCGGTGTCGGCGGCTTCGGGGATCGGGAACAGCGTCGTGATGGGGCGGCTCTGCACGATGCGGAAATCGTCGCCGTCGAGGCACCATTCGACATCCTGCGGGCTGCCGAAATGCGCTTCGATACGACGGCCCAGCTCGGCGAGGCGGAGCACTTCGGCATCGGCGAGCACCGGTTCGTCGCGGCGGTCCGGGGCGATCTCGCGCACCTCGGTTCCCCCCGTCGGCGCCGGTTCGACGGCGAGCTTCTTGGTGGCGATCGTGCGGCCGGTGATGGCGCCGTCGCGGACCTGGTAGACGTCGGCGTTCACGAGACCGGAGACCAGGGCCTCGCCGAGACCGAACCCGGCATCAATGGAAACCACCGTGCGGTCGGAGGTCACGGGATCGGCGGTGACCAGGATGCCCGCGGCCCGCGGGAAGACCATCCGCTGCACCACCACCGCCATGCGAATCGCCCTGTGCTCGAAGCCGTTTCGCAGCCGATAGGTGACCGCGCGCTCGGTGAACAGCGAACCCCAGCACCGCCTGACATGCTCGAGCACCGCCTCCGGCCCCACCACGTTCAGATAGCTGTCCTGCTGGCCGGCGAAGGACGCGGTCGGCAGATCCTCCGCCGTCGCACTGGACCGGACCGCGTAGGCCCCGTCCGCCCCGAGCTCGGTGTGCGCGCCGAGGATTTCCGCCGCCACCTCGCCCGGAATGGGGAGCGCTTCGATCGCCTGCCGAATCTCCGCACTCAGCAGGCGGACCGCCTCCTGATCGTCCGCGTTCACCGCTGCCAGTCGGTCGAGCAGGCTCTCGATCGCCGGCACACCCGCCACCGCCCGGCCGAAAGCCTCCGTCGTCACACAGAACCCGTCCGGCACCGCCACACCCTCGATCCGCGACAGCTCACCGAGGTTCGCCCCCTTGCCGCCCACCACCGCGATCTGCGTCCGATCGATCTCCCCGAACCTCAGCACAAAGGCCATCCCGCTACTCCTCACCTGGGGGTTTCGGCATTTCGCGAGCGATTATGAACCACATTCCGCGCCCTCATGAGGACCCGGAATCCGGTATACAGTGGAAAGGGGAGGGGTTCGATCACCAGTAGCGATATTGCCTGCCGTCGGTGTCGGTAATGAGGATGACGGCGTCCGCATCGCTCATGTCCGCCACAGTGAGCGGAATGTGCCCGCGCGCAATCGGTTCCGCGGTCGGGAGCGCGCCGGGGAGCGCCTCGCGCAGTGCCGGGGCCGGGAAGAGCGCGCGCCGAGTGGTCGCGGCGGCGAGCCTGCCCTGGACGGTGCCCGGCTCCGCATCCAGCGTGGCGTCGGTCGCTACGAACAGGTAGCGCTCACCGAGGTCGAGTTCGACCAGGGCCCCCGCGTTCGGCCAGTGCACGGTGTCATCGCCGACCTGCATGGCGGGCTGGGCGCGTTGCAGGTGCACATTGTGGGCGAAGACCAGGGTCGGGCCACGCCGCTGCTCCCGGGCGCGCACCGCGAGGAGGTTCTCGGCCATCATCTCGGAGCGGACGCTGAGCAGCGACGCGATGCGGTCGGGGCCGGGACTCGCCATGGCGGCGTGATAGCGGAGCAGGCCCAGCGCGGTGCGGGCGTGCGCCAGGGCCAGATCGTGGGCGGCCGGGTCGGCGGAGCGCAGCGTCGGTGCGGCGCGCCGCAGAATGCCGGCCAGATCGTCGGCGAGAACGCGGAGGGCGCGGGCCCGCGCGGAGGAACCGATGGAGGCCGTCGGGTCGTACATGGCTGCTTCGTTCGTCCAGTCCGCATCCGCGCCCACCAGGGCGTCCACCTCGCGAATCGAGCTGGGGCGCAAAGCGGCCGGTAGATAGTCGAGGACCGCGGACAGGGCGCGCCGGGGACCGGGAGCGGCGGCATATTCGACGGGTGCTTCGAAGCCGTGGAAGTGGACTCGGTCCGCTGGGGCGCGCTCGGCATTGTGGGCCCGAAGCCACTCGACGAGTTCACGATTGCCGGGAATGCCGCCGAAGCCGTGGCTGAAGCCGGTGGTGAGCACGGAGTCGAGGTCGGCTGTCGAACCGGACACGTAGTCGTTCACCACGGACGCCGCGAAGTAGTCGGATTCGAGGGCAATCGAGCGGAAGCCACGCTCCACCAGGGGGGCGAGGATTTCATTGCGCAGCAAGGGGAATGCCGCGATGCCGTGGGCCGGTTCGCCGAGGGCCAGCACGGCGGGCGGTTCGGGGCGGGCGGCCAGCAGCTCGTCGACGGAACCGGCCAGATCGGCCGGGGTGTCGAGGGGGCGGGCGAGGTCTCGCAGGACGGTGGCGGTGGACATGGATATCCCTTCGAAGAGGCGGGGCCGACCTCGACGGTATCGTTGAAGAATCGAGTGAGACTTGGCTGAGTTTCACCAGCGATACCCGGTGAAAACCCTCAAACGGAGGTGTGCCCTGCGCCCTGTCGATCTGGCTCGGGAGCACGGATTGTCGGCGCAGGCGATCCGGAATTACGACGAGGCGGGCGTCCTGCCGCAGACCGAGCGCGGAGTGAACGGCTACCGGCGCTACACGCCGCTGCACGCGCAGGCCCTGCGGGCTTTCCTCGCGCTGCGCGAGGGGCACGGGCATCAGCCGGCGGTGGCCATCATGGGCGCCGTCAACCGGGGCGAGCCCGAGTCCGCCTATCGGCTCATCGATTCCACCCATGCCGAGCTGGCCGCCGAACGCGCCACCCGCGCCGAGGTGGCGTCGGCGCTCGAAAGCCTGGCGGGCGCGCCGCCGCCACCGAGCGGCGGCAGCCCGCTGACGGTGGGTGAGCTCGCGCGCCGCCTCGGCCTGCACCCGGCGACGCTGCGCACCTGGGAGACCGCGGGCCTGCTGCGACCCGAACGCGAAAAGGCAACGGGCTACCGCCTATACGGCCCGGAGTGTGTGCGCGACGCCGAGATCGCGCGGCAGTTGCGCCGAGGCGGATACCGGCTCGAACAGGTCGCCCGGTTTCTCGAATCGCTGCGCGAGGCGGGCGGAGCGGACGCGCTGCGGGTCTTTCTCGACTCGTGGCAGACCAGGGTGACCCGGCGGGGGCGGGCGCTGCTCGGCGGCGCGGCTCAGCTCGACATCTATCTCGGCATGCTGGACGGACCGGCGACGGGTGAGCCGTCGGTCACGGTGACGGGCGATTTGTCGTAATCCCCTTCAGGGCACCCGATTTCGGGTGTTCGCCGCACTTGATCTAGGATTGCGGGCGGATGGACCGCGCCGCGTCCGGGGGGACGCGAAACTCGGCCGGGGCGACACGCTCAGCGGCCGAAATAATTTGCGTGCCGCCTACATTGCTGTGCGCCGGTGTTCCGCTATCGTTCATCCAACTATTCCAAGCTGCTACTGGCGCGCCAGGGCTGGTTCGTCTCATCCGGAGCAGGAATCCGGGGCGGCACCTTCCTGAAGCGGGCCTCCACACCGTCTCCGAAAGATCGAGGCAACGTGCCCGTACCCGTGACTCTCGCCGGCCGCCTGGTGCGGCTGGAACCCCTTGCGCCCCAGCATGCTTCAGGGCTCGCGGCGGCTGCGGCGGGGAATCGTGACGACTATGCGTATACGCCCGTCCCGCACGGCGCGGACGAGGCGTTGCAGTATGTGTCGGAGGCGCTGGCGGGCACCGCCGCCGGGGCCTCGCTGGCGTTCGCGATCGTCGCTGTCGCGAGCGATCGTGTGATGGGATCGACACGATTCACGCGGTTCGACTACTGGCAGGGACCGCTGGTGTGGCCGCAGGTGCACGGCACCCCCGTGGGCGATCCGCTGCTCGCGGTGCCGGACGCGGCCGAGATCGGCAACACCTGGTTGTCGCCGGAGGCGCGCGGCGCGGGCATCAATCTGGAGTCCAAACTGCTGCTGCTCGAGCATGCCTTCGAGGTGTGGGGGGTCAAGCGCATCGCCATGCGGGCGGATGTGCGGAACCTGCGCTCCCGCATGGCCATCGAGCGGCTCGGCGCCACCAGCGACGGGGTGCGGCGGGCGCATTCGCGCGGGCTGGACGGGGAGGTGCGCAGTACGGCCTTCTACTCGATCCTCGAGGACGAGTGGCCGAGCGTGCGGGCCACCATTCAGGGGCAGCTGAACGCCCGGCCGCTGCGGACCCGGACGCGCCTCATGCCCGCGTGAGGTGACAACTGATTTCGTGAGGGCCGGGTAACTCGTCGGGTACGATCGAAATGGATTCGGTCCCCGACCGCAGGCACGCGTGCTTGACGGTGAGCGGCACTCGGCCGGGCGCACAAGGCTCGGGGAGGCGGGACCGCACTGGTCGGGCGTCGAGGAGATTCGTCCGAGTCGGGTGACTCGGCGGTCGGCATGAAATCGGATATGAAGCCAGGTTCCGAGCGCGGGCCCAGCGGACGGGTCCCGCACCTCTCGAAGGACAGCGCATGCCCGACCCCATGCACACCAAAGTCTGCCTCTCCGACGGACTGTCCGGATCTCCCGTACTCAGCCTCTTCCTGGTCCCGGAACCCCGTGTCCCCGGCGGCAGCATGCTGCATCTGCTGGAGCAGACGCCATTGACCGGCGGGAAGTCGCCCAGACCCAACCCCGTGCTGATCGACTGGTTGCAGGCGCGGGCCGCGCGCCCGGCCATCCGATTCACGGCCTTCCGGCCGGGACTGCACGACCCGCACCGGGTGCACGCCGTCCTGCACGATCACTTCATCGCCGACCCGCTGCCCATCGGCCTCGATATCGACGATCCGGAGGAGCTCGCGCGGCTGGCGCTGCTACCCGAACACGCGCTGGGCCCGCGCCGCATCGACGACTTCCAGGATCGCGCGGTGCGGCGCGCCATGCTCGCCGTGTACCGGCATTTCGGCGTCGACCGCCGGATTCCGCTCATGTATCACGGCTACGCCGAACCCGAGGACGGCTGGTTCGAGGTGCCCGCGGCGCAGGCCTGATTCAGCGGGCCGGGATCAGGGTCAGCAGCCGCCACGGCCGCTGCGGGGATTCGAAGGTGAACAGTCGCACGTAGTAGGCGCTGTGCTCGTCGGGGCTCTCCGGCTCACGGAAGGTGAGTACCCGCTCGCTGTAATCCGCCGGCTCGGCCTCGGTGTGCCACAGGCGTTCCCAGTCCGGCACGCGCTGGCACAGGCCGACGATCTCGGCATAGCGCTCCGGCGTGGTGGCGTTCTCCGCCGTGCGGAAGGCCGAGATCAGGCGCAACGCCTCGGACTCCCAATCGTCGAGCCGCAGCCGGGCCACGGGGTCCATCATCATGGCGGTCAGCAGGTTCGCGCCCGGCCCCGCGCCGGGGAAGGCCTGCTGGAAGGGGAGATTCGCGTCGAACACATCGAACGCGTCGTCGTGCAGGCAGGCCGGGTGCGGAAAGCTGTGCAGCAGTGCCAGATCGGGTGACGGCGGGTCGGCGGGGTCGAGCATCATGGCAGTGTGCGGGACGGCTCTTCATGCCGACTTGGTGGCGGGTTAAGCAGAATCACAAGACTGGGTACGTCGCAGTTTTTCTGCATATATTGAACATGCTGTTTGGTTTGGTTCTGAAATGGGTACGGGGGACGTTCGGCAATATGGCGGTCACGCTCATCGGTGTGCTGGGGCCCTTGCACATCACCATCGACGGGCAGCGGGTGCCGCCCGGTGCGCCCATGCAGAGCGCGGTGCTCGGCAGACTGGTCGCCGCCGGCGGCCGCGTCGTCACCACCGACCGGCTCATCGACGACCTGTGGAACGGTGACCCGCCGACCAAAGCCGTTGCGGCACTGCAGGTCTACATCCACAATCTGCGCCGCGTCTTCGAACCCGACCGGCCGCGCCGGGCCCGCTCCCGCGTCATCGTCTCCGAATCGCACGGCTACGCGCTGAATCTCGAACCCACGCAGGTGGATTCGTGGGAGTTCGAACAGCTGCTGCACGGGCACGAAGCCATCATGCGCGACCCCGCCGGGCGGCCCGACCCGCTGAAACAGGTCCGGGTGCTCGACGCCGCACTGGCCTGCTGGCACGGCAACGCCTTCGAATCGTTCACCGGAATGCCCTGGGCCGCACAGGAATCCGCCCGCCTGGCGGCGCTCCGGCTGACCGCTGCCGAACTGCGCGCCCAGGCCGCGCTGGAGATGAACCGGCCCGCCGAGGTGGTGCTCGCGCTGCGGCCCATCTTCGAGGAGCATCCGGGCCGCGAGGAATGCGTGCGGCTGCTGGCCCTGGCTCAGTACCGGCTCGGACAGTCCCTGGAAGCCCTGGCCACCGTGCGGCGCAGCCGGGAGTTCCTCACGGTCGAGTTCGGCGTGGACCCCGGGCCGGGATTGCGCGAGCTGGAGACCGCGATCCTCACGCACTCGGTGGAGACCGATGCGCCGCAGCCGACGGTCGTGGTGCGCCCGCCAGAAGTCGCGCCCACCCCGGAAGCGCTGCCGGACAACGGATATGCCGACCAGCGCCGCACCATCCTGACCGCCGCCGAAGCCGCCGCCGACGGCCACGTACGCCTGGTCTGGCTCTCCGGTGAGGCCGGAGCCGGCAAGTCCACGCTGGCCGCCGCCATCGCCACCCACCTGTCCGACCGGTCCTGGACCGTGGTGTTCGGGCGCTGCCCGGAGGTCGAGGGCGCGCCGCCCGCCTGGGCCTGGGCCGAGGTGCTCACCGCCCTCGATGCCGCCGAACCCGAAACCTTCACCGCCGTCGACGCTTTCACACTGGCGCGGCGCGTGGTGCGGTCCTGCCGGGAACGCTCCGCCGCCGCACCCATCGCCATCGTGCTCGAGGATGTGCACGGGGCGGACACCGCCACCCTGCAGGTCCTGCGGCAGGTGGTGAACTGGCTGCGTGACCGCCCGATCCTCATCATCGTCACCCTGCGCGACACCGAGGCCGGACCGGGCGTGCGCGACACCGCCGCCGCGCTGGCCCAATTCGACACCGACCGAGTCGAACTCACCGGCCTAGACCTGGCCGGAACCCGCTCGGCCGCGGCCGCCGCCGGTCTGACCGTCCTGGACGACCCCACCGTCGAGCTGCTGCGCCGCCGCACCGGCGGCAATCCGCTGTTCGTCCGCGAGCTCGCCAAACTCGTTGCCACCCAGGGCACTACGAACGCCCTCCCGGACAGTGTGCGCGACCTGCTCGGCCGGCGCATCGCCCAGCTACCCGCCGACGTGACCGAACTGCTGCGGCAGATCGCCGTCTGGGGCGAGGACACCGACCTCAACACGCTCCGCGCCGCCACCGGCCGCCCCGCCGACAGCATCATCGATCTGGTCGAAACCGCCGAATCAGCCCGCCTGCTGCGCACCGAGCGCAGTGGCCGCCTCGCCTTCGACCACGCCCTGATCCGCGAAACCGTCTACTACGGCATCCCCACGCTGCGCCGCGCCCGAATGCACTGGGCCGCATTCGAACTGCTCTGCACCGCGACGGTCAACGCCGCTCCGGACACCCGCGATTCCGCGGGAACGGCGGACGGCCGCACCACGGGTCCGCTCGAACCGGAGCTGGTTCCGGGACGCGATATCGATGCGCTCGCGCATCATGCGGCGCTCGGGGCGGATGCCGAAACCGCCAGGCTGGCCCTGGAATTCGTGCGGGCGGCGGCGCGGCGGTGTGTGGAGCGGCGGATGCGAGCCGATGCGGTGCGGCGGTGGCGGTCGGTGCTGGCCTTGCACGAGCTGGCGGGGGATACCGCTACCGGCGCGCCGCGCGCGGATCGCGTCGCGGTGCTGGAGGCGCGGTGCCAGCTGGTGACCGCGCTGGCGTACGACGGACAGCACCTGGCGGCGCGGGCGGAGCGGGAGCGAGCGCTGGAGCTGGCCCGATCCCTCGGTGGCGCAGACCTGCTCGCGCGCGCCGCCACCTGCTGGCCGACGCCGCTGATCTGGTCGGTGCACGATCTGCAACCCGGCGATCCGCGCATCCGGGAACCGCTGCGGACTGCCCTGGCGGATCCGGATCTGGCTGTGGATGCGCGGATTCGGCTGCACGTCACCATGCTGATCGACCTGGCCTACGAGGACCCGGCCGGCGCTCGGGCCGCCGCGGCGGCCGCCGCCGAACTGGCGGCGGACATCGACGATCCGGAACTGCTGTGCACGGTCGTCAACGCGCAGTCGTTCGCGGCCTTCGCCACCGGAGGGTTCCTGCGCTCCAAGGAGTTTCAGCGACACGCGGAGCGGCTGCTGCGCATTGCCACGACCGCCGGGCTCACCGAGTTCCGGGCGCTGGCCCACTATCTGCTGTTCCGCAGCGAGCTGGCCGAGGCGCGACTGGTCTCGGCCGCCGAACATGCCAGGCGCGCAGGCGAATACGCGGGCGACGGGCAGCTGCGCCATCTGCTCGACGACATCGCGACCTTCGAGATGGTGCTGGAGTTGTTGCGCGGCAATATCTCCGAAGCCGAACAGCTGCTCGCCGCGCAACCGGTGATCCTGGGCGAGGGGCTGGCCGGCGAGGACCGAATCGTCGAAACCATGCGCGACCCGAACGCGCTGCACTTCGGCATCAGCGTCTCCATCGCCTGGCAGCGCGGCGACATGTCGGTATGCCTCGACGAACTCGCGGCGCGCGGCGCGGTGCACCCCGAGCTGTTCAATCACGCCTACGCGCTCGCGCTGGTGCATGCTGGCCGCCGGGCGGAAGCACGCCGGGTCTTCGCCGAATCGCCGATCCTCGGGCCGCCGTTCGAGGCTTCGTTCCTCATGTGCTGGGCGAAAGTGGCGCTCGGCCTCGGCGATTCGGCGCGCGTCCGCGAGCTCTACGCCCGGCTCGCCGTCTACAGCGGTGACGTCGGCGGGCTGGAAACCGGCGCGTCCGTCTCCGGTCCCGTCGACGCCGTCCTGGCCGAACTGGCCGACGCCATGGGCGAGCCGGGGCGAGCCGCCGACCATCGCGCCGCCGCGCGCACCCTGGAAGCCCGCCTGGCCGCCGACCTGGAGTGGCTGGCGAACGAACGGGCCGGCCCCCGCCCCGAGACGCGACCCAGCGCGGGGGCGTGACCTGCACGCCATGCCGGGGTCCGGCCCGCCGGTGTGCTGTGACCTGGCCGGGAACTCGCCGCGGGGGCTCGCACGTCAATACTGTGAGCCCGGACGATCGGGTGAACACCGGGAGGGGAACCCATGACCGAGCAACTCGCACAGCGCCCGCCCACGCCGCGCCGCGGAAAACGCTGGATCGCGGTGGCCGCGGTCGTGCTCGCCGTCCTCGGCGTGGCCGGCGGCGCGGGCGTGTGGTGGTGGCAGGAACACGGGCGGCTGTGGCCACTGGCGGGGGAGCGGCTGCGGGAATTCCCGGAGATCGACCGCACCGGACTCGACGCCACCCAGGTGCGGATCATCGATGTGCTGGAACAGGAATACGCGCAGCAGCACCCCGGCACCAAATATTCCGAGGGCATCGACGAGCCGTGGTGCGCGGACTTCGTGAGCTGGGTGATGCGCGAGGCCGGGCAGCCGCTGGCGAATCCGAATTCCGGATCCTGGCGAATTCCCGGCGTCTACACCCTGGAGGAGTTCTACCGTGAACAGAACCGGTTCGCCGGCATGGACTCCGGATATGTGCCACGGGTGGGTGACGTGATCATGTACGCCGACTCCAGTCCGTTCAACCAGCACACGAATATCATTGTGGCCGTGGACGGCCGGAGTGTCACCACGGTGGGCGGCAATGAATTCGGCAAGATCACCATTCACGAATACGTGCCCGCCGACACGCATGGCCTGGTCGGTTACGGGAAGTTGTGAACGACACGGTTCCACATTCTGGAAAGACACGGCCCGCGAGGTGGGCTCCGGAGGCACTTCCGCCTACGATGGTTGACGGCGGTGCCCGGCAGCATCGCCGATCGATCCCTGTCCTGCTGCCCCCTCATCGGCAGGACAGGGGTCCCCGCCCGACGAAAGTAGCTGGATGACGCCGTCCGACGAACCCATCTGGATCGATTACGCCGAATTCGGCGAACGTTTCGTGGCGGCGGCGGTGACGGAATCCCGTATCGAGTCGGCGGTATCCGGGATGGCCGGGCGCGGTATGACCATCGGCCCGTTCGGCATCGGCCCCGCCGGACTCGCGCGATTCCTGGCCAAAGGCAGTATCGGAAAGCCCACCGTCATCCGGCGCGGACCGCATGTGCACTTCGATGTCATGCTGCCGGTGAAACTACGCGTGGACGTCCATCTGGGTGGTCAGCGGCTGCGATTGGAAGCCGTCGTCGAAATCGATCTGACACTGCACGCGCGCACCGCCGATCCGCTGCTCGTCGTCATCGACATTCCACCGGTCACCACCCGCGACGTCAGTTTCGTCATGCGCGCCCAGGCCATCGGATCGGCATGGGAACTGCTGCTCGATCCCATCGCGAAATTGGTGCAGCGCGAAGTCGCCAACCGCATCAACGCCATCCTCGCCGATCCGGATTCGCGGCGCGGGCGCATCTTCGATGTGGAAGCCATTCTCAATGGCTCCAAGACGCCGTATCAGGGCGGGCCGGACCACGAATGGATCGGCTACGACGAATTCGGGCATCGGTTCTTCGAACGCATCGTGACCGTCGACCGGGTGCGCGATGTCGTGGAGGGCATGGCGGGCAAACCCATCGAGGTCGGGCCCATGCGCACCGGGCCGGGCAACAAGGCGCAGGTGGCGGTGCAGGGGACCGTGCGAGTGCCGCGGGTGAGCCCCGCCGGTGGCGTCGGAACCTCTTCGGCGGCACAGGTTTCCGACGCGGAGACGCCGTCGCGGATAGCGGAGATCCGGCCGGTCGGCCAGGATCGCGGGCCGGGCTCCGCGGCGCGGTCGGCCGGTTCGGATTCGGCGGAGCCGGCCGCGCCGCGAGCGGCGGCGGTGCCCGCCGACACGGGGCTGGTGGCCTTCGATCTGGTCATTCCGGTGTCGCTGGACATCACCGTCGATGTGCTGAAGGCCAATCACTACGAGGCCGAGGTGCTGGTGCCGGTCGCATTGACCGCGCGGGCGGCCGATCCGCTCAAGATCGTCATCGATGCCGTGCCGCCCGCGGCCGAGGACATCGAGCTGGAGATGAAGGCGCACGGCTGGCGGGCCACCGCACTCGGCAAGGTGGCCGGTATGCGCAAGCAGATCGCGTCGCAGGTGGCCGGGGTCGTGCGCAAGGAGCTGGCCGATCCGGCCGGTCGCACCATCGATGTGGCCGCGCGCCTGGACGGCACCCGCGTCTGATCTTCACAGTTCATCGCGTGCGCACGCGTGGGACGTGTGAGACACGTGAGTTCCATGAGTCTGGCGATCCCCATGTGAATGTGGTGAAATGAGTTCACGTTCAGGGCCCCCGGCGCACAGATGATGATCTTGCTCGTCATCATCGGGGAAGGTGCGCCGGGCACGCCGCTAGCTGGACACTTCAGGACCCGTGTGAGATCCACCGGTCGCCGTGGCAGGACCGCGAAACATACCGACCGGAAAGTTGTGTCAGAGAGTGTGCGAAGGAGTGCCGCAATGCCTTTCGACGTCAGCCGACGGACCTTCCTCACCGGCGCGGCGGCAGCGGCCGCCGGACTGACCGCCGGATTCGGCCTCCCTTCCGCCGCCCACGCCCGCCAGGAGCTCGGCACTCTGCTCGACTACGCCGGTGGCGTCCCGTCTGCCGAAGCCATTCTCGCCGAGGGGCATATGGGCGTCATCCGCTACGTGTCCGATCGTCGTCCCGGCGCGGAGTGGATGGCCGGAAAGCCCTTGCTGGCAAGGGAAGTCGACGACCTGCGCGCGAACGGGCTCAGCGTCGTCTCCTGCTACCAGTTCGGCAAGGCCGAAACCGCCGACTGGCGTGGGGGTCTCGAAGCCGGTCTGCGCCACGCGGCCCGCGGCCTGGTCCTGCACAAGGCCGCCGGCGGTCCCGACACCGCCCCCATCTACGCCTCGATCGACGACAAACCCTCCGAGCAGGACTTCGAGACCATGATCGAGCCGTACCTGCGCGGCTGGGAGACCGTCCTCGGCCGCGACCGCGTCGGCGTCTACGCCAATACCCCCACCATCGACTGGATCCGCGACGCCGGCCTGTGTTCCTACTTCTGGCAACACAATTGGGGCACCCCGAAGGGCTATGTCCACCCCTCCGCCGACCTGCACCAGTTCGAGATCGACAAGCGCAGCGTCGACGGCATCGGCGTCGACGTGAACTCGGTGCTGTCCGCCGACTACGGCCAGTGGTGGTGAAAGACCGCTAGGTCTGGCAGTGGCAGGTGGGGTCGAGCGCCAGGTCGGGCTCGTCCGGGACCACGCGCAGGGTCGGGCGCGGTTCGCGCTCTTCGCCAGGTTCGCGGAAGGCATCGCGATCGCCCGCCCACGAGAACATCGACCAGCGGGACAGGCCCGAGAAGGCCGACCCCAGGCTGCCGAACGACGCCGTCGAGATGATCGACCCGAACGACCCCGCCGACCCGATCGACAACACCGACCCGACACTGCCGATGGACAGAATCGAATAGGCCGAACCGATCGACAGAATCGAACCCTCCGAGCGAATCGACAGAATCGACCGGCGGGACTTCACACCTTGCCTGGGAGATTTCACAGCGGCCATAGATGCCGGTCTACCACAGCCCCCACCCATTCGAAACGATTTGCGACCCACGCAAATCGGTTTCACCCCTATCCACCCCTGAGGCTCTCGCCTCGAGACAACGGGCACCCTCCGCGAACACCCACGCCAGAGGCCAGCCGAGTTCCTCACCCGATTCAGAGGCCAGCCGAGTTCCCCACTCGATTCAGAGGCCAGCCGGGTTCCCCACTCGATTCAGAGGAACAGCCGGGTGCCTCTCTCCGTTGGGCAGTGTCGGCGGGCTCGAGGTCTCCTCTCGATTCGGATCGCTCGGCAGTGTCGGCGGTTTCGAGAGTTCCCCTCTCCCTTCACAAATCGGGCCCGGCTTCCGTCAGGAAGCCGGGCCCGAGAGCTCGAGAGGTCGATCACGCCACGTTGAACATGCCCACCGTCGGCAGGAACGAGCAGGTGCGGGGCTGGGATTCCGCGTCGGCCTGGGTGGTGAGCGAGCCGGAGACGATGGCGACCACGCGGCCGGAGCCGGTGTTCACGATGGCCGAGAGGGTGGCCGGGCCGTCCGGGTTGATCTTGGCCTCGTCGGTGAGGTTCACGATGCCGGTGGCGCGGGTGTCCAGGTTCAGCCACTGCACGGTCATCGGCGGGGTCTGCACCTCGGTGGGCTTCTTGGTGCCCAGGGCGGTGAAGACGAAGCCGGTCTGGCCGGCGCCCGGTCCGGGCGGGGGCAGCTGGGCCGGGCCGGGGACCGCGAGCGCGGTGCCGACCGAGTCGGCCGTGGCGCTGATGCAGCCCTTGCCGATGGTGGGCCACAGGAACTGGGAGATGACCGGGCCGTCCTGCGGAATGTCGGGACCGCCGCCACCACTGCCGTCGAGGAAGGTGATGACTCGGCTCAGCGTGTCCTTGAGGGACTGCGGCAGCGCCGAATTCGCGAGCAGCGCGCGGGCCTGATCGAGGATGGCCTGCTGCGGGCCGGGGGAGGCGATATCGGCCGGGCCGGCGGCGGCGCCCACGATGGCGGTGACCAGTGAGGACAGTGCCTCGACCGGAACACCCTCGGGGACCATCGGAATGGTGCTGGACGCATCGGTCTGAACCGGTGCCGGGGCGGCGTGTGCGGCGGTCGGCACGGCAACGGTGGCGCAGGCCGCAAGGGCCAGCGCGGACATTGCGAACCGCGATCCTCGGGTGCGAAGCACTGGTGTAGCCGTCCTTACCTCGGGTACATCTGCGGCGATGGGGACATCGCTCCGCGTCACTCTAGGGATGGGCTGCCCGGTTGTACAGCTGATGTGTGATCTTGGGTAACCGGACCGATTCACGCTATCGAACAGCTGACCAATTTCAGTGTTACGGATGTGGTCATTGATACAAATGTTACAGCGTGGGGTGAGGCTCACGCGGGCACTTCGCCGTGTCCGATTAATGTTGTCGCAACCGGCTCGCTCCGCCCGATCTGAAAGTCCGCGCCCGTGAATCGACCTTTCCGCTTGGCCGTGCTCGCACTGGGCCTGTCGGTGCTGGCCCGCATGTTGTGGATGCTGTGCACGGCGAACGGCGGAAATCTGGTCGACCTGCACGTGTACGTGGACGGTTCGGCGGCGCTGCTGAGCGGGCACCTCTACGACTTCACCTACGCGGAGAAGACCCCGGACTTCCCGCTGCCGTTCACCTATCCGCCCTTCGCGGCGGTCGTGTTCTATCCGCTGCACTTCCTGCCGTTCACTGCCGTGGCCATCGGCTGGCTACTGGCGATCGCGGTGGCGCTGTACGGGATCGTGCACATTGCCCTGGAGCTGATGCTCGGGAAAGACGCTCTGCGCGAACCGAAATGGCGCACCGCGGCGGTGGCGTGGACCGCGGCCGGCATCTGGATGGAACCGGTGCGCACCACCATCGACTACGGCCAGGTGAATGTCTTCCTGGTGCTGGGCGCGATGCTGGCGGTGCGCAGCGCGCGCTGGTGGATCTCCGGCACGCTGATCGGCGTGATCGCGGGCATCAAGCTCACCCCGGCGATCACCGGCCTCTACTTCCTGACGCAGAAGCGCTGGCTGACGGCGTTCTGGTCGGGTGTGGTGTTCCTGGGCACGGTCGGGCTGAGCTATCTGATCGCGCCGGTCGAGTACGAGCGGTACTTCAAGCATCTGCTCGGGGACGCGAGTCGGATCGGTCCGGTCGGTTCGGTGTGGAATCAGTCCCTGCGCGGCGCGCTGAGCCGGATTCTCGGCCACGACGTGCAAACCGGCGCGATCTGGATCGCGGGCGTAATCGTCTTCTTCGTGCTCGCCGTGCTGGCCTGGCGCGCGCTGCTACCCGGCGACAGGCTGGGCACGCTGCTCATCGTGCAGCTGTTCGGCCTGATGGTCTCGCCCATCTCCTGGTCGCATCATTTCGTCTGGCTGCTGCCGACCGTCCTGTGGCTGCTCTACGGCCCGCTGCGCGAGGTCGCGGGCGCGCGCGTGCTCGCCGGGTACTGGCTGGTCGACACGATCATCGGCATTCCGTGGGTGCTGTCGTTCGCGCAGCCGACCATCTGGGAGATCTCCCGGCCGGGCATCTACTCCTGGCTGGGCGCGGTGGATGTGCTCGGCGTGCTGGTGCTGTTCGGCTGGATCATCTGGTCCGGTCGCGTCAGGCTTGCTGGGTCTGCCGATCGATTTCGTGCGCGAGTGCTACGTCCAGCGCGGTCAGACCGCCCGCGGAGTGCGTCGACAGCGTGAAAGTGACTCGCCGCCAACGGATGTCGATATCCGGGTGATGATTGGCGGCCTCGGCGGCCACGGCCACGCGGCGCACCAGTTCGATGCCGGACAGGAAGGACGGGGCTTCGACGGTGCGGGCGATGCTGTCGCCGGTGCGCGTCCAGTCGGGCAGTTCGGTGAGGGCCTTGGTGATGTCGTCTTCGGACAGGAGTGCGGTCATGCCTCCAGTGTTCACGCCGCGCGGGCGGCTTTGAGGCCCTTCTTGAGATCCTTGCCACAGCAACCCGCGGCCTCGAGCTTCTTCATGCGCATGATGACCACGGGGCATTTGAGGCAGCGCGTCTTCTTGCGACAGCACTTCTTCTTCGGCTTCAAGCTCGATACATGCTTGGCCTTCACCTTGCCCATGTTGGTTAGCTTAACCTAACTCGCACGCGCTAAACGTGTGACTTGGGACGACCGGTAACCTATAGGTCGCCGCATGCCCGGTGGAGTTCGCTGTGCCCCCATGCATGACCCCGGGTCGGCCCCAATCTTTTCGCAGCAGGAGGAATCAAACGTGTCGTCTGTCGAGTTCCGTAACGTCGCCATCGTGGCGCACGTCGACCACGGCAAGACAACACTGGTCGACGCGATGCTGCGGCAGTCCGGTGTATTCGGCGAGCGCGCCGAAGTCGTGGATCGGGTCATGGACTCCGGTGATCTGGAACGCGAGAAGGGCATCACCATTCTCGCCAAGAACACCGCGGTGCATCGGCAGAATGCCGATGGTTCCGTGACCGTCATCAATGTGATCGACACCCCCGGCCACGCCGACTTCGGTGGCGAGGTCGAGCGCGGCCTGTCCATGGTCGACGGCGTCGTGCTGCTCGTGGACGCCTCGGAAGGCCCGCTGCCGCAGACCCGCTTCGTGCTGCGCAAGGCCCTGGCGGCCTCGCTGCCGGTGATCCTGGTGGTCAACAAGACCGACCGTCCGGACGCGCGCATCGAGGAGGTCGTCGAGGAGTCGCACGACCTGCTGCTGGACCTCGCCTCCGACCTGGACGACGAAGCCTCCGAGGCCGCCGAGCTGGCCCTCGACCTGCCGGTGCTCTACGCCTCGGGTCGTGCCGGCGTGGCCTCCACCAAGCGCCCCGAGAACGGTGCCGTGCCGGACGCGGAGAACCTCGACGAGCTGTTCGAGGTCCTCATGAAGTACGTGCCCGCGCCCAAGGGCGACGCCACCAAGCCGCTGCAGGCGCACGTCACCAACCTCGACGCCTCGCCGTTCCTCGGCCGTATCGGCCTGGTGCGCATCCACAACGGCACGCTGCGCAAGGGCCAGAACGTGGCGTGGATGACGGCCGAGGGCACCAAGACCGTCAAGATCACCGAGCTGCTCAAGACCATCGGCGTCGAGCGCCAGCCGGGTGAGGAGGCCGTGGCCGGTGACATCGTCGCCATCGCGGGCATCCCGGAGATCATGATCGGCGACACCATCGCCGACCCGGACAACCCGGTTGCGCTGCCGCGCATCACCGTCGACGAGCCCGCCATCTCGGTGACCATCGGCACCAACACCTCGCCGCTGGTCGGCCGGGTGTCGGGCCACAAGCTGACCGCGCGCATGGTCAAGGATCGGCTCGACAAGGAACTGGTCGGCAACGTGTCGCTGCGCGTGCTCGACATCGGCCGCCCGGACGCCTGGGAGGTGCAGGGCCGTGGTGAGCTCGCGCTGGCCATCCTGGTCGAGCAGATGCGCCGTGAGGGCTTCGAGCTGACCGTCGGCAAGCCGCAGGTGGTCACCAAGACCGTCGACGGCAAGGTGCACGAGCCCTTCGAAGAGCTCACCATCGACTGCCCGGACGAGTACCTCGGTGCCGTGACCCAGCTGCTGGCCGCTCGCAAGGGCAAGATGGTCCAGATGAGCAACCACTCCGCCGGGTGGGTGCGCATGGAGTTCATCGTGCCGTCGCGCGGCCTCATCGGCTTCCGCACCGACTTCCTCACCGAGACCCGCGGCACCGGCATCGCCAACGCCGTGTTCGACGGTTACGCGCCGTGGGCCGGCGAGATCCGCGCCCGCCACACCGGCTCGCTGGTCTCCGACCGCAACGGCTCGGTCACCCCGTTCGCCATGATCCAGCTGGCCGACCGCGGTCAGTTCTTCGTGGAGCCGGGCGCCGACACCTACGAGGGTCACGTGGTGGGCATCAACCCGCGCGCAGAGGACCTCGACATCAACGTCACCCGCGAGAAGAAGCTGACCAATATGCGGTCCGCCACCGGTGACGTGCTCGAGACGCTGGCCAAGCCGCTGCAGCTGGATCTCGAAGGGGCCATGGAGTTCTGCGCCGCCGACGAGTGCGTGGAGGTCACCCCGGAGATCGTGCGCGTGCGCAAGGTCGTGCTGGGCGCCACCGAGCGGCAGCGTGAGGCTTCGCGCCGCAAGGCTCGCGATCGCGCCGCGCAGTAAACCAAGAGCCCCGTCATCCCGGCATGCTTTTGGCCGGGATCCACACCGACCGATGTGGATCCCGGCCAAGAAGCGCGCCGGGATGACGGGGTTCTGCGCTCGCACGACGTATTCGCGCGAACCGCGCGCATATCGGTGAACGGGCGGTCAGCAGTCCATCAAGTAAAGTGCCGAACGTGAGAACGGGGTCCCGCGTGCGCGCATCGTGGCGTGCGGTTCTGATCATGGTGGCGACCCTCGTGACGGTCGCGACCGGGTGCACCGCGAATCCACCACCGCCGATCGAGAGCACCGACAGCCCGAAGACGACGGCCGCCAAACCGGGCAAGAATTCGGTCGTGGTGGCCATCGACGACATCGGCATCGGGTTCAATCCGCATCTGCGGTCCCAGCTTTCGCCGGCCACCGCGGCCGTGGCGTCCATGGTGCTGCCGAGCCCGTTCCGGCCCTCGCCGAGTCCGACGCTGCCGGGGGCGACCGACTGGATCCTGGATCCGGCCATGATGGTGTCGGCGGATGTGACGGCGCAGGAGCCGTTCACCATTACCTATCAGATTCGCAATGAGGCTTCGTGGTCCGATGGCGCGCCGGTCGCCGCCGAGGACTTCCGGTACCTGTGGCAGCAGATGATCACGCAGCCCGGCACCGTGGATCCGGCCGGCTATCGGATGATCTCGGATATCACCTCGTCGGCGGGCGGCAAGACCGTCACCGTCACCATGAACGGCGAATACCCGGCCTGGCGACAGCTTTTCGCGGATCTGCTGCCCTCGCACCTGGTGAAGGACGCGGGCTTCGAACAGGGTCTGGTCGACACCATCCGGATTTCCGGCGGGCAGTTCAAGATCAAGCAGACCGATCGCGGCCGCGAGGAGATCCTGCTCGAACGCAATGACCGGTACTGGGGCAAACCCGCTGTGCCGGACCAGATCCTGATGCGCCGCGGCGGCACCTACGCGCAGGTCGCGGAGTCGCTGCGGGTCGGCGACGCGCAGATGGCGCTGGTGCACGGCGGCGTCGCATTGCAGGCGCAGCTGGCGGCCATCCCGTCCGTGCGCACGGCCATCATGGCGCAGTCGCGGGAGATGCAGCTGGTGCTCAACGGCCGCACCGGGGATCTCGCCGACGTGCGGGTGCGCAAGGCGGTCATGGCGCTGCTGGATCCGGTGCTGCTGGCCACGGTCGGCGCACAGACCGGCAGCTGGGTGGAACCCGTACGCGCCCAGGTACTTTCGCCGTCCGACCCCGGTTACGCGCCCACCGCGCCGCCCCGGCCCAGTCTGGAGGAGGCGTACGCACTGCTGGCCGAGGCCGGATTCGGCCGCGCGCCCGAACAACCCGGCAGCGGATCGCCGACTTCCCCTGCGCCGCAACCGCGCACGATCGCCAAGAACGGCAAATCGCTGACCATCCGGATCGGCGCGGCGGACGGCGACGATACCGCGCTGGCCGTCGCCAACACCACCGCCGACCAATTGCGCAGCGCCGGAATCGATGTCATGGTGCGCAGCATCGCGGCGGCGGAACTGTACGGCAAGGACCTGACCGACGTGGGTGTGGACGCCATTGTCGGCTGGGAGCGCACCGGCGGCGATCCGGCCACCGTGCTCGCCTCCCGCTACAGTTGCGCGCCGGTGGAAGTCCCTGGCACGGACGGGGATTCGAGCGCGGTCGAGGCGGCCAAGAAAGCGCCGTCCAACCTGTCCGGCGTGTGCGATCCGACCTTGCAGCCCGCCATCGACGCCGCCCTGCGCGGCATCGACACCGGCAAGGTGATCGCCGAGGCCGAACCCAAACTGTGGGAGATGTGGACCGTGCTGCCCATCGTGCAGGACACCCAGGTCGCCGCGGCCGGGCCGCGCGTGGACGGGGCCTCGCTGAGCGGCGCCATCCAGATCGGCATCTTCGCCGATGCCGCGAACTGGCGGCGACTACCGTGACCGGACCCGAGACCGGCGGGCTGCTGCTGGTGCACGCGCATCCCGACGACGAATCCATCACCACCGGTGGCACCATCGCGCACTACCGTAAGCGCGGCATTCCGGTGACCGTGGTGACCTGCACCCTCGGTGAGGAGGGCGAGGTCATCGGCGACGAGTGGGCGCATCTGGTCAACGCCGAGGCCGACCAGCTCGGCGGCTACCGCATTCTCGAATTGACCAGGGCCCTGGCCGAATTGGATGCGAGCCCGCCGCGCTTCCTGGGTGGCGCGGGCCGCTGGCGGGACTCCGGCATGGCCGGAACACCCTCGGCCCGGAATCCACGCGCCTTCGTGAATTCCGGTGACGCTGCCGTGGAAGCCCTCGTGCAGGTGATCCTCGACCTGCGCCCCCGTGTGGTGGTCGGCTACGACCCGCGCGGCGGCTACGGCCACCCGGACCACATTCGCGCCCACGAAATCACCATGGCCGCATTGGATTCCGCCGCCGATTGGGGCTGGGACGTCCCCAAGGCGTACTGGACCGTCACCGACGGCGCGGTGCTGGGCATGCACACCGAGGCCCTGAAACGCCGCACCGTCGACCAGCTGCCGGGAGCTCTCCCGCCCGGCTGGCGACTGCCCCACGACGGCGAACTCGCCTGCGTCCCCACCGAATCCGTGACCACCACGGTCGACGTCGCCGATGCCCTCGGAGCCAAGCGCGCCGCCCTGCGCGCCCACGCCACCCAGGTGTCCGTCGCCCCCTCGGGCCGAGAGTTCGCGCTCTCCAACAACATCGCGCAACCGGTTCTGCCGGAAGAGCACTTCATCCTGGTGCGCGGGCAGCGCGGTCCCGTGGGGACCGACGGCCGCGAGCACGACCTGTTCGCCGGACTCACCGCCTGAGCGGCCGTGTGGCTGAGTGATTGAGGCGGCTGAGCGCGTGAGCGCCGGGCGTCCGACACAGCCTCCGCCGTTGCCTCTGCGTCATTCCGCGCCGGGATGACGAAGTGGGTTGTACCTGAAGCGGGTGGTGGCAGATGAGCGCGCCAGGCGGGACGCTTGGCCGTAACCTGCTGCCGCTCAGTGGTATTCGGCCTCGGTGCGGAGTTTGGCGGCGCGTGCGGCGGGATCGTAGTCGGGCGGGACGCCCTCGATGAGGAGCAGGTCGCCGTCGATGTGGTCGGTGCGCAGGTGGATGATCTCGCGGTAGGCGGGGGAGTGGTACCACTCGCGGGCCGCTGTCATGTCGGGGAATTCGATGAGGACCATGCTGCCGGGCCAGTTGCCCTCCACGACTTCGGCGGGCGGGCCGTGGATGACGAAGCGGCCGTGGAAGGGGTCGAGGGTGGCTTGGACGCGTTCGATGTATTCCAGGATGTCCGGGTGCGGGCGGCGGCTGCGCAGGTGGGCGAATCCGTAGGCGGGCATGATCGGCTCCTCGTTCACGGCGATTGCTGGGCCGACGGTAGCTCCGGAGGATTCCCCGGTCGATTACCTCGCGGGTAACGCCGGGATGAGAGACTGGCGGCCATGGGTAACTCGCCGGGCTACAACTGGGATCTGCAGAACGCCATCGCGGCGTTCGTGGAGAGCCAGCGGCCGAACTTCCAGGCGCAGCACGAACTGTATCTGCACGCGCTGTACTCCTTCGTGGATATGCAGAGCCATCTGCTGACCCTCCTCGGCTTCCCGCCGGTGCCGTGACGGCGGCGGTGAACGCCCCCGCGGGGGACTCCGAGGCCGCGGCCGGCCGGGGCCGGGCGTGGCTGCCGGTGATCGCCGTGCTGCTGGTGCTGGACGGGCTGATCACGGTGGTGCTCGAGGTGCTGTACCTGCCGCTGTACGCCGGGCGCGGCACGCTCGCGGAGGCGTCCGGCCCGCTGATGGCCGAGCCGCTGGCCGCCGCCACCACCACGGGCGCGGTGCCGGTGCCGATCGCCGCGCTGGTCGCGGCCGTGGTGAACGTGCTGCTCGTGATGGGCATGGGGACGATCTCGCAGCGTCCGGCGGTCATGCTGCTGCCGCTGCTCGCCTGGACCCTCGGCTTCCTGCTGCTGGCTAGCACCGGGCCGGGCGGGGACGTCATGCTGATCGGCGACTGGCCCACCATGCTGCTGTTCCTGTGCGGTCTGGTGCCCGCCGGGCTGTACCTCTACTGGCGGGTGACCGCCCGCGCCGTGGCCCGCGCTGTCTGACCCTGCTTTCCACCGAAGTCACACTTTCTGCGGCTGTCTCGTCATCTCTGTGAACGCCGCCCACGGCCGCCGGCCGGGCAGGTGACGACGATTCCAGTCGACGAGTGAGGAAAGACAATGACTTTCGAAGATCTGCGCAGTGCTGTCCGAGGTCGGGTGCTGGTGCCGGGTGAGGACGGATTCGAGCACGCGGCGCAGCCGTGGAATCTGGCGATCACGCAGCCGGTGGCCGCCGTGGTCGAGGCCGCGGACGCCGAGGATGTGGCGGCCGTGGTGCGGTACGCCAAGAGTGCGGGGCGGCCGGTGGTCACCCAGCCGACCGGGCACGGCGCGACCGGGGACATCGACTCCGCGATCCTGCTGCGCACCGGGCGACTGAACAGTGTGGAGATCGATCCGGCGGCGCGGCGGGCACGCGTCGGTGCGGGCGCGCAGTGGGGTCAGGTGCAGGCGGCCGCGGCCGAGCACGGGCTGACCGGGCTCGCGGGCAGCAATCCCGTTGTGGGCGTTACCGGTTACACCCTGGGCGGCGGCCTCGGCTGGTTCGGCCGCAAGCACGGGTGGGCCTCGGATGCGGTGCGCGCCTTCGACATTGTGGACGCCGACGGCAATCCGGCGCACGTCACCTTCGACAGCGACGCCGAACTGTTCTGGGCGCTGTGCGGTGGCGGCGGCGACTTCGGGGTGGTGACGGCGCTGGAATTCGAGCTGTTCCCCGCGCCCGGCCTGTACGGCGGCCGGGTCATGTGGCCCGGTGCGCGCCAGGCCGAAGTGTGGGACGCCTTCCGCGACTTGACCTCCCACGCCCCCGACGAGCTGTCGGTGTGGTTCCACCGCTTCCAGTTCCCGGACGCCCCGGAGATGGTGGCCCTCGATGTCGCCCACCTCGGTGATCCGGAGCGGGGCCGCGAACTGGTGTCGGACATCGACCGGATCGGCGGCGCGGTCGCCGACAAGCGCGGGGTCCTGTCGGTGGCGAACCTCGGCGACATCTGCGCCGAACCCACCAACCCCAGCCCGGCGATCTCGCGCGCCGAACTGCTCACCGATCTCGACGAGGAAACCGTGAAAGTGCTTCTCGGCGAACCGGTCGCGCCGCTGGTGAACATTCAGGTCCGGCATCTCGGTGGTGCGCTGACCCGTCCGGGTTCGGGTGCGCGCGGTCCGGTGCGGGAGCCGTACCTGCTGTACCTGCTCGGTCTGGGCCTGCCGCAGTTGCGAGATGCGGTGGGCGCCAAGCAGCGTGCGTTCGTGGACGCGCTCGGCCCGCATGTGAGCGGCGCCAAGCCGTACACCTTCCTGTCGCCGGCCGATTCCGTCGCAACGGCTTTCGACGAGGCCACGCTGGCGCGGCTGCGCGCGATCAAGCAGGCCCGCGACCCGCAGCGAGTGATTCGCGCGAATTTCCCGGTCTGAGGGGTTCCACTGCGTGGGACGGCGGATTGCGGAATCGAATTGAATCCATTCTGATTTCGAGATCTATCCGTTATCCTCCCGGATGAGGAAAGTGTGACGCGTATCGCCCGTTCGTCCGGCGATGTCGTGGGAGCAGGGCGCCACGGCGTTCGGGAGCGGGAAGTTTCACTGTGGGTAGTTGGCAGAGCCTGCGCAATTCTCTTGGTACGGCCTTCGATTCGCGCGGAGCCAGCGTTCGCGGCCGGGTGGGTGTGCGGGTTCGCCTGCTGTCGATGGTGCTCATCTCCAGTGTGACGCTGCTGGTCATCGGCGGTGGCGCGGCCGTCTACCTGGTGCAGAACGCGCGCGAATCCCAGCAGTGGGCCGAATTGGCCAGCAGCACCACGGGTCCGGCGATTCTCATGGTCTCCGCCTTCGAGGAGGAGCGGCGACTGTCGTTGCTGCACTTGGCCGGTGACACCGCGACCGTGCCGGAGCTGGTGGCCGCCCGCGCGAAATCGGATGCGGCGCTGGCGGCCGTCAGGGCCAAGGGTGACGCGGCCCGCGAGCTCAATCCCGATGGGAAAGCCTCGGATATCGAGGGCTACAACAAGCTCTTCTCCATGGTGCCGACGCTGCGGGCGGGCGTGGACGCCCTGCAGATGCCCGCCGATCAGGTGTTCACATTCTTCACGCAGGTGATCGGCACCATCATCTCGGCCTCCATGCTGGCGGCGCGGGTGGCGCCGGACGCCGAGATCGCCATCGAATTGGGTTATGCGGTAGAGCAATTGCGGGCGGCGGAGGCGCTGTCGCAGGCCGACACCATCGGCGCGGTGGCGCTGACCATGGGTGAGATGTCGGCGGCACAGTTCCTGGAATTCGGGCGGCTGGTCGGTGAATTCCGCAGTGAGGTGGCCTATTCCGCCACCGTGCTGAAGGGAATCCGGCTCGAACAGCTACAGGCCCTCACCAATGGTGAGGCGTGGCAGCAGGTTACCGCCATGCAGGACGCCGTCCTGCTGCGTGGGCCGTTCACCGCCGAGACCACCGACAGCCCGGCCAAGACCACCGGGGCCAGTGCGAAGACCGCCGAGCGCACGACCGCGAAGACTCCGGCGCTGCCGCTGGGCGTCGCGGCCTGGCAGCAGGCGAGCGGGCACGTCAAGGCGTCGCTGCAGCAGATCTGGGAGGACCAGAGCCGCGACGCGCACGTGATCGCGCGCGAGCAGGGCGCGGCGGCGACCCGGAACGCGAGCCTCGGCGGCGCGGTCGTGCTGCTGATCGCGGTGCTGGCCTTCGTGGCGGCGCTGATCATGGCCAACCGGTTCATCGGCCGCATGCGCCGATTGCGCCGCGACACCCTGGAATTGGCCGATCACCGGATGCCGGAGCTGATTGCGCGGCTCGGTGTGGGCGACGAGAAGGATGTGAGCGCCGAGACCGCCGCCCTGGATTTCGGCACCGACGAACTCGGGCAGGTGGCCGAGGCGTTCAACCGGGCGCACATCGCCGCGGTATCGGCCGCGGTCGCGGAGGCCAAGACGCGAGCGGGCGTGAACGCGGTCTTCCTCAATATCGCCCATCGCAGCCAGGTGGTGGTGCATCGGCAGCTGGGGCTGCTCGACCGGGCCGAGCGTGAGGAGAAGGACGCCGGGCAGCTCGAATTGCTGTTCCAGCTCGACCATCTCGCGACCCGGGCGCGGCGCAATGCCGAGAACCTGATCATTCTCGGCGGTGAGCAGCCGGGCCGGCGCTGGCGTAATCCGGTGCTGCTGTTCGAGCTGGTGCGCGGCGCGGTCGCGGAAAGCCTGGACTACACCAGGATTCACCTCGGCCGTCTGCCCGAGGTGCGGATCGCCAGCCACGCCGTCGCGGACGTGATCCACCTGCTGTCCGAGCTCATCGACAATGCGACCGCCTGTTCGCCGCCGGAATCCCAGGTGAGCGTGTCGGGCGTGATCGTGGGACGCGGTGTGGTCGTGGAGATCAACGATCAGGGCCTGGGCATGTCGGAGGACGAATTCGCCGAACGCAATGCCATGCTGGCGAATCCGCCGGACTTCAGCGTGGCGACGCTGCCCGGCGGCTCCCGGCTCGGGCTGTTCGTGGTCGCGAAACTGGCGGGGCGGCACGGCATCTCGGTGAAGCTGGCGGAGTCGGAGTACGGCGGCGTGCGGGCCGTGGTACTCATCCCCTCCGTGCTCATGGCCTCCGCCGACGCACCCGCCGAACCGCCGGCCGAACTGCCCGACGATGTGCGCGACGGGCTGCGCCCGCTGGTGCCCGATCACCCCTATGCCCTGCGCTCGGATCGATTCCAAGCGCTGCGTGCGGCCGCCGCCCCGAATTCCGCTGCGCCGCAGACTGTCGGCCCGGCACACACCTTCGGTCCCGCGCTGCACACGGGCCCGATGCAGCGTGTGAGCCGGGCGACAAGCCCGGCCGAGACCGCCGTACCGGCCCCGACCGGGGCCGCGGCACCGGGCACCCTGCCCGGCGGCCGCCCGGAACTGCCGCGCCGGAATCGGAACGCGGCCACGACCCCCGATCCCGCCGCATCCACCGCACCGCGCACGCGGTCGGCCGACGAGGCCCGGAATCTCATGAGCGCCATTGCGAAAGGCACCCGCCAGGGTAGGCAGACGCCGCCGGCATCCGAGAGAGGAACACCATGACCACCTCCCAGCGCATCGACCTCGGCTGGCTGCTCGCGGAACTGGTCGACGGCCTCACCGACGCGCAGTCGGCGGTCCTGCTGTCCACCGACGGACTGCTGCTCGGGTATTCACCCGGGCAGGACCGGGCCGACGCCGAACGCTTCGGGGCCATGGCCTCGGCGTTGCACAGCCTGGCGCGCAGCGCCGGACAGCATTTCCGGGCGGGCGGGGTGTGCCAGACCGTGGTGGAGCTCGACGAGGCGGTGCTGTTCATCACCGCGGCGGGGGAGAACGCCTGCCTGGCACTCATGGCGAAGGGGACCGCCGATATGGGATTGGTGGCCTACGAGATGAATCTGACGGTGCAGCGGGTGGGCACGCATCTGTCGGTGGACGCGCGCAGCCCGCATCGGGCGTGAGCGGGTACCGCGTGGCGGCGCCAGCGGAGCGTCACCACGCAGCGCACCGCTCGGCCCGCAAGGACACAGCCGATGAGTGATTCGCGCGAGCACTGGTACGAAGACGAGGCCGGACCGCTGGTCCGGCTCTACGCGGTGGCTCGCGGCCGGGCTGATCGGGCGGAACTGGACATGACCTCGCTGGTGGTCGACACCCAGCGCGGACTCGCCCTGACCCGCAATGAACCCGAATACGCGGCGATCGTCCGATTATGCGCCGGACCCATTTCGGTAGCGGAGGTGTCGGCGCATCTGCACCTGCCACTGACCATGACCAAGGTGCTCATCGGCGATCTGCTCGACGACGGCCGGCTGGTGGTCCGGTCCGCGCCGGCGGCCGAGCGCAGCACCTCCGATCTGGGGGTGCTGCGCGCGGTGCTGGACGGCATTCGGGCGCTCTGATCGCCGTCGGCTCAAACCAGTTGTGCCGCCAGGCGTTTGGCGTTCATGTAGGCGATGGCCTCGATGGTCACCATCGGGTTCACGCCCGGGGCGGTGGGGAAACTGGAACCGTCGGCGACCACGATATTCGCCACATCCCAGGTGACACCGTCCGGATTGGTGGCCGACAGCTCCGGCGAACCACCCATGCGCGCCGAACCCATGATGTGCAGCGCACCCATCGAGCACTGACCGGGACCGTAGCCCGCCCGCTTCGCGGCAGCCTCGAATTCGGCGTGCGAACCCCGCACACCCGGTTCATAGGAGACCCCGGCCTGATGCCCGGAGAAGATGCGACGCGCCCCCGCGGCTTCGAGAATCTGTGCCGCCCCGGCGATTCCGGTGTGCAGGTGCCCGGCGTCGTAATCCGACAGCTGGTACTTCACGATCGGCTCACCGCTGCGGTCGATCTCCACGGTGCCCGAATCCCGGTCGCGGGTGATGATGCCGATCGCATTGGAGCGCGCGAAATCCCGCATGGTGCGCTGGAATTCGGCCGCACCGCGCCACGCCATGAACCCGGTGCCCAGTCCCGGATGGGTGGGGCCGGTCTCATAGATGACGCCGTAGCCCTTGCCGTCCAGATTCGCGTGATGGCGGCTGATGCGGGCCTGCATCGCCCCCTCCCACGGCCGGATCTCCTCGTCGAAGACGCCGAAAACCGCTGCGGCGGGATGCAATCGCAGATAGCGGCCGATGTTCTTGTTGCGCAGGCCGGAGCGGCGCAGCAGGGCGGGGGTCTGGATCGCGCCCGCGGCCACCACCACGGCGCGCGCTCGCACGGTGATCTCCGTGCCGTCCGAGGTGCGGGCCGACACCGATTCGGCGCGACCGTTCTTCACCTCGATGCGGCGCACATCGGCATCGACCACCAGGCGGGCGCCGTGTGCGGCGGCATCGGCCAGCCAGGTCTTGTTCACCGACTGCTTCGCGCCCAGGCGGCATCCGTAACCGCAACGCCCGCACTCGATTCCGGCATCACACGCGTCGGACACATTGCGCGGCAGGGCATCCACATCCCAACCGAGAGCTCGCGCGCCGCGATCCAGCACGCTGTCGCGGGCGGACAGCGGCGAACGAGACTCGTTGACGTTGATCCGCTTGGACACCGTCTGCAGGGCGTCGCCGAATTCATCGGTGGCGAACTGCGGTACGCCCAGCTCGGACCATTCCTGGCGGACGCCGTCGGGTGTCGGCAGCGAGGTGCTCCAGTTGACGACCGTGCCGCCGCCCAGGCAGGTACCCGCCACCAGCGTGATCTGCCCCTCCGCCGAGGCCGCCGGTCCGGGCGCGTACAGGCTGGTCAGCGCCTCCAGTTCGCCCGCGCCGAAATCCCGGTCGTCGTAGTAGTTTCCGCGTTCCAGCACGATCACCTCGAGCCCGGCCTCGGCCAGCACGGCGGCCGCCGCACCGCCGCCCGCGCCCGACCCGATCACCACGACATCACAAGTGAGCGAAGTGGATTCGGTGAATTTCAGCGGAGACAGCGCGGGCTGCTGCGCGCCGGGCAGCGGGCCCACCGGCGCGGGATACCCGATCTCCTGCCACACCGGATTGAGGCCCGTCGGCCCCGGCGTGACATTGGAGGCAAGCAGCGCAGCGCCTTTCAGTGCCTGGAAGATCGCCCGCACCGGCGCCAGCCCGGAATCCCCGAGCCGCAGCAGCGCCGCCTCCCGCTGTTCCTGCGACAGCGACGAGAACCGGCGCAAACCGCTGCCGGTGAGCAGCCCCGTCAATCGCGAATCCCACAGTCCCAGCAGCATTCCCAGCTGTTTGACCTCCGCCTCCCGGGGATTGCGCCCCAGAATCCGGAAGATCGTGTCGACGGCGCCGAGTTCGGTGGCCCCGGGCACGAACGTATCGCAGATCATGCCCAGCGCCGCGCGCTGCCCGGCCGTTGGCTCCATACCGAATCCACCCTTCGTATCGTTCGGTGATGTCTACCACAATGCCAGAATGGCCGCTCACGTTCCATGGCATTCAACTGCTGAAACCCTGTGAACGGATGGCGAATTCGTAATTACATAGAACCGAGTCGGTGCGCCCCGCCAGTCTATGTGACCGGTGTCACGACAGCCTCGATGTCACACCTGGCGAGGTCATGTCGTCGGACTTGTGTAACCGACAGAGCCGACCGAAATGAGCCGATCATGGAACCCCGCTTCAACCTCTTCGCCAACGAGACCGCCGGCAAGTTCGTCAAGCGCTTCGCCACCGCCGGCCGCATCATCGACGACTCCACCCTCCCCAAGCCCACCCAGGAACTGGTGAAAATCCGCGCCTCCCAGATCAACAGCTGCGGCCACTGCCTCGACGGCCACACCAAGGACGCCGCCCTCGCCGGCGAATCCCCCGTCCGCCTCGCCATGGTCGCCGCCTGGCGCGAATCCACCGTCTTCACCGCAGCCGAACGCGCCGCCCTGGCCCTGACCGAAGAAGGCACCCGCCTCGCCGACGCCGCCCCCGGCATCTCCGAAACCACCTGGTCCGCAGTCCGCACCCACTACGACGAAGACCAGATCGGCGCCCTCATCTCCCTCATCGCCACCATCAACGCCTGGAACCGCCTCAACGTCATCGCCGGCAACACCGGCGGGAACTACGTTCCGGGGCAGTGGTGAAGGTAGCTCAGCGATTTGAAGGAACGGCGATTACGAAGCCGTTCTTCGCAATCTCCTGTCGCTGACCGTCTTTGACGAAGAACACCGAGGTATTTCCCGATGCGTCTGTGGTCGCGAGTTCGACAGTGGCACCGGCAGTGGTCTTGGCGGTATCGGTGATCGTCTTCTCCGGGAGCTGAGACCACCGCTGGTCGTATTGCCACCGTGCGGTGCTCGAGCCGCTGTCGGTCTCGGTGGACCGCTGGATTGTGACGGACGGCCCGGTCTCGTTGTCCCACCGGATGAAGCGTGCGTAGGAACAGCCCTCGACGGCCGGGGTGGTGTTCTGGATCGGAGCTCCGGAGCTCAGATCGATGAGGGAAACGATTGCCCGGTCGCATTTATCCGGGATGACAGCGGTATTGGACACCAGCGCCGCGAAGCGGCCGTCCGGACTGATTGTCGCCGCTGAAATGTAGCGGTTCGTATTCTCGATCGGCCCGAATTCCTTCAGCGTGCCGTCGGCCGAGACCATGAACGGCTCGTTGATGGCCAGACTGTCCGATGTACGGGTGTCTGTACGGCTCAACAGAAGGTTGCCGCTGTGCGCCGCCAGGAGGTGGTTTCTACGGATCCAATATTCGCCCGGGGCGGGAGTCCGGTCCCCGGCGGCGGGAATCGTGCGCCACACAGTTGGTTTCGGATTCGGCACCGAGATATCGACCCGCATCACAGCGTCGGGTTCGGTGGTTTTCCCGCTGCTTTGCAACCACGCGATCTCGCTGCCGCCGATCGGCACGGCGCTGCGGCACCCGCAACTGATGCGGGAGCCCTGCCCGCTCGAGTCCGCGGATAAGGTCACCACGGTGCCGTCCGAACTCGATCCTTCGTTCCAGAAGACGAACTTGGCGTCCGAGGTGAAGGTGAGTGCGGCGCGGAGGTCGAACGAACCACCCTCCCGCGCTAGTACGTTCATTCCGTCGGCGACTACGACCTCCTTCTGCGAGGTGTAGGCGAACACATTCGACTTGCCCGAGGAAGAGCTGTCGGTCCCGGCGGTGGTTGTGGTGCCACCGCACCCAGCCATCAGCGCCGTGGCCGCGAGCGTGGTCGCGACCATCGCGGCACGGCGTAGCTTGCGAACGCTGATGATTCTTCCCTTCTCTCGATCTCCGGGGCCCGGAGCATGCAGTCAGATGAGTGTGCCTTCGGCCACGATTCGCATGGTTGCCGCGGCATTGTTGTCGATATCGTCGGCGAGCAGGATGATCGCCTTCGCCTGCTGCTCGATCTCGTCGACATTGACGTTCGAAGGAGCAGGCTCGGCCACTTGTCCGCTGTCGTCGATCGTCGCCCCGTGGCCGGAGAGAAACTCGAGCAGATCCTTGTGGTCCTTCTTGATCTGTGCAAGCTGGGTCGGGTAGTCACCCCACCGCCGCGTCACTTCGTCGAGAATGGCGATATCGCTGGTGAGTGAGTTGATGAGAGTGGTGAACCGCTGGCGTCCGGAATCGCCTGCTGCGCCTGTCCAGCCGGTCAGCTCACTCTTGGTCTTCACCGTTTTCAGGACCTCAGTGAGGCTTCGCCGCCGTGCACGCAGCAACTCGACGTATGAGCCGAGGTGTGTGTCGTTCCATTTACCGACAGTCGCCAGATCCATGATCCCCCCGATCCCTCGACCCGCGCCACGCCCGGATCGTGTGTATCGTGAATCGTATTGCATGACAAGAGAAATGGTGAACCATGGGGGACGAGGATCTCAGGACTCTTTCGGTCAGGCCTGCGGACCTGCGCGATTGGGCGATCGCTGTCGACGAGATGTACGAGGACGTCAATCTCAAGATCGGTGAGTCCGACCGTGCCATTCGCGAAGACGTGAAGACTGCGTGGGTCGAGGACGCGTCGGCGGCTCTGGGGGCATTCGACACATATCTGGTAGGCCGTCGCGAAGACATCAAACGCCAAATGGCGGAGCTCGCAGAGTATCTCAGGACCTCCGCGAACGAGTTGGAAGCCAGCTCCAATCAGACCGGCGAACGGCTCATGGGATCCAGCTTGAATCTGCCTGAGAATTAGGCGAATTCCCCAAGGGTGCGCCGTTTCCACCGTCGATGGCCGGTGGGTGCCGGCGTTCGGCGGGATAGCTTCAGCGACTGCCGAGTTGGCCCGGTGTGACGGATTCGATGAGCTGCCACGCCTGGTCGATCGGTATGTCGATGATGTGGTAGCGCTTCTTGCCTGCTGCGGAGGCGGCGATGATCGTCGCCACGCCGCCGCGGCGCTGGAAGAAGGACTGGCGGACGGTCCAGCCGATGATGCCGGGGGATTCCAGGTGGTCGCGGTCGCGGTCGAGGGAGCCGTTGCGGGTGATCAGCCAGGTGGGGTTGTCGCCGGTGGCGGGGAGGACGGCGTGGCCCAGGCCCCGGTAGCGGTCCCAGGCCAGCGCGAGGGCGACCGGGACGGCGGCTATCGCGAGGATCCAGATCCAGAGCGGAACATGCACTCCGGCAAGGGAAAAGACGAGCAGTGCGGCGGCGATTCCCGCCACCGGGCCGAGTGTTCGGGTGAACCGGCGACGCAGCGCGGTGGGACCGTGTGAAGTCAGTTGGGCGGCAATCAGTTCGGAGGCCGTATCCACCAGCTGTGCGAGGGTGCGGTCGACGGCGGCGCGCGGCGCCTGCGGCAGCAGTTTCTGCCGGGGGTCGGTGCCGGTCATGATCGCTTCGAGTTCGGCCGCCCCGGCCAGCCGCAGCAGCAGCGGTTCGTTGACGGTCGCGCCGCGCAACCGGGCCAGGTCGAGCGTGGTCTGGCGGGTGGTGAACAGACCGTGCCGGATGTGCAGGGTCTTGCCGTCGTCGAGCACCTGAAGCCCGAAATACGTGGTGAGATAGCGTGCGCAGGCGGCCAGGCTGACGATCACGATGAGCGCGATGATCAGCACCACGACGGTCGCGGCGATGAATATCGCGCCCCGATGGCTGACGCCCTGCACCGCGCTGGAGTCGAAGATCAGATCGGCCACGCCGTACTGGAAGGCCAGACCGACAATCGGGGCGATGATGGCGAACCCCGTCAGCGACAGCGGGGCGTAGCGCACCCATTCCGGCCGCCAGTGCGCGATCTCCACGGGTTCGTGTGTGCGTGCGACGGTTTCGAGCGTGCCGGAACTCAATGGCGGGGCCGCCGCCGCATCCGCGGAGGGAGCGCCGGGCAGTGTCTCGGACTTGCTGGTGGGCGCGGGCTGCGCCGGAACCTGCTGTCCCGCACCATTGTCGGCGGTGTGCGCGAGCAGGGCGAGCCGCAGCTCCGGCACCAGCCGGGCATCCAGGGAATCGAGTTTGAACTGATCCCCGCGTTCGGCCTGCTGCCCGGTGCCGATGGACAGCACCGCCAACCCCAGCGCCCGATGCAGCAGATCGGCTTCCACATCCACCGACCGCACCCGGGTGCGCGGCACCGAAAGCTTCTTGCGCTGAATCAATCCCGTGCGCAGTTCCACATTGTCCGGTGTGATCCGATACGTGGTGGTGAACCAGCGGGTGAGCGCCAGCAGCACGATCACGCCCACCACCGCGAGACTCCACATGTGATTGTCGCTGCGCGCCCCGGCGATGAACGAGAACAGCAGCACCGGAATGAACCGGATGAGCTCGGTGACCGGATGCACCAGCAGCATTCGCCGATCCAGCCGCTGCCATCCGTCGGCGATGTCGTCGCGGCGGCCCGGAACAGTCTCGGGCACAGCCGGATCCGGCGCCTGCGGCTGGCTCATGTGGCGTCCCCGCGATGCCGGGCCGCGATCTCGGTCAGGTGCGTCACGGTATTCCGCGCATCCTCGAGATCGAGGGCGCTGATGTGCACCGCCCCCGCCGAGGAGGCCGTGGTCACGGTGACCGTCGCAAGTCCGAGCAGCCGCTCCAGCGGCCCGCGGTAGGTGTCCACCGTCTGCACCCGGGTGATCGGCGCGACCCGGCTCTCCTGGGTGAGCCACCCGGTGCGCGTGTACACGGCCTCATCGGTGATCTCCCACCGATGCACCGCGTACCGCCACAGCGGAATCACCACAATGCTGAAAGCCGCTGCCGCCAGCGCGATCCCGAGCACGATGCCCTGCAGCGTGCGCCGCTGCGAGTCGAGCACCATCCACACCGCCACGCCGGCGACCGGGAAGGCCCAGGACAGCGCCGAGCTCAGCGCCCACAGCAGTTTGGCGCGTGGGCTGGGCCGCCGGGCGGGGTCGGCCATGATGCCGCCGGGGGCGGTGGGCTGGGACATGCTGCCATGCTTGCACGATTCCGGCCGGGAGGGCCGGAGATCATCTGCCTCAGCGCGCGGTAATGCGGAACAGCCCGGTCATGGTGCCCTGATACTGCACCCGTCCAGGTGCGATGGTGCCGACCATCTGCAGGGTGTCGTGCACGGGCGTGGCGCCCATGAGTCGCTCCGAGTCCAGTTTCCCGGTGGCGGCGTCGATGACGGCGAGGCGATAGCTATCGGTCGGATTCCCGGTGGGCAGCCCCGCGCTGCCGGTGCCCAGCACCGACCGCCGCGTCACGGTGTAGATCTTCCCGTCGGCCACCGACAGGCGCGGAACCGCCGCGGAGGGAACATCATTCGTCCACACCACGCGGCATCCGGTGGCACTCACATCGACCCGCGTCATGCCGCCGGTGAAGTTCGCGCCGGCGGGCTGGCTCGGCCCGGCATTGGCGGGCAGCTGCGGATACGGATACCCGTAGGTGCTGGCCACGAACAGCGACGATCCCACGCCGATGGGCGAATTCTCGGTTCCGTCGACGGCGGGCGTCGAGCAGATCTGCCGCCCGGTCGCGGTCTCGAAGACCAGCAGGTTCTCCTTGCTCGCCGCATTGTCGGTGATCGCGACGTATTCGGTCCCGCTACCCGGTCCGAAGAAGGTCGGCGTGGCCCCGGTGCCCCAGCTGAGCTGCCCCGGCTTGCGCGCCGGCCCGCGATCGTAGGGCTGCCGCCACACGACGCGCGGATTCCCGGCCGCGTCCGCGTTCACCAGATACAGCGCGTGCGTGGTCGCGATGGACACGCCTTCCGGCGCGCTCGAAATGCTGTTGGCCACCGATTCCCCGGGCCCGAGCACGATCGACCGCGCCACCCCGTCCAATCCCACGAACCCGGCGGCCGCATTGTCGGTGGCGAACCACACCCGCCCGTCGAAGTCGGGCATCACCGAACTGACCGCGTCGCACCCGTTGCCCCCGCAGTGTCCGGTAACCGCCTGCGACACATCGGTTTCGGATTCGATGACCACCCGCCACGAATTCCCGCTGCGCTGATGCGCCACCCGCAGCAGTTTCCCGCTGCCGTCCACGGTGACCATCCGGTCCTGATTGTCGAGGTAGGCGTACACGCCGCCGAGCAGACTGCCCTTGGTCAACTCCAGCGACGCGAGGGTATTGCCGGTGTTCGGATCGAGCAGCAGCACCTCCGGCGCCCGATTGCTGATCTTCGTGCACAGCGCCTGCGGAAGCCCGTCCGCGCCTTGCAGAATCGTCGGGCACGCCGCGGCCAGCTCGTGGAAGTCGGCGCGAATGTCCCCCGTGCCGGGTCCGGGAAGCGGCGTGGCGTCGGAGGATTCGGCGTCACCGTGCATGGTCGCGGTCCCCAGCGGCCCCAGATGCGGATTGGCGGGCGGCAGCGAATCGAAGTCGGCCGAGGCCGGTGCGGCGGTCAGGGTGAGCAAAGCGGCGGCGGTCGCGGCAGCCACAGCGGTGGCGCGGCCCAATCTGTCGAACACGGATAGCCCCGTTTCGTCGTTTCCGGGCGCGGGCCCGGAGGTGCAGCTATGAGCGTAAATACGAATATTCGTATCAACCGATGCGAGTAATCGTGGCGGACACCCTAGAGGCGCAGGTCGCGGGTGACAAGGGTCAGTCCCAGGAGGAGACGCATGACGGAGTAATGCGAAGGTGACAGCTGATTTCGCGCGATCCGGGTAACTCGTCGGGTACGGAGGAATCGGATCGGCTCCCAGCCGGTTGCACGCATGCATGACGGATAACGGCACTCAGCCGGGCGCAGAAGTTCCGGGGAGGCGGAGGGAGCAACAGTCGGATGGATGGCGCATGATCGAGGACGTGACGGATCTACCGAACCCGAGCCTTCCCCCGAAAGCTGCCGTGCCGCCCTCCCCCTCGGGGATGCGCCGGGCGCTGCGCCGGGCGCGGGACGGCGCGACGCTCAATCTCGACGAGGCGGTCGTGCTGCTGCATGCCCGGGGTGCGGATCTCGCCGACCTCACCGCCTCGGCCGCGCGCGTGCGCGATGCCGGACTCCGTGAGGCGGGGTACGCGGGGGAGGCCCTTCCGATCACGTACTCGCGCAAGGTGTTCATTCCGCTGACGCATCTGTGCCGCGACAAGTGCCACTACTGCACGTTCGTCACCGTGCCCGGAAAGCTGCGCGCCCAGGGCAGGGGCATGTACCTGGAACCCGACGAGGTGCTCGAGATCGCCCGCAAGGGCGCCGAACTGGGTTGCAAGGAAGCCCTTTTCACGCTCGGTGACCGCCCCGAGGAGCGCTGGCCCGAGGCCCGGCAGTGGCTCGACGAACGCGGCTACGACTCCACCCTCGACTATGTGCGCGCCATGTCCATCCGCGTGCTCGAGGAGACCGGCCTGCTGCCGCACCTGAATCCGGGTGTGATGAGCTGGGAGGAACTGTCCCGCCTCAAGCCGGTCGCCCCGTCCATGGGCATGATGCTGGAGACCACCTCCACCCGGCTGTTCACCGAACCCGGGCAGGCGCACTACGGCAGCCCGGACAAGGATCCCGCGGTGCGCCTGCGGGCGCTCACCGATGCCGGACGCCTGTCGGTGCCGTTCACCACCGGCATCCTGGTCGGCATCGGCGAGGACCTCACCGAGCGCGCCGAATCCATTCTCGCGATCCGCAAGGCGCACAAGGCTTTCGGGCACGTGCAGGAGGTGATCGTGCAGAACTTCCTGGCCAAGCACGACACCGCCATGCGCAACACCCCCGATGCCGACCTCGAGGAGTTCCGCGCCACCATCGCCGTGGCCCGGCTGCTGCTCGGCCCGAAGATGCGCATCCAGGCCCCGCCGAATCTGGTGTCGCTGGACGAATGCCGGGCCCTCATCGACGCCGGCATCGACGACTGGGGCGGGGTGTCACCGCTCACCCCCGACCACGTCAACCCCGAACGCCCGTGGCCGAATCTCGAAGTGCTGGCGCAGGTTACGGCCGACGCCGGATATGTGCTCACCGAAAGGCTCACGGCCCACCCGAAATACGTGCTCGCCGGACACCCGTGGATCGACCCGCGCGTCTCCCGGCACGTGGCCGCCCTCGCCGATCCGGTGACCGGCCTTGCGCGCGAAGTGAATCCGACCGGACTGCCCTGGCAGGAACCCGACCACGACTGGGAATCCGTCGGCCGCATCGACCTGAACACCGCCATCGACAGCGAAGGCCGCAATACCGAATCCCGCAGCGACTCCGCCCTCGCCAGTGACGGTCTCGGCGCGTTCGGCGACTGGGAGACCATTCGCGAGCAGGTGAACGAACTCGCCGCCGCGGCCCCCGAACGCTTCGACTCCGATGTGCTCTCGGCCCTGCGCGCCGCCGAGAAGGACCCCGCCGGGCTCACCGACGACCAGTACCTGGCGCTGGCCACCGCCGACGGCCCCGCGCTGGAAGCCATTGCGGCCCTGGCGGATCAGCTGCGCCGCGACACCAATGGCGACGATGTCACCTACATCGTCAACCGGAACATCAACTTCACCAATATCTGCTACACCGGTTGCCGCTTCTGCGCCTTCGCCCAGCGCAAGGGCGACGCCGACGCCTTCACCCTCAGCACCGACGAGGTCGCCGACCGCGCCTGGGAGGCGCATGTCGAAGGTGCGACCGAGATCTGCATGCAGGGCGGCATCGACCCGGAACTGCCGGTCACCGGCTACGCGGACCTGGTGCGCGCCATCAAGCAGCGCGTCCCGTCCATGCACGTGCACGCCTTCAGTCCCATGGAGGTCGTCAACGGCGCTTCGCGTGGCGGGCAGTCCATCCACGACTGGCTGAGCGCGCTGAAAGAGGCCGGGCTCGACACCATTCCGGGCACCGCCGCCGAAATCCTCGACGACGAAGTCCGCTGGGTCCTCACCAAGGGCAAGCTGCCCACCTCGGCCTGGGTCGACGTCATCACCACCGCGCACAAGCTCGGCATCCGCTCCAGCTCGACCATGATGTACGGCCACGTCGACAACCCCAAGCACTGGGTCGGCCACCTGCGCGTGCTACGCGGAATCCAGGACGAGACAGGCGGTTTCACCGAATTCGTGCTGCTGCCCTTCGTGCACCAGTCCGCCCCGCTGTACCTGGCGGGAGCCTCCCGCCCCGGCCCCACCGTCCGCGACAACCGCGCCGCGCACGCGCTGGCCCGCATCATGCTGCACGGCCGCATCCACAATATCCAGACCAGCTGGGTGAAACTCGGTATCAAGGGCACCCAGCTCATGCTCAATGGCGGCGCCAACGATCTCGGCGGCACCTTGATGGAGGAAACCATCTCCCGCATGGCCGGTTCCGAACACGGCTCGGCCAAAACCGTCGCCGAACTCACCGAGATCGCCACCGGCATCGGCCGCCCCGTCCGCCAGCGCACCACCACCTACGGTGTGCCGCAACACAGTTCACACTCGGTCCCGCTGGCCCTCGGCTAGCCGTCCACACCATTGCCCGGCACTGTGGCGCCCGAACCATCGGGTGCCACAGTGCTGTTCCAGGGGAAAACCCGACCCGGTATGCGGGCGAGTGCGGGTCGGCTGACTCATGCGCCTGGGCTATGGGCCCGGCAATAGTGGTGGTCGGTACGCCGAGCCACCCGGGGGATCGAGGCCACCCGCACGCTGCGGCTTGCCCACCCCGGTTTACGCATTCTGGTCATGACAGTGTCCGAGGATCGGGACAGTCTGCTCGTGGCGATCCGTGCGGAGGCGGATGGGTACCTTACTCAAAGGTGCGCATGTCGCGGACCTGCTCTCCGGTGCCGGGACGTGTCGATCTTCGGGAAGCTCCAGGTTCACGATCGCGCGGAGGCCATTATCCGGGCACGTGAGGCGGGATTGGGCGGCCGATGAGGGGCTTTGCGGGGTGTGAACCATCCCTGGCGGCACGCGGTGCGAATTAAGGTAAGCCTGACCAGTAGTAATGTTGGGGCGCGGGATAGGGTTTCGCGGGGCGGAGCATCCCGCATGTGAGGACAGACTAGGAGAGCGGCAGTGCCGTACATCATCGCTGAACCGTGCGTTGACGTGAAGGACAAGGCGTGCATCGAAGAATGCCCCGTGGACTGCATCTACGAGGGCGGTCGCATGCTGTACATCCAACCGGACGAGTGCGTGGACTGTGGTGCATGTGAACCCGTCTGCCCGGTGGAGGCCATCTTCTACGAAGACGACACCCCGGATCAGTGGAGCGGTTACGTCAACGCCAATGTCGAGTTCTTCGATGATCTCGGCTCGCCCGGCGGCGCCACCAAGGTCGGCAAGGTCGATTACGACCCGCCGTTCATCGCCGCCCTCCCGCCCATGGCCGGCGAGTAGGCAGTCGATTTGAACACGCGTGGCCGGGTGAGCTCGCTGCTGCCCGATTTCCCCTGGGACACCATCGCTTCCGTGAAGGCGAAGGCCGCCGCCCATCCGGGCGGCATCGTGGATCTGTCCGTCGGCACCCCTGTCGATCCGGTCGATCCGCTGATCCGGGCCGCGCTGTCATCGGTGGCGGAGGTGCCGGGATACCCGACCACGCACGGCACCCCCGAACTGCGGCAGGCCGCGGTCGACGCGATGAAGCGGCGGTTCGGGATCACCGGTGTGGACCCGGCTGCGGTGCTGCCGGTCATCGGCACCAAGGAGCTGATCGCGGGACTGCCGCGGCTGCTCGGACTCGGTGCCGAAGATCTGGTGGTGATTCCGGAGGTCGCGTACCCGACCTATGAGGTGGGCGCGCTGCTGTCCGGCTCGCGCATCATTCGCGCGGACGGGCTCACCCAGCTCGGGCCGGAGAAGCCCGCGCTCATCTACCTGAACTCGCCGTCGAATCCGACCGGCAAGGTGCTCGGCGTCGAACATCTGCGCAAGGTGGTCGAATTCGCGCGCGAGCGCGGGGCGATCGTGGCGTCCGACGAGTGCTACCTGGGCCTGACCTGGGAGGGCCGCGCGGTCTCCATCCTCGATCCCGAGGTGAGCGACGGTGATCACACCGGGCTGCTGGCCATCCACTCGCTGTCCAAGACGTCGAATCTGGCG
The DNA here is from genome assembly GCF_013744875.1 of Nocardia huaxiensis. Taxonomy (NCBI): domain Bacteria; kingdom Bacillati; phylum Actinomycetota; class Actinomycetes; order Mycobacteriales; family Nocardiaceae; genus Nocardia; species Nocardia huaxiensis. Next base: position 2,565,081 of record NZ_CP059399.1, read on the forward strand.
AGCTACCGCGCCGGGTTCGTCACCGGCGACCCGGAGCTGGTGGCCGAATTGCTGGAGGTGCGAAAGCATTCCGGCATGATGCTGCCGTTCCCGATCCAGGCCGCCATGACCGCGGCCCTCGGCGACGACACCCACGAGTCGCAGCAGCGCGAGCGCTACCGTGCGCGCCGCGAGGTGCTGCGAAACGCGTTGCTCCAGGCCGGTTTCCGCATCGACGACTCCGAGGCCGGACTGTACCTGTGGTCCACGCGCGGCGAGCCCTGCCGCACCACCCTGGACTGGCTGGCCGAGCGCGGCATCCTGGCGGCCCCGGGCGAGTTCTACGGCCCGCGCGGCAATCAGCATGTGCGCATTGCGCTTACCGCCACCGACGAACGCATCGCGGTCGCAGCTGAGCGTCTGACCAGCTGATTTCCTTCCGCTGCCGGGCGCGTGCTACTGTCTTCGACGTTGCGAGGCCCGGCGGCCGAGCTTCTAGCAAGGCCCTGTGGCGCAGTTGGTTAGCGCGCCGCCCTGTCACGGCGGAGGTCGCGGGTTCGAGTCCCGTCAGGGTCGCCTCTCTTGATCGATCGAAGTCCGGTTGCCGATGCAACCGGACTTTTTTCGTTTCTGCGCAAAAGTGACACGTACGCGCTTCAGACAACCTATAACAGGTTCTAATTCGAGAAGTTCGATGAGGAGCCTTTCAATGCGTATGACTCGCCGTGCATTCCTTGCCACCACCGGCCTCGCCCTGGGCGGCGTGGCCCTGGCGCGGCGAGCGCCCGCACAGGCGCTACCCACCAAACAGCTATCCGACGGTGACAAGGTGCCCGCCCTGGTCATCGGCAGCGGCTACGGCGGCGCGGTGGCCGCCCTGCGACTGGCCCAGGCCGGCATCGACGTGGCCGTCGTCGAGATGGGCATGTCCTGGTCCACGCCCGGCTCCGACGGAAAGATCTTCTGCGGCATGCTGAAACCGGACGGGCGCTCCTTCTGGCTGCGCAATCGCACCGACCAGCCGATCAGCAACTTCGCCGGCGGCGACTACAACAAGGACATCCAGAAGTACACGGGCGTACTGGATTCCGAGCAGTTCAGCGGGATCAAGGTGTACCAGGGGCGCGGCGTCGGCGGCGGTTCGCTGGTGAACGGCGGCATGGCCGTCACGCCCAAGCAGCAGTACTTCTCCACCATCCTGCCCACCGTCGACGCGGGCGAGATGTACTCGACCTACTACCCGCGCGCCAATGCCGCGCTCGGCGTCAACAATCTCGACCAGAGTTGGTTCGACAGCGCCGAGTGCTACAAGTACGCGCGGGTCGGGCGCAAGCAGGCCGAGCGCTCCGGATTCGCGTGGACCTTCGTGCCCAATGTGTACGACTTCGGCTACATGAAGCAGGAGCAGGCCAATCAGGTCACCCGCTCGGCGCTGGCCTCGGAAGTCATCTACGGCAACAACTTCGGCAAGAAGTCCGTGGACAAGACCTATCTGGCCGAAGCCGTGGGCACCGGCAGGGTCGGCATCACGCCCATGCACAAGGTCACCGCGGTCGCGCCCACCGAGGGCGGCTACAAGGTCGAGATGAAGCAGATCGACACCAGCGGAAACACGGTGGCCACCAAGAACATTGTGGCGCAGCGGGTGTTCTTCGCGGCCGGCAGCGTGGGCACCAGCAAGCTGCTGGTGTCCATGAAGGCGCAGGGCAAGCTGCCCAACCTGCCCGACAGTGTCGGCACCGGGTGGGGCAACAACGGCAATGTGATGGTCGCGCGCGCCAACCACGTGTGGGACGACACCGGCAGCCTGCAATCCTGCATCCCCTGCCTGGGCATCGACAACTGGGCGGATTCGTCCGCGCCGGTCTTCGCCGAGGTGTCGCCGATTCCGGCGGGCCTCGAAACGTTCATCAGCCTCTACCTGGCCATCACCAAGAACTCGAACCGCGGCACCTTCACCTTCAACTCCGGCACCGGCGGCGTGGACCTGAACTGGCAGACCTCCTGGGCGCAGCCCAGTATCGACGCCGCCAAAAAGGTCTTCGACAAGATCAACAGCAAGGAGGGGACCATCTACCGGACCGACCTGTTCGGGCTCTACAAGACCTGGGGCGACAACTTCACCTACCACCCGCTGGGCGGTTGCGTGCTCGACCAGTCCACCGACAACTACGGACGGCTCACCTCGTACCCGGGGCTCTACGTGATCGACGGATCGCTGATTCCGGGCAGCACCACGGTGAATCCGTTCGTCACCATCACCGCTCTCGCCGAACGCAATATCGAGAAGATCATCGCTACGGATTTACGGTAGCGACGCGGGTACGCCGGAAGGAAGTAGCGCGTTCCTGCCCGCTGGGCGGCAAAGTTCGCGATAGCCTGGGTTATGGACGCTGTTTCGGTTGTCCCCACACCTGCCAACGAACCGGTGCACACCTACGCGCCGGGCAGCCGGGAACGGGAGCTGCTCACCGGCAAGCTCGCCCACCTCTCCGCCGAATCCGTCGACGTGCCGCTCGTGATCGGCGGCCGCGACCGGACCGGCAGCGGAGAACGGCTGGAAATCGTTATGCCGCACCGGTATCGGCACGTGCTCGGGACCTACACGCAAACCACCCACGACGAGGCGCAGGCGGCCGTCGACGCCGCGACGGCCGCCGCACCCGCCTGGCGCGCACTACCGTTCGAAGAACGGGCGGCGGTGCTGCTCCGCGCCGCCGACCTGCTCGCCGGGCCCTGGCGGGAAACCATCGCGGCGGCAACCATGCTCGGACAGTCGAAATCGGCCACCCAGGCCGAGATCGACGCACCCTGCGAGCTGGTCGACTTCTGGCGCTTCAATGTGGCCTTCGCGCGCGGGATCCTGGAGCAGCAGCCGGAATCCGGTGCGGGCGTGTGGAATCGAATGGACTACCGGCCCCTGGAGGGGTTCGTATACGCGATCACGCCGTTCAACTTCACCGCCATCGCCGGGAACCTGCCCACCGCGCCCGCGCTCATGGGCAATACCGTGGTGTGGAAACCCTCACCGACGCAGACGCTTTCGGCGTACTACACCATGCGGTTGCTGGAAGCGGCCGGGCTGCCGCCGGGCGTGATCAATATGGTCACCGGGGACGGGATCCAGCTCTCGGAGATCGCGCTGGCCGATCGGCGGCTGGCGGGCATCCACTTCACCGGGTCCACCCGCACCTTCCAGCACCTGTGGCGGGAGGTGGGCGCGAATATCGACCGCTACCACAGTTATCCGCGGCTGGTGGGGGAGACGGGCGGCAAGGATTTCATCGTCGCGCACAGCTCCGCCGACCCGGATGCCCTGCGCACGGCGCTGATTCGCGGGGCGTTCGAGTATCAGGGGCAGAAGTGCTCGGCGGCCTCGCGGGCCTACATCGCGAAATCGGTATGGACCCTGATCGCCGATGACTTCGCCGATCAGGTGCGGGAGCTCGGCTACGGCGATGTGGCGGACCTGTCGAATTTCGGTGGGGCGCTGATCGATCGACGGTCCTACGACAAGAATGTGGCGGCCATCGAACGCGCACGGGCCAAAGGGATCGAAATCCCCGTGGGCGGGCACTACGACGACAGCGAGGGCTACTTCGTCCGGCCGACCGTGCTGCTCGCCGACGACCCCACCGACGAGTCCTTCGCCACCGAGTACTTCGGGCCCATCCTGTCGGTGTACGTCTACGACGACAGCACCCCTTCGGGTTTCGCCGATGTGCTCACCCAGGTGGACCGGACCTCGCCCTACGCGCTCACCGGCGCGATCTTCGCCCGCGACCGGCAGGCCGTCGAACAGGCTTCGGCCACACTGCGATTCGCGGCCGGAAACTTCTATGTCAACGACAAGCCCACCGGCGCGGTGGTCGGGCAGCAGCCTTTCGGCGGCGCTCGCGGCTCCGGCACCGACGACAAGGCCGGCTCATATCTGAACCTGCTGCGCTGGACCGCACCTCGCACGATCAAGGAAACCTTCGTCGCCCCCACCGATTACCGCTACCCGCACATGGAGGCCCGATGATCCGGATCAATCCGCTCCGTCCGGTGATTCTCGCGGCAGCCGGATCGGACCGCATGAAGCGCACCATCACCAAGGTGCCCGCGACCGCGGCCGTGGTGAAACGCTTCGTCGCCGGGGAGACCCGCGCGGAGCTGCTGCCCGTCGTGCGGGAACTGCTCGCCGGCGGCCGCACGGTGAGCGTCGACTTCCTGGGCGAGTACACCACCGAACGCGGCATGGCCGATGCCGCGGTGACCGAATACCTCGCTCTCATAGGCGAACTCGCCGCCCTGGATCGCACGCTCCCGGACAGTGCGAGCACGGTGCCACGCGTCGAGGTGTCGCTGAAACTGTCCGCGCTCGGCCAGTTCCTGGGGGCGGACGGCCCCGCCATCGCCGCCGAGAACCTGCACAAGCTCTGCGCCAAGGCCGCCGAATCGCAGGTGTGGGTGACCGTGGACGCCGAGGACCACACCACCACCGAGGAGACCGTCGCGGCCGTGCGGGAGATGCGGTCCGAATTCCCCTGGCTGGGCCTGGCGGTGCAGACCTATCTGCGGGACGCGGTGGCGCGGTGCCGGGACCTGTCGGCGGAGGGCACGCGAATCCGGCTGTGCAAGGGCGCGTATCAGGAACCGGAGACCGTCGCGTATCGCAAGCGCGCCGAGGTCGACGCGTCCTATCTGGAATGCCTCGACGTGATCATGCGCGGCGACGGCTATCCGATGGTGGCCACCCACGATCCGGCCATGCTCGACGCCGGACTGCGTGAGTCCGCCGAGAAATACCGTGGGCCGGGCGATTTCGAGTTCCAGATGCTGTACGGCATCCGGGACGCGGAACAGCGGCGGCTGGTCGGGGAGGGGCAGGCGTTGCGGGTGTACGTGCCCTACGGTGGCCAGTGGTACGGCTACCTCATGCGGCGGCTGGCCGAACGGCCCGCCAATGTCGGCTTCTTCCTGCGCGCGCTCACCGAGCGGAGCTGAGCCGCCGCGCCGAAAAGTATTGCGGGCGGGCAGGAGTCCGGTTCTCCTGCCCGCCCGTCGCGTCCGCCGGTCCGTGCAGGGGGTCAGACCAGCGGGCGGCCCAGGCGGCGGCGCGTGCGCATATCCGCGAGGTAGAAGTTGAACGGGAACAGCCGCAGCGGTTCCGGCAGCCGCGTCCACACGGCGGCCAGCGGGCGCATGAGCAGGGCGAAGCGGCGCTCGTCGCGGGCGGTCCAGGTCATGCCCATCTCGTCGCGAAGATGTTGCGGCAGTAGGGCGGTGACCACGAAGCGGTGGAACCGCCCGAACACCAACTGCACCGGGCGCGGCATCATGCGCAGATCGATGAGGCGGTTGAAGTAGGCCCGCACGCGCGGGTCGATGGTCTTGGTGGCCAGGTTGGTCTCGAAGTACTCGTAGAACTCCTCGCGGGTGGCCGGCCACATCTCCGGGCGCATCTGCAGGGTGGTGCCCAGGCGCGCGCTGTACTGGTAGAAGGCCTCGGCCACTTCGGGTTTCATGGGACCGCGCATGCGCAGGATCATGTCGTCGAAGCCGTAGTAGATGCAGGCGGCCACCCACAGTTGCAGGTTCGGGTCGAAGGCGTTGTACTTCACCGGGCTGTACTGCTTGGTGCGCACGCCGCGGTGCGCGCCGTTGACGGCCTCGGCGTAGGACTTGCGATCCTCCTCCGTGCCCATCATGGCGACGGCCAGGTAGGTGAGGGTGGTGCGCAGCCGCTTGACCGGGCGCACCATGATCGAGCCATTGCGATTGTCGCTCTCGACCACGCCGTAGGCCACGGGGGTCAGGGACAGCTGCATGACGACATTGGCCGCGCCGCCGAGGAAGGCGGAGACGCCGTCGATGTGTTCGCGAATGGTTTCGGGGGTGAACGGCTCGGCCGTGGGGGCCGGACGGTAATACTCATCAGACTTGCGCAGAGGGGCGGTCATCGTTGACACGACTCCTTGGTGTCCGCTCCTCGTCGGTGAGGAGAGTGTGAGAAAGTTCGCGCTTCACTTTCTCATCGCAAGATCACGCTGTCAATGTGCGATGATGAGTGCCTCATCGTATCGGCGACGCCAAGAAGGGGTTCGGACCATGGCCAACCTGGCCAAATTGCTGCCGCTCGTGCGCGGATCCGCCCCCGAGGACCGCAATCAGGCCAAGGTTCTGGACGCGGCCCTGATGGCGTTCCTCGACTTCGGCATCAAGCGCACCAGCATGGTCGAGGTGGCGCGACGCGGCGGGCTCTCGCTCGCGACGCTGTATCGGCGCTTCGCCGGGAAGAACGATCTCATTCAGGCCGTCGGGCTGCGGCAGGCCCGGCAGTTCATCGATCAGGCCGATGCCGCTCTGCGGCCCTACGCGGACCGCGACGCCAGCGCCGAGGATCAGATCGTCGCCCTGTTCGTCGCCTTCATCGAGGGTCTGCGCGGCGATCAGCTGCTGGAGCGGCTGCTCAAGACCGAGCCCGAGATCGTACTGCCGTACCTGACCGTGCAGGGCGCGCCCGTCATCGAACTCGGGCGCGACTACCTCGCCGAATTCATCAGCCGGCTCCAGGCGGAAGGCAAAGTGCCGCAATACGATCCGCTGCCGCTGGCGGAGATGATCGCGCGCGCGGCGCTGTCGCTGGCGCTCACGCCGCAGACCGTCATCCCGCTCGACGACGAGGCCGCACTGCGGCGATTCGCCCTCGACCATGTGGTGCCGGGCTTCCGGATCCACTGAGCCGCTGCGGTTTCCGCACGCATCACACCAGCCGTAATCCCAGTCGGCGGCGCAGGCGCATATCCCACAGGTAGGCGTTGACCGGGAAAGTCCGCACGGGCGTGGGCAACAGCGATTCGGCCGCACCGGCCGTGCGCAGAATGCGGGCCAGTGCGCGGTCCTGGCGCGGCGTCCACGTCATCCCCATCTCGTCCCGGATGTGTTGCGGGAGCAGGCCGATGACGAAGAACCGGTGCACGCGGCCGAAGCCCAGCTGGAACGGGCGCGGCAGCATCTTCAGGTCGATCAGATCCTCGAAGTACGCCTGCACGGTCGGATCGATGGTGGTCTTGGCGAGGTTCTCCTCCCAGTAGCGGTCGAAGTCCGCGCGCGTGGCCGGCCACATCTCCGGGCGCACCTGCAAGGTTGTGCCCAGGCGCGCGGAGTAGTGATAGAAGGCGTCGGCGTCCGCCTCGGGCATGGGTCCGTGCATGCGCTCGTGCAAATCCTTTGCGCCCCAATACAGGCAGGCCGCCACCCAGAGTTGCAGGCGCGGGTCGAAGGCGTTGTAGCGCACCGGGCTGCCCGGACGGGATCGCACGAACTTGTGCACGGAGTCGACGGCGGTGCGGTACGCCTCCCGATCCTCCTCGGTGCCCAGCATGGCGACGGCCAGATAGGTGACGGTGGTGCGCAGCCGCTTGATCGGATGCTTGAAGACCTGCCCGCTCTCCACCGGGCTCTCGACCACGCCGTAGCCGACCGGTGGTTGTGCGAGTTGCATGATCACATTCGCCGCCGCGCCGAACAGGGCGGCGCTCCCGTCGAGGTACTGCCGGATATCGATGGGCGGCAGCGCGGGTTCCCGGGGCGTGGCGTGCAGCGGGCTGGTCATCGTCGACCTCGTTCCCTGATGAGAAAGATGTATATAAACCTTCTTACCCACTCAGTTCGCCTGTCAACCGACCGGGCTGGTTCGCAGCCTATTCGTGTCCTGGTGATTCGACGCCGGAACGGCCGCGGCGCTGCGGGCCGGTAGCCTGGGCCGGTGTCGTACAGGTCGCCGCTACTGCTGAGCTCGCTGAACCCGTCCGCCGTGGCCGCCGGGGACGATATTCCGGACGCCGTCACCATCGACGGCGTCACGCTGTCCCGCAGTGACCTGCTGGGCGCGGCCACCTCCGTCGCCGAACGCATCGCCCGCGCCGACCGCCTCGCCGTCCTGGCCAAGCCGACCGTCACCACCGTGCTGGCCGTCGTCGGCTGCCTCATCGCCGGTGTGACCGTGGTGCCGGTACCGCCGGACGCGGGCAATGCCGAACTGGCCCACATCCTTTCGGACTCCGGAGCCCAGGCGTGGCTCGGGGAAGCCCCCGAAGGCAGCGACCTGCCCGTGATTCCGGTCCGCAAGCACGCCCGCTCCTGGCACGTGTACGCCGAACCCGCCCCGGAGGCAACGGCTTTCATCCTCTACACGTCCGGAACCACCGGTGCGCCCAAGGGCGTCATGCTCAGCCGCCGCGCCATTGCCGCGGGGCTGGACGCCCTCGCCGAAGCCTGGTCCTGGAAGCCGAACGACACACTGGTGCACGGACTTCCGCTGTTCCACGTGCACGGCCTCATCCTGGGCCTGCTCGGCCCCCTGCGCGTCGGCAGCCCGCTGATCCACACCGGCAAACCCACCCCGCAGGCGTATGCCGAGGCGCACGGCACCATGTACTTCGGCGTCCCGACAGTCTGGTCCCGCGTGACCGAAGACCCGGCCGCCGCAAAGGAATTGGCCAAGGCCCGCATCCTGATCTCCGGCAGTGCCCCCTTGCCGGTCCCGGTCTTCGAGCGCCTGCGCGACCTCACCGGCCACGCCCCCATCGAGCGCTACGGCATGAGCGAAACCATGATCACCCTGTCCACCCGCCCCGACGGCGAACGCCGCCCCGGCTGGGTCGGCACCCCCGTCCACGGCGTCGAAACCCGCCTCCGCGACGAGGCCGGCCACCCCGTCCCCCACGACGGCGAATCCGTTGGCGGCCTTCAGGTTCGCGGCCCCATGCTCTTCGACGGCTACCTGAACCGCCCCGACGCCAGCGCCGAAACCTGGACCGAAGACGGCTGGTTCAAAACCGGCGACGTCGCCGTCATCGACCCGGAGGGCTTCCACCGCATAGTCGGCCGGGAATCCGTCGACCTCATCAAATCCGGCGGCTACCGCATAGGCGCGGGCGAAATCGAAACCTCCCTGCTCGGCCACCCGTCGGTCGCCGAAGTCGCCGTCGTCGGCGCCCCCGACCCCGACCTCGGCCAGCGCATCATCGCCTTCGTCGTACTCCGCGACGGCGCAGCCGATTCCGTGGCACAAGCCCTCATCACCCATGTCGCAGACGAACTTTCGGCGCACAAGCGCCCCCGCGAGATCCGCATAGTCGATTCCCTGCCCCGCAACGCCATGGGCAAGGTCCAGAAGAAGCTGCTGCTCCGGGCCGACTGAGTATTGAGCGTCGGCTCATTCGTGGTGGGCGGCCCTCCACAGCGCGTGTTCGCGGTTGATTGCTTCCTCGGCCCTGGCTACGGCCGTAGCCCAGTCATTCTCGCTCGCATTGGTTAGGGCGTCGGTGATGATGGCAAGCTCGTTGGAAGTGGTCGCGTATGTGATGGCGGTCCGGATGTGCTGTCGGGCGGAAGACCAAGCGGCGAGCGCCGCGATGGCGGCGGCGACAATACCGGCGAGGTCGAAGTCTATCGTGTTGAAGGCTTTTCCGAGAGCGGCGGTGATACCGCCGATTTCGAGGAAGAGTCCAAGTGCGTAGAGGCGATTGCCGCGACGATGGTGACTGGCCGACCTGCTGGCGTACCACTCTTGTTGTTCGTGGATTCGATGCTCCAGGTAGATCCGGCGACGTTCGGGAAAGGTGCACCGGCGAAGATCGCGCATGCGGCCGGTGATACAGGATGCGGTGGTCGGTCGTACCGTGAGGTCGGGTACTGCGCGCTGCAGTGCGCGGATTCGATCGAGGAGGCGGGTGTCAGGGTCGGCACGGTTGCTGTCGAATGGGGTACCCCCGACCGAGTACTTCCAGGCGAGTGATTTGACCGATTCAGCGAGGGCGCGCCCTTCGTGCCAGGTGCGGCTGGGCCGGGTACTGAGCAAAGCGACATCGATGGCGAGAATGCTGACGAAACCCAATGCGGTGCCGAGAGCGGCGATGTCGGTGCGGGCACTTCCGATGCGGATTGTGAATGCCGCGCAGGTTGCGGCGAAGAGGGCCAGCCATAGTCGGAGTGCGTAGGCGCGGAGATAAATGCGTTGTGCTGCTGTGGCGGCGGCGTCGGCGGCCTGGAACAGGCCGGGGTAGTCCTCAGCGGCGAACACAGCTTCGACCGGCCTGGGCGACGAGCATGGCTCAACGGTAGCAGCGTTGGGGTGGGTCGTGTGGTCCGAATTATCTTGTGGAGCAAGGGTTTTTCTATATTCGGCTGCGTTGTGCTCCGAGTGGCCAGATGATTTCTACGGGAATCGCCAACGTTTTGGCGGCGTGAACGGTGTCGGCTGTGCTGCCGGGATCGCCGGTAGCGCCGTCCCACACAGCGAGTAGTCGATCGATCGCAGCGAGGACGGCCCCGTTCGCCGCTCGGTACGCAGTCGGAGAGGGTCTCGCATAAGGCATGACCCGCACACTGCTGGCCCGGTTCAGCAAACTGTCGAAAGTGGAGAGGCGGTCGGTTGGCAGCGCCTGATTGCGGTAGGAGCGGGCCGGCAGGATCACCTCGAGACGACCTCCGAGAGCAAGGACAGTGCCGGCGAAGATGGTGTCTGCGCCCGGTGCGAGACAACTGACCCCGGTCAGGCACGTGTCATAGGGACGCAGCCGCTCCTGGAGCGCCGTGTGGACCAGATCGATCGTCTCATCGGTGAGATGGATGTGACCGGTGATGCCTATGCGGGTCACGAATCGACCTCGTCGATGCGGGGCAGGATCTTGTTCCGCAGATAGCCGCGGATATCGTCGATTCGGGTGTCGCTCGCGGCGACAAGCGGGGGTCGGACGGTAACCGGGAATCCAGAGATTCGTTCGGAGAGAGCGGCTTTGGCAAAGGCTATGTCGGACAAACCGGAATCTTGGCGCAGTGTTCGGAATTGATCGAAGATCGACTGCCATCGTTCTGCGGTCTCGGTGTCTTCGTTACGCACGGCCGCGGCGATGCGCACGGGCACTTCGGGTATCGGGCTGCCGCCACCGGAGACAATTCCAGCTGCCCGGAGTTCACCGATACGTGCGGCTTCGCCATCGCTGCCGACGAAGACCGGTAGGCCCGTGTCGACGTAGGCGCGAGTGACGGCTCGATCGCTCCCCGAGTCCTTGATACCGACGAGCAGGGGATAGGCGGAGGCAAGTTCTCCGAACAGGTCGGGTGTGATCAGGGCTTGAGTATGCCGGGGGAAGTTGTAGAGCAGCATGGGTAGTTCGGTCCGGTCGAGCAGAGCGGAGAAGTAGGCGCGCAATCCGGGTGGGTCGGCATAAAAGTACGGGCTGATCGCGGCGACGGCATCGGCGTGCTCGTGGCTGTGTTCGAGCAGAGCTACAGCATCTCCGAGGGCGGTGGCGCCGACATGAGCTATGAGTTGACCAGGCCAGCGGACACGGGTGTGCTCGAGAAGTTGCCGTCGTTCGGCAAGAGTCAGGTTGGCGAACTCGCCGGTGGTGCCGTTCACCAGAATGGCCTGCACTCCGGCTTCGTGGAGGAAGTTCAGGTAGGCGTCGACCGCCGCGAAGTCGATGTGGCCACTGGAAGTGAACGGAGTGACCGTGGCGATGATCGGATTCAGGTCGACAGCTCCAGGCCACCGTGAAATACGCTGCCCTTGCGTTCCAGTGGCCATCGGCGGCACTCCTCCACATCGACTCGACGGTTGACCAACAGCGCGAACTCGTCGCGAATACGTGCGACCTGAGGGCTGTCCCATGCCAGTTGACGGCCCAGTGCCCGCCGCAATGTGGCGAGGATCCGGTTGGCGGGGCTTGCCATCGCGGTCAACGCTACCTCGGCTTGCTCATACGCGGCGTCGGCCGCCGCAAGATCACCAACGGCTTGATGGAGGTCACCGTGAGCAATAGCGGTGTTAGCCATGCCGAGACGGTCGTCGATCTGCCGGTACAACTGCTCAGCCAGCTCGATCCGCTCCCGTGCCCTCTCCTGATCGGCCTCGTACAGAAGGGTTTTGGCGATTCCGAGCTGGGCGTTGGCCTGGCCCTGCAGATCTCCGATGCGTGTGGAGATGACCAATGCGCGGTCGTAATCCAATCGCGCGCCGACGGGGTCGGCCAGGGCGAGTCTGGTCTGGCCAAGGCTGTTGGAGGTGTTGACCATTCCGACCATCCCATCGGGAATGGCCCGAAAGATGTCCTGTGCTTGGGTATAGCGGTACAGCGCGGTTTCGAAATCGCCTGTCATACAGGCGACATCTCCAAGGCACTCATAGGAGTCGGCGCGCCCGAGCAGATCGCCCGAGGCTTCGTGTAATCGCATGCCGAGTGTGTAGGTGGCCTGTGCGTCAGCGTATCGGCCGAGCAATCGCAGAATATCGCCGAGTCGGAGCCGACAGACCGCTTCGCGGTCCTGGCGGCCGAGTGTTGTCCAGATGTTCAGAGCGGCAGTGTATTCCGATGCCGCGTCGTGCAATCGAGCACCGGCGCGAAGGATATTGCCGAGTTCTTCGCGCAGGTTTCCGGCGGTTTCACTGTCGGTTGGAACCTGAGATATTGCTTTGTTCAGGAAGTCGACGCCCTCTTGGATCCGGCCGGTGGCGCGGAACGCCATGCCGGCCGCAACCGCCAGCTCGACCGCGTCCGTCGCGGTGTCAGAAAGGTCGAGTCCCGAATCGATCAAAGCTCCTACGTTGCCCAAGGTTTCCCGATGCTGGACCCAGAACGGCATCGAGTCGAGCCGGTACGCGGATCCGGCCAGTGTTCGCAGTAGCCGCAGATGCATGGTGATCGCCGAACCGAGTAATGGTGTCATCGTCTCGGCATCGGTGTGGGCAAGAATGAATTCCCGAATGGGGACGAGCAGCCGCAGACGAGTTCCTGTCTGCTCCACCAGCGATTTGCGCACCAGCGCCGCCGTCGACGCCAATACCGGTGTGCCGATGATCTCTTCAACCGTTTCGGCGGTTGCTCCGGCGGGCAGTATGGCCAGTACGCGAAGAATTCGGCGTGCCTGCTCACTCATTGCGCCGACCGACACCGCGACCGAGACATGCACGCTCGAGCTGCGGTCGGGTTGGTCGAAACCTGGCAGTGCCGAAAGCATTTCGCGCGATTGGTGCCATGCCCGTAGAAATGCAGCCGGTGACACCTCGGCCAGCCAGGCAGCGGAAATGACCAGCGCCAGTGGTAGCCCGTCCGCGAGTTTCCTGATGCGCGTGATTTCTTCCTGATCCGCCGCAGCGACGGTGACCGCATTGCCGGCCAGCAGCTTGCTCAGCAATCGGTCGGCGTCTTCGGTAGGCAGGGCTCCAACCCGAATCAGCACCTCCATGCCGGGCAGCCCGAGGCGTTCTCGCGACGTCGCCAGAACACGCACGCCTCTGCATTTGGTGACCAGATCCCGCACCAGGAGCCGAAACTCATTGGCATCCACCGCTAGTGCGGTCTCCGCGTTATCCAGCAGCAGCGTCTTGCCGGTGTCATCGAGTGCAGCGAGAGTGTCAGGCCACTCCCATGCCGGATCCAATCCGGTTGCGGTGGTGATCACGGCCGACAGTGAGCTCGTAACCGTTACGGTCGATAGGTCGACGTACACCACCGACTCCGAGCCCAGATCAGCAGCGACCCTCCGGGCCAGCTCGGACTTACCCGCGCCGGGAGGGCCGACCAGGGTCACTACTGGTACCCGTGCCAACTCTGTTGCAGCCAGCGCCCGTTCGGTGTCGCGTCCGGTGAAAACGGCCACGGGCACGGGGACTCGGACCGGCCGCCGGCGGGCCTTGATCGTCTCCACCGTGGGCAGTGCCGCCGGTACCGCCCGTCGCAGCGCGATCAGGGCCGTCACCGCATCGACCAGTTTGCTGATATGCGCCTCCACCGGTGGTGGCAGAGCATGCAGCCAATGCTGACTCGCCAGGAAGTATTCCAACGACTTGGACGGTGAGATATCAGCGATCCGGAACGGCACCAGGCTGACATCTCGGGCTATTGCCCGTTCGACCTCTCGTGGCACATGCCGTGATCTGTTCGCATGGTCGGAGATCACGATCACCATCACCGACGCGGCCTCGATCGCCTCGATGATCGACTCGGCGTAGTCCGTGCCCGCCACGATATTTCGAGGTGCTATCCAGCAGGACACTCCTGATGCTTCCAACTCCCGCACCACGGCCGCCGCGAGCATCGCATCACCAGACGCATGACTGACGAACACATCGCAACCCACTGGCATCAGCTCCCGTCAATCGATGCCCAGCGACCTGCTATCAGGGTAACGTGAGAGATACGACCACGTGGTGGCGTGAATCAGACTGCCCCGCAAGAACTTCGGATTGATTTCGATCGATCGCGGAGGGTGCTCGCGCGACCGCGTCAGATCGAGCGCCACGCGACCCGCCGCGGGGTTGACCTCGAGTGCACTCGAGGTTCTACCGTCACGGGCATGATCGCAACGCTGTCGCCCGCACAGATCGAGTACCTGAACGGTCAGATGCTGGGGCGGATCGCCACTGTCCGGCCGAATGGGCAGCCGCAGAACAATCCCGTCGGGTTCCGGTACAACACCGCGCTGGGGACCATCGATATCGGTGGGTATCGGATGGGGGCCACGCAGAAGTTCCGGAATCTGGCGAAGGAGGAGCGGGTGTCCTTCGTGGTCGACGATGTGGTGTCGACGAATCCGTTCAATGTGCGGTGCCTCGAAATTCGGGGCACCGCACAGGCTTTGCGGGATGTGGACCCGTATCAGGAGGGGATGAGCCGCGAGCTCATCCGGATCACTCCCGAACGGGTCATCGCCTACGGGATCGACTAGTCGTTGGCGTGCAGGGCGGCATTGAGTTCGATGCCGGTGCCCTTGCGGGGCACCACCTCGACCGCGCCGGACTGCGAATTGCGGCGGAACAGCAGGTTGGACTTGCCGCTCAGGTCGGCGGCCTTGATGACCGCGCCGTCCGGCAGGGCGACCTTGGTGCCGGCGGTGACGTACAGGCCCGCCTCGACCACGCAGTCGTCGCCGAGGGAGATGCCGATGCCGGCGTTCGCGCCCAGCAGGCAGCGCTCGCCGAGGGAGATGACCTGCTTGCCGCCGCCGGACAGGGTGCCCATGATCGACGCGCCGCCGCCGATGTCGGAGCCGTCGCCGACCACCACACCGGCCGAGATGCGGCCCTCGACCATAGAGTTGCCGAGGGTGCCGGCATTGAAGTTCACGAAGCCCTCGTGCATGACCGTGGTGCCCGACGCCAGATGCGCACCCAGACGGACACGGTCGGCGTCGGCGATGCGCACACCCGAGGGCACGACGTAGTCCACCAGACGCGGGAACTTGTCCACGCCGTACACGGTGACCTGGCCGCGGGCACGCAGCTTCAGCCGGGTCAGCTCGAACTCCTCCAGCGAGCACGGGCCGAAATTGGTCCACACCACATTGGCCAGCAGACCGAAGATGCCGTCCAGGTTCGCGCCGTGCGGCTGGATCAGCCGATGCGAGATGAGGTGCAGGCGCAGGTAGGCGTCATGCGTATCGACCGGCGGCGCGGACAGATCCGCGATGCTGGTGCGCACCACCACGGTTTCCACGCGGCGGGCCTCGTCCACGCCGACCCCGTCCGCGAACTTCGCGTACTCGATGTCGGAGGCGTCCAGGCGCTTGCTGCCAGTGTCGGTGACCTCGCCGAGCTCGGGATACGGGTACCAGGTGTCGAGAACCGTCCCATTGGCGGTGATGGTGGCCAGACCGACTGCTACTGCTCCCTGAGTACTCACGGCATCGAGGTTAATGGACCCGGCTCGGCGACTCTCAGGGGCTTCACCCCTTCCCGCAGGAAGTAATGAACTCCATTGCGAACAGTGTCTGTTTGTGCCATCGCAGCGCGCATGCAGGGAACGGAGCCAGTTCCTCAACTAGGCTGGATCGAGTGACCATCGATCTGAGCGCCGACCCCATCACGCTTGCCGCCGCCCTCGTGGATATCCCGAGCGTGTCCAAGGATGAGGCGCTCATCGCCGATGTGGTCGAGAAGGCATTGCGCGAGCAAACCACTGGGTTCGAGATCCTGCGGCACGGGAACACCGTGCTGGCGCGCACCAACCGGGGGCTGCCGACGCGGGTGATCCTCGCCGGGCACCTCGATACCGTCCCGATCGCCGACAATGTGCCGAGCACCTTCAAGACCGGCGCGGACGGGGAGCGGCAGCTGTGGGGCTGCGGCACCGTCGACATGAAATCCGGGGACGCGGTCTTTCTGCACCTGGCCGCGACCATCGCCGAGCCGGTGCACGATCTGACGCTCATCTTCTACGACTGCGAGGAGATCGCGGCCGAGTTCAATGGGCTCGGGCGGATCGAACGCGAACTTCCCGAATGGCTCGAAGGTGATCTCGCCGTGCTGGGCGAACCCTCCGGCGGCTGGGTCGAGGCGGGCTGCCAAGGCACGCTGCGGGTGCGGCTCACCACCTCCGGCGTGCGCGCGCATACCGCGCGAGCCTGGCTGGGCGACAATGCCATTCACCGGCTCGCGCCCATTCTGGAGCGGCTGGCCGCCTACCGGGCGCGTGAGGTCGACATCGACGGCTGCGTCTACCGCGAGGGACTGTCCGCGGTGCGCGTGTCCGGCGGCGTCGCGGGCAATGTGGTGCCCGATATCGCCGAGGTGGACGTGAACTTCCGCTTCGCCCCCGACCGCACCCTCGACGAGGCCACCGAGCATGTGTGCGAGGTCTTCTCGGGTCTCGAACTCGACTTCGAACGCACCGACGGCGCGCCCGGCGCGCTGCCCGGACTCTCCGCCCCGGCCGCCAAGGACCTCATCGAGATCGTGCACGCGCACGGCAGCGGCGGCGTCCGCGCCAAGTACGGCTGGACCGATGTCTCGCGCTTCGCGGCGCGCGGCATCCCCGCGGTGAACTTCGGCCCCGGCGACCCGAATCTCGCGCACAAGCGCGACGAGCACCTGCCGGTCGACCAGATCACCCAGGTGACCTCCATGCTGCGCAGCTACCTCACCGGCGACAAGAACTGAGCCGTGCGGTTCACATACAGTTGGCTGCATGTCTGCTGAGGCCGAGTCCCCGCGTTCGCCCAAGACCCCCCGATTCCGCGGTCCGATAATGCTGCGCCGGGACCGGAAGAAGAACATCGGCACCACCGACCAGCATTTGCTCGATGAACGCGACAAAGCCGACTGGGTGCACACCGACCCCTGGCGGGTGCTGCGCATCCAAGCCGAATTCGTCGAGGGCTTCGGCGCTTTGGCGGAGGTGCCGCGCGCGGTCGCCGTATTCGGTTCCGCGCGAACGCCACAGGAGCATCCGGAATACCAGGCGGGCCTGGCCATCGGCGGAGCGCTGGCGCGCGCCGGATTCGCGGTCATCACCGGCGGCGGGCCCGGGGCCATGGAGGCCGCCAATCGCGGCGCCTCCGAGGCGGGCGGCTATTCCATCGGCCTCGGCATCGAGCTGCCGTTCGAGCAGCACCTCAACGAGTGGGTCGATCTCGGCATCAACTTCCGGTACTTCTTCGCACGCAAGACCATGTTCGTGAAGTACTCCGAGGCGTTCGTCTGCCTGCCCGGTGGTTTCGGCACCCTGGACGAGCTGTTCGAGGCGCTCACCCTGGTGCAGACGCGCAAGATCACCCGCTTCCCGATCATCCTGTTCGGCACCAAGTACTGGGCGGGACTCGTTGACTGGCTGCGGGATTCGCTGCTGCGCTCGGCCAAGATCGCACCCGGCGACCTGGGACTGCTGCACGTCACCGACAGTGTCGACGAGGTCGTGCAGATCGTGCTGGCCGCCGCGCAGGCCCGCGAGCAGCTGTCCGAATCCAAGATGACGGAGGACGAGTGGTGAGTGATTCGTACTCGGTGTGCGTGTACTGCTCGGCCAGTGTCACCGACCCCGCCGTGCTGGAGCTGGCGCGCCGCGTCGGCGCCGAGATCGGCCGTCGCGGTTGGCAACTGGTGTCCGGCGGCGGCAATGTGTCCATGATGGGCGCGGTGGCGCACGCGGCCCGGGCGGCCGGCGCGCACACCGTGGGCGTGATCCCGAAACACCTGGTGCACAAGGAAATCGCGGATGTGGACGCCGACGAGCTGATCGTCACCGACACCATGCGCGAGCGCAAGCAGCTCATGGAGGACCGCGCCGACGCCTTCCTCACCCTGCCCGGCGGCATCGGCACCCTCGAGGAACTGTTCGAGACCTGGACCGGCGCGTACCTGGGCGTGCACGACAAGCCGGTGGTGATCCTGGACCAGGACGACCACTATCGCGGCCTGCTCGAGTGGATCGAGGAGCTGCGGGAGCGCGGCTTCGTCGGCGCCGCGGCCTTGGGCCGGGTGATCGTGACGAGCGACTTCGACCGGGCCTTCGCGGCGCTGTCACCCCTGCGCTGACCGAGAATCCTTGATATTTCCCGCCATCCACCGAGGCGTCCTGCCTTTTTCAACCGAAACTAACTGGTTTCACTCGACAACTTCTGGTGTATCCGCAAAGGTGGAGCCGGGCGCGACGAAGTGACTCGGATGGTTTCGGCACCCCGCACGCGCCGCATGAGCACGACCGGTGAGGAGCCCCCCGAAGTGAACAACGACGCCCGCTCGACCGTGAGCCTGGTGGATCTGGTCCGCAGTCTGCCCGCCATGGCGGCACAGGCTCCCGGCATGGCGCGAAATGTCGTGCACATGCTGGTGAAATCGGGGGACCGCGCCTCCATCGGACTGTTCTTCCAGCGCGCCGCCGGACGGCACCCGGATCGGCCGTTCCTGCGCTTCGAGGGCCGCGAATACAGTTGGGGCGAAGCCAATTCCGAGGTCAACCGGTACGCCAAGGTGCTGGCCGCGCGCGGGGTGAAGCGCGGGGACGTGGTCGGCATCCTCATGACCAACCGGCCCGAGGCGCTGCTCACCGTGCTGGCCGTGGTGAAGCTCGGCGCGACCGCCGGACTGCTCAACCACAATCAGCGAGATGTGGTGCTACAGCACAGTTTCGGGCTGCTGAACTCGGTGGTGGACGTGATCGGCGAGGAATGCGCCGACGCCCTCGGGACGCTGAGCGAGGCCCGGCCCAACCTGCTGTGGGGGCGAGAGCTCGAGGCTGCCGCGCGCACCGCCGATCCGTCCGATCCCGCTGTGACCGAACAGATCACGGCCAAGGAACGCGCCTACCTGATCTTCACCTCCGGCACCACCGGCATGCCCAAGGCCAGCGTCATGACGCATCTGCGGTGGACCAAATCCATGGCCGGCATCGGCGGGCTCGGAGTTCGGTTGCAGCACAATGACACCCTGTACTGCTGCCTGCCGCTCTACCACAACAATGCGCTCACCGTGGCGCTGTCCTCGGTCATCTCCGGCGGAGCCACCTTCGCGCTCGGCCGCAAGTTCTCCGCCTCCCGCTTCTGGGACGAGGCGATCGCCAGTGAGGCAACGGCTTTCGTCTACATCGGCGAACTGTGCCGCTACCTGATCAACCAGCCGCCCCGGCGCACCGACCGGCTGCACAAGATCCGCCTCGCGGTCGGCAACGGCCTGCGGCCCGAACTCTGGGACGAGTTCCGGAACCGCTTCGGCATCAAGCGCATCGTCGAGTTCTACGGCGCGAGTGAGGGAAACGTCGCCTTCATCAACGCCTTCAGCCTCGATCGCACGGCCGGATTCACCCCGCTGCCCTTCGCCATCGTCGAATACGACGACGCCACCGGCAAGGCCAAGCGCGCCCCCGACGGCCGGCTGCGCCGCGTCCCGTCCGGCGGCGTCGGCCTGCTGCTCGCCAAGGTCACCACCCGCTCACCCTTCGACGGCTACACCGACAAGTCGGCCACCGAATCCAAACTCGTGCGCGACGGCTTCAAGAAGGGCGACTGCTGGTTCGACACCGGCGACCTGGTGCGCGATCAGCGCTGGGGCCACATCGCCTTCGTCGACCGCCTCGGCGACACCTTCCGCTGGAAGGGCGAGAACGTGGCCACCACCGAGGTCGAGGGCGCCTTCGACGGCATCGAGGCCATCACCCAGGCCGTCGTCTACGGCGTCGACATCCCCGGCACCGACGGCAAGGCCGGCATGGCCGCGGTCACCCTGGACCAGGACGCTGAATTCGACGGCAAGCTCGCCGCCAAGACCCTCTACGACCGCCTCCCCACCTACGCGGTCCCGCTGTTCATCCGCGTGGTCGGCGAACTCGAACAGACCTCCACCTTCAAGAGTCGCAAGGTCGAACTCCGCAAGCAGGGCTACGCCCCCGACGCCGACAGCCGCCTCTACGTACTGGCCGGCCGCACCGAGGGCTACATCCCGGCATTCGAGAGCTACGCCGAGGACGTCGCCGCGGGCAAAGCCCCCGGTAACTGACTACCTTTCGTCATCCCGGCGTGCGTTTGGCCGGGATCCACACAGTCGGGTGTGGATCCCGGCCAAAAACACGCCGGGATGACGGGGGCTGTGCGCTGAGGACGGGCGGCCGATTCCGGTCGGCTGCCCAGCAGGGGCGGCACACGGGTCGGTACATTGGAGCCCATGTGTGCGCCGTTGCCGACATTGTGCGGGAAGCCGGTGGCGACGGATCGGGCGCTGGTGATGGCGATCGTGAACCGGACGCCGGATTCCTTCTATGACAAGGGCGCGACCTTCACCGACGAGGCGGCCATGGCCGCGGTTGACCGCGCGGTTACCGAGGGCGCGGATCTGGTCGATATCGGCGGGGTGAAGGCCGGGCCGGGGGCCGAGGTCGACGCCGCCGAGGAGGCGCGACGGGTGGTGCCGTTCGTGGCGGCCATTCGTGAGGCGTATCCGGAACTGCTGATCAGCATCGACACCTGGCGGGCCGACGTGGCGCGGGCGGCCGTGCGTGCGGGCGCGGATCTGATCAACGACACCTGGGCCGGGGCCGATCCCGAATTGGTCGGGGTCGCGGCCGAGCTGGGCGTCGGGATCGTGTGCAGTCACACCGGGGGAGCGGTGCCGCGCACCCGCCCGCACCGGGTGCGGTACGCGGATGTGGTGGCCGAGGTCACCGACACCGTGGTCGCCGCCGCCGAGAACGCCATCGCGGCCGGGGTGGCAAAAGATTCGGTCCTGATCGATCCGACGCACGATTTTGGCAAGAACACCTACCACGGGCTCGAATTGTTGCGGGCAATAGACGTTCTTGTGAAAAGCGGCTTCCCGGTCTTGATGGCGCTGAGCAATAAGGATTTCATCGGAGAGACCCTTGGTGTCGGCCTGTCCGAGCGATTGGAGGGGACCCTCGCGGCGACCGCCTGGTCGGCTGCGGCGGGCGCCCGCGTTTTCCGAGTGCACGAAGTCGCCCAGACACGCCGGGTGGTGGACATGATCGCCGCCATCCAGGGTCTGCGCCCGCCCGCCCGCACCCTGCGAGGTCTCGTATGACGCGAAATTGGGGAACCACCCACACTTGGGACCGTCCGGAGTGGACGGTTCAGGAACTCGTCGCCGCCAAGGGCGACCGCACCGTCTCCGTCGTCCTGCCCGCCCTCAACGAAGAGGCGACCGTGGCCACCGTGGTGGCCAGCATCCGGCCCCTGCTCGGCACGCTGGTGGATGAACTCGTCGTCCTGGACTCCGGGTCCACCGACGCCACCGCCGAACGCGCACACGCGGCCGGAGCGCGCGTCGTGACGCGCGAACAGGCCGTGCCCGAACTCGAACCCGTCCCGGGCAAGGGGGAGGTGCTGTGGCGGTCCCTGGCCGTCACCTCCGGCGACCTCATCGCCTTCGTGGACTCCGATCTGATCGACCCGGATCCGCTGTTCGTGCCCAAACTCCTCGGCCCACTGCTGACCGTGGACGGCATGCACCTGGTGAAGGCGTACTACCGCCGGCCCCTGCGCCAAGGCGCGAACATCGACGACCACGGCGGCGGTCGCGTCACCGAACTGGTGGCCCGTCCACTGCTGGCCGCCCTGCGCCCCGACCTCTCGAAGGTGTTGCAGCCCTTGGGCGGTGAATACGCCGGCACCCGCGAACTGCTGACCTCGGTCCCGTTCGCCCCGGGCTACGGCGTCGAAATCGGCCTGCTCCTGGACACTTACGACCTGCTGGGTCTGTCCGCCATCGGCCAGGTGAATCTCGGTGTGCGCCAGCACCGCAACCGCCCGCTGTCCGATCTGGGCGTCATGAGCCGCCAGATCCTCGGCACCGTCCTGGGCCGCAGCGGCATTGCCGACTCCGGCGCGGCCCTGACCCAATTCCCGCTGATCGGCGGCGAATTCACCCCGCACAGTACGGAGGTGTCGCTCGCGGACCGCCCGCCCATGAACACCCTTCGCCCCGAATGGGCTGCTGCCTGACAACTCTCGTAGCTCTCAGGGGTTTCACCCCTGAAACCCCATGGGCAGTGGAGTGAGACTCTCGTGCCTGAGTGGTGCGTGCGACACCTCGCCCCCGAGCAGCCGGGATGGTGGGAGTTCCTCCCGACCAAGGGGTTTCAGGGGCGAAGCCCCTGAGAGTTTCCGAGGGGTGGTCATCGGTCGTGGCGGTAGATCGGCGTCAGCAGGTCGGCTTCGATGGGTTCGCCCGTGGAGCGGTCGTAGCGGACGCCGACCACCGCGGAGAAGGGGTGGGTGGCCGCCCGCTCGTGCAGGGTGGCCAAACGGGTTGCCAGCAGCCGGATCGCGCCCAGCGAGGCCGGGGGGTGCAGGCCGTCTATGACAAGGACGGTTCCCTTGCCGTCCGGACGGGGCAGCCGGGCCAGGTAGGCGATGTCGTAGGGCTCGGTGCCGCCAGGGCGGTAGACACGGCGGGCGGCGCGATCCTCGATGCCCCTGCGGACTCGCCCGGCGCGCGCCACCGTGCGGCGCAGGCGCGGGTCGGCGGCGACCAGATAGCGCAGGCTGGGGGACAATTCGGGCCCGCCGAGGACGATCAGGCCGTCCCGGTCCAGGTCGAGCGGGCGGCCCGGCAGGAAGCGCTGGACAGAGGCGCTGAAACCCAACTCGCGCAACAGTTCCACCAGGCGGTGCGGGGCCGCGGCGTCCGGGGCGCCGATCAGGGCCAGCGCCCGGGTGGTGCTGCGCACATCGGGGGTGAGGATGGTCAGCGGGCCGTGCCCGAAGAAGAGACCTTCCGGTACTGGCCCCTGCGTACTGACCTGATGGATGCGGGCGCGGGAAAGTCCCGCGGCCGCACCGATTCTCGCGAACGTCCACCCTTCGGCATGCAGTTCGCGGATGACAGCGCGGCGGATGCGCGTCAGCTCATTGATCTGCTGCTGCGCCGCGGCCACGCCTTCCGTGGCGGCTTTCAGGCGTTCGACCTTGTCCTCGATCGCGAATACCCGTGCCACCTCGTCGGCCGACATGTGCGCAGTCTAGATAGCTGAACAGCCGCATGTGTCTAGTCCGGTTGACGAAAGAACGTTCTAGGTGGCGTCCGGATCCAGCGGCGGACGCTCGTTGCGCTCCAGCGGTTTCTGCTCCTTGGACATGCTGAAACTGCCGTAATTGCTGTTCGGAGAGCTGACCGGCTTGTCGAAGTTCCCCGTCAGGAACGAATCATCGCCATCGAAAAGGTGCTTGGTCACCATCGATTTCGGATTCATACTGCGCAGTTCGTTCAGCTGCTCGAGGGGCTTGCGGATCTCGTCGAACTCCGGCCCCAGGTCCTGCTTCAGCTGCGCGGTCGCACCCGTGGCGTAGTCACGCACCTGCCGCAGCGTCTGCCCGGTCCACTTGATGGCGCCGGGCAGCCGCTCGGGCCCGAGGATCACGAGGGCGGCGACGAGGAGGATCAGCATCTCGCCCCAGCTGATATTGCTGAACACGAGACCAGGCTACCGGGACGACATTCGCACAGCTCAGTCGGATTCGAGCGTGACCGGCAGCTCCACCTCGCGGCCATCGCGAATCAACTTCACCGTCACCGTCTGGCCGATTTCGTAGGACTGCACGGCCACCGTGAGCTCCTCCGGACCCTCCACCGGACGGTCACCGAAGCGAATGATGATGTCGCCCTCGACAATGCCCGCCTTGGCGGCCGGACCGCCCTCGGACACATCGGCTACGGCGGCACCGCTCATGGCCTCGTTGGCGACCGCGGCGGTCTTGGCGCTCACACCCAGTCGCGGATGATGCACCTGCCCGTCGCGGATCAGGCCCTGCGAGATCTTCTTCACCTTGTCGATCGGGATCGCGAAGCCCAGGCCCACCGAACCGCCGCTCTCGGACTTGATGGCGGTATTGATGCCGATCAGCCGGCCCTGCATATCCACCAGCGCGCCACCGGAGTTGCCGTGGTTGATGGCGGCATCGGTCTGCACGGCGTCGAGGGTGGCATCGGTGTCACTGCCCTCACCGCCCAGCTTCACCGGCCGATTGAGCGCCGACACGATGCCGGAGGTGACCGTCTTGCGCAGGCTCAGCGGCGAACCGATGGCCAGCACCTCGTCCCCGACCTTCACATCGCTGGAATTGCCGAGCTGGATGACCGACAGGTTCTTCACATCGACCTTGAGCACCGCCAGGTCCGACTTCGGGTCGCGGCCGACAATGCTGGCCGGCACCCGCGTGTCGTCAGAGAACAGCACCTGCACCTTGGCCTTGCCGGTCTTGTCGTTGGCGGCCATGGAGATCACGTGATTGTTGGTGACGATGTAGCCGGCTCCGTCGATCACCACGCCGGAACCCGAGGCCCCGGTATCGCCGATGAAGACGTGAATGGTGACCACCGCGGGCATGACCGCATTGACCACCTTGCCGATCTGCGTCGCCGGATTCCCGTCCCCGTCGATCGACTGCAACTCCACCTTGCGGGAGGTCAGCGCCGACGTGGATTCGGCGGTGACCCGCCCGATCACGCCACCGGCCAGCCCGAGCACCAGCGCCACGGCGGCCAGGATGCCCAGCGCCTTGGCCGAGACCCGGCCGCCGAACAGCACTTCGCGCGCGCCCAGCTTGTGTCCCGGGGCCAGCGGCTCCGGCAGCGGTGTCGCCATCGCGGGCGCGCCCAGCCGCGCGGCCGAATTCGGATCCCGCCACGGATCGGCGGGGCCCGCAGGCTTGGCCTGCTCGCCCTGCGCGTCCGGATCCCGCTGCAGCAGTTCGTCGGAACCCTCGGGCCGGCCGAACGCCTCGGCCAGCACGGCATCGGGCGGCCGGTTCACGACCTCGGCGCCCGGTTGCGGGCCCTTCGCAGGGGTGTTGCCCTCCGGACGCGCGGCGAAGGAGCCGGACTGCCCGTTCGGGCGGCGGAAGGCGCGGGCGGTATGGGTGTCGACATGCGGCCGATAGACCGGCCGCGGCCCCAGTACGGGTGCGTCCGACGGCCTCAGGTTCCCCCGATCGGCCGCCGAATCGGAAGTCTCCGCAGTCGAACGCGGGTGATTGTCCGCGGGCCCCTCACCCGACACCGGGCCCGTGTTCTTCGATTCGGTGGTCACGCGATGAACTCTACTTGCGCCACCACGAGGTCCACCGTCTGCTGTCGAACGAATCTTGGCGCATTCCGAACGAACTCATCCCGCGCAGCAGGTCGTTCTCGGGTCGCTGATTCGCCGCGGCGGACGGCGACGGATTGTTCTGTGCGCCGGGCAGTTCCGAGAGCGGAATCCGGCTGAGCGTGTCGTGCAGCCGCAGCGGCGCGGTGATGTGCTCGGACTGGCGCAGCGCGATGCGCGCCTGCTCCTGCGCGTGCACCTCGGCGGCGCATTCGCGGCACTGGGAAAGATGCTGGGCGGCGCGCAGATACGCGTTCATGCGCAGCTCGCCGTCCACATAGGCGGCGATGGCCTCACTGGCCAGATGCTCGGTCGGGGCGAATCGCGGGGGACGATGCGTTCTGTCCTCGCCACTCATACGGTGCACACCCTTCCGGACGACCTCGGCTGCATCGGGACGACGGGTGTGCGGGCGCACGGCCCGCACGCTCACCCGACCTTTTCGGCGGCGGCGACGCGCCGCTCCACACCATTATGCTCGAGGTGCTCGCGCAGTGCCTGACGTCCTCGGTGGATGCGGCTGCGCACGGTGCCCAGTTTGACGCCGAGCGTCGCGCCGATCTCCTCGTACGACAGACCTTCGATGTCACAGAGCACCACGGCGGCGCGGAACTCCGGAGCCAGCGAGTCCAGCGCGGTCTGCAGATCCGGGTCCAGATTCGCGTTGTGGTACGCCTGCTCGGGGCTCGGGCCGTCCGCGGGAACGCGGTCGTAGTCCTCGGGCAGCGCCTCCATGCGAATGCGATTGCGGCGGCGGACCATATCGAGGAAGAGGTTCGTGGTGATGCGGTGCAACCAGCCCTCGAAGGTGCCCGGCTGATAGTTCGACAGCGAGCGGAACACCCGGATGAAGGTTTCCTGGGTCAGATCCTCGGCGTCCTGCTGATCGCCGGTGAGACGGTAGGCCAGCCGGTACACGCGGTCGGCGTGCTCGCGGACCAGCTCGTCCCAGGACGGCATCATGGTGCGGTCACCGGTCGCGTCGAAGGCGGCCGTGCCGCTGAGGGCATCGTCATCGGAGTCGTCGACCAGCGAGGTGTCGCTGTCCAGGGCGAATTCCGGATTCAGGGTGGCGGGTTCACGCGCCGCGTCGACCATGTGGATGGGGTGACCTCCTACTCGGGACCGTGGCCTCGGTGTCGTATACAACCGACCTGGTGGGTCAGGTGTTCCCGATACCGGGACCGCCGGTCGATGGCCTGGCGTAGGCAATACTTTCGTCGGTCCTGATGTGGTCGCCGTATGGGGAGGCTGAGGGACACCTGAGAAAAATCGCCACACCGGCCGGTCACCGCCGGGCCATACCGGCCTGTCGCCATTAGCCTCATAGCCGTGAGCCAGACTCCCGCGGCATCGAACCTGCAGCGCAACCTCGCCTACGTGGAGGAATCCGTCGCCGAGGACGAGATTCTCGTCGCCGCGCGCGAACGGGCCCTCGAACTCGGGGCCGCGCCGATACCACCGTCGGTAGGCGCACTTCTCAGTATGTACGCGCAATTGCTGAGTGCGCGAGCCGTGGTCGAGGTGGGGACCGGGGCCGGGATCAGCGGGCTGTGGCTGCTGGACGGCATGCGCGAGGACGGCACGCTCACCACCATCGACTCAGAACCCGAACATCAGCGGGCGGCGCGGGAGGCGTTCCGGTCCGCGGACATCGCGCCGGCACGCACCCGGCTGATCAACGGCCGGGCGCTGGATGTGTTGCCGCGCTTGGCCGATGGGGCCTACGACCTGGTGTTCATCGACGCCGCGCCGCTGGAGCACCCGCAGTACGTGGCGCAGGCCGTGCGGCTGCTGCGCGAGGGCGGGGCGATCCTGCTGCACAACGCATTACTGGGCGGGCGGGTGCCGGACCCGGCGCAACGCGACCCGCAGACGCAGGCGGTGCGCGCGGCCACGCGGGCCATCGCCGAGGACCCGGATCTGACCAGCGTGCTGATTCCGGTGGGCGACGGGCTGCTCTGCGCCTCGCGCGGCTGATCGCGAAAGGTATTCCTTTGGCGCACCGTAGTTTTCGTGCGCGGTGGTTCGGGGGTCGTGCTGTGGGTATAGCGAGGCGAAATGCCGAGCGATTGAGAAGGACCGACCCATGGGAGTCACCGACCGCATTGTGAACGCCGCCTTCGCCGCCACGGCGCGGGTGCGGCGCAACCGGGTGTTCCATCCGGCCGGACTGCCGCTGACCGGGGTGCTGCACGCGGTGGACGGCGAATACAAACAGCTCATCGGAAGCACGGATCGTCCTGTGCTGGCCCGCATTTCGAAGGGCGCCGGGCTGCCGGGACCGCTGCCCGACGTGCTCGGGCTGGCGATCCGGGTGCTCGACCGGCACGAGCGGCCATGGGATCTGGCCCTGGCCACCACCGGCACCGGACGCTGGGGGCGGCTGGTGATCGCGCCCGGCGGCGGCTGGGGGCGGGCCCGGTACGGCAGCCTCATGCCCTATCGATTCGAGGGCGGGCCGGCGGAGTGGATCGTGGCCGAACCCGATGCCGCGCAACCGGATTCGACCTCCCTCGACGATCTGTCGCGGTATCTGACCAAGCAGCGACGGCTGGGCTTCGTGCTGAAGGCCGTGCCGTGGAACGGTCCCGCCCGTGTGCTGGCCGAGATCAGCGTGGCCGAACCGGAGATCGGCGAGCACGCCGCGCCCGGCTTCTTCGATCCGGTGCGCAATATGCCGCCCGAGGTGGAGTTGCTGCCCAAGCCCGTTGCGGCGCTGCGGGAATGGGCCTATGCGGGGAGCCGGCGCGGACGGCGGGAATCGGAGGCCGTGGCGACCGAGGGGGTGGCGGGCTTCCAGGGGATGGAGCAGCCGGATTCGGGGCAGCCGCACCCCGATGCTGTCCGGCCGGTGAACCCTGATCCCGAGCGGCCGGACCCTGGACCGCGCTGACTTCTGCTAAGGGGAACTCTGCAGGGAGGCGCAATTCCCTGTGCGGACTATCCGCGCAGGGAATTTGTTTTGCCTGGTCGCAGCGCCGGAGTGGGTCTTCACAACTTCGCAGGAGGGTTGGCGCAGAGGCTCTTGCGATCTCGTTGAACGACTGTTTAAGCTATTGAACATGCGTTCAACCTCCGACGATCTGACGACCCGGGCGAGGATTCGCGATGCGGCCATCGCCGTATTCGGGGATCAAGGGTTCGGGGTGGGAGTCCGCGCCATCGCCGCCGCGGCCGGGGTCTCGCCCGGGCTCGTCATCCACCACTTCGGTTCCAAGGACGGCCTGCGCCAAGCCTGCGACGACCATGTGCGCGAAGGCATCCGGACCGCCAAGGTGCAATACGTGCAGAACCCGTCACCCAACGGGCTGCTGCACGCGCTGGCCGAGATCGAGGACTTCGCGCCGCACATGGCCTATCTCATGCGCAGCTTCCAGTCCGGCGGGCCGCTCATGCTCAGCTTCTACGAGCACATGATCGAGGACATCGAACAGTATCTGGCGGTCGGCATCGCGGCCGGCTCGCTGCGCGCACCGCGCGACCTGAAGGCCACGGCGCGTTACCTCGCGACCACCAACGGCGGTGGGATGATGCTGTTCCTGCAGCTGTACGCGGCGCGGCACGAGGGCCCCATGGACTTCCGGAAAGCCCTGCGCGAGTACGCCGACCAGATGATGCTGCCCGCCCTGGAGCTCTACACCCACGGCATGCTCACCGATTCCACAGCTCTCGACACCCTCACCCAACAGTAGAAATCGTTTTCCTCCAAGGAGATTCGATGAATGCCCTGAACCATCCCGCGATCGAAGTCCGGGATCTGCACAAACACTTCGGGCGGGTGCACGCCCTCGACGGTCTCGACCTCGAGGTCGCCGAGGGTGAGGTGCACGGCTTCCTCGGCCCCAATGGCGCGGGGAAGTCCACCACCATTCGCGTTCTGCTCGGCATCCTCGCGCGCACTTCCGGCGACGCCCGGGTGCTGGGCCGCGATCCGTGGACCGACGCGGTCGATCTGCACCGCGAAATCGCCTATGTGCCAGGAGATGTCACGCTCTGGCCATCGCTGTCCGGCGGTGAGGTGATCGACCTGCTCGGGCGCATGCGCGGCGGCCTGAACAACGAACGGCGGGCCGAACTCATCGACCGGTTCGAACTCGATCCGAAGAAGAAGGCGCGCACCTACTCCAAGGGCAATCGGCAGAAGGTGGCGCTGGTGTCGGCGTTCTCGTCGAACGCGCGGCTGCTGCTGCTCGACGAGCCGACCTCCGGACTGGATCCGCTCATGGAACAGGTGTTCAACGAATGCGTGGCCGAGGCGTCGGCGCGCGGGTGCACCGTGCTGCTGTCCAGCCACATCCTGTCGGAGGTGGAGCGACTGTGCCGGCGCGTCACCATCATTCGCTCCGGGCGCACCGTGGAATCCGGCACGCTCGCCCAGATGCGGCACCTGAGCCGCACCTCCATCACCGCCGAAATGACCGGGGACCCAGGCGATCTCAGCCGGATTCCGGGAGTCGCCGATATCACCGTCGAGGACCACACGCTGCACTGCCAGGTGGACGCCGAACACCTCGGCGAGCTCATCCGCGTACTCGGCGACGCCGGGGTGCGCAGCCTGGTCAGCCAGCCGCCCACGCTGGAAGAGCTGTTCCTGCGCCACTATTCGATCAATGGCGACGGTGAGCCGGCAGCCTCCGGCGCGCCGGGCAAGCATCGGGAGAAGGTCGCGAAATGACCGCCATCACCGCACCGCGCGCCCTCGAATCACCCTTCCGTACCGAGGATTTCACCGGCACCGGGCAGATGCTGCGGCTGTACCTGCGGCGCGACCGCATTGTGCTGCCGTTGTGGATCCTGGTGCTGTCCCTGCCGCTGGGCAGCGTGTACATCGACGCCACCGCCGACGTGTACCCGACGGCCGCCGACCGCGCCGGGATGGTGGCCTCCATCCTGGCCAGCCCGGCCCAGCTCGCCTACTACGGGCCGGTCTACAACGACAGCGTCGGCGCGACCGGGATCTGGAAGGCGGGGATGTTCTACACGCTCATCGCCGTCGCCACCATCCTCACCGTCATCCGGCACACCCGCGCCGATGAGGAAAGCGGCCGTGAGGAATTGGTCGCCTCCACCCGGATCGGGCGCTACGCCGGGCTGACGGCCGCGCTGCTGCTCACCTACGGGGCCGCTCTGCTCACCGGGCTCATCGCCTTCGCGGGCATTGCCGGAACCGGTGTGCCGAGCGCGGGCGGGCTCGCCTTCGGGCTGGCGCTGGCCGGATCGGGCATCGTCTTCGGCTCGGTCGCGGCCGTCGCGGCGCAGCTGTCCGCGGGTGCGCGGACGGCACGCGGCATCGCTTTCGCGGTCCTCGGGGCCACCTTCACCCTGCGCGCGATCGGCGACGCGCAGGCCGGGGACGGGCCGACCAACCCGCTCACCTGGATGGCGCCGCAGGGCTGGTCGTTGCAGGTGCGGCCGTTCGCGGGGGATCACTTCGCGGTCTTGCTGCTGCACCTGCTCACCGCGACCATGCTGACCGCACTCGCGTACTGGCTGCTGCGGCACCGGGATATGGGCGCGGGCCTGATCGCCGAGCGGGCCGGTGCGGCTGCCGCCGGACCCGCGCTGAGCGGTCCGTTCGGACTGGCGTGGCGGTTGCAGCGCGGCGCCCTGCTGGCCTGGATCGCGGCGCTCGGCCTGTACGGGCTGCTCATCGGCAGTGTCACCCACGGCATCGGCGATCAGCTCGGCAGTAATGAGACCGTGCGTGAACTGATCACCCGCATGGGCGGGTCGGCGTCGCTGGAGAATTCGATGATCAGCTACGCCTTCACCATGGTCGGCATGGCCGCGGCCGCGTACGCCATCTCGGCGGCGCTGCGGCTGCACGCCGAGGAGGACAGCCAGCGCACCGAGGCCGTGCTCACCGGTGCGGTGGGCCGAATCCGCTGGGCGGCATCACATCTGGTGTTCGCACTGGGCGGTCCGGCACTGGCGCTGACCATCTCCGGGCTGCTGGGCGGACTGGTCTACGGGCGCGCCACCGGCGATATCGGCGGCAAGCTGCCCGACGTGCTGGGCGCGGCGCTGGTGCAGGTGCCGGCCGTATGGGTCTTCGCCGGAATCACCGTCCTGCTGTTCGGTCTGCTGCCGCGCTGGACCCCGGTGGCCTGGGGCGTCCTCGCCACGGCCGTCGCCGTCTCCCTGCTCGGAGCGATATCCGGTATGCCGCAATGGTTCCGCGATCTCAACCCGTTCGAGCACGCGCCCAAGATTCCGGGCGCGGAATTCACCGCCACACCCCTGGTGATCCTGCTCATGGTGGACGTCGCATTGATTGCCGTGGGGCTCATGGCTTTCCGGCGGCGCGACCTGCGCTGATTCGCCACACCAAGATCGAGGGTGCCGCTGCGGCGGCACCCTCGATGCCATTTCAGGGCAGGGGTAAGGCAGGGGTAAGGGCTGGATTCCGGCCGGTTTCGGGTGGTACACGAAGAAGGGGAACGATTTTCGAGGAGGTGGGCGATGTACGAGGGTCTGGTACTCGGCGCGCATCTGCCGACAGGATGGCTCTGGCCGGCCCTGATACTCATCGGGCTCATACTTTCCGCCGGGCTCCTGGTATTGCTGCTGGTCAGCGGCGCACGCTTCGACGAACCGTCGTATACGCCGCCATCCACACCGGGACCGTGCGAACCCTTCTGCACCCTGCGCAACACCGCGCCGGTGAACCCCGCCTACGCCGGCTGAGCAGGATTACCGGGCTGCCGGGACGGGCACTCCAGGGACAGAGTTCGACGATCGAAGGTTTTCCCATGGGGCAGCGCGTTCCGGCCGTGGTGGGCTTGTATTTCCGCGAATCCGGGCAGTGGCGCCGGATCGCCGAATTCCGGCTGACCGCCGCGGGACAGGCGACCTTCCGGGCCGTCGATCCGGTCGAGGGACTGGTGGCGCGGGTCTGGTACCACCAGGGGGTCGACCTCCTGGACGCCGACCGCACCGTCCACCCGGAGGACGGACCGGAGTTCCTGCGAGCCCTGTTGCAGCCCTTCGGATTCCGTGACTATCGGTTCCAGGACGACACCGCCGTGGCCGGACACAACGGAAATCACCCGGCACCCGGTGGGATTGCCCGCGCCACAGACGATTCCGACTGCTCGTGCACGGAGCAACCGCAGGACGGCGACCGGCCCGCGGCGTGGCGCATGCTCGACGCGGGCATCGTCCGCTTCTGAACTACAGGCTGTTGGCCAATAGCGCGTACTGCGCGGTCGCCAGCTTGTGCGCGTCGGCTTCGTTGTCCGCGTTCACGACTCCCACATAGCGTTTGTAGACCACCCAGCAGCGGTACGCCGTGCCCTTGCTGTTGTGCACGCACTTGGAATCCGGCACGCCGGAGGGCGCGGAACCGTTCTCGACACCCTCCAGGATCGCGATGAGCCCGCTCACCAGTTCATTGCCCGCCTTGGCATCCCGGGTCCGGAACAGGTACCCGTCGCCCGCATTGGCCATCTGATCCATGCCGGTGCTGTCCACCAGCCGCTGCCGCACCCCTTGATCATTGGCGGCGTGCACCAGCATGTTCGGCCCGAAATACCCGAACTTGTCCGGATCGGGGGTGCTGTCGTCGCGGCTGTCCACCAGCGTGCGCGCCAGCATCCGATCCGGATCGAACGGCAGCTTGGCGATGGCGTCCGCCGGTGTCGCCCGGAACGCGTCCACCGCCGGCACCTCGGCGTCCAGGCCCTTCTTGACCAGCGACATCAGTTCCGTCTGATCGGGTTTGGTGCGCACGATGAACATGGAGATGACGAATTCCTTGCGCGGCATGGCCACCCCGATGGTCGGCACCGTGGGCCGCCAGTGGATGAGCGCGTCCGGATACTCGGCCAGCGTCAGCTTGCGGTTCTGATCCAGCGCCACATTGAAATCCGCGTCCGCGATCTCACGCGCCGCCAGCTTCGCCGCATCCTCGGACGGGAAGCGCAGCAGCCGGATGGTCATGGTGGTGGCGGTCGGATCCACCTTGTCCTCGCCGACATCCGGCTTGTCCGCTCCGCTGGTGGCGAACCCGACGATGAATCCGCGGTTCTGCAGAATGGGTTTCGCCGTCGAGGACAGATGACTGACGTCGATCACCTCGTCGACACTCTTCAGCACGATCCCGCCGCGCCCGACCTTCAGACTCGGCTCGGCCCGCACGGTCGGCACCACGGCATCGGCCATGCGCATGCCCTCCAGCACGGTGCCGCCGCCATTGGCATTGCGATCGTAGGTGTATCTGTTCACCGGATAGCTGCTGGAATCCAGTGTGCGCACATCGATTTCCCCGGCCACCGGCGTCCCGGACTGGGCGCATCCGGCCACCAGGGCCCCGACCAGGGCCAGGCAACCGACGGTGACGACAACTCTTGCGGTGCGGATCATGACGTTCCCTCCCGCGCGCGGTACGGCGACGCTCTCCCCGATTCTCGGACCGGCGGCGGCGACTGTCCAGGGCTATTGCGCGACACTCACACCCACACGCCCTTTCCGACCGTCACCACCCCGCCATTGCTCACCGCGAAGCGGTCCCGGTCGCGTTCGAGATCGACTCCGATGATCTCGCCCTCGGTGACGATCACGTTCTTGTCGAGGATGGCATGCCGCACCACCGCGCCGCGGCCGATGCGCACGCCCGGCATGAGGACACTGCCCTCGACGGTCGCGCCGTCCTCGACCATCACATTGGAGAACAGGACCGAATTGCGGACGGTCGCGGCGGACAGGATGCTGCCCGCGCCGACAATGGACTCCTGGGCCAGGCCGCCGCGGCCGAACTTGGCGGGCGGCAGGTTCTCGGCGGCGCCGCGAATCGGCCAGTGCCGGTTGTAGAGATCGAAGACCGGGTCCACCGACACCAGATCCATGTGGGCCTCGTAGAAGGCGTCCAGGGTGCCGACATCGCGCCAGTAGCCGCGGCTGCGGTCGGTGGCGCCGGGGACCTCGTTGCGGGAGAAGTCGTAGACCGCGGCCTTACCCTCGCGCACCAGGCCGGGGATGATGTCACCGCCCATATCGTGATCGGAATCGCCGTTGTCGGCGTCGGCGCGGATGGCGTCCACCAGGACCTTGGTGGAGAAGACGTAGTTGCCCATGGACGCGAAGGTGGAATTCGGGTCGTCGGGTGTGCCGGGCGGATGCGCCGGTTTCTCCAGAAAGCCGATGATGCGGCCGGATTCGTCGGAATCGATACAGCCGAAGGCGCTGGCGGTGCTGCGCGGCACCCGAATGCCCGCGACCGTCACCCCCGCACCGGATTCGATGTGCGCGGCCACCATCTGCTCCGGATCCATGCGGTACACGTGGTCCGCGCCGAAGACCACGATGTACTCCGGGTCCTCGTCGTAGATCAGATTGAGCGACTGCATGATCGCGTCCGCGCTGCCGGTGTACCAGCGCGGGCCCAGCCGCTGCTGCGCCGGCACCGGGGTGATGTACTCGCCGCCGAAACCCGACAGTCGCCAGGTCTGCGAGATGTGCCGGTCCAGCGAATGCGACTTGTACTGGGTGAGAACACAGATCCGCAGGTAGCCGGCATTCACCAGATTCGAGAGCACGAAATCCACCAGCCGGTACGCCCCGCCGAACGGAACAGCCGGCTTGGCACGGTCCTTGGTCAAGGGAAACAGTCGCTTGCCCTCGCCACCGGCGAGCACGATCCCGAGTACGTGCGGCTGGCTCCTCACACCCGTCAACCTACCGGGTGCGGGAGAACATCCGATGTCTGCCATCTTCCGTGTTGATAGCGGTGCTGGTTGGTCCCGCCTGGGACGACCGTCTACTTTGGACCAGTGAGTTACGGCGCGGACGGCGGGCGCGAGATCCGAGTCGCCATGATGACCCGCGAATACCCGCCCGAGGTGTACGGCGGGGCGGGAGTGCATGTCACCGAACTGGTGCCCAGGCTCCGCGAACTCTGCGACGTGACCGTGCACTGCATGGGCGTGCCCCGCGCCGACGCCGTAGTGCACCAACCCGATCCGATGCTGTACACCGCCAATTCGGCGGTGCAGATGATGTCGGCGCAGCTGCGCATGGCCGATGCCGCCGTCGGCTCCGACGTGGTGCACTCGCACACCTGGTACACCGGACTGGCCGGGCACCTGGCCGCCGAGCTCTACGGGATTCCGCACGTGCTGACCGCGCATTCGCTGGAACCGCGCCGGCCGTGGAAGGCCGAACAGCTCGGCGGGGGATACCGGCTGTCGTCGTGGTCGGAACACAATGCCATGACCCATGCCGATGCCGTGATCGCGGTGAGCGCGGGCATGCGGGCCGATGTGCTGGCGGCCTATCCGGATATCGATCCGGAACGAGTTCACGTGGTGCACAACGGAATCGACGCCGGAGTGTGGCATCCGGGCGGGCCGCGCGAAGGGGCCCGGGACGTGCTCGCCGAGCTCGGGGTGCGTCAGGATCGGCCCATCGCGGCGTTCGTCGGGCGGATCACGCGGCAGAAGGGCGTGGCGCACCTGCTGGGCGCGGTGCGGCATCTGGATCCGGATATCCAGCTGGTGCTGTGCGCCGGAGCCGCCGATACGCCCGCGATGGAGCAGGAAGTCGCCGCGGCCGTGCGGGAACTGCGGGCCACACGCGAGGGCGTCTACTGGATCCGGGAGATGCTGCCCACCGAGCTGGTGCGGCAGATCCTCGCCGCGGCAACGGTCTTCGTGTGCCCGTCGGTGTACGAGCCGCTCGGGATCGTGAATCTGGAAGCCATGGCGTGCGGGACCGCGGTGGTGGCCTCCGATGTCGGCGGCATTCCCGAGGTGGTGGCCGAAGGCGTCACCGGGCGGCTCGTGCACTACGACGACAGCGATACCGACGCCTTCGAACGCGGGCTGGCGCGGGCGGTGAACACCGTCGTCGCCGATCCGAGCGCGGCCGCCGCCATGGGCGTGGCCGGACGCGCCCGAGCCATCAGCGAATTCGACTGGAACCAGATCGCGGCCCGCACCGCCGGGATCTACGACCTGGTCCGCAAGGGCTAGGCCCGCCCGTCGCCCCTCACGGAGTCGTTCCGCGACGCGGCGTCAGCTCATACTCCATATACACGTCGGCACGGGCGTACGGGCTCGGCGCGGGCGGCGCGACATGGACGAAGCCGACCGATTCGTACAGGTGCACGGCATTGGCCAGCTTGGTATTGCTCTCCAGATACAGCCGCGTGGCACCGTTGGCGCGGGCGTAGGCGATGAGCGCCTCCAGCACGATCCGGCCGATGCCGCGACCCCGATGACTCGGCGGCACAGCCATTTTCGAGACCTCGAAGACGCCGTGGCCCTCGGCCAGCAGCGCGCCGCAGCCGACGATCTCGTCGCCGGCGCGGGCGATCAGGATCTGGCCGCCCTCGGCCACGATCCGCTCCGGATGGTCGAGGACCTTCGAATCGGCGGGTTCGAGGGTGAACAGCGTGCGTACCCACTCCTCGTTGAGTTCCTTGAAGGCGCGGGCGTCGGCGGGCGTGGCCATGGGGGACACGGTGATCGATTCCGTTTGCTGAGGCACCACGTCAGCATGCCTGTAGTGCAGCTATAGCGTCCAATACTTGATACGTGCGATTGATATGATCAGCTTATGGTTGATGGTGTGGAGCTGCGGCACCTGCGCTATTTCCTCGCCGTCGCGAGCGAATTGCACTTCGGGCGCGCCGCCGCCCGGCTGCACATCGCGCAGCCCGCCCTCACCCAGCAGATTCAGCGGCTCGAAACCCTGCTCGGGACAAGGCTTTTCGACCGAACCTCACGCAGCGTGGCGCTGACCCCGGCCGGGGCGGTGCTGCGCGAACGGGCCACCGCCATCCTCGGGCACGCCGATCGCGACCTCGACGAGGTCACGCGGATCGGACAGGGGAGCCAGGGACGGTTGTACCTCGGGTTCGTGCCCTCGGTACTGCCACTGGAACCGCTGCGCGGGGTGCGCGAATTCCGCGAACGCTACCCGCTCGTGCAGGTCGAACTGGTCGAGGGCTTCACCACCCGGCTCATGGAACAGCTCGGGCACGGGGCGCTCGATACGGCCATCGTGCGCGATCCCGACCCGCAGCCCGGCATACACACCGCACCACTGGTCACCGAACCGTTCATGGCGGTGCTGCCCGCCGACCACCCCGACGCCGGGCGCGACAGCATCACCGGAGCCGAACTCGGGGACAACCCGCTCGTCTTCTTCCCCAGGGCCGCAGGCGGACTCGCACACGACAAGAACCTCGCGCCGCTATTGGATGCGGGGTGCCGTCCCCGCGTGGTGCAGGAGGGCACCACCTGGACCACCATCCTCTACCTGGTGGCCCAGGGGCTCGGCGTGACCATCGCGCCGCGCAGCGCCACCTTCACCGCGCCGGACACCGTGCGCATCGTGCCGCTCGCCGGAACCGAGGCCAGCACAACAATTTACGTCGCCACCCGGGCCGACGACGACCGCGCGCTGATCCGGAACTTCCTCACCCTGCTGCCGGGGCGTTCCTAATCGGCGCGGCGCAGGGCGAAGATGCGCAGTTCGCGATCCGTGCGACCGCGATAAGCGGTGTACGCCTTGGTGAGTCCCTCGAAACGGGCGAAGATCGCGGCGGCCTGCGCTTCCTCGGTGACACGACTCGCCGTCACCGGAATCTCTTCTCCCGCAATGGTTACCGTGCCCTTCGGATCGGCGGCCAGATTGGCCGTCCACGCGGGATGGTGCCCCTGCCCGAAATTGCTGCCGATCACGTACAGCACATCGCCGTCGTGCACGTACAGCAGCGGCGAAGTACGCGGCTGACCCGATTTCCGGCCCGTCGTGGTCAGCAGGATCACCGGCGCGCCGATCGGCCCGAGTGCGGTGTACTTGCCTTTGGTGCGCTCCAGCACCCACTCGTCCAGGGGGCGAATGTACTTGCGCACCACCATGGAACCGAACTTCGTTGCGGCGAACGGGCTCACGATGCGTGAGAGAACGCCGCTGCGGGAACCCCATTCACGATCCGGAAACTGAGTACTCACTCGGCGCACTGTACCGACGCCGGCGGTTGCCCGCGACGAGGACTCCGTAGCAGATGGCCGCGGCCAGCAGGGCCAGGAAACCGAGGGGCAGCCCCCGCACCGCCAAATCTTCTGCGGTCCTGAGGAATTCGGGAGCCGAGCTGTCGTACAGTTCCACCCCGAACAGATGGCCGCCCGGCGACTGCCAGTAGTCGGCGTCGCCCCCGTCGGACATGAACAGGCAGAAGAAGGTCATGCAGGCCAGATACGCCCACACCAGTGTGGCGATGATCGTGCGCGGGGCCTTCGGGGCGGCGGCGAAGGTGCTGTCCGACCTCAGCATTCCGAGGGACATCCAGAACAGCAGGCCGTACGCCAGCAGCCAGACGGGCGCACCCAGGAAGAAAACGAAGGCGAAAATCCATCCGCCGGGAACCGTGAAGCGAACCAGTACATCCAATACCGGAATCACCAGCATCGCGATCGCGGTGAACCGCATCCAGACCGTCGTACCGTTCATAACCGCGCCCCTCCGCGCTCGGGATCATCGAAGACGCCCCGAGTCTTCCGGCGATGGGCGGCTCGATCCTGAGTAGTCCTACGGGTGCGTGTGGGGGGCTTCCACGGGATTCGCGGCGCGCCGATATACGGAGATGGTCACCGACGCGGTCACCGGCAGGGGATCGGGCAGCGCGGCAATCCGTTCCGCGCGCTCGGCCGCCGCGTGATGCGCCGACGGACCCATCCCCGCCACATTCGCGATATCGGCCCGCGTCAGCGACATCGAATATTCGACGGGAACCCGCTCGGCCAATTCGAAACGCGCGCCCAGCGAGTCCGCCAGCCGTGCGTCTTTCTCGCCGTCCACGCTGACCATATCCAGTGGCGCTATCAATTCCGTCAGATGCCGCGGGGTCGGCGTCACCACGATGAAATGTCCCGCATCCGCGAGCACGCGCGCGACCTCACTCGCATTACGCGGCGCGAAAACCGCGACCACAATATTCATCGCACCGTTTCGCACCGGCAGCCCGCGCCATGCGTCGGCGAGCACCGCACCCGCCCGCGCATGAGCCCGAGCGCTGCGCCGAGCTGCCGCTTTGGACACGTCCAGCGCGATCCCGCGCGCGTCCGGTAGGGCATCGAGCATTCCCGCCAGGTAATACCCGGTTCCCGCGCCGATCTCCAGCAGGCTGGGGCCGGGTGCGTTCGCATCAGTGCGAAGCAGCGCGGCCACGCGGGTGCGCGCCGCGGCCCGCACGGTCGCGCCGGGCGGGCTGGCCGGGTTGCGGCGGGCGTGTCTCTCAGTGGTCGGGCGCGTCGATGGGCCGGGTGCGGATCCCCGCGCCGCGTCGAATGCGGGAACGATAGTGCGCGTGGAAATGTCCGCCACGACGCCGGCCAGAGCCGAGGCGATGGGAGCGAAATGCCCCGCACTCTGAAAAGCCGCACGCGCATCGAGCATGTCGGGCGTGTCGCCGGTCATTTTCGTGGCGGCGCCCGTGAGCAGACTGACGTAGCCCTGCCGGGCTATGTCGAAAGTGTGGCCGCGTGCGCAGCGCAGGCTGCGATCCTGGGCGGCGAGATCCTGGCCGCACTCCGGGCAGGCCAGTAGATCGGCGCAGGCGAGAAGACGGTGCGCCGGTGCCGGAAACGGCACGGCGTCGGGTCGCTCGATGTGGCCGACGGAATGTGATTCCTCGTTCACCGTGGCGCCGGTGAGCCGGACGAGCGGTGAGGTGCTCGCTGTATTGGGGGTACGGCTCACCGGCACGTGGTCCGGCTGTTAGCTGGTGACCTTGATGAGTTCGTCACCGAGCGCTGCGGCTTCATCCGGAGTCAGCTCGACGACCAGACGCCCGCCACCCTCGAGTGGAACCCGCATGACGATTCCACGCCCTTCCTTGGTTGCCTCGAGGGGACCGTCCCCGGTGCGGGGCTTCATGGCCGCCATCCTCTGCTCCCTCCAGATCTGCGCGGTCTGCTGCGCACTTTCATGGAACTCCAGTTGTCACCAACCAGGCAGCCCGCCGGTATGTGGCGGGCCGCACCAAGCCCATTCTTCCCTATCGCGGATCGGGGCGGGTACC
Source organism: Nocardia huaxiensis (assembly GCF_013744875.1). NCBI lineage: Bacteria > Bacillati > Actinomycetota > Actinomycetes > Mycobacteriales > Nocardiaceae > Nocardia > Nocardia huaxiensis. The sequence continues at coordinate 2,605,452 of NZ_CP059399.1, forward strand.
TGAGTTCCAAAAACCGACCGTTGTGGCGTTCAGGAAGTACTCACATTCACCCAGCAATCGGCCACGTGATCGTCTACCATCCCGGTCGCTTGCATGAGTGCGTACGCAGTGGTGGGCCCCACGAATTTGAACCCCCGCCGCTTGAGTTCTTTTGCGAGAGCGGTGGATTCGGCTGTGACAGCGGGCACATCGGACAGTGTCCGGGGTCGCTTGCGGGCGGCCGGTGCGAAGGACCACAGCAGCCCGTCGAGGGGCTCTGCGAGGTCCCGGGCAACCCGCGCATTGTGGATGCTGGCCTCAATCTTGGCGCGATTGCGAACTATGCCCGTATCCGCCAGAAGCCGTTCCACATCCTTCTCCCCGAACCCCGCCACCTTCTCGATGACGAACCCGTGGAACGCCGACCGGAAAGCCTCCCGCTTGCGCAAAATCGTGATCCACGCCAGCCCCGACTGAAACGCCTCCAGACACATACGTTCGAATAACGCATCATCCCCGTGCAGCGCCCGCCCCCACTCGGAATCGTGGTAATCCCGATAAAGCTGAGTGCCCTCCGACCACCCACACCTGATCCGCCCGTCGGATTCGATACCCGAACTCACCGCGCCGTTCCCCGCCCTTCGGATTCTCGCGATACACCGCTATTTCCAGGCGCGGATTCCGGGCCCGCCCCCGGATTCACCTCCGGACCCGGCTCGGCGGGCAGCACCTGCGGCAGCGGCGCGGCATCAGGGGCCTGCGTGCCCGCCAGCCACCGATCCGCGGGGCCGGGCTCGGCGGGTACGCGACGCGGCGCGGGCACACCGGGCACAGCCGCCCCGAACTGAGCGGATGTAGTCGCAGACGCGGCGGAATGCGCCGGGGCGGGATTGAACAGCGGATGAGCCGGCTGCGGCGCGCCTGCGGCGACCGCCGGATGCGCGGCGCCGTTGCCGGATATCGCGGCGGGATCTCCGGCTGACGCGTCGGCACTGCCGGTGGGAGTGCCGGCGCGCTCGGATTCCCCGGAAGACTCGGGTTCCGCGGCCACCGGGCCGGCAGCCTCCGTGCGTGTCTGGGCGAGCTGGGCTTCGAGCTCGTCGATACGTGCGGCCAGCCGGGTCAGCGCCCAGTCGACCTCGCCGGCCTTGTAGCCGCGAACCACCTGCTGAAAACGCAGCGCCCGCACGTCGCTACCGCTGATCTCGCGCGCGGGCAGGACCGTGACCGTGGTGCCCTCCGGCAGCGGGCCCAGCTCCTCACCGCGCCCGAACACCGCACTGGCCACCAGGAACAGCAGCGCGGCGACTAGTCCGACGATCAGCACGTACAGCAGTAGCGTGAGCATGTCCCCGAGCTTAGGTGGCGCATCGACATCGGGCCGCCCGCACCCCGGCGGAATCCGGACATCGAATTCGCCCGCGCGGGAATCGGATTGCCCCGGTGCGCGCGGGCGGGGCCGCTACAGGTGGCGGGTGGTGTCGATGCTCAGGGACATGCCGGCCAGGCCGCGGCGGCGGACGGCCAGCTTGTCGGCGATGTCGCGCAGGGCCTTGCCGGAGGGGGAGTCCGGGGCGCGCAGGACGATGGGGGTGCCCTCGTCGCCTGCTTCGCGCAGCTGCTGCTCGATCGGGATCTGGCCCAGGAGGGGGACGTTCGCGCCGATGGCTCGGGTGAGGTTCTCGGCCACGGTCTGGCCGCCGCCCTCGCCATAGAGGTGCATGCGGCTGCCGTCGGGGAGGTCCAGCCAGGACATGTTCTCGACCACGCCCGCGATGCGCTGGCGGGTTTGCAGGGCAATGGAACCCGCGCGCTCGGCCACCTCGGCGGCGGCCAGCTGGGGGGTGGTGACCACCAGGATCTCCGCGTTCGGGATCAGCTGGGCCAGGGAGATGGCCACGTCGCCGGTGCCGGGCGGGAGGTCCAGCAGCAGGATGTCGAGGTCACCCCAGAAGACGTCGGCCAGGAACTGCTGCAGAGCGCGGTGCAGCATCGGGCCACGCCAGACGACGGGGGTGTTGCCCTGAGTGAACATGGAGATCGAGATGACCTTCACGTCGTGGGCGATGGGCGGCATGATCATGCGCTCGACCTGGGTGGGGCGCTGGTCGGTGCCGAGCATGCGGGGGACCGAGTGGCCGTAGATGTCGGCGTCGAGGACACCGACGGACAGGCCGCGGGCGGCCATGGCGGCCGCGAGATTGACTGTGACGGAGGACTTTCCGACACCGCCCTTACCGGAGGCCACCGCGTACACGCGGGTCAGCGAGCCGGGCTGGGCGAACGGGATGACCGGTTCGGCTGCATCGCCGCGCAGCTTCTTGCGCAGTTCGGTGCGCTGCTCGTCGTTCATGACGTCCAGGCCGACCGTGATCTGCCCGACCCCGGGCACATCCGCGACGGCCTTGCTGACGCGTTCCTGGATGGCGGATTTCATCGGGCAGGCCGACGTCGTCAGGTAGATCACGACGTGGACACTGCTGTCGGCGCCGACCTCGACGCTTTTCACCATGCCCAGTTCGGTGATCGGCTTCCGGATCTCCGGGTCGTCCACCTTCGCGAGCGCGCCCCGCACATCCGATTCCGTTACCACTGGCATAGCGCCAGTCTAGGAGCGGGCCCGGACGGGGCTGTATCTGCCCTCCGCGGCGTCAGATTCGCGGCAGCTGCGAGGCCGCCGGGGTGATGCCGGTGTTGTAGGCGGCCTCCCAGGCCATCACATTGGTCACGTAGGCCATGGAGTGGTTGTAGCGCAGGATGGCGCGGGTCTGCTGGGCCGGATCACGCATGTCGAGATTGCCGGAGCACAGGTACTTTCCGGCGGTGAGCGCCGCGTCGTACAGGTTCTGCGGATCGGCGATGCCGTCGCCGTTGCCGTCGGCGGCGTAGTGCTTCCACGTCTCCGGCAGGAACTGCATGGAGCCGATGGCGCGGTCGTAGCCCTGCAGGCCGTCCAGGACGCCGTCGTCGGAATCGTGAATCACGTTGTTCCCGTAGAGGCTTCCGTCCAGGACCGGCCCGTAGATGGGGTCCAGGGCATTGCCGTCCGCGTCGGCCTTGCCGCCGAAGGCGTGCGTGGACTCCACCCGGCCGATGCCGGCGAGCAGTGACCACGGCATGCCGCAGACCGGATTCTCCGCTGCCAGAATGCGTTCCGCATTGTGATAGGCGGCCTCGGAGATGCCGGGCATGCCCAGGGTGCCCTTGGGCAGGTCGGCGGGAACGCGGCCGTCGGGGAGCGCGACCGTCTTCACCTCGGGCGGCGGCGGGGGCAGGAGCTGCTTGGCTTCCTTGAGCAGGGGTTCGGCGGCCGGTGCCGCCTCGAGTCTGGGTACGTCCGCGTCGGCGTCGGCCGTGAGCGTGCGGTGCTGCAGGGGACCGGCGAGGGTTTCGGCGATGCTGCCGTCGGCGGCGCCGGTGACGGTGGCCAGACCGGCCGGTACGAGACTCGTGAGAGCGATGACCGATCCACGGCGAACTTTCGGGACCGGGGGTTTGCGGTGACGTCCCACTGTGTGGTTGCCCTCCATGTCATTTCGGTGTGACCGGTGACGTTGGAGCACCCACGCTACATCATCCGAGACCGTTCCGTTACCCCTTCGTGACCATTCACAGGTTTGGAAAACGAGGGGGTCTCGACAACGCTACGCGGGGGCACAGCCCCCGCGTAGCGAATTGATCGGACTTGTTTCAGTTTTTTCCGAGCCGGCCGCGGACCCTGCCGCGGGGGCGCGCCGCGCTACTGCGCGGGCGCCGGAGCGGGCAGCGGGATGGTGATGCCGAACGGCAGCGTGATGCCCGGTGCGGGGGTCGTGGGATCGGCCGGAGCCGCTTCCGCGGGAGCCTCCTCGACGGGTGCGGGCGCGGCCGCCTCCGGCGTCTTCTCCGGCTGCTGGACAGCGCCGTTCGGGTTCTGCTGCTGATCGTTGGTGGTGGTGCAGGCGGTCGTCTTGTCGATCGGCTTGCCGTCCGGGCCGAACTGCTGCTCGGTGTTCTGGCCGGTGTTCTCGTCGACGGGCGTGCCGTCCGGATTGAGCCGCTGGGCCGGATCCGTCACCGCCGCATCGCAATTGGGGGTCGCGGGCTGGGCCGGTTGCGCGGGCTGCGGGCAGAAGATGCCGCACGGGATGGGCGGCAGGCCGGGGATGGTGATCATCACCTCGGTCTGCGTGGTCGTGGTCGTGGTGGTGGTCGTGGTGTCGCTGGTGGTGGCCGCCGCGTCGAGGGAGGCGTTGGCGGCCGTCATGTCGGTGCCGCCCGCGGTGAGCGCCCCCGGCGCGATGAGCGTCGAGGAGATGTCCACCGTGGTTGGCGCGCCGCCGGTCTTGTACGCATTGGACCAGCTCAGCACCTGAGCCGCGTACGACATCGAGTTGTTGTAGCGCAGCACGGCTCTCAGCTGCTGATCCGAGTCGCGCAGGTTCAGCCCGCCGGAGCACAGGTACTTGCCCGCGGCCAGGGCGGCGTCGAAGACATTGTTCGGATCCGACACGCCGTCGCCATTGCCGTCGGCGGCGTACAGCGACCAGGTGCTGGGCAGGAACTGCATCGGGCCGACGGCGCGCACGTAGCTGCCGTCATTGGCCTTGATGATCTCGTTGCCGGGAAGTGTCCCGTCGAGTGCCGGACCGTAGATGGGCGTGACGGTGGTGCCGGCCGCGTCGGTGCGCCCGCTGCTGGCGTGTGCGGATTCGATGCGGCCGATGCCGGCGAGCAGGTTCCAGGTGATGCCGCAGCCGGGCGTGGAGGATTCCAGGGCCAGTTCGGCATTGCGGTAGGCGGCCAGCACGATCTCGGGAATGCCGAGGGCGCCGGTGCCGCCGGGCAGGGCGATGTTCTGCAGCGGCACGGTGCCGCCGAAGAGCGGGCTGCCGTCGGCGGGCGGGGTGAGGGCGCTGAGTTTGCGCGGGGCCTCGGGCGCGGCGGGAACCAATCCGACTAGTTGGTCGGATTTAGGTTCGGTCACGGCCACATTCTGATTTCCGGACGATGCCGCGAGCAGCGCGTCGGGCGCCTGCTGCGGCGCGGCCGACTGCACGGTCGTGGTGGTGGCCGAACCTGCGGTAACCAAACCCGCTATGAGCAGCGCCGACGCTGTCACCGGAGCACTTATTCTCTTCGCCACCACACAATCCCCTCAGTCGTGCGGCCGGTCCCTGGTGATGCCACTCATACCAAGCAGTGTCTGGGTCGGTCGCTCGGAACAACGTGATCCAGGTTACCCATCAGTCAGCTCGTACGGAACCGCATGGGCGGTCAGTCGCCATCATTTTGCGCCAGAATTGGGACCTCCGGCCTCTTTCGGTCGCTATTCTTCTTCTTTTTCCGTGTCTCGGGCACGTCGCCGTCGGAGGCCAGTTTTTCCAGTCTGACCAGCGATTCTTTGACATCTTCGAGTTCCCGGCGCAGATAGTCGCGCGTCGCCACCTCGCCCACGGCGAGTCGCAGTGCCGCGAGTTCCCGTGCAAGGAATTCGGTGTCGGCTTTTGTCTGGGCTGCTCTGGATCGGTCCTCTTCCAGAGCGACCCGGTCGCGATTGTCCTGCCGGTTCTGGGCCAGCAGGATGAGCGGCGCGGCATAGGCGGCCTGGGTGGAGAACGCCAGGTTCAACAGGATGAACGGGTACGGATCCCAGCGCAGCTTGACCGCGAAGACATTGATCGCGATCCACAGGATCACGATCACCGTCTGGATCGCGAGATAGCGGCCGGTGCCCAGGAAACGCGCGATCTGCTCGCTGGTGCGCGCCAAAGCCTCGGCGTCCCAATCGAATCCGCGGAAGCGCGACTCCATCGGGGTTTCCATGCGCTGGCGCGCGCTGGCCTTGTCCATGCGATCGCTCATGCTGTGTCCTTTCGGGCATGAGCGGAGCGCTCCGTGGTTACGCTCCGCTGCCGCCTCCGCGCCTGACCGCTCATGCCCGGCCTCCCGTGCCTTCCACCAACGGCAGACCGTGCACGTCGTGGTTGTCCTCGTCCTGTTCGCGCCAGTCCTCGGGCAGCAGATGATCGAGGACGTCGTCGACGGTGACCGCGCCGAGCAGGTGGTTCTCGGTGTCGACCACCGGGCCGCACACCAGGTTGTAGGTGGCGAAATAGCGGGTGACGGCGGTCAGGCTCGCCTCGGGGCGCAGCTGCACCAGATCGGTGTCGACCAGCCCGCCGACGAGATTCGCCGGAGGTTCGCGCAGCAGTTGCTGGAAATGCACACAGCCGAGATAGCGGCCGGTCGGCGTGGCCGTCGGCGGGCGCACCACGAACACCATCGTCGCCAGCGCGGGCGTCAGCTCCGGATCGCGAATGCGCGCCAGCGCCTCGGCCACCGTCGTCGACGCGGTGAGCACCACGGCGGCCGGCGTCATCAGACCGCCCGCGGTGTAGGGCGCGTGCTCGAGCAGCCGCCGCACCGGTTCGGAATCCTCCGGATCCATCAGCGCCAGCAGCGATTCCGCCTCGTTCGTGGGCAGTTCGCCCAGCAGGTCGGCGGCATCGTCGGGGTCCATGGCCTCGAGCAGGTCGGCGGCGCGCTCCACGCCGAGCTGTTCCAGCAGCTCCACCTGATCGTTCTCCGGCAGCTCCTGCACCACGTCGGCGAGTCGCTCGTCGTCCATCGCCCCGGCGACCTCGATGCGGCGCTTGCGCGGCAGATCGCGCAGCATGTGCGCCACGTCGGCCGGGCGCATGCCCTCGAACTGCTCCAGCAGCTGGGTCACGTCCTGGCCGGGCAGGTTCAGTTCCGTCTGGGTGAGTCCGCGCACCTGCGCCCAATCCACCACGTGCACCGCGCCGCGCCGCCCGAATCCCACACCGAGACGGCGGCGTTCGCGCACCGCGACCCGGGTGACCAGCCAGTCGCGGGTGCGGCTCTGCTCGATGCCGAGGTCGACCACCACCACGTCGGCGTCGGTCAGCTGCGGCAGGCTCGGATCGTCGACGCGCACGGTGGAGTCGAGAATCTGTGCGATGGCGAGCAATTCACCCGCCCGCTGCTGGAAGCGCCGCACGCTGATGGTGCCCGTGGTGAGCGTGACCGATCCCGGTTCGATCGAGGTCACCCGCAGGATCGGCACGAAAATCCGCTTCCGCGTGGGCAGTTCGACCAGCAGGCCCAGGACGCGCGGCTGCTGGCGGTCGTAGCGGATGGAGATCACGAGGTCGCGAATGCGGCCGATAGACTCCCCGTCCGGTCCGAGTACCACCAGGCCCGCCATGCGCGCGGCGAAAACCTTTGTCGCTGCCATGAGTGCCAGGCTAGTGCGTCGAGACCGCCCGAAATGTCGCGCCACGAGCGCGGACGCCAGCATGAGCGGTCAGGGCACGGAGGCGGCAGCCTGCGTAACCACGTAGTGCCCCCGCGAATGCTGCGTCGACACAGGAGGAGTGACCCATGACATCGCGCCGATCGGTGCTGGCGGTGCCGGGCAGTAACCCGCGCATGATCGAGAAAGCCAAGGGGCTGGACGCCGATGAGATCTTCCTGGATCTCGAGGACGCGGTCGCTCCGGCGGCCAAGGCGGCGGCGCGCGCGAATATCGTGGCGGCGCTGAACTCCGGGGGCTGGAAGGACCAGATCCGCGTGGTGCGGGTCAACGACTGGAGCACCCAGTTCACCTACGCCGACGTGATCACCGTGGTCGAGGGCGCGGGCGCGGAACTCGACGCCATCCTGCTGCCCAAGGTCACCGACGGCGGTCAGGTGCAGGCCCTGGATCTGCTGCTCACCCAGCTGGAGAAGGCCAACGGGCTGCCCGTCGGCAAGATCGGCATCGAACCGCAGATCGAGAATGCCCTCGGGCTGCGCAATATCGATGCCATCGCCACCGCCTCGCCGCGCGTGCAGACGCTGGTTTTCGGCCCGGCCGATTTCATGGCGTCGATCAATATGCGCACGCTCGTGGTGGGCGAACAGCCCGAAGGCTACGAGCCGGGTGACGCGTATCACCACATCTATATGACGATCCTGCTCGCCGCGCGCGCCCACGGGTTGCAGGCGATCGACGGGCCGTACCTGGCCGTCCGCGATATCGACGGATTCCGCCGCAACGCCTCCCGCACGGCCGCACTCGGTTTCGACGGGAAATGGGTGCTGCACCCGGATCAGATCGTCGCGTGCAATGAAATCTTCAGCCCACGTCAGGCGGATTACGACCGGGCCGAGGAAATTCTGGACGCCTACGCCTTCCACACCTCCATAGCAGGCGGCGCGCGCGGCGCGGTCATGCTGGGGGACGAAATGATCGATGAGGCCAGTGCGAAAATGGCGCAGGTCATAGCCGATAAGGGGCGGGCGGCCGGAATGGCGCGAACCACGCGTTTCGAACCCCCGTCCGACGACGCGAAATAGCATGATGGAGTCATGACGAATCCCTTGGGGAACGCGAACCGGAACCGTCCGGGCCTCCCGACGCCGCCGTCGGGCTGGCCGATCGGTTCCTACCCGACCTACGCCGAGGCGCAGCGGGCGGTGGACTACCTCGCCGACAACCAGTTCCCGGTGGAGAACGTGACCATCGTCGGCGTCGACCTCATGCAGGTCGAGCGGGTGCTGTACCGCCTCACCTGGGGCAAGGTCATCGGTGGCGGCATGGTGTCGGGCGCGTGGCTGGGCCTGTTCCTGGGTCTGCTGCTGAGCCTGTTCGGCACCGGCGGCCACGTGATCGGCCCGCTGACGGTCGGCCTGATCGGCGGCATCATCTTCGGTCTGATCTCCGCGGCCATCCCGTACGCGGCCACCCGCGGCCAGCGCGACTTCGCCTCCACCATGCAGTTGGTGGCCGGCCGCTACGACGTGCTGTGCGATCCCAAGGTCGCCGAGCCCGCGCGTGATCTGCTCGCCAAGCTGGCCATCTGATCCGATGGATGTGCTCGACAAAGTCCGGGCCGGCGTGCTCGGCCATTTCGGTGTGGAATCCGCGGATGCGGCGTCGGTGACCTTCCTGGGCCTCGAACCCATCGAGATCCTCCGCATCCCCGACGGGGACCTGGTCCACTACGTGACCCTCGGCGGCTCGCGCCACCCCATGACGGATGCCGCTGCGGCCGTTGCGGATCCGCTGCGCGGCCCGCGCGCCGAGCTGGTGCTCACCCTGCGCGGCGGCGCCGGTGCGGGCTCCGGCCTCACCCGCGCGCTGGCCGTCCTGGTAGCGGCTCCGGCCGTGGAAGGCATTGTGCTGCAACCGGATGCGCTGCTCGACCTCGGAGAACCACTGTGGGGCAACGCTCCCTTCACCGCAGTGCTGCTCGATACGGCGGATCTGGCCGCCATCGATCTACCGGAACCCGCTGAACCCGTACAGTTCCTGAGCATCGTCCCGATTACGGCGACCGAAGCCGCCTGGGTGCGCCTGCGCGGTGCGGACGCCCTGCGGACGGCCTGGCAGGAAGCCGGGATCGACGTCCGCGACCCCGGGCGCGGCGCGGCGAACCTGTAGTCCCGCAGCAGGTTTCGAGCCGTGTTCAGAGCCAGTTGTTGCGGTGGAAGTTGTAGTACAGCAGACCACACAGCAGTGCCATGAGTGCGATCACGCCGCCGTAGCCGTAGGTCCAGCGCAGCTCCGGCATGTGATCGAAGTTCATGCCGTACACGCCCGCGATCATGGTGGGGACCGCGGCCATGGCGGCGTAGGCGGAGATCTTGCGCATGTCGGTGTTCTGCTGCACGCTCACCTTGGCCAGGGCGGCATTGATGAGGGCGCTGAGGGATTCGTCGAAGTCGGTGATCTGCTCGGTGACGGCCGTGTGGTGGTCGGTGACATCGCGCATGTAGCGGCGAATCTCCTTGGGCAGCGGCAACCTTTGATCGTGGGTGAGCAATTGCAGCGGCAGCGCAAGGGGTTTCACGGCGCGGCGCAGTTCCACCACCTCGCGCTTGAGCTGGTAGATGGCCTCGATGACGATCTTGTTGGCCGGGGTGAAGACGGCCTCCTCCATCTCGGCCACATCGTCCTCGATCTCCTGTGTCACCTCGACATACGCGTCCACCACGTGATCGGCCACCGCGTGCAGCACCGCCGCCGGGCCCAGCTCGAGCTGAGCCGGATTGGCCTCCAGGTCCTTTCGCACGCCAGCCAGCCCGGTCTGGTCGCCGTGCCGCACCGTGATCACGAAATCCTTGCCGAGAAACACCATGATGTCGCCGGTGTCCACGATCTCGGCGACGGAGTTCATGTCGTGCTCGTGATAGCGCACCGTGCGCAGCACGAGAAACATGATGTCGTCGTACCGTTCGAGTTTCGGCCGCTGATGCGAGTGCACCGCGTCCTCCACCGCCAGCTCGTGCAGTCCGAACGCCGCCGCCACCTCCGACATCAGCGCACTGCTGGGTTCCATGAGCCCCAGCCACACGAACCCCGTTCCCTGCTTGCGCACTTCGTCGAGCGCCTGCTGATAGGTGCACTCGTCGATCAGCCGCCTGCCCCCCACATATACCGCGCAGTCGACCACGACATTCGCGGGTGCCTTGGCCTCCGGCTTCGCGTGATCGCTGTAACGACGCGAGGTCCAGCGGAATGACGGCAGCGGCGGAATCGAGGACATCCGCAGATGCTAATCCGCCCAGACGGTCCGGCCGGAGATCCCCGCCCGTCCGAATGTGGGGATCATGGCCGACCTGACCAGGAATACGATGGCCCGACCGCGGTCCCGGAGGTCCTGATCCGCATCGTGCGGAAGCCAGAAGCCGTGCATGGCAACGAAATCCGGACCGTATCGGGACGCAAGACCCGCGATGCGGAAGGCTTCCGCGAGGAAGTCGTCGATCACGAGCGATGACCAGGAGTCCGGCCGAGCGGCGAACTCGTCCAGCAGCCGGGCGAGCGTGCGGAGCAGATCCGGGTCCGGACTCGGGATGCCCAGCAGGTACGCCAGTCGGTCGGCGGCCCGGCTGGCCGGCCGGCGCAGCGCGGTTGCCCCGGAGACTCCGAGAATCGCTGCCATGGCGGTGGCGGGTGGTGTGGTCGGCAGGCGCGGAGCGGGTGCGGTCGCCGCCGCCCGACCCGGCAGGTCGCCACGAGCGATGAGCGTTGCACGAACCAGCAGCCCCGCCACCCGGCGCAGCACGGTGAGCGGCGTGTCTCCCTCCTCGCCGCTGTCGATATCGGACGCGAGAGTATCCAGGTACAGCGGCTCGGCGTCGCTGTCCCCGGCATCCGGGAGCATCGATCGCGCGAGGGCGGTGACGACCGCGTCGACCGCTTCGGCGTCCGAGGCGGGTGGCAGCGGTGGATGGCAGAGAAAGGTGATGATCAGTCGCCACAGCAGCGCCTCGGTATGGCTGTGGAACCAGAAGGGGGCTCCGCCGAGCAGAGCCGCCAGACGGCAACCCGCTGATCCGGTATCGGCGATCGCCTCCTCGATGGAGGAGTATCCGAGCAGGGTGGCGACGGCGCTGTCGCGTACCGGATCGGTGTCCGCCGTCCACCATGCACTCGCTCGGACGAAGTTCGCTGCGTCCGTGGAGAATTCGTGATTGTTCCGGTCGATTGCCGGAAGGAGTTCGAGCTGACGGGTGTACTGGTACAGCGGTTGCGTCTCGGTGCGCGCCGCCAGGCCGGCGGGGGTATGGAATTGGATTTCGATCCGGATGCCGGTGTCCGGCGCCGTCCATACCGCGCGAAAGTCCTTGTAGGACGGTTCTTCCCGGGAATCGGCCGCCGATCCGGGGAGCATGGCGTAGTGCCGGAGCGCCAGCAGCTCGATCGTGCGGTGGATGTTCTCGACATAGGCGTGGTCGTCGAAAACCACGGTGAATCGGACGATGTCGTTGATCAGGCGGAGCCCGGCCGGCACCGGGACGCCTTCCGAACGCAGGACGGTCACCTGCCGCCGCACCGCTTCGAGGCTTTTCGCGCCGGTACCCCGCGGGGCTGGGGCGAGATGCGAACCATCCAGTGTCGCAAGGATATCGGTGAGCGTCCGGCGTGCCCGAGCGGCGGTCTGCACGGCGCGGTCCTGGTATTTCCGCACCGCGCCGGCCTCCTCGGCCGACAGCTGCGGCAACCGGATCGACGACTCGGCCGACCGGGTGGCCGCGGTGACGCCGAACCGTTCCGCGAGCACCCGATCCGCCTCGGCCGCGCTGATCTCGGTCAGCACCGGCACGGTCGACGGTCTGGGATCGGTGCTGTCGCACAGGATTTGCGTCGGGGACCAGCCGCCGTGCGCCCGGAACGATTCGTCGTGCCGGCCTTCGGGGCTCATGCGGCGGCGTACCACGGTGGCGGGTGGCGCACCGGATTCCGGGCCGTGCTCGTCGAAGTGAACAGCCCAGTAGCGCGCCCATCCGGCGTGATCGGCCTCCAGCGCCGCCGCCTCGGCGCGGGAGACGGGGCGCAGCTCCCGGCGGGCGCCGGGCGCGCGATGCCAGCGCCGGTCCAGCAGCGACAGATACTCCCACGTTTTCCGGCGTCGCAGGCCCGTGCGCCGGAATCGCCACAGACTGGTGGCCCCGCTGTCCGGGCCGGGTGGGACGAGAACCGCGTAGCGATACCCCATGAGCGAATCCCCCGAATTCTCCGCCTGCTGCGCGGATGTCGGCCAGGGTACGTTTCATCTTCCTGACATTCCATGTGTTTCGTGTCCGAGGCGAAGCGGGCCGGGGTCCGGGCAAGATAGGGGTCGTGCGTATCGATCTCCACACTCATTCCACCGCGTCCGACGGCACCGACAGCCCGGCCGAACTCATTGCCGCCGCGGCGGCCGCCGGGCTCGATGTGGTGGCGCTGACCGACCATGACACGACCTCCGGGTGGGCGGAGGCGGTCGACGCCCTGCCGAAGGGGATGACGCTGGTGCGCGGCATGGAGATGTCGTGTGTGGGGATGGGGGAGGACGGTTATCCGGTGCCGGTGCACATGCTGGCCTACCTGTTCGATCCGGCCGACGAGTCCTTCGCGCAGGAGCGGGAGCGGTTGCGGGCGGAGCGGATCGTGCGGTTGCGGGCCATTGCCGAGAACATGGCGGCGGACGGGCTGCCGGTGGATCCGGACGAGGTGCTGGCCTCGGCGGGGCCGTCGGCGGGCCGGCCGCATCTGGCGCGGGCGCTGGTGCAGGCGGGGGTGGTGCCGACGGTCGATGCCGCCTTCCAGGATCTGCTCGCCCCGCACGGCCGGTACTACGTGGAGAAGGCCGACACGCCGTTGCGACGGGCCGTGGAGATGGTGGCGTCGGCGGGTGGTGTTTCTGTGGTGGCGCATGCGCGGGCCCGTAAGCGCGGGCGGCTGCTGGCGCTGGACGATATTCGGCAGCTGGCCGAGATCGGGTTGGGCGGGCTGGAGATCGAGCATCCCGATCACAGTGCGGAGGACAAGGCGATACTGCGCGGGCTGGCGGGGGAACTCGGTCTGGTCACCACCGGATCATCGGACTATCACGGCAGCAACAAGACGATTCGGATCGGTGAATTCACCACCGACCCAGCACAATTCGAGGAGATCGTGGGAAAGGCGAGCGGAGTGCCGGTGATAACGGCGTGAGCGGCGGGCGTTCGATATGGGCGAGCGGGCGGAATTTCCGCCGGAGGCGGCAATGCGGGTGATCCGCGGGCTCGGCGGGGTGATTGCCGCGGGCACCGTGGTTCTCGCGCTGGTCGTGGTGGGTGCGGCGATTCTCGGTGTGCGGCGCGGTTTCCCGGGTCCGGGGGTCGCGGATGTGGCGTGGCATGTGGCTGCGGCGGCGCTGGTGTTGTCGGCCCAGATTTTCGCGGATCGGCGTCGCGGTATGGCGTCGTTTTGTGGAGCTGTGGTCGTTTTCGCGGTAGCCGGAGGCCTGCTGTGGACACAGTGGTGGAATTGAAATGCGCATAACGGTTGCGACCAGTTGAACTGTGGTCGAACATTTGCGATATGACCGAATTCGACTCCGATGTGCTGGTAGTAGGAGGAGGTCCGGCGGGCGCGTGGGCGGCCCTGGCCGCCGCGGCCGCCGGTGCGCGGGTGATCGTGGTCGACAAAGCCCGCTGCGGCAGCAGCGGCCCCACCGCGCAGGGGGTTGTGACGCTGTGGAACATTCCGATCGCCGCCCGGGACGAGGCGGTGCGGCAGAATTTCGTGCACGGCGGCGGGCTCGGTGATCCGGACTGGATGTATCTGGTCATGGAGGAGACCCACCGGCGGGTCGGGCAACTGGTGCGGGGCGGGTTCCGATTCCAGGGCGAACAGCCCGGGAGGCCCGCGCGGGTCTACCTCGACGGGGCCAAATATCTGGGGCGGCTGCGGCGCAGCATGATCATCGCCGGGGTGCGGATCCTCGACCACCATCCGGCCCTGCAGTTGATCACCGATGGTGACGGCACGGTGTCCGGCGCGTCCGGGGTGGCGTTGCACGGCGACGGGCACACCTGGACCGCCCGCGCCCGCGCGGTGGTCGTGGCGACCGGTGGCTGTGCGTTCCTGTCCGGCGGCGCCGGCACCGAGGTGGCCACCGGCGACGGACTGCTCATGGGCGCGGAGGCCGGGGCCGAACTGTCCGGCATGGAATTCTCCAACGCGTATTCGCTCGCCCCCGCCGCGAATTCGGGTCCGCACGGGTCGGCGGCGGTATTCGCCACCGATCACGTCATGCATTTCGCGACGCTCACCGACGAATCCCGCTCGGTGCTGAGCGGACGCGGATGCGGTTCGCGGGCAGAGGCTTTCGCGGCCATCGCCGACGGCCGCCGGGTCTACGCCGATCTCGAGGAGATGCCGGAGAACGTGCGCGCGGACCTGTGCCGCAGCGGTGGACCGGACTGGCTCGGGCGGGTGCCGCTGCGGGCCGTCCTGGAGGGCACCGTGCGCGGCACCGGCGGGCTGCGGCTGGCCGGACTCGATTGCGCCACCACGATTCCCGGCCTCTACGGTGCGGGTGATGTGACCACGCGCGAACCCGTCACCGGCGCGGTCAGCGGATTCGGCGGGCAGAACGGGGCGTGGGCCATCTCCTCCGGCGTGTGGGCGGGCGCGGGCGCGGCCCGCTATGCCCGGACCCGCCGCAAACTCGGCAAGGTGCGCGCGGTGCCCGGGGCGGGGCTGGGGCCGAAGGCCCGCATCGATCCCCGCGCCGTGATCGGTCTCGTCCAGGAGCACACCGTTCCCTTGCGCCGCAGCTACTGGCGCAGCGACGGCAGCCTGCGTGACAGCATCGCCGAACTGGACGGCATGTGGCCCGGCGTCGAATTCGACCTCGGCGGCGCGGGCGCGGACCGCCTGCACGCCCGGCAGGCCGCCGCCCTGCTGGCCGTGGCGCGCTGGAGCAAATACAGCGCCCTCGCCCGCACCGAGACCCGCGGCATGCACCGGCGCACGGATCATCCGGGTGCGGGCACCAATTGGCGCGTGCGCCTGCTGGCGGGCGGTCTCGACCGGGTGTGGGTACGGTCGGAGCAGGTGGCCGCGACCGTGCCGGAGGAATCCGGCGCTTCGACCCCGATTCAGGTCCGCGGCCGCAGGCGCGCTCCGCAGCACGCGGGGTCGCGGGTGGGTTCGGATGGCGGCGCGCCGACGGTCACCGCCTCGGATGCTGGAGACCCGACGGCTCCGGACCTCACCGCCACCGACGTCACGGCGGTATAAACCCTCACCGGCGTACCCGTCGATCCGGCGAGACATCTCACCGCCGTGCCCGCGACCGGCTCGTGACTGTTCTCCACAGTCCGGGCCCGACGTGCGAGTTCTCCTTAACCGGCAGGTGATTCGAGTCGCCTACGCTTCGTGGATGGTGAAGGAACGTGACGGACCAGCGGGCGATTTGGCAGGTCGTCACGAGGACTGGCAGAATGTTGCGATCCCCGGCCGCAGCCACCGCCCGGCCCGGGAGATCCGGTGGTCACTCACCCTGCCACACCTCCGGACACACCCGTCCGGTTCTCGCTCGACGATCTTTGTAGCGATATGCCCTGAGTCGTTGCCGTAATGCCTTGCGTGCGTCACCCGAATTGATGAAGGTGGCACAGTAGTGCGCAGCCGACAGCGTGGTCAGGTGCTTACCTCAGAGGCCCTCGAAAACCCAAATCCGCATTACCGAACGGTAACCGTCAATCGGTTGAGTCCGCACCGAGCAGGAGTGAAATCGTGTCACCCGTGACTGAAGCAGTGAATGCCACCACGGCAACCCCCGCGTCCCCCACCGGGAATCTTTCCGACATCACCACGGAAGAGATTTTCGCGGGTCACCTCGGCGGCAAGCTCTCGGTCGAACTCACCGCCCCGCTGGACACCCAGCGCGACCTGTCCATCGCGTACACCCCCGGTGTCGCGCAGGTCTGCCGCGGGATCCACAAGGACGAGTCCCTCGCCAAGACCTACACCTGGGCCGAGCGCCTGGTCGTGGTCGTCTCGGACGGCACCGCGGTGCTGGGTCTGGGCGATATCGGCCCGCGCGCCTCGCTGCCGGTGATGGAGGGCAAGGCGGCGCTGTTCAAGAAGTTCGCCGGTCTGGATTCCATCCCGCTGGTGCTCGACACCAAGGATGTCGACGAGATCGTGGACACCCTGATCCGCCTGCGCCCGAGCTTCGGCGCGGTCAACCTGGAGGACATCTCCGCGCCGCGCTGCTTCGAGATCGAGAAGCGCGTCGTCGAGGCCCTGGACTGCCCGGTCATGCACGACGACCAGCACGGCACCGCCATCGTGGTGCTGGCGGGCTTGAAGGGTGCGGCCGCCGTGCAGGGCCGTGACATGTCCGGTCTCAAGGTCGTGGTGTCCGGTGCGGGCGCGGCCGGTGTGGCGTGCACCAATATCCTTCTGGCCGCTGGCATTTCGGACATCATCGTGCTCGATTCCAAGGGCATCGTGAGCCGGGACCGCGCCGACCTCAACGGGGTGAAGGCCGAGCTCGCCACCCGCACCAACCCGCGCAACATCACCGGCGGCCCCGCCGAGGCGCTCGCGGGCGCGGACGTGTTCCTGGGCCTGTCGGCCGGCACCATCGCCGAGGAGCTCATCGCCTCCATGGCCCCCGAGTCGATCGTGTTCGCCATGTCCAACCCGGACCCGGAGATCCACCCCGAGGTCGCGTCCAAGTACGCCGCCATCGTGGCTACCGGCCGCTCGGACTTCCCGAACCAGCTCAACAATGTGCTGGCCTTCCCGGGCGTCTTCAAGGGCGCGCTGGATGTCGGCGCGCGCCGCATCACCGAGGGCATGAAGGTCGCCGCCGCCGACGCCATCTTCGGCGTGGTCGCGAACGAACTCTCCGCCGACAAGATCATCCCCAGCCCCCTCGACCCCCGCGTGGCCCCGGCCGTCGCCGAGGCCGTGGGCGCGGCCGCCCGCGCCGAGGGCGTCGCGTAATCCCGCACTGACATTCGGCCCCCGCGTACTCCGTTGCGCGGGGGCCGAATTGTGTGGAGGGCAGGGAAGCCCCGGGGACGTTGGTACCGTTCCGCCATGGCGATGATCAGTGTGCAGCTGCCCGATGAGCTTCATGTGCGGCTCGTCGAGGCGGTGGCGGGGGATCAGATGTCGTTGAACGCCGCGCTCGTGGAGGCCGCTGAAGCCTGGCTGGAGCATGCGGAGCGGCGGGCGGTGAGCCGGAAGTTGTTGCAGGAGGCGCTGTCCGACGATCCGGAGTTGCGGGCGCTGCTGGGTGACGACTGAGGTCTAGGCGGCCGGGAAGTTCAGCACGGCGAGCAGGGCGCGGTGGTCGGTGCGGGGGATGGTGTGTGCCGACACTCCGGCTATGCCGAGGCGGGAGTCGGCCAGGACGTGGTCGATGGTGATCGGGGGGATGGGTTTGCGGTCGCCGTGGCGGCCCTCGTAGGGGCCCCAGGTGGCGGTGAAGCCGGAGCCGACGGTGTCGGCGGCGTCGCGGTAGCCGCGGGTGAGGAGGTCGCGGAAGGGGCCGTGGTCGAGGGTGGAATTGAAGTCGCCGGCCAGGATTCGGGGGACTTCGGTGCCGCTGGTGCGGGGCTGGCTGTTCAGGTCGCGCCGCCAGTAGGCGAGATTGTCGAGGTGGGCAGGGGGTGTGGTGTGGACCGATTCGACGATTACCCGGCGGCCGGCCGCGGTGACCACGGTCGCGTAGGACTGGGCGAACTGTCCCGGATTGGTGCGAACGCCGCCGTCTACGAGGGTGTGGCGCGAATAGACCGCCGAGCCGGAGGCTTTCGCCAGCGGATTGGTCTGGTGGAAGGGGAGCTCCTGGTCGAGACCGGCTGTGCGCAGGGCTGATTCGGCCTCGGCCGTGTACTCCTGCAGGGCGAGGACGTCGATCGCGTGTGCGCGGACGAACTCGACCAGCGCGGCCGGATCCGCTGCGCCGAACTGCATGTTCACCGTCAGCACCCGCAGGGACGAGCCATCGGCCCGCTCGGCGGAACCGAATGCGCGGGGCACCACCGTGAACGCGAAGATCGCCACCGCCAGGAATGCGAGCGCGGCGAGCTTGCGGCGGCGCAGTATCAGCATGAGCAGCAAGGGAATCAGCGACCAGGCCGCGATGTACGGGGTGAAGGCGAGCAGTTGCACGAACGGCCCGCGTTCGAATCCGGTGAGTCTGACCAGCGCCACCACCGCGGCGGGTACGACCAGCAGGGCGCACAGCGCGGTGCGGGTGGTGGCGTTGACGGTCACAGATCCTCCCCGGAGAGCAAGGGAGGCTACGAGATCGCCGCCCCTTAGCCAAGCTACCGAACTTGGCCGGGGGCGTCGAAAGACCTGCGTCGGGCCGTCCGCTCAGTGCGGAACGGAGACCGAGGTCACGAAGTGCATGAGCTGTTCGTCGGTGATATTGCGGGCCAGGTCCGATTCGCAGATCATGCCGATGAGTTTCTTGCCGTCCTTCATGTCGATGACCGGCAGGCGTTTGATCTGGTTCTGCTCCATCATGTTCAGCACTTCGCTGACGTCGGTGTCGGCGTCCACCCAGCGGGGTGTGCCCATCGCCAGGTCTCCGGCGCGGACGCGGCTGGGGTCGTGGCCTTCGGCGATGCAGCGCACGACGATGTCACGATCCGTGAGCATGCCGATCAATTTGTCGTTGTTGCAGATCGGGAGCGCGCCGACGTCCATATTGCGCATCATTTGCGCTGCGCGGTCCAGGGTTTCGTCGGCGGGGATACAGGTGGCATCTCGGTGCATGATGTCGCGCGCCTTCATGGCCTTCACAGCAACCTCCTGAGAGTGGGTGTGTGTTTCCGGCACATCTTCGAGCCACTCTCCATCGTGGTCCACGTCACATTGTTGGTCAATGGCTCGATTTGCGGAGTGGTTGCCGTACGCCGGGCGCGGAGCGGCGGACAACCAGTGCGAGCAGGGCGTCCAGGGCCAGGGCCAGCGCTGCGACGAGGATCGCGCCGACCAGGACGCGGTCGTACTTGTAGAGGCCGATGCCGTCGAAGATGTAGCGGCCCAGTCCACCGAGGTTGACGTAGGCGGCGATGGTGGCGGTCGCGACCACCTGCAGGGTGGCCGCGCGCAGGCCGGTCAGCAGGACCGGCAGGGCATTGGGCAGTTCCACGCCCAGCAGGATCTGGCGTTCCTTCATGCCCATGGCCCGCGAGGCGTCGACGACGGTGGCGTCCACGTTCGCGACGCCCGCGTACGCGCCCGCCAGCAGCGGCGGAATGCCGACGGTGAGCAAAGCCAGCAGTGGCGGGATCAGGCCCAGGCCCATGAGCAGCACGAAGAAGGTGAGCAGGCCGAGGGTGGGCAGGGCGCGCATGGCATTGGCGAAGCCGACGATGGCGGCCGAGCCGCGCCGGGTGTGCCCGATGAGCATGCCGAGCGGGACGGCCACGATGGCGGATCCGGCCACCGCCAGGAAGCTGTACCAGAGGTGCTCGGCAATGCGGCTGCCGATGCCGGTCGGGCCGGACCAGTTGGCGGCGGTGGTCAGATACTCCCAGGCTTGCGCGAAAAGGTTCATGCCTGCGCGCCTTTCGCCGGGGTCGTGCCCTTGGTGAGGGTGACGTCGGTCAGCGGCGACTGCTCGGGACGGCGTTTCCTGGTCTTGCGGGTGCGCAGCCACGGGGTCGCGAGGCGGCCGAGCAGGTAGATGAGCCGGTCCAGGACCAGGGCGAGCACCAGCACCACGATGATCCCGGCGATGATCTCGTCCGGATAGTCGCGCTGATAGCCCTGGGTGAACAGTTTGCCCAGCCCGCCCACGCCGATCAGCGCGCCCACGGTGACCATGGAGATATTGGTGACCGCCACCACCCGTAGATTCGCGATGAAAACCGGTAGGGCGAGCGGGAATTCGACCGTCAGCAACCGCCGCGCCCGGCCGTAGCCGATGGCGTCGGCGGCGTCGAGCACCTCCGTGGGCACGGTGTCCAGGGCCGCCGGAACCGCCACCACGAGCAGCGCCACCGAGTAGATGGTCAGCGCCACAATGACATTGAGCGGATCGATGGTGGAGATGCCGAGCAGCGGCGGCAGGATCACGAACAGCGCCAGCGACGGAATCGTGTAGGCGATGCCCGCGACGGTCACGGTGACCCGGCGCAGCCAGCCGTATCGGTGCGCCACCGCGCCCGCCGGAATCGAGATGGCCAGGCCGAGCAGCAGCGGCAGCAGAGCCAGCATGAGATGTTCGCGGGTGTAGCCGCGAATCTCGGTGAAATTGTCGAGGAGGTACCTCACCGGGATTCCTGTTCGAAGAAGTGCCGGTTGCGGTCGGCGTCCTCTCCGGCGCGCTGGCGGGCGAGTTGTTCGAGCACATCGCCGGCGAGCACACCGCCGCTGACCGCACCGGAATCATCCACGGCCACACCGATTCCCGATGGTGAGGAGACGGCGGCGTCCAGGGCCAGCCGCAGATCGCCGCCGCTGGGGAACAGGGAGCCGCCCGCGGACATGCTGTCGTGCAGGGCGTTTCCAGCGCGGATGCCTTCCACGCCGGTGACGTCGACCCAGCCGAGCGGATGCCGTCGCTCGTCCACGACCAGCACCCATTGCCCGAGTTCCAGTCGCTGCGAGGGGATTTCGGAGACCGTCGCGGTGACGATCTGGTGCAGCGGCACCCCGGCGGCGCTGCGGAACGACAGCCCGCGGTACCCGCGATCACGGCCGACGAATCCGGCGACGAAATCGCTGGCGGGTTGGGCCAGCACCTCCTGCGGCGTGTCGTACTGCTGGAGCCGGCCGCCCGGTCCGAAGACCGCGATCTTCTCGCCGAGTGTCACCGCCTCGTCGATATCGTGCGTCACGAACACGATGGTCTTGCGCAATTCGGCTTGCAGCCGCAGCATTTCGGTCTGCAACTCGGCGCGCACCACCGGGTCGACGGCGCTGAACGGCTCGTCCATGAGCAGGATGGGCGGGTCGGCGGCCAGCGCGCGGGCCACCCCGACGCGCTGCTGCTGCCCGCCGGAGAGTTGCGCCGGATACCGTTGCGCCAGAGCGCGATCCAGGCCGACGCGGTCGAGCACCTCCAGCGCCTCCTTGCGCGCCTGCGATCGCCGCATGCCCTGTAGCACCGGCACCGTCGCCACATTGTCGACGACGGTGCGATGCGGCAGCAGTCCCGCGTTCTGGATGACGTAGCCGATGCCGAGTCGTAGTTTCACCGGATCCTGTGCCGAGATGTCCTGTCCCGCAATGAGTATCCGCCCGGAGGTGGGCGTGATCATGCGGTTGATCATGCGCATGGAGGTGGTCTTCCCGCAGCCGGACGGGCCGACGAAGACGGTGAAGGATCCGGATTCGATGCGCAGATCCAGGTATTCGACGGCGGTGGTGCCGTCCGGATAGGTCTTGGTGATGCCGCTGAACTCGATATCGGACACGCGGTCGCCTCCTATGCGATCGGCTTGTCGAGCCCCTGCGCCACGATCCATGCCTTGGCGGCCGCCGCGGGTTCGGTCTTGCTCGCGCCCGAGACCGCGGTATTGAGCGAGATCAGTTCGGCGGTGGTGAGTTTCGCCGAGAGGGTGTCGAGCACCTTGATCAGTTTGTCGCTCTTCTTGGTGGCGTTGAACAGCGGCACCACGTTCTGCGCCGGGAAGTTGTTCTTGGGATCGGTGAGCACCACCAGGTTGTTCTCGGCGATGGCGGGTGAGGTGGTGAAGATGTCGGCGGCCGTCACCTGGCCGTCGACGAGCGCGCGCACGGTGGCCGGGCCGCCGCCGTCGCCGATGGGCACGAAGTTGGCGGCCGCGATGTCGAGGTTGTAGTTCTTCTTCAATCCGGGCAGGCCGACGGGCCGCTCCTGGAATTCGGCCGGGGCCGCGAATTTCACCTCGGCGGAGTGCGTGGCGAGGTCACCGATGCTGGTGAGGTTCCAGCGGTCCGCGGTGGCGCGGGTGACGACCACGGCGTCGGAGTCCTGTGCGGGCGCGGGGGTGGCGATGGCCAGTTGGTCGCCGAGGGCGGCGGTCAGCGCCTTGTCCACATCGGCGGGCGAGGTGGCGGTGGCCGATTTGTCCAAGTACAGCAGCAGGTTTCCGGTGTAGTCCG
The DNA here is from genome assembly GCF_013744875.1 of Nocardia huaxiensis. Lineage (NCBI taxonomy): Bacteria > Bacillati > Actinomycetota > Actinomycetes > Mycobacteriales > Nocardiaceae > Nocardia > Nocardia huaxiensis. Next base: position 2,627,806 of record NZ_CP059399.1, read on the forward strand.
GAATCAGCGAGATGGAGCAGTTGCGCAGCGCGGGCACGTACGCCTCGCGGCTGCCGATATTCAGCTTGGTGTCCACACTGAACCCGTTGACGCGCAGCACCTCGGCGTACAGGTCGGCGACGGTCTCGGATTCGGGGAAGTTGGCCGAGCCCACGGTGATCTGGTTGGTGTCGGTGTCACAGCTGCCCTTGCCGGCCAGCGGGTCGGAGTCGCCGCAGGCGGTGAGCGCCAGTGCGGCGGCCAGGGCGACGGCGGCGGCGAGCACGCGTGCGAGCGAGAGTGCGGGTCGTAGTCCGCGGCGACCGCGTGAGGTGAGAGGGGAGTGCACTGCTGTCCTTCCGACGTCCCGGGCAGTTCGGGGCCGGCGCGCCGGTCGGGCCGCGCCAGAATGTTCATACTGCCTGGTTCGTCCCGCCGCCGCTGGGTTCCCCGGGCGCGTTTCGCGGATTCCGCCCATGTCGAAGCTCACTTCGCCGGGGTGTCGCACCGCGCGGCGCGGATGGTTTCGACCTGCCGCGCGTGCCACTGTCGGGCGACGCCGGTGTGGCAGGCAAACTGGTGCGCATGATCGGCGGAACAGTTCGCAGCGGACGGGGTCATGGCGTCGCACAACGGATGTCGCGCTGGCTGGGCCCGATACTCGTGCTCGCTCTCGCCGCGGGCGCGGTGTCCTGCGGCCGGGATGCGGACGCCCCGGTGATCACCGTCGGCGCGGGCAGCTCCTATCAGTCCTTGGTCATGGCCGAGATCTACGCCAACGCCCTGGCCCGCGCCGGCGCGCGCACCACCGTGAAGGACAAGCTCGGCGGCCGCGCCGACTACCTGGCCGCCCTCGACGCCGACGCCGCCACCCTGGTCAGCGACGACACCGGCGACCTGCTGCACGCCCTCGACTCCGCTTCCACCGCATACAAACCCGACGGCCTGGACCCCCTGGGCGTCCTGCCCGCCCTCTACGCCGCCCTCCCCGAGGGCCTGGTCATCTCCGACCCCGCCGACGGCACCGACCTGCGCCCAACCGTGGTGACCACCGCCGCAACGGGTCTGCCCGCCACCTTGAAAGACCTCGCCCCCCGCTGCGGTGAGCTGACCGTGGGCATCAACACCGGCCCCGCCCTGGACCCGCTGCGCCCGCCCCTGAACCCCCGCGTCGATGTCGAGGACCGCCTCCGAGAGGTCTACGGCTGCACCATCACTCACTACACCGAGTTCCACAGCGACGCCGAAGTCCACGCCGCCGTCGAGAGCGGATCCCTCCAGATCGGCATCCTCTCCATGCCCCCCGCCTTCCTGAAGGGCGGCGCGGGCGCCACCACCCCCATCGCCGACCCGAGCTTCGCCTTCCGCGCCCAGCAGGTGCTCCCGCTCCTCCGCAAAGGCGCCCTCACCGAAACCCAACTCCGCAAACTGAATTACGTCGCCGGTGAACTCGACACCGCCGCCCTCGCCGACCTGGTCCGCCGCGCCCGCGACGACCTGTCCAACCCCGCCGCCCTGGCCCGCGAATGGCTGGACGCCCACGCCCTGTGATCCGCCGGGCGATAGCGTCCCGATCAGGTCAGCAGTAGGGCGGCCAGGGCGGGGCTCAGGGCCAGGCCCATGGCGGGCAGGGATTGAACGAGCATGTCCACCAAGGCTTCCCGGCTCACCGGTTTGTCGCGGAGCCAGGTGAGGACGACCTCTTCGACGAAGGCGATCCAGCCGCGCACCGCCAGTGCCAGGCCCGGCCGGTCCGGATTGTCGAGGGGGATGTTCAGTTGCGCGAGAATGCGATCCGCGGTGGCCTGCCGTGCGCCCGCGACGAGTTCGGCGGTCTCGGGGCGGGTGCTGAGGGGGCCGCGCAGCATGGCGTGGTAGGCCGCGCCGTTCTGGCTCACGTAGTCGATGTAGCGCTCGATGGAGTCGCGCAGCATGTCGAACAGGCCGAGGGTCTCGTCGGGTGCGGTGAGTTCCAGGAATTCGGCATTGGCTCGTTGCAGGACGGCGAGCTGGAAGTCCTGGACGGACGGGAAGTAGTGGAAGAGCAGGCCGCGGGAGATGCCGGCGAGGGCGGCGATCTCATTGACGGAGATGTCTTCGAGGTCGCGTTCGCGCAGCATCTGCACGCCGAGGTCGATCAGTTGCCGGCGGCGTTCCTCGGGGCTGAGGCGGACGCGTTTGACGCGGGCATCCGGTCTGCTCATGCTGCCTCTCCTGGTCACGCGTACAACACTGCCACACAAGGAACACTACTGAACTTGAGTCAATAGTATATTGACTCGCACTCAATAAGACCTTACGCTCGCTTACATGAGTCGCAAGGTTACAGACAAAGCTGTCGGCAACCGGCCCGCCCGGCACTCCCACATCGTCATCGTGGGCAGCGGGTTCTCGGGCCTGGGCATGGCAATCCGGCTGACCCAGCAGGGCCAGCGAGATTTCGTCGTGCTGGAACGCGGGAACGATGTCGGCGGCACCTGGCGCGACAACACCTATCCGGGTGCTGCCTGCGACGTGCCCTCGCACCTGTACTCCTACTCCTTCGCGCTCAACCCGAACTGGTCGCGGTCCTTCTCCAAGCAGCCGGAGATCCAGTCCTACATCCAGGGCGTCGCCGACAAGTACGGCGTGCGCGACAAGCACATCTTCGGCTGCGACATGACCGGCGCCCGCTGGAACGCCGAGCGCTCCGTCTGGGAGATCGACACCAACCAGGGCCCGTTCACCGCCGACTACCTGATCTCCGCCGTGGGCGCGCTGTGCGAGCCGAACCTGCCGGATATCAAGGGCATCAACACCTTCGAGGGCGAGATCTTCCACTCCGCCCGCTGGGACCACGACTCCGATCTGTCCGGCAAGCGCGTCGCCGTCATCGGCACCGGCGCCTCCGCCATCCAGATCGTCCCGGCCATCGCCAAGCAGGTCGCGCACCTGGACGTCTACCAGCGCACCGCGCCCTGGCTGCTGCCGCGCGCCGACCGCCCGTACCTGGGTGTGGAGAAGTTCGCGTTCAAGAACATTCCGGGCTTCCAGGCGCTGTCCCGCGCCGCCATCTACGCCGCACGCGAGACCCAGGTGGTGGGCCTGGCCAAGTTCCCGCCCGCCATGCTCGCGCTCGAGGCCGTGGCCCGCGCCAAGCTGTTCGCCGAGATCCGCGATCCCGAGCTGCGCCGCAAGGTCACCCCGAACTTCCGCATCGGCTGCAAGCGCATGCTGATCTCCAACGAGTACTACCCGGCGCTGGACCGCGAGAACGTCGACGTGGTCACCGACGGCATCAAGGAGATCACCGCCAACTCCGTGATCACCAAGGACGGCGTGGAGCGCCCGGTCGACGCCATCGTCGTGGCCACCGGCTTCCACGTCACCGACTCGCCGGCCTTCGAGACCATCGCCGGCCGCGACGGCCGCACGCTCGCAGAGGTTTTCGACGAGAGCGGCCAGCAGGGTTACAAGGGTTCGGCCATCCACAACTACCCGAACATGTTCTTCCTGCTCGGCCCGAACGTGGGCCTGGGCCACACCTCGATGGTGTACATGATCGAATCGCAGATCAACTACATCGCCGACGCCATCGACCAGATCGAGGCGAAGGGCCTGAAGACCGTCGAGGTCCGCAAGGACGTCCAGGACGAGTTCAACACCGAACTGCAGAAGAAGTTGCAGGGCACCGTGTGGTCCACCGGCGGCTGCGCCTCCTGGTACCTCGACAAGCACGGCAACAACACCACGCTGTGGCCGGACTTCACCTTCCGGTTCCGTAGTCTGCTCGAGAAATTCGATGTAGCGGCCTACGACACCACGACCGCAGTCGCGGCCAAGGCTTCCTGATCCGTCTTCTTCGAGCGAAAGAGTGACCGTGAGCAACGACGCTTACTTCAAGGACAAGGTCTGTGTCATCACCGGCGCGGGTTCGGGCATCGGCCGTGCGCTGGCGCAGAACCTGGCGCGCCGCGGCGCGCACCTGGCGCTGTCCGACATCGACTCCGAGGGTCTCGCCGAAACCGTGCGGCTCTGCGAAAAGTACGGTGTGAAGGTCAAATCCGATCGGCTCAATGTCGCCGAGCGTGAGGCCGTGCTGGTGTACGCCGACGAGGTGAAGAAGTACTTCGGCAAGGTCAATCAGATCTACAACAATGCCGGTATCGCTCACCACGGTGATGTCATCGACACGTCCTTCAAGGACATCGACCGCATCATGGATGTGGACTTCTACGGAGTCGTCAACGGCACCAAGGCTTTTCTGCCCATGCTGATCGAATCCGGTTCGGGTCACGTGGTGAACATCTCCAGCCTGTTCGGCCTCATCGCCGTTCCCGGCCAGAGTGCCTACAACGCGGCGAAATTCGCGGTGCGCGGGTTCACCGAGGCGCTGCGCCAGGAGATGATCATGAGCGGTTCGCCGGTCAAGGTCACCTGCGTGCACCCGGGCGGCATCAAGACCGCCGTGGCCCGCAATGCCACCGTCGCCGAGGGCCTGAACCAGAAGAACCTGGCCGCGCTCTTCGACTCCAAGCTGGCCATGCACACCCCCGAGATGGCCGCGCAGACCATCACCGAGGGCGTGCGCCGCGGTCACGGTCGCGTGCTGATCGGTTGGGAGGCAAAGGCTCTCGATCTTTTCGTGCGCTCCACCGCTTCCTACTACCAGCGCATTGCGGCTACGGTGCAGAAGATCGTTCTGCCCTAGGGGGATTCGAATGCCCGATGTGACCCTTCCGCTGCCCATCGCCCGCAAAGTGCTGCACCCCATCTTCCGGTTGATGCTCAATCACCGGCTGCCGTGGACCGTGCAGCGCGCCATGATGGACGGGGGCGCACCGCTGCAGCGCGCGCCCCGGGGCACCCACACCGAACGGATCGAGCTCGGCGGGCGTCCCGCCGAGCGGGTCACGGCCGGTCCGGTCTCCATGTCGGCCACCGTGCTGTACCTGCACGGCGGCGGCTACACCGTCGGTTCGCCGGTCACCCATCGCGGGCTGGCCGGCTACCTGTCGCGCGAAACCGGTTGTGCCGTACAGCTTCCGCACTATCGGCTGGCTCCGGAGCATCCGTATCCGGCGGCGCTCGATGATGCCGAGGCGGCGTTCCTGGAGCTGGTGGCCTTCGGCTACAAGCCGGAACGCATTGCGGTGGCCGGTGATTCGGCCGGCGGCGGCCTGTCGCTGGCCTTGGCGCAGCGGCTGCGGGATCGGCACGGTTTCGTTCCGGCCGCGCTCGGCCTGATCGCGCCGTGGACCGACCCCAACGAGATCCCGTCCGTGGACGGTGATCTGGTGCTCACCAAGCGCTGGTCGCGCGCCTGTGCCGCGGCCTACCTCGGCGACGGCGACGGCTCCGACACCGGCTACGCGCCGCTGCTCGGCTCCATGCACGGGCTGCCGCCCGTCTATGTGCAGGCCGACGTGGACGAGATGCTGCACGCCCAGTGCACGCGGCTGGTGGCGGAGCTGCGCGCGGCGGGGGTGGACACTCGATTCAGCGAGACCCGCGGGCTCTGGCACGTGGCCCAGCTGCAGGCTTTCCTGGTGGCTCCGGCCGCACAGGCCGCCCGGGAGCTCGGTGAGTTCCTGCGGCAAGCCCTGCGACCTGCGCAAGTTCGGTCCATCGGATAGATTGCGGCCGATTTTCGCGACTGTCCTGCGGAGTCCCGGAACCGATTCGGGGACTCCGCAGGACGTTGCGGGCAAGCGTGGCGTAAATTACTGGCGAGTAAAAACCACTCTGTGGAAGGGCAGCGATGCGAGAGTTCGAAGTCCCGGCTACCTACACCATTCCGGAAAACGCGAATATGTCGGACGGCGCGTTCCGGCACGCGGAGAAGACCCCGAACCTGGTCGTCTTCAACACCCCGAATGGCAAGGGCGGCTGGAACGATGTCACGGCGGCGGAATTCGCCAAGACCGTGACACAGGTGGCCAAGGGCCTCGTCGCGTCCGGCATCGAACTCGGTGATCGCGTCGCCATCATGGCGTCCACCAGCTACGAGTGGGTCGTCCTCGACTTCGCCATCTGGGCCGCCGGCGGCTGCACCGTCGCCATCTTCGACAGCTCCTCGGCCGAGCAGTGCCGCTGGATCCTGTCCGACTCGGCCACCAAGATCACTCTGGTCGAGAACGACAAGCACCGCGCCACCATCGCCGAAATCGAAGGCACCCTGGGCGATCTGAAAGAGGTGCTGACCCTCGACAAGGACGCCGTCGCCGAGCTCATCGCGCGCGGCTCCGACCTCGACGACGCGATCGTGCACGAGCGCCGCGCCCAGGTGAAGGCCGCCTCCCCGGCCACCCTCATCTACACCTCCGGCACCACCGGCCGGCCCAAGGGCGTCATGCTCTCGCATGCCAACCTGTACGCCGAATCGGCCGCCGACCGCTCGGCCATGAGCGAATTCCTGCAGCCCGGCCGCAAGTCGCTGCTGTTCCTGCCGCTCGCGCACGTCTTCGCCCGCGCCGTGGCGCTGGCCGCCTTCGACGCCGGTGTCACCGTCGCGCACACCGCCGACTGGTCCACGCTGGTCGAGCAGTTCGGCCAGTACAAGCCGGACTTCATCCTCTCGGTGCCGCGCGTGTTCGAGAAGGTGTTCAACGGCGCCAAGCAGAAGGCACACGACGGCGGCAAGGGCAAGATCTTCGACTACGCCACCGATATCGCCATCCAGTACAGCCAGGCGTTGCAGACCGGCAAGCCCGGTCTGGTGCTGAAGCTGCAGCACACCGTGTTCGACAAGCTGGTGTTCAGCAAGCTGCGCGAGGCCATGGGCGGCCAGTGCGCCTCCGCCGTCTCCGGTGGCGGCCCGCTGGGCGCGCGCCTGGGCCACTACTTCCGCGGCGCCGGCGTCACCATCTACGAGGGCTACGGCCTGACCGAGTCCACCGCGGCCGTCAGCGTCAACACCCCCAAGCACATCAAGGTCGGTTCGGTCGGCCGCCCGCTGCCGGGCCACGCCGCCAAGGTGGCCGAGGACGGCGAGCTGCTCATCAAGGGCCCGGTCGTGTTCTCCGGCTACTGGAACAACCCGGAAGCCTCCGCCGACGCCTTCGAGGACGGCTGGTTCAAGACCGGCGACCTGGGCGCCATCGACGAGCAGGGCTTCATCTCCATCGTCGGCCGCAAGAAGGAAATCCTGGTCACCGCGGGCGGCAAGAACGTCTCCCCGGCCATGCTCGAGGACTCCCTGCGCCAGCACCCGCTGATCAGCCAGGTCATGGTGGTCGGTGACGGGCAGCCGTTCATCGGCGCGCTCATCACCCTCGACCAGGAGGCGCTGCCGGGCTGGAAGGAACGCAACGGCATCTCCGCCGAGACCACCATCGAGCACCTGATCGAGAACCCGGCGCTGGTCGCCGAGATCAACGAGGCGGTCGCGACCACCAACAAGCTGGTGTCGCACGCCGAGGCGATCAAGAAGATCCGCATCCTGCCGGTGGACTGGACCCAGGAGGGCGGCCAGCTCACCCCGAAGATGTCGCTCAAGCGCAATGTGGTGATGAAGGAATTCGCCGCCGACGTGGACGCCATCTACAGCTGACGGTTCGCGAAACGGCCCGCACTCCGGCTGGAGTGCGGGCCGTTTCGCTTGCTAGCCGAGGAAATCGGCGATGAGAGAAGCGATTTCGCGCAGATGGGTCTCCAGGGCGAAATGGCCGGTGTCGAAGAGGTGCAACCGCGCCTCGGGCAGATCGTCCAGGTAGGCGTGGGCTCCGGGGGCGGGGAAGAAGGGATCGTTCGCACCCCAGACGATGAGCGCGGGCGGCGTGTATTTCCGCAGCCAGGACTGCCATTCGGGGTAACGGGCGACATTGGAGTGGTAGTCATAGGCCAGTGCCAGCTGGGCCTCGGTGCGGCCGGGGAGCTCCAGGTAGTACTGATCCAGGTTCCAGGCGTCGGGGGACAGGACGCTCGGGTCGGGAACGCCGGTCTCGTACTGGCTGCGGGTGCCCTCCGGGCTCAGCAGGCCGCGAATGATCCCCTCGGAGTCCGCCTGCTCCGGGCGCAGGGCGATGAAATCCTTTGCGCCGTCCGACAATCCGGCCTCGTAGGCGTTGCCGTTCTGCACCACCAGGCCGGTGATCCACTCCGGATGCCGGGTGGCGAGCCGGAATCCGACGGGAGCGCCGAAATCGAAGACGTACATCGCGAATTCGGTGAGTCCGATGCGCTGTACGAAACCCTCGACCACATCGGCGAGCCGATCGAAGCTGTACTCGAAATCGGCTGGGGCGGTGGTGTTCCCGAAACCGGGGTAGTCGGGCGCGATCAGCCGGTAGCGGTCGCCGAGCAGGTCGATGAGCCGGCGGAACTGATGCGAGCCGGACGGAAACCCGTGCAGCAGAAGCAGCGCCGGAGCATCCGGGCGGCTGGGGACGGACTCCCGGTAGAAGACCTCGACGCCGTCGACGTCGATACGGTGGTGCCGGACCTCGGGTAGCTCGCTCATGCTCTCACTGCTTTCTCGCGGAATCGATGCCTCAGTTCTATCGGCCCGGACCGGCCGCCGGAATCGGCTCGCGGGCCAGGCTGCGATGAATTCGGGCCGTTCCGGCCGTCTAGTGTGGGGAGTGGCTGTGCCGCTCAACCACCGGGAAACCCGATCGAGGAGGCCATCATGCCCGCTGTGAACCCCTGTCTCATCTTCGAAGGCAATGCCGAAGAGGCCGTCACCTTCTACCAGTCGGTGCTGGGCGGTGACGTGCGGCTCGTCCGCTACGGCGATATGGGCCCGGCCGCCGCCGACATGCCCGACGCCATCAAGAACCGGGTCGCCTACTCCGGGGTCACCGTGCCCGGCGGCGACATCATCATGTGCATGGACTGTCCGCCGGACCAGAAGGTGAGCTTCGCCGATGCCGGTTACAGCGTGAGCATCGAAGCCGACTCCGCCGCGGAAGCCGAACGCTACTTCACCGAGCTGTCCGCGGGCGGGCAGGTCTTCATGCCGTTCGGCAAGACCGAATGGGCCGACGCCTTCGGCATGCTGGTCGACAAGTTCTCGATCAGCTGGATGATCGGATACACCGGCAGCGGCGGCACCATGAGCCTGTAGGCCGCGACGGCGGGACGCGGCGGTCGCTCCGAGCGGGCCGCCGCAGCACGTCACCGGAATGTCACTATTCGAACCGGTTCGCCGAGTGTGGTGCGCAGTAGGGTCGGATTCGTGGCCGGACGTGGATTGCGGGCGGCGAGTGGACTCGCCGCCGCGGTGGTGACGCTGGGCGTCGCCGAGCTGGCGGCGGTGGTGATCGACCCCGCCGCGACGCCGTTGCAGGCGCTCGGCGCATGGGTGGTCGATCAAACGCCGGATGGCCTGCGGGAGTGGGCCATCCAGACGTTCGGCACCAATGACAAGACGGTGCTGTTCCTTTCGATGGGCGTGGTGGCCCTGGCGGTGGCCGCGCTGGCGGGGCTCGCTGAACGCGTGCAAAGACCTGCCGGGTCGATACTGTTCGGCGCCTTCGGGTTGTTCGCGGCGGTCTTGGCGCTGAACCGCCCGGGTGCCTCCTGGACCTGGCTGATTCCGTCCGTGCTCGGGGTCTGGGCGGGAATCGCCGTGCTGCGCAGCCTGATCGGCCGTGTCACCACCTTTGAGCGGACCATGACCGGTGCCGCACCGCCTGTCGTGCCCGCTACCGGTGCAGCGCCGTCCGCCCCGCCTGCGGCCGGTGGCGCCGAGCGCGAGGCCGCCGGACCCGACAGCCAATCGCGGCCGGATGCGGTTCCGGGCCGGGACACCGCGCGCCCACCGGATCGGGAGACATCAACCGCCGCAGTGGATACCACGCTGGAGCGTCGAACAGTGGTGCGCGGCATAGCGATCGCCGTGGCGGCGGGCGCCGGTGCGGGAGTGGTGGGGCGGTTGCTCGGGGCGCGGTCACGGAATGTGGCGGGGGAGCGGGCCGAGGTGCAGTTGCCTGCGCCGACCGGTCCGGTGGTGGAGGTGGAACCCGGTGCGGACCTTCGGATTCCGGGGCTCGCCTCGTATATCACGCCCAACGACGACTTCTACCGGATCGACACGGCGCTGGTGGTGCCGCAGGTGAGCAAGGAGGACTGGTCGCTGCGCATCCACGGCATGGTGGAGCGCGAAATCAGGCTCAGCTACGCCGATCTCGCGGCGCGCACCCCGGTCGAGCGGCTGGTGACCCTCGCCTGTGTATCGAACCCGATCGGCGGCGATCTGATCGGCAATGCCCGCTGGCTCGGCTACCGGCTCGACGAGCTGCTCGCCGAAGCCGGACCACACCCTGACGCCGATATGGTGTTGTCCCGCAGCAAGGATGGCTGGACCGCGGGCACTCCGCTGTCGGTGCTCACCGACGGTCGTGACGCCCTGCTCGCGGTCGGCATGAACGGTGAGGCCCTGCCTGTGGCGCACGGCTATCCGGTTCGCATGGTGGTGCCGGGACTGTACGGCTACGTGTCCGCGACCAAATGGGTCACCGAACTGGAAGTCACCAGATTCGATCGGGCCAAGGCGTATTGGACCACGCGCGGCTGGTCCGCCGAGGGCCCGATCAAAACCGGCACCCGCATCGACACCCCGAGCGCCCGCAAGCGTCTCGACGCGGGCCGCCTCACCATCGCGGGTGTGGCCTGGGCCCAGCATCGCGGTATCCGGGCCGTCGAGGTCCGCATCGACGACGGCGACTGGCAGCCGGCCCGCCTGGCCGTCGAACCGACCGTCGACACCTGGCGCCAGTGGGCCTTCGACTGGGATGCGACGTCGGGCACCCACACGATCTGGGCACGTTCCACCGACGGCGCCGGTGAGGTGCAAACGTCGGATCGCCGCGATGTGGTGCCCGACGGCGCTACCGGATACCCGTCCATCACCGTCCGAATCGGCTGAATTCGCAGTGCGAATCGGCTGAATTGCCAGGAATCGCCGGAATAGCCGGAGTGGCGAAAGTGCCGAACGGCCGTTTTGAATTGGGTTGCGGTTTACGATCGGCGGCGGTCGTCCCCCAGTCGTAGGGAGCGCACATGCCAGGAGTACTCGAATGGGCGCGGGCGGAAAACCTGCAGCCCGAACCGATCACGCTCGACATCTGGAAGAGGTTGCCCCGCGACTTCTGCCGCATGGTCGAGGTCGTGAACGGCGATGTCGTCCGCGCCGAACCACCCGCACCGGCGCATCGCAATGCCGCCCGCCGCATTGCCACCATGCTGGAGGCCGGTGCGGAAACACATATGAGCAGATACAACGACGGCCGTCTCTACGCGGGCACCGATATCGACCTCGTGCTGTGGGAGTTCCCCCGCGTCACCGTCCGCCGCCCGGACGTGGCTCTGTTCACCTGTGAGCCAACCGATGTCGGCCCGCTGCCCGCTTCCCGCGTGAAGATCGCCGTCGAGGTGGTGTCCCCGGTGACCGAGCGCATCGACACCGCCGACAAGCAGGCCGAATACGCGTTGGCCGGCATCCCCTGGTACTGGCTGGTGTGGATGGACCGCGACCGCGTCACCGCAATAGACACCCATGTCCTGGTGCTCGGCCAGTACCGCACGCACCGCCGGATCACCCCGGTGATTCCCGGAGAAACGCTGGTGGACATGCCGATCGAGATCCGCATCGACTGGACCCGGCTGTTCGGGCTCGTGTACTGACGGTCCCCGCACGGAAGAAGGCCCCTTCAGCCGAAGGGGCCTCCCTCGATTCGATCACCTTGCGGCGCAACCTGATTCAGGCCGCAGTCTCCGCCTTGGCCAGATCCGGCGCATCCGGCTTGCCGGCGTGCGGGCGGCCCACGAACAGCGCCGACGCCACGACACCGATCAGCAGAATGGCCGCGGGCAGATACATGGACTCGCTGAGCGCAGTGCTCATCTTCTCCAGGATCGGAATCCGGATCTCGTCCGGCAGATGGCTCAGCCCGCCGCCGCTCGCCCCCTCACCGATCGGCCCGGTGGTGGGCAGGTGCTGCGCCGCGATCCGCGCCGACAGCAGCGCGGCCACGGCGGCCGAACCCAGCACCGACCCGACCTGCCGCGTGGTGTTGTAGACGCCCGCACCCGCACCCGCCTGCTGAATCGGCAGGTTGTGGGTCGCGATGGTGGCCAGCGGCGCCCAGATGCAGGCGTTGGCGATACCGGCGATGCCGCCGATCACCAGGAACGCCGGAATCGAGGCGTCGGGTGTCATGAGCACCGCGAACCCGAAGATGGTCGCCGCGAAGGCCGCGAACCCGATGGTCGGCAGGATGCGCGGCGGCAGCCGGTCCGACAGCTTGCCGATGATGGGCGCGAACACGCCGGTCAGAATCGCCATGGGCGCGAGCACCAGCGCCGAGCGCGTCGGCGACATGTCCCGCACCTGCTGCAGGTAGAAGTAGAACGGTACGAAGGTGGCCGTCACCGCCGCGCCCATGGCCGCGATGGCCAGGCTGGACAGCGCGAAATTGCGGTCCTTGAACAGGCTCAGCGGCACCAGCGGCTCTTCGGTATTGCGGGCTTGATTGACCACGAACAGGCCCATCACCACGACACCGGCGATGATCATGGCCCAGATGAGCCCGTCCCAATCGCGGGTATTGCCTTCCTGAATTCCGAAGACCAGCAGGAACATTCCGAGCGCCGACAGCGCCACGCCGACGAGATCGAACTTGTGCTCGTGGGTTTCGAGCGCGGGCACCAGCCACACCGCGAGCGCGAAGGCGATGATGCCGACCGGGACATTGATGTAGAAGATCCACTCCCAGCCGTGCGAATCCACCAGGAAGCCACCGAGAATCGGGCCGACGAGGGTGGCCAGACCCGCGACGCCGCCCCACAGGCCCATGGCCGCGCCGCGCTTGTCCGGCGGGAAGGTGCGGGTGATGACGGCCATGGTCTGCGGCGTCATGAGCGCCGCGCCCAGGCCCTGCACGGCGCGGGCCGCGATGAGCATTTCGATGCTGCCCGCCATGGCGCACCACAGTGAGGCGGCGGTGAACACGGCGAGGCCGAGCAGGTAGATGTTCTTGGGCCCGAAGCGATCTCCGAGCCGGCCGGTGACCAGCAGCGGCACCGCGTAGGTGAGCAGGTAGGCGCTGGTGACCCAGATGACCTTGTTGATATCGGCGTTCAGGGCCGCCATGATCGCCGGATTGGCCACCGCGACAATGGTCATATCCAGCAGGATCATGAAGAACCCGACGACCAGCGCGTATAGCGCGAGCCACGGATTGCGTTGGGTGGACATGGAATACGAGTCCTAACTGGTTGGGGGGAAGGTGCGAAAGCGCGTCCGGCGCCGGAGGTCTATCCCGCACCGCCTCTCCGGACCGCGGCGATGTCCTCCTCGGTCAGTCCCGCGCCCCAGTCGTGCCCCAGGGTGGGCTGGCTGGGAGCGGATGTGCGTTCGCTGGTCACGGGATCGAAGTCCTCCCAGGACAATTCGCCGCTCTCCAGTTCGGCGACGAAGCCGCGCAACCATTCCGCCTCGGTGCGGGACAGCGCGGTGACGTATTCGATGACCACCCAGAAGCGACGCGGCACCTCCCGGCTCGCGGCCCAGTCCCGTAGCGCCTCGTATTCGGTGATGCGGGCATCGACCCAGGTGACGCGTTCACGCAGGAGCGTGATCACCTCGTCCACAGGCAGATTGTGCGCCTCGGCCAAGGCGACATTGAAGATCGGGTACTCCCGGACGGGTTCCCGCAGGATCTCGGTGACCCGGGAGCGCAGCGCCTCGCGGCCCGCCGTCCGGATGCGGTAGATGGTGCGTTCCGGCCGGTTACCGGCCCGATCGGTGCCCTCCGCCAGCACCAGTTCCTGCTCGGCCAGTCGCGCCACCGTGTGATAGAGCGATCCGGGCCTGACCTTGATCAGCTCGTCCTCGTGCCGGTTCATGAGCAGCTGATACATCTCGTACGGATGCATCGGGTTCTCTTCGAGCAGCGCGAGCACGGCGATCGCCAAGGGCGTCAGCTGCGGTCCCGACTGCTTCCTGGGCACTGTACCTCCACTAATCCGTGCCAAATATTCCATGTGGAATATACGACGTGGAGGAGACGGCGGCAAGGGAACGGCGGCCCGCCCGGTGCTCGGACCGGGCGGGCCGCCGTTCCCTGGGGGATAACTCAGCGTGCGCCGCGCACCAGCGCGCCGGGACGTGCGCCGGTCTCCTCTCCGTCGCGGAGGATGATTTGCCCCGACACGATGGTGGCGCGGTAGCCGTCGGCTCGCTGGAGCAACCGGCGCGCCCCGCCCGGCAGGTCGTAGGCCATGGCCGGTTGCTTCAGGCGCAGGTTCTCGAAGTCGATCACATTGAGGTCCGCCTTCTTGCCGACCGCGATCACGCCGCGATCGGTGAGGCCGTACATGTCGGCGGTGTCCTTGGTCATCTTGCGCACCGCCGTGGCGAGTGGAATCCGTTGCCCGCGAACACGATCGCGGGCCCAGTGGGTGAGCATGAAGGTGGTGTTGGAGGCATCGCAGATGGCGCCGACATGTGCGCCGCCGTCACCGAGTCCGACGGCGCTGGCCGGGTGCGCCAGCATTTCGCGGATCGGGTCGTGGGTGAATTCGGAGTAGTTCAGCAGCGGGCGGAAGAACAGCGCCCGGCCCTCGTCCGACAGTAGGAGGTCATACAGATATTCGAATGGTTCGCGGCCGGCGCGCTGTGCGGCATACGCCAGGCTGGTGTCCGGCGCGGGCTCGTATTCCGGGGGATCGCCGAGCATGAAGGTGCGGTCCAGGCCGAGGCCGATGAATGCCGCCATCGCCGCGAGCGGACTGTCGGCAGTGTCGGTCTCGGTGAGCACGGCCGCGCGCACCTCGGGCTTGCGGAGTTCCCGCACCAGCTGGTTCCGGTCTCCGTTCGAACGTTCGACTGCCGCAAGGTAACTCGGCCGGAAGGAGAACGGATTGAAAGTCTGCAATCCGGTGAGCAGACCCAGTGGGCGGGCCGAAACCTGAGGCCGTAGCGGAACCCCGGCCTCGAAGGCGCGACCGGCCGTGTCCAGTAGGCGTTTCCAATCATCCGGTGCGCCATCATGTTGCAGCAGGCCGAAACTCACGGTGCGCCCGGTGCGTTCGGCCAGTCGCAGCATCCAGTCCAGCTCGCGGTCCGGAGCCGCCAGATCCTCGCCCATGATTCCTGCCGGCGCCAGCTCGAAGACCCCGGTTCCGGCCGCCGCCAACGCTTTTCCGATCCCGAACAGCTCGTCCTCCGCCGCGAAGGTGCCCGGTACCGGCTCCCCGTCGACGGCCCGGTGCACGATGGTGCGGGAGGTCGAGAACCCCAGTGCGCCGGCCTCGATGCCCTCGCGCACCAGCTTGGCCATCATGGCGATGTCCTCGGCGGCGGCGGGTTCGTTCTTCGCCCCGCCCTCGCCCATCACGTACGCGCGCACCGCCCCGTGCGGCACCTGGGTGCCCACGTCGATGGCCAGTGGCAGCGCGTCGAGGGCGTCGAGATACTGCGGGAACGACTGCCACGCCCACTGTATGCCGGTCGAAAGCGCCGCTCCCGGTATGTCTTCCACGCCCTCCATCAATCCGATGAGCCATTCCCGCTTGTCCGCGGTGACGGGTGCGAAGCCGACCCCGCAGTTGCCCATCACCACCGTGGTGACGCCGTGCCAGCAGCTGGGCGTGAGCATGGGGTCCCAGGTGACCTGCCCGTCGTAGTGGGTGTGGATGTCCACGAATCCGGGTGTCACCACCAAACCTGTTGCGTCGATGACGGTTTCGGCTTCCACCCCGGCGAGTTCGCCGGGTTTCGCGATGGCGGCGATGCGCCCGTCCGTGACGGCGATGTCGGCGGCGTACGGCTCCCCGCCGGTGCCGTCCACGACCGTGCCTTGGGTGATGACGAGGGTGTAGCTCATATCGGGTCCTAGGTCCGCGCGTCGGCGGCGCACTGTCCGGCACCGCTGCTGACGCGCCGTATGTTAATTGGACATGGCGTCAGTGAGGGTTGGAATCGGCGTTGAACGGCCCGAAATGTCCATTGCTGGATCGTGAACTGGACCCTGTGCCTGCTTGCTGCGAAGATGCCGTGAATAGCGGTGACATCTACGCTGGGTGGATAGCGGAGAATTGTCCCAGACGATCCGTGTGCAGTGGTGATCCAACCGAAGGGGTGGTTCGTTGTCGGCGGTACTCGCAGCCGGGCACACCAGACGCGGCGTGCTGCGTAGCTGGTGGCGGGATCCCGTCGACTACCGCTGGCTCGTCCACACTCTCGCCGCGCGCGGAGCGCTCACCCCGTTCAAGATCGTCCTCGGCGTCGGCGGCGCGGTCATGTTCGTGATCGCCGTGCTCACCTGGATGTCCCCGGCGGGCCCGCACGGTTCCGTCGGCCACGCCACGCCCATCGGTGACACGGCATTCCTCGGCCATGTCGTCTTCGTGGTGGTCATCGCCGGCAGCGTCATCTGGACCCTGCGCTGGCTGCTGCTGCCCTGGCCGAGCCGCCGCGAATCCCTGTTCCTGCTGGCCACCGCCGACATCCTCATCACCGCGGCCTGCCTGGTCGACCAGAACCGCGTCTACGGCGCGCTGGGTTCGGTCCTGCTCGTGGTCACCGGCGGCTACCTCAGCATCTTCCACGGCCCGCGAATCCTGGCCGCCCACATCGCCTGGTCCCTCGCCTCGGTGCTGGTGCTCACCGGCCTCATGCTGACCCGGCACACCGGCGACCCCGCCCTCGCGACCGCCATCGTCCTCATCCTGGCCGTCGCCACGGCGGTGGTCCTGCCCACCCTTCAGTTCTGCTACTGGGTCCTGCGCACCGACGCTCTCTCCGACCCTCTCACCATGGTCCTCAACCGCCGCGGCCTCGACTACCACCTCACCGATTGGTTCCGCGCCGCCGACAGCACCCCCATCTGCGTCATGCTCATCGACCTCGACGACTTCAAGGCCGTCAACGACACCTACGGCCACCCCGCCGGCGACGACATCCTCGTCCGCACCGCCGCCCGCCTGCGCGCCACCGCCGACCCCGACGCGATCGTGGCCCGCACGGGCGGTGAGGAATTCGTAGTCGTAGCTCACCTGTCTCCCGCCGCCGCCCGCACCGCCGCCGAACACCTGTGCACCGCCGTCGCCACCCTCCCCGCCCCCCACATCCCGATAACCGCCAGCATCGGCGTAGCGGCCCACCCCGGCGGCACCCCCACCGCCCGCAACCCCATCCACCTCCTCGACTGCGCCGACGCCGCGATGTACCGCGCAAAACAATTGGGCGGCAACGCCGTAGTCCTCGCCGACCCCCGCACCCCCGCCATCACGCCGATAGTGACCGCCGAATCACGCGAATCTCCGGTGCGATTGGAATCCCCGTCCGACCGGTGAGGCCGCATCGACTGCTCGAAGCATTATCGGGATTCGGCTCACCGGTTGAAGTCTGGATCGCCGACCAAGGCGGCGTGGAAGCGGCGTGGGGGTTGGCCGCGGCGGATGAGGAGGGCGCGGCCTGGGGGTTGGGTGCTCATGGCTGCGCCGGGCCAGATTTGGCCTTCCTGGCGGTCGCCGGAGAGGAGGATGCCGGTGGCGCCGTTTTCCTTGAGAGTTTGGATGACGGGTTCGAAGAGGGCTCGGGCTGCGCCGCCGGAGCGGCGGAGGACTATCAGGTGCAGGCCGAGGTCTCGGGCCTGGGGGATGTAGGGCAGCAGCGGGGCCAGCGGGCCGGGGCCGGCGGGGGAGAGGAGGTCGAAATCGTCGGCTATGACGAAGATTTCGGGGCCTGTCCACCAGGAGCGGTCGCGGAGTTGGGTGGGGGAGAGGTCGTCCGGGGGGAGGCGCTTTTCGATTTCGGCGGCTATGCCGCCGGCCATTCCTGTTGCGGCGGAGGGGGTTCCGGCGTAGGCGCCTAGGTAGTCGTCGGGGACGGCCTCCAGGAGGGTGCGGCGGGTGTCGAAGACGGCGAAGACCAGTTGGTCGTCGGTGTAGCTGGTGAGGAGCTCGTTGATGATGATGCGGGCCAGGTTGGTTTTGCCGGATTCGGAGTCGCCGAAGACCAGTAGGTGCTGGTCGGTGGTGGCGAAATCGAGGGTTACCGGGCCCAGTTCGGCTTCGTCGACGCCCAGCAGGACCGGGGCGATGCGTGGGTGGGCGGCTCGGAAAGCGGTGTAGTCGAGAGTGGTTGGGAGCATGCGCACTTCGGGGGCGCGGGGGCCGGACCATGCTTCTGCTATCGCATTGACCGTGTCTTCGAGCTGGCGGGTCGACGCGCAGTCCAGGTTGTTTTGCAGCACCGGCAGACTCAGTTGGATGAGCAGCTTGTCACTGCCGATGCAGCGGCCCGGTGTGGTGGGTTTGATGTTCTCGACGACCTTGCGGGCGATGGTGGAGTCGAGTGGATCGTTCAGGCGCAGTTCGAGTTTGGTGCCCATGACGGCCTGCATGGGCAGGCGCAGGTCGGCCCAGCGGCCACTGGTGAGGACCAGGTGGACGCCGAAACCCAGGCCGCGGTTGCCGATTTCCTGGATCATCGGCAGGAGTTCTTCGTAGTCGTCCTTCATGGATGCCCAGCCGTCGATGACCAGGAAAATGTCGGCGACGTCCAATTCCGGGATGTGCTCGAAGTTGCGGCGCAGGTCGTCGGCGGAGTCCAGGCGGCGGCGGGCGAAAACCTGTTCGCGCAGCGTCAGATGCGCCATCACCTCGGCGACGGTGCGGCGGACGCGGTCGGGTTCGAAACGGGTGGCGACTCCGCCGACATGGGGGAGGCCGGCGAGTACGGAGAGTCCGGCGCCACCGAGATCGATTGCGTAGAAGTCGACTTCACGCGGAGTGTGGGTGAGCGCGGCGCCGATCATCAGGCTGCGCAGCGCACCGGTCTTGCCGGACTGCGGGGCTCCCAGGATGCAGACATTGCCGCCGGAGGTGCGCAGGTCGAGTTCGAAGGGGCCCTGCCACTGTTCGAGAGGTTTGTCGATCAGCCCGACGGGCACGCGCAGATTTCCCCACCGGGAAGCATCGGAGGTGGTGAGTCCACGTTCCGGTGTGGTGGTGAATTCGCCGAGCACAGTGGTGAAGTCGAGTTCGGCGGGCAGCGGCGGCAGCCAGATCTGGGTGACCTTCTCGGCCGCGTCACGCATGCGGGAGACGGCCACGTCGAGAGTGGTGGCGGCGAAGCGATCCACCTCGCGGGGTTCGGGTCCCGAAGCGAGTGCGCCGCTGGCGATCCGATCCGCCAGCCACTCCTCGGTGTCGTTGAACAAGCCGAATGGCATGGGCACAGGCGGCATTTCGGTAGCCACCTTGTCCTCGGTCGGTTCGTACACACCCGAGACGTACGCCGCCTTGAAGCGGGAGAAGATATCCGGGTCGACCTTCAGGATTCCGGACCCCGGGACCGGCGGCAGCGAATGCGCGTCCGGCACACCGAGTGCCGTGCGGGATTCCTGAGCGGTGAAGGTACGCAAGCCGATTCGATACGACAGATGCGATTCCAGCCCACGCAGACGGCCTTCTTCGAGGCGTTGCGTGGCGAGCAGCAGATGCACGCCGATGGATCTCCCGATCCGGCCGATCTGCACGAACAGATCGATGAAATCCGGTTTGGCGGACAGGATTTCACCGAACTCGTCGATGACGACGAAGAGGTTGGGCAGCGGCGGCAGATCCTGCCCGGCATCCCGGCGTTCATTGTAGGCGGTGACGTTGGGCAGCGCTCCCGCATCCTGCAGCACGCGCTGCCGCCGCTGCATCTCGCCGAGCAGGGCGTCGTGCAGCCGATCCACGAGTCCGGCGTCATCGGCGAGGTTCGACACCATGGCCGTGGTGTGCGGCAGATCGTCCAAACCCGCGAACGCCGCACCACCCTTGTAGTCGACGAGCACGAACGCCAGCCGATGCGGCGGGTGCGCGACAGCCAGGCTGAGCACCAGCGTCCGCAGCACTTCCGACTTTCCGGAACCCGTTGCGCCAATGCACAATCCGTGCGGGCCCATGCCCTGCTGACCGGACTCCTTGATATCGAGCCGCACCGGCTTCCCCGCCGCGTCGAGCCCGATCGGCACGTTCAGGAAGTCCGCCAGCGGACGTGGCTGCCACATCTCACTGATGTCGTAGGTGCCGAAATCGTGCACCCCGAGCAGCGCGTCGAGGCCGACCACGGTTTCCAGCGGTGCATCGGGTGTAGGGTCGGCCGCCAATCGCATGGGCGCGAGGAACCGAGCCAGCCCGGCGGCGACCGAGATCGGCGCGTCGTCGATCACTCCGGTTCGCGCACCCAGGACGGTCCGCGCGAATTCGGCCTGTGCCTCACTGTCCATCTCGCCGGGACGGGTGGGCGCAGCAGTCACAATTTCGACCGCGCAGGTGCGATCTTCCTCGACCGTGACGCGCACATCCACATGCGTGGGTTCGAGTCGCCGCCGTTCATTGCTGGTGATGACGCAGATTCCCAGATCCCCCGGCGTGTGCGGGGCGGGAATCAGCGCCAAGGGATCGATGGCCGCACCACCCCGAGGCACGATGATGATCAGCCGATCCCCCGGATACACCGCCGCACCGGGCCGCGCCCGCAACTGCTCGGTCCGCACCGAAACCCGCCGCCGAATGTGCTGCTCCAACTCGGCCGAAAGCTCTTCCGCCGAACGGGAAATCATCCGCCGCCCGATAGGCCCATCGAAGCTGCGCACATCCAGCAGATGCGGCAACCACGCCATCCACTCGAACTCGCCCGGATCCGCTTGCCCCACACAGACATGAATCCGCACATCCTCGGGCGCGTGCAACGCCGCCACCTGCATCACCATGGCCCGCAACAACTCCGAGGTGACTTCCGGCGGCCCCACCAGCGAAACCACACCCCGCAACGGCACCGCGACCGGCAGATTCGTCACCGTCCGACTCCGAATCAACAGCCGATCCAACTGCGCTTGCGCTACCGGGTCATTGGGCTGCAGCGGATTCTCCTTCCCCCGCACCGCCACCGGCCGCGAGATGTCCCCACTCCCGAATCCCCCACGCACAACCAGGAAGTCGGCATCCGCCCGCCGTCTCTCCCACACCCGCAACGGATCCCGCACGATCTCGCTCAACCGCACCGCCGCCGGATGCCGGAACGCCGCGGCCTCCCGCTGCACCCCCGCATCCCCCTGCAACGCGACCCGCGTCTCCCGCACGAACCGTACATACCGAGCCCGATCCTCGGCTGCCTTCTTCCGTGCCCCCGACCGGTAGAACACCAGCGCCGCAACCCCACCCAGCACCGCAGCCGCCACCATCGCCCCACCCGCGATCATCCGCAACGGATTGCTGTTCGACAGCAGCATGCTCGCAGCCCCCGCCGCCCCCAGCATCGGCATCAACACCCGCATAGCCGTGCCCGAGGCCGCGGAGCCCGCTCCCGTGACAGGCGGTGGAGGCAACTCCACCGGAGCCAACGGCATAGCCGGCACAGCGCCACGTGCGGGCCGATGAATCATCTTGTGCGCCATCAGGATCTGCGCCTCCCGGGCAAGGTTTCCAAACAAAGGATGAAGCTCTTCGAATACACCTTCGCGCTGGCCTCGGGGTGGCTGTAGCACGCATTGGGCCGGTCGGGGCCGGGCATGTGGGCCAGCACGCGGTACGTGGCGCGGCGATCGGAACAGTCGAGAATCTCGATGTCGGCGTCCTCGTCGATCCAGGCGTTGGATTCGTTCCGGTTCCGAACACAGTCTCCCGCCACGGCATTGGCAGGATTCTCCCGGTCGCGGATCATCATGATTCCGGCGATGAGCACCACCGGCAGGATGAACCCGAGCCCTTCGAGCCGGGAAACCCGTTTCGGCAGAAGCGGTTTCGACGGTTCTGTGTACGCCTCCGGCATCCCCAGGGCGGCGACCTTGGAGCGAGCCGACGCATTCACAACCAGGGCGTACACGGTGAACAGCGGAGAAATCATCCCCCACCACCCGGCCCACGCCGTGGGCACGGTCATGCGCCGGAAGGCATCCAGTCCACAGGTCCGGCAGAACGGCCCCGCCATGGTGAGGAACTGCATGACCAGCAGCCATCCGCGGTGCCCGCGAAACGTCACTTCAATAGCCGGTGTCGCACCGCAACTCCGGCAGGCAATGGCGGGTCCGCTATCGATATGCGGGGGTATTTCGTCTGTCATTCGAGGTCTCTCACGGCGCGACGGGCATCGAGTCGAAGCCGTCGAACAGGTATGCGTAGACCTGGGCCAGGTAGAGGGCCAGCTGATCCGGGGTCGAGAACGGGATGTAGGTGAGCTCGTACCAGGTTCGCGGGTCGATCGGACGGTGCTGGACCAGGTGAGTCAGACCGGTGCGGATCGTGTCGCGGTAATCCGGCCAGGCGAGTTCGAAGGTCGGGCGGAGTTCGTGGAGGTCGTCGGCGGCCTCCACACCCAGTCCGGCGGCGCAGAAGTGCACGAACCGCCGGTCGACTCCGTCGATATCGAGGCCGAGGGACGAGAGCGGCACAGTGGTCGGATCCAGATTGCCGCCGGGGTACGGCCACATGGTGGTGTTGGCCAGTTCGGCGGGGACTTCCGGACCGATACCCGAAACGGCTTGCGGGGCAGGGCGGTAGACCGCATACACCAGTCCCGCGCTGAAGTCGCCGTGCACGTAGTTGTAGCTGCCGTCGGGCGCCACCGGCGTGTGTGGGTCGAATCCGAACGCGGTGGCCTTGTCGTTGTTCGGGCCGGACCCGTAGATCTCGTCGAAGCGCAGTACCGGTGTCAGATCGTGGTCACGGAGTGCTGTTGCGCGGGCGGCACTTTCGGCGGCGGCGAATGCTTCCTCGGAGTCGAATCGGGTCGCCCACGGTCCGACGCGGCGGCTCTCGTTGGTCATCGTGTACCTTCCGAATCATCGTCGACGGCGGGCATCGAGTCTGCAGATCTGACCCGTTCGTTGTCGGGTGGGTAGATCGGTTCCGGGCGATCTCCGAACAGATAGTCCCTGAATGCTTGCAGGTACTCGTCGAGTTCCTGCTGATCGAAGAACCAGGTGTTGGTCGCGTCGAACCATTCGTGCGGTGAGGTGCCGCGCGTGATCACATAGTCGAGGGCCTGGCGCACCATGTCCCGATATGCCGGATCCGCTGCGACGTCGGCGCGCAGGATCGGAGCGAAATGCCACATCTCGTCACCGAACTCAGCGGAGTGCATGGTCAGGATCGGCCACTGCAGCCGGTCGATGTGCGGAATGTCTTCCCGCCACGTTGTCATGGATTCAGTCTCTTCTGTGGCTCGGGATACATCGTTGTCAGGTTCCAGTCGCCGGTGGGAGTGCGGTCGTAGACGGCCAGAATCTTGGTATCGGTGAAGTCGACCGGCTTGTAGTTCACCCGGGTGCCGGTCATCGGGTTCGCGGGATCGATGTAGAAGCCACGCAGTTTTGCGATGCCCTCGTCGCCGATCGCGGCACGGACCTGTTCCGGGGTCAGTTGCACGACCTCTCGGGGAGCGGTACTGCCGACAGGGATCTGGTTGCGGGCAGCCGCTTCCGCGGCGACCAGGCTCCGCTGGTCGCCGAACGCAGTGGAGAACGGTCCGCACTTGTGCTTGATCGGATCCCCGGCGTTGTTGGTCGCGTACTTGTCCATGTACCGGTCGCGGGTGAGCAACTCGACGGGCCCCTTCGCCGGGTCTATCTTGCCGCTGGAGACGACGTACCCGTCCTGGAAGTTCGGGTGGGGTGGATTACCGGTCAGCTGCGGTGTCCCCAATCGCGACTGCAACTGGCCATCGGTGGGGTGCAGGTGCCGCTGAGGCGAATGCCCCTGTGTCTCGAGCTCAGAGATGCGCAGGGCATCGGCGGCCGCATCGGTGCTCCCGGCCTTGGCTACTGCGGCACCGGCGCCAGGGTAGTTCGT
The DNA here is from genome assembly GCF_013744875.1 of Nocardia huaxiensis. NCBI lineage: Bacteria > Bacillati > Actinomycetota > Actinomycetes > Mycobacteriales > Nocardiaceae > Nocardia > Nocardia huaxiensis. The sequence continues at coordinate 2,651,557 of NZ_CP059399.1, forward strand.
TCCGTGTCCAATCTCGGATGGAGAGAAACGCAGCTCATCGAAATTCGGCATGGTGTTGGGATCGAAGGGCTTGTTGAGCGGCGGGTGTGCGCCGACGCCGGACAGTGGTGGGCCCTGTAGGTCGATCGGCTTGCTCGAGCCGGGTACCCCTTCCGGTAGGCCGGACCAGCCGCGGGCGATGTCGTCGGTGGCCTCTAGGGCGCCACGGGTCGCGGCACTTCCGAGTCCTCGCAGTTCGGCGAGGCCCGCGCGGATGCCGGCGATACCTGGGATCGGCAGGAAGGTAGCCAGGTCCAGGGCTATGCGGGGGACGCTGGGCGCGGCTTCCATTTCTTCGAGGGCGGCGTCGCTGAGTTGCTGACCCGTGGGAGTCAGTGGGCCGCCGGCCGCGGCGCCGGTGAGGCCGGTCATTCCCGCCTGGGCGTAGTGGGTGAGGAAGCTGCCGATGTCGGTGATCGGATCCACCACGGCGTGCAGCGCGAAGTTGCCGGCATCTGCGACCGCGCCGGTCAGACGCTGTGAGTTCTCGGTGGCGGCAGCGGCTGCGGCCTGGTCCAAGGGGTTGGCGGCGGCCCGAAGGCCGTCGCCGTACCGGAATCCTGCGGCCACGTCGGAACCCCAGTCGGCGAGACTGTTTCCGGCATTGCTGAAGAAGTCGCCGACCTTCTCCATATTGGATCGCAGGTCCGGCGCGGCCTGGTGGTTACTGAGCTCGCCTCTCGTGTTGACGTCGACCTTTTCGCCATTGGAGAAGGTCAGGCGGGTGCCACCGTTCGCCAGCGGTTCCGCTGTGCCGCTGATGCCGTGAACCGGGTCCTGGAACGAGCCCTCGATCTTGCCCTTGTCGTTCAGCGAGAAGATCGAGCCATCCGGGAAGGTCACCGACGACGGTTTGCCGGTGATGTCGTAGCTGATCGACGCCACCTTGCCGTCGGTGATATCGATGTGGGTGGGCTTGCCGTTGGGCCCGACCTCGGCCGTCCAGCCGCTGCCGCCGAGTTCCGGGTGTGGCGTGTCGTATTTGACTGTCCCACTTTTGACTTCGAGGGATTCCCCGTTCTTCAGATCCCACTTCTCGGTGTGGATGGTGGTGCCGGGGTCGCGTCCGGGTTCACCGGTCTGTGTGACAGTGCCTGCGCCACTGGGCAGTTCGTAGGATTCGCCGTCCTTCATGTCGCCCTTGGCGGCGCGATCGACGAAGTCGGTGACGGTCGGCTGCTGTTGGCCGGACGGGCCGGTGGCCGCCATGGTCTGATCGACAGCGGGGACCATGTCGAGCGGGGACGTCGGAGCCGGAGCTTGAACGCCGGGAAGCTGGTTGAGGGTTTCGCGGGCGGTTCGGTCGGCGTCGACCTGCTCGGGTGATTTGACGGTGCCGTCCGAGTTCAGCGCACCGCCCAGGCCGGGCAGCATCTTCGCTACCTCTGGGTCCATCTGTTGTGGATCGGAAACCGGTTGTGCCGCTGGTGGAGCGGGGTCAGGGTCCGGGGCCGCGGGTGCCTCGCCTTCCGGGTCGGCGAGGATCGGGAAGACGGAATCTTTTGTGGCGTGGATGGTTTGGGTGAGGGTGTCACCGTCGACGGTGTAGTCGGTGGCGACTTCGCGGCCCAGGGCGTCGTAGGCCCAAGGGCGCTTGATGTGGCCGGCCGTGTCGCCGTCACGGGCGAGGATGGAAACGGAGCCGTCCGGGTTGGGTTGCAGACGGCCGCCTTCGGGGACCGGCTGAGTGAATTGGTAGCGGATGGGGGCGCCGGCGTTGTTGATCAGGACGAGGGTGCGTTCACCGCCCGAACCGGTCGGCACGGTGAGTTGTTCGTAGCCGGAGCCGGGATCGAGGACCAGGCGGAGGCGGTCGCCGATCGCTCCGGTGTGGTTGTGTCGGCCGTTGTCGTCGCCCTGGCTGTCGCGGGGCTGAGGCCGGTTGTTCAGGCGGGCGGGGATGCGTAGGACGAAGGGTGCGCCGACCGGGGCTGGGCCGGTGAGCGAAGTGAGTTCACCCGTCCCGAATCGGCTTGCGGTGAAGCGCTTTTCGGTCGTCTCGGCGGCATCGGGGTCGGGGACGACAGCCGGGTTGAGGCAGGCTTCGAAGAGTTCTCGGGCGTGGGTGCCGCCGCCGGGGGTGTTCTCGGGGACCACCAGGTCTACGAGGTCGTCGGTCGGGGCCAGGCCGGTGATGCCGGCGACTCGGTAGGCGAGGCGGGCGGGTTTGGCCAGGGGGATGACGTCGAGGCCGGCGCGGAGCAGGATGCGACGCCAATCACCCACGCCTGCTGAGGTTTTCGCGGCGGCTGCCGAGACGGTGCCCGCGGCTACCGCCGCTGCGGTCAGAGGTGCGGCGGCTGCGGTGAGGGGTGGGAGGATGGCTGCGGTGGAGGCGAAGCCGGCGACTTCGCTGAGGGCGTCCGAGCCGCTGGCGAGGGTGCGTATGGGCTCGGTGTTGGCTGCGACCGGGTTCAGGGGGCGGTCGAGCAGGCCGTTGACGCCGCGGCCGATAATCGCGAAAGCCTGTTCGCCGATGGGGTTTTCGCTGAAGCGCAGGACGGTGGCGGAGCGGATGTCGATGATCGTTGCCTCGACCATTCGGTTGAGGTCGCGTTGCAGGTCGGTGGCGGTGGTGACCAGGGAATCCCAGCGGGCGCGGACGCGGCCGAGCTCGTCCAGGGCGGCACCGACGGTCAGCACGTTGGAGGTTCGCACTGCGGCGACGGCGGCCTGGAGTTGCTCGTAGGTGTGGGGTGCTTCGGCGGCGACCGGCTCCATGTTGGTCTGGAGGCGGGTCAGTTCGATTGCGTACTGCTGCAGGGCATCTCCGGCGCGGGTGTACGCCTCGCCGGTGATCTGCAGGCGCTGGGCCAGGTGGTCGTCCTTGACGCCGGTGAACAGACCGGCTTCCAGGCCGAGGAATCGGGAGGTGTCCAGCCCGGCGATGCGGTATCCGGCGTCACGGGCGGCGCGGCCGAAGTCGGACCAGGCGCGGCCGGTGACCTCGATGCGGTCGGTGTCGCCGTCCATGAGGAACAGCTCTGCCGGATAACGGCCCTCGGTGACCGTGGTCAGAGCCTGATCGAGCAGGCCCGTGTCGGAGTGTGGCGCGTCCGGATACACGCCGGTGGAAGTGGCAGCCATCAGAGTCCCCCGATCTCTACTGAAATGTCTTGTGCGGTGCCGTCACTCGTGATGGTGACGAAGCCGTCCCCTGTTTCGGCCACTCGTCCACCGGTGACACGGACATCCACGCCATTGGGGTAGGTGAGCGGCGGTACCGCGATGGTGGTGGTCGAGCCGGAGGGGAAGTCGCCCGAGTTGTCGGCGCGGCGCACGCTGTAGGTGAAGGTGAAGCGGCTCGTGGTGCGGTCGAAGTTCCACGAGCGCGGTGTGCCGGACACGAGTTGCGGATAGGGCCGGACCAGCGCGGTCAGGTTCCCGCGATTGATATTTCCGCCGACGGGATCGCGGCGCGCGTCGACCAGGATGCCTTCGATTTCCTGGGAGGCCGCGGTGGTGCTGGGGTCGTGCCCGCCGTAGTTCCAGTGGAACCAGGACGTCATGTCGGCATCGGTGAGATCCGTTTGATAGCGCAGGATTTCAGGATTGTCGGTAGCGCCGAACTCGGTCAGCACGACCGGTAGGTTCTCGGATTCGGTGACTTCACGCGCCTTCTGAGCATTGCTGACGTAAAAGGGAATGCACACCGTGACCGGTACGGGCTGTCCGAGCGCGCACGGAAGCGCATAGGAGTTGTAGCCGTGGACGATCCCGGAATGCGTCGGCGGCACCAGCTCACCCACGACACCGGCCGCCGCCAGAATGTAGTCGGATTCGAAGATCGGGGTACCGGGGTCGACGGCACGGATGGCCGTCTCGATTCGGTCCTGGAACTGGCGCAGGCGCAGCTGGGGTGCCGGCGCCGGGCAATCGGGTTCGGTTGGTGCGCACAGGTCTTGGAAGATCCCCTGGAACGGCTCGTTGATGATGCCGTAGCCCATGACCCCGTCGGTATGGCGGAGTCGATGGGCGACCTGGGTCCAGGCCGCGGCGAAATGATCGAGCAGCCCGCGCCCGTCCGGCGCGGGGGAGTTGGCGAAGAAGTTCGAAAAGGCCTGGTATACGGCTGGACTCACGAGCGAGGCGTAGATCGAGCCGTCGACGATCGGCATGCCCTCGGTCTGCGTCGCCCAGGCCGGCGCGCCCGCACCGCCGGTGACGCTGCCCCACTTGTCCTGATGGAACTCCACAACGGTGCGAATCCCATGCGCGGCCAGCAGGTCGACGGTCGCCGCGACGCTGTCGAGATATCCGGCGTCGAAGACCCCGGGTTCGGGTTCCACGCCCTCCCAGATGATCCCCAGCCGGACCCCGTTGAAGCCGTTGTCCCGCAAGAACTCCGCGTCGGAGGTATCGAATCCGTAGGACTGCGGGGTGTACGGCGCGGTCTTGCTCACCACATTCTCGCCGTGCACGATGATGACCCGGCCCGACTCGTCGACGATCCAGCGCCCGGCCGTGGTGGCGCGGCCGAGAGTCTCGCCGGGCGCGGCCGGAGCAGGCGCTGCCGTGCCGAGCAGCAGACAGGCGAGTGCGAGCACCGGCAGGGTCCGGCTGATCATATGTCCGTGAATACGCATGGGGCAGTTCAACTTCCGGAATCTGTGAGCGCGCCCGCGAGGACTGGCCAGGATCGGCGCAGCTCATCGGCCCAGTAGGGCCAGGAATGGGTGCCGGTCGGATGGATCTCCACGGTGGACGGAATGCCCTGGGCGGCAAGGTATTCACCGAACAGCCGGGTGCACAGGGCCGATCCCGCCTCGAGCGGGCCGCCGAGGAATGCGGATTCGAGCGTCTCCGGGTTGTCGAGAGTTTCGTACTCACCCGCGAGCCCACTGCCCGCCGACAGGTAGACGGCAGTGCCACGCAATCCGTCGGCGCGCCGAAAGACATCGTGGGCGGCCCACTCCGGATCGCCGGGCGGACCGAACATATTCGAGGCGTCGCCGCCCTCGCTGGCGATGACGGCGCGCATCTGTGTCTCGCCGTAAAGCGTTGCGGAAGAATAGCATCCGCTGTAACCGGCGGCGGCCGCATACAGTCCCGGCGTGCGGGCTGCGAGCATCAGCGCACCCTGCGCGCCCATCGAAATCCCGGCGACGGCATTGCGGCCCGACCCGTCGAAGGTGGCGTCGAGCAGCGGCGGCAGTTCCCGGGTGAGGAAGGTTTCCCACCGGTACGTCCCCAGCGTCGGATCCGCGGACTTCCAGTCGGTGTAGTAGCTGACCGGCCCGCCCACACTGAGAACCACATTGACGTCCTTGTCGGCGAAAAAGTCCAGCGCGTCACCGCGGGTGATCCAGGTATTGCCGACCGGGTCGGCGGCCCTGCCGTCGAGCAGGTACACCGTCGGCCGGGGATGATCCTGTTGCTCGGGCAGCAGCACCTGCACTTCGAGAACCCGCCCCATGGCGGGGGAGTTCACCCACACCCGCAGCCAGCGGTCGGTGATCGCCTCGATGTGATCGATCGCCGCCGCCTCCGCGCGTGCCGGGGCGGCCAGCAGCGCCGCCGTCAACCAGAGAATCCCGGTGAGAATCGAGACCGCGAGCGGTGTGCGGGTGTTCGTGGAGCCTCCGACACTCCACGAATACCGTTCCACCGCAGCGGATCTCGACCTCACCGACCCACCGGCGCGCCGGACATGGCCGCGATGCGGTCCCGCCCGGCGATCCGGAAGTGCGTTTCCAGCAGATCCGCACCTCGCTGCGGTCCGCCCGCGGCGGCGAATCCCGCGCCGACGCGCTGCGCCCCGGCCCGGCAGTCGCGTGCCCGCAGGATCGCCTTCCGCAGCCGGTCCGCGGCGAGCCGCCGCGACGACACCGAGGTTCCCGCGCCATTGGACACCACGCGCCGCGCGACTTCGGCCTGATCACGTCCGAACGGCACGACACAGACCGGCACCCCGGCGTCGAGCGCCTTCTGCGTGATCCCCATCCCGCCGTGCGACACCACGACGGCGGCGCGATCGAGTAGCAGGTGATGCGGAATAAACTGCACCACACGGGCATTCGCCGGGACCCGGAACGATGCCGGATCCAGCGCGCCGGCGGTGACCACGGTGTACAGATCACTGTCGGCCAGCGCGTCCATCGCCGTCTGTGCGAGCACGCCGTCGTCCTGGAACTCCGTGGAGCAGGTGACAACCGCCAGCGGCCGGTCGATCTCGGTCAGCCACTGCGGTATCTCGGCCGCAGGCGCCCACAGGCCGGGGCCGATCTGCTGGACGTCGGTGGGCCAGTCCGAGCGGACGTCGTCGAAGGGCCGCGCCGTGAAGTTCAGAATCAGCGGCGGCTGCGCGAGATAGTCCACCGCGTGCCGCAGCTCCGGCAGACCCTCCGCCTGTCGTGCCGCATTCAGGTCGGGCAGCAGCTGATCCCAGACGAGGTTCAATCCCCACTGCACCAGCGCATTTCGCAGACGCCCGAGCGGTCCACGCAGCGGCCGCAGTCCAAGCCCGAACGGTGGGACATCACGTGACGGTATGGGCAACAGCATGGGAGCCCATGAGGCCCAAAGCAATCCACTCGAAGCGGCGAAGGTCTGCGCGCCCGGCGTGGTGATGTCCACCAGCAGCACATCCGGCTGCTCCTGCGCCGTGATCCGGCGCATGGCCTCCATCTCGTGCGGAATGCGTTGCGCCAGTGAATGAAGCACCGCCCGCAGCGCGCCGATCCGCGACGACGCATCCCAATCGTGGAGGGTGTCGTCGGCGAGCACCGGAGGCAGCGCACGGACCGAAATGCCCAGCGGCTCCAGGACTTTCCGGCTGTCCGGCAGGGTCACCACGGTGATGTCGTGGCCCCGGGTGACGAGTTCGGCCAGAACGGGCACCACCGGATACAGGTGCCCCTTGGCGGGTGAGGTGAAAACCAGGATCTTGGCCATCTGTGCCATCCCCCTCGGCTGGATTGGAAGTGTCGGTGTGCTGCGCGCATGCGAGAATTCGCGGCGTGGCCGGTGAGTCGGCACCGGCCACGCCGTCCTTCGCCCCGCGTGATCAGCGCAGGGAGCTACCGAGCCGGTCGAAGATCGCTCGACCGGTCTCGTCGGTATCAGTGGCGAGTGCGGCGATGCGGCCGGAGGTCACTCCCCAGTTGGCGATGTTCTCGATGAGCTGGTGCACACTGGTGCGCCACTCGTCGTGGAACTCCTCCAGCGCGTCCTGCACCGCCACCTGCTGCTGGGTGCCCAGACCCGAGTTCTCGGTCAGGGCTTCCTTGGGAGCGCTGAGCACGCTCTCGACGCGCAGCAGATCCGCGCCGATGGCTTGCAGGTCAGTCATCGGAAATTGTGCGAATGCCATGGTCTTTCGTCCTTCCGGGACTACTCGTCGGGGCCGGTGGGCATACCGGCCGGGAAGTCGGGCGCCACGAACGGCAGATTGTTCGGCAATCCCGGACCGGGTGCGTCCGGCAGGGTGATGGCGGGGATGCCGCCGACGCCGTGCAGGTAGATGGCCGGAATGCTGGGTTCGGGCGCGGGCGCGGCCTTGGCGACGACCGTGGTGTGCATGAGGAAGACGTTGTAGGTCGACCACTGCGACACCGTGAAGAACAGATCATTGCCCGAGGACCACGGGTGCATGTGCGCGCCGTAGATGTAGGGGTAGTCCTTGCCCGAGGCGATCACCTCCGGATCCGTCCACGGCCCTTGCGGATTCACCGCTTGCCGCATGACGATGCCGTTGTTGAGGATGTCGGTGTAGGTCAGCAGCCAGCGGCCGATGCCGGGATGGAACTGCACCGATGCTTCGCCGACCGCGCCGGAGACGATCACCGCCGACGGGGTGGTCGGGTCATTGGTCCACTCGGTGCCGGTCCAGTGCTCGTAGGCGTTCTTGTCGAGGATCCGGTCCTCGGTGACGCGGGCGACGAAGACGCCGCCGATGCGACCCTGCGGGGTGCCGTAGAGGTACACGAAACCGTCGGGACCCTTTGCGAGAGCGGGCATCTGGTATCCCCAGCCCGCGCCGGAGTTCACCCAGACCGCGCCTTTGTCCTTGACCCAGGTCTGCCCGCCGTCATCGGAGTAGGCGATGCCGGAGTAGTTGGTGACCCAGCTACCGGACGTCGATCCCCACTCGCGAATCGACGAATAGCCCATGTACTGACGGGAACCCACGGACAGACCGGAGGTCGGCAGGGTGGTGACCTCGACGCCGTCGACCTTGCGGCTGCTCAGCACCTGCCCGGCGTGGGCGGAGCGATCTTCGACGAACGATTCGATCTGCATGCCCTTCTCCAGGTCCCGGTTGGTGGAGACCGCGAGAGTGTTACTGCGCCAGTCGAATCCACGCGGGCCCTGGGTTCCGGTGTCACCGGCATTGCCCTGGGCGGTGGTGTCGCCCTCGTTGAGGTTCAGGAAGGGCAGGCCAGGGAACTTCAGCAGCTCCGGGATCACCGGCAGGGTGAGGCCCTTGCTGCTGATCAGTGGAGGCTGGTCGGACTGCTGGGTGCCGGGGCGGGTGCCGCCGAAGGTGTCGCCGAATGCGGTGAGCACCCGGCCGTTTCCGTCGTCCCACATGGCCGCGTACCCCGCGCCGCTCACGCCCCACTTGACGTCGGTGGTGCTGGTCGAGCCCGCACCGGTCACCTTGGAGACGAAGGCGTTGGTCACGGTGGCGCCCTGCGGCACCTGCGGCTGACCTCCGCCGGCCGCAACACCGGTGCCCAGCCCCGTGCCGCCATTGTTCGGCGTCAGTGACAGGCCCGGAAAGTTCGGCGGCGCAGCGCCGTTCGGCAGTGTGACGCCACCCGGGTTACCGCCCGCCGCCAGCTGCGGCAAGCCCGGTGCGGGTGGTACGAGCATCTGATCGCCCGCGCCCGTGGGCATCTCCAGCGACTGCTGGTTGGTCAGTGCGGCCGGCGCGGGCTGAGCCGTGGTGTCCTGCGGTGCGGTCGACGAACAACCGACCGCGCTCGCGGTGAACAGCACCGTGGCGGCAGTCGTCAGCCGCCGACGACGGGTCCAGATCCCCATCGACAATTCCTCCCTGATTGTGGAAACTCGCCAGCGGCGAAAATGCTTGTGGCAGAGACGATCAGCGCGAGAACTCGGCCGCGCGATCGTGCACTGCGGAGGCGAAGGAGGCCGCCGGGTTCACCGCGGCCACCGCCTTCGCCCACCCCTCGGCGGTCGCCAGATCCCCACCGGCCGCGCACAGCAGCCGGGCCACCGACAAGGCGGCATCGTCGAGATTGTCCGGGCTGGCGGTGGTTTCATTGCGGGCGCTGACGGACCACTGCTCCCACACGCTCGGCATGAGTTGCATCGGTCCCATGGGGACGTCCTGGTGATTGTCACCGTCGATCCGGCCGCCATCGGTGTCGGCGACCGTCCGAGATTCCATGTTCTCGCGCGAAAGTGCCCGCAGCGCAGGGGAAACCGTGGCGTCTCGACCCAGCGTCGCACCACCCGCGCGGCCGTGATCACTGGCTACCGCGCCGATCGCGGCGAGGGTCGGCCAGCCGATGTGGCAGCCGGTGGCGCTGCGGTCCATGACCGACGCCGCGTACGCGTACGAGGCCAGCGCGATTTCCGGAATTCCATACGGCACGGCATGAATTCGAGCCCACGGTTCCAGTTGCGCCGCGGGGCGCGTGGGAGCGGGACGCTCGGTTGTGGGCGGTGCGGCATTGTCGTGCTCCAGTCGCGGACTGCATGCAGTCAACGCGACGACAGCACCGACGGATAAGCCGATGAAAATATGTCTCGACCACGCGGAATTTCGGCGTGGCCACCCCCGACAGATGAACACGGGCAAGACAATAACGGGAGTTTTGCCGAGTGCCGGATCTCGCCATAGCGAAAAGCTATCTGTGAGTAGCGTTTTGGCCGTATTGACAGTTGCGTGGGTCACACGGAAGGGCTGAAAACAAGCCGTCTGAGACGATTATTCGACAAAGTGGCGGAAAATGATTGTGACGAAGACTACAGCCCCTGTAACGAAGCCGGGCATGGATAGGATGCAACTCAATTGCGCACAAATAGATCCGGAGATTCCCGTGACCGATCCTGAACCTCGCGTGGTCATCGAGGCGCATCTACTGCGCACGCAGGCCACCCTCGACGCGCTCGTGCACGGCACCGCACCGGTGCGAACGCGGCGCGCGGTGCCGCGCCTGCTCATGTACTCACTCGTGACGGCACTCGTCATCGCGGCGGGCGTGGTCGCCGCCGAGTACATCATCGGCCTGATCCAGGCCGGCAGGCACTGAGTCAGTCCCAGAGGTAGGTGTAGATCCCCTGTGCCGCAAAGGTCGCGGGGAACAGCAGCACCAGCAGCGTGGGGTCGAGCGCATTCCAGAGCCGCGCCAGTCGAGCAGCGGCCACCTCACCCACTCGCACATATCCGGCAATCGCCACTGTGAGGCCGATCAGTGCCCCTGCGCCCGTGAGCTCCATGGCCTGAATCGCGGTGTCTCCCTGGGCTGTATCCCGCACCAGCGCCGCGCTCCCGGCCAAGGCCGCGACCAGCGGCACCAGCAGCAGGGGTGCGACATGGCGGGTATCGGTGTAGCCGCGGGTGCGCAGCAGCACCCCGACCGCGACCATGCCCGCGAGCGCGGCCTGCATCCAGATCCCGGTCCAGATCATGGTCGCGACAGCCAGACTCAGCGCCAGCGCCGCCGCGCCGACCGCCACGTCGAGGAAGTCGCGACCGCGGCCCAGCGCGGCCTCGGCCAGCGGCCGGGGCACCGGCTCACCGTTCTCGCCGCGCCGCACCAGTCCGAGCAGTCCCGATGACGCCGTGGCCGCGCGCGGAGCGACCGCGACCAGCGCCACCAGCACCGGAGCGGCCCACGCGGAGAGGGCGGTGACATTGGCGCCCGCCCACACCGCCGCCGCCAGGGCTGCGAACAGCAGCGCCGACGCGCCCGCGCCCAGCAGGACTCCGGCTCGGCGCGAACCGATTCCGGTCGCGATCGCGGCTCCGGCGAATCCGGCCGCGATCCCCGCGAGCGCGGCTACCAGAGGGCGCTCCCACATGCCGCTGATCGCTGCGGCGGCAAGAACCGGCACCAGTCCCCAGCCGATCGTGTCGCGCCCCCGGGGTCCACACGCGAAAGCGAGGACTGCGATGACCGCTGCCAGAACGACCAGCGTGAGCGTTCCGAACCAGCCCGCGCGCAGGGCGGTGACAAGCGTTGCGGTGCCGGTGAATCCGGCGACCAGCAGTCCGCCGAGCACCCGCTCGCGGCCGTCGGCAAACCTTTGGTAACTGCGGTCGACGGACGTCTCGACGGTGTCGACCACATCCTCCACGTAGGGGGTTCGCGCCGCCAGTTCCCGCGAAGTCAGGTGCAGGACAGTGCCGTCGAGCACGCCCGCCTCGGCGAGGGTGGCGTCGTACTCGAGCAGTCCGTGCGATGGGGCGGACAGCACCCAGACGGTGTCCGCGTCGGCCGGCTCGAGCTCCAGCAATTCGGTGATGTCGGTGAGATATTCCGCGATCGGACGTCGCGCGGGCAGGCTGACATCGAGCCGATTTTCCCCCGAAACGACCGAGAGGCGTATGAAATGCGCACTCATGGCGGTCATCATGCACGAGGTGTGCGCCGGCGTCGCCGCAGCCCCAACTGTCCGGTACGCGATGCGCGAATTATGCAATAGTGCACGAGTATTGATGTGATGCGAGCCATTCACGCAGTGTTACAACTATCGGGTGTGGCGCTGGCCATAAAACATCCGGCCGCGTTGGCCCACAGCACACATGTGGGTTAGCGTCTCGTTTGCGCACCAAGTCGGGGGTGCGGCAAAGCCTCATGTTTCTTCTGCACTGAGGAGTGCCGTGGGTACGAAATTCTCGGTCGCCAACAATGCGGTTACCGCGCACGCGACCAATCTTGATTCCACCGTTGCCGCTCTGAACGGCCAGGCTTCACGATTCCTGGCGTCCGTCGAGAGCCTGCCTTCCGTGTGGAAGGGCGCGTCCTTCGATTCCTGGGATCGCCTGTCCACCACCTGGCATCAGGCCATGAACGACCTGAACACCGCGCTGGAGCAGATCCGCGCCGGTATCGGCCAGGCGGGATCGCTCTACACCTCCGGTGAGGTCGACCAGGCCGGTGCGCTCGATTCCGCGTACCAGTCCTTCGCTTGGGACGCCGCCAAGTTCCGCGGCTGAGCCACAACACTTTTCATTCATCGGCGTGCTTCCCCGCGCCGATCGCGCCTTCGGCGACGCCTGCTGCTCCACCCCTGTCGCCGAAGGCCCGCTCACACGGTCGGTTTCCCGCACATTGATCCATCGTGCGCGGGAAACCGACTGTGCCTCAAATACTTTCGACCATAGGGGTCACAGCCATGTCTGATCTTTTCGCATACGACGAGGGTGTTGCCGAAGGCGCCTCCTCCGACCTGCTCGGCGTCGCCGGCGGCATCGAATCCTCCCTCGACGAACTCTCCGGCTTCGTGGGCCGCGTCCAATCCCAGTGGGAGGGCGACGAAATGCACACCTATCAGGCCATCCAATCCCAGTGGAACACCGCCGCCGACACCATCCGCGAAATCCTCCGCCAGATGACCGGCTCCCTGGAGAACAACACCGGCCTGGTCCGCGACATGCGCACCAGCGTCCGCGGTGCCATCACCCGCTGACCGTTCCCCGCCGCCGCAGCGCGGTCCGACATTCGCGAGTTCATGCGCGGCCTCGCGAGTGTCGGTCCGCGCTGCGCACCCGGCGCGCCTACCGCAAAAGGACAGCCCCCCAATGCGTTTCAAGAAGTACACGGCTACAGCCGTCCTCGCGGTAGCCAGCACCGCCGTCTTCACGGCCACCGCCAACGCCGAGACCGCGGCCCTGCCCACTGCCTTCCAGTTGCCCGCGGTCTCCGTTCCGCCCGCTGGCGAGATCGCCGCAGCGGATGAGGTCGCCGCAGATGGCGAGATTGTCGCGGCAGGCGGGGCCGTCGCCGTGGGCGATATCCTCGCGGCCAGTGAGATCGGCACAGTCGCAACGCTTCCCGCGGCCCCTGCTGCCGATGCTGCCAGTGGTGTGGACCCCCTGAAGGTTCAGAACGCCATCCTGGCGGGCGCGGGTATCGGCGCGGCAGTGACCGGCATCCCCGCCGCGGCCGTGGGCGGCATTACCGGCGCTGTCATCGGTGGCGCGATCGGGGGCGCCACCGCCTTCGCCGGTAGTGCCCTCACCGGCGTCGGCATCACCATCGCCGGAGCCGCCCTCGGCTGCGTCCTGACCCTCTGCCTCGCAGACGGATTGATCGTCCCCGCCCTCAGCGGCGCGATCATCCCCGCTGCCCTCGCCGCCGGAGCCGGCGGCGCGATCTCCGGAGCCCTCACCGGTGCCCTGCTCGGCGGCGCGGCCCTCGGCCTGCCCGCCGCCGCGGTCGGCGGCGTGGTGGGCGCCGGCATCGGCGGAGCCGCCGGCCTCGCCGGCATCACTCCTTAACCGCTGCACCCAGCCCGCACAAGCTCGCTATATCGGATCGGGGACCGATTACATGGCTGCCACATCGTCCGGGGTGCACGCTGACGCACCCGAAACCGACACAGGTCTGCTGGACCAAGCACTGACCTCCCTCACCGAAGGCCGCTTTCCGGCAGAGCTTTTCGTCATGGACGGCGACCCGGACCGGATCGCCGGCACCGGCCGCGCCTGGTCCGACTTCGGCCGCGCAACCACCGACGCCAGCCACCGCATCGCCGCCCTGGACACCTCCCGCTTCCTCGGCCTGGAAGCCACCCTCTTCACCGGCGTCAAGGACGACTATCTCGCCCACCGCCTGCAGATCACGGGCGAGGCCTACACCCGCGCCGGAAACTCGTTGCAGCAGTACGCCACAGAGCTGGCTCGCCTCCAGATCCAGATGGACCCCATCGCCGCCGACGCACCCCACACCTATGGGGAGCTTCAGGAAGCCGTTGCCGCAGTGCGGACTTCGAATGTGGTCACACTCGGCGGCGCGCTCGACCACCTCGGCAGGGTTCGGGCGCGCTGGGATTCTCTTGTCACCACGGCCACCGATCTGCAACGCGAGCTCAATCGTGCGGTCGAGACGACAGTCGCCGACATCAACTCGGCAACTGCCCTGCGGTTCGCCGAAAACCCCATTGGGGAACAAGCTTTCGCCATTGTCGGCCGTGGCATCGACTCGGTCTTCGACCGTCCCTTGAACCCCGTAGCAGCCCAGTCGGGTCCCATGCGGACACTCGTCAACGGGTCCGACACACTCAGCGAAATCGCGGGCGTCTCATCCACCGCGGCCATTCTCCCCTCGATCACCGCCGTCGCCGCGCCACTGACCGCCGCAGCCATCACCGGCAGCACCCTCTCGGCCGCGGCCGTGAAAACCGCCACCGGCATAGGAGATTGGCGCCGCATCCTGCTGCGCGCCGCCCTCGACGCCATCCCCCTGGCCAAACCCGCCCGTCTCGCCTACCGCGTCGCCGGTATCAGCGGCCTGGCCCCCACCGACGACCTTGTGGATCTCGTGGTCCCCGATCCCGACACCCCTACAGCAGCAGGGCGATTCGGCACGGGGAAACTCACCACCATCCCCGACCCCGCTCTCAGCGGAGCCCCGTTCGTGCTGCGCATCCCCACCCGCCTGAACCAGCGCGACCAGCAGCGCGGGGCCGAGTACGACGATGGCCGGCACAGCACCGGCACGGCGTCGGGCGAACGTATCCAACTGGTGCTGGATCCGGCCGCCGGCTACGAACAGCTCACCGTTCCCGCCTCCGGCGGCGGCGAACAGAACTTCATTCTGATCAACCACCGCGACGCACCCGTCCGCTACCGGTTCGCCGCACCGCTACCCGCGGACGGCCGCATCGAAGCCAACCCTGACGGATCGATGTCGATCGTCGACGCGGACGGTGGGGCCGTCGCTCATATCGCACGACCCTGGGCATACGACGCCCTCGGCCGACCGGTGGCCACCGACTACACCGCGGATGGCGAAGGACTCGTCCAAACCGTCTATCCCACACCGGATTCGGTCTTCCCGATCCTCGCCGATCCACCTATCCCCACCGCCCCCATCCCCACCGGGCCGCTGAGCGACGTCACCGCGACCGAAGGCCGCAATACCGCAACCTGGACCGTCGACGAACTCGGCCGGCCGGTCAAGGCCACCGCCATCCTCAAAGAGGCCTTCGCCGACGAAACACGCGGCAGCGCCGAGAACGACTACACCAGCCGGGTCGGCAAGGCAGGAGGTCGCGATGCCTCCAATGGCGGGCCGGACGACGGCGGCCATGTCATCGGCCACCGCTTCATGCGAGACCAGGGCCTGAAGAACATGTTCCCGCAGAACTGGAACTTCAACCGCAGCGCCTACAAGAAGCTCGAAAACGAGTGGGCCGCTTGGACGGACGCGGGCGGTGTCGTCTATGTGGACGTCGAGCTCGAGGAGTTCGACGGTGTTCGACCGGATGTCGTTCGGGTCCGATACCGCGTCGAAACACCCGATGGCACGGTCGTATACACGCCCGAGCAAGAGACTTTCGACAACGAATCGAATCAGGAGTTCAAACGGCTCACTGGAAAGCAGGTCCGGCGGCTGATGAAGGATGCCCTGGACGAGGAAGCCAATGGCGGCCAGGGTTCCGGCGGCGGTTCTCCTCGAGACGGAGAGGATGATTCGACCGTCGACCACGCGGACCCGGAGACATCGGAACCTGCTCCGGAGCCGACCGGTCCTCAGGACTCACTCATTGCGGTACCGCAGCCCGGCGACCATCAGTTGCCCGGACAGCCTTCCGGTCCCCGCGGCCCCGGCGTGCCAGGTGAGTTCGAGCAGCCGGAAGGCCCCGCCGTCCCGCTCGATCCAGAGAACCCCGATGTTCAGCCCCCGATCGAGCCCACCGAACCACAATTCCCCCTCGAACCGTCTCCTGTTGAACCGACTGTGCCAGAGCCGATTCAGCCGCCGGTGGTACCCGATCCGGTGAACCCGCCGGTGCAGCCACAGGACCCGGTCCCAGTACAGCCCGGCCTACCGCAGCCGCCGCCGGTGACATTGCCGTCGCCACCGCCGAACTATCACTTCGTGCCCGACGATTCCGCCAATCCCAATGGAGGATGGTGGCTCGCTCCGAATCCGAAGTACAGCGAGGTCTACCCGCCGGACGGACAAACGTTGCCGGTGCCACCGCAGGGCTACTCCTGGGAATATCGCAATGGGATCTGGAATCTGGAACAGACTCCACCCGGCTATACGGCGCCGCCGGGAACTCCGCACTGGCTACCGACGGCACCGCCGGGGTATCACTGGGGTCCGTACAACGGTGGCGGTGTCACCCTGCTCCCCGACAACCCGCAGCAGCCCAGTCAACCGCAGACCCTTCCACCGGCGCCCTACGGATACGGATGGTTGAGTCAACCCGGAGGCGCACAGCTGTATCCGATGCCGTACAAGCGTGTTCCGGGTGATCCACAGGGTCTCGACCCGAACCCGCAACCGACGCGACCGAACAAGCCGGACAACGGTGGCAGCAAAGACCCGTCGCTGTGGGATCGAATCAACCCGTTCGGTAAGGGCACGCCGGGGTTCCCCGGAATTCCGATCCCCCTCCCCAGGGGACGAATTCCCGTGCCGCGGTTCGCCGATCTGGACTCCGGGCCCGACCGCGCCCCTGAGCCGAACTACATCCCCGAGCCATCGGAGCCGACGCCGGACCACGAGGACTTCGCGCCACCGGAACCAGCACCCACGCCTGAACCCGAGACCTTCACACCACCGGATCCGCCGGAGGCCGACTACAGCCCGCCACCCGCGCCGGCTCCCGCTCCGACACCTGCTCCCGCAGCTCCGGAGCCCAGCCCCGGCCAGCCGACGCCGGCTCCGGCGCCTGGACCAGGATGGAATGGTGGAACCGGACCCAATCTGAGTCCCGAAGACCGAGTATGACCACGCGCAGCGACCTGACCTTGCTACCACCGACAGAAGAGATTGGAGCCCGAAAAGATGGCTGACCCCACCTTCGATTCGCCGGAAGCCGACGCCCTCCTCCTGGAAGTGGGCTCGAATATCCTCAGGGACCGAGAGTTTGCCGACGATTACGGGAAGTTTCGTTGGGAAGCGCTGAGTGTGGTCGTTCGGATCAATGATCATGCGATCTGGATGAACGGCTATGGCTACTCTGACACCGGCCGGTGGGAGGCGCGGACGCCGCGGAGCGATGATCTGAAGGACAAGATTCGACGTCTGCGAGCAGTCATGCAGAAACCCGGAGAGACTGCGTGGCAGTCCTGCCTCATTCAGCTCAAACGATCCGATATGGCATTGCAGATCGATTTCGAATACGACGACGTCGATCGCTGGTTCGACATGATGCCCAGAGAGCTCATGCCACAGTGAGTTTCAAATCGTTTGCGCGCGTCCTCGGGGCGAGATTCGGCCGCGGTGTCGGCGCTGCCGATGCACCGGAAACGCATGCCATGTCCTGGGATGAGGCGCGGCCGCTGCTGCGGCCGGTGTTGAAGGCTGTCGGGCGGACCATCTCCATGAGCACCGGCGGACGGCCGCTCGCACGACCGGTATTTCCGTTCGTGGACGCGATGGTGGTGATCGATCTGCCGGATCGGCGAGTCCTCGTGGATGAACCTCGAATCGAGGAGTGGGGTATCGGCGCGGGCGAGGTGTTCGAGATCGCGCTGCAGAACTTCATGCAGGCGATAATCGTTCCGACGGAGAAGGATTCGCCGATCCGATTCGTCGATCACGGTGACGGGTACTTCACGTCGCTCCTCTTGATTCCGGGCTGGCTGTCGTTGTTCAGCGACGGGGAACATCGGCCGGTGGCGTTCATTCCCGATGAACGGAATCTGATCCTGTTGCAGGACAAAGGGGATGGCGTCGAGAAGATGTTCGCCCTGGTGGCCGAGGAATATCTGGGATCGGACTGTCGGGTGTCGCCACAGGCGTACACGGTCGACGAAAACCACGCGGTTATTCCTTACGATCGAGCGGAGCCACTCTCGGTTGCCGCGCGGAGCGCCACCGCGCAACTCGCGCTCACCGGCTACAGCACCCAGACGACGTTTCTCGAGCACATTCTCGACGAGAACCCGGACGCCCTGAGTCGGCGCTACGGCATCGAGTACGCCTACCCTTCGGACATCTTCGACGCCGAACCCGCGGGCCTGCCCGCCACGATCATACCCTGGTGCCATGGCACGGCTTCCCTGCTGCCCGATGCCGATTACCTCGACTTCTGCGAAGTGGACAGCAACGGGCAGATCACCGGATCCATCACCGCGCCGCTGAGACTCGCCGTCGAAACGCTGGGACTGGCTCCGGTGCCAGGACTGTGGCCACGCCGTTTCGAGGCGCGCGAGTGGCCTGACGACGCGACGCTGGCGCAGCTCGCGGCGAGCGTGAACCAGCGCTGGCGGCAATAGAGTTCAAGACCTGCTCAGAGTCGATCCGGATGCCATGGCGGTGTGACGTCATGGTCGATGGTACGGCGGCTCGGCTGCAGGAATAGATGGATGCCGGCGAGGGCGGCGCCGGTCAGGAATCCGCCCAGGTGGGCTTGCCAGGATGTGGAGTAGGCCGAAAAGGCAAGTCAGACAAGGAAGATGGCTGCCAGGGAGGCGGCGCCGGCTCGCTCGGTTCGGTTGCGGAGGTTCAGCCCGAACAGCGCGGCGACCAATCCGTAGACGGCGCCTGACGCGCCCACCACCAGGTCGTCGGGGGCGAGCCGATAGACCGCGAGACTGCCGCCGATGGCCGAGCCGAGGTACAGCAACAGCATTCGGAGGTGGCCGGTCAGCGGCTCGATCGCGCGGCCGAACAGCCACAGCCACACCATATTGCCGGCGATGTGTGCGACGCCGATGTCCTGACCGGGCTCGAGATGCAGGAAGGCGCCGGTGAGTAGTCGGTACCACTCACCGAATTCGATTCCGGCCAGCGAATCACCCGGTTCCGGATGCCCGTCGTACAGATAGACGGTGCCGTCGTTGAGATAGCCGCGACCGAGCGTGGCGAATCTGTCCTGCAGCCGTGGGTCGATCAGTTGCGCCGCGTAGGTGAGTAGATTGACCGCGATCAGTAGGTAGGTGACCGGGTGCTTACGCAGGTCGGCGGCGAGTTTCGGAGGCATGGCACTCCTCGAATGGGGGTGCGGTGCGTCAGAATTGGTTGCCGCTGACGTCGGAGATCTTCCAGCCCTGGTTGCGGTCTACGGTCAGCTTGTAGGTGATCGTGGTGCGAACGGGGGAGGGGCTCTGGGTGGTGGTGGCGGTGCTGTCGATGAACACGTCGACCTGGTAGACGCCGTTCGATGACGAGATCACCTTGGCGGCAAGCAGACTCGCGGTCGACACCCAGCGGAGCGGGACGATGATCTCACGCAGCTGCGCGGCGGAACCGTCGAACTCGGCGGCCAGCTGCGGGGTCGTATTGGCCTTGAGCCGCTGCTGCCAGGAATCGAAGTCGCGGTAGTCGACTGTGGCCGCGCCGACCGCGTAATCGGAGGCGATGGATTCGGCGCGCTGTTCGTCGTTCTGCCCGAAACCTGCACTGCCGGTGCCGATATCGGCGTGCGCCACGCCGGTGGCGCCGAGTGGAACGAAGAGCGCGACCAGCAGCGAGGCAGCGAGTCGAGCCGCGCGGGTACGTGCCGTGTTGTCGATCATGTGTGAATCCCCCGGATGAATGTATTAGCTGGACGGACGCTAACCGACGGCCGATCCCTGAGCCAAGTCCACGCGGCGGAATATGGTCAGCGCCACAAACGGCGCGGGGCCGGTTCGCTCGGGTGAGCGAACCGGCCCCGCAACGGGATTCAGCGAACCTTACGCCGTCGGCGCGAAGGCTTCCTCGATGATCTCCTGCTGTTCCACCGCGTGCACCTTGGACGAACCCGAGGACGGGGCCGACATGGCGCGGCGGGAGATGCGGCGCAGCTTGTTGAAGCGGGCCGGGAGGATCTCCGGGAGGTTGAGGCCGAAGAACGGCCACGCGCCCTGGTTGGCGGGTTCTTCCTGGACCCACACCAGATCGGTGGCGTTGGCGTAGCCTTCGAGGGCCTCGTTCAGGCGGAACTTCGGGATCGGGTAGAGCTGCTCGACGCGGACGATGGCCACGTCGTCGCGGTTCTGCTTGTTCTTCTCGGCCGCCAGCTCGTAGTAGATCTTGCCGGAGGTGAGGAGAACGCGCTTGACCTTCGAACGGTCGCCGTCGCCCGACTCGTAGGTGGGCTCCTCCAGGACGGTGCGGAACTTGTTGTCCGTGAAGTCCTCGATGTCGGAGACCACGGCCTTGTTGCGCAGCATGGACTTCGGGGTGAAGACCACCAGCGGGCGGCGGATGCCGTCCAGGGCGTGGCGGCGCAGCAGGTGGAAGTAGTTCGACGGGGTGGACGGCACCGAGACCGTCATCGAACCCTCGGCGCACAGCTGCAGGAACCGCTCGATACGACCCGAGGTGTGGTCGGGGCCCTGGCCCTCGTGACCGTGCGGCAGCAGCAGCACGACCTCGGAGAGCTGACCCCACTTGGCCTCACCGGAGGAGATGAACTCGTCGATGATGGTCTGCGCGCCGTTGACGAAGTCACCGAACTGCGCTTCCCACAGCACGAGTGCGTCCGGGTTGCCCAGCGAGTAGCCGTATTCGAAACCGACGGCCGCGTACTCGGACAGCGCCGAGTCGTGCACCGCGAACCAACCCGGGTTCTTGGAGCCGATGTTGTGCAGCGGCGTGTACTCGGCACCGGTCTTGCGGTCGATGATGACCGAGTGGCGCTGCGAGAACGTGCCACGACGCGAGTCCTGACCGGTGAGACGCACCGCGTGCCCCTCGTCGATCAGCGTGCCGAAGGCCATCAGCTCGGCCATGGCCCAGTCGACCTTGCCCTCGTAGGCCATCTCGCGGCGCTTCTCCATGACCGGCTTGACGCGCGGGTGCACCGAGAAGCCCTCCGGCGCGTTGACGAACGCGTCGCCGATCCGCTGCAGAACCGTCTTGTCCACGGAGGTAACGAGATTCGCGGGCAGCTGCTGCTCGTCCTCGACCGATTCCGACGGCTCCGGCGAGTACTTCTCCAGCTCGCGCACCTCGTTGAAGATCCGCTCCAGCTGACCCTGGTAGTCGCGCAGGGCGTCTTCGGCTTCCTTCATGGAGATGTCGCCACGACCGATCAGCGACTCGGTGTACGCCTTGCGCACCGAACGCTTGGTGTCGATCACGTCGTACATGTGCGGCTGCGTCATCGACGGGTCGTCGCCCTCGTTGTGGCCACGACGGCGGTAGCAGATCATGTCGATCACGACATCGCGGTTGAAGCGCTGGCGGTAGTCGACGGCCAGCTTGGCCACCCACACACAGGCTTCCGGGTCGTCGCCGTTGACATGGAACACCGGCGCACCGATGAATTTCGCGATGTCCGTGGAGTATTCGGTGGAACGCGAGTACTCCGGTGCGGTGGTGAAGCCGATCTGGTTGTTCACCACGATGTGCACGGTGCCACCGGTGCGGTAGCCGCGCAGCACCGACAGGTTCAGCGTCTCGGCGACGACACCCTGACCGGCGAAGGCCGCGTCACCGTGCAGCATCAGGGGCACGACCGAGAAGGTCCGCGCCTCTTCGCCCTTGGTGACGATGTCTTCCTTGGTGAGCAGATCCTGCTTGGCACGAACCAGACCCTCCAGCACCGGGTCGACGGCCTCGAGGTGCGACGGGTTGGCCGTCAGCGAGACCTCGATGTCGTTGTCGCCGAACATCTGGATGTAGGTGCCGCGCGCACCCAGGTGGTACTTCACGTCGCCCGAGCCGTGCGTGGCGGCCGGGTTCATATTGCCCTCGAACTCGGTGAAGATCTTCGAGTAGGGCTTGCCGACGATGTTCGCCAGCACGTTCAGGCGGCCGCGGTGCGGCATGCCGATGACGACCTCGTCGAGGGCGTGCTCGGCGCACTGGTCGATCACGCCGTCCATCATCGGAATGACGGACTCCGCGCCTTCGAGTGAGAAGCGCTTCTGGCCAACGTATTTGGTCTGCAGGAAGGTCTCGAACGCCTCGGCCGCATTGAGCCGGGACATGATGTACTTCTGCTCGGCCACAGTCGGTTTCGCGTGCTTCTGCTCCACGCGATCCTGAATCCACTGCAGCTGTTCGGGATCCAGGATGTGGGTGTACTCCACACCCACGTGGCGGCAGTACGCGTCGCGCAGGATGGACAGCACGTCGCGCAGCTTCATGCGCTCCTGGCCGTGGAAGCCCGCCACGTTGAATTCGCGGTCCAGGTCCCACAGGGTCAGGCCGTGCGAGGTGACATCCAGGTCCGGGTGCGAGCGGAACTTGTCCTTCACCAGCCGCAGCGGGTCGGTGTCGGCCATGAGGTGACCGCGGTTGCGGTACGCCGCGATGAGCTCCTGCACGCGGACGCTCTTGTCGACGCCGCGCTCCTTGATGTCCTTGCGCCAGCGCACCGGCTCGTAAGGAACACCCATGCCGTGGAAGATCTCGTCGTAGAACTCGTCGGAGATCAGCAGCTGGTGGATGGTGCGCAGGAAGTCACCGGACTCCGCACCCTGAATGATGCGGTGGTCGTAGGTGGAGGTGAGCGTCATGAGCTTGCCGATGCCGATCTCGGCGAGCTGATCGTCGCTCATGCCCTGGAACTCGGCCGGGTACTCCATGGCGCCCGCGCCGATGATCGCGCCCTGGCCCGGCATCAGACGCGGCACCGAATGGTTGGTGCCGATGGTGCCCGGGTTGGTGAGCGAGATGGTGACGCCGGAGAAGTCCTCGGTGGTCAGCTTGCCGTCACGCGCGCGGCGCACGACGTCCTCGTACGCGCTGTGGAACTGCGCGAAGGTCATGCCCTCGGTGTTCTTGATGGCGGCGACGGCCAGGGTGCGGCTGCCGTCCTTGGCGCGCAGGTCGATGGCCAGGCCCAGATTGGTGTGCGCGGGGGTGACCGCGTTGGGCTTGCCGTCGACCTCGGCGAAGTGCCGGTTCATGTTCGGGAACGACTTGATCGCCTGCACGATGGCGTAACCCAGCAGGTGGGTGAAGGAGATCTTGCCGCCGCGGGTGCGTGCGAGGTGATTGTTGATGACCAGACGGTTGTCGATCATCAGCTTCGCCGGAATGGCGCGCACGGAGGTGGCGGTGGGGATGGTCAGCGACGCCGACATGTTCTTCACGATGGCCGCTGCCGGCCCGCGTAGCACCTTGGCCTCGTCTTCGGCGGCGACCTTCGGGCCCGCGGTGGGGGCCGCGTTGGAGGTCGGCGCCGGGGTGGTCTGCGGAGCACGCTGCTGCGCGGCCGGTGCCGGGGCGGGCGCGGCGGCGGGCTGCGGCGCAGGGGCCGGGGCGGGGGCTGCGGTCGGCGCAGCGGCGGGAGCTGAGGCGGCTACCGGCTTGCTGTTGCCGGTGTCGCCGGTGTTCTCCGGCGTGTAGTCGGCAAGGAACTCGTGCCAGCTCTCATCGACGGACGAGGGGTCTTGCTTGTACTTCTGGTACATCTCGTCGACAAGCCACTGGTTCTGTCCGAACTGGTCTGTTGAGCTGCTCACAGCAGGTGTTCGCCTCATTTCGTTCTTCGCGCTGCGACGTTTGTGACGTGCCCGGCACGGGTAATCGGCGGATGCGCGCCGATGCGCCCCCACTGAGGATATGCCCACCCCGATTCGCCCGTGGGCACACCTACCACTGCGCGGGCACATCCACTCGTGACGACTCGTCCTCTCGCGAGAATATTCCTTCTTCGGCCAGTGCCGCAGCCCATAGTTCCGCGTACACCCCGCGTTTCGATAGCAATTCGGCATGGGTGCCGATTTCGGCTATGCGACCGTGCGCGACCACGGCGATTCGATCGGCCTGCGCGGCCGTCGCCAAACGGTGCGCCACGATGACGGCGGTCCGGCCCTGCGTCACCGATTCGTTCGCCACCAGGACCGAGGCTTCGGCGGCCGGATCCAGCACGGCGGTGGCCTCATCCAGCAGCAACAGGTCGGGGTGCACGATTTCGGCGCGGGCCAGCGCGACCAGCTGCCGCTGCCCGGCGGACAGCCCGCGACCGCGTTCGCCGACGGGGTGCCGCAGGCCGCCGGGCAGGGTGTCGAGGGTGTCGAGAGCACCGACCGCATAGGCCGCGTCCGCGATTTGTGAGGTTGTGGCGAAAGGTTTGCCAAATGCAATGTTGCTCGCCACGTCCCCGGCGAAGAGGTGAGCTTCCTGCGGGACCACGCCGAGCCGGGCACGGTAGTCGGCGAGGCGGTAGTCGCGGATATCGACGCCGTCCACGCGGATCGCGCCGGTGGGGTGGGACGTGTTCTCGTCGCGGGGCATGTCGTAGAGGCGTGCCAGGAGTTTGACAATGGTCGATTTCCCCGCGCCGGTCGCGCCGACCAGAGCCAGCGATGTGCCCGCGGGGATGCGCAGGGTGACACCGTCCAGCGCGGGCGTGCGGGTACCGGGGTAGTGGAAGCGCACATTGTCGAAGACGACCTCGCCGCGCAGTGCGCCGTCGATCGGCTTGGCGTCCACCGGGTCCGGGACGATCGACGACGGGGTGCGCAGCAGTTCCGCGATCCGGCGCAGGCCGACCGCCGCCTGCTGATATCCGTCGAACAGCTGCGACAGCTGGTAGATCGGGCCGAACAGCAATTCCAGATACAACACGAAGGCGATGAGCGTGCCCGCCGTGGTGGTGCCGCCCGCGACCTCCTTCGCACCCCAGAACACCACGCCGGCCAGTGCGATATCCGCCCACATGCCCACGAAGGCGAAGAACACCGCGATGGCGCGCTGGGCCCGCATCCGGCTCACGCGGTAGCGGTCGGAGTATGCGGCGAACCGTTCCGCCGAGACCTGCTCGTGCCGATTGGCCTGCAGCGCACGCAGTCCCGCGACATTCTCGGCGAAATCGGCGTTGACCGTTCCCGAATGCTCGCGCGATTCGCTGTAGGCGGCATTGGACACCTTGCGGAAGATCCAGATGGCGATGATCAGCAGCGGCAGCAGAAGCAGCACGACCATGGCCAGCCGCGCGTCGATCACGACCAGCGCCACCATGATTCCGGCCACCATGAGCAGGCTGACCAGGGCTTCCGGCAGTCCGGTCTGCAAGAAGGTGGACAGGGCATCGATGTCGGTGGTCATCCGGGTCATGATGCGGCCGGACAGTTCTCGCTCGTAGTAGTCGAGTCCCAGGCGTTGCAGGTGGGCGTAACTGCGTACCCGCAGCCCGTACAGGACACGTTCGCCGGCGCGGGCGCCCCACAGCAGGGCGGTCGACGCGACGATCCAGCCGAGCCCGGCCAGCAGTCCGCCGATGATCGCCGCCCGGGTCAGCGCGGCGCTGTCGGACCGGCTCACACCCGAGTCGATGGCATAGCGCACGATCGTCGGAAAACCCACTCCGACAAGGGCATCCACGGCCAGCAGGGCCACCGCCAGTACGACCAGCCAGCGCACGGTCCGCAGTAGTTTCGGCAGCCGGAAGCCCGGATCGGGGGCCCGCAGCGGTTCGTCGTCCACCTCGGGTTGTTCGGTGGCGGCGGGCAAGGTGGTCAGCGCCTTGCGCACTTCGGCGGGAGTGTCGCGATCCAGGAGTTCCGCGGCCCTCGGATCGGCTGCCGGGGTGTGTGCCTCGTTCGCCGAATGCGCGGATCCGCCGCTGGCGGGGGCGTTCCGGCGCGGTTCACCCGGAGCGCGTACCAAGGAGGTATGGGCTTGGGTGACCATCCGCAGCGGACGCCGTTCTACGGCGTGCTCATGCTGCTGGCTGTCATGGGGCTCGGATTGCTGGTACGTGACGTGCCCATTGTGTGGCTGCGCCTGGTGCTGTTCGCCGGTCTGTTCGTGGTGGCCGCGGCCGGGTTCGTCATGACCTTCCGGGACTACTCCCGCTGATTCCGGGCCGGGCAGCCGGATGACCCGGTCCGCATGGGCCAGGGTCGATTCGCGGTGCGCGAGGATGAGGGTGGTGCGGCCGGCATCGGTGGGCAGCGCGTCGAAGATGGCGGCCTCGGTGAGCGCGTCCACCGCGGAGGTGGCGTCGTCCAGCACGAGGACGCGCGGATCGGCGAGCAGGGCGCGGGCCAGGGCGATGCGCTGACGCTGACCGCCGGAGAGGGTGAGACCGCGTTCGCCGACCACCGTGTCGTAGCCGTCGGGCAGGGCCTCGATGAACTCGTCGGCGGCGGCCTGCCGTGCGGCGGTGCGGATTTCGAGCTCGGTGGCGTTTCGGCGGCCGAGCGCGATATTGGCGGTGATGGTGTCGGACAGCAGGAAGGCGTCATCGAACACCACGCCCACGGCGGCGCGCAGATCAGCGGCCCGCAGGTCGGCGATGTCGGCTCGGGAATCGTTGTTGTACAGGGTGATTCGGCCCGCGTCCGGGCTGAAGAAGCGGGGGAGCAGCAGCGAGAGCGTGGACTTCCCGGAACCGGCGGGGCCGATGACGGCGACCGTCTCGCCGGGAACGACCTTCAGGTCGAAGTCGCGCAGAACGGGGCGATCGTCGTCGAATCCGAAAGTGAGCGAGCTGATTTCGATGCCGAGCGGGCCCGCGGGCAGATCCACCGGGTGTTCCGGATCGATGCGCTCGGGCGCACTGTCGATGACCTGGTGCACGCGTTCGGCGGCAGCGCGAGTCAGCTGCGCCATCACCACCACCATGGAGACGGTGCGGGTGGCATTGGACATGGTCGACACGTAGGCGGCGAATGCCAGGAACGTGCCCACCCCGATGGACCCGTGCAGCGCCAGCACGCCGCCCATGGTGATGACGGCGATCAGCGCCGCCTGCGGGATCGTGGACAGCGTCGGCCCGAACCGCGCGTCGATGCGGGCGGCCCGCATGCGCTCGGAGAACAGCCGTCGCGCATGCCCTTCCAGCACATCCACCATGCGGGCTTCCTGCCCGAAGCCCTTCACCACGCGCACGCCGGTGACGGTCTCCTCGACATGCTGGGCCAGATCCGCGCCGCGCTGCTGCGCCGACCAGGTGGCCGCGTACAGCCGGGGGCGCACCCGGTACACGACCAGCGCCATCACCGGAACCATGAGCAAGGCGGTGAGAGCCAGCGGCGGAGACAGCCACACCATGACGACCGCCGACAACACGAACTGCAAGGCCGCCAGCAGCGACCACGGCCCCATGGCCAGCAGCCCCTGCACCAGATTCAGATCCGAGATGGACCGCGACACCACCTGTCCGGTCCGCAGTTCGTCCTGCCCCGGCCCGTCCATGCGATGCAGTGCCCGCAGCAGATCCACCCGCAGTTCGTGCTGCACATCCAGCGCCAGCCGCCCGGCCAGCATGCGCCGCCCGAAACTGGAGATCGCCCGGCCGACGGCGACCGCCACCAGCAACCACGCCATGGTCGTGATGATCGCCGTATCCCCCGCGACGGCCCCGTCCAGCGCCCGTTTGGCCAGCAGTGGTGAAACCACCGTGACCACCGCGCCCAGCATCACCACCAGCGCCAGCCCCGCCAGCAATCCGGGATGTTCCCGGCACCGCTCCCACAATCGCCGCAGCCAGCCCCGCGTGGTCACATCCGCCGCCGGGCCGCTCATCCTCTGCACAGTCTCGATCACAGTCATCCCCAATCGAAGGTAACTACCGCCACCGACAGTGATTTGTTCCCGCAGGTCAGTTGCGATGGGTGACCCCACACCCCAACTCGCCGCCGCACAGCCCTGATCCAGGTTGCGGGGCGGCGAGCCGGGGTGTGGGGTTGTGTTGGGCGGGGTGGCGTGATCGGCTGGGGGGATGCCGATTCAGCGTTTGAACCATGCCGTTCTGTTCGTCTCCGATGTGGAGCGATCGGCGGCCTTCTATGGTGAGGTGCTCGGGTTCCGGCGGTTGCCGGGTGGGTTTCCGGGGGCGGTGTTCCTGCAGGCGGAGGGGTCGGCCAATGATCACGATCTAGGGCTGTTCCAATCGCCGGATCCCGCGACGCCGGCGCGGACGGGGCGGGTGGGGTTGTATCACCTGGCCTGGGAGGTGGATACCCTCGCCGAGTTGCAGCGGATCAGTGAAACCCTGCGTGCGGCAGGGGCTCTCACCGGAGCCTCGGATCACGGGTCGACGAAGGCGCTGTACGCGGCGGATCCGGATGGGATCGAATTCGAGGTGTGCTGGCTGGTGCCGGATGCTGCCGTGGAGGCGGAGCTGGCGGGTATGGCGTCACCGAGCAGTCCGCTCGATCTGCCCGGTTTGATCGCGAAATACGGTGCGGAGACGCCGGGTGGGCCGCGCACCGATCATGAGGTGTGGCGGCGGCTGTTCGCCGATCGCGGCTGAGAGCTACCTGGTCGGCAGTTTCGGGGCGGAGGTGTCGGCCAGGTCGCGGCGGGTGAAGTCCCACCACGCTGCGGTGACCGCGCCCGCCGTCCACAGCAGCAGCAGGACCATGGCGGCCGGGGTGGGTGCGATGAAGGCGACGGATTCCGGAATGGTGTCGCCGGTCATCGTGCCCACCGTGGTCGATACCGGCAGCACCGTACAGAGGGCGGGCAGGCCGATCGCGTTGGCGATCAACCAGATCAGCGGTTCGAGCACCATGAGGCCCACCACCGCGACGACGGCCCGCGTCGGTGTGCGCAGCAGGAATCCCAGCGCCGCCCCGATGACCGACCAGCACACGGCGGCCAGCGCCACCCCGCCCAGAATCGCGACGTGCGTCCAGCCGAGGCTCACCTCGCCGCGTGCGAACAGCAGGAACGCCCCGCCGCCCAGCAGCTCCATTCCGACCACGGTCGCCAGCGAAAACAGCGCTGTGACACCGAGTTTCGACCCGAGCAGCACATTCCGGTCCGGTGTGAACAGCGCACTGATGCCCAGCGTCCCGTAGCGGTACTCGGCCCCCGCCGACTCCGCCCCGAACACGCCGGCCAGCACCACCGCGAGCGCCAGCACCGCCGCTACGAGGATCGCCCCGAACCCGAACGGCTCGGGCAGCGGCTGGTTCTTCCAGTCCTCGGGCCGCAGCGTCAACCCCAGCGCGGCGAACGCGACCACGCTCGCCGCCACCAGCACGGCCGCCAGCTGCGCATAGGCCCGCACCGAAACCACTTTGCGCGCTTCGGAGTTCGCGGCCCGCTTCACCGATTCCGGCACCGCTGTGAGGATCATCGGGCAACCTTTCGTGGAAGATCACGGGCATCGCCCGCCGCGCAGCGCCGATTCTCTGACACCGGCACCCCTGCACGCGACGATGTGCGCGCGTGGCCGCGCAGCGCAGTCGTGCCGTGGAGGAGAGCGGTGCCGCGCCGTCGAGCCGTGCCATGGAGCGGTGCTGTGCCGTGGAGTGTCGCCGCGTCGCGAAGCGCAGCCCGACCGCATTGCCGCGTCGCATTGCCTTGTGCGGCGTCGCATTGCATTACAGCGCCGCGGTGGAGCGTGTCGCCGGCCCGCAGGGTGTCGTCGTGTCCCAGCGGGCCGCTGCCGCACCTCGGACCGGGCGAGGGGCGTCGGTTCACCGCGGCATCCCGAAGGGGGCCGGGAAGGTGGCGGGGCGGTGGGTGAGGGTGGCGAGCACCTGGTCGGGGTGGACGTGTTCGGGGGTGATCTCGGTGAGCTGGACGCGGGCGGTCTGGGCGGCCGATTCCAGTTGGGCCAGGGTGGCTTCGGCGACGGCGAGGCGGCCGTCCGGGCGCATGACGGCGTCGGTGTAGCCCTGGGCTGCCAGGGTGGTGGCGAGGGCGATCGGGCTGGAGGCGCGGACCAGGAGGCGGTCGGGGTGGCTGCGGCGCAGGCGGGCGGGGCTGCCCTGGTAGACGATGGCGCCGTGGTCGAGCACGATCAGTTCGTCGGCGAGGGAGATGGCCGCGCTCAGCGTGCGGGAGGTGAGCAGGACCGTGCCGCCGCGGCGGGCGTGGGCGCGCAGATATTCGGCGAGCCAGGCGATTTCGGGTTGCTCGAGACCGGCCATCGGGTCGTCCAGCACCAGCAGCGGCGGGTCGCCGAGCAGGGCGATGGCCAAGGCCAGGCGGGTCTGCTGTCCGGGGGAGTAGGTGCTGATTCGGTGGTCCGCCACGTCGGTGAGCTGGAGCAGGGCCAGCAGTTCGTCCACCCGGGCATCGGAAACTCCTGCGGCGGCGGCGAATACGCGTGCCTGACCGCGCCCGGTGCGCGCCGGGTGCAGGCCGCGCGGGGCGAGCATGGCCCCGATGGGCTGGCGGCCGCGCCGGATACCGGAGCCGGGTCCGCCCACGCTCGCGGTGCCCGACGTCGGTTTCAGCTGGCCGAGCAGCAGTCGCAGCAGCGTCGTCTTGCCCGCGCCGATCGGCCCGACCAGAACCGCGATGCTGCCCGCGGGGACGACGAAACTCGCGTCGCGGACGGCGGCGACCTCGCCGAAGTTCTTGCTCAGCCCGGCGGCGGCGAAGGCGAGGGGACGCGGCCGGCTCACGGCTGCTTGGTCCGGGGTGCGGCTTCCACGGCGGGCAGCGGATCGGCGTCGATCACCATGGGTTGCGGCCAGGTGACCGGCGGTGCGCCGAAGGCCCTGCGGGAGTTGTCGATCAGCTTGTGGCCCAGGGCCCGGTTGCCGAATCCGCCGATGGCCGCGCCGATTCCGGCCGGGATCACCTTGCCGACCATGAGCGCCGCACGCTTGGTGACGAACTGCACCAGGAAACGCTTGAGCAGCGAATCGTTCATGGAGCTGATGCCGGGGATCTTGTTGGCCATCAGATTGCCCCAGTTCTTGGCGGAGGAGCCGACGCTCTTCTGCACGATCTCCATGCCGCTCTCGCCGAGCACCACCGCCAGCACCAGGGCGCGGCGGCGTTCCTTGTCCTCGGGGGCGACGCCGTGCACGGCGGCCACGGCCAGGGTGTAGAGCGCGGAGGCTTCCAGGAAGAACGCGGTCTCGGCGCTCATGGCCGCGACGGAGGCGATGGTGCCGACTCCGGGGACCGCGGCGGCCGCGCCGACGGCGGTGCCGCTGCCGGTGACGGTATTGAGGTACAGCTTCTCGATGCGCGTGATGATCTGCGCGGGCGACTCGCCGGGATGCGATTTCCGCATCTTCTCGACGTACTTGGCGACAGCGGGCGCCTGTAGTTGCGATCCGTTGTCGAGCAGCTGCACGACCGCCTTCTCGAGCCCGGTCTTGAACATCGACAACACCCCTAACTTCGCGCGGTCCTCCGACCGAAACTCTATGGCACCGGGACAACGATTCGCGCGGTACACCGGTTCCTGCACCCCCTGGATACCCGCCGCACCGGGGCTCTCACGTGTGGTCATGGCGACACGCCGCGCGAGTCGGCCTACGGTGGGTACGTGGCGGGTGTGTCCGAAGGCGCGACCGGGTTGCCCGATCGCCGGCTGCGCGAGTACGTCCTCGGGTACGAGGGCTATCTGCTGCGCGGCTTCGACCCGGGTACGCACGTGGGGATGCCGAGTTCGGTGCTGACCATGATCGTCACCATCGACGAACCTGTCAGTCTGTCGGTATCCGCGCACCCGGATCAGCCGCCCGGCAGCTGGGACATGCTGGCCAGCGGACTCACCGTGCGCCCGGCCACCATCGCGCACAACGGTTTCCAGCACGGCGTGCAGCTGGCATTGACAGCGCGCGGCTGCCGCGCCCTGTTCGGCATCCCGACCGCCGCCCTGGGCGCCTGGGTGGTGGATCTGCGCGAGCTGCTCGGCCCGAGCGCGGTCGAGCTGCGCGAGCGCCTGTCGGCCACGGCGAGCTGGCCGCGCCGCTTCGCCATCCTCGACGAGATTCTGCTGCGCCGCATCGAACCGGTGCCGTGGAATCCGGAACTCGCGCACGCCTGGAAGCTGCTGTCCGGCCCGGACCCGGAGGTGCGGGTGGGTGCGGTCGCCGACGAGATCGGCTGGAGCCGAAGACATCTCGGCAATCGGTTCGCGGCCGAATTCGGGGTGACGCCCAAGGACGCCGTGCGCATCGCCCGCTTCGAACGCTCACATCAGCTGCTGCGGCAGCCGCAGGCGCCGCTGCTGTCGGAGGTGGCGGCGCTGTCCGGCTATTACGACCAGGCGCATATGGCCCGCGAGTGGCGTGAACTGGCTGGTATGCCGCCCTCGGTGTGGCGGGAACGCGAGGAGTTCCCATTCGTCCAAGACCAACAGCGGGGCTAGCGGCGAGGCTGGATTCATGAGCGAATCGACAGTCAAGACAGCAACCCCCATCTGGCCGACCCTGTCCTATCGGGACGCCCGCGCGGCCATCGATTTCCTGGAGCGCGCCTTCGGTTTCGAAGCCGCGTTCGTGGCCGCCAGGGATGTGGTCGAGCATGCCGAGCTCACCTGGCCGGGCGGCGGCGGCATCATGCTCGGCCAGGTCCGCGAGGATATGGCCATCAAGGAACAGCCGCCCGGTGTCGGCTCGGTGTACATCGTCGTCGGCGATCCGGATGCGGTGTACGCCCGCGCCGAGGCGGCGGGCGCGACCATCATCCGTGCGCTGCGGGACGAAACCGAGTACGAGTCACGGGGTTTCGTCTGCCGTGACCCGGAGGGCGTGTACTGGAGTTTCGGCACCTACGCGGGCGCCGCGAAATCCTGATCAGGCCGGTTGGTGACCCGCGGGCACCCGCTCGGCCGGGAGCGGCGGCGGTGGCGGCGTGCCGTCGCCGAAGGGCTTGCCGCCCAGCGCTTCCCGGCCGTGCGGGGTCAGCCAGTTGCCGAGCTCGGGGCCCTTCGGCACGACGCGGGTGGGATTTATGTCGGTGTGCACGATGTAGTAGTGCTGCTTGATCTGCACGAAGTCGATGGTGTCGCCGAATCCGGGAGTCTGGTACAGATCGCGCGCGTACGCCCACAGTGCGGGGAACTCGATCAGCTTCTGCCGATTGGTCTTGAAGTGCCCGTGATACACCGGATCGAAGCGCGCGAGTGTGGTGAACAGCCGCACGTCGGCCTCGGTGATGGTGTCGCCCACCAGGTATCGCTGCCCGGCCAGCCGTTCCTCGAGCCAGTCCAGGGCGGTGAAGAGCCGGTCGTAGGCGGCGTCGTAGGCGGCCTGGTCGCCGGCGAATCCGCAGCGGTAGACACCATTGTTGACCTCGGTGTAGACCCGCTTGTTGACGGTGTCGATCTCCTCGCGCAGATCCTTCGGATACAGCTGCGGGGCGCCGTCGCGGTGGAATTCGGTCCACTCCGTGGAGAAGTCGAGGGTCATCTGCGCGTAGTCGTTGGTTGCGACCTGACCGGTCGGCACGTCCACGATGGCCGGGACGGTGATGCCGCGCGGGTAGTCCGGGTACCGCTTCAGGTACGCGTCGCGCAGAAAGTGGATCCCGAGAACCGGATCCACCTCGCCGGGGTCGAGATCGAAGGTCCAGCTGCGCTTGTCGTGCGTGGGCCCGCACAGGCCCAGCGACAGCACCGATTCCAGCCCGAGCAGGCGTCGCACGATGAGCGTGCGGTTGGCCCACGGGCAGGCGCGCGCGGCGACCAGGCGGTAGCGCCCGGGTTCGACGGGATAGCCGTCGCGCCCGTCCGCGGTGATCCGCGTGGTGATGTAGTTCGTGTCCCGCTTGAATTCGCCCGGCTCGACGTAGCTGCCCGGCTCGGTCTTGGACTCGGTCACCCGCTCAGTCTTCCAGAAGGCCGGTGCGGTGGCGGGTGGAAGCCCGGGTCGCGGTGATCGGGGCAGGTCCGCGCGCGATCCACCCTTCCTCGAATTTGTGACACCGCCTAGATTGTGTCTCATGACTGACTCGAAGCCGACGCGGCTGGAACGCATCATCACCGCCGGGGGAGCGCAGGCCGCCGTCCTGACCGTCGACCATCCGCCGCTCAATCTCTTCGACAAGGCGCTGCTCGAGGCCATCGCGACCGATCTCGAGGAGCTGTCGGCGAATCCGCCGCGCGCGCTGCTGTTCCGCGCCGACGGCAAGCTGGTCTCCGGTGGCGTCGACGTGCACGTCTTCGACGGCCTGTCGGTGGAGGAGGGCGCGCAGCTGTGGCAGACCCTGTTCGCGCGCATCATCCATCCGCTCGAGGCGCTGCCCTGCCCGGTCGTGTTCGCCGCGCACGGCCTCACCCTGACCGCCGCCTTCGAGATCGCGCTGGCCTGCGACATCATTCTGGCCGCGCCCAAGGCCAAGTTCGGTCTCGTCGAAACCGTGGTCGGCCTGACCCCGTCCATGGGCGGCCCGCAGCGCCTGGCCGAGCGCGCCGGATCGGGTCGCGCGCGCGAATTCGTCATGACCGGTGACCTTTACGATGCCGCCACCATGGCCGACTGGGGTGTCGTGAACGCCGTCCACGACGATGTCGACGCCGCGGCTCGCGCCCTGCTGGCCCGTCTGGCCGAAGGCCCCACCAAAGCCCATGCGGCTACCAAGGAAATTGTGGGTGCCTGGCGTTCCGGCGGTGTGGCACACGCGGATTCGGTGACCCCGCAGGTTTCCGGCAACCTCTTCGCCACTTCCGACCTGCGAAACGCCGTCAAGAGTTTCCTCGAGGTCGGCCCGGGGAAGGCTACCTACACCGGGCAGTGAGTATCTCGATGGCATGACAGTGCCCATCTGTTTGCCGACAATCCGCCCACAGGTGTGATGTGCATCATATAGTCACGGTGCGCAGGTGCTACGGAGGCGAAGCCTGCGGGCTCGAGGCACTCGGAGGGTCGGATGTCGCAGTTACTGGTGGAGTACCCGCACACGCGAAATGCCTGGTGCGACAACCCCCTTGCGCGTGGTGCCGACGGCATCCTGCGCTACGGCAACCTGACTCCGGCCCTCACCGAACTACTCGATATCCAGGTGCACACCTTCGCCGCGCGGGAGGCGGTGGTCGAGATCGGCGGCCCCCGCCTCACCTACCGCGAACTCTGGTATTCGGCCTCGCGGATCGCGGGCGGATTGCAGGAGCACGGCATCGGATACGGCGACCGGGTGGCGGTGCGCATGCCGGTCGGAGTGCGCTGGGTGCAGGCGTTCCTGGGGGCGCTGCTGTCGGGCGCGGTGCCGGTGCTGGTGCCGGATCGGCTGCCGGACGCGCTGGCGCACAAGGTGATTCGCGACAGCTGCGCGGACTTCGTACTCGACGGCGGCGGCAGCGCGGCCGAATATCGCGACGAGCTGCCCGATGCCGCGGCCTTCATCGACGACGGCGCGTCGCTGGGGGAGCTGGCGCTGCTCTGCTACACCAGCCCGGGCCTGGAGGCGGGGCCGCGCGGGGTGGAGCTGACCAATGAGAATCTGCTGTCGGCCATCCGGTCCGTGGTCGGCGCGCTGGATCTGCCCACCGAGGGGCTGCGGAATCTGGTGCTGATGCCGCTCGCGCACGCCAGCGGGTGCGTGGATCAACTGCTGCCCACCTTCGCGGTCGGCGGCACCGTGGTGCTCACGCCGGATCCGGCCGCCATTCCGGAAACCCTTGTGTCCGAACGCATCGACATGGTGTCGGCGACGCCGCGCATCTTCGCGGGGCTGCTGCCGAATCTGGCCGGGCTGCGGGTGGAGCGGGTGAGCCGGGTGTGCAGTGCCGGGCATCGCGCGGAACTGGCTGCCGCCGACTCGAAGACCTCGGAGACCGTTGCCGATACCTTGCGGGAGGTTTTCCCGGAGGCGCGGCAGTGGTCGGTCTGGGGCGCGACCGAGACCAGCGGCATCGGCCTGGCCCGCGACGACGACGCGGCCGCGCGCGATGTGCTCGGATTCGCTTTCGGCGGCACCGAATTGGCGCTGTGGGGTCCGCGGGCCGATGCCGGGCACGGCGAATTGCTCTGTCGCGGGCCGAATGTCACGCCGCGCTACTGGAACGATCCGCAGACCACGCGGTCCCGGTTCACCGGGCAGTGGTTCCACACCGGCAATCAGGTGAGCATCGACTCCGACGGACTGGTCCGCCGGGCCTGAGCCGTCCGGCTCGGAGGCCCGCACCCGAGCCGGGGCGGTGTCATTCCAGCAGGCGTGTGCGCAGCGCCGCGTGCGTCTGCGCGTCGATGCCGATCTCGGCGAGGTAGCCGGGCACATCGCCGTACATGGACAGCATGGAATTGGTTGCGGCTTCCAGGTATTCGGGTTTCACGCCGAGCAGATCGTCGGACAGTTCCTCATTGATCGCATCGGTCATGAACGAGCGCAGCGTGGGCACCGCGTCATTGCTGAGCAGGTAGTCGGCGTACACGTCCTCTTCGGTGACGTCGACCGCGCGCAGCAGGGTGGCCACGGCCCAGCCGGTGCGGTCCTTGCCGGCCGCGCAGTGCACCAGGGCGGTGCCCTTCAGCACCGACTCCGCGAGCGCCCGGATGGCGGTGTGCGCCTCGGGCAGCGCCGGGAACTGGCCGTACACCTCGAGCATGTGGTTGTAGGCGGTGACGTTGCGGCGGGCCTCGTGCGGCGGGGTCTCGCCCATGCGCGAGTCGAAGGGGGTGATGTGCAGTCGCACGCCCTCGGGCAGCGAGTCGTGGCCGATGTAGTCGATCTCGGCCAGGCCGCGCAGGTCGTGCACGTCGGTGACGCCCAGTTGCAGCAGGGTGGCGTGCCCGGCCGCGTCGAGCCGGCTCAGCTGCGCGGACCGCAGCAGCACGCCGTCGCGCACCTTGGCTCCGCCGGTGGTGCGGAGGCCGCCCGCGTCGCGGTAGTTGAAGGTGCCGGAGATCAGGAATTGGTCAGGGCGCGCTGCAGTCACCCCCTGAGGCTAACGGGGCAGGGGTGTCGCGGTGGTGTCGGTGCCGGATCGAACGGGCGAATTCCTGCGCTCGAGCGGCGCGTCGATAATGCGTGTCGCTGTGCGTTCGGGCACAGTCGCTGGGCTTCGCCGGAAGTCGGTCCGTAAAATACCGTTCGGTCCCAATGGTCGGTTTACCGCCGTTTACCGGGCGATTGAAGAATTTCGACGATTCCCATTCGATCGCGAGGCTGTTCCGATTAGGTAACGAAACAATCTTGTAGTCCGGAAACGGCTATCAAACCTGGTTTCGGACCCTGATAACGACGTAGCATTGATACTCGTTGAACGGGGTGCGCCGGGTCCTGCTCGGGGGAGTGGCGCCGATCCGCATACCCGTTGAGCGAGCCGCGCAAGCAGAGGTGCGCGTGTTCTTTCGCCCAAAGGGAGTCGTCGTTGAGCGCTAGTGGAGAAACAATCCAGGTCGGCCTACGCCAGGCCATGGCCGAGTCCATAGAGAAGGCTGCCGCGTCGCTCGATTTCAGCGGTAGTCGTGCGCTGCGAGTTCTCTTACACGCCGGAGTGAGTACGCTGTGGCCGATTCTGAAGTCGTCCCCCGACAAGCAGATTCGCGCCTATGAGGCCACCCTCGCCGGTCTGCGCCGGCGTTGGGAGAACCAGGCCGTCTGCGTCCCCGATCCCGAGGCCACCGCCCGCATCCGCGAACTCGACGCCGACGTCACCGCCTTCCTCGACCTGTGCGCGGAGCGCTCCGGAACCCAGTGGCTGGAACCCTGCGATGCCATCGCCGCCTACCTGCTGGCCGTCATCCAGGGCATGCTCCTGCGCTGGCTCGCCGACTGTGACGACGAAACCTCCCTGGTCGTGCTCGACGACCTGGTGTCCTACCTGTCCACCAAGGCGGTCGAACTGGCCTGACCGGGTGGATCGGCCCGCATCCCGTGTTTGGGGGGTTCGGGGGCGAAGCCCCTGAGAGCCTACGAGAGTTGTGCAATTCCTGGACGTATGACCAGTTTCGTGGTCGAATGAGATGGTGACCGACACGTCGCCGATCGCGGGGCTGCACGCGGCCACCGCCGAGCTCGATCCGCCGCTGGCCGCCGTCGACCTGGGCGCACTGCGCGCCAATGCCGCCGATCTGGTGCGCCGCGCACGTGGCGTGCCGATCCGGGTGGCCAGTAAATCCGTGCGCTGCCGGGCCGTGCTCGAAGAAGTGCTGGGCAGCGAGCTCACCGCGTCCGGCGGATTCGCCGGGATCATGGGGTACTCGCTGGCCGAGGCCATCTGGCTGGCGCGGCAGGGCGCACGCGACATTCTGCTCGGATATCCGAGCGTCGACCGCGCCGCGCTGGCGGAGCTGGCCGCCGATCCGGTGCTGCGGGACGCCATCACGCTCATGATCGACGATGTCGATCAGCTGGACTTCATTCGCGCCGCCATCGGCAGCGAAACCGTCTCTCTCCGTGTGTGTCTCGATGTGGACGCGTCACTGCGCATCGGACCGCTGCACCTGGGCGTGCGGCGCTCACCGATTCACACGCCGGAGGACGCCGCACGACTGGCCGCCGCCACCAAGCGACGTGGATTCGCCGTGGTCGGCGTGATGACCTACGAGGCGCAGATCGCCGGGCTGCCGGATACGAATCCCGCTGTGCGCCTGGTGAAGAAGGTGTCCGGCCTGGAGATCACCCGGCGTCGGCGCAAGGTGCTCGACGCGGTCCGGGCCGAGGTCGGGGAACTGGAGATCGTCAACAGCGGCGGCACCGGATCCATCGAGCTGAGCATCTCGGATCCGGATGTCACCGAGGTGACGGCGGGCTCCGGGCTCTATCTCCCAACGCTTTTCGACGGCTACCGCAATCTGGCCACGCCGCGCCCGGCCATGTACTTCGCGCTGCCGGTGCTGCGCCGCCCCGCCGACGGGATCGTCACCGCCTTCTCCGGCGGATACATCGCCTCCGGTCCGGCGGGGGCCACCCGCGTCCCGAAACCGGTGTGGCCCTTGGGCTTGAACCTCATCGGCACCGAGGGTGCGGGCGAGGTGCAGACGCCGCTGACGGGCTCCGGCAAGCTGGGCATCGGTGACCGCGTCTGGTTCCGGCACGCCAAGGCAGGCGAGCTGTGCGAGCGCTTCGATCAGGTGCACCTGGTCGACGCCGACGGCAACCGCACCACCGTGCCGACCTATCGCGGCGAAGGGCAGTGCTTCGGCTGAGCGGGGTCGATCAGACTCGGTCGAGTTGCAGCACGGCCGCCAGGTCCGACAGTTCCGCCGTGGTGGCGGGCAGGTATTCGGTGAGCAGCGGCGAACGCACGATCACCGCCGCCCACATGGCGCGGGAGATGGCGCTGGTGAGCCAATGCCGCGACAGCAGTGCGCCGATGCCGTGCGGGGCGTCCTTGGGGGCCGAGGTGGTCATGGAGACCAGGACCACCGCTGCCTCGCGCCCGTGGAAATGGTCGGGTGTGCCGACCAGAACATCTTCGATCCTGGCGCGGGACAACAGGGTTCGGATCCGCGCCACCTGCGCGTGATACGGCGCGACCACCAGAATGTCGTGCGGGTGCAGGCGGCGGGTCACCGCGCCGGTGTGCCAGGGCAGCCCGAGCAGATTGCGCACCTGCCGCACGATTTCCCGGGCCTCCTCGGCGGATTCGGTGCCATTGCCGTGATGTTCGACGGTCACGGTGCGCACGCCCGGCTCGATGCCGTCGAGTTCCCTTGCCAGGGTGACGGTTTCATTGCTGCGCAGCCGATTCTCGTAGCGCAACCGCGACACCGGCCCGCACATGCGCGGATGCATGCGCCAGGTGCGATCGAGGAAATAGCCGTAGGCGGCGGGCAGGGTGCGATGCGCGCCGAACAACCGGCCCAGCACCGATTCGTGCACCGGTTCCGGGTGGATGCCGTGCCCGGCGGCGGGCGCGGGATCACCCACCAGCAGCAGATTCCGGGCGCACAGCGCCACCGCCACGGCGTCGGCGAGCGGGAACTTCCCGGCATCGGCGATCACCAGCAGATCGAGGCTGTCGCGCGGAATGCGTTCGGGGTCGGCGAAATCGGCGGGCAGGCCGCCGACCACGCACCCGTTCACCGCATTGTCGAGGAAGCGCGGATACCGCGAGGCTTCGATGCCCAGCCACTCCGAGGCGACCGACCGGGAGTCGGCCTTGGCGACCAGTTCCGGCAGCACACCCACCTGCACCACGGCATCGAGTGTGTGCTCGACGGCCGCGTGCGAGCGCGCGACCACGCCGACCCGCCACCTGTGCCGTGTGACGAGCTTTTCCACCGCGCGGGCGGTGGTGTCGGTCTTGCCGGTGCCGGGCGGGCCCTGCACCGCGACATACGAGTTGTCCAGTTCCAGCAGCGCGGCCGTGATCGCGGCCGCGTGATCGCCGCGCACCTCCGGCAGCGCGCCGCTCGACCGCAGCCGGGGCGTGCGCCGGCACAGCACGTCGAACACGGCGGTAGCGGGCACCTGCGGCAGGGTCACCAGCAGGTGATGCGCGATGTTCTCGAGCGCTTCCTCCACATCCACATTGCGGCCCGGCGGGCACGGGGCGATGGCGGAGGGCAGTTCGTCGTACGGCTCGCAGCCGTCCGGTAGCAGCTCCACCACCCGCACCACATCGTCGAAGTTGGGGTCGAGTGCGCAGCCGAGCACGGTCGCGTGCGCGAGCGCCCGGCGTCCCGGCGCGGCCGCCATGCCCGGTGCGGGCCGGTCGTACAGCGTGAGCACCGCGGTCCCCGGCGGCGGCGCGTTCCCCGTCCCCAATCGTCCTGTGAGCGTGAGATATCGGCGCCAGTGCCCCGCATCCGTGCTGTGCCACTTGGTGTCCACCGCGGCCCAATCGGCCACCAGCACACCCGGTGTATCCGCCCACTCCTCGACCGGATGATCCAGCCGATCGGCGTGCGCCCACCACAGCGGCTGCCGCTCCCGCCGGTGATAGCCCAGCACGGCCGCCGTGAACGCCGCCGCCGTCTGCGCCTCGCTGCGCTCCTCGGGCGCCAGGCCGCCGCCCTCCCCGAATTCCCGCAGCGCCGCCTCCACCTCGTCCGGGCTCATATCGAACGCACCGTCGAACCACGGCCGCCGTCCGGGCCGCACCCCGTGCT
This sequence comes from Nocardia huaxiensis, assembly GCF_013744875.1. Taxonomy (NCBI): domain Bacteria; kingdom Bacillati; phylum Actinomycetota; class Actinomycetes; order Mycobacteriales; family Nocardiaceae; genus Nocardia; species Nocardia huaxiensis. The sequence goes on from NZ_CP059399.1 coordinate 2,692,289, forward strand.
CGCTCGCCAGGTTCAGCAGCCAATCCCGCAGCCGCAGTACCGATTCCGCGCTCGAATCGCTCTCGCCCTGGTTGGGCGGCAACTCCAGCAGCCCGTAGGACCGCTCGCCGACCACCAGCGCGGCCCGCACGATCGGGTACAAATCCACAGTGGCAGGCAGTATCTCGGCCACCATGTCCTCGCCCACCGGATACCGTTCCCCGAGCGCGCTCAACAACCCGCGCGCATTCCCCCGATAGTGGTGCACCCGCATCTCCGGATACTCCCGATGCCGTTGCATCAGGAACTCCAACAGCGCCTCGGAATCATCCTTGACTCCGGAATCCCATTGCAGCACACCGGCATCTGCCTTGGGATCGGGAAGATCGACCCGAATCACGAAGGACCGCACCGTATTCGCGGCCCGGTTCTGCTGCACGGCAGGCTCGGGAACGAAACCCAGCGCGTGCGTCTCCAGCTCCGGCCCGGGCGCGATATCCGAATCGGCGATCAGTCCGACCGCACACTCCATGTTCTGTGCGTCCCGGTCCGTTCCGCCTCCGATGGAATCCGCTGCCGTCGAACAGAATTCGTGTCCGCGCCGGTTCTGCTGGGCCGGAGCGGGCGCGCCGTGACCGTCCGCCTTCGCGGCCGGCTGTTCCGGCAGGCTCGCGGCGGGCTGCGCGTCCGAGGGCCGGCCTTCCTCTCCGACGAACGCGGTGAAATCCACCGTGCGCATGGACATCTCGAATCCGGCCGCAGCCTCGCGGTCCACCAGGGGGCCGCTCGTCGTGCGCGGCGCGGTGGCCGAGGGGTCGGACAACGCCTCGGACGGCACCTCGGTCGGGAGGTGGTCGGCGGCGCACAGGGTGACGATGAGATCGCCTCGGGCGCTGGTGATTCGGCCGGGGGCAGGGTCGGCGAGGGCGACACTGAGGAAGAGGTCGCCGGGGGCCGGGGCGGGGAGGGTGGCCAGGGCGGCAGGGGTGAGGAGGGTGTGGGCGGGGTGGCCGGTGCGCTCGCGGTGGAGTTGAAGTTCGGCTTGGCGGCGCAGGGCGGTGAGGGCGGGGGTGGGGATGCCGGGGGTGGCGTCGGTGGCGGCGAGGCGGTCGACGGTGGTGATGCCGGCGTCGCGGAGCTGGGCGCGGGTGGCGGGGCGCATGCCGGCGACCAGGAGTAGGTCGCGGCGGGATTCGAGTTCGGCGGTGCAGGCGGGGCAGCTGCCGCAGGCGAGGAAGCGGCGGTCACCCCACTGCACGGGGAGGAGCTCGCCGAGTTTGGCGTCGACGATCGACTCCAGGCGGGTGCGGCGGGCCTGATAGATGACCGAGATATCGGCGAGGGAGTGCAGGGCGGGGACGCCGTCCACCCACATGCGGGCGTGCGGGGCGGGGCGGAAACCGGTGCGGCGCAGGGCATCCGCCGTCGCGGCCAGGGTGAGCAGCGTGCCGACCACGGTGTGCCGGGTGGCCACACCCGCGGGCAGGTGGTCGTGGGTCTCGGGATCGCTGTCGCGCAACAGGAAATCGCACTGTGCCGCCAGCATTCCGTCGAAGACCACCGGTGCCGCGACCACCTCGAGGTTCTCGCGCAGCGCCGCCACCGTCAGCTCGTGCGCGGCCCGCACGGCTGCGATGGCCGGTTCGGCTGCCGCGTGTGGCCCGGCGAGAGTCTCTTCCAGCGTCGAATGCCACGCTCCGCGCGACTGCCCGGCCGTGGCGGTGCGAGGCTGCGTGAAGGCGGCATCCCCCGTGGCGCGCGAGTGCGCCGGTGTGGGGATGCGGATGTGGGTGAAGCCGGGGCTGTGGCGGTCGCGGAGCGCGGCGAGGATGGGGTCGACGGCCGGGGTGGGGGCGTGGGTCAGCGCGCCGGGGGACGAAATGTCCACCGGCGTGACCAGTCCCAGTTCGGCATCGAGTGCGCGCAGCAGCGCGAACTCACAGCGCGCCGCCGTCACCAGGTCACCGGTGCTGCACACGACACGATCACCGAACAGAATCAATCGCGGCCCTCCTGTGTCTTCGACGCCGACACCCGCACCCGGTCCGCGTCGGTGCGGGCCGAGCCGTGCGACAGCGTAGTGACTGGACGGTGGGTGGTGTGTCGTCAGGTGGGGTGGATGGGCGTGTTCGCGGGGCGGCGCGGCGGCGCAGGTCCGGGCGGGTTTGCGGGCTGTGTTGCGGGACAACGCGACTCGCGCGCGAGCCCGGCGTGACGCGGCGGCGGGTGCGCGTGCGGGCGCGGGAAATCAACCGAAAATTTCGGCGTGTCGCCATCCGGAACACTCCCTGCGACCACCCGCAGGGAGTTTGCGACAATCACCCGATGCCGTATTTCGATGGCGCCCGCGGCCGGCTCCACTACCGCCGGTGGCCGGTCGAGAATCCGGTCTCGATCCTGGCCCTGCTGCCGGGAACCGGCCAGCACAGCGGCCACTACCACCGCTTCGCCCGCGCCCTCCAGCCCGCTGGAATCGAACTGTGGACCCTGGACGCCTCCGGTCACGGACTCAGCGAAGGCGACCCGGACCGCCCCGGCACCCTGCCTGAATTGTCCGATGACGCACGCGTATTCCTCGACCTCGCCCGCATTGCCTCGGCCACCCCGCCGGTGCTCATGGGCCACTCCCTGGGAGCCGCCACCGCCCTCGCCGTCCTGACCGGCGACCCCGATCCCCGCTACGCCGGAGTGATTCTCTGCGGCACCCCCGCAGCGGTGCTCGAAGGCCGAGCCCCGAAGTCCGCTCGCGGCACCGGGATTGCGCCGCGCGGCGCCTCCGCACGCAGTGCCGCGCCGGTGACAGCAGGCGGCCGGGCAGCATCCGCCGATGCGCGCAAGCTGTACCCGGGCACGGAACCAGCACTGCCGAAGGGCATTCCAGCGCTGATCGTGCACGGCGTCGACGACCGCCGCGCGCCGATCGCCCCCGTGCGCGAATGGGCGCGCACCCAGCACGCGGATTTCCGCGAATACGCCGACGCCGGCCACGACCTGCTGCACGAACCGGTGCACGCCGAGGTCTCGGCGCAGATTGCGGCGTGGGTCAACGACCTTCGCGGCTGAGTCCGCAGGCGACGACTGCTGCGCGCGACGCACCCTGGCCGGAAGTGTCGAGCCGGGCGCGGCGGCGAGCGCTTACGGTGGACGCCGTGCCACTCTACGAATTCGAAGGCAAGCGGCCCACGGTCGATCCGACCGCGTTCGTCGCGCCCACCGCCACGCTCATCGGGGATGTGCGGGTCGAGGCGGGCGCGTCCATCTGGTACGGGGCGGTGCTGCGGGCCGATCTCGCGCCGATCATCGTGCGCGAGCGGGCGAACGTGCAGGACAATGCGGTTATCCATGTGCCGCCGGACGTTCCGGTGGAGATCGGCGCCGGCGCCACCATCGCGCACGGGGTGATCTTCCACGGCGCCACGCTGGGTGCGGAGTCGATTGTCGGAAACGGTTGCACCGTACTGGATATGGCGCGCATCGGCGCGGGTTCGATGATCGCCGCGCACTCACTGGTCTCACCGGGTACGCAGATTCCGGACGGCGTGCTGGCCGCCGGTTCCCCGGCCGAGGTGAAGCGTCCCATCGCGGGCACGCAGGCCGAGGGCTGGGTGAAACTCAACCCGTCCTACTACGCGGAACTGGCGCAGCGGCATCGCAAAGGGCTCACCGAGGTCACGGACTGAGCCCGCGGCGCGCAGTGCCGCCTGCGGCGTCCACGCTGAGCGCCGTGTGATCGCCGCGCAGAACGGGCTTGGGGGCAGCGCTATTCACTGTCGCCGCGCGCCTCGCGCAGCAGCTCCACCACTTCGTCGTCGGTGAGCTGATGGAAGTCCTCGTAGGCCCCGCCCACCCCGCCGAGGAAGCGCGGCACCAGCGGGCAGCGCACCTCGTCCGCCAGCGCCCGAATGCGGTGCAGCGCTTCGGCCGACGACACCGGCACCGCCACCACCACCCGCCGCGGTTCGTGCAGGCGCGCGATCTCGCAGGCGGCGGCGACGGTGGCCCCGGTGGCCATGCCGTCGTCGACGATCACCGCGATGCGATCCTTCAACGGGATAGGCGCTGCGGCGGAACGCAATACGTGCCGCCGCCGTTCCAGCTCGACCCGCTCCAGCCCTTCGACGGCCGTGATCTGTTCGGCGGTCACCCCGGTGTGCCGCACGACATCGTCATTGAGCACCCGCACCCCATCCTCGCCGATGGCGCCCATGGCCAGCTCCGGCTGCCACGGCACCCCGAGTTTGCGGACCAGCATGATGTCGACGTCCCCGCCGATGACGTCGCGCACCGCCACCGCGACCGGCACTCCGCCGCGCGGCAGCCCCAGCACCAGTGGATCCGCCGCGCGGAACCGTTCGAGCACCCCGCCCAGCGCCCGTCCGGCAGCCCCCCGATCCGGGTAGATCATTGCCTTCCAGTTTAGTTGCGCTGCCGGGTACCGGCCCAGCACCCTATGGTTGACCGAGTATCGGGGTCACGGAGGGTGAGATGGCGACCCAGGACAGGTCCTTCGCGGTCGGTTCGCGATTCGGGCCCTATCGGCTGGACCGTTTGCTCGGCCGGGGCGGCATGGGCGAGGTGTACCAGGCGTACGACGTCGTCAAGGATCGCACGGTCGCGGTGAAGGTGCTGTCGGCGCGGCTCAGTGACGATCCGGTGTATCGCGAACGGTTCCAGCGGGAATCACATGCGGCGGCGCGGTTGAAGGAACCGCACGTGATCCCCATCCATGATTACGGCGAGATCGACGGGCATCTCTTCATCGACATGCGATTGGTGGAGGGCGCGAATCTGCGCGCGGTCCTGCGCGCCCGCGGCCCCCTGCCGCCCCGCCTCGCGGTCTATGTGGTGCGCCAGATCGCGGCCGCCGTCGACGCCGCCCACGCCGACAATCTCGTGCATCGAGACATCAAGCCCGACAACATCCTGGTGACCGAGGACGATTTCGCCTACCTGGTCGATTTCGGCATCGCGCAATCGGCCACCGACCACTCCCTCACCGCCACTGGCTCGGCAGTCGGCTCGTTCGCCTACATGTCGCCGGAACGCTTCACCTCCCGCAGCGTCGGCCCCTCCGCCGACATCTACGCCCTGGCCTGCGTCCTCTACGAATGCTTGGTCGGCACAAGACCATTCGCGGCGGACTCCGACGGCGAGGTGATGCGCGCCCACATGTTCGAACAGCCACCCCGCCCCAGCATGGTCCGCCCCGGCCTCCCCGCCGCCCTCGACGACGTGGTCGCCCGCGGCATGGCCAAAACCCCACGCGACCGCTACCGCACCGCCACCGAACTCGCGATCGCCGCCCGCAGCGCCCTGGGCCGCGGGGCCACCCTCCCAGATCCCGACGAGGACACCCTCGACTCGCTGCCGGTGGTGCGCGCCGCCGGTCCGACCGGTGAATCCGACAGCGGGACAGAAACTTCCGAACCCACCATCGCGTCGGCCGCCTCGGCACCCACGGAAGGCTCCGTGGTCGTATCCGCGATCACGGATCGATCGGGGGTCATCTCGACGCCCACCGATGTCCCGGGGGCTGTCGCGCTACCTTTCAGGGCACCGCTTGTCGACGATTCAGGCGGCGGGGGGTCGGCGCAGCGGGCGGGCGATGGCGGCTCGACGGAGAGCGGGGGCAGTGGGGTTCCGGCTACCGGGTCCGCATCGGCCACGTCACCTCGCCGGAATTGGCGACGGCTGCTGGTTGTGTTGGGGACGGTGGCAGTCCTGTTCGCGTCGGTCGGTTTCGCCGGGTGGTCGTGGACACAGCGCGCGACCGAAGGTCGGCCGATCGCGGACGCCACCGCGTGGACCGGACCGGATGTCGAGTTGATGAGCCTGATCGGCGGCGGCAGTTACCACCGCTGGAACTGCACGCATCAGGAGCCGGATTCGACTATGACCGCCATGGTCTTCTGCGATCCGAACCCGGAAGCCGATGCCCCGCATGCGAAGTTCTTCCGCTTCCGCACCGCCGAGCGGATGAACGAGTACTACCGTGCGCAGTTGCTGACCGCCCTGCGCGCGACCGCCTGTCCGGATGATCCGGCGGGCGCCGACGGGCCGCTGCTCGCGGTCGGCGTGCCGATCGGCCGCAAGGCCTGCTGGTCGGGTGTCAACCGGACCACCGGGGTGGCGACGCCGTCACTGGTCGTCACCCACGACAAGTTGCTCATCCTCATCGTGCAGATCTGGCCGGATCCGGAACGCGAAGTGAGCCGGGACTATGTTGCGCGCAAGGGGGGCCACTGGATGCTCGATCCCACCGAGGCCAATGATCCCGACGTCTTCACCGCCGCCGATGCCGAGGTGCTGGACCAGCTCGGCCGGGTGGGAAGCCGCCGCACCTGCCGGCATCAGGAGCCGCCGCGGCCGTCCGAGGTGGTGTCGCGGCTGTGGTGTACGGGTGGGAAGGACTCACCGGCGGTGCAGTTCTTCGGGTTTCCCGATACCGCGTCGGCGAGTCAGACCTACGAGGGCGACGTGGCGCTCTTGAACAGTCGCGCCTGCGACAACCCGCAGGGTGGCCGGGATGCGGCGTGGTGGCGGGACAACGAGCCGATCGGCCGGTACCTCTGCTACACCGTCGCCGGCGGGGTGGGCGATCTCACCTGTCTGCTGGCCATGCACACCAGCGCCCATGTACTGGCGCTGGTGTGCACCGCCGAGAACGACGAGCCGAGCAACAGCCCGAAAACCGAAGCGGCACTGTTGACCTGGTTCAAGGAGAAATTCGGCTGAGTTACTCCGGCCGAATCTCGTAGCGGCGCAGGGAAAGGCTCGGGTTGGTGGTGCGGATCTCGGCGAGGTGGGCGAGATCGATTCGGGCCGTGGCGATTCCGGGTTGGTCGCCGAGTTCGGCCAGTACCGCGCCGTTGGGGCCGATGATCATCGAGGCGCCCGAGCCGCGGGGGGCCGCTTGGTCGGAGGCGGCGACGTACATGGTGTTCTCGATGGCGCGGGCGCGCAGCAGGGTGGTCCACTGGTCGACCTTGCCGGGGCCGGGGATCCACTGGGCGGGCAGGAGCAGGACCTGGGCGCCGGTGGCGGCTACGCGCCGGATGCCTTCGGGGAAGCGGAGATCGAAGCAGGTTTGCATGCCGAAGGTCACACCGTCGACGGTGAAGGTTTGCGGGGGGTCGAGGGGGCCGGGGAGGACCACCTCGGATTCGCGGAAACCGAAGGCGTCGTAGAGGTGTGTTTTACGGTAGATGGCGGCGAACTCGGCGTCCGGGGTGGCGGCCACCAGGGTGTTGAAGATGCGGTCGGCCGGGTGGTCGCCGCCGGGGGCTTCCGCTACGCCCGCCACCAGGTGTACGCCGAATTCGGCTGCGATGCCGCGCAATCCGCTCACGAAGGGGCCGGTCAGCGGTTCGGCGATCTTCACCACGCGCTCGTCCAGGCGCATCACGGAGAACATCGAATATTCGGGGGCGACAACGATTTTCGCGCCGAGATCGCTGGCGGCGCGCACCTCCTGGCGCAGTCCGGCCAGATTGGCTTCCACGTCGGTGCCCGGCGCGAACTGCACGACCGCGATGTCCACCGCCCTGGCGGGCGCGGGATTGTCCCCGGTGCGGGCCGCGGTCGCCGTCTCGCGGGCGGAGGGTGCGACGGATCCCGCGCTGCCCGGTTCGGTGGTGGCGAGCGTGCCCGTCACGTAATTGCGCACCGGCGCGGATTCGGGGTGCCCGAGGCCGGAAGCCGCCGAGGCGGGGGCGGCCGGGCCGGTGGGCGCGGGGGGTGTATTCGGCTGCACCGATCCAGCGTATTTCGTCGGACGGCCGCGCGGGTCACGGTGAGGTGTGCTCGCTGGCGGAGACGTGGAAATCTCCCGCCGAATCGGACGGGACACCGCCTGCGAAACCGCCGCTGGGGCAATGGCGGTGCGACGCGGGAGCCGTCGGCGCGCCCGCCGGGGTGAGGCGGGGCGGGAAGGCGAATCGTCTCCTAGTAAACTCCTGGTCAATGAGCACCTCACCGGCCGACAGCGTTCCCAGCGACGACGAGAGGGACGTGAACGGCCCGTCCTTCGCCGATCTCGGCATCGATGACCGCATTCTGCGGGCCATCGCCGATGTCGGCTACGAATCGCCGTCGCCGATTCAGGCGGCGACGATTCCGCCGCTGCTGGAGGGCGCGGACGTGGTGGGTCTCGCGCAGACCGGTACCGGCAAGACCGCGGCCTTCGCCATCCCGATCCTCATGGGTCTGCAAGGTTCCGGCAAACAGCCGCAGGCGCTGGTGCTCGCTCCCACCCGTGAGCTGGCGATTCAGGTCGCCGAGGCGTTCCAGAAGTACTCGGTGCACATGCCCGGCGTGCACGTGCTGCCCATCTACGGCGGCCAGAACTACGCGGTGCAGCTCAACGGTCTCAAGCGCGGCGCGCAGGTCGTGGTCGGTACGCCGGGACGTGTGATCGATCACCTCGAGCGCGGCACCCTCGACCTGACCCAGCTGCAGTTCCTGGTGCTGGACGAGGCCGACGAGATGCTCAAGATGGGCTTCCAGGAGGACGTCGAGCGCATCCTGCGCGACACTCCGGGCCAGAAGCAGGTGGCGCTGTTCTCGGCGACCATGCCGACCGCTATCCGCAAGATCTCCAAGCAGTACCTGAACGATCCGACCGAGATCACCGTCAAGACCAAGACGGCCACCAACACCAACATCACGCAGCGCTGGGTGATGGTGTCGTATCAGCGCAAGCTGGACGCGCTGACCCGCATCCTCGAGGTCGAATCCTTCGAGGCCATGATCATTTTCGTGCGCACCAAGCAGGCCACCGAGGAGCTGGCCGAAAAGCTGCGCGCGCGTGGGTATTCCGCGGCCGCCATCAATGGCGATATCGCGCAGGCGCAGCGTGAGCGCACCATCGGCCAGCTGAAGTCGGGCGTGCTCGACATTCTCGTCGCCACCGATGTGGCGGCGCGCGGCCTGGACGTGGACCGCATCTCGCACGTGGTCAACTACGACATTCCGCACGACACCGAGTCGTACGTGCACCGCATCGGCCGCACCGGCCGCGCGGGCCGCACCGGTGAGGCGCTGCTGTTCGTGGCCCCGCGTGAGCGCCGGCTGCTGGACGCCATCGAGCGCGCCACCCGCCAGCAGGTCACCGAAATGCAGCTGCCCAGCGTGGAGGACGTGAACGCGCAGCGGGTGCAGAAGTTCGGTGACACCATCACCGAGAACCTGGCCTCGGCGAACCTGCCGCTGTTCCGCAAGCTCATCGAGGATTACGAGCGCGAGCACAACATTCCGCTCGTGGATATCGCGGCGGCGCTGGCCATCGGCTCCTACGACGGCGACAACTTCTTCATGGAGCCCGACCCGGAGCCCGCGCCCCGTCGTGAGCGCGACCGTGACCGCGCCCCCCGCGATTCCGACGATCGCGGCCCCCGCGAGCGTCGCGACGCCGGCCCCAGCCGCCACCGTCAGACCGGCGCCGAGCTGGCCACCTACCGCATCTCGGTCGGCAAGCGCCACAAGGTCGCCCCGGGTGCGATCGTCGGCGCCATCGCCAACGAGGGCGGCCTGCGTCGCAGCGACTTCGGTCACATCAGCATCCGCCCCGACCACAGCCTGGTCGAACTCCCCGCGGATCTATCCTCCGAAACCCTGAATGCCTTGAGCCGCACCCGGATCAGCGGCCAGCTCATCCAGCTCCAGCTGGACCAGGGCCCGCCGCGCGGCGGCATGAACCGCAACCCGCGCCGCGACTCCCGCAGCGAGAAGCCCCGCTACGAACGCCGCAAGCCGCGCGCGTAGCTCCGAGGTTGTAGAACGGCCGAAACCCCAAGGGGTTTCGGCCGTTCGGCGTTATCGAGGACGTTGTGGTTGTGGGAAGCCGACGGCCGCCCGGTGTCGATGGCCGGACACCACCTGTACGCCTTCGGCTGGTTCGACTTCATTCGTCCCAGGCAGGTTTGACGGTCAGTTGGCGGCGGGGACGCCCGATCCGGTGTCGCCGGAACCGTTGGACGCGGCCGGAGTCTCCGGTGCGGCAGGGTTGGTGGCCGGTGCGGCCGGATTCGCATTGGGGGCAGCGGGATTGGTGGTGGCCGGGGCGGCGGGCTTCGGGATTTCGGGGACGGTGAAGAGGCCGACGGTGGGGAAGACGACGCAGCGGGAGCCGGGGTAGTCGATGGTGCCCCAGAGGGAGGCCACGACTGTGCCTGCACCGGTGTCGACGGTCTTGGAGAGGGCGGGGAGGTTGTATTCGGTCAGTTCGTCGAGGCCGTGGATTCCGCTGCGGCCGTTGGCCACATTGAGCCAGGCGACGCTCAGGCCGGAGGCGAGGGGCATGCCGGAGTGGGCGGGGGCGGCTTGGAAGCGGAGGGTTCCGGGCGGGCCGGCGAGGCCGACGTCCGGGCCGTCGACGCCGGAGACGGCGGAGGCCACGGTCATGGTGAAGGGCAGGTTGCTGCCACAGCCGATGGTGGGGGCGGCGTAGCCGAAGGGAGTGAAGGCGATGTTGTTCAGGTGGGCGGCGGTGACCAGTTGCGCTGCCTTGACGGTGGCGTTCACGCCGGCCTGCGCGTCCTGATTGTCGCCGGCGGCGGCGGTGAGCTGTTCGGTCGCGGTGTCGAGCAGCGTCTTGGGTTCGGCTCCGGCCGGACCGGACGCGATGCTCAGGGCGGCCGCGGTGACAGCGAGGGCTGCCGTGGACGCGGCGCGGCGACGAAGGGTGCTCACTCGTGCTGCTCCTTGCGATTTCGGATGCCGGTGGGTGGCCGGTGATTCGCTTCCGCGCGCGTACGTGACGTGCGCGACAGTCATTCCGCAACGTACCAGCAGTGGCGGAACAGGGCGAGTGGTCGGTGGAGGTGAGCCAGCCGACAGCCCCAGGTTTACCCCGGAGTATGTTGACCACAAGTCAACAGGATCAGCCCTGGGAGTCAGCAATGAAGCTTGCCCTGTCACCGGACGAGGTGAAATTCCGGGACGAACTGCGCGAGTTCTACCGGACCAAGATTCCGGCCGAGATCCGCGACCGCGTGAAGTACGGTCGCGAACTCTCCCGCGAGGACATCGTCACCACCCACCGGATCCTCAACGAGAACGGTCTCGCCGTGCCGAAGTGGCCGGTGCAATGGGGCGGTCGGGACTGGACGCCCATGCAGCGCCACATCTGGGAGGACGAGATGCAGCTGGCATCGGTCCCCGAACCGCTCACCTTCAATGCGCAGATGATCGGACCGGTCATCGCGCAGTTCGGCTCCGAGGAGCTCAAGCAGCGTTTCCTGCCGCCGACCGCCAACCTCGACATCTGGTGGTGCCAGGGCTTTTCCGAGCCGGACGCCGGTTCGGATCTGGCCTCGCTGCGCACCACCGCGGTGCGCGACGGCGACTCCTACATCGTCAACGGCCAGAAGATCTGGACCACGCTGGCCCAGCACGCGGACTGGATCTTCTGCCTGGTGCGCACCGATCCGACGGTGAAGAAGCAGGCCGGCATCTCCATGCTGCTCTTCGATGTGAAATCGCCGGGCGTGACCATTCGCCCGATCAAGCTGATCGACGGCCGCCACGAGGTCAACGAGGTGTTCTTCGAGAACGTCCGGGTGCCCGCCGATCAGCTGGTCGGCGCGGAGAACATGGGCTGGACGTACGCGAAGTTCCTGCTCGGCAACGAGCGCACCGGCATCACCGGTGTGGGCCGCACCAAGGTGAAGCTCGGGCTGGCGAAAGAGTATGCGGCGCAGACCAAGTCGGGCAGCGGCACGCTGCTGGAGGATCCGGTGTTCGCGGCCCGGGTCGCCGAACTGGAGAACGAGCTGCTCGCGCTGGAGCTGACCCTGATGCGCGTGGTGTCGCAGTCCGATGACGGCAAGCCGAATCCGGCCTCCTCGGTGCTGAAACTGCGCGGCACCGAATTGCAGCAGGCCGCCACCGAACTGCTCCTGGACATCGCCGGACCCGACGCGCTGCCGGTGCACGCCGACGACATCGCGTCCCCGGAGTGGGCCCAGCACACCGGCCCCACCTATCTCAACTACCGCAAGACCAGCATCTACGGAGGATCGAACGAGGTGCAGCGCACCATCATCGCCTCCACCATCCTCGGATTGTGAGCTGCCACCATGGATTTCGAACTCACCGATGAACAGGTCATGCTGCGGGACACGGTCCGGGATCTGCTCGCCCGCGCCTACGACCCGGAGACGCGACTGAAGGTCACCGACACCGAACTCGGCTGGAGCCGCGACCTCTGGCATCAGCTCGCCGAATTGGGCGTGCTGGGACTGGCTTTCAGCGAAGCGGACGGCGGTGTCGGGGCCGGGCCGATCGAGGTCATGGTCGTGCTCGAGGAGATCGGCCGCCGGCTGGCTCCGGAACCGCTGCTCGATGCCGTGCTGGTGCCGGGCGGACTGATCGCGCAGGCCGGGACCGCGGAACAGCGGCAGCGCATCCTGCCCGAGGTGGTGGCGGGCGAGAAATTGCTGGCGTTCGCCCATGAAGAGCCCGGTAACCGCTGGCCCGCGATCGAACTGACCACCACGGCGGTCGCGCAGGGCGACGGCTGGGTGCTCACCGGCGTGAAGAACCCTGTGCCGCACGGTGATTGCGCCGACGAATTGGTGGTGAGCGCGACCCTGCCGGCGGGCGGCACCGCCCTGTTCCTGGTGTCCGCGACCGCGGAAGGCGTGTCCCGCAAGCCGTTCCGCACCTTCGACGGCCGCCGCGGCGCGCAGATCGAATTCACGGCGGCTCCGGCCGAACTGCTCGCCGACCGGTCCGCCACCTGCCCGGCCATCGAGGCGGTCACGGTGCGGGCGCACGCGGCCCTGTGCGCGGAATCACTCGGAGCGATGGAAGAGTCCCTCCGCCTGACCACCGAATACCTGAAGACCCGCAAGCAGTTCGGTGTCACGCTGTCCAAGTTCCAGACGCTCACCCAGCGTGCCGCCGATATGTACGTGTCGCTCGAACTGGCGCGCAGCATGAGCTACTACGCCACCGCCGCCCTCGCCGACGATGTCATCGACCCGTCCATCGCCTCCCGCGCCCGCCTGCGCGTGAGCCGGTCGGCCCGCCACATCGGCCAGGAGGCGATCCAGATGCACGGCGGCATCGGCATCACCACCGAGTACCCGGTGAGCCACTACGTAGCCCGCCTGACCGCCATCGGCCGGACCCTCGGCACCGACCTCGACCACCTGCGCGTCCTCACCGACCGCGTCACGGACTACACCCTGGTCGAGATCTGATCCGCCTCCCGCGGTCCCGCGCCCGTTCCGGATTCGGAACGGGCGCGGCCGTTTCCGGTGTGTTCAGACGCCTCGCACGGCCGTGAGGTGCGTCAGCGCGCAGCGCCAGGCGCCGTCGTGCCGAACGAACACATCGGTGGTCCATTCATCGGATTCGATCCGCTGCCCCTGATAGTGCGCGGTGTTGGTGACGCGCACGGTGAGCGTCGCGGTCTCGCCGTACACGCGGATGATCGGGTCGCCCACCGCGTCCATGGCGGAGTGGCTCAGCGTGCCGTCCCGGACCAGATTCAGGAACAGATCGCCGGGCGTGATGCCGTTCTCGCCGGCGAAAATCCAGTCCGGGGTGACGAATCCGGCGATGGCGTCCGCGTCGTTGGCGACGAGCGCGACGAGCCAGGCGTCGTATCTGGCCCGGAGCGCGCGTTCGACGTCGGCGGCCGGCTCGGTGAACGAGGTGGTGGACATGGGTCGACGGTAGGCGCGCAGCGGCCCGCCCGGCTTGGACGAATGGGAACCCGATCGCCCTTCGATGCCCGCCGAAATGCGGTACCGGGTGTGGAGGCATTGTGGGACAGTGCCGATATGGCGGAGGACGCGGTACGGCTGAACGGGAATACGTTGCTGCTGCCGGGTGGGGTGGGGGTGCGGTTCATTCGCACGCTGCGGCTGCCCGAGACGGGGACGCACGCACTGCCGCCGGGGCTCGGGGAGTTTCCGGTGCGACGGGTGCAGGATTACGCGGATTCGGTGCCCGACGAATGGCGCAGGCGTGGCGGGGTGATGCTGCCGATGTATCTGCGGGAGGCCATGTGGTTGCGGTTTTCGGCGAAAGATCCCGCGGCACTGCAGATCGGCGTGGGGAAGGTGTGCGCGGTGTCGGGGAAGCCGTGGAGTGATCGGCTGAGCCGGGATCCGCAGAACTATGTGGTGCTGCCGCGGCAGCCGTGGCTGGACGGGATCAATTCCGGCAAGGGGACTATCCGCCAATTCGTGGCGGTGCCAATGGGATTGGGCGCGACCGTGGAAGGTCAGGTCACCGGCGAAGAGGTGTGGGGCGGGATTCAGCTGCAGAACTTCGCGCTGAACCCCGCCGCCCTGGCCGCGTGGCGGGAGGAGATGGCCTCCGAAGACGTCCGGCACATGACCACGTCCGGCGACGGCATCGACTGGATGGGCGCCGCCCCGGCCGCTGCGCCGCCGCCCGCCCCGCAGGTGGGCGGGTATGGCGCGCAGCCACCGCGTCCGACTCCCGGTTCGGCGGGGCGAACTCGTATGCGCGCCGGCAAGCAGGCCAAGGCGATGGGGCTGGGTGTGGGCGGGACCATGCGGCAGGAGATCTTCGCGGACGAGCGGCCGCTGAGTGATTGGGGCACAACAGCTTCCGGGCGGTTGTTCGTGCACCTGGTGACACCGCCGGATTGGCGGCACATCACCGGTGAGGCGCCGCCGCCGTCGCCGGTGGACCGCGCCGCGTACACGGCGGCCGGGCTGCCCTGGTTCGACTACTTCGATTCCGACGCAACCGATCTCGCACCCGCGGGACCGCTCACCGAGGTGGCCCCGGTGGGGGAGTGGCTGGGTGACGATCACGAGCCGTGGCAGGAACCGGAGCCCGGTCAGGTGAAGCCGCTCGGCAAGCCGGGCAAGCCGGTGCAGGACGGTGACTGGTAGGCCCGAACCTATTCCGGCGACACCGATTCCTCGTCGATCGCCGCGGAGCGTTCCGAGGTGGTCGGCGCGGTGGTCGGGGGTTCGGTGGTGCGTTCCGGTTCGGTGGTGGTCGGCCGGGTGGATTCGGTGGTGGTGCGCTCGGTGGTGGTCGGGCGCGGGCGGGTGGTGCGCGGGGGCCGCGAGGTGGTGGTGCGCGAACTCGTGGTGGTGTCGGCGTCTTCCGGATCCGGGTCGGGTTCGGTGGTTTCCGCGGCCGAGGTGGTGGTGCGCGGCTGGCGCGGTTCGCCGGCGGCCACCCGCCAACTCGGGGAGGGCGGGATCACCACGACCGGGGTGGTGCTGCCGGTGCCGGACGCGGAATTCACCGGCGCCGCTTGCAGATCCGCGTTCAGCGGCGGGGGCGGGACGTAGGTGTCCTGGCCGCCGAGACCGCAGGCGCCGATGAGGACGAGACCGAGCGACACCGCACCGGCCGCGATGGCTGCGCCCGCCAGGGGGGTGGGCAGCCTGCGCGACAGGGTGTCGCCGCGCTCGTCAGCGCCGGCGTTGCTGCCGTCCATGGGTGGCACTCCTGATTCGTCTCGAGTGGGCTCACCCTAACGGAGGCCGCAGTGCGGGGCCAGGTGAGATCCTCGTCCCGAATTCTGGGATGGGGTGGCTCGTTCCGAAAGCCACGAAGATATCTCAAACAGCGATGATTCAGATATCGAATTAGTAAATCCCGCGTGTTGACGGCACGTGTCGTATGGACATTCCGTTGCGGAGCCGTAATGTGTGTCCAAAGTTACACGTGAGACGCCCAGGATTTGCTGAGGGACGCGCCGATGATTCGCTCCCGATGTCGGGCGTCATCGAGGAGTAGATGATGGGTGCCTTTTCGACATCCCCTCTGCGCGCCGCAGCGCGAACCGGGGACGCTACGGCCGCCAAGCCGTCGCGATTGTCGGCAATCCTGGCCCGTACCGTCGCCTGGCTGATCTTCCTCGGCGGAATCACCGGCGCCGTCCTCGGGATCGCCGGCCTACATGTCGAAATCACCGTCGCCGGATTGATTCTCGCGTGCACCGCCGGTCTGGTGCTGCTCAAGCTGCGCGCCGACAGCACCGCCGGCCCGGTCTGACGGACCCGCCCGCCGCGCCGGCCTGCGGAACGCCCGTCAGCGGATAACCCATTCGAACGCTTCGGCTTTCGACCGGCTGCCCTCGGCCGTGCGCGAGCGATTCGGCTCACCCAATTCGGCCAGCAGCCGCTCCGACATCCCCACCAGCGCGGCCAGCGTGCGCGGCTCGAACCAGTCCGGGCGGGTGGCGAACAGCAGATCCTCACTGGAGGTATTGCCGGAGGCTCCGGGCGCGAACGGGCAGCCGCCCAGCCCGCCCAGTGAACCGTCCACCACACCCGCGCCCGCCGCGATCGCGGACAGCGAATTGGCGACACCCATACCCCAGGTGTCGTGGCCGTGGAACACGATTCGATGCGCGGGATCACCCCAGCGCCCGGTGGCCGCCACGCTCGCGATCAGCGCACCCACCTGCCCTGGATGCGCCTGACCCAGGGTGTCGGCGATAACGATGTCGGACGAACCCTCGGCGCGCGGGTCCGCGGCAATGGCCAGCACCCGCGCCGGATCCACCGGTCCGTCGAACGGGCACGTGAAAGCCGTTGCGAGACAGAGCTGAATCCGCCCGCCCGCCGCCCGCGCAATGCGCACGGCATCCGGCATGGCGGCCAGGCTGTCCTCGGTGGTGCGGCCGATATTGGCCTTGTTGTGCGCGTCCGACACCGAGAAGCAGTACTGGAAATTGCGCACACCCGCCGCCGCGGCCTTCTCCACGTGCCGGGGCGTGGCCACCCACACCCAGCTGCGCTCCAGCTCCGCCGGCGTCAGCGCCGACACCAGCTCGAGCGTATTGGCCATGGGCGGCACCAGATCCGGGCGCGCCATGGAACCGATCTCCAATTCCGGCACGCCCAGCGCCAGCAGTTCGCGCACGATCTCGACCTTGCGCTCGGTGGGCAGCACCTTGCCGGTGAGCTGCAGGCCGTCGCGCAGGGTCACATCACGCAGGATGGCGGGCGAATTCACTTGGCCTCCAAGGCATCGATCTCGGCATCGGACTTGCCGAGCAGGCCGGACAGGACTTCGCGGGTGTGCTCGCCCAGATCCGGGCCGACATTGCGGATGGGCAGCGACTGCCCGCCGATCACCGGGACGATGCCGGTGAAGCCGACCTGCTTCGGCTCCGGCTCACCCACGTCCACGGCGAACGGCTGAATCATATTGCGCGCCCGGTACTGTTCGTCGGCCACGATATCGGCGGCGGTGTAGATGGGACCGCACGGAATGGCGGCCTCCTCCAGAATCTTCAGCGCCTCGTCGCGGGTGTGCAGCCGCGTCCATTCGGCGATCGACGCGTCCAGCCGCTCCCGATTGCGCCAGCGGCCCGCATTGTCCTGCAGCTCAGGATCTTTCGCGAGATCCGGGCGCTCGATGACCTGCATGTAGCGCTGGAAGATGGCATCGCCATTGCCGCCGATGATGATGCTGAAACCATCACTGGTCGGGTACGCGTTGCTGGGGGCGATGCCCTCCATACGCCCGCCCACCCGCTCGCGATTGATGCCGTAGGCGAGATAGTCGGGCACCAGCGACTCCATCACCGACAGAATGGATTCATTGAGCGCGACGTCGATGATGCGCTGCTCCAAGGGAACTCGCTCGACTCGCTCGCGCTGGAACAGGGCCATGACGGTGCCGAAGGCGGCGTAGATGCCCGCGATGGAATCACCGATGGACACGCCCACGCGCACCGGCGGCCGATCCGGATCGCCCACGAGTTCGCGCAAACCGCCGACGGCCTCGGCCACCGCCGCGAAGCCCGGCCGCTGCGACAGTGGGCCGGTCTGCCCGTACGCGGAGATCCGCGTGATCACCAGATTCGGATTGGCGGCATTGAGAACCTCCGGCCCGAGCCCCCACTTCTCCAGCATCCCCGGCCGGAAATTCTCCAGCAGTACATCGCACTTCTCGATCAGCTCGAGCACGATCGCCCGCCCCGCCTCGGTGCGCAGATCCAGTGTGATGGACTTCTTGTTCCGGTTGACCGTCCGATACAGCATCGAGGTGTCGCCACCGTAGAGCCGCCAGTTTCGCAGCTCATCACCCGTTTTCGGGCGCTCCACCTTGATCACCTCGGCCCCGAAATCCCCGAGGATGCGTCCCGCCGTGGGCGCCGCGACGTAATTGCCCAGTTCCAGTACGCGCACACCGTCGAGCGGCCGAATCTCCATGGTCACAGAGTGAACGATAGTGCTCCGGCCTGCACTGACCGTATGGATCCCGGCCAAATGCATGCCGGGATGACGAGGGCCGGTGCGACGGACAGAGAGTCGTGGTGTCCGTCGCACCGGCTGCGCGGTTCGGCCGTGGTGCGCGCAAGAGCATCACGACCGGACCACGAACAAGGATGTCAGGCGGCGCGGGGCGCGACCTCTTCGACGATGGAGTAGTGCTCGGCATTGCCGGTGATGATGGTGCTGGGTTCACCGTGCACGTCCACCGGGACATCCCCGGCGAGCGTAATGCGGGTGAGCCGCCGCGGCTGACCGTCGTAGTCGTCGATGGCGTAGTGCTGGGTGGCGCGGTTGTCCCAGATCGCCACATCGCCGAGCTGCCAGTTCCAGCGAGTCGTGTTCTCCAGCTTGGTGACTCGATTTTGCAGCAGTTGGAACAGCGTCTGCGATTCGGCGGCCGTGAACCCGGCGAAGTTCTTCACGAAATGGCCGAGCAGCAGGGCGCGTTCGCCGGTGACCGGGTGCACGCGCACCACCGGATGCTCGGTCTCGTAGTAGGTGGACTCGAACTCCTCGCGGTAGGCCTTGATGTTCGCGGTCACCTGCTCGTTCTCGCCGCGTGCCACCTCGGTGCGATCGGCCGCGTAGTCGTAGGCATTGGTGTGGCGGGCGCGCAGGTTCTCGACGAGCGCCTTGAGCGGGTCGGGCAGCGCCTCGTAGGCGGCGACGGTCGAGGCCCACGTGGTGGAGCCGCCGTACGGGGGCAGGTGCACGGCGCGCAGGATGGACGCCTTCGGAATCCGGTCCACGAAGGTGACATCGGTGTGCCAGCTGTTGGCGCGGCCGTACTCCGAATCGATCGGCAGCGTCTTGACGCCCTTGGACGTGACGGTCGGATGCGGGGTGGTGGGTGAGCCGAGCAGCTGCGCGAACTCGTACTGGCCGTCCTCGGTGAGGTGTTCCTGCCCGCGGAAGAAGATGACCTTGTGCTCGTGCAGGGCGTCCTGAATCTTCTGCACGGTCACCGAATCCAGGTCACCGCCGAGGCGCACACCGTCGATGCGCGCGCCAATCTTGCTGCCCAGCTTCACAACTGTCACGGTGGAAGTGTCGGAGGCGTAGTCGACGGACATGCCAACCCTCTCGCTCGCATTGTGGTGATCACCGGCTCGATTGCGCCGGTGCCCTCACTTCACCACTGCAGAGCGCCTGCAAATAGGGTTGCATTCAGCAGGATTGAAAGCCGCTATCCGACGTGTTCGCGCAGGTACGCCAGATCCTCCGCGACCCCGTCGCCCGGCGTCTCCAGCACGATCGGCCCGTCCACCGCCTTGCACACCTCGACCAGCAGCTGCGGGTCGATGGTGCCGTCGGCGAGGTTGGCATGCCGGTCCGCGCCCGAATTGAACTCGTCGCGAGAGGAGTTCAGGTGCACCAGGTCGATCCGGCCGGTGATGGCCTTGATGCGCTCGACGATCCCGAGCAGCTCCTCGCCACCGGCCCACGCGTGACAGGTGTCGAGGCAGAAGCCCGCCCCGAAATCGCCCACGGCATCCCACAGCCGGCCGATATCGTCGAAATGCCGTGCCATGGCATGGTTTCCGCCCGCGGTGTTCTCGATGAGAATCGGCACCGCGAAGCCGCCCTTGTCCTCCTGCCGCTGGAAGAGTTTGCGCCAGTTGAGGATGCCCTCCACCATCTCCTCGTCCTTGCGCACGTGGCCGCCGTGCACCACCAGCCCGAACGCCCCCAGCTCGGCTGCGGCCTGCGCCTGCAACGCCACAGCATTGCGCGAGGGCATCCGCAGGCGATTGTTCAGGCTCGCCACATTGATCTGATAGGAGGAGTGCACCACCACATCGATCGGACTGGCCTTGATCTCCGCGGCGAGGGGATGCGGGGCGGGTTTGTCCCAGCTCTGCGGATCCACCACGAACATCTGGATCACATCGGCGCCGAGTTTCTCGCCGAAACCGATCGGGTCGCTGTCCATCCGGACATGGGCTCCAAGACGCATGAGGCCCAGCGTATAGCCGACCACCGACACTTCACCGGCGGTACAAGCGAACGTTCAGTGTTGCGCAAGCGGGATGGGTGGAGATAGTTCGGTAGACAATCGAGCGCTGGGCTATGGTTCTGGTGGTTTCCGGATCGGCCCGAGCTCGATCACGCCGATCGTTTGCGGTACATCGTGCGCTGGTGGGTCCCGGCGGGTGATGTGGGAAGTGAGAGCTGAGTCATGTTGTCCAACGGTGACGTTTTCGCCGGGTATGTCATCGAGCGGACGCTGGGTCGCGGGGGCATGGGTTCGGTGTATCTGGCCAAGCATCCGCGGCTGCCGCGAATGACGGCCCTGAAGTTGTTGAACCGGGAAATGGTGTTCGACAAGGAGATTCGCGCGCGCTTCGAGCGCGAGGCGGATCTGGTGTCCGGGCTGGATCACCACAATATCGTCACCGTGTACGACCGCGGGCTCGAAGACGGGCAGCTGTGGATCTCCATGCAGTACATCGACGGCGTGGACGCCTCGAGCGTGAATCCGCAGGCGCTGCCGCCGGAACGGGCCGTGCAGATCGTCGCCGAAACCGCGGACGCCCTCGACTACGCGCACCGCAACGAGGTGCTGCACCGCGACGTCAAACCCGCCAATATCCTGCTCGCGCGCTCCACCGGCGGCAAGGGCGAACGCGTCTATCTCACCGACTTCGGCATCGCCCGGCTGCGTGACGAGACCAGCAACCTCACCCAGACCGGAACCTTCACCGCGACCCTCGCCTACGCCTCGCCCGAACAGCTGACCGGCTCCGCACTCGACGGCCGCTCCGACCAGTACTCGCTGGCATGCACGCTGTTCTGGCTGCTCACCGGGTCCGGCCCGTTCCAGGCCACCAACCCGGCCGCGGTCATTCAGGGGCACCTGCAGAATCCGCCGCCGCCGGCCGCCAATCTGCGGCCCGGCCTGCCGCCCGCGCTGGACATGGTGATCGCCAAGGCCATGGCCAAGCGGCCCGAGGACCGCTTCGCCAGCTGCAGCGAATTCGCCGCCGCCGCGCGCCGCGCCCTCGCCGCGCCCAGCGCGCCGGCCATGCCGCTGGTGAATCCGCGCACCGCGCCGCCGATGCCGTTCGCCAATACCGGCGGCGCCAACCCGACGGTCGGGCCCATGACGGGCGGCCCGACCCCCACCGCCGCGCCCATGACCGGCGGGCCCATGCAGACCGCCGGGCCGCGCACCGCCGGGCCGAATCCGACGGCCGCGCCCGTGCCGTATCCGACCATGGTCAATACGGCCACCCCGCCGCCGCAGCCGGTCGCGGGCTTCACGCCGAACCGGCCGACGAACCAGTACACGACGCCGGGCTACAACTACAGCAATCCGGGCAATGCCACCGTGCCGCCGCCGGGTGTGCCGCCGGGCATGGGGCAGGCCGGTCCGCGTCCGCCCATGCCGCCGCGAAAGTCCAACACCGGTTTGATCATCGGGGCCATCCTGGGTGTGCTGGTGCTGGCCATCGTGGTTGTGGTGGTGGTGGCCGCGGCCGGTGACGACAGCGGGAACGGCAGCGCCGGCGGGACGACCACGACCACCGTCAGCACCAACGGTTCCAGCCCGTCCAACGCGGACCTCACCTGGTCGACGGTCAGCCAGGAATTCCCGCGCATGGTGCCCTCCACCAAGAGCGGCGAGGACGGCTACAACGGCGCCACCTGCTGGCTGGCCGACGCGAGCAGCCCGCCGGAGGCCGACGAGGGCGAACCCGACTTCGGCAACTGGACGGTCCAGTGGCGCTGCTTCGGCGGTGGCAACAACGAGGACCCCTTCTACCGCATCTACGGCTACGACTCCTCCGCCGACGTGCAGTCGGTGGTGAGCGGACTGACCTCGGCCAAGAAGTCCACCGACACCAACGGCGGCAATACCTACACCAACTACCAGTTCACCGACCAGAGCCGCCCGCGCATGGTCACCAACTTCACCGGCGACAGTGACCGCGCGCAAATGCTCATGTACACAGATGGGGTGGTGGGCAGCATCGACGAGGTGCTGCGCTGGTGGCGATCCGCGCCACTGAACTGACGAGAGGGATCTGTGCTGCGCGCTGGTGAGGTATTCGCCGGATATGTCATCGAACGCGAACTCGGCCGCGGCGGCATGGGTTCGGTCTACCTGGCACAGCATCCCCGTCTGCCACGCCGCACGGCCCTGAAACTGCTGAACCGGGAACTGTTCGACGACACCGAGATCCGCGCCCGCTTCGACCGCGAAGCCGATCTGGTGGCGCGGCTGGAACATCCGCACATCGTGCCGGTCTACGACCGCGGCATCGAGGGCGACCGGCGCTGGATCTCCATGCGCTACATCGACGGATGCGACGCCGCCTCCCTCGAACCCCTCGAGGTGGCGCCGGACCGCGCGCTGCGCATCATCACGAGCGTCGCGCAGGCCCTGGACTTCGCGCACCGCAACGACGTGCTGCACCGCGACGTCAAACCCGCCAACATCCTGCTCGAGCGCGATGTGGCCGAAGAACGGGTCTACCTCGCCGACTTCGGAATCGCCCGCCTGCGTGACGATTCCGCCCGCCTCACCCAGACCGGCACCGTCACCGCCACCCTCGCCTACGCCGCACCCGAACAACTCGCCGGCCTGCCGGTGGACCACCGCTGCGACCAATACGCGCTGGCCTGCACCCTGTACTGGCTGCTCACCGGAACCACCCCGTTCGCCGGTGACAACGCGCCCGCCATCATCGCGGGCCACCTGCACCGAGAACCGCCGCCGCTCAACACTTTCCGCCGCCTGCCCCCGGCACTGGACGCCGTGCTGGCTCGCGGCCTGGCCAAAAACCCTGCGGCACGGTTCGATTCGTGCGCGGAGTTCGCCGCCGCGGCCCGGCAGGCCGCGGGTGGAGTGTCCGCGCCCATGGCCGCCGGGTCGGTCACCCGGCCGCGCAACGGACACAGCCTGCCGCCCGTCGGCGCGGTCACCGCACCGTCCGGTGCGCGACCTCCCACCGCAGGTGGTCCGAACGGAACGCGGCCCGCGTCGCCGCCGTCCGCAAGGCCGATGAGTCCGGCATCGCCCGTGCGACAGGCCACCCCGGTCGAGTCGGCCCGCCCGCTCACCCCGCAGCAGCCCGGACGGCAGGTCGCGCAATCCGCTCCGGCGCGGCAGTTCACGCCACCCGGATCAGGGGTGCCCGCGTCGTCCGATGCGCGGCCGCCGCTCGAATCGGCAACGCCCGCACGCGTTTCCGGGCGATCGGCTGCCGTGCGGAACTCGTCGCCGGCGCGGCCCGCCGCGCCCGGTTCGACCGGACCGCGCGCGACACCGCCTCCGGTGCGCCGCAAGCGCCGCTCGTGGAAGCGAGGCTGCCTGATCGGGACGGTGGGGATCGTCGTCGCGCCGGTGCTCGTGGTCGCGGGCTGCCTCGCCGTGCTCGATGCGGTGTCCTCCGATGATCCGGGCGGGTCGGGGGTGACCACGACCGCCGTCGAGCCCGCGCCGTATACCGGGGACGCGGGGCAGCCCGGGGAAGCGGTTGTGCCCACCGAGGCGCCCACGGGGACGACCACCGTCGAGACTGCGCCGGAACCGGGGCACTACGGGTACACCGTGACGCCCGGTGCGGAAACCGGGGTGCCCGCCACGCGAACCGGGGTGCCCGTGCCCGCGCCCGGCTACTGACAATGCACCCCGGCCGATCGGTCTTTCCTATGGACATTCTGTGGGTGTCGGTATCCGGGTGATCCCGGATGGCATCCGCGCAGGAAGCTAGACACACTGGACAGCATGACTTCGAACGTCTCGGAATCCGTCACCCTGGGCAAGGGCGCGGCCCCGGTCGCCGCCCGAGCGACCGATCTGGTGAAGATCTACGGCTCGGGCGACACACAGGTAAGGGCCCTCGACGGGGTGTCGGCCGAGTTCGCGCGGGGCGAATTCACCGCCATCATGGGGCCGTCCGGCTCCGGGAAATCGACGCTCATGCACTGCCTGGCCGGGCTGGACGCGGCCACCGCGGGCGCTGTCCACATCGGCGACACCGATCTGACCCGGCTCTCCGACAAGCAGATGACAAAGCTGCGGCGCGACCGCATCGGGTTCGTCTTCCAGGCGTTCAACCTGGTGCCGACACTCACGGCCCTGGAGAACATCACGCTGCCGCTCGATATCGCGGGCCGCAAACCCGACGACGAGTGGCTGTCCACCGTCACCAAGCGACTCGGGCTCACCGACCGGCTCACCCACCGGCCCAGCGAACTGTCCGGCGGCCAGCAGCAGCGCGTGGCGTGCGCGCGGGCGCTGGCGGGCAAGCCGGACATCATCTTCGGTGACGAACCCACCGGCAACCTGGACTCGCGATCCTCCGGCGAGGTGCTGTCCATCCTGCGCGCCGCCGTCGACGAATTCGGGCAGACCGTGGTCATCGTGACCCACGATCCGCGCGCCGCCTCCTACGCCGACCGCGTGGTGTTCCTCGCCGACGGCCGCATCGTCGACGAATTGCGCTCGCCCACCGCCGATTCCGTGCTCGACAAGATGAAGTCGCTGGAGACCGTCTGATGTCCGGAAGTCCGATGCGCAAGGTCGCCTTGCGCAATCTCGCCGCGCACAAGGTGCGGCTGGTGCTCACCCTGCTCTCGGTGGTGCTCGGAACCGCCTTCATCGCAGGGTCTTTCGTGTTCACCGACACGCTGCAGAAGACCTTCGACGACATCTTCGCCAATCAGGCCAAGGGCGTCGACGTCCGAGTCAGCCCGAAAGAGCAGATGGCGCAGGGCATTCCGGTGACCCTGGTGCCGAAGGTGCAGGAGATGAACGGGGTGCAGACCGTCGCCCCCGGCATCAACGGGCCCATCTCGCTGCTCAAGGACGGCAAATTCGTGCAGACCGGCGGCGCGCCGACCATAGGTCAGGCGTACCTGCCGCCGGGGCAGGCCGTCGCGCAGCCGGAGAAGTTCGTCGAGGGCGCACCACCCAGCGAAGCCGGGCAGGTCGCCATCAACCGGGGTGGCGCGGACCGGGCCGGGTTGCACGTGGGTGACCGGGTCAAGGTGGTGACGCCCGCGAAGGGCGATGTCGAAGCCACCATCTCCGGCGTCTACGAATACGAAGGCGGCGGCAGCACCGGCGGATTCATCGGCCTGCAGTTCGTGGAGAACCAGGCTCGTGAGCTGTTCACCGACGGCAAGCACGTCGCCTACCTCGACATCGCCACGAAGCCCGGCGTGAACCCCGACCAGGTGCGCGACGAAATCGCCACGGCCCTGCCCGATTACAAGGTGCAGAACGGCGACCAGGTGCGCGAGGAGATGAAGCAGCAGCTCGGTGACGCGCTGAAGTTCATCAACTACTTCCTGCTCGCCTTCGGCGCCATCGCGCTCATCGTGGGCACGTTCATCATCTACAACACCTTCTCCATGCTGGTGGCGCAGCGGCTGCGGGAACTGGCGCTGCTGCGGGCCGTCGGCGCGAGCAGCGGGCAGGTCGGTCGCTCGGTGGTCGGCGAGGCGCTGATCGTCGGAATCATCGGCAGCGCACTGGGTCTCGCGGCCGGCGTCGGACTGGCCTTCGGCTTGTCGGCGCTGCTCAATGCCTTCGATCTGGGGCTGCCGACCGGCACCATGGCGGTGCTGCCGCGCACCGTGCTCGTGGCCATGCTGGTCGGTGTGGTGGTGACCGTGGTCAGCGCTTACGCGCCGGCCCGCCGCGCGGCCACCATTCCGCCGGTCGAGGCCATGCGGGAGGAATTCGCTTCCGACACCGATCCCAAACGCCGGTGGGTGCGGGTGGGCATCGGCTCGGCCATGACCGTCGCCGGTGTGGCGCTGGTGGTGATCGGGGCGCAGGGCACCGGCGGGAACGCGGCGCTGACCGTCGGAATCGGAGCGCTGGCACTGATTCTCGCGGTGCTGTTGCTGTCGCCGGCACTGTCCAAGCCGGTGATTCGCGTCCTTGGCGTGCTGGTGATTCCGTTCGGCCCGATCGGGCGGATGGCGCGCAACAATGCCGTGCGCAATCCGCGGCGCACCGCCGCCACCGCCTTCGCGCTCACGCTGGGACTCATGCTGGTGTCGGCCATCGGCATGCTCGGCGCGTCCGCCAAGGCGAGCATCGGCGAGTTGGTGGACAAGGGCGTGAAGGGCGACTACATGCTCTCGGGCCCGCCCAACAGCCTGATCGGGGTGCCGTTGCAGGCCACCGATGAGGTGAGAAAGGTGCCCGGCGTACAGGACGTGGTGGCCTTCCACGGCGCGCAGATCAAGATCGACGGAAAGATGATCTACGCGACGGTGCCCGAGGGACCGATGAACACGGTCATGAACTACGACATCAAGCAGGGCACCGACACGCTCGGGGCCAACGACATCCTGGTGTCGGAAACCTTTGCTGCCGACCATGACTGGTCCGCCGGGCAGACCGTCGAGATCACCGGGCTCGACGCCAAGAAGTACCCGGTCACAGTGAGCGGCATCTACAAGGACACGCCGCTGCTGCAGAACGTGGTCACCTCCATGCCGCTCTACGAGCAGCTGGTGCCCACCAACTATCAGAGCAGCTTCGTGCTGATCATGAAGGCCGCGCCGGGCGCGAATCTGGACACCATGCGCACCGATCTCACCAAGATCGCCGAACAGTACGGCAACGTGCAGGTGATGGACCGGGAAGACTACAAGGGCGTCCAGGGCGCGCAGATCGACACCATGCTCGCCATCCTCTACGGGCTGCTCGCGCTCGCCGTGGTGATCGCCATCCTCGGCATCGTCAACACCCTGGCGCTGTCGGTGGTGGAGCGGCGGCGCGAGATCGGCATGCTGCGCGCGGTCGGCATGCAGCGGCCGCAGATGCGGCGCAGCATCTACCTGGAATCCATGCTGATCGCCATCTTCGGCGCGATCGTCGGCGTGGTGCTGGGGCTCGGTCTCGGCGTCGGATTCCTGCGCACGCTACAGGATCTGGGCCTCGACACCATCGCGGTGCCGTGGGGCCAGATCGTGCTCATGCTCATCGCCTCCGGTGCGGTGGGCGTGCTGGCGGCGCTGTGGCCCGGCATCCGGGCGGCGCGCACACCGCCGCTGGCGGCCATCGCGGACCTGTGATGAGCACCGCCGACCTGTGAGCGTCACCGCGCGGCGCCAGTCCCTATCCGTCGCGCGGAGACAGTTCCGGCCGGTCACCTTCGGGGGTGACCGGCCGGAAGCCGTTCTACGAGTGTCCGAGGAGGTCGCTCGCCGGAAAGACCTGTGCGAGAGCGACAGTCGTCGGCGCGGACGGAGCGCCCGGATCGGGCAGCGACTTGTTCGCCTTCGCGATGAGCGCGATCGCCACGATGGCCACCACGATCACCGCCGTCACCACGAACACGATCCAGCCCACCGGCGTCGACTTACGCTGCGGCGGACGGAAATTGGACGGCGCGGCGGGCGGATTGTAGGCCGGCCGCGGCGCATAGGCCGGTGTCGGCTGCGGCGACTGCGGCCCCGGCACAACCGGATTCACCGGCGACGACTGCTGATTCGGATACACCGGATTCGCGGTGCCCGACTGCGGCCCCTTGAACGACGGGTTCACCGACGGCGGCTGCGGCCCGGGGTACGCCGGGTTCGCCGAGGACGATTGCTGTTTCACGAAAGCCGGATTGATCGGAGGCGGCTGCTGACCCTGCTGCACCGGATTGGCCGCCGACGACTGCGGATTCGGATACACCGGAGCCTGGCCGGACGACTGCGGACCCTGATAGGCCGGAGTCGGAGTGGCCGGGCTCGGATTCTGATAGGCCGGGCCCTGATTCGGCGGGGGCACCAGCGGGCGGCCCGCCGAAGGGGTCGGCGGGCGTGGCGGTACCGGCTGCTGGACCACCGGTTGCGGGCGGTTGGGGGTGGGCTGACGCGGTGGCTGCACGACCGGCTGCGGGCGCGCGGGCGTCGGCGGGCGCGGGGGCACCGGCGGTGCGGTGAGGGCGCGCTCGGCGGCGGCCGCGAATTCGGCGCAGGAGCGGAAACGTTCTTGCGGACGTTTGGCCAGGGCACGGGCCAGGACCGCGTCGATGGCGCGGGGTAGTTCGGGGCGCAGCGGGCTGGCCGGTGGCGGCGGCTGCTGCAGATGGCCGCGGATGACCGCGGCCGGGCTGGTGCCCTCGAACGGCACCGCGCCGGTGAGCAATTGGAACAGGGTGCAGGCCAAGGCGTACTGGTCGGAGCGGCCGTCCAGAGTGGCGCCGGTCAGCTGCTCGGGGGAGGCGTAGGCGAGGGTGGCGGTGACAGTGCCGGTCTGGGTGAGGTGACCGGTGTCGTCCCGCAGGCGGGCGATACCGAAATCGGTGAGATACACCCGCTCCAAGCCCGCGCCCGTCTTACCCGACGATCGGGCCAGCAGGATATTGGCGGGCTTCACATCGCGATGCAGGACGCCCTGCGCGTGCGCGTAATCCAGGGCCTTGGCCGTCTCGCCGATGATCTGCGCCGCCCGCATCGGCGGCAGTGAACCCGGATTGACCGCCGTGGCATTCACCCCGTCGATGTACTGCATGGAAATCCACAGCTGCTCGCCCTCGGTGCCGCGGTCGTACACGGTCACGATATTCGGGTGATCGAGCTGCGCCACCAGATCCGCTTCCCGGACGAACCGGGCGCGGATCTCGTTATCGGAGAACATCTCCTGATTGAGCAGCTTCAATGCGGTCTTACGCGGCAGCCGGGGATGCTGGGCCAGATACACCGACCCCATCCCGCCCCGGCCCAGCTCGCGTTCGATCACGTAGCCGGCGAAGACCTCACCAGAGTGCAAAACGCAGCCCCCGTTCCAAGAACCAGATCAGCAGGCAGCCTAGCAGTGTTGATGTGTGCCACCCGGCTCTGATTTTCCCAGGGGCTCCGCCCCCGGACCCCCGGAAGCTGTGCTTTTCCCAGGGGCTCCGCCCCCGGACCCCCGGAATCGGGGGCGCTGCCCCCGGCCCCCGTTACGGGGCGGAGGTTTTTGAGGGTTTGCCTTTCGGTGGTTCCGTGCGGGGGCTGGTCTGTGTGGGCTGGTCTGTGTGTGGGTGGTCAGGATTGTCCGGCGTTGAGGTGGGCCCAGGCTTGGACGTCGCCGCGGTCGAGGGCAACGGCCAGGAGGTCGGGGAATTTGTCGGGGGTGCAGGCGAAGGCGGGGACGCCGAGGGCGGTGAGGGCGGCGGCGTTGTCGCGGTCGTAGGCGGGGGCGCCGTCGTCGGAGAGGGCGAGCAGGACGACGACCTGGACGCCGGCCTCCTTCATGGTGCGGACGCGGCGCAGCATTTCGGCGCGGACGCCGCCCTCGTAGAGATCGGAGATGAGGACGAAGAGGGTGTCGGCGGGGCGGGTGATGAGGGATTGGGAGTAGGCGATGGCGCGATTGATGTCGGTGCCGCCGCCCAGTTGGGTGCCGAAGAGGACGTCCACGGGGTCGGCCAGTTTCTCGGTGAGATCGACTACCGCCGTATCGAAGACGACCAGGGAGGTTTTCAGGGAGCGCATGGTCGCCAGGACCGCACCGAAGACCGAGGCGTACACCACGCTCGAGGCCATGGAACCGGACTGGTCGATGGCCAGCACCACATCGCGCTTCACGGCCTGGGCCTTGCGGCCGTAGCCGACCAGGCGTTCGGGGACCACGGTGCGGTGTTCGGGGAGATAGTTGTGCAGGTTCTTGCGAATCGTGCGGTCCCAGTCGATGTCTCGCAGGCGGGGGCGGGAGACGCGGGCCGCGCGATTGAGCGCGCCGCCGACCGCCGCGACCGTCTGCGCGGCAATGCGGCGTTCGATCTCCTTGACCACCTTCTCCACCACCATGCGGGCGGTGGCCTTGGTGGTTTCCGGCATGACGCGATTGAGGCTCAGCAGGGTGCCGACCATGTGCACGTCCGGCTCCACCGCCTCGAGCAGTTCCGGTTCCAGCAGGAGTTCGGTGAGGTTCAGCCGCTCCACGGCGTCGCGCTGCATCACCTCCACCACGGTCGAGGGGAAGTAGCGGCGAATATCGCCGAGCCAGCGGGAAACTTGCGGTGCCGAACCACCCAGCCCGCCCGACCTGCGGCCACTGCCGCCCCCGCCATTGCCCGCGTCGTAGAGCGCGTTCAGCGCACGATCCATGGCGGCATCATCGGCCGAGCCCAGTCCGCCCAGTCCGGCCTCCGCCGCACCACCGAGCACGAGCCGCCACCGGCGCGCCTGTACCTCGTCCACGTCGGTCATTTCGCTTCCCCTCCACTGAGTTCCACCGTCGGCCGCCTCGTGGGCACCGCCGTCGTGTTCGCGGCGTGCCGCACTGTCGTCATCCCGGCGTGCTTGTGGCCGGGATCCATATCGGCCCGGGGCATCACGCCACCCCGAGGATTTCGGCGGCTGCGCGCATCGCGAGGATCCCTCTCTCCATGTCGAATTCGGTGCTGCCCTGAGCCGGTGCGGCGGGTGCGCCGTGGCGGACGTTCTGGGCGATGGCCTGCTTCTCGCCGGTGTCGAAGGCGCCGAAGGTGCGGCGGAGCAGGGGCAGAGTGGCGACGAACTGGTCTTCGGCCAGTTCGCAGAGCCAGGAGTCGATGAGGCTCAGTAGGTTTCGGTCGTGGACCAGGAGCAGGCCGCGACCTCCCAGGAAACCGTCGATCCAGGCGGCCTTGTCGGTGGCGCTGTGGCCCACCGACAGGGCCGCGGAGAGCCGGCGGGCCGACTCGGCGGCGTCGATGATCTCGGCATCGCAGAGCAGGCGGACGGCGCGGCCCACCAGGGTGCCGTTGACGTCGGCGCGGTCGGCCAGCGCGGTCAGGGCGGAAAGCCAGGTGGCCGTGGCCCATTCGTTGTCGCGGGCGGACAGCGCCAGGTGCACCGCGTCGATGAGGGCGCGCAGGTCGGAGGCCGCGTCGGCATCCAGGCCGGTGACCGCGCTCGGCAGACCCGCGCAGCTGCGCACCAGCAGGCCGTCGGACACCCGGCCCAGTGCGGCGGTGTCGGTGCCGCGCACATCGCCGTAGCGCAGGGTGCGCAGCAGGCCGGGCAGGGCCGCCAGTAGATGCGTGACGTCATGATCCAGGGCCGCAACGGATTCCAGGCGGCGAATGAGACCGTCGGTCGCGCCGCCCAGATCGGCGAGCAGCGCCGATTCCAGCGCGGTGGCGACCTGGCCGACGGTCGCGTCCGGATAGGCCACGGCGTCGAGGATTCTGGCCTCGGCCGCGGTGCGCAGGGTGGTGCCCCAGCGCGCCGCTTCCACAATGGCGATGGCCAGCTCCGGCCGCCAGCGCAGCGTCCAGGTCTCGCGGAAGGTGCCGGTATTGCGCACCTGACTGTGCGTGAGCTTGCCCCAGTCGATGTCCAGCAGCCGGAGCCGGTGCAGCAGACGGGATTTCGCCATCCCGCTGTCGGTGCGCAGATCCAGGTCCACCGTCCGCTCGAGCGCCTCCTGCTTCATGCGCAGCGTCTTCAGCTGTGCCCGCAGGTCGGCCTCCAGCGGCACGGTCGGAGCTCCGTCCGGCACCGACCCCAGCGCCTCACCCACCACCAGTTCGGTGCTGACCAGCCGCAGCATGGTCTCGTCCCCGTCGCACAGCACCGCCCGCGTGGCCTCGGTGACCTCCGACAGCCCCGCCAACGGTCGCTCCCGCATGATCGCGAGAGTCTCGGCCAGCCGCACGGATTCGATGATGTGCGCACTCGACACCGGCAGATCGTGCGCCCGTAGCGTCCCCGCCACCTTGGTCAGCCACCGCGCGATCGGCTGCTCGGTCTGCGTGAACAGATGGTGATACCACCCCGGCGAAGTGATCCCCGCCCCATACCCGGACGCACTCGCCAACCGCGAATGCGTCCAGGGCACCCACGTCAGCGTCGCCTTCCCCTTCGGCAAACCCTTCAACAACCGCGCATCCGCGGCCGCCGGCCCGAGCTTGCCCTCCAGCGCGGGCGCGTGCCACGCGCCGCAGACCACGGCCAGCCGTAAGGCACCCTCCTTCAACACCTTCCGCATGGTCTGCCGCATGTACGCCTCCCGGCGCAGCGTATGCAGATCCACCACGATGCGCTGCGAGGCGACGGTGACATCCATGCGAGGTTCGCGCGCATCGCCGGCTGGCGGATCGGATTCACCGGAATCGGTTTCGAGCTCGGCCGAATCCGAGGCAGCAGCTGGGTTTTCCTCGGTTCCGAGGTCGGCGTGCTCGCGCAGGGCGGCCATCGCCTCGTTGACCGCGAGGAAAATGTCCGCGTCCGAGCTGGATTCGACAATGGCGTCCCACCAGCGCTCGGCATCGTCGTAGCCGCCCGCCTCGGCCAGCAGGGCGAGGGGGTCGGTGCGGTCGCCGGGCTCGTTCTCCATGGCCAGGGTGATTGCCGCGGGCAGATCGCAGAAACCCACGCGCACTTCGTTTTCCGCTGCGTAGGACAGCGCCTGCCATTCGGGGGAGAACACGGCGAATGGCCACATCGCGGCCTTCGCCGGCGTGTCGGGGTGGTAGCCCAGCAGCGCCACCGGGGGCTCCATGCCGTCGGCGGCCACGAACCCGGTCAGCGGATCGGCGTCGGCCGGGCCTTCGATGAGAATCGCGTCGGGGCCGAACTTTTCGAGCGCCAGGCGCAGCGAGCGCGCCGAGCCGGGGCCGTGATGGCGGATGCCGAAGACACGGGTCTCCGCCGCCACGGCTGTCACGGTCGATGTCATCCATTCACCTCGCGGCAGGCGCGGTAGAAGTCGGCCCAGTCGGCGCGCTGGCGGACAACGGCTTCCAGGTATTCGGTCCAGACCACGGTGTCGGCCACCGGGTCCTTGATCACTGCGCCCAGGACCGCGCCGGCGATGTCGGCGGCGCGCAGGGTGCCGTCACCGAAGTGGGCGGACAGGGCCAGGCCGTTGGTGATCACCGAGATGGCCTCGGCGGTGGAGAGGGTGCCCGACGGGGACTTGAGTTTGGTGCGGCCGTCGGCGGTCATGCCGGAGCGGAGTTCGCGGAAGACGCGGACCACGCGGCGGACCTCTTCGGCGGCGGCGGGGACGGCGGGCAATTCCAGTGCGGCGCCGAGCTGTTCGACGCGGCGGGTGACGATGGCGACCTCTTCGTCCTCACCGGCGGGCAGCGGGAGCACCACGGTGTTGAAGCGGCGGCGCAGCGCCGAGGAGAGTTCGTTGACGCCGCGGTCGCGGTCATTGGCGGTGGCGATGAGGTTGAAACCCTTCGCCGCCTGCACTTCCCAGCCCAGCTCCGGCACCGGGAGCGTCTTCTCCGACAGCACGGTGATGAGCGCGTCCTGCACATCCGAGGGAATGCGGGTGAGCTCCTCGAGGCGGGCGATGGAGCCGGCCTGCATGGCGGTCATGATGGGGGAGGGCACCAGGGCGTTCCGGCTGGGGCCCTCGGCGAGCAGCCGGGCATAGTTCCAGCCGTAGCGGATCGCCTCCTCCGCGGTGCCGGAGGTGCCCTGCACCAGCAGGGTGGACTGTCCGGCGATGGCGGCCGCGAGGTGTTCGGACACCCAGGTTTTCGCGGTGCCGGGCACGCCGATGAGCAGCAGCGCCCGATCGGTGGCGAGGGTGGCGACCGCGACCTCCATGAGCCGGCGCGGGCCCACGTACTTGGGGGTGATCACGGTGCCGTCGGGCAGGGTGCCGCCCAGCAGATAGGTGACCACCGCCCACGGCGACAGCTTCCACGACGGCGGGCGCACCCGATCATCGGCGGCCGCGAGTGCGGCGAGTTCGTCGGCGAAGGCCTGTTCGGCGTGCGGGCGCAGCAGGGCGTCCCGCTCCTGAGCAATGGTCACTGCAACTCCTCGAGCATCGTCTTGCGCTGAATAAGGTCATAGGAGAGCTGGTCGAAAGCCTGCTCCCAGTAGGGATCTCCGCATTTGCGGGCGATACCGCCCACCATGTCGGCCAAGGTCACGGGGAAGTGCGCGGACGCGGCGCGGAACAGCGTCCGATACGAGCCGGGCACCAGACTCGGCGCGCCGGGCCGGTCCGCGCACAGCTGCGCGCGTTCCAGCAGCAGTCGTAGAACGTGCTCGGCCATGGCGTTCGGCCACGGATGCGGCACGGCCCGCAGCAGCGATTCGATCTCGGCGAGCCAGCTGCTGTCCATCTTGCGCAGATGCTTGATCTGGTCGTCCAGTGGTTGCAGCGCGAACAGCTCGCGCAGCTTCTCACTGTCGGTCTCGCCGGCCGGACGCTCCGCGAGGGCGGTGAACAGCGCCCGCGCCCACTCCGGGTCCCGTTGCGCGAGCACCGCATCCGCCCAGCCGGCGAACATCGGCCCGCTGATCGGCTCGGCCATGGACACCCGCACCGCCTGGTCGGCGGGCCCGAGCGTCCGTTCCCAATGCCGCAGCGGCGTTGCCGCCACCACCCGATGCAGCCATTCGGCCGCCACATCGGGCGTCCCTTCGACGCGATAAGGCATGTACCCCACGGAATCCCCCACTCCGTCCCGGCGCGCGGCCTCGTCGAGCACCCCCGGCCCGGTGGTGGTCAACTGCGGCCGCGACAACCGCCGACCGAAGCTCAGCCACCCCGCCGCCCGCGCTGTCATCCGTTGCGCGAAGGCCGAATCCGGCAGCTGCCCGAGCAGATCCGCCGCAGTGCGCCGCACCTCGGCCCGCCGATCGTCGAGGGCCGTCTCCAGCAACGTCTCGTCTTCGATCGAAAGACTATCGGCCAGCACCGACAACAATTCGGCCTTGCCCGGCCCGGATTCGGTACGCCACGACGCGGCCAGCGCCGCCCGCGCGGCCCCGGCGTCCCGCTGCCGCAACTGCGTCAACCACGCCCGCCGCTCCGCGGCCCGCCCGTGCGACCACACCGACTCGTCCTCGGCCGCAGCCCGCACCAGCGTCTTCCATCCCGGATGCCGCTCGGCCAGCCATCGTCCCCGCGCGCCCGCCAGCCGCAACAGCGACTCCCGGTGCGCCGCAAGCCCTTTGGCCCGCTCCAACAGCGCACTGCACAGCCCGTCCGGAGCCCGATAGTCATACCGCTCGGCCGCCGCGAACCACTCCTCCAGAAATGGCGAGTTGTCCGCCAGCAAGGCCGCCAACCGGCCCGCCGCCGCCTGCGGCAGCAACAGCCGCTCGTCATCCGCCGCGAGCCCGGGCCGCTCCGCCGAGCCGGTATTCACCCCGCCACGCGCGAAACAGTCTTGCAGCGCAACGGTTTCCAGCAGGCGTGCGGAAGGGTCCGCGGGCGCCGCATCCGCATCCCCACCACCGGCGAGCCGGGACGCTGTTGCCGCAACCGGACCGGCCAGTCCGACATGGTCGGCGGTGCGGCGGGCGGTGCCGACCAGCGCCACTGAAACCAGGTCGGCGGTGCCGTTGTCTGCGGAGGATTGCGGTGCGATGGGCGAATTGCCCTCGGCGGGGCCGAGATCCACGATGGCGCCGTCGGCGAAGGCGGAGATGGGGGACAGACCGGCGGGGGTCCATTCGCCGATCACGGTGACCGGGTGGCCGCCGGAGAGGC
Source organism: Nocardia huaxiensis (assembly GCF_013744875.1). NCBI lineage: Bacteria > Bacillati > Actinomycetota > Actinomycetes > Mycobacteriales > Nocardiaceae > Nocardia > Nocardia huaxiensis. The sequence goes on from NZ_CP059399.1 coordinate 2,727,902, forward strand.
CGAGGAGGCGCCAGGGTTCGCCTTCGGCGGTGGAGATCGGGAGGGCTGAATTGTCGGATTGCAGGATGTGCCAGCCGGATTCATCGCGGACCGGAATTACGTCCGTGAGGTGGATGGGCCACGAGCGGAGAAAGGGATCTGCGCCGAGGGCGGTGGCGTGCTCGTGCAGGGCTGCGGAAATACTGCCGGGGGTATTTGCGGATGTGTCGCTCGAAGTGGGTGGAATTGTGGTGAATGGTTCGGGATTCGCGTGGCGAATTCCCCAGATGGCGCGCAGGGGTGCGGCATTGGGGTAGAAGTGCAGGTCCGCGTCGACCAGGTGGCCGGGGAAGGGGGTGTCGGGCGGGAAGCTGGGGCCGCCGTGGTGGTGGTCGAGCAGCAGGGCCCAGCGGCCGGTGGTGCGGCCGCGCAGCCAGACGCGGCGGGTGTAGATGTTCGCCTCGCTGGTGACGCGCTGGCCCACGACCATCCACTGGTCGCGCACGGGTGGTTCGGCGCGTACGGCCTCCGCCGGTTGGGGGTAGCCGATGTGGGCGCGGACGCTGGCCCGCAGCGCGGGGGAGAGGGCGTCGATGCGGCGGTGCGCGGTGCTCAGCAGGTGCAGGCGCGCGAATTCGGTGAGCAGCAGCTGCGGCCAGTTCGAGTGCGCGGCCAGCACCGGCAGGTGGCGCAGCGCGGCGGCCACTCCCGGGGCCTGGGCGTCGACCATGCGGGCGGCCACGGTCTCGAAGGTCCGGATCGAACGGTCGGTCTGGGCCAGGCCGGTGCGGACCTGATCGGTGAGCCAGGTGTCCAGATCGGCCAGGCCGGCGGTGACGCGGGCGCGGCGCTGATCGGCCGTGGCCGGGTTGGCGGTGCGCGACTTCGCTTCCGGGGCGGGCTTTTTCGCCTCCCGGGCGGCGCGGCCCGCGAGCCACTCGGCGGCGAAATCGGCCACCGTATCGGTCTCCGGCGCGCCGCCCTCGGACCAGGTGAGCAGCAGTCCCAGTGCGTGCTTGCACGGGAACTTGCGGCTCGGGCAGGAGCACTTGTACGCGGGTCCGGACGTGTCGACGATGGTCTGATACGGCCGGCTGCCGCTGCCTTTGCACAGCCCCCACAGGGCGGTGCCGTGCTGTCCGGTGCCACTCCACTTGCCGCGCAGCTTGCGGGCGGCGGTGAGCGATGCGGCATCCGGTGCGAGCGCCGTGATCTGATCGGCGGTCCAGGCGGTGGTCATCGATCCCCCTTCCTTCGTTGCCCTGATTTCTATCGCAGGGCACCGACAAGTGGGGGACGGCCGCGGCGAACCACGTTGCGGTTGCTGAGATTTCGCCACAAATAGATGTGAAACATCAATTCACATTGTGAAATGGCTTGTAATAACAGTTCTTCGGCTCTATTCGGGGAATGCGATGAGCGCTACCGTTGATTCATGAGTCCCTCGACCGTGTTGACCATCGCGAGTACGGGATCCGCCATCGCCATGAACCTGCTGTCCCTCGGGTCGAACGTGCTGAGCCTGTTCGGTCTCCTACTTCCCTGAGGTTCGCCCGCGCCCGGTAGGGTGCCCGATATGTCCCGCGTTGCCATCGAGTACTGCACGCAATGCCGCTGGCTGCTTCGCGCGAGCTGGATGGCGCAGGAGTTGCTGAGCACCTTCGCCACCGATCTGTCCGAGGTCGCGCTCGTGCCCGGCGAAGGCGGTGTGTTCCGCATCACCGTCGACGGCGAGCAGATCTGGGAACGCAAGGCGGACGGCGGTTTTCCCGATATCGCCGTGCTCAAACAGCGCGTCCGCGACCGGGTCGCACCCGGCCGCTCACTCGGTCACGCCGACCGCTGAATCAGGCGCAGCACCCGCCGCCGCAGCACCCGCCACCAGAGGGCGCGGGCGCGGACACCGGGGCGCTGCCGCCCCCGCGCGTCACCGTCCCGAAGGTGGTGAGCAGCTTCACGGTGTCCCCGTGCCCCTGCGGGCAGGCGGCCGGATCGGACGCCTCGGCCATGGGGCGGGTGAGTTCGAAGGTGTCGCCGCAGCTGCGGCACCGGTACGCGTAGCTCGGCACGTCTTCAGGGTAGACGGTGCCACGCCGGTCGGGATGGGCGTACTCGTTCCACTTCGATCGGTACCCTCGGTTTACGGAGTACGAGGAGGTTGGCAGCGTGAGCACTCGGTTCTTCGATGTCGAGACAGACGAGGACATCGCCCCCGTCGCCCGCACGACCTACGGTGATGTGCGCGGCAGCAGGCAGGGGCCGGTCGCGGTCTGGCGCGGCATCCCCTACGCGGCCGACACCGGCGGACCGAACCGATTCCGGCCACCACAGCCGCCGCAGCCCTGGGAGGGCGTGCGCGACTGCCTCGAATTCGGTGAGATCGCTCCGCAGTCCGCCGGATTCGTCCCGGTCGATTCGGGTCTGCGCATGGGCGAGGACTGCCTGTGGCTCAATGTCTGGGCCCCCGCGCAGTCCGCCGACGAACCGCGGCCGGTCATGGTGTGGATCCACGGCGGCGCGTTCTGCCTCGGCACCGCCGCCCAGGCCATCTACGACGGGCGCAAACTGGTCGAGACCGGCGATGTGATCGTGGTCGGCGTCAACTACCGGCTGGGCTCGCTCGGCTTCCTGGACCTGTCCTCGCTGGGCAGCGAGTTCACTCCGAACCTGGGGCTGCACGATCAGATCGCCGCCCTGGAATGGGTGCGCGACAATATCGCGGCCTTCGGCGGCGACCCGGGCAATGTCACCCTCTTCGGCGAATCCTCCGGCGCGGGCTGTGTCACCGCGCTGCTCACCTCACCGCGCAGTGCGGGCCTGTTCCATCGTGCCATCGCCCAATCACCGCCCGCCACCACGGTTTTCGGTGCGGAACGCGCGGCGGTGGTGGCCGAGCGCTATCTGGAACTGCTCGAGCTGACGCCCGATCGGGCGAGCGAGATCCTCGAGATGCCGATCGAGCGGATCGTCAGCACCTCCGGCGTGCTGCTCGACGAGGTGCCCCGCCAGGAGCCGGGACGCCTGGCCGCGGTCCCGGTGGTGGACGGCGACATCCTGCCCACCTACCCGACCGAGCGCTTCCGCGAGGGCCGCTCGCATCGGGTGCCGCTCATCATCGGCACCAATCGGGACGAGGCGTCACTGTTCCGGCTGTTCCGCTCGCCCATCATGCCGGTCACCCCGGACGCGGTGAACGCCATGCTGCGCAGCGTGGCGGTCGAGCATCCGGGGATGTCGCCCGAGCGCATTGCCGAAATCGCTTCCGCCTACGGTGATTTGAGCACAGCACGCAGCGCGATCACCATGTCCACCGACGCGGCGTTCCGGATGCCCTCGCACTGGGTGGCGGAAGCGCACTCGGAGCATTCACCGACCTGGATGTACCGCTTCGACCACGCCACCCCGATGCTGAAGGCGGCCCGGGTCGGCGCCGGGCACGCCACCGAATTGCCGTATGTCTTCGGCAATTTCGGCTCGTTCGACCGTGACCCCACCTTCTGGCTGGGCGGACGCAAAGCGGCGCAGGAGGTTTCGGGTCGCATGATGCGCCGCTGGCTGGCCTTCGCCGCCTACGGGGTCCCGGCCGCCATCGACGGCTCCAAGCACTGGCCGCCCTACAACGCCTGCACCCGCAGCACCCTGGTCATCGACAATGCCGACCGCGTGGTCGACGACCCGGACCGCGACCGCAATTCGGTGTGGGGTGACCGGGCCGTCGGCTTCTACTGACGGCTCACGCGGCGGCCGGCACCCGCTTGCCCAGGTGCACCGGCAGGTGCGCGTACCCGTGCAGGTTGAACTGCTCGCGCCGCTCGGGCGTGCCCGCCAGCCGCAGGTCCGGGAACTGCTCGAACAGCGTGCGCAGCGCATACGTGCCCTCCATGCGCGCCAGGCTCGCGCCCAGGCACACGTGCGGTCCGCTGGAGAACGACAGGTGCTCGCGCACATTCTTGCGGGTGATGTCGAAGGTGTGCGGATTCTCGAACACGCCCGGATCGCGATTGGCGCCCGCCAGAATCATCACCACCACATTGCCGGGTTGCAGCGTCACGCCCGCGATCTCCAACTCGCACAGCGCCATTCGCGCTGTCGACTGCACCGGCGAATCGAACCGCAGGATCTCCTCCACCGCCTGCGGCCACAGCCCCGGCTCGGCCAGCACCCGCTCCAGCTGATCCGGATGTGCCAGCAGCTGTGTCACGCCGTTGCCGATGAGGTTGACCGTGGTCTCGAACCCCGCCCCGAACAGCAGGCTCGCGGTGGACTTCAGCTCGTCCGGGCCGAGTTCGTTCGCGGTGACCAGGCTGCTGAGAATATTGTCGCCCGGATTCACCCGCAGCTCCTCGATGAGATCGTCGAGGAACCGGTCCACTTCGTCGAGCGTGGCCGCGGCCGTCCGGTAGGTGCGCAGCGGCACCCCGAAATCCAGCAGCGGCGTCACCTTGTCGCCCCAGCCGAGGAACCGCTCCCGATTCTCGTGATCGACTCCCACCCCGAGCATTTCGGCGATCAGCGCCATGGGCAGATGCGCCGCGAACGACTCGATCAGATCGACGGTGCCATCGGACGGCAGCGCGTCCAGCAGCTCCGTCGTCACCGCCTCCACCTGCTGGCGCAGCTTGCCGATGGCGCGCGGGGTGAAGGCCGCCGACACCGACTTCCGCACCCGCGTGTGGTCGGGCGCGTCCAGCATGAGCAGCGACGGCGGATCCACCGGATTGGCCGGGAGGATGGCGCTGCGCAGCAGTTTGCGCATGCCCTCCGGCATGCCGGACTTGCCCGGCACATTGATCTCCGGCGTGATGAACGCGCCGAACCTGTTGTCGCGCAGAATGCTCCGGGTCAGCTCGTAGTCGACCGTCACCCAGTTGATGGAGGTCGGCACCAGTTTTCCGGCCCGCCGCAGCTCCTCGAGGATCGGGTACGGGTTCTCCCGTCCCTCCGCGCCCACCATGAGCCGGGCGAACGGTTCACCCTTGCGGGCCTTCGAACGCAGCATCGCGCGTGGCATGCCCTGTTCCATCGCCCATCGAAACCAATGCCGCGGCTTCATAATTCGTTCCACTTCCGGTAGAGATTCAGACCCGTGCGTCCGCGCGCTGCCCGAGGCGCACCGGCATTCGCGAGAATCCGTAGAGATTGACGAGCTGCCGGTGTTCCAGCGGCCCCTCGATGGAAAGGTCGGGGAAGGCGTCGAACAGCGAGCGCAGCGCGAACACTCCCTCCATGCGGGCCAGGGCCGCGCCCAGGCAGACGTGGATGCCATTGGAGAAACCCAGGTGATCCTTGGCATTCGGGCGTTCGATATCGAAGACGTCCGGATCGTCGAAGACCGCCGGGTCCCGGTTGGCGCCCGAGATGGACATGATCACGACCGTGCCCGCGGGCAGCGGGGTGCCCGCGATCTCGGTGTCGGACAGCGCCATTCGCGCGGTGATGCGCACCGGCGAGTCGAAGCGCAGGATCTCCTCGATCGCCTGCGACCACAGCGCCGGATTCTCGCGCAGCAGCGCCAGCTGATCCGGATGCGCGAGCAGCTGGTACACGCCGTTGCCGATGAGGTTGACCGTGGTCTCGAAGCCCGCGCCCATGAGCAGCGCGGCGGTGCCCTTCAGCTCGTGATCGCTCAGGTCGCCGGCGGTGACCAGGCTGCTGAGAATATCCTCGCCGGGATCGCGGCGCAGTTTCTCGATGTGCCGGTCCAGGTACCCGTCCATGCCCATCTGTGATTCGACGGCATCGCGCCATTGCGGCCAGGAGACGCCGATGTCGAGCAGCGCCGTGATGCGATCGCCCCACTCCAGGAATTCGTCGCGGGAGGCGTCCGGGAACCCCAGCATCTCGGAGATGATGGCCACCGGCACCTGTGCTGCGAATCCGCGGATGAGATCGGGGGTCTCGGCGGCGGCCAGCCCATCGAGGAGTTCCTTGGTCACCGATTCCACCCGGGTGCGCAGCCGCGCGATGGCGTACGGCGTGAACGCGGACTGCACCGAGCGGCGCAGCCGGGTGTGCTCGGGCGGATCGGTCAGCAGCATGGACGGCGACTCGGCCGGATTGGGCGGGATGGGGGCATTGCGGATCATCTTGTGCGCCGCGTCCGGCATCTGCACGCCGTGGATGGTGAACACACCCCAGCGGTCGTCGCGCAGAATCGTGCGCGTCACTTCGTAATCCGTGGTCGAGAAGCCGATCGGATTCGGCACCAGTTTGCCGCGCCGGCGCAGCTCCTCGATGTGCGGGAACGGATTCGCCAGCCCCTCGGCGCTACCGGTCAGCTTGCCGAACGGGTCGCCGCGCCAGGACTGCGCGCGCAGCAGTAATCGCGGCGCACCGTGCTCGAACAACCATCGAAACCGGTACCGTGCGCTCAACATTCGCGACTCCCTCGCAGTAGGAAGTTGACACGTTACTGAAATCCGTTGGGGCGGAGAACAAACCACGGACGGAATCACAGTTCATACCGGGGTAGGACGGCGGGACGGTCACACCGGGGCGCTCACCCGCTTTCCGAGCCGCACCGGCATGTGCTCGTAGCCGTACAGCGTGTAGAGCCGACGGCGGGTGGGCGCGCCCGCGAGCGTCAGATCCGGGTAGCGTTCGAACAGCGAGCGCAGCGCGTGCGTGGCCTCCATGCGCGCCAGGCTCGCCCCGAGACAGATGTGGATGCCACTCGAAAACGACAGGTGGTCTTTGGCATTCGCGCGGGTGATGTCGAAAGCGTCGGGGTTCTCGAACTTCCGGGGATCCCGGTTGGCGCCGGTCAGCGAGATGACCACCACGCGGCCCCGGCGCAGGCGGATATCACCGGCTTCGGTGTCGGACAGGGCCATTCGCCCGGTGAGCGTGATCGGCGCGTCGTAGCGCAGGATCTCCTCGACCGCCTGCGGCCACAGCGCCGGATCCGCCCGCAGCAGGGCCAGCTGATCGGGATTCTCGCGCAGCCGGAACACGCCGTTGCCGATGAGGTTGACCGTGGTCTCGAAGCCCGCGCCCATCAGCAGGGTCGCGGTGGCCTTGAGCTCGCGGTCGTCGAGGTCGCCGTCGCGCACCAGGCTGCTCAGGATGTCCTCGCCCGGTTCCCGGCGCAGCCGCGCGATGTGCGTGTCCAGGTAGCCGTCCATGACCCGCATGGATTCGACCGCGTCCCGCCACTGCCGCCAGGAGATGCCGAAATCCAGCAGCGGTGTGGTCCGGTCGCCCCAGGCCAGGAAGCGGTCCTTGGATTCCTGTGGGAAGCCGAGCATGTCGGAGATGATGGCGATGGGCAGCTGAGCGGCGAAATCGGTGATCAGATCGGCGGATCCGTGCTCGGGCAGCCGGTCGAGCAGCTCGGCGGTGACCGCCTCGACCCGGTCGCGCAGCCGGGCGATGGCGCGCGGGGTGAACGCCTTGGACACCGACTTGCGCAGGCGAGTGTGATCGGGCGGATCGAGCGCCAGCATGGACGGCCCCTCCACCGGATTGGGCGGCAGCTCGGCGTTGCCCAGGAAGCGCTGCAGGGCGTCCGGCACCGCCGTCTTGTCGAGGCCGAGGACCCCGAAAGTACTGTCCCGCAGGATGCTTCGCGAGATCTCGTAATCGCTGGTGACCCAGGCGAACGGGGTGCGGTACATGCGTCCCCGCGCGCGGATCGCCTCGATGAACGGGTGCGGATCGTGCAGGCCGGCCGGGCTCGCGATCAGGCTGCCCACGGGATCGCCGCGATAGCCCTGCCAGCGCAGCAGCGTTCGCGGCAGTCCCTGATCGAACAGCCACCTGACCCGGTATCGCGAACTCAGCATCGCGGACTCCCGTCCTCGTCGGATGTATCCACGGTACGGAAAGCGCCTGCGGTGGAGAACAGTCCGAAGACGGACGGTTCTCTCCCACTACGGTAGGAGAGAACCGTCCGAGCGGATGCGCGGTGATCTCGGGCGGATCGCTATTGCACGCCGAGCGCGGCGCGGTCGCCGAGCCGCACCGGCAGCTTCGACCAGCCGCGCAGGGTGTGCCGCTGCAGGCGCTCCGGCGTGCCTTCCAGGCGCAGGTCCGGGAACTGTTCGAACAGCGAGCGCAGGGCGTGCGTGGCCTCCATGCGCGCCAGGCTCGCACCCAGGCAGACGTGCGGGCCGCTGATGAACGACAGGTGTTCGCGGGCGTTCTCGCGGGTGATGTCGAAGCGGTTCGGATCGTCGAACATCTTCGGATCGCGGTTCGCGCCCGGCAGCGACAGCACCACCGCGGTCCCCTTGGGGATCTGCACCCCGGCTAGTTCGGTGTCGCACAGCGGAACTCGCGCGGTGTTCATGACCGGGGTGTCCATGCGCAGCAGTTCTTCCACGGCCTGCGGCCACAGCGCCGGATCGGCCAGCAGTTTCGCCAGCTGTTCGGGGTGTTCCAGCAGTCGCACAATGGAATTCGCGATGAGGTTGACCGTGGTCTCGAAGCCCGCCGCCATCATGAGGATCGCATTGGCCTTGAGCTCGTGATTGTTCAGATCGCCGTCGGTGATGAGTTTGCTGAGGATGTCCGCGCCCGGCTCGGCGCGCAGCCGCTCGATGTGCGCGTCCAGGTACTCGTCCATGCGGAAGGTGGCCTGGACGGCGTGTTCCCAAGTCTTCCAGTCGATTCCGACGTCCAGCAGCGGCGTGAACTCCTCGCCCCAGTGCAGGAACTGGGCCCGGGACTCGTCCGGGAAGCCGAGCATGGCCGAGATGATGGCGATCGGCACCTGGGAGGCGAAATCGGTGATCAGGTCGGCGGATCCGCCGGACGGCATGGCGTCCAGGAGTTCGGCCACCACCGATTCCACGCGCTCGCGCAAACGGCCGATGGCGCGCGGGGTGAAGGCCGCCGACACGGACTTGCGCATCCGCGTGTGATCCGGCGGATCCATCAGGATCATGGCCGGCGGCGCGACCGGATTCGCCGGAATCGGCGCGGCCTGGATCTGATCCTTCAGGAACTGCGGCAGCTGCGAGGTATCGGGTCCGGCGACACCCCAGTCGGTGCTGCGCAGAATATGGCGGCTCACCTCGTAATCGACTGTCACATAACCGAAGGGCATCTTCCACAGCGGGCCGCCCGCCCGGATCTCCTCGATATAGCGGAACGGGTCCGCCATGCCCTCGGCGCTGCCGACCAGCTTGGCGAACGGGTCACCGCGCCAGGCCAGCAATCGCAGCAGATAGCGGGGCGGTGCCTGCTCCAAGAGATAGCGCAGCGCATACCGACGGCTCAACATCTGACAGTCCCCTCCTAGATCGGAACACTAAGAAGGTACTGACAAGTCGGCGATGTCGCTCAGGAAGAACGTTGTGCGGTAACGCGTTCCGAGGTCACGCGCCGTTCCCGCTGTGCCGGATCGGGATTGGCGACCTGCACGAGCGAGGCGCCCGCCGCCAGCACCGCCAGCAAGCCGTCCACCAGTTCGCCCGGGGTTTCCCACGGTGTGCTGGACAGCACCCGGTCCTCGGCCGTGAAGCCCTGGCGCGCAGCCGATTTCCGCGCCTCCTCGAAAACCTCCGACACCGACAGGCCGTCCAGGGCGCAACCGATGCCGCCGGGACGGAACTGATCGCCGTGCACGCGCACCGATGTCGCGTAGTCGGTGACGCCGATCGGCAGATCGCGCACCGGCAGGCCCATCGGGTCCAGCGACAGCGCCGCGATCTCGGCGATATCGCCCGCCTCGTCGATGCGCTCGGCCGTCACCAGCGCCAGTTCGGCGTCCGGGTCGGCGTGCAGCACCACTTCCACACCGGCCCACCAGCAGCCCAGCAGCACGGCCGCGGTCTGCCAGTGCGCGGGTAGCAGCACCGCCACGCGGGCGCCCGCGGACAGGCCGAATTCGTCGCGAATCATATTGGCGGTCTTGGCCGCCCAGTTCGCCAGCGTCAGCGCGGACAGTTCGATGCGCGCGCCGGTGGCGTCGTCGTAATAGGTGATCCGCGGTCCCGCCGGATCACGAGCGAGGATGGGGTCGAGCACCGCTTCGGTGAGGGTCTCGTTCAATTCACGCATTTCGGTCCGTTCTGGCCGGCATCGATAGGTGGTGCGGGCGGCACCGGCGTCATGGTGGTCGAACTCGTGAAATCCATGGTGGTCGCCGGGGCCGAGCCGGGACCAGAGTAGTCACCCGCCAGCACCACCCGGATCGACCCCTCGGACAGGCCCGCCTCCGACATCACGTTCACCCCGCCCAGCGCCTGCGCCACCGCGCGCGCCTTCGCGCTCGTGGCGTCACCGGTCAGCACCCGGGTGCTCTGGATCGGGCCGCCGATCCAATTGTCCACCGTGCCGGTGCGGAAACCCTTGCCCTGCAGAGCCGTCGCCACACTGCCCGCCATGCCGCCGACGCCGCTGGCGTTGTAGACGTCCACCGTCACCGTGGCCGGGTCGACGCCATTGGTTTCCGGGTACGTCTCGCCGTCGTCCTCGCCGATGGTCTTGGCGACGTACTTCTGCACCGCCACCGGATCGACGCGCACCACCGATTCGCCGTCGTCGGTCCAGCCGTTGAGATCCTTCACCGGGATGGTCTCGAAGCTCACCTTGCCGCCGGACAGATCCTGCATCTGGTTCAGGAACTTCAGCACATCCCAGTCGTCGTCGAGCACCACGGTGCGGCCCACCGCGTCACTGAGCGCCTGCAGGCGGGTCGGGCTGGTGAGGGTCTTCGCGCTCAGCACCTGATGCACCAGCTGCGCCATGTACACCTGCTGGCGCACGATGCGGTCCAGGTCGCCCCGGGGTAGCTCGTGGCGCTGGCGGACGAAGCTCAAAGCCTGTGCGCCGTCCAGCTTCTGGCGGCCGGCCGGGAAGTCCGCGCCGGACATGGGTTCGTAGACGGCATTGTCGAGGCAGACCTCGACGCCGCCGACGGCATCGGTGAGCAGCACGAAACCGAGCAGGCCGACCTCGGCGTAATGGTCGACGGTGAGGCCGGTCAGGGTGGCCACCGACTTGATCAGCGCCTGGCGTCCGGCCTGCGAGGACTTCTCGTCGGCCTCCTTCTCGGAGACGCCCTTGTCCAGCAGTCGCTGCTGCTCGTTCAGCTTGGTCACGCCGTAGGCGGAGTTGATCTTGCCCATGCCCAGGCCCGGAATCTGCACATACGAGTCGCGCGGAATCGAGATGGCCGTGGCCGACTGGCCGTTGTTCGGCACCCGGATCAGGATGATGGTGTCGGTATTGAGGCCCACCTCGTCGCCCGCGTGCAGCATGGCGCGCTCGTCGTCGGAGAGCGGATTGCCGTGCGCGTCGGTGCGGGCGTCGATGCCGACCATGAGGATGTCGACCGCGCCGTCCTTGCCCCCGCCCAGTCCGAGATCACCGATGCGCTCGATGCTGGAAACCAGCTGATCGACGCTGTGCCAGCCCAGACCCGTGAGCACCAGCACCAGTGCGGCGGCCACCGCGGTCAGCGTACGCACGGGTTTTCCGGCCTTGCCGCCGCCGCGATTCCGGCCTCCGGCCGGTCGTAGCGGCGGTAGCGGCGCGGATGCCCTCGTGCTGTCCGGCAACCCAGCTGTCCTTTCGATGATGTGTCGGCCGCACCCCGAGATCGGGTGATGCCGATGGAATGCCCCCTGAGTGCAGGCTAGACGCGCCAACCGGTATGTCGGTGTAGCGCGCGCTCCGTGAGTCGTGGGTGAACGGCGTCAGGCGCGTCCTGCATCACCGGCGTTTTCGCAGGTGACGGTGGGTGGGCGCGGAGCGTGCCGGTGCATGCGACACTGGCCGCCGTGACATCCGCCTCCTTGCCCCCATTCCCCGCATCGCCGGGTGACCCGCCTTCTCCGGGGACCGAACCCACGGGTGGACTCGTGGTGACCGGGGCCAACGGACAGCTCGGGCGGGCGCTGCTGCGGCTCGCGCCCGGCGCGCGCGGGTACGGGCGCGCGGAACTCGACATCACCGCCGTGGAGGCGGTGCGCGAGATCGTGAATCCCGGTGACGTGGTGGTGAATTGCGCCGCCTACACGGCGGTGGATCAGGCCGAGACCGAGGAGGCGGCGGCATACGCGGGGAATGCGACCGGGCCCGCGGTGCTGGCGGAGGTGTGCGCGGCGGCCGGGGCGCGGCTCATTCACCTGTCCACGGATTACGTCTTTCCCGGCACGGCCGACCATCCCTACGAGCCGGAGGACGCGACCGACCCCGCGACGGTCTACGGCCGCTCCAAGCTGGCGGGGGAGCGGGCCGTGCTGGAGCTCGCCCCGAATGCCCATATCGTCCGTACCGCTTGGGTTTACACCGGGCGGGGCAGTGATTTCGTGGCCACCATGCGGCGGCTGGAACGTGAACGCGAGACGGTGAATGTGGTGAACGATCAGATCGGTTCGCCCACCTACACGCTCGATCTCGCGGCCGGTCTGCTCGAGCTCGCCGCCAACCCCGTCGCACCGCGAATCCTGCACGCCACCAATGCCGGACAAGCCAGTTGGTTCGATCTCGCCCGCGCCGTCTTCGCGGGCATCGGCGCCGATCCCGACCGCGTACGCCCCTGCGGCACCGAGGATTTCCCGAGACCCGCTCCGCGCCCGGCATATTCGGTCCTTTCCGGCAAAACCTGGGCCGCCGCGGGCCTTACGCCGCTGCGTAGCTGGCAAGAGGCGCTGAACGACGCGCTCGCGGCCGGTACCGACTAGGCTGGACGCCCGTGAGCCCCTCGGATTCTGTCGGACGGCCGACCCTGGCCGTCGTCACGGTGACCTACTCGCCCGGTGAGCACCTGGAACACTTCATCAGCACCCTAGCCACCGCTACGAGCGAGAAGCCGCAGGTCATCCTGGCCGATAACGGCTCGACCGACGGCGTCCCGGAAATGGTCGCCGAAGCCAACGAGCACGTGCGACTGCTGCGCACCGGCGGCAATATCGGCTACGGCGGCGCCATCAACCGCGCGGTCGCCGAGATCGACCCGGACATCGAATTCATCGTCATCTCGAATCCGGACATCCGCTGGGGCACCGACTCCATCGACAAGCTGCTCGAGGCGGCCAAGCGCTGGCCGCGCGCCGGAGCCATCGGGCCCATGGTGCTCGAACCGGACGGCAGCATCTACCCGTCCGCGCGTTCGGTGCCCGGCATCGCCGACGGCGCCGGCCACGCCATCTTCGGCAGCATCTGGCCCGGCAACCCGTGGACCCAGAAGTACCGGCAGGACAATGCCGCCATCTCCGAGCGGACCGTCGGCTGGCTGTCCGGCTCGTGCCTGCTGGTGCGACGCGCCGCGTTCGACTCGATCGACGGCTTCGACTCCCGCTACTTCATGTATATGGAGGATGTCGACTTCGGCGACCGCATGGGCAAGGCCGGCTGGCACAATGTGTTCGTACCGTCGGCCGAGGTCACGCACGCCAAAGGCCACGCCGCCGGGCGCCACCCGGAAACGATGCTGCCGGCCCACCACGCCAGCGCCTACCGCTTCCAGGCCGACCGGCATCCGCACTGGTGGCAGGCACCACTGCGGCTCGCGCTCAAGGCCGGACTTGCGATCCGCTGCAGGCTTGCGGTTCGATCCGCCTTGCGTGAACGCGATCGCGCTACCACTTAGAGAAAGCTGACACAGGGGAGATGATGGCGAACAGCGGCAATGTTGCCGGTACCACGGACGCGGTGATCCTGGTTGGGGGCCAGGGCACGCGCTTGCGTCCGCTCACACTGTCCGCCCCCAAACCGATGCTCCCCACCGCGGGCCTGCCCTTCCTGCAGCACCTGCTGGCCCGCATCGCCGACGCCGGCATCACCCACGTGGTCCTCGGCACCTCCTACAAGGCTGAGGTCTTCGAGGACCACTTCGGTGACGGCTCCGACCTCGGTCTGGAGATCGAATACGTCACCGAGACCGAACCGCTCGGCACCGGCGGCGGCATCCGCAACGTGCTCCCGAAGCTGCGCGCCGACACGGTGATGGTCTTCAACGGCGACGTCCTCGGCGGCACCGACCTCACCGCAGTCCTCGACACCCACCACTCGTCCAACGCCGACGTCACCTTGCACCTGGTCCGCGTCAGCGACCCGCGTGCCTTCGGCTGCGTCCCCACCGACGAGAACGGCCGCGTCACCGCCTTCCTGGAGAAGACGCAGGACCCGCCGACCGACCAGATCAACGCGGGTTGCTACGTCTTCCGTCGCGAGTACATCGAGAAGATCCCCGCGGGCCGCCCGGTCTCCGTCGAGCGCGAAACCTTCCCGTCCCTGCTCGCCGAAGGCGCCCACATCCAGGGCCACGTAGACATGGCCTACTGGCGCGACATGGGCACCCCCGAGGACTTCGTCCGAGGCTCGGCCGATCTGGTCCGCGGCATCGCCCCCTCCCCGGCCCTCCCCGGCCAGCGCGGCGAATCCCTGGTCCACCCCGGTGCGGGCGTGGCGCCCGGAGCGCTGCTGATCGGCGGCACGGTCGTAGGCCGTGGCGCGGAGGTAGGCGCCGGAGCCCGCCTCGACGGCGCGGTCATCTTCGACGGCGCCTGCGTCGATGCCGGTGCGACAGTGGAACGTTCGATCATCGGCTTCGGTGCCCGCATCGGCCCCCGAGCCCTCGTCCGCGACGCGGTGATCGGCGACGGCGCCAACGTGGGCGCCCGCTGCGAACTACTACGCGGCGCCCGAGTCTGGCCCGGCGTGGAAATCCCCGACGGCGGCATCCGCTTCTCCACCGACGTCTGATCGAATACTGCTGCAACGCAATCGGCCGCTCACCATGTGTGAGCGGCCGATTCGTTTGCGGGGCAAGGGGAGTCAGCGTTCCCATTTGCCGGGGTTGAGGTGGAACTGGACCAGGGCGGTGGCGTGGCCGTGGCCCATGGCGTGTTCGGACTTGAGGTGGTTCAGCAGGTCTTTGTGTGAGGTGAGGCCGGTTTCGGTGAGGTAGGCGAACCACTCGTCTACGGTGCGGCCGTACTTGGCCTCGATGGTGGGGAAGTACGAGGCGGGGCCGTGGGGCTTGGTGGTTGCCATTGCGTCGCTCCTTGTTTCGGTGGGGTTGTCATGGGAGACGGGGCGGTGCGGGCGAATTCATCGGGGTGTGGTGAGGGTCACGCGTGGGTGGCGACGCGGGTGGGGGCAGTTGCGGTCGCGGGGGTGCGGCCTTCGCGGACGAAGAGGACGCCGGCGAGGAAGACCAGGGCGGCGGTGAAGCCGTGGACGGTGATGGCGGTGGTGGTGGAGCCATCCCAGCGGAGGATGGTCAGCATGTCGCCGAGGGGGACCACGGACATGGCGAGCATGGCGATGCCGGTGGCGAAGCGCTGGCCGGTGGCGAGCAGAGCCAGGAAGAGGATGCCGGAGGCGACGTCGCGGACGCCCTTGAGGTTCATGAAGGCCTCGGCATCGCCGGACGGCCAGGCGGGGAGACCGAAGCTGGGGGCCATGGACTGGGGGACCGTGAGGTAGCCGATGCCGATGTAGAGGATGAAGGCTGCGCCGGCGAGAGCGAGGGCGGTGGCGATGCGGCGAGTGGTGATCATGTCGTGCGCTCCAGAATCTAGCGTTGCTAACTGATGAAGCAACGCTAACTGATGCGTGGCTATGTTGTCTAGCGCTGCTAGGATTTTCGTGTGAGCGTGATTCAGAACCGCAAGGAGCGGGAACGGGCCGAACGGCATCAGCGCATCATCGACAGTGCTCGGGAGCTTGCCGAGGCACAGGGATGGGACGCGGTCACCGTGCGCAAACTGGCCGAGCGGATCGAATACAGCCAGCCCGTGCTGTACAGCCATTTCGCGGGCAAGGACGCCATCGTGTCCGCGGTCGCCGAGCAGGGGTTCAGCGAACTCGCCGCTGTCGCACGGCAACTCAGGAGCGAGGCGGACAGTCCGGAAGCGGCGCTGCGCGCCGTCGCGGAGGGATATCTGACGTTCGCGCGGGAGAGCTCCGCGCTCTACGACGCCATGTTCCTGCTGCGCACCGAGCTGAAGTTCGGACCCGAGGCCTCGCAGCCGCTGAAGGATGCGTACACCGAACTCGCCATCACCTTCGCCCCTTTCGCGCCGCCGCACGATGTCGAGACCTTCACCGAGGTCGCGTGGAGCACGCTGCACGGCCTGGCCACCTTGGACCGGGGAGGTCGGCTGCGGCCCGACTTTCGTGCACTGCGGCTGGAGATTCTGCTCGCGCAATGGATCGGGAATGCCGGATGACGCCTGATTCGTCACGTTGGCGGCGGACCGCTCGGCACCGCGCCTAGGCTGAGATCATGGCTGACGCGGTGGTGGTCGGATCCGGACCCAATGGTCTTGCGGCGGCGGTGATCCTGGCCCGCGCCGGACTCGATGTCGAGGTGTACGAGGCGGCCGACCACATCGGCGGGGGATCCCGCACCGCGGATGTCACGCTGCCGGGGTTCCATCACGACCTGTGCGCGGGAGCGCATCCCATGGCGGCGGCCTCACCGTTCTTCCGGGCCTTCGATCTGGAGGCGCACGGGGTGGAACTGCTTGCGCCGCAGGTCTCCTACGCGCATCCGCTCGACGGCGGGCGCGCGGGGCTGGCCTGGCGCGACCTCGACAACACCGTCGAAGGACTGGGCCGGGACGGGCGCTCGTGGCGGCAGCTGTTCGGTCCGCTCGTGCGCCGCTGGGAGGACACCGTCGAACTGGCCATGTCCGACTTCCGGCATGTGCCGACCGGATTGAACGGGCGCCCGCACCTGGACCCCGTGAACGCCGTCCGGTTCGGGCTGCGGGCGCTGGAGCAGTCGACCCCGGTGTGGAACATGCGTTTTCGCGAGGATTTCGCTCCCGCCATGCTGACCGGCATCGCCACCCACGCCATCGTGCCGCCGCGCGCCATCCCCGCCGCCGGCGCCGCCCTGCTGCTCGGCACGCTCGCGCACGTGCGCGGCTGGATCATTCCCAAGGGCGGCAGCCAGGCCATCGTCGACGCGCTCGCCGCCGACCTGAAAGAGCACGGCGGCCGGATCTTCACCGGCCACCGCGTCGACTCCATCGACGAATTCGACAATGTCCGAACGGTTCTGCTCGATATCGCGCCCGCCGAGTTCCAGCGCATCGCCGCCGACCGGCTGCCCGCCCGATACGACCGGGCGCTCGGCCGCTTCCGATACGGGGGTGCGGCCTGCAAGGTCGACTTCGCGCTCTCCGGACCGGTGCCGTGGCGGGCGCTCGGCTGTGACCGGGCCGGCACCCTGCACGTGATCGGCGACCGCGCGGAAACCGTCGCCGCCGAAAAGGCCGTGGCCGCAGGCCAACATCCCGACCGGCCCTACATCATCGCGGTCCAGCCGGGGGTGGTCGATCCGAGCCGGGCACCCGCCGGGAAGCACACGCTCTACACCTACTGTCACGTCCCCAACGGCTCGACGCGGGATATGACCGAGGCCATCACCGCCCAGATCGAACGCTTCGCACCCGGCTTCCGGGACCTGATCCTCGCGCGCAATGTGCGCACCGCCGCCACCCTGCCCGCCTACAACGCCAACTACATCGGCGGCGACATCTCCGCGGGCGCAATGACTTTCCGGCAGACCTTCCTGCGCCCCGCGGCGCAGTGGAATCCGTACCGCACCCCGCTGCCCGGCGTGTACCTCTGCTCCGCCGCCACCCCGCCCGGCCCCGGCGTGCACGGGATGAACGGCTACTACGCCGCCCGCCACGCCCTGCGCCGCGAATTCGCGGTCCGCACAGATCCTTTCGACCTGCTGGCGCGGGATCAGACCGAGCGGGCGCGATAGAGGTCCGGTTCGATGTAGACGTCGCCGGCGCTCGGCACCGCGCCGCGCACCCGCGCCTCGGCCTCGTCGAGAACGACTGCGGCGCTGTCGATATCGAGTCCGGGTGACATGGCCACCTTGGCCGCCACGAGCAGCTGATCGGGGGCCAGATACTGGGTCTTCAAGTTCAGCACCCGATCGATCCGGGGATCACCGGTGAGCGCGGCGCGGATGCGCCGGTCCTCGTCCGGCGTCGCGCCCTCACCGATCAACAGCGACTTCATCTCCACGATCAGCACCACCGCGATGAACCCCAGCAGCACCCCGATGGCCACGGTCCCGATACCGTCCCAGACCGGATTCCCGGTCAGCGTCGTCAGCCCGACACCGAGGAACGCGAGCACCAGCCCGATGAGCGCCCCCGAATCCTCCAGCAGCACAACGGGCAATTCCGGATTTCGGGTATTGCGGATGAATCGCCACCAGCTGGTCCGCCCCTTCAACGGCGCGGACGCCTGCCGCGCGGTGAACAGGCTGTAGGACTCCAGAATCATGGCGATCACCAGAATCACGATCGCCACCGTCGAATCCTCGAGATGCTCCGGATGCCGGATCTTGGCGATCCCCTCGTCGATGGCGAACAGCGACCCCAGCGCGAAGATCACCAGCGCGACCACGAACGCGTAGAAGTAGCGATTGCGCCCATACCCGAAGGGGTGCAGCGCATCCGGTTCCTGCTCGGCCCGCCGCCGCCCGATCAGCAGCAGCCCCTGATTGGCGGTGTCGGCCAGCGAGTGCACCGCCTCGGCGAGCATGGACGACGATCCGGAGAAGAACGCCCCGGCGAATTTGGCGAGCGTGATCCCCGCATCGGCCGAAAATGCCGCCAGTACCGCTTTCCTGCTGCCAGAGGACATGGATTGAACGGTACTGAGGGCCCGCGCTCCGGCCCGGCGGCACACGCCGGGCGATCAGCGCCTAGACGTGGCCCACGCGGTACAGGTCGGGTTCCAGATAGATGACCTTGGCGATCGGCACGGCAGCCCGCACCCGCGCCTCGGCGGCATCGATGGCCGCCGCGATATCGGCGATCTCCAGCCCCGGCGTGATTGCGATCTTCGCGGCGACCAGCAGTTCCTCCGGGCCCAGGTACTGGGTGCGCAGGTGGATGACGCTGTCGATGCGGGTGTCGTCGATCAGCTGGTCGCGAATGGACCGGTAGTCGCCCGGCGTCGCACCCTCGCCGATGAGCAGCGAATGCATCTCCACGATCAGGATGATCGCGATGACACCCAGCAGTATGCCGATGCACAGCGTGCCGATGCCGTCCCAGATCGGGTCGTCGGTGACCACCGTGAGACTGACCGCGGCGAAGGCGAGCACCAGGCCGATGAGCGCGCCGGAATCCTCCAGCAGCACCACCGGCAGCTCCGGATTGCGCGACTTGCGGATGAACTGCCACCAGCTCGCATTTCCCTTGAGCGGACGCGATTCCCGGATGGCGGTGATGAAGCTGAACGTCTCCAGCGCGATGGCGATGCCGAGAATCACGATCGCCACGATCGGGCTCTTCAGCTCCTCCGGGTGCTGGACCTTGTGGATGCCCTCGTAGATCGCGTACAGCGAGCCGAGCGCGAAGATCACCAGCGCGACCACGAACGAGTAGAAGTAGCGATTGCGCCCGTACCCGAACTGATGCAGCTCGTCGGGATCCTGATCGGCCCGCTTCTGCCCGAACAGCAGCAGCCCCTGATTGGCGGTGTCGGCCACCGAGTGCACCGCCTCGGCCAGCATGGAGGCCGATCCGGTGATGGCCGCGCCGACGAACTTCGCCACCGCGATACCGCCATTGGCGGACATCGCCGCCAGGATCGCCTTCTTACCGCCGCTCGCAGACACCGCGACCTCCAACTCTCGGGGCTCTCAGCGGCTTCGCCCCCGAACCCCCAGGGACCGAAGCCAAGTGGACAGATTACCCAGTGCGCGCGGTCCGAATGAGTCTGCCGCGCGGGCGGGCGCTAGCCGACGGTGGCGCAGAACAGCTGGGCCGGACCGTCCACGGCCGCGGCGCGGATATCGGTGTCGGTGGCCGAAATCCATGCGGCGCGACCGCATTCGACGCGGAGCTCCTCGCCGCCGCGGTACAGCCGCAGGGTGCCGTGCGTGCACAGGGCGATGCCCGGACCGGCCTGGAGGATGGGCGTCGGGTCGGCGCCGGGGGCCAGTTCGTAGCGGCTGAGCGCGAACTCGGGGGCGGGGGTGTCGTAGCGGAAGATGCCGTCGCCGTCGGATTCGGGCTTCACGATGGGCATGTCGAGGGGCTCGAAGTCCAGCACGCGCAGCAGTTCGGGGACGTCGACATGCTTGGGGGTGAGGCCGCCGCGCAGCACATTGTCGGAGTTGGCCATGATCTCGACGCCGAGCCCGCGCAGGTAGGCGTGCAGGTTGCCGGCGGCGAGGAACAGGCCGTCCCCGGGTTCCAGGGTGACGCGATTGAGCAGCAGGGCCGCCAGCACGCCCGCGTCGCCCGGGTACGCCTCGGCGAGTTCCAGGGCGGTGCGGATCTCGGCGGCGAATTCCTTGGGCGCGCCGTCGGTTCCGCTGTCGGGCCGTTCGGCCAGGTAGCGCACCAGGCCGTCGAGCACCTTGGGCAGCAGCTTGGACAGGCTGGCCTGCGGCAATGCGATCCAGGTGGTGAACAGGGTGCGCAGCCCGGCCGAATCGGGCTGGGCGGCAAGCAGTTCGGCGTACGGATTGAGTTCGGCCACATCGAGGGCGGTGAGCAGCCGCACGGTCTGGCGTGGATCGCGGAAGCCCGCGAGCGCCTCGAACCGTTCGATCGCCACCACCAGTTCGGGTTTGTGGTTCTCGTCGCGGTAGTTGCGCATGGGCGAGTCGAGGGCCACCCCGGCGTGGTTCTCCCGCGCGAAGCCGGCGCGCGCCTGTTCGATGCTGGGATGCGCCTGCAGCGACAGCGGTTCCTCGGCGGCCAGGATCTTCAGCAGGAACGGCAGCCGTCCGTCGAATTCGCCCGCGACCGCACCGAGTTCGTGGTTCGGGTCGGCGCGCAGGACGTCGAGCAGCGAGTGGCTGTGCCCGTTGATCTTCACCTGGGCGGGATCGGCCGGGTGCGCGCCGAACCAGAGTTCGGCTTCCGGATGCGCGGACGGTACCGGTCGTCCGCATAACTGAGCGAGCGCGGTGCGCGAACCCCATGCGTAAGAACGCAGCGCACCAACGAGTTCGTGCACTAGTAGTGTCCCCCGTCGTAACGTCCCGGGCCGGTGACCGGGCGGGAACCGAGTAGTCGTAGATACGCCGCCGCCATCTCGATCCGGAGGACCAGCACGGCGAGCTGTTCCAGCTCCCCGCCCCGCCCCACCGGCGCGCCCGGCGCCTCCGGTGCCGAACCACTCTGTAGTGCGGCGGCGGCCTGTTCGGCATCCACATTGTCCACGTTCACCAGATCGGCGTCGACCAGTCCGGCCTCCGCGCCGAAAACGGCGAGCCGGCGGCGCACCGCCATCTCGTCGGAATCGGCGCTCACCACGAACACCCGCACCTGTTGCACGGGCGCGGGACCGTCCAGCTGCTCGTCGTGGAACAGCGGATCGAAGCCCGGCGCCGACACCCCTGCGGCTTCCACCATGCGAGTATGCGCCGCAATGGTTTCCGCCAGGTTGGCGGCCGTCGCCACCTGCCCGGCAGCGGCCAGTAGCACCTCCGACCCGTGCAGCGCGACCTCGGTGGTGGCGGGGGAGTCCCCGGCCAGCACCAGCCGCGGACGCTGCTGCATGCGGGTGGCCAGATTCTTGGCCGGATTGTGGAAGGCCTCGTGCTGCGGGCCGTCGCGCAGCGCCTCAGCGTCGAGCAGATCGGCGAGCGCGTTGAGATCCGGGATCAGCGGGCCCATGCGATTCGGGTCGACCGCCTTCAGCACCGCCATACCGACGGCCAGATAGCGCAGCAGCCGATTGTGGTCGAGCACCGGAACCCGGGGCGCCAGCAGCGTCGCGCGACCGGCGGCGGCGGCGCGCAGCGGACCCTCGTCGGGCGCGGCCACGATCACCTCGGCGCCCCGCCGCACCGCGCCCTCGACGGCCTGCGCCATGCGCGGATCACCCGCGTCGTCGCCGGCCACGAGCACCACGTCCAGCGGACCCACCCACGGCGGAATCGCGGTGGCCGGCACCAGCGGCATACTCGTGCGATCCCCGAGCGCGGCGATCAGCAGCGCCGCCGCGCGCGCGGCCCGGCCGGAGCCCGACACCAAAACCAAACTCCGCGGCCGCATATCGCTCAACCGCGTCAACGCGTCCTCGGCGACGGCCGCGGCGGTGGCCCGCACCTGGGCGCCACCCGACGCGGCGGAGCGCAACGCACCCCCGATGTCGGCCGCCTCCAGCGAGGCGACGTCATCGAGGTCGACTACCGGTGTCCCTGCGATCATCGGGCGTTGCCACCTCCCCTCATCGGGTCACCAGACGCTCGCGAATCCAAGCTCTGTGATTCCACTATTCCAGTCAGGCGCGGACGATGCTCAGGATCTCGGTTACGAGTGCGTCTACTTCCTCCTGCGATCGGGCTTCGACATTGAGCCTGAGTAGCGGCTCGGTATTGGAAGCGCGCAGGTTGAACCAGGCGCCGTCGGGCAGATTCACGGTGACGCCGTCGAGGCGATCCACATTCTTGGCGCGCTTGCCGAAGGCGTCGAGCACCGCGGCGGTGCGCTCCTTGGCGTCGGCGACCGTCGAGTTGATCTCGCCCGATGCCGCGTAAGTCGAATAGGCGGAAGCCAGTTCGGACATCGGGCGCTCCTTCTCGCCGAGCGCGGCCAGCACGTGCAGCGCCGCCAGCATGCCGGAGTCGGCGCCCCAGAAATCGCGGAAGTAGTAGTGCGCGGAATGCTCGCCGCCGAAGATCGCTCCGGTGGCGGCCATCTGCTGCTTGATGAACGAGTGGCCGACGCGGGTGCGCACGGGCGTGCCGCCGAGCTCGGTCACCAACTCCGGCACGGCCTTCGAGGTGATCAGATTGTGGATGACGGTGGCGCCCGGCTCCTTCGCCAGTTCGCGCTCGGCGACCAGCGCGGTGACCGCGGACGGCGAGACCGGATCGCCCTTCTCGTCCACCACGAAGCAGCGGTCGGCATCGCCGTCGAAGGCCAGGCCGATGTCGGCGCCGGTCTTGCGGACGTACTCCTGCAGATCCACCAGGTTCTTCGGATCGAGCGGATTGGCTTCGTGATTGGGGAAGTTGCCGTCCAGTTCGAAGAACAGCGGTTCGATGGTGAACTGCGGCAGCGTGCCCAGCACCGCGGGGACGGTGAACCCGCCCATGCCGTTGCCGGCGTCCACCGCGATGCGCAGCGGGCGCGAGGAGCTCAGGTCGACCAGCTTGTGCAGGAACTCCGCGTAGTCGGCGAGCAGGTCGGCCTCGGTGGCCGAACCGCGTGCGCCGTCGTAGCCCGGTACGCCCGCGATGACCTCGTCGCTGATGGTGGCCAGCCCGGTGTCCTGGCCGACCGGCAGGGCCTTGGCGCGGCACAGCTTGATGCCGTTGTACTTGGCCGGATTGTGCGAGGCGGTGAACATGGCTCCGGGGCAATCCAAATGACCGGAGGCGAAGTACAGCTCGTCGGTGGAGGCCAGGCCGATGTGCACCACATCCAGGCCCTGGGACTGCACGCCGTCGGCGAAAGCCTCGGCCAGCTCGGGGGAGGAGTCACGCATGTCGTGACCGATGACGACGCGCTGGGCGCCTTCTTCGCGCATCAGCCGGGCGAAGGATCCGGCCACGTCGCGGACGAACGCCGCGTCGATCTGTTCGCCGACGACACCGCGGACGTCGTATGCCTTGATAACTGCGTGGACTGACTCGGCGGACCGGGCGACTGTCATAGGGGACACCCTAGTAGCTCCCAGTGACGGGTCGTATTCGGTGGCGCTGTGCATGTCCTCTGACCGCCTCACGCGGACCTCAGTTGGGCGGATCCGGGAGGACTCGGAGGTGCCCGCGTCTGCCGGTGCGGCCGGTGCGGGTGGGGCGCTGCGGGGCGGGGGCGTAGTCGGAGTAGCCGCGCTGATCCGGTTCCGGTGTGCGGCGGCGCAATCCGGCTTCGCGGACGGCTTCGGCGAGCGCGGTTAGGTCATCGTCGTCGGGGCTGCCGGAGGAGAAGCCGCCCTCGTGGCGGACCATCTCCCAGCCCTTCGGCGCGGTGATCCGGGATGCGTGCGTATCACACAGATCCCAGGAGTGGGGCTCGGCGACCGCGGCCAGCGGACCGACGACTGCCGTCGAGTCCGAGTACACATAGGTCAGCGTCGCGACGGCCGGGTTCTTGCAGCCTGGTCGGCAGCAACGACGCATGGGAATCACGCCATGCAGGGTAACCCCCCTCACGCCCCGCCGGGGACAGACACGCGGTGTTCGGTGCGCCACGTAGCGGGAAAGAGCCTTCCCGACCGGCGGCGAACCGCTCGCATACGTGCGCACCCGCATGGGGTTAAATTCGGGGTATGACCCGTTCACGTAAGCGCCCACCGACTGCTCGGTCGGTTATTCGCCGCGGGCGGGGTGTGCGCGGGCCGATGCTTCCACCCACGGTGCCGGCCCGGCGTACCCGCGGCCAGCAATTCGACCGCCTCGTGCTGGAGGCGTTCGCACCGCTGGAGAGCCGGTGGCACGAGCAGCTCACCAAGCTCGACATCGCGGTCGACGACGTACCGAAAATCCGTCCACTGCATCCGGATTCGGTGACGTGGCCGGACGAGGTCGTCGCCGACGGCCCGGTTCCCTTGTCCCGCTTGATTCCCGCGGGCGTGGACCGCTACGGCATGGCCACTCGCGCGCGAGTTGTCTTGTTCCGCAAGCCTTTGGAGCTACGCGCGGGTGACCCCGACGATCTGGTGGACCTGCTGCGTGAAGTGCTCGTGCAGCAGATCGCCACATACCTGGGTGTCGACCCGGACGTCATCGATCCCGACCCGGAGTAGCGCCGCGCGGTAAGAGCACGCCTCGCTGCCGGATCGGGCAGCGAGGCGGAAAGTCCTCTACCGCAACGTTTTACACGTCCGGTGCCGTTAGATGATGCCCCGCTTGAGACGTCGCCGCTCGCGCTCGGAGAGCCCGCCCCAGATGCCGAAGCGCTCATCGTTGGCGAGGGCGTACTCGAGGCATTCGTCGCGCACCTCGCAACCCATGCAGATGCGCTTGGCCTCGCGGGTGGAGCCGCCCTTCTCGGGGAAGAACGCCTCCGGATCGGTCTGGGCGCACAGCGCCCGTTCCTGCCACTGTTCGGCCTCCGTCATCTGGCGGCCTCGTGAAAAGCTGTCGAACACACCATCATCGGAGCCGGTGACGATCAGGCTCAGGCGTGGGGGTTCGGGCTGATACGCAGCTCTCGCCCACTGTCCGCCCCCCGGTCGAATCGTCATCGGTTCACCCCCCTCGTATCCGTCCCGTTCGTCGGCGCAGAAGCTAGGTGCTGCGCCCGCTTGGGAATCGGATTGCGATACACCGCCTGGAAAGCCCGACGGGGCCAGCTCATCGGCCATCGCTCCGCCTCCTCACTGTGGTTAGCGCAGAATGATTAATCCGCCGGAGCCGATCTCACCGACGGCCCAACACCGCGGCGTAGTCCCGCGGCCATCCCCGAACCCGTCACTCCTGTGCGAACGTCTGTTCGAAAACCCGTCCGCGCCTTGCACTCTCACGCGGACCCGGAATGACATGCCTGTGATTAGACACGCCGGGCGCGCTGATGGTCAAGCTGCCGAAGCTATTCCGTTACCATCCGCGACCCCTTTCGAGCGTGTTGTCGCAGATCAAATAGCAAATTTGCAGCAAATACTCCGCGGGCCGTTCTCGGGCCCGCACCGCATAGGCTGTGCGGATGTGACTCGAGAACAAGCGGACACCGCGCCCGGCACCGGCCTGCGGATCGCGGTACTGGTCGGCGGAGTCGGCGGCGCGCGCTTCCTGCTGGGCGTGCGCGAACTGCTCCCCGGCGCGGACGTGACGGCCATCGTCAATGTGGGCGACGACGTCTGGATGCACGGCCTGCGCATCTGCCCTGACCTGGACACCTGCATGTACACCCTGGGTGGCGGCATCGATCCCGAACGCGGCTGGGGGCATGCGAACGAGACCTGGAACGCCAAAGCGGAGCTGGCGAAATACAAGGCCCAGCCCGATTGGTTCGGCCTGGGCGATCGCGATATCGCCACCCATCTCATCCGCACCGAAATGCTGCGCCAGGGATACCCGCTCTCGCAGGTCACCGAGGCGCTCTGCAATCGCTGGCAACCGGGTGTGAAACTCCTTCCGGCAACCGACGACAGATGTGAAACGCATGTCGTTATCGGCGACCCGGAGAACCC
Source organism: Nocardia huaxiensis (assembly GCF_013744875.1). Taxonomy (NCBI): domain Bacteria; kingdom Bacillati; phylum Actinomycetota; class Actinomycetes; order Mycobacteriales; family Nocardiaceae; genus Nocardia; species Nocardia huaxiensis. The sequence goes on from NZ_CP059399.1 coordinate 2,753,924, forward strand.
TGGCGAACGCCGCGCGATCCATTTCCAAGAGTGGTGGGTTCGGTACCGGGCCAACGTCGAGACCCATGGATTCGTGACTATTGGGGCGGATGCGGCGAAACCGGGTCCAGGTGTGACGGAAATCATAGATTCAAGTGACGTCGTGCTGCTGGCCCCGTCGAACCCGGTCGTGAGCGTCGGCGCGATCCTGTCCGTGCCGGGTGTGCGAGGGGCTTTGCGCACCACGAAGGCCAAGGTCATCGGCCTCTCACCGGTCATCGGCGGAAAGCCGTTGCGGGGCATGGCCGATGAATGCCTGTCGGTTATCGGCGTGGAAACCACGGCGGAGGCCGTCGGCAACTACTACGGCGCGCGCTCGGCAACCGGCATCCTCGACGGCTGGCTCATTCACAGCACCGACACCGCGGATGTGCCCGGCGTCGAGGTGCGCAGTGTGCCGCTGCTGATGACCGATCCCGCGGCCACGGCCGAAATGGTCCGCGAGGCACTGGATATCGCCGGGCTCAAGCCCTGACCGCCACCACCACACCTATCGATCTGCGGGAGTGAGCTCGTGACTGAATCGAACGCGCCGGGTAGCGCCGTGTCCCTGGGCGATCACGCCTCGGGCGGGGAACTGCGCATACTGCCGATCCTCGGGCTGCCCGAATTCCGGCCCGGCGACGACCTCGCCGAAGCCGTTGCGGCGCAGGCGCCCTGGTTGCAGGACGGGGACGTGCTGGTGGTGACCAGCAAGATCGTCGCCAAGGTGGAGGGCCGCATCGTCGAAGCGCCGGCCGATCCGGAGGAACGCGACGCGGCACGACGGGAGCTGGTGCGGCAGGAGGCCGTCCGGGTGCTGGCGCGCAAGAACCGAACCCTCATCACCGAGAACAAACTCGGCATCGTGCAGGCCGCCTCCGGGGTCGACGGCTCCAATGTGGAGCAGGGCGAACTCGTGCTGCTGCCGGTCGACCCCGACGCCAGTGCCAAGGCTCTGCGCGCCGCGCTCGCGGCGAAGCTCGGGGTGCAGGTGGCCGTGGTCATCACCGACACCATGGGGCGCGCGTGGCGCAATGGCCAGATCGACGCCGCCATCGGCTCGGCCGGGCTGCGTGTCATGCACGACTACAACGGAGCCGTGGACGGGCAGGGCAATGAACTGCACGTGACCCTGGTCGCCGTCGCCGACGAACTCGCCGCCGCCGGAGATCTGGTGAAGGGCAAGCTCGGTGGCGTGCCCATCGCGGTGGTGCGCGGATTCGAATACACCGACGACGGGTCCACCGCCGCCGACCTGCCGCGGCGCGGGGTGGAGGACCTGTTCTGGCTGGGCACCGCGGAGGCCATCGAGCTCGGGCGCAATCAGGCTGTGCCACTGCGGCGTTCGGTGCGGCAGTTCGCCGACACCCCGGTGGAACCGGAGGTGATCCGGGCGGCGGTCGGCGCGGCGCTCACCGCGCCCGCGCCGCATCACACCCGGCCGGTGCGGTTCGTGTGGGTGCGGCGGCGTGGGCTGCGCACCCAGCTGCTCGAAGCCATGGCGGAGAAGTGGCGCGAGGATCTGTCCGGGGACGGGCGGACGCCGGAAAGCGTGGAGCGCCGGGTGAAGCGGGGGCAGATTCTGTTCGACGCACCCGAGATGATCATCCCGTTCTGCGTGCCCGACGGGGCGCACGACTACCCGGACGAGCGTCGCCGGGCGGCCGAGTCGACCATGTTCACCGTGGCGGTGGGCGCGGCCGTGCAGGGGCTGCTGGTGTCGCTGGCGGTCAAGGGCGTGGGCAGCTGCTGGATCGGGTCGACCATCTTCGCGCCCGAGGTGACGCGGGAGGTGCTGGGTCTGGCCGACGACTGGAATCCCCTGGGGGCCATCGCTATCGGCTACCCGCTCGAGGAACTCGCGCCGCGTGAACTCCGGGAGCCCGGCATCGGGCTGGTGGAGCTGTGACCCGGGTGGGCAGGGGAGCGGCGGATGCGGAGGTGTGCTCGTGAGCGCTGACTCACTGCACAGGTCCGCCACGGAGTTGCTCGAAACCTGGTCGCCCGCAACGGGTCCGGACCAGTCGCTGCGGGAGGCCATGCTCGCCTTCCTGGGTTCCGCGCCGCGCGGATGCCTGCGCGAGCACGCGGCCGGGCACATCACGGCCTCGGCGGTGGTGTTCTCGCACGACGAGAGCGAAGTGCTGCTGACCCTGCATCCCCGGGTGGGCCGGTGGATCCAATTGGGCGGGCACTGCGAGGAATCCGACGAATCGGTGGCGGCCGCGGCTTTTCGCGAAGCCACCGAGGAGTCGGGGATTCCGGATCTGACGCTGGAGCCCGGACTGTACGGCGCGCAAGCGCACCCCATCACCTGCTCGCTGGGCGTGCCCACCCGGCACCTCGATCTGCTGTTCAAGATCAAGGCGCCGGAAGGCGCTGTGCCCGTGCGCAGTTCGGAATCCACCGATCTGCGCTGGTGGCCGGTGGACGCGCTGCCGGCCGACGCGGACGTGCTGCTGGTCTAGCCGGTCAGTTGTTCCACTTGGTGGTGCCCGGGGCGGCGGTCAGCGTGCTCAGCAGATCGAGTCCCGCGGCCACCAGCGTCGGCCCACCGGCTATCAGGGTGCCGACCGCCCCGCCGAACGCCACACCCGCGATCACGCTCGCGATCACCGTCGGTCCGCCGATGATGCCCAGCAGGCCGACCGCGCCGCCCAGCAGTGATCCGATGAAACCGCCTACGGCAGTGGCGAATCCGAGCTTGGCCCGGAATGAATCGATGGCCTTCTGATCCTCGGCCGGAGAAGCGATCGGCGCGGCGGTCGCCGGTGCCGTCGCGGCGGTGGCCACCGGGACGGCTTTTCGCGGCGTCGCCGCCACCGGCCGGGCCGTCGCCGGATCCTTGACCACGGTGAGTTCCAGCACCCGTCCGGCATCCCGCACCCGGCTCGGCAGCGGGTACTCCATACCGTCCTGCCGGAACGACAGCGGCATGGTGAGCACGGTCGTTCCGGCTTCGTCCCGAATCTCGACGGTCCGCTGGTCGGTGGCCGTCACGAAGGTGCCGTGCGTGAGCGTGGTGACGACCTTCCCGTCGACCACCTTCGTCTCATAGCCGACATCGGGTGTCCCGGCGTGGGCCGCTCCGGCTCCCGAGAGTAGTGCGACGGCCACGGTGGCGGCCGTAAACATGTTCCTGCGCAATGTCATTCGAACGTTCCCTGGCACAGCCCCACGATGCGCGCCGATCTGTGAAGGTTTCGTGAACCCGCCCGTGTTACATTCGGTCCCGTACACGTTCTCAGGGCGGGGTGAAATTCCCCACCGGCGGTCATGGCGCCCGAACCGATTCGGCGCGCACGAGCCCGCGAGCGCCGCCGTATCCACGGATACAGCGGGACAAGCAGATCCCGGTGCGATCCCGGAGCCGACGGTCACAGTCCGGATGAAAGAGAACGCGACCGTACAGCCGTTCCGCACACGCGGCCCGGCCTGTTCGCGTCGTTGCCCTGGGTGACATAGCGAACAGGAGAGATTTCATGTCACCCAACCGCATTGCCCTCGTCGCCGCCCGCTGGCACGCCGACATCGTCGACAAGGCAGTCCAAGCCGCCCAGATCGCCCTCGCCGACCACGGCTTCCCCGAAGTCGACATCATCGAGGTCCCCGGCGCCTTCGAAATCCCCCTCCGCATCAAACGTTTGGCCCTCACCGGCCAATACGCCGGCATTGCAGGCATAGCCCTCGTCGTCGACGGCGGCATCTACCGCCACGACTTCGTAGCCTCCACCGTCGTCGACGCCCTCATGCGCATCCAACTCGAAACCGACGTCCCCGTCTTCTCGGCGGTGCTCACCCCGCACCACTTCCACGAGCACGGCGAACACCTCGACTACTTCACCCGCCATTTCACCGTGAAGGGCACCGAACTCGCGAACGCCATCGCGGCCACGGTGCGGGAGACCACCGCCGTCTGATCGGACGCTGAAAAGCAGCCCACCCCTGCCACTCTCCGCTCCGCCCGGCGCGGAGGTGGCGGGAGCGTGGGGCAGGGGTGGGGTCGCGGACAGATGCAGGGGTGTCCGCTGGCCGGTTCCCGGATGGGGTTGGGGTCAGGCGGGAACCGGGGTTTTCTCGGTGGGGAGCTGTTCGGCGGGGTGGTCGTCGACCATGGTGGTTTCGTCGAAGGGGATTTCCTTGTCCAGGACTGCCTGGACTCGGGTGGAATCTATTGTGCGGGTCCAGGTTCCGATGAGGATGGTGGCTACCGCGTTGCCGGAGAAGTTGGTGAGGGCGCGGGCCTCGGACATGAAGCGGTCGATGCCGACGATCAGGCCCACGCCGTCGAGTAGTTCGGGGCGGTGGGATTGCAGGCCGCCGGCGAGGGTGGCCAGGCCCGCGCCGGTGACGCCGGCCGCGCCCTTGGAGGCGATGATCATGAAGAGGAGCAGGCCCAGCTGTTCGGTCCAGGACAGCGGGTTGCCCATGGCGTCGGCCACGAACAGGGTGGCCATGGTGAGGTAGATGGCGGTGCCGTCGAGGTTGAACGAATAGCCCGTCGGGACGACGACACCCACGGTGGTGCGTTCCACGCCAACGTGTTCCATCTTGGCGATGAGGCGGGGCAGCGCCGACTCCGAGGAGGAGGTGGCGACGATGAGCAGGTATTCGCGGGCCAGGTAGCGGACCAGCTTGAAGATGGAAACGCCTGCGGCGGCCCGCAGTAGCACGCCGAGGATGCCGAAGACGAAGACCACACACGTCAGGTAGAAGGCCGCCATCAGCAGGGCCAGCTGTTTGACCGCGTCGAGTCCGGTGCGCGCCACCACATTCGCGATCGCGCCGAAGGCGCCGATAGGGGCCAGCCACAGGATCATGGTCAGGATTCGGAAGACCAGTTTCTGCACCAGCGCGATCCCGCGCAGCAGCGGTTCACCCGCCGAACCCATGGCCTGGATGCCGAAACCCACCAGCAGCGCCACGAACAGGGTCTGCAGCACCTTGCCGGAGGTCAGCGACGAGAGCATGCTCGTCGGCACGATCTCCTTGATGAAATCCCAGGTGCCGCCCGCACTGCTCGCGTCCTTGGCGTACTTGGCGGCATCCTTCGCGTGCCCGGCCACATCGAGTCCGGTGCCGGGCTGGATCAGATTGCCGACCACCAGGCCGATCGCCAGCGCCGCCGTCGACATGAGCAGGAAGTAGGCGATGGCCAGGCCACCGACCTTGCCGACCTTGGCGGCCGCGCGCACCGAGCCGATGCCGAGCACGATGGTGCAGAAGATGACCGGCGAGATCATCATCTTGATCAGGTTCACGAAGAGCGTGCCCAGCTCGCCGACCTGCTTACCGAAACCGGGTGCGAGCCAGCCGGCCAGGATGCCCGCGAAGACGGCCACGATGACGGCGATGTACAGCCAATGGGTGCGGTCGCGGCGCGCGGGCGCCTGCTGTGGAATTGTCGTCTCGCTCATCGGGTGTGTCCTTCGAGTGCCGCCTGTGTGAGCCCGCTCACCGGTTTGTGTGTTGAATGATTACCTCGACAGTGACGCGGGTCACTGTTTCGTAAGTTTTGTTCACGTGGAGGTGCGGTGATCGGTCGCAGACGAACCCTGGCCGGACAGGTGTTCGCCGTGCAGCTCGTGGTGCTGGTGCTGGTGATCGCGGCGGGCGCGGCGCTGGCGGTGCTGCAGGCACGGCGCGCGCAGGACGACGCCACCCGGCAGGCGGTCACCGATATCGCCGTGACGCTGGCGCGGGCGCCGTCCACCGCGCAGGCGGTGCGGTCGGCGGACCCCACCGCGCAGTTGCAGCCGATCACCGAAAGCATCCGCACCGCAACAGGTGTCGACTTCGTGGTGGTCATGGCGCCGGATCGCACCCGCTACACGCACACCGATCCGTCGCGGATCGGGCACCCGTTCAGCGGGACCATCGATCGCGCCCTGGCGGGGGAGACCTTCACCGAGACCTTCACGGGGACACTGGGTCCCTCCATTCGTGCCGTCACGCCCGTGCGTGACGCCGACGGCCGCATCGTGGCGCTGGTGTCGGCGGGCGTCACCCGCAGTCATATCGGTGATCAGGTGCGCGAGCAGGTGCCGATCATCCTGATCGCGGCGGCGGCCGGGCTGCTGCTGGCCACCATCGGCTCACTGCTGTTGCGGCGCAGGCTGTTACGGCAGACGCATGGTCTCGCGCCCGCGGAACTGCGCGCGCTCTACGAGCATCACGACGCCGTCCTGCATTCCGTGCACGAGGGGCTGCTCGTATTCGACAGCAAGACAGAGGAAGCCGCGGTGGTCAACGATCAGGCGCGAAGGCTGCTGGATCTGCCGGACGGACCGGTGCGACGCGCAGACCTTCCGATTTCCCTGCAGCGCATGGATTCCGGTGTGGTCCGTGACGAGATGCACGTGACCGCCGACCGCGTGCTGGTGGTGAATCAGGACGTGGTCGAACACGACGGCCGGGCGCTCGGGACCGTGCTCACCCTGCGCGATCACACCGAATTGCGTGATGTCATGGGCGAACTCGACTCGGTGCGCGGTTTCGCCGAGTCACTGCGGGCGCAGGCCCACGAGGCCGCCAATCGACTGCACACGGTGGTGACCATGGTGGAGCTCGGCCGGCATCGCGAGGCCGTCTCCTTCGCGACCGCGGAACTCGAACTGTCCCAAGCCCTCATCGATCGGCTCACGGGCGCGGTGGCCGAACCCGCTGTGGTCGCACTGCTGCTCGGCAAGGTGGAGAAGGCCGCGGAGTACGGTGTCGAACTGACCGTCACCGGCGACACCGCCGTCGATGCGACCGATCCGCTGAGCGCGCACGAAATGGTCACGCTGCTGGGCAATCTCATCGACAATGCGCTCGACGCGGTCGGACGGGACGAGGACGCCTGGGTGGAGGTCGCGGTCACCGCCGACGAGTCGGAGTTGTTCGTGCGCGTGGCCGACAGCGGTCCGGGCATGTCCGAGGAGGTGTTCACGCGGGCCACCGAACGCGGGTACTCCACCAAGACCGATCATCAGGGCCTCGGTCTGGCGCTGGTGCGGCGGCTCGTGGCCAGGCACGGTGGCACCCTCGAAGCGATACGGGAACCGGAATCGGCTGTGCTGGTGCGGTTCCCACGAATGCCGAGGTCTCTGCCATGATCCGGGTTCTCATCGTCGAAGACGATCCGAAAATCGCTGCGGCACACAAGTCCTACGTGGACCGTATGCCCGGCTTCGAGATCGTGACCGTCGTGCACACCGGCCGCGACGCCATCGCGGCTGCCGGGAAGGCGCAAAGTAACGGCGCCCCGGTCGATTTGGTGCTCATGGACATCGGTTTACCGGATATGAGCGGTCTTGCGGTCGCCGCCGCACTGGCCGGATTGCGTCCGCGCCCCGACGTCATCGCGGTCACCTCGGCGCGGGATCTGACCATGGTGCGGTCCGCCGTCGCGCACGGTGTCGTGCTGTATCTGCTGAAACCGTTCACCTTTTCGGCATTCCGGGAGAAGCTCGAGCGCTACCTCGAATACCGCGCGGCTCTGCCCGCGGGTGAGACGGCGGTGTCGCAGCAGGACATCGACCACGCTTTCGGCGTCCTGCGCACTCCGGAACCGCGCGCGAGCTCCCCGAAAGGCATTGCGCCGCAGACGATGGAGGAGATGACACGGGCGGTGCGCGCGGCGCCAGACGGTGTCTCGGCGGGCGAGGCCGGGCGTGCCGTCGGCGTTTCGCGGGTTACCGCCTGGCGATACTTGGAACGCATGGCCGAAGACGGCGTGGTGGAACGGCGAACCGACTACGGTCGAACCGGGCGGCCACGGGTTCGCTATAAGTGGTTGCACTGACGGAGAGTTCACCACCGGTTTGCCTGTGATGTGCGGTGACGCCAACCACAGTGCAGGTTGCCCGGGAACAAACTGCTCCGGATGTAACAGTTGCCACCCATCCTGTTCTACGAGTGTTGTAACGGGCATAAAGTCTGTACATATCTACCTGCGAGATTTTCGAGGTAAGTGATTAGCGGGGCAAACGTGCAAAAGGTCGGCAAACATTCGGGTTCGCCGGATCCCAAACGTCACCTGTGGGTGTTGGGGCTCATTGCCCCGGGGTGCGCGTTATTGCCCTCGCAGTTGGTCCTGCGGACCGAGTGCGAGGTGTTCTGGTGGATCGGCCCGATCATCATCCTGATTGCTATACCGGTGCTGGACTGGGTCGTCGGGGAAGACGGCACCAATCCGCGCGACGAGGACTACGAGCTACTGGCAAGTGACCGCTACTACCGTTGGTGCACATATCTTTTCCTGCCCATCCAGCTGGTCGGGCTGATCATCGCCGCCGTCATGTGGTCCGGTGACGAGCTGTCGGTCGTCGACAAGCTGGGCCTGGCCGCCACCCTCGGCTTCGTCAGCGGCATCGGCATCAACGCCGCGCACGAACTCGGGCACCGGGTCGAGCGGCTGGAGCGCTGGCTGTCGAAAATGGCGCTCGCACAGTCGGCGTACGGCCACTTCTTCGTGGAGCACAATCGCGGGCACCACGCCCGCGTCGCCACCCCGGAGGACCCGGCCAGCGCCCGCATGGGCGAATCGCTGTACGAGTTCCTGCCGCGCAGCGTGCTGGGCGGTTTCCGCTCCGCAACCGCGCTGGAACGAGATCGGCTGCGGCGCAAGGGGCACCGCTGGTGGAGTGTGCGCAACCACATCCTGCAGGCGTGGTCTATGACCGTCGTGCTGTTCGGTGGGCTCATGGCGGCGTTCGGCTGGCAGATTCTGCCGTACCTGCTGCTGCAGGCCGTGATCGGCGCGGGTTTGCTGGAGACGGTGAACTACGTCGAGCACTACGGGTTGCTGCGGCGTCGCCGTCCCAATGGCAACTGGGCGCGCTGCTCGCCGCGCGACAGCTGGAACAGTGATCGGCTGGTGACCAACATCTTCATGTTCCACCTGCAGCGGCACAGCGACCACCACGCGAATCCGGGACGCCGGTACCAGACGTTGCGCTCTTCGGCTGAAGCACCGCAACTTCCGGCCGGCTACGCCTCCATGATCCTGCTCGCGGCCATCCCGCCACTGTGGCGCATGGTCATGGACCCGCGGTTGCTGGCGCACTACAACGGCGACATCACCCAGGCGAACATCCAGCCGCGCAAGCGCGCTCGCATTCTCGCCGACCACGGGCTGGCGGCGGCTGCCTAACCCAGACAGAGTTCGACTAGCCTCTCTTGGGAAGCATCCGACCAGGAGAGGCAGATGACGACCGTCGTGTCCAGCAAGATGACCCCTGATGTCCGCAACGGGATCGATTTCAAGGTGGCGGACCTGTCCCTGGCCGAGTTCGGCCGCAAGGAGATTCGCCTGGCCGAGCACGAGATGCCCGGCCTGATGGCGCTGCGCCGCGAGTACGCGGAGGTGCAGCCGCTCAAGGGCGCGCGCATCTCCGGCTCGCTGCACATGACCGTGCAGACCGCCGTGCTCATCGAGACCCTCGTCGACCTGGGTGCCGAGGTCCGCTGGGCCTCCTGCAACATCTTCTCCACCCAGGATCATGCCGCGGCAGCCGTGGTTGTCGGCCCGCACGGCACCGTCGACGAGCCCAAGGGCACCCCGGTCTTCGCCTGGAAGGGCGAGACCCTGGAGGAGTACTGGTGGGCCGCCGAGCAGATGCTCACCTGGCCCGACGCTCCGGCCAACATGATCCTCGACGACGGCGGCGACGCCACCATGCTGGTGCTGCGCGGCGCCCAGTTCGAGAAGGCCGGCGTGGTGCCGCCCGAGGACGAGACCCACTCGGCCGAGTACAAGGTCTTCCTGAACCTGCTGCGCGCCTCGCTCGAGGCCGACGGCACCAAGTGGGGCAAGATCGCCGAGTCGGTCAAGGGCGTCACCGAGGAGACCACCACGGGCGTGCTGCGCCTGTACCAGTTCGCCGCCGCCGGTGAGCTGGCGTTCCCGGCCATCAATGTGAACGACTCGGTCACCAAGTCCAAGTTCGACAACAAGTACGGCACCCGCCACTCGCTGATCGACGGCATCAACCGCGGCACCGATGTTCTCATCGGCGGCAAGAAGGCCCTCGTGTGCGGCTACGGCGATGTGGGCAAGGGCTGCGCGGAGTCGCTCAAGGGCCAGGGTGCGCGCGTGCAGGTCACCGAGATCGACCCGATCAACGCGCTGCAGGCGCTCATGGACGGCTTCGACGTCGTCACCGTCGAGCAGGCCATCGCCGACGCCGACATCGTGGTCACCTCGACCGGCAACAAGGACATCATCACCCTCGATCACATGAAGGCGATGAAGGAACAGGCCATCCTGGGCAATATCGGCCACTTCGACAACGAGATCGACATGGCCGCCCTGGAGAACTCCGGCGCCGCCCGCCTGAACATCAAGCCGCAGGTGGACCTGTGGACGTTCAAGGAGACCGGCCGCTCCATCATCGTGCTGTCCGAGGGCCGCCTGCTGAACCTGGGCAATGCCACCGGCCACCCCTCGTTCGTCATGTCGAACTCCTTCTCCAACCAGGTGATCGCCCAGATCGAACTGTGGACCAAGCCGCAGGAGTACGACAACGAGGTCTACCGCCTGCCCAAGGTGCTCGACGAGAAGGTCGCCAAGATCCACGTCGAGGCGCTCGGCGGCACCCTGACCAAGCTCACCAAGGACCAGGCCGAGTACATCGGCGTGGACGTGGAGGGCCCGTTCAAGCCGGAGCACTACCGCTACTGAGGTAGCCCGAACTCTTCGGGGTTCTCAGGGGCTTCGCCCCCGAACCCCCAGGAGCGCAAAGCAATCCGGCCGGTCACCCATGGGGTGACCGGCCGGAGGTTTTCCGCGTGCTCTCCTTGCAGGGGGAGGTACGCGTCGCACTGTACCGATTCCCGCCGCCGTTGATCTTCGAACGGTGCCCCCAGTTTTCCGGGCTTTCCACCAGTTGACCTGAACAAAGGTTGAGCTCTTAACGTCGATCGCGGCGAAAGGAATTCGACTGTGACAACACTGGTTACGGGTGCGACCGGAAACACCGGCCGCCAGGTGGTGCGCATGCCGCCTGATGATCGATGGCGTCCGGCTTCGGCTCTGCACCGTCAATCGTCATCGGACAACACGACCAGTGGCAACGGCCACGGCAGTGCCTCGCGTGCAGCCTGCCATCGGGCGCTGTCATGGGTGATGATCTCCCAATCCAGATGCCGTGCCACTGCGACGATATGAGCTGCGGGCCAGTCGATCTCTTCCGCGGCGGCGAGGATGTCCGCGAGCTCACTGGTGTCGGCGAAGGTCGACAATCCCGTCAGTGCGAGGGTGTCCATGTTGTCGATGACACCATCGAGTCCGTCGCGAAGATCCTCATCCAATTGGGCTTTCGCCGCCGCCAAGGCGGCGGCGGGAACCGCGACGCGGGTGGCACGGTCGGCGAGGTGTGCGATCAGGCCTGCGGTTGCGGCCGAGCCGTGCGCGTACGCGAGCAGTACGGTGTCGTCGAAAACGTAGCCCGTCATCCGCGTGCGGCTCGCCGTGCCGCGGCGCGATCCGCCAGCATATCGGCCCACCGTGCGCCTCGTGCCCACCCCTCCGCATCGGACTGTGCAGCGGCAGTTCGCGTTTCGAATGCTGTCCGCCACCGCACCTTCACCGACTCGTACACATCGAGCACACGATTGAGCGTCTCGTCCACAGTTTCGTTGGGCGAGGCGATCGCGGCCAGGCGGTCACGTGTCGCGGGAAGCGCCGCCAACGTCGTTTTCGGCTTCTTTCCCGAGTTCTCAGCACTGGTCATACAAAAAATATATCTGACATGCGGAGTTTATGTGACCTTCCGGCGCGCGGCGCACATCACCCTCCGCCCGTGTATAGGGTGCGCTCCTACTTACGGAAGGCGGGCGGGAGCGGCATTCCCTTCTCCCGCATGACTTCTCGTGCCCGATTCGGGTAGTCGGTGATGATGCCGTCGACGCCCTGATCGAGCACGAGGGCGATGGTGTCCTTGTCGTTCACCGTCCACGGGATGACCTTCAGGCCGAGTTCGTGGGCCTTGGCCACGTAGGCGGTGTCGGTGGTGAGCTCGAAGCCGGCGTCGCCCACTTTGGCGTCGGAATCCCAGGGGTTCACGTAGGAGGGGGACGAGATGTTCGCTCCCAGAGCCTTGATCGCGCCGAGCGGGTTGTCGGGGTAGTCCTCGTACTTGACCGGGCCCAGCCACATGCTGCCGGGTTTGAAGGTGGAGTCGTCGTAGAGGGCGACCGTCGGGATGGCCGGGTTCGCGGCCTTCACCAGGGGCAGGCTGCGCCAGTCGAAGCTCTGGATCTCGACCTTGTCGATGGCATTGGCCTCGGCGACCGTCGTCAGGATGACGTCGACGAATTCCTCGGGGGTGGCGGACTGTTCGCGCTTCTCGCCCTCGATCTTGGTTTCGATGTTGTAGCGCAGCTTCTCGAAAGCGCCCGGGTAGGACTTCACGAGGTCGAAGAGCTCGGGCAGCTTGGCGATCTTGTTGCCCGGAAGTTCCTGTGCCTCAGGGAAACCCGTGAGCTTCTTGCCGCAGTCGAGGGTGTGGACCTGGTCGTAGGTCAGGTCGTGCACCAGCTTGCCGACGTACGGGTACTGCGGATCGTCCGGGAAGGCCGGGGCGGTGTCGGTGCACTTCTCGGCCTGCATGACCGGGTCGTGCCAGATGAGCGGCACGCTGTCCTTGGTCAGCACGATGTCGAGTTCCAGGGTGGACACGCCCAGTTCGATGGCCTTGGCGAAGCCGGGCAGGGACTCCTCGATGGTCATGCCGCGCCCGCCGCGATGGGCCTGCAGGTCGAAGGGGCGGTTGGGGTTGGCCGACGCGCTGGTGGCCGACGACCCGGAGTCCTTGTTGTCCGAATCATTGCCACAGGCCGCCACGCCGAAGGCGGCAACCGCGACTCCGAGGACCGCAAAAGCGCGCTCGAGCTGCTTCGACTTAGCTCCTTTGGAAGTCATGAACGTGACTCTAGCAATCTACTGGCAAACAATAGGGGGACGATCAGGGCACGCTCCTGTGCACCGCGTACCCTGCGATCGGCCGTCATTCGGTAGTCTCGCGGCCATGGGTGCGCTGGTTGTCGTAGAGGGGCTCGACGGTGCGGGCAAACGCACGCTGACCGATGCCGTCGTCGCCTACCTGCGCGAGCGCGGGCTGACCGTGGCCACCCTCGCGTTCCCCCGCTACGACCGCTCCGTGCACGCCGACCTCGCCGCCGAGGCGCTGCGCGGCCGGCACGGCGACCTCGCGGCATCGGTGAATGCCATGGCGCTGCTGTTCGCGCTGGATCGCGCCGACGCCCGCGACGAACTGTCGAAGCTGTTGGCGGACAATGACATCGTGCTACTGGACCGCTATGTGGCCTCCAATGCCGCCTACAACGCGGCCCGCCTCGAGCAGGGCGCGACCGGCGAAATCGTGAGCTGGGTGGGCGAATTGGAGTTCGGGCGATTCGGGATGCCTGTCCCGAATGTGCAGATTCTCCTGGATGTCCCCGTCGAAGTGGCCGAGGAACGCGCCCGGCTGCGCGGCGAAGCCGACGCGACACGCGCTCTCGACGCCTACGAAAAAGACGGAGGACTACAGCGCCGCACCGGAATTGTCTACCGTGAACTCGCGGACACGAATTGGCACGGACCCTGGTGGGTGCATCGGACCGGTGACGATCCCGCAACACTCGCGGCGCGGATCGCGGAAAATGTTGCTGGATAGGGTTGGATGTGCGCCGACAGGTCACGAGTGTTGGCGTGGCGGCCCGATCGGAGCGCGGAAGGTGACAACATAGTAGTTATGAAGCCGAAGATTCTGGTCGTCGACGACGATATGGCTCTCGCGGAGATGCTCACGATCGTCTTGCGCGGTGAGGGTTTCGACCCTCACGTCGTCGGTGACGGCACGCAGGCGCTGACCGCGGTCCGGGAGCTGCGTCCGGATCTCGTGTTGCTGGATCTCATGCTGCCCGGCATGAACGGCATCGACGTGTGCCGGGTGCTGCGAGCCGACTCGGGAGTGCCGATCGTGATGCTGACGGCGAAGACCGATACGGTCGACGTCGTCCTGGGTTTGGAAAGCGGCGCAGACGATTACATCGTCAAGCCGTTCAAACCGAAGGAACTCGTTGCTCGCGTGCGGGCCCGCCTGCGCCGCACCGAGGAGGAGCCGCAAGAACTTCTGTCCATCGCGGACATCGTCATCGACGTGCCGGCGCACAAGGTGACCCGCGGCGGTCAGCAGATCTCGCTGACTCCCTTGGAATTCGATCTGCTGGTGGCGCTGGCCCGCAAGCCGCGCCAGGTGTTCACCCGCGAAGTGCTGCTCGAACAGGTCTGGGGCTACCGGCATGCCGCCGATACCCGCCTGGTCAATGTGCACGTGCAGCGGTTGCGCGCCAAGGTGGAGAAGGATCCCGAGAACCCTGAGATCGTGCTGACCGTACGAGGCGTGGGTTACAAGGCCGGACCGCCGTGATCGCTGGCTCCAGAAACCGCCTCGAGCGGTGGCTGGCGGTAGTTGTGGCCTGGTTTCGCACCGTAGGTGAGCAACTGGGCCACGTATGGCGGCGTTCGCTGCAGTTGCGCGTCGTCGTGTCCACGCTCACCCTGTCGCTGATCGTGATCACGATTCTCGGAGTCGTGCTCACGAGTCAGATCACCGACCGGCTGCTGGATTCGAAGATCAACGCGGCCGTCGAGGAGATGGGCCGTGCGCGCAACACCGTGCAGGCGACGCTGACCGGTGTGCACGATTCGAGCACCCAGCTGTCCCGATTGGAGGACGCACGCCGCGCGCTCGCGGGCAGCGGCGGCTCCCAATCCGGCGGCGCCGCAGGCAGTTACGACTCCGCGCTGGTCATGGTGGGGGATTCGCAGAACGAGCTGACCGCGGGGCCGATCCAGGAAATCCCGCCGGAACTGCGACATTTCGTGCAGGAACGGCAGGTCAGCTATCAGTTCGCACAGGTCTCCGATCCGGACGGCTATCGTGGACCCGCACTGATCATCGGCAGCCCCGCCGCCGACATTCCCACGCTCGAGATCTACCTGATCTTCCCGCTCACCAATGAGAAGAGCGCGCTGTCCCTCATGCGCGGCACCATGCTCATCGGTGGCATCGTGTTGCTCGTCCTGCTCGCCGCCATCACCGCCCTGGTGACGCGCCAGGTGGTGCTGCCGATCCGCTCGGCCGCCCGCATCGCCAGCCGCTTCGCCGACGGCCGTCTGAAAGAACGCATGCTGGTGCGCGGCGAGGACGACATGGCCCGGCTGGCCATGTCGTTCAACGAGATGGCCGAGAGCTTGTCCACGCAGATCACGCAATTGGAGGAGTTCGGAAATCTGCAGCGCCGCTTCACATCCGACGTCAGCCATGAACTGCGCACGCCGTTGACCACGGTGCGCATGGCGGCCGACCTCATCCACGGATCCAGCGACGACCTGGACCCGGCGCTGGCGCGCTCCGCCGAACTGCTCGTCAACGAACTCGACCGGTTCGAGGGCCTGCTCAACGATCTGCTCGAAATCTCCCGCCACGACGCGGGTGTCGCCGAACTCCAGGTGGAATCGCTGGACGTGCGCATGTGCGCGCGGGCCGCGGTGTCCACGGTCCGGCACCTGGCCAAGGAATCCGGCGTCGAACTCGTCGTCGACATGCCCGAGGAACCCCTGGTGGCCGAGGTGGATCCGCGCCGCGTGGAACGCGTGCTGCGCAATCTGCTCGCCAACGCCATCGACCACAGCGAGGGCAAACCGGTGCTCATGCGCATGCGCGGCGACACCGACGCCAATGCCGTCGCCATCGTGGTGCGCGATCAGGGCGTGGGCCTGCGGCCCGGCGAGGAGAAGCTGGTGTTCAACCGCTTCTGGCGTTCGGACCCCTCCCGCATGCGCCGCTCCGGCGGCACCGGCCTGGGCCTGTCCATCAGCGTCGAGGACGCCAACCTGCACGAGGGCAAACTCGAGGCCTGGGGCGAGATCGGCCAGGGCGCGAGCTTCCGCCTCACCCTGCCGCTCATTCGCGGCCGCAAACTCGGCACCAGCCCACTGCCGTTGGAGCCGCCCAAGAAGCCGCGCCTGGTCGAACCGCTCGCCCTCGAAGCCGGTTCACCCGAATCCGGCTCCACCGCAGGCGAACCCGGCTCCGACCCGGCCGAGGGCGACAGCGCGTCCACCGCCCCCGCCGAATTCGGCACGGGCCCCACCGGTGCCGCGGTCGCACCGGGCTCCGGCCTGCCCGGAAGCGATCCGGACGCGCCGGCGATCGGCCTCCCCGCCGAAACACCCATCGCCGCAACCAAATCCGGCTCGGACGACATCCCGTTCGAAGGATTCGTCCGGTTCGACAGCGAAGCCCACACCATCGTCGCGCCGGAAGACCAGGGCGGCGACGCCGCCGAGCCGGAGCACGACGTGGCCCCGGCCACGGGTACGAGTGGCGCGGACGACCACGGCGACGGCAACGCCCTCCGAGCCGATGCGGCCGCGGGAGCAGAGGCCAACGGCGACAACAGCATTGCGGCGACCGATGTCGGTGGCCCGGAAGGCAACGGGGACAGCACAGTTCGGCGAGACGCGGCGCAACCGCCGAGTGCCGGGGACGGCCGGCCATGAGGCCGGCGTCCTCGCGCCTGCTGCGGGCGCTCGTCGTGCTCGGCTGCGTGCTGGGCATGACGGGCTGCGCCAGCCTGCCGGATTCGTCCGCACCGCAGGCACTGGGGACGCTCGATCGCCAGCCCACCAGTGCCGAACCGGCGCCGCCCATTTCGGGCCGGGAGCCGGATCAGCTGCTGCGTGACTTCCTGCAGGCGACCGCCGATCCGACCAACCGCCATCAGGCGGCGCGGCAGTTCCTGTCGCCGTCGGCCAATGTGAATTGGGACGATTCGGCCGGGACGACCATCGTGGATCGGCCGGACACGCTGCGGGAGTCGCGGACCGCCGACACCGCCACCTATGTGATCCGGGCGCGCAAGATCGGCGAACTCTCACCCGACGGCGCCTACCGGGCCAGCGACGGCACCCTGGAGAACAAGGTCGAGCTGGTGAAGGTAGACGGCGAATGGCGCGTCGACGCCCTCCCGTCCGGCGTGATCGTGGAGCAGACCGCGTTCGCCAAGTCCTACAAGCGGTATTCGCTGTTCTTCCCCAACCTGGCCGGCCAGGCCATGGTGCCCGACCTGCGCTGGGTCTCGGTCCGCAAGGACCAGCTCCCGCAGCGCCTGCTCGGCCTGCTCGCCGAGGGCTCGCAGACCGCACTCGAACCGGCCGTCCGCAACCCGCTGTCCACACCGGTGACCCTGCGCGGACCCATCACCAAGGCGAACGGCGAGACCGAGAATGTGGGCGTCGGCGCGGGCGGCGTGCAGGTGGACTTCAGCGGCGCCGCGGCGCTCGACCAGAAGGCCAAGGACCTGCTGGCCACCCAGGTCGTGCTCACCCTCGCCGGCGCCGACGTGATCGGCCCGTACGTGCTGCTCGCCGACGGCAAGCCCCTCGACGAGCGCTACGCCGCCGGCTGGCAGCTCTCCGATGTCGAGGACATGGGCCCGAACGCGGTGGCCCGCAATCGCGCCGGCCTGCACGCGGTGCGTGACGGCTCGCTGATCAGCGTCGGCGAGAACGGCATCGCGCCCGCGCCCGGCTTCTTCGGCACCACCCACACCCTGCAGTCGGTGGCGGTGTCCCCGGATGCCCAGCTGGTCGCCGCGGTCGCCAATTCCGGTCGGCCCGAACCGGAACCGGGCCGCACCCTCATCATCGGCACCTATGACGGCCAGGGCTTCCCGGTGGACGCCGCCGGCAGTTTCACCCGGCCGTCCTGGCCCGCCGACGGCAGTTCCGCGTGGACGGTGGTGGACGGCGAGAAGGTCAAACGCGCGGTGCACGACCGCGCCACCGGCAATGTGTCGCTGCAGGACGTGGACATCACCGAACTGATGGCGGCGCAGGCCAATTCGAACGGCTCGGTGCCGCGCGGGCCCATCACCGAACTGCGCATCTCGCCGTCGGGGGCGCGGGCCGCACTCGTGGCGGGCGGCAAGGTGTACCTGGCCGTGGTGACCCCGCAGCCGGGCGGCAGGTTCGCGCTCACCTCGCCGCTGCCGCTGGCGGTCGGTCTCACCACGCCGGTCGTGTCCGTGGACTGGCAGACCGACGAGAAGGTGGTCCTGGTCCGCGAGGGCAATATCGATCCGGTGGCGACGGTCCTGGTGGACGGCTCCGGTTTCCAGGCCCAGACCACCCAGAACCTGACCCCGCCGGTGCGCGTCGTGAGCGCCGTCCCGGACCACGAATACGTGGCCGATTCCCGCGCGGTGCTGGAACTCACCCGCAATCCCGAGGGCGGCGAATACTGGCGCGAGGTCCCGGGTCTCGGGGCCAATGCGGTCCCGGTGCTGCCGGGCTAGGGACGGTCCGAGCGGCGGGTCCGTTCTAGCCCGCTGTACACGTATTTCGGCTTGTTCTGGGGGTATTCGCGCCGGTAGGCAAGGTTCTGCGCGCACACTGAAGGGTATGGGGGAGCTGCTGGATCTGATCCTGCCGCGCACCTGCGGCGGCTGCGGAGCGAGTGGAACGGGCTGGTGCGCCGACTGCGCCGGATCGCTGTCGGGCCCGCCGATCCGCATTCGCCCGCGCGCCGATCCCGGGGTGCCGTGCTGGGCGCTGGCCGCCTATCGGGGCGTGCCACGACGGGCCGTGCTGGCCGCCAAGGAACAGCATCGCCGCGATCTGGCGACCCCGCTGGGCACGGCTCTGGCCAGGGGGCTGAACCGATTACGGGACACCTCCCGCCCCCTGATCCTGGTGCCCGCACCCAGTCGCGGCAGCGCCTCGCGCCGTCGCGGCGGTGACCCCGTGGTGCGTGCGGCACGCGTCGCCGCAGGTTGGCTGACCGATAGCCAACTGGTACGAATGTTGCGGTTCCGGCCCGGTGTGCGGGATTCGGTCGGTCTGGGCGCGGGCGACCGGCAGCACAATGTACGCGGGCGGATCATCGTAGTACCGAGCTCCTCGACGAGGGGGTGGTTTCCGGCAAATGCCCAGGTAGTGCTTATCGATGACGTGCTGACCACCGGTACGACGGCGAGTGAGTCGGTGCGGGTGCTGGCTGGTACGGGTGTGCCGGTTTGTGCCGTGCTGGTGACGTGCCACGCTTGATTCTTCGAAATTTGCGTGAACACTGGCGGACAGGTCGCTGGCGGACTAACTTGGCGATCAGACACCCGAACTCGACGTTTGGAGGTGGCGCCTCGGACATCATGTGCCGAGCGGTTTCCGTTGAGACACCGACGATCGGCACACGTTTCAATCCCGCCGCACGAGCGGCTTGTGCGGCCAGATCCGGGAGGTACGCGTGACGACTACTTCACGACCTTCAGCGAAGAACGCAGACACCACGGTGCTGCTGGACGATGCCACTGTTCCCGACGAGCCCCGCGGGGCGACGCACGCGGACGTGGTGGTCAAGGGACGAACTCTCGGTGAGGGTGGCGTTCCCGAACATTTCCGAATCCACGTCTCGGACAAGCTCTCTCGCTTGGAGCGCTACGATCCGACCATCTACCTGTTCGACGTGGAACTCACCCACGAACCCAACCGTCGTCAACGCAAGAACTGCCAGCGGATCGAGATCACCGCTCGCGGCAAGGGTCCGGTCGTCCGGGCCGAAGCCTGCGCGGACAGTTTCTACGCCGCGCTCGAGCTCGCGGTCGAGAAACTCGCGAGCCGGCTACGCCGCATGAAGGACCGTCGCAATGTCCACCACGGCGACAAGACGCCCATCTCGGTATCGCAGGCGACGGCAGGACTCATCGACGATTCACTCTTCGCTGCCACCAACGGATCCTCCGATGCACACGAACACTCGGCCTATGACGCCGAAGCCGACAATGCGGGCCCCGGCCACGTCGTGCGCACCAAAACCCATCCGGCGATTCCCATGACCATCGACGACGCCCTCTATCAGATGGAGCTCGTCGGACACGATTTCTTCATGTTCATGGACAAGGAGACCGACCGACCGTCGGTCGTGTACCGCCGCCACGCCTTCGACTACGGCCTCATCCGGCTAGCGTAGGCGCGCATTCATCCACTTTCGGCCGGGGCTTGCAGGGCCCCGGTCGCTGGCATCTCTGTGCGGCCTGGTCGCCGGTATGCCTGTCGGCGCACTTGCTGTGACACGGTGTATCAGTTACAACTGATGTCATGGCTACCAAGGGCGCTCGCCGTGCCGTCATCGTCGCCGGGGCGCGGACCCCGTTCGTGCGGGCATTCACCGATTACACCCGTATGGACTCCATCGACCTGGCCGATACGGCCGTGCGCGGACTCCTGGAACGCAGTGGGCTGCGCAAGGATTCGGTGCAGGCCATCGTGTGGGGCGGGGTGATCCTGCCCAGCGGGGCGCCCAATATCGCGCGTGAGATCGCGCTGGATCTGGCACTGGATCCGGGGTGCGAGGGCTACACCGTCACGCGTGCGTGCGCCTCCGGGTTGCAGGCCGTGGTGTCGGCGGCCGCCGCCATCGAGCGCGGCGAATACGACATCATGATCGCCGGCGGCAGCGACTCCACCAGCAATGCCGAGGTGAAGCTGCCGCAGAAGATCGTGCACGCCGCCGCGCCGCTGGCGCTGGGCAGACCCAAGCCGAAGGACTACCTCTCGGCCGCCATGCAACTCGCGCCGTTCACCGACATCGTGCCGCGCCGGCCCAAGATCGAGGAACGCACCACCGGCGAGGTGATGGGGGAGTCCGCCGAGAAGATGGCGCGCATCCACGGCATCACGCGGGCCGCGCAGGACGAGTTCGCGGCGCGGTCGCATCATCGAGCCGCCGCCGCCATCGAATCCGGGCGCTTCGACAGCGAAGTGCTGTCGGTGACCACCCCTGAAGGCAAGACCATCACCCGAGACGGCCTCGTGCGCGCGGGCACCAGCGTGGCGAAACTGGGCACGCTCGCACCGGTTTTCGCCAAGGGCGGCACCGTCACCGCGGGCAATGCCAGCCCGCTCACCGACGGCGCGTCCGCGGTCCTGCTGATGAGCGAGGACAAGGCCCGCGAACTCGGGTTCGAGCCGCTGGCCGCCTTCCGCTCCTGGAGTTTCGTCAGCGTCGACCCGCGCGACCAGGTGCTCATCGGCCCCGCCATCTCCATGCCGCGCGCCCTCGACAAGGCCGGAATGTCATTGTCCGACATCGATTTCGTGGACATTCACGAGGCTTTCGCGGCGCAGACCCTCTCGGTGGTGTCCGCGCTGGCCAGCACGGAATGGGCCAAGACTCGCCTGGACCGCGACACCGCCGTCGGCGAGATCGACCCCGCACTGCTCAATGTGCACGGTGGCTCGGTCTCGCTCGGTCACCCCTTCGGCGCGACCGGCGCGCGCATGGTCACCACCATGGCCAATGAACTGGCCCGCACCGGCAAATCGACTGCCCTGCTGGGCATCTGCGCCGCAGGCGGCATCGGCGCCTCGGCCGTGCTCGAACGGGTCTGACCCGTTCAGATCGCCGTGACCGGGTAGCGGATGAGTGTCTTCATGGCCTCCGGCGCTACCCGGCCCGGTGCGGACAGATAGATCTCGTGATGCCGTCCGCGCAGCTTCTTCCCCTGCGCGGCAAGGAATTCCATGAGCCGATCCCGGGTCGGCGGCTCGGTCGCATATGGGCCCACATGCAGAATCTGCCCGCTCTCGCCCTCGTCGAAGATCTCCCACCGCACCCGATCGATCGGCGCATCCGGCTTCTTCTTCCGCGTAACCGCGAACGCCTCCTGCACCAACGCCGAATCCGCCTGCGGCGGTTGCTGAATCATCATGGTGTAGGTCCAGGTCGACCGGTCGGCCGTCGGCCCGCCATCCCACTGCCCCTGCAGCGGCGGCACCGAATACACCACCGTCCCAGCAGATTTCAGCAGCCCCCGAATCCCATAGGCGACCGCGTAGAGCGCCCCCACCGTCGCCTTGTACTCCGCCCCGTCAGGATCCCCGATCCCGTCGATCATGAGATACGGCAGCGGCGGCACGGTAAGCAGCACCGGTTCCCGCCGCGCCGCGTACAGGTCCCGGTACGCCTTCTTGAAATCCAGTGTGTCCATGCCAGCGATTCTGATCTCTCCCGTGACGGGAGAGTCAACGCCATGCCGACCCGAAAGGGTCCCGGGGCCGGACCTACTTCTTCGCTGAACCGGTCAGCGCCGACGACCCACTGACCAGGGTTTCCATCAGCCATTCGAGGGGGTTGCCGGGATAGCAGGCGGCCGTGCTGCCCCACGGCAGGCACGGGGTGGCCACGGACTCCGCGGTGCCCGGCGCAACGGTCTGCGCCTGTGCGCCCGGTGCGGCGACGGCGGCGAGGGACAGGGCCATGGCGGAGGTGATGAGGATTCGTTTCACGGTTGCTCTCGATCTCTAGCTGCCGGACGACCCCTGCCGCCCGGTGGTGGCGAGACTATCGACGTGTGATCACCGACCCAACCCGCGAGTTTCAGGGGGAGCGCCGGTGTGACACGCCCGGTCGGGGGTTTCGGATCGCTGTCGACTGGGCATCTTGTAGTGACGGGAAAACGATCAGGACGGATGCGAAAGATGTTCGGCAAGAGCACAATTGCCGCCGCAGCCATCGGGATCGGGACCATCGTCGGAGCTTCCGGAGCCGCTGTTGTCGAAGGCGCTGTGGCCTGGGCCGACCCGGTTCCGGTCGATGCGCAGCCACTGGCGGGACGCGATATGAAGCAGGTCCTCACCGACTACCGCGCCCATGCCGGTGAACAGTTCGAGGTGCACGGGCTGGTCTACTCGGATGTGGCGGTGTGGACGCTGGTCTTCGTGACCGACGGCCCGGCCGAGTTCTACACCGTGGACGGCGCGCGGGCCGAGATCATCGGCCCGGATGCGGGCGGGGTGCGGCAGGGCGACATTTTCACCGGCACGATCACCGTCACCGGGCAGAACGGGGTCAATGATCCGGTGGTGCACCTGGAGAACGTGCGAGTCGTCGGCCACCAGGAGTGACCGCCGCCCTCAGGCGGTGAAGCTCTCCCAGTGCACGGCAGCCTCGAGCGGCCGGCGGCTGCGCCAGCCGAAACGCTCCAGATCCGGCACCCGCTGGAATTCGTGCACCGGGCCGACACACAGCCAGGCCACCGGTTTCACGCCTGCGGGGACGCCGATCAGCTCGGTCAGGAACGGGGTGTCGTAGAAGCTCACCCAGCCGACGCCCACACCCTCGGCGGTCGCCGCCAGCCACAGGTTCTGGATGGCCAGAATCGTGGAGTAGAGACCGGTTTCGGGCACGGTCGCGCGGCCCAGCACATGGGTGCCGCCGCGCTGCTGGTTGTGGGTGACGACGATGCCGGTGCCGGACTCGACAATGCCCTCGATCTTGATCGGGTTGAAGGTCTCCGCCCGGTCCTCCGGCAGCGACTCGTGGAATTCGCGTCGCTTGTCCGCCACGTGATCGGCGAAGCGGCGCAGGGTCGCCGGCTCGCGCACCACCACGAAATCCCACGGCATCGAGTTACCGACACTCGGCGCGCGGTGCGCGGCCTCGAGAATCCGCAGCAGCGTGGTGTCGTCCACGACCTCCCCGGTGAATTCCGCGCGCACATCGCGACGCAATCGGATGGCGTCGTAGACGCTCAGACATTCAGCTTCGGCGATCGGGCCTTCGGAACACACGGCCTCCAGTGAACCAGGCCGGTCGGCCGGCGGCACGGCGGGTCCGGGACCCAGCCGGGACGACGATGCCCCCGCCGGGAATCGGCGGGGGCATCGACGAGTGAACGGCAGGATCAGCCGACGAGCGCGGGCTCGCGGCGGGACAGCTTCTTGCGGCCCTGCTTCAGGGCGGTGCGCAGGCCCCGGTAGCGGCCGGTCATCGGATCGACGTAGCCTTCGCCGCCGAAAGCCTTCTCCGACTTGGTTTCCGGGGCGTCGTCGGAGCTGCGGCGCAGATACTTGTTGGGCAGCGACAGCTTCATGATGGTGCGCCACGACTTGGCGTACTGCACCGGCAGCGAACCGGTGGTGTAGGGCAGGTCGTACTTGTCGCAGAGGGCGCGCACGCGAACCGCGATGGACGCCAGGCGGTTCGACGGCAGGTCCGGGAACAGGTGGTGCTCGATCTGGTGCGAGAGATTGCCGGTCATGAAGTGCATGAGCGGGCCGCCGGAGATATTGGCGCTGCCCAGCATCTGGCGCAGGTACCACTCGCCCTGGGTTTCGCCGTCCACATCGGCCTTGGTGAACTTCTCCGCGCCGTCGGGGAAATGGCCGCAGAAGATGACGGCATTGGTCCACACATTGCGGATGATATTGGCGCCCAGGTTGGCGGTCAGCGTGCCCAGGAAGGCGGGGCCGGTGAGCAGCGGGAAGATCAGGTAGTCCTTGGCGGCCTGCTTGCCGATCTTCTTCAGGACGACCTTGCGGTCCTCCTCGAACTGGATGCGCTCGGGGCTGCCGGCCGGCCACTTCTTCTTCGCGACCTTGCCGAGCTCCAGATGCTGGATGGCGACGCCGTATTCGAAGAACATCTGCAGCAGCAGGTTGTACACCGGCTGGCCCAGGTAGAAGGGGGACCAGCGCTGATCGCGGGTGACGCGCAGCAGGCCGTAGCCGATGTCGTCGTCCATGCCCAGCACATTGGTGTACTTGTGGTGCAGGAAATTGTGGGTGATCTTCCAGTGCTCGGACGGGCCGGCGTTGTCCCATTCCCATTTGGTGGAGTGGATTTCCGGATCGTTCATCCAGTCCCACTGGCCGTGCATGACGTTGTGGCCGATCTCCATATTCTCGATGATCTTGGCCACGCCCAGCATTGCCGTGCCCGCGATCCAGGCGGGCGGGAAGAGGCTGAAGAAAAGCACGCCGCGCGCCGAGATTTCCAGGCCACGCTGCAGGCGGATCACATTGCGGATGTACTTGGCGTCGCTCTCGCCCCGGGACGATTCGATTTCACGGCGGATGGCGTCTAGTTCGGCGCCGATCGCTTCCACGTCTTCCGGGGTGAGGTGTGCGTATTCCTTGACATCCGAGATCGCCATGCTGGTTACAGTACCGTAGGTTACGGCTCCGTAGGTTACGACGGTTTGAATCTCTTCCGTGTCGAAGAACGCATTGCGTCCGAGATGTCGATCTGTTAGCGCTTGCGACGCAGAATACCGCGACGAGTGCCCTCGCGCACGGCCTTCTCGCGCAGCAAAGCCTTTTCCTGCCTTGCCTTTTCCTGCAACGTCTGCTTCGCCTCGCGCAGCAGTTCCTTCTCGTGCCGCGCCTTCTCCTTGAGCGCCACCTTCGCCTCCTGCAGCGCCGAGCGCAGCCCGCGCCGCTCACCCGTCACCGGGTCCACGCCGGGCCAGTGCGGCTGATGCTCGGCCAGCCACTCGCTGTTCGGCAGCGAGGGCAGCGACGGCATGGTGATGCCCGCGAACTTGCGCTCCGACGACGTCTCCGGGGCATCGTCGGCGGTGCGCTTGAGGAAGCGATCCGGCAGCGCCAGCTTGTGAATCGTCCGGAAGGCCAGGCCGTACTGCTTACCCAGCGAACCGGTCGTATACGGCAGGTCGTACTTGTCGCACAGCTCGCGCACCTTCACCGACACCTGCGCGTACCGATTGCTCGGCATATCCGGGAACAGGTGATGCTCGATCTGGTAGCTGAGATTGCCGCTCATGAACGCCATGGCCGGACCCGCGTCGAAATTCGCGGAACCCAGCATCTGGCGCAGGTACCACTCGCCCTGCGTCTCGTTCTCGAACTGCTCCACGGTGAACTTCTCCGCGCCGTCCGGGAAATGCCCGCAGAAGATCACCGCGTATGCCCACAGATTGCGCACCAGATTCGCGGTGGCATTCGCCTTCAGCGTGGACTTCCATGCCGGACCGGTGAGCGCCGGATAGATCACGAAATCCTTCGCGACCTGTTTACCGGACTTGCGCCAGAACTCCTTGTTCGCGTCGGAGAACCAGTCCTTGGGCGAAATGCCCGCCTGCTCCTTGGCCAGCTTCAGATCGTGCAGGGCGATGCCCCATTCGAACAGCGCGGCCAGCACCACATTCGCCAGCGGCTGCGCCAGATGCAGCG